>NZ_JAQFNK010000001.1:0-1172983 GCF_027710505.1 Bacillus cereus group sp. TH152-1LC | reverse complement strand
ATTGACACTCCCACCCCTAAAGGGGCAAGCTGACTAACGTCAGTGGGATTCTTGCTACCAAAGGCGAAGTCCATTTCTGGTATCGCTGACGTGCAAGATTGCGGTGTGCCATCACCACTCCCACAACAGACCATATAGGTTCGTGGGCTACGGTACTGTGACCATACCGTACAGATTGTTGGTTCTCAAATGTTTTAACGTCTTGTTCTTGACGACTTAATACATTTTACGGAGTAGAAGAATTTGCTACTCCAACCTGATATGTATTCTATTTTCAGAGAACAGTTGTTTTAGAGTCTTTTGCATGACTATGAATGAAGTATACCATGTTTTGCTACGCAAAAGCGATACTTTCATCCCATGCCTAAAGGCGGACTAAAGTCCTACATGGGCTTTCCCATATCGCAAAATCTGTAATTTAATTAAAATGAATGTATTTTAATTATCTTTATTTATAGGAAATTACCAGATTTTTAAATAATATATATAAAATCATTTTTAATATTAGAAAATATCTACACTTAGCAGTTACATGAATTCATAAGACTTGATTTGTTGGGAAACAAACATTTGATGATTTTCATTTTTATTTTAAGGAGTGTTTACATTGGACATAGCCATAGAAACATTAAGTAGTCGTACCAAGCATCTATTCAAAGAACTCAAACGTTTGAATTACCCAAATGCTATTCGAGCATTAAAATTAGTTATACAAGAGATGTGTGCGGAGAAAGGTTATAAGCGCCATAATGGAGTACATTATTATTATCATCTTGTTGATGTCACTCAAATTTTAATCAATGCGAGAATAAAAGAAAATAAAGATGAAAACCTTCTTATTGCATCTTTATTGCATGACATAGTAGAGGATGTACCTGGATATACAATTGAGAAGATTTCGGAAATGTTTAATCCAAGAGTAGCTGAAATCGTTGATAAATTATCGAAGAAAAAAGGTGTAGATTATACAAAACAAGAAAATCTTAAAATTTATCTTGCGGCTATACTTGAAGATGAAGATGCTACGTTCATTAAAACAGCAGATAGAATGAATAACTTTGCGACATTACGCTATGCTCCATTTAAAAAGAAAATACGTCAAGCCAGGGAAACACAAAAACATTACATTCCTTTTTTCAAAGAAGCAAGAAACAAATACGAAGAACATTCAACCTTCTTCTTTTCTGCTAAAACCTATGTAGAGCCTTTACTTTGGGAAATACAAGCGCACCACGATACATATCGAGAAAAACAAAAATTAGAAAAAGTATTGTTGAAAGTTAGAAAAATTCTTGAAAAGGTAATGTTAAATTTTAAAAAATAAGTATATAAGTTGCAAAACTAAAACTATTTGTATATACTATGTATATACAATAAAAAGTGATGCGGTAATAATGGGCAAATTAATAAAGGGCAAAAACACCTCCGATTATATTTAGATATATCGGAGGTGTTTTATTTTCTTTATATAGGAAGCAGCAGAGAAGTTTTTACTCTATTTTTTTGTTAAATAATATGTCTTATTTTAAATGTCATTACATATATATGTATTACTTAACTTATATCTAATTTTATTAAAACGGTGACAATACTTCTTTTAAAGGAGGAATCTAGATGGTTAAAAACAATCGTAAAGACTCATGGACACCTGAAGAAGATAAACTACTAGGGGATACTGTGATAAATGTAGTTGGAAATGGAGGAACCCAAGTAGAAGCATTTAATGTAGTAGCCTCTCAAGTTGGAAGAACAGCATCAGCAATAGGATTTAGGTGGAATTCCGAAGTTCGAAAAATATACGCAGAGGAATTATCATCTGCAAAAACAGAAGGTAGAAAAAACAAACCAAAAAAGTATACGCCAGAAATTACGAAAATGCAGGAGAAGGAATTTGTTCATACAACAAAAGCATCTTTAACCACAGAACTGGATACTGTTGTTTCTGATGAAGAAATACAATTACCCGAAGAAATACCTTTTGACATAGATGCACTTATTCTTTTTCTTAATAATTACAAACATTTAATTGTAGAAAATGAAAACCTTAACAAGAAATTAGTTGAAGTGGAAAAGGGTAAAAAAGTAGTTGAACAACAATTGAATGAAATCAAACAAGAACTTAGCTTGGAGGGTAATGATTTTGGAGCACTTTTCACATTTTTACAAAGAGCTCAATCGTTAGCAAGAATTGTTGATAAGAAGGAAGTAAACAAAGTTGAAGAAGCGGCAGTTTAAAAAATGTCCGTTTCATTGACAATGATATGTATATAGAGTATAAATATTTCGGCTAAGATATATTAAACACTTGGATATATCACATACAAAGACACCTATCAAGGTGTCTTTTTGTTTCTTGTGCATGTTTACATCTTTCCCAACCTACCATTTCGTGTTTAGATTGGGGTTTTATCGCTAAAAATGATAAAAGAAAGGGAGGTTCCCTTGCTTATTTAAAATTGTAATGTCCTATATTTATTCCACATTCGCTAAACCAAACTGATTTAATCTTGATTTAATACTAGGTATCCATTCCTTATTTAGATTTTCTATGTCACCTTCGTCACCAATAGGAGCATAAATTTCTCCGATGGACCGAACCGTCGTTAATCCTTTATTTAAGTAGTTCTCTCGCAATGTCCAAGCTGTATATATAATTGAATCTTTAATCGAATCGAATACAGCATATTCTCCATGTTCATCAATCGACATACATTCAATATTTCCGAATTTGGGATATTCTTTTTTTACTTTTTCAATAGATTCTGCACGTACACAACGCATTCCAGATGTGTTGTTTCTTTCGTATAAAGCATTCGAAGTCCCATTACCGCTCTCTTGCATAATGACAGCAGCTAGAAAAAACGGGTTAACTGTAAATCTATCAGATGCTTCCAAAATGGTGTCTGTTAACTCTGGATATTTCGTAAATAAGTTTCCATATAAAGCCCCGTCTAATCCGATTCTTTGATATACATCGTTTCTTGTTATAGCCTCTTTTATTTTAGACCTAACTACTTCATCAAAAATAGGAACAAAATCCACTGAAAAATTCATTGGATTTTTAACGAAATTTGGAATTTCAATGGTTCTTTTCTCTATAATAGGTTGCGATGAAACTTCGACAACTTCGTAAATTTTTTCTGGTTTTTCTTCTAAAAGATGATAACTACCATTTAGAATAATAAGGCTTGATGCGAATAACTTAAAATTTTCTTTTCCCCCAAAAAACAGTGTCATACTAGAGTGTTCCCCCTTAAAAATTTCTAACATTATATTGTAAAAATTTACCTTTTGTTTAAAAATAAAAAAAATATCGATTTTTTGTTAGAAACCTGGTCTTTTTTTGCATATGGAATTATCAGTAGTAGGCTTGTATAATTACAAAGAAGGGTGTGAGATACAATGGAAATGAAAGTTTTGGAAAAAGAGTGCATTGAACAACTTCAACAATGCGCAAAGGAAAACGGAGGATACATATCGACTGTTATTTATAAACAATCCAATAGAACACCTACATTTAATGTGATTATTAACGTTTTTGGAACGTGGAGCAATGCGGTTAAACAGGCGGAAATTAAATCAAAAGAAGAATTTCAACAATATTGTAAAGAAATCTTAATTCAATTTGTCACTGAATTTCCAAGTAATCCAAGTGAGGAAATGTATGATGCATTCATAGAGAAATATAATCATCCTGAATATCCTAGTTCAAAACAAATGATTAGAGCTTTAGGGAAATGGAGAACCATCTTAAAATCCATAAATTTATGGGATAGCGCTTTGGAGGCTTATCCAAAAGAACTTTGTTCTACTCATATCCGAAATTGTGCATTAATAAACAATGGGAACATAACCAGCCAAGTGTACGATAATTATAGGAAGAAACTTTTAGCTGAAGAACCTTTTTCTGTGATTCCTAGCTGTGAAATAATTATAGATATATATGGAAGTTGGACCAATGCAATCAAAGAATCCGATGTATCTAAATTAAGAGCAAAGTTATTATTAGATTTTGTGCAGAAGGAGCAAGAAACAAAAAGAGGACTTCATACAGGATTAGATGTTCAGAAAGAACAAGAGGCAAAAAGAGCACTTCAAAAAAGATTAGAGATATCTAATCCCTATGCTAGAAAAAACTAAATATTTTTCAAAATAAAAAACAAGAGGAGCCCCCTCTTGTTTTTTTGTTTACAACTACCTTTTCCCTATTATGATTTGTTGGCGAGCTTCAACTTTACTTCATATTTTTGGGAAAATCTTGTTTTTAGAAAAATTAAGTGTATCATATAAAAAATCAAAAAAACATATTACAAGGAGGAAACAACTATGAATAACTTAAATCTAAAATATTTTATTCGAGAAAATGACCAATACACGGAGTTTAAAGAATACAACAGCTCTTTTATTGGGGAAGATGGAGTATATGCACGACAACTTTGCCAATACCTTATTATAGGGGGAAATCGATACAAATTGATATGGAATGAAATGATTGATGGTGAAGATGTGGTGATTTTAGAAAATAAAGGGAAATCTACATTTTTTGAAGATGAAAAAGTTAATATTTTTGAAGATAAAAATATTTTGGAGTTTCGACCCTATAATCATAATAAAGCTGATAATATGCCACTGGCTACGTATATTTGGTTATCTGGTCAAAATGAAGTAATAAGATATTTACTGAAGAATGCAGTAGAAATAGAGGGTTTAGGACAGCGAAACGTTCATTCATTCGAAATCAATGAGGACCGTAAAGCGTATGTGATTTATTTTGAACCAACTGATGAAGATATTATGCACTTCGGATTAAATTGACATTAAAATTATAAAAAGTAAGGTACATTATGTCCCTTGCTTTTTCTATTTTATATCCAGAAAAATAAGAGCCATTTAATAGAATGATAATGGTTATGCAATTGGTGATGAAAATAGAGCAAGAGGGGAAAAGACAGAAATTGCAAATTAATGTATAAGGCTTTCTTAATAAGGGGGAATTCAAAATGAATGGTTTTTATCAATTTAAAAAAATCATTATAAGCGAATTAAATGAAAAGGGCAGAATCAAAGAAGAGGATATTGGTCTTTTAGACAGCGGTTGCATTGATTTAGTCGATGATTGCTTGGAATTTGACTTCTGTTTGAGAAATGATGATGCTTTGTATACTTTTTGGCACAATTATCGACACGATGTTGGAAATATAGTAAAGAATAACGAACAAAATCAGGAGGTTTATAAAAGCTGGGGCGATTGGAGCATTTATGAGTCTGGTAACTAAGTAAATCAACGAAAATAAGCAAAAACGCAAGCAACAAATTAGCTTGCGTTTTTATTTTTGATTACACCTTTGAATTGCACCTTTGAATTGCACCTTTATTAAAATGATTAGATGGCTGGAGAATTAATAAGTAATTTGAACAGTCTCACGAAGGTCATATTTATGAGTTAATTCATGAATGTTTTCCATAATTTCTTTGTATTTTGTTTCATCAGAAATTGTAATATGGGCGTTCAGATAATGTGAATCTCCAGAAAGACTCCAAACTTTGATATCTTCAATAGTAGAAACTCCATCCACATTTAGAATCTCTTTCTTTAATTCTTCAACATCAAACCCCTTAGGCTTACCTTCCATTAGGATATTAAGAGATTCCCTTGTAATTTTCCATCCACCAGAAAGAATAATTAACGATACAATAATACTTGCTATTGGGTCTATGATAGTGAAGTTGAAAAACATGATTAGCAAACTCACAATAATTGTTGAAACAGAGCTCAGTAAATCTGCAAGAACATGGAGAGCAGCAGCTCTTACATTAATATTATCTTTTTCACCTCTACTTAATGCAAAAGCAACTGCTAGATTCACAACTAAGCCAATTGCCGCAACCACAAGCATTTCCTTACTTAAAATTTGTCCACTTCCATAAATTAAACGTTTCACAGCTTCACATATTACAAAAATAGGAATTGCAATAAGTCCTAACCCATTTAAAAATGCAGCAATAGGTTCTGCTCGTTTATATCCAAACATTTTTGTTGCTGTTGCAGCCTTTGTTGCTAAAACTACTGCGAAAAAGGCAAGCCCTAATGATAAACCGTCACTTAACATATGCCCACCTTCACTCAGGAGAAGTAGTGAGCCTGTTATGAAACCATATATTACTTCTAATAGAGCAAACAAAGTAGTTATAAAAAAAGCAAAAAATAAAACTTTTTTATTGCTATGACTATGATTATGTTCGTGTCCCATATTACACCTCTTTAATAAAAAAATATCATTCTGAAATAATTGCTTAAATTACTAATTAACTTTTTATTATTAAAAACCTATTAAAAAATTAGTGAAAAGCATTATCAACACTAGATTTTTAAAATAATACTACATATGAAAAAAAATGGTGAAGATTCTGTCTTTACGTAACAATAACTTACAACAATCTCCATTTGTAATATTATTGGTTACAAAAAACTGTTGAAATTTTTAACATTTTTTTGTATGATAAAACAAGAACATATGTACGATGATGGTGAGGAAAGAAAGGTTGATTCGTTCAATACATATATAGTGGTTTATTTTACTTTTGTTATTTGGCAAGGGTATAGTCGCTCTTTTTGTTAATTTTTTAGTTTAATGAAGAAAACAAACACATTTCCTAGAATATATATAAAAATGTGGTATCTTTTATTAAAATTTTGACAAGAAGAGGTGTTTAGATTGAAAAAATATGAAATCTATACAACAATAGGCGAGAAAATGACATCTTTTGAGAGTGAATGGCAATTTTCCGAAAATGAACAAATTTTTGTTCACTTTAATGACTTTAAAAAGAATTTCGTGATTGTACATATTACACATGATGTCGTTGCTGATAAGGGTCACGTTGCGCGTTTATATTGCCAAGAGAAAAGAGTCTTTTCTTAATCGTACATATTTAAACATGATATTGCTATTAAGCAATGTTATGTTAAGCGTTATATCGCAAAAAGGGATTTTAAATAAAGTCTGTATAAGCAGACTTTTTTAATTCTTCGATACACAAAGAGAGCTTGTTAAAATCCGTATATTTGTAATTTCATTGTCTTGAAATAGTAAAATAGTTAATATCTTCATTTCAATGTAAATTTGTAGCATTATGTTTGTTTAGAATGTTATAATCTTCCTTAGAATACCTCATAAGTTAGGGCTGTACATGCTCAAGCTTATTCAATTAACTTATCCTTTTTAAATTTTAAATAAAATCAATTTATTTGGGATGAATTGGACTATTGCCATTTTATTTATTTTCGGTAAGAATAGTAAGGTATGTTGTTTAATGATAAGGGGTCAACAAGCAATTACATCCCAGCGAGGGGGAAGTATCATTAGAAAGAAGGGAGGTAAACACAAACATAATGTTGATTACAACAAGAAGTGAATCAACTGTTCCGAAAAAGAAGGTCAGTGTTTTGCGAAAATTCCAAGCTCTCTTTGGAAAGAAGAATCCAGAAAGAGATTTCGCTGATGAGGCGATACATAAAAATCTATCTGAAGTCGCAAATATAGACAATGCTGATAAACGAAAGAAGGAAATTTTGAAATTTTCCAAAGATTTACAACCTTTCGGCTTGAATTTTTCTTCGATGGTAAATGAAAAGCCAAGAAAAGAAAAAGATATTCATTTAGCATTATCTATAGCGAAAAGCATCACGGAAAATAAACATATGAAAGAAAAACTTTTTTTACAAAGAAGCATTCCTGTTTTGGAAGTAACTTCTAATATTTCGGTAAAGGAGAGTTTTCTTGTAAAAAATGAAGCCTATATCATTGGTTTAACAATATTGTTAGCTGGTGAATATAAGCTACTAAAAGAATACTGGGTAGAGGGGATACTTCATTGAAAGGTTTGATATTAGAAGAAAAGAAAAAGTTTTTTGTTGTATTCGGTTCAGAAGGGGACTTTCTTCGTGTGAACAAAAATACTTTTTCAAACAAGCAAGTTGGAGAAGAGATTGTTTTTACCACAGATGACTTATATATTAATAATTTTAAAAACATCTTTTCCGGTTACTCCCGTGCAGGATTTCTTTTAGTACCTACTTTAATTGCTGCATTTTTCATATTAAATATGAGTGGGCTTGATATTAACAAAATGATATATAGCTTTATCGGCAATCAAAGTAACGTTAAATCAAATTTTGCAATGGGTAGAGAACCACATAAAAAAGATTCGCCAGAAGACAACAGCAGTGACCAAGATGAGACAACATCACCAACTATACCTTTTATAACGGATGATGACCCTAATGTTGCTTTTGCTCAAACTATTAAGGGCACTCATTCGAATAAAGGTAACAACAATGATGTTGATGTATCTAATCTGAGAGATTCAAATGATTCTATCAATACTTATCTGTTAGATACAAAAACAGGTGTGATTTACAATACAACAAAAATGTCATCCTTTTTATCTGAAACAGAGAAAGAGAATAATGATTTGTTGAATAAACAAAAAGACAAAACATCTTCCGAAGGACACAATGGCATAGGTCTTATTAATAGATGGGATGGAAATAAACCAAATAAAGGTAACAAAGAAATAGGTTCAAATAATAGTTCAAAAGAAAATGTAGCCAATAATGGACAAGGTGGCACAGGTTCAAATAATAGTTCAAAAGAAAATGTAACTAATAAAGAACAAGGTGGCACAGGTTCAAATAATAGTTCAAAAGAAAATGTAACTAATAAAGAACAAGGTGGAAAAGACCCACTTGACCCTACTAAAACGGATGACGGTTACATTGCGGGTATTGATTTGGACAAAGAGAAAGACAAAGAGAAAGATAAGAACAAAGACAAAGACAAAGATAAAGACAAAGATAAAGATAAAGACAAAGATAAAGACAAAGATAAAGACAAAGATAAAGATAAAGATAAAGATAAAGATAAAGATAACAACGGAAACAACGGCAACAATGGAAATGATGGCAACAACGGCAACAACGGAAACAACGGCAACAATGGCAACAACGGCAACAACGGCAACAATGGAAACAACGGAAACAATGGAAACAATGGAAATGATGGCAACAACGGAAACAATGGAAATGATGGCAACAACGGCAACAACGGCAACAACGGCAACAACGGAAACAATGGAAATGATGGAAACAACGGCAACAACGGCAACAACGGCAACAATGGAAATGATGGAAACAACGGCAACAACGGCAACAACGGCAACAATGGAAATGATGGAAACAACGGAAACAACGGAAACAACGGTAACAACGGTAACAATGGCAACAATGGAAATGATGGGAACTCAGGGACTTGTGGAAAAGACAAAGAGAATGACAAAGAATGTTCTTGCGCTAAGAATGGCTATTATTATGAAAAAGAAAAGATTCTATTCTTTGAACTAGACGAAAACGGTAACTTGGTAGAAGTTTGGAAAGAAGTTTTAGTAAAGAAAATGTGTAAGTAAAAAAAGAGCTTCCGTAAAACGGAAGCTCTTTTTTTATAAATTATTAAGGTGTGATAAACAGTTGAGTCCACCAATGTGTTAATAATCCGCCTTGAGCGTATCCTACGCCAATACGTGTGAAGCCAGGATTCAATATGTTATCGCGGTGTGATTCACTGCCCATGAAATTTGAAACTACTTTTTCTGGAGTATCTTGTTTAGCAGCAACATTTTCTCCTGCTTTAGTGAAAGATATACCGAAATCTTTCATCATAATAAAAGGGTCTCCGTATGTAGGACTATAATGTGAAATGTAGCTTAAATCTCTCATATCCTTAGACTTATATCTTGCTACACCAGAAAGTTCCCAGTCATATGTCAATGCAGAAAGTCCTACTTTTGCTCTTTCAATATTTGTAAGGCGAACAACTTCTTTTTCTAAACTTTTCTCGTAAGCTAGGTCTGGAATTTTAATAATTTGACCTGCGTACAAAGTAGAGTTTGTTTGTAATTCAGGATTTACATCTGTAATCTCCTGTTTTATAACTTGGAATTTTTGAGATACAGAATAAAGTGTATCTCCTGTTTGTACAGTATAAGTGATTGTTTTAAGTTCTGCTGCTTCAGCCACATTTCCAGTCATGAATAAAAATAATGATAGAAACATAACAAGCAAGCCATAAATGGTTTTTTTCAATTTGTATTTTCCTCCCTAGTAATTTAATTCTCTATTAACATTAATACTTTTTCTCAATTGTTTCAACGGAAATTTCGCCCAAATGACGTTTTTTTATCAGAAACAATGATATTTTAATGTGTTTTTTTATTTTTTCTAGTTATTTATTATTTTTTTTACTTAATAGTCCTTCATGTTAGCTATTTAAAATAGTATGTTAGATTTTCTTACAAAACAAAAGGAGTTATATAAAACCAGAATAATATTATAAATACAAATTGAGAATGAACAGTTTTTAACATTTATATATATTTTGGAGGAATTCATAATGTCACACACAAAAGAAAGTATTTTAGCAAATGCGCAAGAAGAAGGTATTCAATTTCTTCGCTTACAACTAACAGACCTATTAGGGAATTTAAAAGATATTGAGCTACCAATTAGCCAATTAAATAAAGCATTAGATAATGAAATGATGTTCGATGGTTCTTCTATTTCTGGATTTGCTAAAATTGAAAAATCGGATATGTATTTATATCCAGATTTAAATACTTGGTTAGTTCTTGAAGAAAAAGGATATAAAGTAGCTCGTCTAATTTGTGATATCTATAATCCAGATAAAACACCGTTTGAGGGAGACCCTCGTGGTATCTTAAAACGTGCATTAAAAGAAGCATCCGAAAAAGGGTATTCAGTAAACGTTGGTCCAGAACCAGAATTTTTCTTATTTAAAACTGACAAAGATGGGAAAGCCACACTTGAAGTAAATGATAATGCAGAATACTTTGATTTAGCGCCAATTGATTCAGGTGAATCGTGTCGCCGCGATATCGTACTTAGATTAGAAGCATTAGGATTTGAAGTTGAAGCGTCTCATCATGAAGTAGCGGAAGGGCAACATGAAGTAGATTTCAAATACGATGATGCCTTAACAACAGCGGACCGAATTCAAACATTTAAGTGGGTAGTAAAGCAAGTTGCAGCTGAACATGGTTTACACGCTACTTTTATGCCAAAACCAATTGCGTTTGTTAGTGGTTCGGGTATGCACTGCCATATCTCTTTATTCAAGGATGGAAAAAATGCATTTTATGATGAAACAACTGAAACTGGTTTATCAGGATTAGCTCAACAATTTATGGCTGGTGTTCTTTCACATGCGAGAGCAAACGCTGCTATTACCAATCCATTAGTTAATTCTTATAAACGACTAGTGCCAGGCTACGAAGCCCCTGTAAATATTGCTTGGTCAACATCTAATCGCTCTTGTATGATTCGTATCCCGGCTTCTCGTGGCTTAGGAACGCGTATTGAAGTGCGTAATCCAGACCCAACAGCGAATCCATATTTAACACTTGCTGTTTTATTAAAATCTGGTCTTGATGGTGTCACAAATCAACTAGTGGCTCCAAAAGAACAAAGACAAAACTTGTATCATTTATCAGATTCAGAAAAAATAGAGCTAGGCATTGGTAGTTTACCAGTATGTTTGATAGAAGCTATTGAAGAATTGAAAAAAGATGATGTGGTTTTATCAACCTTAGGAGAGCATGCCGCATCTAACTTTGTGGCGATTAAAGAAGCTGAATGGAAAGAGTATATTCTTCAGGTTACTGAATGGGAGACAAAACGCTATTTGAAGTTATAAGAAAAAGGTTCGGAATTCCGAACCTTTTTTGTTTTATTTTTTTGGATTTAATATACAATTATTGAAATTACATATAACGGAGGAATATATATGAATAAAAAAACATTATTTTTGACGGTCTTAATTATTATTATAGTATTTATTTCATCATATTTTTACTTGAAATCAGACAAAGAGAAAGGCAATGTTACAAATAGCTATATCGTTACTTATGATTATCGAAATCAAGAAGAAAATTTCAAAAAAATTAAATCTGAATTAAATAGATTAGGCATTATTATGATTAAAAAGTATTACAAAGGAGTTTTTCCTGTTATTGAAATTAAAACTACCGAAAATATGGTGAATGATGTAAGGGATATAAAGGAAGTAATGGCTGTTGAAAAAGAGAAAGTCCTAGTAACCATAATTGATTGAGCAATAAAAAGATAAAACTGTTTTTCAATACATTCAATATAAAAAGCCAAGAATTCTCTTTTTGGCTTTTTATATTTTTATCTGATAAAAGTGTAAAAACCACGATGAAAACGTATAGTATTTAGCTGTTAGTAGGATTCATCATCATCTAAATCCATAATTTGAAGCCATTCGTTATCATTATTACGGATGTAATATTCGCAAAAAAGCCTGTCATAGTAGCCTTTTTTTAGCAATGTTTCTGTAATTTTTATTTCAAGTGTAGTATCAAAGTACAACGTCATAATTTCTACAAGAGATGCACTAACGACTAATTTATATTTTCTTTCATCCATTTTAATTCACCCATTCTTCTGTTTTTTCTTATAATAGCATTTCTTATTCTGGATTTGTTGGGAAACTCAATTTTTTAATCATAATAAGCCATTTTTATTGAAGGAGGGGGAAAACACCCCCCTTTTTTAATCCATAGTTTCCCTTTTTCACTGAAAATGATGAAAATAATTCCTTTCTTCAAAAGAAATTCTGGATTTCCTATTTTAATTTCAAAAATAAAAGATATAATATTATGGTATAAGCTATGTGAAAAGGAGGTTGTTAACGTGACTGAAATACAAAAGGATTTTCAAAGCCTTATGGAAGAGCTTCACAAAAAATATGAAGTTCCTAATCTAATAGGGGATTCTAGTGAGATTATTTTTATTCTAGAATCACCTCATATAGAAGAGTTGTTTTATGATGCTCCCATTTCCGGATTATCAGGAGGAACAATGACGAAGGCGCTTTTTGGACAAGAAAATAAAATCCCTTTAGGAAGAGTTGTAAAGGATTTTTTAATTCAAAATAACGATGCATTAGTTAGCGAATCGAAAGAATTGGACCATTTAAATAAAATAGGCATTATGAATATATGCCGAATTCCTATGCAGAAAGCGGCTTACATTCACTCGAAAACCATTGAAAAATATGGTATATTTAATTCGGAAAAATTTGATGGAATCATAGAGCTAATTGAGCAGATTCGCAAAAACAACAAAGATTTTTATAAGGATGAATCTAAAAATATTTTACAGAAAATTATTTTAGATAGATTCTCTGCATCTCTTCGTGAATTAAAAGACAAGAAATTATACCTAGTACCATGCGGGAAAACAGCAGAGAAATTCTTTAAGTTATCAGGTGTTTCCAATCCTAATTGGACCATAGTAGAGGGCATTCCTCATCCATCTTATAATTCATGGGCTAGAGAAAAATATTGTGTTGAAATTCAAAATTTAAAAGGTTTGATGAAAAAATAACATCTATTATCCTTAAGAAAGTTCTAAAGGAATAAATAAATTCAGAAAATGTATAAAACAAGAACATAACTTCCGGGGGAATACAAATATGAAAAAGATTATTTTCACTTCAGCAGCCGTCACTTCACTAGCGGCTGGCTTGTTTTGCTATACTAATATGAGCAAAGAAGAAATTTTGCATGCATCGGGGAAGATGACAGAAGAAAATCAGAAAACAGTATATGAAGTTGAAACAAAGTTATCAAAAAATCCACCTACTAATGTAAAAGCTTCTTATAAAAAAGCTGAACCTGAAAAAGTAATTTTAGATGCACCTATTATCAATCAACTTCCTGAACTTCCTAGGGGGTGTGAAGTCACATCTCTAACGATGTTATTGCAATACGCAGGTGTTGATGTTAATAAAGAAACACTTGGGAAAGAAATCAAGAGGGACCCTACACCGCGCACCGTTAAAAATGGCGTGACACATTTTGGGAATCCAAATGATGGATTCGTAGGAGATATGTATGCTTTTGATACAGCTGGATACGGAGTATATCATGGACCAATTGCAGAATTAGCAGAGAAATATTTACCCCATCGAATTGTAGATTTTTCTGGTCAGGATTTTGAAAAGATTTTTCTATTTATTGATGCAGGAACACCTGTATGGGTTATTAACAATGCTATGTTTGATGAAATTTCTTCTGAATATTTTAAGACATGGGAGACACCTTCAGGTCCCATTTCTATCACAATGAAAGAGCATAGTGTACTCATAACAGGATATGATAAAGAATACATATATTTTAATGACCCTTTATCTGGAATCAAAAACGACAAAGCTCCTATTGAGCAGTTTAAAAAAGGTTGGGAACAGATGGGAAAACAAGCTGTTTCTTATTCTATTCAAGACTAATACATATATACAACAATTCATGATACATCATTCATACATAATCGATAGCTGCTCATTTATTTGGGGCAGCTTTTTTGTTTGAATTTAAATTCGTTTCCCAACTATATCCTTTTTTGAATAATTTCTTGATTTTTTTGTTCTCTTCTATTAAAAAGGAAGCAATTTTTATAGAGGGGAGAATATACATGTCATTATCCTATGAAGTTCACAAGATATTAAAAACAATTGTAGAAAAAACATATCCGAATGAAAAGATTTTAAGCTTTTTTGTAGAAGTCCATGCTAAAGAAATGCGCTCTAGACACGGTGATTATAATCGAAGAGAGCGGAAAATAAGAATTTTTAATTTATCTCAACCAACAGAATACACCGTTGGAACTGCCTTGCATGAAGTTGCCCATCATGTGGAATATTCGCTATACGGAGACACGGGGCATTCTAAGCGTTTTTATCAAGTGTTTAAAGAGTTATTAGAGACAGCTGTACAAATGGGGGTAGTTGACTACCAGAAGCTTCGTACGCAGCAAAATGCAAGTGATATTAGGGCGTTAGAAAAACATTTTGGTCCTGTGACGAGTACGTATAATCCAGAAATAGATGATAAAAGGAATATGTATGTAATTGAAGTCATGAACTCTTATTCTATTAAAGATATATTGAAAAGTAGGGGTTATAAATTTCAAGCTCAAAAACAATGTTGGTCAAAGGAGATAGAAGAACAAGATATTGAACAAGAAAAGAATTTAATTCTTCAACATTTATCACCAGAAAACCTAAATATCAGAAAAGCCAATGACATCAACATTGAGGCAATATATTATGTGATTGTACATAATTCCTATTCTTGTAAAGACCAATTGAAGCAAAATGGCTACTATTTTAATGGATATAATCAGAAGGGGAATGTGTGGGTCAAAAAAATAAAATCAACAGAGTTACGCCAAGAAGAAACGTTTTTAAAACAATTCAAAGATATTAAAGTAACTATCAAAGGTAGCTAATCATTTCATTCATCAAAACATAAGGCGGTAGAGACTTAAAAAATTGAAATCCGAGAAAACGAAATTCAAAAAACGTATAATACAGGTGGAATAATTTCACGTATACAAATATAGATAGGAGATAACATCATGGAAAATCCTCAAAAGAATGTTTGTGGCTATGCATTGATAGAAATTGATGATACTGGTAAAAAGGCAAGGATGAAGGAATTTCGTGCGATTGATGGTAGGTTACAAGACTATTTAAACGATTACTATCAAAACGAAGGAATAGGTCATGATGGGGCAGGGGAACTACAACAACAATTGCCACAAGATTTGAAAGACGTGTTGGTTTTAGTGACATTTAACTATACTTCCATTCCAGCTGGACCCTGGGAAGCACCTCATTCTGAATATGAAGATGTTTTCTCAGTGGTTAATCATACTGTCATGCAATGGAATTATAAAGAGTTCTTTAGAAAACAAGTTACTCATGACATAACGCTAGAAGGACATATACAAGGAAATACTGTTGAAGAAATTTTATCTCTTTTAAAAGTTGAATCTACAAATTTAATCGTTGATGTTAATTGGGCAGAAGAACTAGTAGAATCATGGGAATTGTTTTATGATGAAGACCTTATTATTGAATCTATACCAAAAGAGATTAATACAGAATCTGAAAAAATATTCTTTTAGGAACATGCAGTAAAGTGGATGTTATATGAATTTCAAACTAAAAATAAATCGATGTTTTTTCAGATAAAGTTCCCGTAATCAAAGGAAATAATATGTTTTATGAAAATAAAATAAAACATATTATTTATTCCTTTATGGATAATAATTACCGTAAAATGCATATTTAAGAAATGAGGAACTTTAATGAACTACAAATTATTTCAAGACATAAATCAAATGGCTGGTCATCACCCATTTTTAGATGGATTTATGGTTTTTGTTACACAAAAAGCGTTAATAATCTACGCTTTAACTTTACTGGCAATGTGGTTTTTTGGAAAAGAAAAATATAAACAAAGTGTATGTTTCGCTGCATTTACAAGCGTTTTAGCTTTATGTATCAGCTTTGTAATTGGTCAAATTTATTTTGAAGCTCGTCCATTTGTAAGTCACAATGTTAATTTATTGATTAGTCACGCTGCTGATGCTTCTTTCCCAAGTGACCATACAACTGGTGCATTTTCATTGGCGTTCGCAATTTTATTCCGTCATCGTAAAATAGGAATCGGTATGCTATTACTTGCAATTTTGACTGGATTTTCTCGTGTATATGTAGGACATCATTATCCTTTCGATGTTTTAGGAGGCATTATAGTAGGATTAGTAGCTAGTACATTTATTTATAAAATTAGCCCATTTCTGCAACCTATCGCAAACGTTATTATCCGAATATATAACAAGATTCCATTCGTTCCTAAAAATAATAAAAGTGAAACTCGCAATTTTTAATAAAAAACTAGACCCTTGTTCTTAGAACAAGGGTCTTTCTCTTATCTATTATCTTGAATGAGATACTTCTGTATATTGGTTTGATTGCTGTAAAACAATTTGTTGTGCTGGCATCAAAATCTTATTATCAAACATTTTTTGAGCGAGCATATATTTTGCTTCTTGAGCAGCCGTTAAATAGTCTGTATCATTTACTGTAGCTGTAATAGAGAATTTATAACCATTAGGACTTATATCTAACGAAGATAATCCATATACATTGTATTGCTCTATATATTCTCCTGATATTTTATCTGTCTTCAATAATGCTGCTTGCACTTCATTTAATTCATCACAAACCTCTTGTAGTAGTTCTTTTACTCTGTTCGGATTTTCATTAAATGAAACAATGACACTTTCAAATATGCGTCTTTTTTCAACAGAACCATTTACCATTTTACGAATTTCTCCGTTTTGAATTGTTACTAGTTTACCGTTTACAAGTCGAATCTTAACAATTCTGAATCCTAATTCTTCAACGGTACCACCTTCTCGTTCTCCGTTCACATTAATAAAATCTCCAACTCTAATGGTTTTTTCAAATATCATAAACATACCACTAATCAGGTCATTAATTAATTTTTGAGCACCAAATCCAATAATTGCGGCTATGATTCCACCGGCTACTACGAATTCTTTTAGACTACCCGCGAAAGGTTTAATTGCCGTTATTACAAAAACGATAAGCAAAATGTAGGATGAGGTGTTTCTGAATACACTTTCAATAGTCTCTTCTTTTTTTTCATCAATTAAACTTGTACGCTTAAAGAATTGATGAAGAAGAAACCGTATTGCAATAATAACCAAATAAGCGCTTAATGTTGTGAAAAACAAAGTAAGAAAGTAGTTTTGGATACTTTCCCAATCCAATTCTAAAAAACTCATTATCTCTTTTGTTAACTCTTTCATATGAAATCCTCCGTTTTTTTAATTCCTATTAATATAGGCTTATTATACATTCTTTTTTCTGAATTGGTGATTAATTATGTAGCTTTTTAAGTTAAATTTATGTATAGGTTTTTATTTGTTTTTTGTAAAACCATAGAAAAATCTGAAGGAGGAATAAAATGAGAACAACTCGTTTGTATTCATACTTATTTGGTTATATTGCTTTGAATTTAAGGAAAATTCGCCAAGCTGAAAAGCTACACGCAGAAGGGAAACAAAAAGAATCTTTTCGTTTGATAGAAACCGTTGCAGAGAAGGGCATCAAAAAAATCATAAAAATTGTTGGTGCTCGTACAACAATAAAAGGTTTGGAAAATATATCTCATGAAGAAACATATTTATTCGTGGGGAACCATCAAAGTAACATGGACATTCCGCTTGTGTATGCATGTATTCCTAGAAAACCGACATTCATTGCTAAAAAAGAAATGGAAAAAATTCCGTTGCTAGGTAGGGTTATGAAAGCAAAAGGGTGTATCTTTTTAGATAGGAATAACCCCCGTAATGCTATAAAGAGCATCAATGAGGGTGTTGAATTGTTAAAGAGCGGAGAAAATTTAGTTCTTTTCCCAGAAGGAACTAGAAGTAAAGGTCCGAAAATGAACGAGTTTAAGGCGGGAGGTTTAAAACTGGCGCTTAAATCAGGTGTTAAAATTGTTCCTGTCACAATTAAAAATTCCTACATGTTAATGGAGATGAACAACGGAAAGGTTAAACCAGCAGATGTAGAGATTATTTTTTCTGAACCTATAGATGTATCAAATTGCAAAGATGCGGTTACGTTATCAGCAGATATTCAGAAAATAATAGAACAAAATCTAAGAGATTCAGAGTGAAAATTTCTCATGAAATAATACAAATTTCTTATATCATTTAAAAGATGTGGTTTTATATGAACGACCTCTAATTAATTAGGTATTCAAGTTCTTTTTTTCTTATTTTTACTTTATAATGAGTGTATTAGCAACGTGAAAGGATGTTAAACATGAAGAACAAAAGTTGGAGAAAGAAAAGAATCGAAAAGAGAAAAGAGAAAAGAAAAGACTCTCATATCGGTTGGCTTATATTCGATATTATTACTGATATTTTACTATTCGTTCCAGAATTAATAGTAGGATGTTTTCGACTATTGTTTATCGCGTTCCGTGTTATCATTCGTATGATTGGGGATATTTTTTAATTAAGAAACCTATGAGTTTTTCAAACTAGTTGAATTTTCAACATAAAAATTACAAAACTAAATAGATTTATATTATTAAACATGAGAAGGATGATTTCATGATTCTAATAAAAGAAGTAAGCCTAAACTTAAACGAAGAAGATAAAGTTTTGGCAGAAGGTAAATCATTAAACGAATTACCTTATTTACTTGAAGAATTGGGATTTAAAGATTGTAAAACTAAAATTAATGAAAATGGAACAAAATTGTATTACAAAGGCAAACGTTCCTTATATGTACATTATAAGCATAAATAAATTCACTAACAAAAAACTGTACATTAATGGTACAGTTTTTTTGTTTTTCTATTAAAAATTAACAATCTATATCAAGAGAGCTAAAATATGGTTCAAATAGTCTTTTGGGAATTTAGATAATAGTCTTATCTTTCTTTAACTCAGAATAGCGTACCATTTTTCTCAATAAGTAAGGTGCTTGAGATAAAACAAAGAAACTTATTCCCTCGCCTTTATAAAGTGGATTTTTCACAATAATTTCTTTCTCTGTTAGCTCGCATATGTTTTCATTAAAATCCCCGTTATATACACATACACCATCTTTTGAAGTATCTTTAATAATATCCATAAACAATAGCTTCGTTGCTGAAGATAAGCTTTTTACTTTATCTAAAATATATCTTTCTTTTTCTGGAATGCTTTCAGATTGAATCAAACAAACACCTCATTTTCTAATATTATGTTGCATCTGTTTAATTGTTTTTTTCGCTTGTGCATTCCCCTCTAAATAAATCAGTATTATTCTTTGAAGACATTTTTGTTCGCACTTATTAAAGCTATCGTATGAATACAAAAGAGGAGAGAGAGGAAGCGATATCCAAATCCAAATAAAAAAACACCTTTCTTTCACGAAAAGTGTTTTTGTCTTCATAGTTATTATATTTCGTTTGTTTTATGTAACCCTTTTGTTTAATCATCTTCAAATGAATTTGCGTGAAGAGGGATTGAAGCAACAAATATAATTAGGATGACGATTGCAACTATGTTCATATTGATTTCCTCCTAAGATAGCCCTTTAATTATCTTAATAGCGTTCTTTAAACCTCTAATGTGACCGCTATCTTTAACTGCATTAGGTTTTTGTCTCTTTTGAGCTTTCTTAATTTCTTGCTTCAGTTTGAATATGGCTTCTTTTTTACGCATCGAATCAACACCTATTTCTTATACGTTTTCTCTTCATGCAAAGAGGGAAGTAAATTCAAAATTCCTATTTTTATATTATCATGTTGGATGTTTAATATACCAATCATAACCTTCGTCATTTAGAATTTGTACACTTCATCTGAAGTAAAATCTAAATAAAAACACCTTTCTTTTCGAAAAGTGTTTTTTGTAGATATTAACCCAATAACCCAATTTTTTGTCCCATCATTAGTTTATCTCCTGGTTGTAGGGAAGTTAAAAATTTACCAGCATTTTTATCTAAAATCAATATAATGGTTGAACCAAATTCAAACCAACCTAACTCTTCACCTTTTTGGTAAGTGGGCTCTTCTTTTAATATTGACTGCATAGATTGTCCTCGATGTTGGTTATGAATGCTATCTTCATATGTAATTTGAATGCTTCCAACAATAAAAGCTCCTACTTTTACAAGTGCAGCATGATTCCCATTTATATTAAAAAACGTAGTTAATCTTTCATTTTTGGTAAATAACCCTTCAACATAATTCACTCCAATATCGTTAACCGGGAACAACCTTCCAGGAACATATTTATATTCAGTGATTGTGGCTGTAAAAGGCATATGTATCCTATGATAATCACTAGGACTTAAATACACTGTCATGAAATGCCCGTCTTCAAATACACTATGATTCCCATTAGCAATAAGCTGCTGTAAAGAATAATGAATTCCCTTTGCTTGAATTAGAGTACCATTCTTAATTCGTCCCATTTGTGCAATTACGCCATCAACAGGGCTAACAATAGAATCTAACTCGTTATTAATAGGTCTAGCGCCTTCTTTTAGTCGTCTAGTAAAAAAATCATTTAAACTCTTGTATTGAGATACTGGTTTTTCAGCCAAACTTGTATCTATTTTAAAGTGATTCGCAAATGGTTGAATAAAATGTTTACTAAGAGAAGAATTTGCTAAAATACCCGCAGCTTTAGAAATTTTATTTTGAGGTAAAGTGGAAATAATCTTTTTCGCCAATTTTGTCATATTAAGTGCTCCTTACATACAAAAAAATCTGTTTAATGTATCGCTAGTATTCTCGTTCTTTTCTGTTTATCCTAATTCGGCTTCGGAAACCTGTTGATACATTAGGTATTTGGTTTCTATACAAAATAAAAACGTTGCATACCCGTAATTCAGAATATGCAACGCAGAAATTTGACTAACCATTCGTTTCTAATGATTAGTAGTGATAATGCCAAATATAATTTAATTTTGAACCCAGGCAGTTCCTGCCGAAGTATAGATATGATAATAATTGCCTATTTTTTCGAACGCCTCAACTGATTGAGGGGATAATGTTGTAATCGGCTTTTTATCAAATATGTTTTCGTAAACAGGTTTTTTATTTTTTAATACAATTTCTTTCTCGAATTTTGATTTAATGCCCTCTACTACTTTATTAGAAGAAATGTAGTAAGGTCCATCTGAAGTTTTTACTTTATACCAAGAGCCAACCTTTTTATACGCAAAAATCGTTTGAGGAGGCAATGTTTTTATTACAGTAGAATTGGATACAGGCTTCTTTCTTACATTTGTTGCTTCAAAGGTAGTAATATTTTTGTCTACACGTACTTCTTTACCTTCTATATATTCTGTCACATATGCCCATTTTGGTCCCATCCATGTTTGTACTTTGATGAAATTTCCTGCTTTTTCATAAGCTTGTACGGATTGTGCATCTAAGGTAGTTCCTGTGTATTTTTTGAAACTAGGACTTGTATATAGTTTGGATGTATTTAGTGTAGTAATAACCTTATTGAATTTTTTAACCTTTGAATTTAAAGCATATCCATTTTTCTCTGCAATTTCATCAAACGATTGATTGCTTGTAGTGATTACAACGGGCGTATTGGTTTTAAGTACATTAAACAAGGAACGTATTTCTTTGTTATGCATACGAATACAACCAGAAGAAACATGTTTTCCTATTGAACTTTCATTGTTGTTTCCATGAATTCCGTATGTTGTTCCCCATGTTCCTCGTGCATTAATGCCCATCCATCTATCCCCAAGCGGATTTCTAGGACTTCCTCCAGGTATGTTTTCTTTATAGAATGGTCTATTTTTGATTTTATTTACAATTTTGAAACGACCTTCTGGTGTAAGATTTGGTTTTTTTCCTGTTGCTACAGAATAAATTTTTACCAATTCATCATTTTGGTAAAAAGCTAGTTTATTAGTTTTTTTATTAATAATAATGAATTGTTTTTCCGTAGCTGCATAAGAAATTTGAGTAAACATTGTTGTAAACATCATTACAATTGAAAAGATAACACACATCATTTTTTTCATAAGCATTCCTCCTTTTAAAATATTAGGAAAGTATAATTTATACCGAATGACAAGGTGTAAATTTTCAAAATTATAACAGAGGAAATAAATATGTGTTGGAAAAATGATAAAACCAAGTTCCCTGTGAACGAACTTCGATACAGTAGTTTCTTTAGGAATATAAGGTAGTTTTGCAAATGTCATATAAAAGGAATATATGTAAGTAAGTGGAATTCGGAGAAAGTTAGACAAAGAAAGGAGGGTTGCATTTTGAAAAAACACACAGGCATTATTGTATCTGCATTTGCTTGCATTTCATTCATCTTAGGCGGTTGCGGTACAACAAAAACAAATGAAACACCGAAAACAGAAACGGTACAGACTACGAAGGATGTGCGGGAAATTGCGTGGAGCTCATTGGTTGATTCCGAGAAAGAAGAAGTAACGGGTACTTGGAAAGAAGCAAAGGTAAGCAAAGTGAAAGCGGACGGCGGATTTCTCCTCAAAGATAAGTCTTTTGAAGGAAAAGAAGTGACAATGGTTACATTCAATTCAAAGAATGCTCTATTAGGGGATATTATCAAATTGGTAGATGAAAAATCAGGTAAAGTGATTGGAGCAGGTGGTAGAGGTTGATTGAAATAGGCGGAGCGAATGCTCTGTCTATTCCTATGAGAAAAAACCACAATATTTAGACAAAAAACCCCTTATAGAAAGGGATTTCATGTTTATATTTTTTACTTAAATTGAGGTAACAAATAAGTTACTAATAATTCCTTCACCTTATCAGGACATTCTTCTGATGAAGGGATAATCTCAAGCTCTTTTTTTCGAACTCCAGCATTCCATTTAGAAATGAAATGATAATAATATTTTTTAGTTTTGAATTTATGAATCTTTAACTCTACATCTTGTTTTGTATCTGTTGTATCTAATAAAGTTTCAAATTCCACATTATGATTAGTACCTTTTATATCTAATATAAGTGCATCGTATTCTTCTGGATAATTATCCAGAATTTCTTTTGCTTCTAATTCTACTTCTTCCCAAGAATCTAACTTCTCCATCAATCTATTAAACAAAGATTCAATTGTTGTTTCTTCGAATTCGCGGAAACTGAATCGAATTAGTTCTGTGAAATTTACCATTGGCGGTTTCATGAGATTTAGCAACATCATTTTTTCTTTTACATCAGCAAAGAACTGGCTTAATGATTGTTTATTAAATTCTAATTCAAATAATTCATCTTTAAATTGTTTACTGTCAATAAATTGTATTGTACATTTTGTAAAATCAGAAATAGATGTTAATGCCAATCTTTCTCCGCAGTAGTCGAAGTATAAACGATTATAAATATCCCAGGTGCCATCACGATTTTTGTCTATTGTAATCAAAGGATACTCGTTCTGGATATGTTCAAATATACCTTTAGCTTCTAAAAACTTATCTATATAATTTGCATACTCTTCAAAAATAATTCCTCCTAAAAAGTTTTGCTTATACCTAGCAAATAAACATGTTTGTAATTGAGCATATTCTGGATTCATATCTTTTGAAAAAATCGGTTGAAAGACTTCTATCATTCTATAATCCAATTGTCCAGATTCAGCCATGAAAAGAACATCTTTTGCTTTTGTTAATTTCGCATATTCTTTCCAATAGTCCATCATAATTAAAATTTGTTTTTGGTAGTATTCGATTTCATCTTTTTCAATGGTTTGCCAATTATATGAAAAATGTCCTCCACCTCTTACAGAAATGGTTAATTGATTAAATCGATTCGGTCCAGTATCTGAAACTTTTTTAGCGATGATTTCTGTATATCCATATTGAATCGTATACGAGCCTTTGATAGTAACTTCTTTCGCGTCACCTTTTTTATCAAGTTCTTTTCTTTTTTCATTCGCCTTTTCTTCAAATAAAGTCTTCAAGTCTGTGATTTTCATATTGTTGCTCCTTTTTTGTTTTTTGAAATTTTACCATAAAAAAAGAATTAGGGAGTATTTAAACAGAAACTTTGGAGCAGGGGAGGGAGTCGTCTTTCCGTTTCATATATACAATTACAATAGTTATACAAAATAAAGCAACAAAAAAAGAGAGGGGACCCTCTCTTTTGTTTTTAATTACACTGTATAATTTTTAAAGCACGCTTGCGCACAATACTACACCCGAAGCTAAAACGACTACCAACGTCATATAAATAGCAATTACCACAGCTTTATCTTTATTACTCGTCTGGTAGTAGGCTTTTTTCTCTTGCACTCTTTGTTTTAGTTGATTTGCTCTTTTCATTTTATCATTCCAATATTCATAATCAGACTGAATTCTTTCTTTATTTTGTTCAATTTGTTCTTCAATTTGAATAAGACGTTCACCATCTAACTTTTCCTTTAAATCATAAAGGATGTTCTCAAGTTTACTTTGTCGTTCTTGAACACTCTTTAAGCCATCTTGAACACTCTCTTCTAGTTCTAGGACAGATTCTTCTTCTTTACTTACCAGTTTCTTTTTTTTGTAAACAAAGTAAATCTCTATACCTGACATGAGCATTATGAGAAATAAAACGAATGTCTTTAACCAAATTGCAGCTGCTACAATCATTATAAATCCAACAATCCATACTTTTACACTTATAGCAGCCATAACTCGACCACCATCTAGGGGACTAATAGGTATTAGGTTAAATAAATTTAGCATAAATCCCATTAAAATAGCCGCTGCCCAAAATGTATCATGTGTAATGAAATACATAGGGACCGCCGTTAGTAATACTCCTATCGTTCCAAAAACAGGACCCATATATCCAACATAAGCTTCATCTTTTGCTGATTTAGGCAAATCTTTCATTGCGATAAGAGCCCCAACAAACGGAATAAAAATTGCATTTGTTGTTCTTAACCCTAATTTTCTTGCTGCATACAGATGTCCGTATTCATGAATTGCTAGAAAGAATACCAATAAGGCTCCTAACTTCCAACCATACTTCTCCATGTAGAACCATAACATGACTCCCATACTTAAGACGGTAGGCAGCTTAGCTATCTTTGCAAATACAAGCAAGGCAGTAAGAAGAGCACCTATTTTTCCTGATGGCATTTTAAATTGTGGTAGTTTCACTTTGGGTATTTTAATAGTAAATTTTCCTTGCATAATTTCCTCCTGGAATGCTTTTTTGCCTATGTATATCACACAATAGTAGGTGTAGTGAAATTTAATTATATTTTAACATGTTTTCTAGTGTGAATTAGGAGGGAAATAGAGAAAAAATTTGGAAACATGCCTTATCTATTATTTTTTAATCTATTTTTATCTAAAGAATCATTTTTGAAAAATATTTCTTATCAAAAGCCAGATTTTTTATTATTGGTTTTGTTAGAATATAGGGGAAATGGAAAAGGAGGAATTCTAGTGTCTGAAACTATGAATATTACATTAAAGTTAGAGTTTTTAAATGCGCGAGGAAATTATCATAAGGAATTCCTAGTTCACAAAGATATTTTTGAACAATATGTAGAAGACTACATTGAAATGTTCGTTTCTAAAAATGATGAATATTATTATATAAGTTCCATTAGTAATACGATTATATACAAAGTTCGCATGTGTAAAGATATTGTTGAAAATGCTAAAAACGTCAATTTTTCTATGGATTTAGAAAAAAGTATATTGGCATTAAATCGAGAATTATACGCAACAGGATTTTCTAGGTTGATATGGTTAGCTCTAGATGCGTACATTATGAAAAATTACAAGGAAGTTATAGGAGAAAAAATTAAGAAATCTCATCCTACCATTGATAATACGGGAACAACTATGAGATATACACTATTAAAGGCAGTTACAACAACAATGGAAACAAAAAATGGAAAACAAGGAACACCTGTTGTTGGTTATATTTTAAAAGATTTCGTAACAGATACAACAGAGTTTTTAGAACGAAAAGAAGCATATAATAAGGTGAAAACATATGGAGCAACGAATGTAGAAGCGTTATCTAGAAACGTTAGTTGTGAAGAAGATTCTCCTGATTCAGAAGGTAAAATATATTACTTGAAGCCGAATGATGGCACTAAAATAAACGAACACTTCATATCTCTAGAAGAATATAAGAAACAAGAATTATTAAGTTTATAAAATCCCGAATTTTTTTGGGATTTTTATTTTTTTTAAATTCAAAATTGATATATTGATTTTAGATATTTTAAGGGGGGGGCTTTTAAAATGAAAGCATGTGACTATTTAGTAGATGAACGTTATGAAGCAGAAATTAATTGCTTTTATAACCCAATATTTTCAGGAGAAGGAGTTCAAATCATTCGTACTTGGCATAGTGGAGGGTCTCTTTCTACTTTTCAGGTAGGTGATAAGCTGCCGCTTAAGACTTTGTACTACGAATACCCGGAGAATTTTTGTATTGTATTGAATCCTATTTTTAATAAGTTTGAATTAGCTCTAGTGGAAAACGGAACATTTTCTGGATTCATTATCGATGCTCTTGATGCGCCAGAAGAGATTCACTCTTTTTACACGTTTAAAGGATTCAAAATCAAAGCTGAAAATGGCAGAGAAATTAAATCTTATATCGACAATTATCGCGAAGAGTTAGAAAAAGAAAATGGAACAGGTAATTTTGCATCATTAACTGCGAAATGGATTGAACCATTAACACCGGAACAGCAGCTAGGGGAATTAGTAGATTGCTACCTTTGGGCAAAACGCCATAAAGATGATGAAGAATTCAGTGAAAATCCTAATTACCATGAGGAAATTTTATTATCAATTAAAGAATTTGCTGAAGAACATCCAAATGCATTTACTTCATTCATCACGAAAAAACAGATTCAGTTTTAGTTTTCATAAGGATTCTATCATTGGACTATTTCTTTATAAAATACATGCAAGGGAGAGCTTCCTTTGAGCAAACCGTTAACGTTTCTAAAAAAAATTCAGCTGGTTTTGTTGTATATTAACCACCAAAAGGGCGGAGTCATTGTAACTTGTGCCTATTGCCGAAGCACGAACCTTACATTCGAAAAACAACGACGGATTAATCATGATTATAATATAGTATATAAAAGTAGCTACAAATGTGCTGACTGTGGCGCCTTTTGCGAAAATAAACAAGATTGGATTCAATCATCTTAACTATTTTTAATATTTCATTTGAAAAAGAATTTATTTTTTGATATGTTTTTAATAACATATAGCGCTTAATGCTATTTTAAGGAGAACAACCATGAAATTAACAGAAAAACAAATCAATGAATTAACGGACACTTTTAAACATGCAGACCAAGTACGTTTGCTACATGGACCAGATGAAAAAGAATCATTTCTTCTTTTTGGAGTAATGCAAGGAATGAGAGAAACTTTAGAATCTAAAGGTTTTGAAGTGCCTGGTGTTACTGGTTTATGGTGGTATGAAAGTATTGAAGAAGAGCCTAAAAGAGGACCTAACATTGAAGAATTAGTTCTTAAGAATGGAACTGATGGTAATATGGCTTACGTATTACAAGGAAGAGAAAGTGGAGAGAAAAAAACATTAGAGATTCTAAATTCAAAATAATAACAGAGCAACCAAGATACATTCATTGGTTGCTTTATTTTTTCCAATAAAGGGTGAAACAAAATAGATAACTTTCACCAGAAAGGAGAATGAAATGAATCGAAAATTACGAGGAAGAATGAGTAAGGATTGGTTAACAAAAGCTGAAGCGCTAGCAAATGGTAAACTGTTCTCGGCTAATGGATATTATAAAGAAGTTGCTGAGAGCGGACGTAGATTTCTGAGTATAGGAAAATGTGGTTCGATAGGTATGCCCGTTAAAAAAAGCGAAGAACCAAGCATATTTGTCCATAAGGATGAAGATGTGCAAACAAATTCCTGTATACCTCTTTATGACAGAACTGCATTTTTTAAACAACATAAAAAACTCGATATAAAAGAAATTGGAACAGAAGACCATTTGCACTTAGTTCGACGTTCTAATCTAAGGAAATGGGGATTTAAACGTTATAAAGGATTACCTGTTGTAGGATTTATTGAAGAGGACTCTATATTAGAATCGGTATATGATATATCTGGAACGGAAGAGTATGAGTCTAATAAATTAAAGATGTTAATGGAACAACATTAGAAAGTCGAATGCACTGTTTTTTAGTTCGACTTTCTAAATAAACATGGTGTGTATTTGAAATCAATACGTAGTTGACTAATACCGCAAAGGGGATAATTTCATTGTTTAAAATAGATGATAGGGTAAAATGCAAAGAAACTAATCTTGTTGGAATAGTATTAGACCGCGAATGGGAAAGAGGCTGGTCGTATACAATTTTGACAGATGACGGAAAGTATTTCTACAGGAATGAAAGTGAAATAGATTATGCCGTATGAAACAATACGAACAGATAATCAATCATATAAAAAATCATCATTAGTAATTGGGCTGTAATAATTGGAAATAAAGCGCATACATAGTATGATATATATATCTTAATGAAAAGGCGGAATACTTATTATGATGGGAACAAGATTTGTTAGACCAGGACAAGAAGTATTTGCAATCGTTTCAGGTAAAATTCTTAAATGTGTATTTCTAAATCGTACAGGAACAGGTGATTTTGAATTACGAGTTATTCCGAATTATTCTGAATTAATTGTTAGTACGGTATATGGAACAGTCGGAGGCGCTCAACAAGCATTAACGAAGAGTTATCAACCTGTTTTAGCAAATTCTATTCATACATCAAGCCATCGTTCAAACGTTAATGGTAGAGTAAATTCATATGCGGTCTGTGAACAGTGCGGTAGCGTAACTTCAGCAGGCAAAGGATGCGAGTGTTCTCGATGGGCATAATAAGGAGAGAGGGATTTCCCTCTCATTTTTATTTTGTCAAAAAAGACTTTTCAAGAAATCCATAATTAATTCATAGTTTTTCTTGGAAACTAAAAAAGACCGCAAATTTGTACGGTCTTACATGGTTTTTACTGTATTTTTATCATTCGTTAATTACAATCTCTACATCTTGGTTGCTTTTTGGACAAACGACGATTTTACAAATTCCATCATCATATTCTTCAACTTCTATATAAGATTTATTTTTACATCTTAGTCCGACGTCAATTCTATTATCATATGCATCGAATACAACGAAATCGAATAGGATATCTTCTTCATTCTCTTTTTCTTGCTCTTCTAGGTCATCCTCATCTTTTTCTTCGTCATCATCCTCATCCTCATCCACAGCGGCAGTAAGAGTGATTGTGTAACGACCTTGTTCTAATTTCAAGAATATTTCTTTATCGTTATCGTATGAATCTACCTTAACTGGCTCATCAAATTCAGCATTAATATCAGAAGAATCATATTTTGGACTTCGTTCCTTTAACAATTCAGGTCTATCTAACTTATCAATAACCCTTTTCATGTCATCAACTACTTCCCAGTCTCCACATCTGCTGTAATATTTGTATAATCTCCAAATTTTGTGTTCGTTTCCTTCTCGAATTAACGATAATACCATCTTTCCGGAAGGCGCGTATTCCTCAGCATATTCCCAAACATCTTGAAATGACATAATTTATCTCTCCTTAAATAGTTTTTTAGATTTTACCAGATTTTTTCATTTGCAGGGACTTTTTCATTTATTTGTTTGTTTTATCAAGGTATTTCGCACCATGATATAATGAACAAAAAGGATGGTGTGATATGGCTAAGACGAAAAAACCAAGCAAAATCACAAAACAGATGAAGAAAAAAATGCGTCATGGAGGAAGGCTAACTTCTGATGAAGTTGGTATACTCAAACGGTCCTTAAAGAAACAAGGACTTCGTTACAAAAATAATCCGTATCATAATCAAATTAAAGATTTTTTAGTAATTGTTGATTATCTAACAGCAGGTGAGTATATCTTTTTCAAATATCAAAACAAACAATATGTAATGAACGAAGATGTTGGATATATCTATCAATTAGATTTGAGCGCAAAAACATTAACGTATGCTGACTCTTTAATGATAGTAGAGATAAAAGAAGTTCTTCGTGTTAAACGAGAAAGAAGAATACAGAATCATCAGCATATTGAAATTCCTGTAGAAGATGACGAGTTCCCTGAATGGTATGAAGGACAAATAGAATGGTTAAAAGAATATTTGGATGACAAACAAAAGGAACTGGTTGCTGCCATCCCGTATATTTCAAAATTTGACGAATCATTTCAGGAAGAGATGAATGAGAAATTTTTTGAAGAAGAAATAGACTAATACATCATTTAAGCCCTTATTATACAGGGCTTTTTTGTTTATTTAACAGATATTTTTATGTTTATGTACTATGTTCATATTATGTATATACAGTGTATATGATATGTTATAATTTGTTTATACATAATACATACTGAATAAGAGGAGCTGTATTTATGAAGCAGACGTATTGGGAAATTACTGATTTTACACATGGAGAATGTGATGGCGGCTATATCTATGCAGATGTGTGTAAGATATATACAGGCGTAGGAGCTATGTTTTATCAAAATGGAAACTTAATTCAATTCATCGAAGCAAAGATAGAATCCGTAAATTTAATTGATTTAGGAAATGACAGGTACCACTACTATCTCAAAACATCAAATTCTTCAAACTCTATTTATCTAAAAAAATGCGAAGAAGTAACAAAAGAAATTGAAAAAGGTGTAAACGTTATTTTAAGAGATGAGGATGTCGCTTGGAAATTAACCGCAGCTTGTTCTGAAGTTGATGACCTTTTTGAAAGGTTCTATAAAGAAATCGAACATGACCACATGTGGACAGTCTTAGAAAACATTGAAAGTCGAATTTTGCATATAGAGAAAAACGGAATTAAAAAATATATTAAATGCACAGATGCTATGACTGTTGAAGAAATTCAAGGTCATGGAAGAGAATTTCGCTTGCGAAAAGAAAGAAATAATAAATAATAGAAATTTAAATAAAAGTATTTTAACAATAAAAAAAGCATTGGAATACGGTATTCTAATGCTTTTTCATTTACCTCAATATCCTACTCTTATTGTGGAGGAAGTGCTATTGAAGCAGTTATTCCATTTCTTTCTCTAACAGATTTAATTCAACTAGTTTGTTTTCAATTTCTTCTAATGTATTTCTACGCCCTCTACGGTAACTACTGTTTCTAGTTGGATAAGGGACATGTTGATTATAGTCTTGAAACCAATCAACAAATGAATCGATTTTTTCTTCTTTAGATTTAGGATAAGTATATCCTTCAATAATGTATTGTGCTAGTTGATATGTACTAATTTCGTTTAAAGGTTCACACTCATTGTTCCATCTATTGAAACGTTTTGGTACATCAAGAACTTCTTCTAATGTGAATTCTCTAATAGCACAATCCAAAGCTAATCCTATTTCTCTACTTACAGTATGTTTCATCTAAAAACTCTCCTTATTCCTTTTAAATTTTTATTCTATTTGTGAAAATGATTATAAAAACAAAACTTAGATTTGCGTACAAATGCATATGTAATTGTTAAAATAGACGTATATAATCACTGAAAGAATTTTGGAAACAATCTTCTCTCAATCGAAATAGCAATTATACAATATAGTAGGAGGTGTAACTGCTGCTGGTCATTAGTAATACCGTCATAAGCACTTCCAAGCATTAAATAGCTTACGAATGCAGAAGTTTTTATGAATATAGATTTGGATTTATTCAAATTGATATACTATGTACAGCGGTTTTCATCATGAAGAAACATCTAAGCATTATTTTACTTTTCTGTATTATGCTTTTATTAGCTGCATGTGACAGCAATGACGAAGTGTTACTTCTTAGATTGGAAAACGGGAAAACGATAGAAACGATGAAGAAATCTGATTTCCCTGCTACCTTAAAAATTCATTACTATGTAAATGAGAAATACAAGGAATTAACAAAGAATCGAACATATACGATTCGAAAAACAGCAGGAAGATACGGTCCTAATTATACTATTTTTGAAGTGAAAAAAGTTAAAGACGGCTATAAAATTGTAGATTCTCCATACGAGAATTTTACAATGCCTTCTGTTGAACATTTTGGGAAAGAGTATTTACCACCTTTTACTTTAACTGGATTAAGTGGTACCATAGAACGTAAATTTGATACGTATTCTGAATTAGAGGATTTTCAAGATGCAATTGACTATTATGTGGATTGGTTAGAAATCATTGATAAAGATAAGGACAAAAAATAAAATTAAAAATCAAACCATAGTATTTGGAAAACAAAATAGTAGTAAGGGGAGATTCTTTTGGAACAGAAAAATATTTATGTTGGTCATCCAAATTCCATTAATTATTTAGAAGAATTATATCCGGCAATTAAAAAAACGGATTTTTTCAAAACAAACAATGTTGTATTTCCTCATGAAAGCAGCGAAGAATTATTCAATTCTAAAGATTTTTTGAAAACTTGTTCGCTTATGATAGCAGAGGGAAGTGAGCATGCAACTGGTTTGGGAATCGAGCTGGGATGGGCAGATATGCTAGAAGTTCCGATTCTTTGCATCTATAAAAAAGGGAAAAAGATTGCCGGTAGTTATCATGCCGTTTCGAAACATTTCATTGAATATGAAAATGAAGACGACCTTGTTAAGAAATTAAATGCTTACAAGAGCTCTTTTCTACGTTAGGTAAAAATAATAAATCTCTTAGGAGTGCTTTCATTGAAAAAATATCATTATAAATTAAGAGAATTAACGACATACTGCAACGAAAAAGGTATTAAGCCTATTGAATTAACGCCCAAAGAACGTGAAATGTTTATCAAAGGGGAAGACACAAAATATGGTTATTTTTCCTTACATGAAACAGGTAAGTGCGTAGTTTGTAGTAAGCAAACTGGATGTTTAAGTCACGGATACGAAGCTTACATATGTGGACAAGAGTGCTACGATGTTTTTCATAACATCACAGAAGAAGAGAATGTGGAATTATATCGTTTAAACAAAGAAAAAATGAACGTATGGACCAAATTTGCAATAGAACAGCTATTAGAACTGGGCTATGATGTTAAAGGAATCGCAGAACGGATAGAGTGTTCGATAACTGAGATTGAGCAGCTCATTGAAGAAATGAAAACAACCGAATCAGAATAACAAAAAAAGCACCATCTAGGTTAAACTAGGCGGTGCTTTTTTTTGTTTTGTAGATTTAGATAATGTCATTTGTCTCGACATCAGAGAAATCAAAATCGTCATCGTTCATGTGAACAACGTTTAATGATTTGATATAACCATTTCCTTTAACTGAGAAAAAGTCGTGGTTTTTTGTATCTGTTTTTAATCCATTTTCAACAATTGGATTAATTGGCTCTTCTGGGAAATAAGGTTCTTTACCTAAATTCATAAGTGCTCTGTTTGCATTATATCTCACGTATGTAGCTACTTCTTCATATAATCCAATCTCTGTGTATAATTCTTTTGCATATTCTAATTCATTTTCATAAAGGTCTAGAAGTAATTGTTGCGTTTCTGCATCTACTTCTTTTTGTTCTTCTGGAGTTAATTTTGTATATAACTCTTGACCAAGTAATCCGATGAAAATCGAGTGAATTGACTCATCCCTAATTATCAGATTGATAACCTCTCCACTTGCAATCATTTTACCTTGACCAGCTAAATAAAGAGGGTAGAAGAATCCACTATAGAAGAGATAACTTTCTAAAAATACACTTGCTACATAACCTAAATATAGCTCTTTGTTGGTAACGTCCTTTTTTAATAGATTTTCATAATAACTACCAATTCTATTCGCCTTCATTTGAAGCCTTGGATGTTCTGTTACCCATTCAAATAATTCTTCAATTTCTTCAGTAGGAAGCAGAGTCGTAAATATATGACTGTAACTTTTCGCGTGTACTTCTTCCATTGTTCCCATTAAACTTAAAACTGCTTTTCTTTGTAGTCCCTTTGTATGTAAAAGTAATAGCGGCATACCTTCACCACCTTGCTCTGTATCTAACAAGGTTAAACCACCTAATACTTTAACAAAAGTTTTTCGTTCTTCTTTACTTAATTGGTCCCAAACGTTTTTGTCATTTGAAACACTAATTTCCTCTTCAGACCAAATTTGTGTGAAGTTTTGTTTCCAAAACATCTGTGTAAACTCATCTTCATTTTGATTCCAGTTAACTGCAATTCTCAATGTAATTCCTCCCAATCCGTATCAAAAATAAGGGAAAGAGTGCGCATTATACCGCGCAAGCTATGCACTCTTCCATTGTTAATTTTTTTGTTCTTGTATAATACAAACTCTTTAAACCTTTCTTACTTGCATATACATAAAGTCGAGATAAATCGCGGGTAGTTGCCTCGCTTGTTACATACAAAATCGTACTAATTCCTTGGTCAATATGTGGTTGAATTTCTGCAATTAAATCAATTAAACGATATTGATTCATATTGTAAGCAGATTTGTAATACCAGAATGTTTCTCTTGTTAGATAAGGCATTGGGTAGTACGTTGTACTTTTTGCATTTGTACGTGCTTCAATTTGCTCTACTACCGGCATAACAGAACTTGTTGCATTTTGGATGTAACCGATACTTTGATTCGGAGCAATTGCCAATCTATATGAGTGGAATAATCCAAAACGTTTTACTTCTTTTGCAAGTCGTTTCCAATCACCAGGAGTAGGGACATGGATATCAGTGAATAACGCTTTTATCTTTTCTGTTTTTGGAGAATAATCTGTTTCATTGTACTTTTTGAAGTATGTTCCTTTTGCATACTCTGATTTCTCAAATCCAGAAAAAGTAGTTTTTCTTTCTTTTGCGATTAACATACTTTTTTCAATAGAGTAATAGTTCAACATCATAAAGAACGTACGCGCAAAGTCTCTAGCCTCTGGGCTCTCGAAACTAATTTTATTTTTTGCTAGGTATCCATGTAAGTTCATAGCCCCCAAGCCTACAGAATGCATCTCATCATTTGCTTTTTTAACACCTGGAGCATTTTCAATAGATGTCATATCAGAAACAGATGTTAAGGCATCCATTGCTACATGTACAGTATCTTGGAATTTTCCGCTTTCCATTACGTTTACAATATTTACAGACCCTAAGTTACAACTAATATCTAAACCAATTTCATCTGGTTTTCCATAATCATTGATAGTAGATGTGCGCATTAGTTGGAAAATTTCCGAACATAAGTTCGACATTTTGATGTCGCCAATATCTTTTAATGCATGTTGTTTATTTGCATTTGATTTGAACATAAGATACGGATAACCAGACTCAAACTGTGTTTGTGCGATTTTTGTTAACATTTCGCGAGCATTTAAATCTAGTTTACGCTTTTTAACTTTTGGATTTTGTAACAATTCCTCATACATTACATCAATATCCATATCGTCTAAGTGTTTACCGTATGCTTTAAATACAGAATAAGGCGCGAATACATGTATATCTTTATTTTCTTGTGCTAAATCAAAGAATTTTTGCGGAACAATTAGTCCGATAGATAAAGATTGTATTCTGGATTTCTCATCGGCATTTATTTTTTTTGTATCCAAAAATTCAATAACATCCCAATGGAAAATATTTAAGTACGCTGCCCCGGCACCTTTTCTTTGTCCAAGTTGATTGGCATATGCAAATGCATCTTCTAATAGTTTCATTACTGGAATTACACCACTAGCAGCATCCTCTACACCTTTGATAGGTTCACTTCTTCCTCTTAACTTACTGATATTTAATGCAATTCCTCCGCCCAATTTACTTAATTGCATAGCAGTATTAATATTAAAGCCGATAGAGTTTAACGTATCATCCATTTCTAATAAGAAACAGCTTACCATTTCACCGCGTTTACTACGTCCTGCATTCATCATAGAAGGAGTAGCTGGTTGATATCTTTGCTCCATCATTGTACGTACTAATTTTCTAGCTTTTTCTATGTTTCCACGACTTAAAAACAGAGAAACAATCGCAAGTCTATCCGCATATGTTTCCAAATAATTTTTGTTATCATTTGTTTTTAAAGCGTACTCTTTATAGAATTTTGAAATTGCCATATAAGATTGAAATTTGAATTTGTAGGAATGAGCAATTTTAAAGATTTCTTTTATTTCATCCATTGTGTATTCTGATGTTACCGGGTAATAGTAATCATGTTTTAGAAGATATCTTATTTTTTCTTCCACAGTTTTAAAAGTTATTAATTTTTCTTTTACTTCTTTTTCAAATTCAACAACAGCCTCTTTGTCCTTTTCTAATTGGAAGAACCCATCTTTTTGAATTGTTATTTCATTATTAAGCAAGACATGTTTCAATTTCCATCACTCCTTCTATAAAATTATGTACATCATTTGTTGTTCCAAACATTTCAAACTTTCCGATGACCGGAACATTATATAAATCTGAAATTATATCAGCACTTTTACCAAAATTTTGTCCCCAATTGCGATTTCCGCTCGCAGCTACTGCTTGCATATTGTGATGATTTTCTTTTAGAAATTCAACAACAGAAGGGGGAACTTGTCCAAAACCAGTCGTATAGGTAATAAGGACGAATGGTTCAGGTATAATTAGACCAGACTCAATTTTTAATGATTCCATTTCCACTTTTTGAACGAATCGTTCTACGTTTCCTGTTTTAGAATCAAATACAATTAGCATAGTTAAACACCTACCTTATTTAAAAAACAAAAATCCACCTGGTTAGAGTGGATAAAACGATGGCGTAAGAGTTAGTTTTACAACTAAATTCCATCGCTTTATCCCCCTAACTCCCGAAGAAAATAAAACTCTATTGAATAATAGGCAGGTCTTCTGACTTACACTTCGTTCTATCCTAAGACCTTCCCGTACAAATACCTTTTCAGATTTTCATACAGTGGTTTACTTATTTAGTTAGTGTTTACAGTTGCGGGAACAGCTCTAGATTTTCACTAGATTCTCTTTTAAGCATTGGCACCTTTATTCAAAGTTGCAGATATTATAGCACCATTTTTAATTTGTTAATTTAAATTATAATTTTTTTTCCTAAACCCTGAATAACATCACTTAAAAAATAAAAAAATACGGATGCTATTTTTTGTCAATTTGTCAGTATTATCAACGATTGGTAGGAGTAGGGAGGGGAATAGTTTTTGGTAAATGTAATCAATTTATTTTTTGTTTTTAGTATAATCATTTTTATCAGTTAAGAAAGATAAAGGAAGTGAATAAGATGTTTTGTTATAAACCCACAATGGAAGAAATAAACGATTTACAACAACTTTCAAATCGTAGTTTACTCGATTGCAAAGCTGCATTAATTTCTAATAACGGAAACAAAGAAAAAGCACTTGAAAAATTAATAAACAACCCTCCGTTAGCAACATTCATTACCAGAAGGGATGAAAAGGGAAATATCATTCCGTAACGAATGGAATATTACTAATTGGATACGACCTTAAATGATTAGATACAAGTACCAGGGGGATGGTTTTAGCTATGAAACAGAAAGCGAAAGAGAGTTTTATCAAATCATTAACAAAAGCCTGTACAGACGAAAATATCAATATAGACCTACATCTCTTATCAGATAAAGAGCTAAAAGACCTGTATTTTAAATTACAGGCTGTACGGACGCTACCTTATGGAATAGGGAAAGGTGAAGATTTCGTAACAACTATGCAAAACGGCAAACTACAATTTGTTTCATTTAGAGATACTTATAAATTAGGAGTCAGAAGACTTACTTTCAAGGAGTTTCTTCTTTTATGTGAATTCGTAGATGAAAATCCACAAATGTACAAGTTGTTGGGAAATTGGACACGATATTAAAAAGTACATAAATCCTAAAAACTAAAATATTTTTAATCCATATTATATATTTGGTTTATAATTCAAAAGATAAAGAAATACCAAGGATAAAATATATACGGGAGTGGATTAGTATGGAAAATCAAAAGAAAAATCTTAAAGTTCTAAAAGAAGAGGGAAAAGTTATCATAAAAACAGAAGAATATGATGGATTTTCGGAACTCTTACAAAAAGAAAATATTCGATATCGTGCATTCGATTGGACACCAACTAAAGTGGTAGTTGAATTAGAAATCGATGATGAACAGTAAGAAATTAGAATTAGTCATAAAACGCAATGGATTACTTATTTCCAATGCGTTTTTTTGCTGCTATAGGGATGTTTTTCTGTATTTACTACTTTATTTAATTATAGTTTCATATCAAATTAATATTATTCTAACTAATTTCTGTGTTTTGCTATATAATTAATTTGGATTAAAGATAATTTTGTCAGTACAAAGGAGAGAAAAGAAACATGGAACATAAGTGGTGCTATAGCTATAATGGAGAAAATTTCACAGGTTCATTAAATACAAAAGATGAAGCAATTAATGAAGCAATTAGAGAATATGGAAGCGAACATAAAGTATTGTACGTAGGTCAATCTGTTGACCCTAGCACTCATGTTTCAGTAGATGGTTTAATGGATTCAATGTATGAAAGTGTTACCGAGCAATGTGGTGATTATGCAGAAAGTTTCTTATATCAAGTTGATGAAAATCATCAAGCGGTACTGGAAGAAAGAATCAATGAAGTTTTAAGTGTATGGCTCAAAGAATTTGAGTATGAGCCTAATTTTTACAAAGTTATTAATGTTGAAGAATTCAATGTCAGTGATTATTCAGTGATTATTAAGATGTTGAAACAAAGAACAAATTGTAAAGAAAAGTAGAATTTTGAATTTGAAGAAGGCTTATTTTAAGTCTTCTTTTTCTCTTAGGGAATACAAACAATATAGTTGAAGTGTTTATACGTTTTAGTATAAGAAAAAGCACGATATGCATCGTGCTTTTTTGAATTTTGATTTCTTTAATTGTTTATGGATTGAATCTTATCTAAGTTATCCTCAATCAAAACATAGATTGTATCCCTTACTTCGGTATCATTCCAGCTCCACTCATAAGCTAAATGTTTTACACGAGTAGGCAAAAGGGTTTCAATTGTTGTAATTTGTTCCTCAGTTGGGATTTTTCCTGTTACAGAAACATAGCAATCATGAATAGCATCTTTCATTTGTATATTCCTCTTTTCATAACTAGTCTGTTGTGAAATAACATCATAATTTTAACGTTAAATCTATAATAGAAAACATTGTAAGAGATTTATTGAAAATCCGTAGTCTCTTTTAATTCGTACAGTTTTAATTCGTATTCATCGTTAGAAATGCTGCACATTACATCATTATATTTCTTCTGTTGAAGAGCATACCAATAGTTCATATCTTGCACTTGTCGAATAACAAAATTCAAATTCGGAAACGTTTGAATAATAGTAGGGAACTCTATGCTTCTTGGTTTAAAAGATGTTTGTTTTTCCCTGGCTTTTCGTTTTTCTCCAGTGATATAGTTGTATTCATTAATAAGTTCCGTAGGGAATTTATCGAATAAATATTTTAAGAGAATATGAGCACTTTCTTCGTTCTTTCCAACACTTGCTACAATATCATTATACACAGAGACTGCAACAGAGAATTCAGAATGCTGTTTCTGGAATGATAATAAAGTCTTTTCCCATTTTTCAAAGTTAGATTCGTTGTATTCATCTGGAGTATTTTTAAAATGAGTTCGCGTGAAACGATTTCCTATTGCATAAGAAAACTCTCCTTTATTTACTTGTAAATCGAACATATTAAAATTCTTTTGTATGAAGAGAATCATAAATGTATCGATTTTCGATGAGTCTCCGATGGTCTGTACAGAATTCAAGTTGTTTGTTCTTTCTCGCTCTTCTTTATACATACGCAGCCATTCTTTTTCATTGTATATAACATACACTTTTTCCTTATCAAATAATCTGCTGGAGTGCTCTCGGATAACGGAAAAGTATGTTCTCAGCACACATTTGAAAAATTCCTCTTCTATATGTTTTAATTCATATTCAACATAAGGTATATTGTTGCTTACTTTTCCAAGCATTGCTTCCAAATCGTATTGTATCTTTATTTGTTTGGCTATATTCTCTAATTCTAGCTCTAAAACAGAAGTGGATACATGTACGGTGTCGCCTTTTGAATAAGCATCAATCAAATGACTAAATTTATCTTCAGGTAACTCGTATGCTTTCGGTATTTTTAAACCAAAATGCAAGGCTAATTTTCGATAACGAGACTGTATTTTTTTATAAACTTCTTCTTTATCATTTAATTCTCGTCTCTTTTTTTTCACTTTGCTATTTAAATTCGAAATTTTAATAACCTTGTCGCGGCTAAAGGGTTTAGTTACTTCTTTAGAAGATTTAAAGTTATAAATACCTTCAAAATAACGGAATAAACCAGTAGCAGTATTGGTATTAAAGGTAAAATCCACAAAAATCCCTTTGTTATGTTTATCTATGTATTTCTCTACAATATTTTGATATATTCTAGATGTATTCAGTTTTTCCAGGTAGGATGCTGCTTCCATTATTGCTAAATCTACAATATTTTTCTTCATCATGTACCATCCTTTGTTTTTTCTCATTATAGCATTAATATAAATGAGAATCTTTAGAATTACCTTTATCATTTTCAGAAAGAAAGAGATAGTAGTAGAAGATAAAGAGAAATGGTTAAAAACTAACGAAATGGATTTGATTTTGGAGTGAGAAGTCCTAGTAAAATTAAATAGAAATACAAAAGAGATAAGGAGAAAAAGTAATGATATACCAACAAACAATACTAATTTCTAAAGAAAAGTTAAAAGAAGTGGAGAGTATTTTAAATACCGCTCATTTGGACGGTGGAAGTTATTTAGTATGCAATGTAACATTCCCAAACAAATTCCAAGTAGATATCCAAATTAAGAAAACAGAAAAACCGTGGGTTGAAGGAATACTATTTGATTTAAATGGTAATCAAGTTGAGGATAGTGGAAGTCATAATGATAAAAACCAAATCTTAGGTGAATACTATTTTAAGGATGGAATTAATGAGTATTTTGTATTTATCGAAAGGAAAGACCTTTACAGAGAATACAAATTCAAAAAAGTAACGAGAACAATGTAATTTTCAACGGAATTCTCTAAGTAAATAACATCAATAAACACAATGAAGGGATAGCCATTAACTATCCCTTCATTTTAATTTCACTATTTAATCCTGTTGGTTTAAGAAATTTGATTTCTACTATTTAATTTTAAACAAAAATAAAAAGCATATCATTTACTTTGTAATTGATATGCTAATTCTTATGCTATTTAAAATATTTCATTAGGAAATGTTTAGATATACTTTATTTTTCATAATCATTTAAATATAGTGGGTAATTAATTGATTTATAAGGTGCAATTATTTCTTCAGATTCATTTCCTACAAACCATAATTTTAGAAGGTTTTTATCTTTTACGATGTTCCCGTTTTTATCAATTTTTATTTTGTATTCAAATATTTTGTGATACGTAATGTGTTTCCCAGAGATAGGAGGTACATCTTTTTTTACTTCCTTAGCTTCTTTTTCATTTAACTCATAGGCAATGCTTAAAAGTAGTTCAGGTTCTTTTTTTGTTAAAGAAAAATATCCACCTGTGTTCATGTTCACACCATTAAAATAAACGCGGTTTTTTTGCTCTCCTGAAAAAGGTAGTACATCTCGTATTTCTTTAACTATTTCGTCAGCGGTGTAGGTACGAAGTAAGTCACCTGATTCATTATATAAGTGAAATTCTTGCTTTATATCAACGTACCTATCTTCAATATTATTTACCGTTAATATGCGGTTATCAAATTTAGCATAAGCATCATGAGATGTTAATGCTAAATTGTATTGTTCATTCATACGTAGCATTTCGATTTTTCTTAGTTTCGTTTCATCAGCTTCTAACTCAATTACCAACGACCCAACAAAACTAATGAAACAAGAAACAATCAATAGCCCTATTTTTGTCTTCATTGTAGTAGGATTTTTAATCAATAACACAATTATTGCTACCACAATGGATGTTAAGATGTAAAAAGGCAGCGTAAATGACATGGCGAGCGGGGAAGGGCTCATAAGAAAATAATAAGAAATAAATAAAGAAATAATAACTGAAATAAATAGTCTAACGCTGTTCAATGTAATGGTCCTCCTTATGTTGTATTTTATGACTCGTATTACGTTTTATTTGGAAATAAAATTAATTTCCCCTTCAATTCATGTGCGATAAAATAGGATTTTCCACGTTTTTAAAACGTTTTCATGTTTTTGTGTATTAGATGTAAATAAGTGGAACAATTCGTAATAAAATGGGTTCTGTATTTGATATTAATACAAAAAACACCTTGAAAACTTTTCAAGATGTTTTTGTGTTTAATTTAATATTGCATATATAAATTTTCGATGATTATATCCGTTTCTTGCATAAAATCATCAATAGATGTCGTAGGTAATACTTCTTCTTCAATTGTTTTTAATATCAATTTCATTTCTTTGATGTCATACTTCGTTAATTCTTTTCTTCCTTTTATAACATCTTCAAAATAAGAAGACTTTTCACCTAAATACCAAAGAAATTGATAATAGGAATCAGAAACAGTAAAAAAGTCGATAGATTCTCTATTCAATAAAGTTTGTCTTAATAATTCATCCATTCCTTTTATCTTTCCGTATGCTAATATTATATATCTATCATCATTTGTTACCGTATATAACTCAAGTAAGTTATTGGTATCTGAAATTTCATTTTGGATAATCAATGTATTTTGAGCAACATTTCCTTTGTTGATAGTATATGTGTATACAAAAGCAAATGCTACGAAAGCAAGAAAAATGATTCCTAACCAAGAAAAGCTTTTTAAATTAAGTTTTTTTCTTTCTTTTTCTGGTTTTTCTTCTTTTCTTTCTTCTTCGCTTTCTTTTTTCTCTTCGGTATTTATTTTTTCTTCTGTTTCATTATGTATTTCATTATTTGTTATTTCTGGTGTTTCATTTTCTGAAATTGTCTTTGTATTATCTATCGCTTCTTCTTTGGTAATACCATCTTTTGTATTTTCATCAGACATAATAAACTCAACTCCTAATCCACTTATGTAACGACAACTTTATATCATGAATAAATAGAAATACAATAAAAAAAAGCAACCTATTAGGGAATAGATTGCGCAATAGAGTATTGTGTCGAATTTCTAACTCGAATAAATGAATTATATATCTATTAATTCAAAAGCACAACTATCACATCTTGGGGTATTTGGGAAAATAATCAATATCCAATTATGTATTTTTAATATTTAATAAGTGATTTTATTTTTTGCTTTATAATAGTAAGAAAAAAGGATGGTTATACTATGGAAAAAGGTGTTATTGATGAATATTTTGAAGTAGAAGAGTTTATTGCGTTATTTGAAAAAGAGGGGTTTGTTCTTAAGGAAACCAGATTAAAACTAGAAGGGGTGAGAAGAGAATTTTCATTCGATTATGAAGGAATGAATAACATGCTTTATTTCTCAATAATGCATAGCAAAATATTTCTAGGTATTGGGACCAAAAGAGAAAGTGAGCGTATTAAAATAAGCAAAATCATTCATGAAGTCGTGAAAGAACTTGAAAATAGACCCTGCACAAAATTTTTACAACTTATAAATGAAAATTGGTACTCTCTTGGAGCAGATGTCGTTGCAAACGTAGATAAATATGAATATCTAGCAGACCTTACAAACTATAAGCGAATAAAGAAAGATATTATAGAGATGTTTAAAAACGTTCCCTTCACTGAACAGCCCGTAGGAATCAGAAGCATGTACATTTATGGAGCAGAAGCAACAAATTTGGTTCGTGCCCTAATGGTTTTGGGGTATATTTACAAGCCAACTGAAGAAAATACCAAGCAAACAAAGATATTTTTCAAAGCTGAATATAAAAATAGGGACCTTTTTTGCGATAAATTAAATGAGCTAGGTTATTCAATTAATTACGTATATTGATACAATTAGCACGTAATCTTAATTAAGATGAAACATATATAATTAATACATAAAACCCGTTAAATCTAAAAGTTAACGGGTTTTTTTATTTTATTTTCGACTAAAATACATTAAAAAAGCCGCTAGATATAATATAGCGACTCTTATAATTCTATTTTGTTGTATGTTCTCTTACAGAAATATCCCAATCATACGGAATGTGGATATAATCAAACTCCGAACGTAATGAGAAGGCAGATTCAGTTGCTTTTTCGCCTGCTTCTTCTTTATTTTTAACTAAAAAGAAGAATTCAGTCATGACGTCTGGTCCGGAAAAACTCATCTCTTCATGAAAAACGTACAGATATAGATTTCCTTTATCATCTTGAACTAAGGAACGAGTATCATGACTGGTGTTCACGTATGTTTTTAACGTTGTGAAATCCTTTAACATCCAATAATTTAATTCCATTCCCTTAAAGTTAAACATCTGCATTCTTTTTTGTTCTTTATCCATTGAAATTCCTCCTAGTTATTTTATATATAATATCATGAAATATGATTATATGGATGAAAATAAAAAGAAAATACTATTGATAAAAAAGCTGCTGATAATAGCAGCTTTTAATAGTTTTTCATGTTTAGCTTTTTGGTAAAAGGGTACTTAATACTATCCTTCATATGCCATCTCAAATAAGCTTTGTAAAAGTTCCTTGTTATTTACAATATCTTCTTTGGATACAGGTAGCACATAGAAACGGAACTTCTTATTATATTCCAACCTGTCCAACCCAGCTTCTTCAATCAAAGCATCAATCTCTTCGGATTGTGTCAAACGAATACGCAGATTGATACGTTTCTTTCTCGGTACAATTGCAACAAAATTGTTTACTATACCTGACTCTTCGAATCCAATATATCGTTTTGTATAATTTAAATTTAAACTTTCATTAGTCGCTTCTCGGACGATGTTCAATACTTCTTCGCACCAAGAAACGGTTTCTTTAGAAGCTCTCGCTTCCCAATAGGGAAGGTCCACAGACACTTGTGGTTCTTCATCTTCCTCATAAGTTGGGAGTGAGGATTCATCTAATACCTTAACGAATTGTAATCCAACTTCACCATTTACATCAACAGCATGTAATTGTATAGCAATCAATGGAACACTTCGATTAAGGATTCCAATGACATTAAATAGTCTAGATGTAATCTCTTCTGCAATAATAACCGCAACATGAGGAGTATCTGGATATCTTTTTTGTTCGATGTCCCAGTATTCAATCGTTCGTATAATATGTGTTTCATCCGTTTTCCCTAGTTGTAATTCCACACAGTACCGACGAGAATCATCTTGGAACAACATATCTAATCTTCCACCGGTTGGTTGTCGTCGTTCCATATCTTTTAATGTTAAATCTCCTAGTCCTAAAATTTCAGGGTCTTCAGCAATGCGATTTTGCACCCATCTTTCATTTACTTCCGGATGAGTTTTTAAATTAATATGTTGTAATTTTGTATACGTTACCATATAAATCCCCCTGTATTTTTTATTTTATATAGATAATTATAAAACGAAATTGGATTTTTGTGCCAAAGAATAATTCCTTTTCTGAATGCTATTTTCTTTGTTGCACTTATATATTATGGATTTCGAAAAAGATATTTTGAATTTGTTAGAAAAAAATTCAAAAAGTGAAAAATGAAGATTGACTTACGTATATACAAGGTATATACTCAATATAGAGAATGCGACATATTACGATATTTAATGAATATGATATGTCGTATATAAAATAAAAAACATATATAAGTCAACGGAGGATTACTATGAAAAAGCGTGTTGTATTACCATTTCTTTTAGCTGCTGGATTATTAGGAGGTTGTGGAGCTAATAATGATACCCCAGAGGAAGCTGCAAAAACAATGATGAAAGGTTTAACTTCTGGAGATACAGAAATCGTTAATGAGGTAAATCATTCCGATGCAATGTCTTTTCCAACTAGTCACATGATTGATTTAGCAAATGACTATGGGATTGTAGACAAAATGGACGAAGGTGATTTCAAATATGAAGTCAAGGAGAAAAAACCTAATATTGTCCATGTTACTTCAACAAAAGAAGGCATTAAGTGTGAGTGGAACATGAGATTTAAAAAAGAAAAAGATGGTTATTTCTTTACGGGATTAGGCAACTATTAAAATAGAATTATAATTTTTAAAGTCCGCTTTTAAAAAGTGGGCTTTTTGTTCATTTTTTAACTCCTAAAACAAAACCGCGTTATAATCAAATAAAAAAGGATGATTAAAAAATGAAACTGGTTAAATTAAACGTAGAAATTCCGCAGATTGTTGTAGAAATGGAAAACTATATTCAAGACATGATTCATAAAGAAATTCAAAAAAGAGGAAGGTCTATAAATAATCAAATTGAAGTGAAAACAGATGAAGATAAAATGAAAAAACTTCAACAACATTACTGTTTTGCAGGCGGAGCATTTAGTAATCTGTACATTCATCAACTTGGTTCACATTCTATTAAGGGTAATGTTATCAATGATGTAGATATTTACGTCGATTATGCCTTTTTTGAGGAGTCATACATTGAAAATATTCCTGGTGTAGAAAATATTCAAACGGAAGACCACAGAAGCAGTGGTTATGCCATCAACAATTGGGATACCATTCGAGAGATTACTAGATTCAATTATAAAGGTCTTCGATTCCAAGTTATTTCTTTATATCATGTGGAACGTTTATGGTATTTTGATTTCCGTTTCCGTAATTTTTATTATAAAAACGGAGAAGTGTTTGCAAGCGAAGGCGCATTACAGGATATTGAAAATAAGGAACTAGTCGTAGCATCTTTTGGTACACCTCTATCTACTCTTATTCGCGGATTTAAATTTGAATATGAATTAGGTTTCTCATTGTCCGATGTAAGCAAACAAATGTTGTTATATTGTTTAAAGCATTTTAAAACTGACTTGAGACGGGTTTCAGAATTAACGGAGCATATTACGAAGTATTCCGTTGCAAGAGACTATGTAAACGAAACTATGCAGAAACTCTTAGATGGTAACACTGGTAGTATCACCTTATATGGTGGAGTAAGTGTTCCGGTACTTAATTCAGATAAAGTAGTTTATCCTTTCCATGAGCAAAGTGAATTTATTTTAGAATGCTATAATCCATCAATAGGGGAAGATAACTATCAAGCACTTGTTCAATATAAAAAGAATGAATTTCTGGATAAGGAAATTTCTGTAGGAGATTTCAACTACAAATACTTCTTAAGCTTCTTTGAAGATAATAAAACTTATTTACAAGATATGATAAGAGTGATAGGTTTTGTGCAACTAGCAAAAGATTTTACAAATGCTGATTTTGATAAAGCAGAAGAGCTATTTAAAATTGAAAAAATAGAGCTTTCGAAACATCGAGAACAAATTGATAATGTGATAATTGCTTTAAGGGATAGCAAATCATGTCCAGAAGCAGATATCCTTATTCCTCAACGTTTCAAACAGCATATTTACTCTGTTTTAAAATATAAATGGTCTGTTACTATCACCCATGATGTAGAAGATACATTAGGTTCGTTGTATGGAGAAAAATTAATTTTAAACATCTCTAGTAATATTCAAATTGGAAATGTAACGAAATCTCTAGCCACAGGAAAATTTGAGCTGCTTCAAGTGCAAGATGGTTGTTATGTCTTATCTAATACGGAGGCAAATTCATCTTATTTTTATAAAAGAGGGGTTCGAAAACAATTATTCTTAGCATTACAAAAAGAATTAGGCAAATTCCGATTAGGCGAGAAGGGAGATATTGCAACGATTCGAAACTTTGGAAAAGAAGGACATTGGTTCCAAAAAATTTCTTCAGATAAAGCGGTATTATCTCGTTTTCAGTAAAACATTAATATTCATGTAGCCCCTAGATAAGGGGCTTTTTTCATGTTTCAAAAAAATAAATGCTTTTTTTGGTAAATTCATTTGTATTTATGATACAGTGGGAATAATTTCAAAAGAAAGGTGGGTTCTAATCATGACAGCCCTGACTTCCGTACTTATTTTTTATCTTCCTGTACTAATTTTAGGTGTTTTTCTACAAAATAAAATATTTGCTAAACAACATTCTCAAGGTAAATGTTTTTTTTGGACTTTATTAAATTCTCTTATGGTTCCATCAGTGACTGGTTTTATTATATGGATGTTTGATAACTTTACCAATCCGCCATCAAGTGGAAGCGGTACGAGTGGATTAATGACCTTTCTCTATATGTTTTTTTGTTTTATACCTTTGTGCATTATAAGTTTTCTTATCTTTTATTTTTTAAATAAACGATATGATAAAAAAGAGAAAAATAAAAGCATTCAAAAATAAAATTTGAATGCTTTTTTTCATATTTTAGAATAAGTATTAAAAAACTTATAAAATGAATTCTGTATCCTTTTTTATTTTTGTTTCAAAATCATTATGGCATTAATAGTTGATAATGATAACGAAACTAACAAAGGGGGAGAACTCACTAAACCTATAAGTAACCAATGCCAATTCCCTGGAACATCATGTCCTGGACTGATTATCCAGCTGTATATAGGATTTATAAAACAAAATATCGTACCAGCCGCAATTGCTATGGATAACCATCTGTATTTTTGTTTAAGTATCATGGGAGAAACGAAGTTTACCAAAATCGCTAAAGCGAAGAATAATACAATCATTAATAAGACTATTAAATCGGGCAACATATAGCTGTTCATTTTAAACACCTCAAATTTCTAAAAAAAGGGATTCTTTAGAATAAGTATTTATAAAATGAACGCTTTATCCTTTTTTCTTTTTTTGTTTCACAATCATTATGATATTAATAATTGCTAACGCAAATATCACAGGATAAGTTAAATAAGACATAAATACATAACCATACATATCTGATTCAGGGTCTCCTTTGAATATTATGAATAACATAATAGGAGATATTCCAATTAACGTAAACACCGTAATTGCAATTGATATCAATCTGTATTTTTGTTTGAGTATTATGGGAGAAAATAAGTTTACCAAAATCATGGAAAAGAATAATATTAAAATTATTAAAAAGTCCACTTAAAACACCTCGAATTCATAAAAAAGATTACAATGGGATACTAACATAATTCAACAATTAAAAAAGGAAATTACGGAAAAAGTTATTTTAACATACAAAAATGTTGAAGAAATAGAAAGACTATTTGATGGAGATTCATTAAAAACACTTATCACTTTGTTTTAAATTTATGTAAATTACTTGCTAATAATTATTGTTAATGATAATAATGCGTTAGAAATTTATTAAATTGCATTATTTTAAAGCTGTTTTCATAGTATGGAGGCATTTATGTTTAGCAAAAAAGAAAAGAAAGTGTTAACTATATTTGGCATTATAATGGCTAGCTTATTACTTGTTTTTGGAATTTTCGTAGCGAACGAGGTAGACAGACTTCATGACCAAGAAAAACAATTTGTATTGGAAAATGTACATGAACTTACAAAAGAAGAATTAAAAATTCTAAAAGAACCTACTTCTGGAAAAGGTGTAAATTCGGATAATACATGGAGAGTAACTGACGGGAAAAAGGTATGGGATGTTATTGTTGAAAGCACATCTAACGAAAAGGGGACATTTGAGATAGAAGAGATTATTGAGATTGGCAATGTAGTAAGGTAATTTATCCTAATTTCATGAAAAGGTAATTTTTAGCGTTACCTTTTTTAATTGTATTTCTTTAAATGCCATTTAAGGTAAAATAGGATAAGGAGTTGTATACTTCTTAACCTTTTAGGGTTATATTTAGTAACATACAATAGAGCAACTAATCAACATATAGGAGGTATAAAATACATGTTAAAAAAGCCCGAACATATTTTTCATATAACTAAGCCACAACATGTGGAGTCTATTTTAAAAAACGGCTTAATTCCTTCGTTAATTGATGGATTAATATATTTTACGACTACATTAGAAGATGTAATTACATTTTCCAATACATTGCGTGTTAGTGCCATTCGAGATGAAAAAGACCCTGATAAGATTAAACAAATGAGAGTTGCAAACAAACTATATGTTATCAAAGTATCTACTGATTCATTAACAACTTCCAAATGCAAGGAAGGTAAAGAACACGACCCGAATTTTTTCAAGAATGCTATTGCACTTACTTATCCAGAGAAAATCGGACCTGAAGCGATTATGGAGATATATGAGTTGAATTGTTTAACACGTTCATTGAAAATTTTCGAAGAGGGAATTCCTGAAATTGATGAAAACATCATAAATATTTAGAAGAAATTTGATTTGAAATTATTCGAAATGAAAAAGGCAGTGAGATTATTATCTCGCTGCCTTTATTGTTCTATATGTTTATTTTTAATTAACCATGCATTACCCAAATAGAACCGACAATAATAGTTAAAGCAATTATTAAGCTGTAAATCATATTTCCAACTTGAACCTTGTTATTTTCGCTTTCGTTTACATGCATGAACATAAATAGCTGCATGCCTGCTTGTAAGAAAGCCAGAGAACCGATAATGGTCATAATAACTGTTTTAGAAAGGGGAGACATTAAAGCTACTCCGATTGCTAAAAATGTCATGACCAATGATAATATTAAGCCTACAATGTGACCGATTGGATATTTTTTATGATTCTGTTCCATTTAATTCACCAACCCTGCTAAGTATACAAATGTGAAGATGAATATCCAAACAACATCAAGGAAGTGCCAATATAAACTTATAATGAATACTTTTCTTGCTGTAACTGGTGTTAATCCACTTCGGAATAATTGGTATATTAATAAACTTGCCCAAGCAATACCCAGACTTACGTGAGCTCCATGTGTTCCAAGCAAAACGAAGAATGCGGATAGAAAGGCACTTGTTTGAAGTGTTGCATTTTCATGAGATACATAATGCATAAACTCACTAACTTCGAAATATATAAATCCAGCACCTAATAACAGTGTAATGATTAACCAAGTAATTAACCCTTTTTTGTTATTGTTTCTCATATGGAAGATAGCAACCCCACATGTAAAACTACTAATTAGTAATAATAGTGTTTCGATTAATACATCTTTTATTTTAAATAAGTCCATTTGTTCAGGACCGCCTGCTGTTTTTCCTTGTAATACAAAATAGGTAGCGAAGAGAGTAGCGAATAACGCTATCTCTGCTCCTAAGAAAATCCAGAAACCTAAAATATTTAATCTGCTTTGTTCTGATTGATACTCTAATGGTAATGATGTATCTAAATGACTAGCCATTATTTATCACCTCTAGCTGCACGCTCTGTGCGAATAATCTCTTCTTTACTTACATAATATCCTTCATCAGTATCAAGAGAACGATAGGCTAAGCCAGCAAAGATTCCTACTAAACCAATAATCGCTAACCACCACCAAGAGAATACTGCTGCAAATCCAGCGATACCAAATGCAACTGATGTAAGGATAGGCATTGCTGAGTTACTTGGCATATGAATAGGTTTTACATCATCTTCATTAAATGTAGATTCGTTATTTTTCTTCATTTCCCAGAACGCATCTACACTTTTCACAACAGGAATTTGTGCAAAGTTATAATGTGGGATAGGTGTTGGTGTTGACCACTCTAATGTGCGACCATTCCAAGGGTCTCCCGTTGTATCGCGTTTTCCGTAACGAGCACTCCAATAAATGTTGTATCCAAGTACAAGGAAACCGATACCCATCATTACTGCTCCGACTGTAGAGATTTGGTTTAATCCAGTCCAGCCAAGACCTTCTTGATATGTATTCATACGACGAGTCATTCCCATTAATCCTAAAAGGAATTGTGGGATAAAGCATACATTGAATCCAATCATCCATAACCAGAATTCAATTCTACCTAATTTCTCATTTAACATATGTCCAAACATTTTTGGATACCAATAATGTAAGCCTGCAAATAATGCAAAACCGACACCTGGAATTAATGTGTAATGGAAGTGAGCAATTAAGAAATAGCTATTGTGATATTGATAATCCGCAGAAGCCATTGCAAGCATAACGCCTGTTACCCCACCAATAACAAAGGTTGGAATAAATGCTAATGACCAAAGCATTGCCGGCGGAAATTCAATTCTTCCTTTATACATCGTCAATAACCAGTTAAATAACTTCACTCCTGTAGGAATTGCAATTAACATAGTTGAAATCGAGAAGAATGAGTTAACTGCTGGTGTATTCCCCATTGTAAAGAAGTGGTGAACCCAAGTGAAGTAACTTAAAAACGCAATTGATAACATTGAGAATACCATTGAACCGTATCCAAATAAACGTTTACGAGAGAAGGTACCAATGATTTCTGAATAAATACCGAAAGCAGGAAGTACAACGATATATACTTCAGGATGTCCCCAAATCCAGAACAAGTTGCTCCAAAGCATTGGCATACCGCCAGCAGCCAACGTGAAGAAATGGGCTCCGAATAATCTATCAAATGTCATTAAACCTAATGCAACCGTTAATACAGGGAATGCAAAGATAATGATGATACACATAGCTACTACAGACCAAACGAACATTGGCATTTTCATTAACGTCATGCCAGGTGCTCTCATTTTTAAGATAGTAACTAAGAAGTTAATACCGGTCATTAAGGTACCTATACCGGCAATTTGCAGTGCAATTGCATAAAAGTTATTTCCAACGCCCGGAGTAAATTCCGTTCCTGCGTAAGGGAAGTACATCGTCCAACCCGCATCAGGAGAACCTCCAATAACGAATGCAATGTTAAATAACATCGCTCCTACAAAGAATAACCAAAAACTAAAAGCATTTAGTAATGGATAAGCAACATCTCTTGCTCCAATCATGAGCGGAATGGCAATATTAATAAGACCCATTAAGAATGGCATTGCCATAAATAAAATCATAATCGTTCCGTGTGTTGTAAAAACTCCATTGTAATGCTCTGGATTTAGAAAATGCATATTAGGGAACGTTAATTGGGCACGCATCATTAATGCGTCCACGCCGCCACGGAATAACATCAACACAGCAGCAGCTATATACATAATACCTATTCTTTTATGGTCTACTGTTGTTAGCCATTCCGTCCAAAGCCATTTCCATTTTTTAAAATAAGTTAAAACAAATATGATACCGATAGTCGCTAATGCGATGGAGGCATCTGCCCCATAAATAATGGGGTCTCCTGTAACGAAAAATTCATCTAGCTTCAATGAATTTCACTCCTTTTCTATTTATATTAGTGATGATTTGAATGACCTTCGTGTTCCATTCCATCCATATGTTCCATGTCATCCATATTCATATGGTCCATGTTTTCCATATCATGATGAGAATGTTCTTCTTGTTTTTTGTCTAATTTAGTATCTGTTTTCTCTCCATGATGATGAGATGGTTTTACCCATTTTAAGTGAGTTCCGTTGAATGTCATACGACCTACAGAACCATGTTCTAAAATCGTGTCATATTTTTTCTTTGTTAGCTCTGGTGCAGTTCTTTTCACATCTTTTACCCATTTATCAAAATCTTTTTGAGTTTGGGATAGAACTTCAAATGTCATTTGAGAAAATCCTTCGCCATTAAAGTTCGCATTACGTCCTAGATAAGAACCAGGATTATCTGCTGCTAAAATAAGTTCCATATTATGACCAGGCATTGTATATTTCTGTCCGCCTAATTCTGGAACCCAGAAAGAACCCATTGTTCCAACTGATGTTAATTGAAACTTAATTGGTGTTCCTTTCGGAATGTTTACATAGTTTACCGTTTCAATTCCTTGTTCTGGATAACTAAAAATCCATTTCCATTCTGCTGAAGTAACGTTGATAGTAATTGGTTTTACATGTTTGTATTCTTTCGGTATTTCTTCTAATTGATAAATAGATTTAATTGTTGGAATGGTTATTACGACAATGACAATAACAGGAATAATAGTCCAAATGATTTCTAATAATAAATTGCCGTGAACATCCGGTGGTTGATATCCTTCGTTTTCTGGTGTTGCTCGATACTTCCAAACAATAAATGTAAACAAACTAAACATAACTACAACAATGCCTAGCATAAAATAGGTAGACCAAGAAATAAGGTCTAATTGTAATCTGGCTACAGGACCTTGTGGATTTAAGACTCCTGATTTTACATCACAACCACCCAGAAGCAAGGCGGGGGATAATAAAGCCAGTAGTGAAATCATCTTTTTAAAATTTTTTCTGGATTTCACACCATTTTCTCCCTTCCATTATTTAATTTTCGTGAGAAGAAACTATACCGACATCAAAAAAACGTCTCATCAGAGAAAACAACGAGACGGATAATGTTGCGCTGGCATAGTTTGGACTGACGTTACATATATTCTCCTTTTTTTTGCTTTTTCTTTGTTATGAACACGTATTTTTTCAAAAGAAATAAAGTTTCGTCATACAAAAGACAAAATTAGTAATATATACACTGTGTTATATGTCAAAAGAAGCCCGAAATTCATCATATGTAATGTGTATCAATTTTCGAAAAAGAAATAGTAGGTTAAAATAAAAATAGATGAAAGAGAAGAGATTCATGACGAGAGAAGAGTGGGGGACTATTTATGCATATTGAATTAGTGAGAGAGATTAGAAAAAAAGAAGTTAAAACCGAAGCAGAAGAAATCCTGTTGCAATATCACAAGACGATTGCTTATGTTAGCGAGATTTTGGTAGAGGAAAGCAAGATGCACTATAGCAGCGAAGAGGCTATTGATAAAATCAGAAACTACTTAAAGAAAAACCTGTAAGGAACAGTAAGTTTTTAAAATTCAACAAAGTAAAAGCCACAAAGAAAGTGATTCTTTGTGGCTTTTTTGCTATCAATGCTGTTTATATTCGTTTATTCATTTTCCATATCAATCTTCATTATCGTCATTGCCTTCGTCATCGTCCTCAAATATTTCCTCAAATATTTCATCTGCTATCACACCAGCAGCAAATCCCCCTAAGACTCCCATCATCATATTAGAATTACTATGTCCATTGTTATGTCCATGACTTTCGTGGCGTTCATGGTGTTCGTAATGCTCCTGATTCCCATGTCCATGATGCTCCTGATGTCCATATTGTGGATGACCATGATGAGAACCAGGTTGATAATGTGTTTGATGCTGCGTTGATTGGTGATGATTTTGCTGCATAGAGTAATGAGAAATCGTTTCGTTGATTTTGGATTCCAACAATGATTTTAATTCATTATAATTTTGTAATACTTGTGTTGGAATAAAAATGCTCTGTCTCAATTCTGTTTCGCGATAATAACCTTTCATATCTAATTCTAATTGTAACTTTATTCCCGTTGGTGTAGTTTCCAATACGATTTCTAATTCTTCAACGTTTGAATAATTGTGCGGTGGATAGAATTCAAACTCCTGTTTGTTTCCATCATATTTTCCAAAACTTTGTTTTTCATGGAATCCGATTTGGTGCAACGCATGGAATACGTTGTCCATATCTGCATTAGGAATAACTTGAACGTAATCATTATCATATGCATCTACTGCACCACTAATATCTAAATGAGTATGGAAAAAATAAGAAACATTGTATTTTGAAATCGGAACGTTTAAAGGAATCACTGTTTCAAAAGGAATCTGTTTGTGTTCACGTACACCAATAGTTGTATTGAAAACAACAGGAATAAGATTGAGTGATTTCATGTATTCAAATTCTCCTGTTGTGTACTTCATTTTGAACTCTACATCAATCTTGTTAATAAATTGTTCTGCACTTCCACCTTGTATATTTACATGACCTCGGATAGTCTCTCCAATTGACCATTGGTTACTTTCTAACACTAAGTCAACTTTTGCGCCGCCAACGCCCATTTTTGCTAGTAAATTATTAAACATGTTACATCCTCCTAATTTGTTTTTGTTTTAAAATATGTATTCTTAATTTTTACTCTAATGCAATATAACATAATCAATAATAGATTCATAGATTCCTTTAAAAGAAATAAAAAAATAAGTAATTTTTAGAAAAAAATATCTAATTTCAGATTATTCATTTCAAATTCGGCTATAATGAAAAGGTTTAACAGAAGAAAGAAGGGGTACATATGGTTAGAAATCGATTAAAAAGTAATATTAGTGATATTTCGATTCAAGACAGATTGCAATATAATCCGGAAATCATAGAGTTTTTCTTAGATGAAGACTCTTTAAAGGACATAGAAAATATACGCAAAAAGGTTCGTTTTTTAAAAGAAAAGGGGATAAAGGTATTTCTTCATCACCCAACCAGAGTTAATGGAAAGATTCTTGATATTTTAAGTGAAGATAAAGAAGTTAAGAACTATTATGAATGGTCTTCTAGTGTGTTAGCTCAGCTATGCAAAGAAGAAGATATTCGTTGTATTATCCATTGTCATTATGCAGGTACGGAAAGCTCTAATCACCTTACTTTGGAAAAAACATTAGAAATGAAACAAGAAATCGAAAAAATTCTCGAATTCGGAAGAGAAGTTTTTCTATGGGAAGATACGATAGAGGGGCTATTCGCTCACACCAATCCATATTTATTGGAACATGTTATTAAACCGTTGAACTTAGATTTAAATTTAGATATTAGTCATAGCTATATCGCAACAAAAGGGGACAATGAGCAATTACTGGATATCGTAAAGAAAACAGCTCCTTTTGTAAAATACCTTCATGTCGTGGATAGCTTTGGTCAAGAGCACGATGGAAGAGAGTTAGGGAAGGGTAGTATTAATTGGGCTGCTATTAAACCATACATAGAAGATAAAGACTTTGTGTTTGAAATCTTATTAGATAATTTAAATGATTGTTCTCCAATGGTACGTAGCGCAGATTATTTTAATTCCATATAATTATTAGGTATACTTTTTATCAAAAAAAGAGCCCAGATGAGTTAGGCTCTTTTTTTGAGTAGCATGTAATTTGATGGGAAGTCATAGACATCCGTAATTATTTATGGATGTTTATTTGTTTATTTTTGAAGAATATACTTCCGATGATGTGAAGTGAGCATCCTAATATAACAGCAAATACACCCCATAGTTCCTTAGGACTCGGATTGTAATTTGGAAATTCCGAAGAAGAAAAATTATGGAATATATATGTGATAGAACGAATAGCAGGTGATAATAAATACAAGGAAATAGCTATCATTAATACATCTATCAATACCCAAAAATAGTTAGATTTCCAAAATGGCTTGCTCATTTTATCAGTCCTTTTTACTAAATGTCTTACTATATTTGTTGTCCTTCTAAAACCAAAAATTCATACAAAAACACCCCATCATGACGACAGGATGTATATATTAAAGTATTTCTACTCTCTATTTACGGAGTTCTATTTGATTCATGTAAAAATCAATTTTGGCAACACCAATAATTCCTTCTTCGATACAGTTTAATAATGTGCGTTGAACGATATTCTTAACAATTAGTTTCATAAAAATTCTCCTTTTGTATGTTTTTTTAGTTGTTGTATCTGGACCTTTTTATAAACTCAAACCAAATGAGTTTTTCAGCCAGTTACATTATGTATTTCGAGCTCTTACACAGCATCCTAAGCTGCTGTGCTACCCCTAGTTCGAAAGAGTGTATGTATTATGCCTTTTGAATCAACAAAAACATCATACCAATTCAGAATGTGTGTTTCAATACTTTTTTTAGATTTTAAATCCATAATAAAAAAGCAAATTCAGAATTTCTCAATGTTTAATTGAATGGTAACGGTTTCAATTTAAAAAAATATTTTTTGCTCTTATTTGCTGACGTTCCCAAATGATAGAGCTATTTCATTAATATGTCATATTCTTTCGTATCTCATTACTGAAAAGTGATGACTTTTAGCGGCATTTGCAACCTTGTGGAAGGTGCTTATTTGGTCTTCTAAATGATGGAAAGCATCTTTATTATCCATATGAAATTTGATTAAATCGTTATCAAAATTCCATTCACTTTCAAAGTAGTAACTTTCTATTATCTTTGGAATTGGGAAATTGAAGTCATAAACATTTTCAATGCTCGTCACAATAAAATTTCCTGTATCTAAATCTATTTTAAATGTTGTATTGGTAGCCATTGCTATCACCTCAAATAATATTTTAATTAAATTATATACTGACAAACCTTACGAAAACAGCGAAAAGTAAAACATAAAAAAACCTTGGCATAATACCAAGGTTTTGATGATGGAAGAATCATTTTATAATATTCACGTAATGATTTTATTTATTTGCTTGCAAAGATTGAATTTGTTGCATAAGATTTTGAATTTTATGTTCTTCTTCTACAGAAATATCAACTAATGGAAGACGAACAGAACCTACATTGAATCCAGATTCTCTTAGTATCGCTTTGATTGGTACTGGATTTGTTGTGAAAAATATACCTTCAAAAATAGGTAGCATCTTTCTGTGTAAATTTGCTGCTTCATATGTATTTCCAACAAGGAATTCGTCTATCATATTTCTCATTTCATTTCCTATAATATGACTTGCTACACTCACAACACCGTATCCACCTAAAGCTAGGATAGGAAGCGTTAAGTTGTCATCTCCACTGTACACATAAAAATCTTTTGGGGTATGCTCAATAATTGTTGCGATTTGAGATAAATCACCACTAGATTCTTTTACAGCTACGATATTAGGGATTTTTGCTAACTCAATGATAGTTTCAGCTGGTGTATTCACTGCCGTTCTTCCTGGGATGTTGTATAACATTATTGGAAGTTTTGTGCTTTCGGCAATGGCTTTAAAATGCTGATATAATCCCTCTTTAGAAGGTTTGTTGTAATAAGGATTTACTAACATAATTCCATCAGCTTTTCCTTGGTTTTCAACTTCTTTTGCAAATGTAATGGAATCTCTTGTGTTATTAGAGCCTACGTTTGCAATGACTAATACTCTTTCTCCTGCTACATTCTTCACATGGTTAAATAACATTAATTTTTCTTCATGCGTAAGAGTAGGGGACTCTCCAGTTGTTCCTCCTACTACGATAGAGTCGGTACCTGTTGCAATTAAATGTTCCACTAATTGAGACACTTCACTAAAATCAATTTGTAAATTCTTATTAAATGGTGTAATCATAGCTGTTTGAATACGTCCGAAGTTATTAATCATGGGGTTTCCTCCAATATATTTTGTTGTATAAACGTTTTCAGCATACAAAATTCCAATTTTTTATCAATTCTCTAGAAAAATTTTTTGACATTTTTTTTATTTTAATCGTAATAATTTCTAAGTAGCAGGGAACAGTAATTGATGAGAGCAATCAACCATCCAGCCATTCTCTTTCAGCCAGTAACCTCAAAACTCTTACTAGGGGAGGTTATTGGTTCTTTTTGTTTTATGCTGTAAAACATATTGATAATAAATTCTAAAAATTTTCTAAAAATCCCACTAACATTTTTTTGAATAACAAAAAAAGATAGCAAAAATGCTATCTCATTAATTTTCTTTATTTTCTATTGTAATTGATATTTGTCTTTCAGAGACTTTGGAGAAGAATTTACCATCCATTTCAATGCCCAAGACACAACAGCTACATCATCGAGAATACCTAATCCTAAAATGAAGTCCGGTATAATATCGATTGGAGAAATACAATATAAGATTGTAAAACCAACAATCAACATTTTTTTGCTTTTTTTCACCTCTTTACTAGACATGAATTCCATAACAAAAGGTATGGACTTCCTAACATTAAGTAACGTAAACAACGCTTTAAATCGATTCATTCACAAAACCTCCGTTTTTTCTGTATTATAATCCAGAAATCAATTTTCGTCTTAAACTAAATATTTTTTTCATAATGTAAGTTTTTTAAAAACGAAAACAATTAAAATATAAAATGATAGATTAGTAGGATAAATACTTCCCCAATTATACTACGTTTATCTGAATAATAATTCTGGTTATATTTCATTAAATATATATAATATTAGTAAGAACTATATATAACTCGTTATTCTTTAATACATTTGTTTTATTATCCTAAATAGAGAGAGAGGATTAAAATGACGAACGAAGATAATCCATTAGAAAAGCAGAGAAATGCTATTATGAATGCATTGAAACGTAAATCTGTAGAAAAGTATTTAGCAACAACGGGTGATTTGGCACGTATTGATGCTAAAATTGCTAATACTGCTATCGTGTATATGAAAGATGGCAAAATGGTAAAAGAATACCCTAACGGGGAAATTGTCGAAATCAACGGTGAAATCGATGAGTAAACCTAAATCAATATCCCGATGGTAAAATCGTCGATATGAACGACTAGCAAACAAAACAAAATTATATGAAAATGTTAGAAATATATAATAGCTCAAGAGGTGAAAATAAATGAATGATACCAATTCTTTCGTACCAGTACATATAATACAAAACATGACTCATTTGAACACAAAACATGATTTATGCTTGCATAAAGGTTCAGAAGAAGAAATAGAAGTGGAATATGTAAATATAAGCGAAATATTTCCTTCTCAAATATATCACCTATTACAAGAATCATTTGATGAAATAAAATTCTTTCGATATGAACAATTAGGTGAACATTGCGGGAATGGTTATCAAACAGTCTATACAGAGGTTGAATATGATGAACACATTAATCCTTATATAAAAGGATATTATTGTGATTTGGATTCTAGAAATGGTCTTGGTACACAATACACGTTAATCAGTCCATTTCTCGCGATGAAAAGAAAAGAAAACTAATCATTAAGAACTAGTAGAAAGCGGTGAGTTAATTGAATCGGTCAATCAATCTATATTCAATTGAAAAAGATGCAATTTGCCTGGAATGCGGAAATAAGGGAGCTATTCAACATTACGGTAAGTATTATCCTAATGGTGTTGGGGAATTAGCCGACAAAACAAAATCATATGAAGATGTTAGAAACAAGCCTCACATGTCCCATGCGATGGGATTTGGAGGAACAATTCCGCATAGTTGTTTAAATTGCGGAAATGTGGGCTTAATAGACTTTGGTGGTCTTGAAGGTTACAAAAAGGCTTTTAAAACAAAATAATAGGTATAGGAAGGGGCGTATGCTCCTTTTTTGTATGGGAATAAATTTAGAAAAATAAACAATAGCTATTTTCAAAATGATACAATGCGAATATAATATTCCCTTAAGGAGAAGTTCTTGTATGACACAAAGTAAAATATACCAAATTCAAATTAACCAGGAATTATTTTCTGCTTGGATGAGTTATGGAAAAGAGTTTGAGTGTGTTGCCGCTGTAATTCAGAATGATATGGAATTATCTACAGAGCAGCTGAATGAATGGTTTATTTCTACTAATACATTTTTAAGAAAGAAGCAACGACATTTAACTCCTCAACAAATGCAGCATTTGTTGGAATTACGAAATCAAACGATTCAGCATATTAAATCCATAAATAATTAAAACAAACGAGGGAAAATGATGGCAGATAACTTTCAAGTAAGAGACAAGGTTCTTTATGACGATTTTATTTGTTTTATTTCTGAAATTACGGTAAATAAGTACGTTTTAATAGATGAAGATGGACGTCTGCATGATTCCATTCATCAGGGCGATTGTTGGTTGATGGAATTAATTGAAAAAAATTCTCCGGACTTTCCAAAAATCAAAGTGGAAAGATACGAAAAAGTTGTTGTTGTAAAGGAATCAGAAGATGATGAAATTCCAGAAATCATTGAAATAAACGGAATTCGATATGCTAGACAATACTAATTTATGATTTATATTCATGGTAGGAATATTTTGGATTTTATATTTTTTCGAAAATTATACAAATACACGTTCTATTTTGGTATAGTGAAAAAAGCAGAAAAGTTGGGTATCGATTACAGATAAAAAGCTGCTACAGAATGGCATAAGAAAGTAGCGGAATTACAACGGTGATTTATGTCATTATGGAAGCCTATTTTCTATGAGCTCCTTAAGTCAGAGCCAATCGATAAGATTCCGACATTTAAATGGTGATAAATATAATTGTTAAGTAGATGAAATTCCTCGAAAAAAGAAATGTTTAACAAATCATTTCGGGAATTAGTATGAAATAGATTAATCTAGAAGGACGGTTATTTATTATGACAAGAAAAAAAGAATTATTATTACAAGCAATAACGAATGAGATTAATCGTATTGAAACGGAAATAAAAGAAGCAGAAGGATATATCTCTTTTTATAAAACACAAGACAAGGAAATTAGAAATGGGAATACAGACGCCTTAGATTTTTCATCGTTTAAAGGTATGACAGAAGGAGAGGCTATTAGGTTTTGTATTCGCCAAGTCATTTCTTTTGAAACAAAATGCGCTGAACTGATTAGAGATGTTCGTATTCTTAAAGAAGCGGAACAATCATAATTCATAACAGGAACAACAAATGGCTAAACCTAACAGGCAACGGATTAATCAAATTATTCGTTGCTTTTTCTATGACAATTTTAGGGGATAACATAGAAAGGAAGTAATTATGAATTTTAATTGTATTTTAAACGATTCTGAATTTATACATAAAATGCTTAGAGATGAACTTCCGCTACATGAACGTGATGAAAATGGTTTAAATCTTTTTCTTTATACACTAACATCTGATAAATACATCCAACACTTAGAATTGCTTTTGAAACACAAAAAGAATGCGTTACACGAAGGCTTTGATACAGCATTATTTCATGCAATTGAAAACGAAAACGTTCTTGGAGTAGAGTTATTATTAAAACATGGCGCCAATCCCAATTGCGTTAAATCATATGCTTGGAAAGAAACACCTATTCTATTAGCAATCAGAAAAAGAAATCTTATTTTGGTCAAGTTACTGCTGCAATATGGTGCTGACATTAACGAAAAAGACGGGAACGATACAACGGGATTAATGATAGCAATTTACCAATCAAACATGGAAATGGTGAATTTTTTAATCGCCAATGGTGCAGATGTAAACATTCATAGCATACATGGAACAGCATTGAAAAAAACTTTATTAGATAGAAACGATGGTCTTTCCGACCTCTTGATTGATTCTGGAGCCCTTATTGTAGATGTACATAATGAAATGAAAGAATCAGCGCTCCATATAGCTGCACAAGTAGGTAGTCTGAAAAGGGTTCAGTATTTTGTACAAAGTGGCATACCGGTGAATCAACCCAATAGGGCAGGGCAAACGCCTGTTATGATAGCTTGTATGCATAGACATTACGATGTTGTTGAATACTTAATTGCTTGTGGCGCACATATCAAAGCAACCTCTTCAAAAGAAGTTATGGGTATTTTAAATATTTTAAACGACGGTAATTTAAAGTTAATTCAATTACTATTAGAACATGGTCTGAACTTATATGAAATTATAAAAAAGGAAAATCCTTTTTACTATGTCTCAAATTGTGAAAGTATTAATTTTCTCTTAGAATTCGGAATGAACATCAACGAAAGAAACAGATTTAATAAAAATGACTATGCTTCTTTGCATTTCTCTAAAACAATTGACCAATTAGAGGTTTTAGAACAACATAAAGAAAAAATGGAACCCGAACTTCTAGAAAAGTATCTAGAACTCCGGTTTGCTATGTTGTTACAAACTATTGAATAAAGAATGATGGGAAATCCTAATGAAATGTATAAAGGAGAACGTATTATGAAATTTTCAAAGATATTAAAGAGCGAAGACTTTGAAAACAAATTAATCAACAACGAAATTGATTTAACATATAAAAATAGTTTGTTTAAAACATTATTCATTTATGCAGCTTCGAATGAGAAATATGTAAAACAATTAGAGCTTATTTTGCGATACCATAAGAAACAAGTAATGGACCAGGTACACAGAAACAAGAAAAATGCACTGTACGTTGCAATAGACAATGGTAATACTAAAGGAGTCAAAGTTCTTTTGGATTATGGATTTGACCCTAATGTAGATGCAATTTTTGGGAGTCATGACCGTCCTATTATTTTGGCTTCTCAAAAAAGAAATCTCAGTATCGTTAAGTTGTTAATTGAACATGGAGCAGATGTAAACGTGATAAATTCTAAACAATTTTCTCCATTAAGAAATGCCATTTTCTATAAGAATCTAGAAATGGTTAGATATTTAATTAACAAGGGTGCAGATGTAAACACTAAAACTATTTTTGGAAAAGCACTAAGAATGGCATTAATTCTTAAAGAAGAGAATATAGCAAAATTATTAATTGAACACGGAGCGTTTATTTTAAATATTTCTAATGAGGGAAAATCTGCTTTGCACATCGCTGCCTCAAATGGACAGCTAGATATGTTAAAGTATCTTGTTGATTTGGAACCAAATATTCATTTGCAATGTCATAAAAAAGAAACTATTTTAATGTGCGGTTGCAGAAACGGAGAATATGAAATAGTTCAATATTTGTTATCTTTAGGTGCTAAGGTAAATTGTGAAAATGCATGGGGGGAGACGTCCCTACTTTTAGCTTTAAAAAGCGGAAATTTAAAAATCGTGAAATCATTATTAGAACACGGAGCCAGTTTGGAAAAGGAGAAATCCCGTATTTATCCCATTTTATTTCAAGACATTAGAAACCATGAAGTAGTAGATTTTCTGTTAGAAAAGGGATTTAATATGAATCTTAAAGATAGAAATGGAAAGTATGGCGCACTAAGGTTTGTAAATACTCCAGAAAAACTAGATGTGTTAGAAAAACACAAAGACAAAATGGAGCCAGAGTTACTGGATAATTATTTGGCTAGGAGATTAGAGTTGCTTATTTCATTAAATTGATATTTCAAAACAAGAAAGAGGAATACAATATGAATCCTATCACTGACCCAAAAGATATATTTAAAGTGGAAATGTGGTTAGTTCAACTAAAGGTTTGGCTTGAATGTGAAGCAGAAATTCAACATGAAGATGTGAAAGGTGTATATGCGAATCAAGCAAAAGAAATACAAGATTTTTTGGATAGTCGTTTATAATTCTTAATCGGATAATATGGAGGGATTAAAATGGATATTGAAATGGAATATGATTTAAAGATAAGACAGTCTTATCACGGAACAGGTGGCAGAGAAGGATACAAATATAAGGTTTATAATAACAAAGGCAAAAAAATAGGTGAATTAAAAGACGTCCCTACAAAATGTAGCTATGGGAATACTGTAGTCATCAATGGGAATTTGTATATAATTTTAAGAGCATACGATTCTCCAAATCCAAGACATGAAAAAAGCGAAGTTATGTACTATGAATTGGCAAAATATGAGTTCAAACCTGATTTTGATTTAGGCGAAACTTTTAACTCAATTGCTTCATAATGTTAATTTGTAAATTATCATTAATATTTAGTGGTATAATCCCAAAACTTTTTTGTTTTCAACAAAATTATTCGATATGAATTATAATTAAGGTGAACATTTGAAAGAAAGTGCATCTTAGAGGAGGATTATTAATGCATCCATTTCCAGTAGGTACAAGAGTGGAAACGAATGAAGAATATTTTAAACAATGGGGTAGAAAAGTTATTGGCACTTCTGTTGCTATGAATCCAATGCCACCAAGCGTAATGACCATTGTTAGGTGGGATTCTCAAGTAGGAAAGACAATACCTGCACAAACAGGACATAACGTGTTAATGATGTCAAAGGACTTGCAGCTACATCAACCTAATTGATGCGTCGTACGATAAAAATATGCAGTAAAAAATTAAAAGACTTAGTTTAACTAAGTCTTTTTTTGTAGCAAAACAACAATGCTCGCGAAAAGGGTGTTTTTCAAAAAAACACTCTACATAGCAGGTGATTCTGTTGTTTTAGGAGAGCCTCCTACACGCACAAAGGTACCTGCGATATAGACATTGTGGTATACATCTTCATATGGAAACCCTTTATTAGTTGCATCGCGCACATCCATAACTTCTCCACAAGTGAATGTTTTGCAAACAATTGTTTTCGTATCAGGTAATATATATCTTTTGTTTTTATCTAAGCATTTTGGGCAAATATAATAACACTGATAATGAGAAACGCCTCCGTATGTTCGAATGCTTGCTGAAGAATTTTTAAAAGTCGGAGGTTCATTTAACAGGATTTGTGCTCCGCTTTTTTCTTTAGCCTTTTGAAATGCATGAATCATAGAAGAATTCTCAAATTCGCTAACTGGGCGATGTAAACCTTGCACACCAGTGTTCAAAGTATTGTATCCTTCTTTTAATGTTTCAAGTTTCTCTTCCTTTTTTACTTCATGTAGGGTATCTATTTCTAGGTCTCCTGTGTGAATTTCAAATGAAGAAAGAATATGTTTAATAAAATGCCATTCATCAGGTGTTTCAATGCTACCTGCTTCTAATTCCAATTCTTTTCTTCCATTTTTAAATTTAATTTTAAAGTCTTTCAATATGAGCCTCCTACATTACCCGATACTTCTCCTATTACATATTATCAAAGTTGTGTCAATCCATCTAGTATGATAAAAATGGTATTTTTTCAAAAAAATAAAAAAGAAATAAGATAAATGGGGAAGGGAAAAAGAACGGGTTTAACTGAAGGTTTGTCAAATATGCTTCATAATTCATACAATTTCTCAAAAAAAAGAACCCGTTATGTTTAAATCATAGCAGGCTCTTTCTTATTTACGTCCTTTTAAAAGCATCAAAATAACTACTACTACCTTATTGGTAAAGAACACTGCATCACCAACAAGATTTAGGGGAATGGTCCAGGGACATTAAGATTTATTTTGTTTCTTTTTACTTTTGCTATTGTACTGTTTTTCGAGTGCAGCAGATAAAGTTAATTCTAGTTTAAGTAATCCTTCTTCTGTATTATTATCAATAACTTCAACTTTATCAATAAAAGAAGAACTACAAAGTTTTTGCATCACTTTCCCTAATCTTGAATAGGATGTGAATTCTTTCATTGTTTCAATTAAGAAACCTGTTATTTCTTTTCGGATTGGATGTGTTTCTTCAAGTTTTATAATCCATTCTGGTATATCCAAATCAACTTCTTCATATGGAAACTCATAAAACATTGCTTCCAGGAGATAATATATTTTTTCTTTTGTTAAGTCACATACAGACACCGGAATTACCGGGATTTTATACATATTATTTAGTTCACTTGCTAATTCTTTTGTCTTTTCATCTTCAGGACATGAAGAATTTAATAGCATGATGTGCGGTTTTTTTACTTGAGCCAAAGACGTTCTTTCCGCATCAACAAATGCATAGCGGTGGGGGATAGTACCAATTGTTCCATCACTAGTAACTATAAACACAATATCTGCTTCATTCGTCAAAGCATCATCCTCGGTGATTACTGAGTTATTTTCTTCAAATAGGCTTTCAAGAACACCCTCAAATAACTCTTCAAACAAACCTTTTTCATTTGTTTTCTCTGCTAAATTTGTATTGGAATCATTACTATTTGCGTATCCCTTCATTCCATGTGTTCTACATCCTACAAATTCAATAATTTGCATAAGAGTTTTTTCTTCGGGTATTAAATCTACTTCAACACATTCTTTTGGTACATACACAGTTTCTTTTGTAGCAATCTCGCGACCGGAACGTATAGTAGGAAGTTGATTTGGAATCTCTTTTAATAATTCATCATCATGTAAATTAGGAATGATTAGTTGTTCTGTAAGACTTTTTACCATTGATGATTTTCCTGCTCTACAAGGTCCTACAATGCCGATTTTAAGACTATGTTTCGTTCTGATTAACATTTGGTGTATATAGGTTCTTTTTGGCAAGATTTTTCCCCTCCCTTTTAGTAGAATCTAATCTATTATATTTAAAGGAATGGCTTATTATTCCATATTAATAATATTAAATAAATAAAAAAAGTCCCGATTCTATTTAATAGATTCGGGACTTTTTCGTTTATATTGTTAACCTTTTGTATGTTTATTAGTTATATTGTTATTCATTCATTCATTTACTGGTTTATAGTATTGCATTATTTTATGTTTTATTAGGGCATATTGTTCGAATTTACCATAATAAAGGTCATACATTGAATCTATCCATTCTACCCAATCACAAACTTCGCCACGTTTAGGATGCCAGTATTTTTTCTCTTCAACTGTCGGCAAATTACCCGATATAAGATATTTAACATAGGTATCAATTAACCAACGTGTTTTGTCCGTAGAGCAACCATGTCCTTCGAATGGTAAGATAATACTCTCTAAATGGCGTTCAATAAACTGGTATTGCAGATATACAAACTCAAGCTTGTGTTTTTTCCTACTATCCATATCGATGTGAGAAAGAGCTATACGAACAAGTAAATCTGCTTGTTCATCAAGTGTTTGTGATAGCAACAAAGAAAACTCTTCAGGTTTTTGAATATCTAAGTAGTGATATTCTTTCACTATACTTTCTGCCCAGGCAGCGTATTTTTGTTCAGACTCTTTTCGAAATGCATCAGATAAAGCATTGATTGTTTGTTCCAATTGTTCTTTCATGTTTTTCTTCCTTCCGGTAGGGTTTTATTACTATAATTTAGTCTGTTATTACTTTTTCAAAGTCAGATAAGTGAACATAATGCTCTAATTCTTCTACATATGCATTATTGAATCCGTAAGGGGCTCTATCAACATAAGTGAAAATCTTTCCATCTCGCTTACGTTTTAGTTTGTCACCTTTTTTTAGTTTCAACTTTTCTTTGTATGCTTCCACTTTATCATAAAGCTTCTTCAAATTTTGAATTTCTTCCTCCGTTAAAGCTTTTTCTGCTAATTCCATAGATATAGTCATTTCCATAGTAATTCTCCTTTTGTTTTATGATTTTTTACCAATATTCAATTTCAATGATTGTACCATTAAATCTTAATTTTGGATGAAAAGACAAAAAAAGAAGCTACAACCTGGTTGCAGCTCCTCTCCTAAGAGTCCATTGACCTCCTTATGTAATTGTTTTAAAATACACTCCTTTCATTTCTCTCTTATATATAGAAGGCTTCCGTTGCCTGTGCTCTTGAAATGTATAAATTGCTTTATCCTCCTTTGCTATGAATAGCCTTAAACTGACTTTCACGCGCAAGTACATGTATTTCTTGGTGGAGGAGTAAAATCACCCGGACCAATAAACTCTAATGCGGCAGGGTTATGCCCTATAACTTGTCCTTTGTTTTCCTCGTTCATAATCCTCATTAGATTCATTTTCTCTACGACTTGCAGCATTCTTAAACCATATAAGCTTTTCACGCCTTGCCGTAAGTAAGACTCAATGAATTGGTGCAGCGCAGATTTCTGTTTCAGTGATTCATTTTGCTTTTCAGTTATAATCTGCTGCGCATACTCTTCTTTTTCTCCAGCTGTCATAGCTACTTTTTCTTTAATTTCAATAGTAGCAATCACAGCCACTTCTTGTTCGTTAATAACAAGCACATATTCATGCCCTGTAGGAGTAGCTTGTTGTACAATAGATGCTTCGTCCGACAGTACATGCGCAACTCGTTTTGTTTCTTTTTTGCCTAGTAGGGAATGTACCAGTTCTACCATTAGAAAAGAAGACTTTTTTGTTTTTCTTCTACGAGGCGTTTCAAGTAATTGAATCAGCTCATCTTTTACAAGAAAATAGGATTTTACTTGTTGTCTTCTGTCCAATTCGATGCATAAAGATGTTTCGTTCGCTTCTAGCAATTGGTCATTGTTGCTGGGCGAGTGGTTCATCTTAACGCCCGGAAAGTTTACAAAGATGTAAGTATGATGTTTCTTAGGATGTAGTCCTCGAACTTCCATACTTCCCACAACCTTTCCGAAGATATACAGGTGTAACATTCCTGTGATGTATAAGATTCTCCATTCCTTTTTTATGCCCTGCTTATAGATAACAACGAGTTGTCGTCATTATATTATTAAATGTGAGTGGGATATACTAGGATTGAGAAAATACGAGAAGATGTTCTATCAAAGTATGATGATTTCTGAAAGAATTTGTTATGAATTTAAAAGGAATATTTTTTAAAAAAATTAATTGTTTTATTCATACCCGAAAAAAATCCCCATTTTCAAACATTCAGCAGTTTCGATATGCTAAAATGGTAGAAACCAACAAAAAGGAGAAAAATATGGTCATTATTCCAGGATTAAGTGAAGAGCAGACAATTTTGTTGAAAAATAGACTTGTCGAAGTTGGTTTTCATTACATGGATAAAGACACTTTGATTAAATCTTATAAGTGGGGATTGGAATCAAAACGATTTTATCGTAATTTCGAAACACTAGAAGTTCTAGAAGAAAAGATAAGAATCTTTTTGGATGATTTCAACAAAATGAAAAACGAAAACAGATTACAAAAGATAAAAGAAGTATGTTCTAATTGTTCAAACTATGATTACATGGATTACATAAGTTTAGATGATATCCAATTTTTGTTGGATTTAATTGAACAACAGGAAAATAATCAAAGAAATATATAAATCTACAATTCTCTATTTCAATGATAAGGAAAACTAAAAGAAAACAGCATATAGGAGGAATTTTCTATGTTGAAATTTGAAAACGTAACAGAAGTAATCTGGCACCATGTCAAAGCTCTAGCACAATTACACAACAAAGTTGCAATTTTGGATTGTGAAGAGATAGAATTACAAAACTATGTTTTTCATCACAAAAACGAATTAAATCATCCTCATATTATTTCTGTTTTAATAGAACATATTTCTATGACAAATGATTTTTTACAAAGAAATGCTGAATTTTGCAAAGTTGTTTATCAAATCATCGGAGAAACATCATTCGAAAATACAGATATGGGATTAAGCGATAATATCCGTTTAGAATCATTCAAAGAACTAATGAGTGAATTGCAAAATGCCTAATACACAACATGAATCTCTATTGACACTCCCACCCCTAAAGGGGCAAGCTGACTAACGTCAGTGGGATTCTTGCTACCAAAGGCGAAGTCCATTTCTGGTATCGCTGACGTGCAAGATTGCGGTGTGCCATCACCACTCCCACAACAGACCATATAGGTTCGTGGGCTACGGTACTGTGACCATACCGTACAGATTGTTGGTTCTCAAATGTTTTAACGTCTTGTTCTTGACGACTTAATACATTTTACGGAGTAGAAGAATTTGCTACTCCAACCTGATATGTATTCTATTTTCAGAGAACAGTTGTTTTAGAGTCTTTTGCATGACTATGAATGAAGCATACCATGTTTTGCTACGCAAAAGCGATACTTTCATCCCATGCCTAAAGGCGGACTAAATTCCTACATGGGCTTTCCCATATCGCAAAATCTGTAAACACATCAATTCTTGTAAAGGAATTAATGCTACTAAGAAAATTAACACCGGAAGAAATTAAAGAGATTCAGGTGAATCATGAAATTTCACGCATAGGCATAGAAATAACGAAACTTAAAAAAGAAATTGGATGAGGACTCACCTTTATGAAGGGACGATGCTAAATGACGGTTGATGAACTACCAAAAGGAAGAATCAAAAAGTTTGAGTGGATGGCGTTAATGGATGGACATTATTATGATGTTTGTAGCGTTAGAAGAAAAACAGGAATGGTTAACCTAGCTTATGATAGAGGCACATTCTGGACACCTTTAAGCAATATTGAAAAGCTAGTGAAATATGAAGATGAATAAAAACTGAACTTTACAAAGGAGATGTATAAAGTGGAAGATGCTAAATATAAAGTAGAAGAATCTAATAAAGGTTGGGCAATATTCTTTATTGATAAACATGGTAGGGAATATATCTCAGATGGATTATCACTAAAACAGGCTAATAAATGGTGTGAAAGGCTTAATAACGCTTTTAACAAAGGGTTTGCAAGCAACTGGTAATCATCAAAAACTGAGTTCAATGAGGTGCTTAGATGGAAGAGAAAATTTTACTCTATGCTAAAAGGTATGTGCAAGGTCAAATAGTAAGAATTGAAATTGATTTATCTCTAGATATTTATGGAGAAGAGCCTACAAAGAAGCTAAAAGAAAAACTACTAGAGTGGAAGTCTGAATTAAAAGAGATAAATCAAAAAATAGCCCATAGTGAAAATATTTAATGAAAAACAAACTTACGAATGAGGTGACGTAATGAAGATTTTACGTTTAATATCTGATTTCACTTCAAGAACCGCATTTGGATTAGTGATTATCATGTACCTAGCGCTACCTGTATACATTTATAAAAATCAAGAAGAATTCGTTTTAGGAAGGTATTCTATATATCTATGCTTTTTTTCTGCGATTTATATTTGCTATTGCGTGGGAAAAACAATTCTAGATAGTGAAACTCATAAAAAATGAATTCGAGAATAGGGGAGGCGATTATATGGATGAAATCCTTTCAACAGGGGAAATGATACATCGTCTAGAAATCGGTCAAAGAGCAAAGGTTGTTGCAAATGGATATGTTGGAGGAATCGTATATAAATACATTAGTCCAATTACAGGTTATACAGAAATCCGATGGGAAGGTACAGAGAACGTTTTGCAGGTTGGCGGTAATATATTTCAGGCTAAGTGGAAAATTTTAAATGAATAAAAACCTAACTTTATAAAGGAGTGATGAAAATGAAGAAGGGTGATATTGTTGTTTTTATCATTGGGAACGACAAAACAAAGTATGAAGTAGTTTCAGACGAGTATATGTTTCTAGGAAAGAAGGTAGTTGATTTGCAGAGTCATACAGGAGAGGTTCCAGTAGAGTATCTGAAAAAAGTATAAAAACCCAATTTTACGAAGGGTGATGAAAATGAAATTATATGATAATATACTAGATATTATTTATTGTCACACGCCAGAGCAAGCAAATGAACTTTTCGATTTTTATGTAGCAAAAGGTCATAAAGTTGGTGTTTCTACTGTGCAAATTAATACAGGAACACTAGGAGATTGTGTTGTTAAAAAGCTAGAAATTTATAAGAAATAAATAAAACTTAATTTAATAAATGGAGATATTATTATGCATATTAAATACAGCGAAGAAGAAAGTAGAACGGTAATTTATCCTAAAGTTAAGCAAGATAGCAATTTCAATCCTTTACACAATCCATCTGCTGTTATCACCGAAAATATGAATTCTGCAACAATTCTTCATAGATTGCAAAACGATGAGGGCAAATGGCAAATGGTACAATTTTCAGCAATGAACAAACAGGAATTACAACAATACATAGATGAACTCCAAAAGATTTGCAATAGAATTGGATAAAAAATTGAATTTTATGAGGTGAAAATATGAAGCCTATAGAAAATAAACGAGAAAATATTTCTGAATTTCATGTCTTAAAGACTGATAGAGGGTATTTTTGTAATGCTTGGGAAGAATGGGACGAAAACGTAGAAAACTTCTCATTCACGGATGATATAGCAAATGCTTATAAATTCACCGGTGGTTTAACCCCTACATGGGGAAACGCACCTAAATATTTGTGGAATGATAAGGAAAATAAAATTATTGACAACCTAAAGGAAGCACAAGAATATTTTGGCGGAGAAATTTTAAAAGTTGTTAAAACAGAAATTCTCATTGAAAAATTTGAATTTGATAAAAATGAATCTGATGAGGTAAAATCATGAATACATTGAAAAGCATTAGAAAAGCTATACAAGAAAATATCAATAGTATTTACTTTGGTGGAATGGAAGATACCGCTAAAACCTTAATGGACTTATGGTTTCATGATAAAGCAGAAAGCGTATATTCTGAAACTGAAGACAGAGGAGACAGATGGACGAATTGGGAAATTCGAGTTTATAAAATCACTACAGAGGATGAAGTTGCTTATTTCAGAGTTGAAAAAGAAGTTGGTGCAACAGAAAAACAAAGTGATGGTGTGACCATTGTTAGAGAAGTAATTCCACAAGAGGTAACAGTAATTAAATATATTGATAAAGATTAAATTTTAAAAGGATTATAAGTGAAATAATATATCTTAATTAGAAATATGTAATGTCAGAAACTATTGGATGGAGGGAAGAATATGAAAACACCTGAAAAACGATACGAATGTCCATTATGTAGAAGTTGTCCAACAGAAGAAGAATGGAACGAATATAATCGAATAGCAATTATCACATTTGGCAGTGACCCGCTACCGGAGGGAATAGAAGGCGGTCAATTCGATTGCCCATCATGTGAACAATATGTTTCTGGAGAAGATTTGCTAGAATTTTAGAAAATAGGGTAGGTGATGAAATTATGACGATTTGGGATAATGCACATCTAAAACCATCAGAACGCCCTAAATATACAAGTTATGAATTAGCGAAAATGGTGAAAGAAAAAAGATTATCATTAGGTTTAACAGTAGAAGAAGTAGCAATTCAATATAATATAAACACGATTATGTTAGAACGCATAGAAGCTACTTCTTGCGTATTCAATGTTAAGATGTATCACTTTATTTCTTTGTTTCTTGATTTAACTACAGAAGAAATAATTGCTAAAGAAAAAGATGATATGACTGTGTTATATGCATCCTTACAAAAAGCAAATCCAGAAATTAAGAAAACTGTACATGATGCTAATGCTATTTTCGATGAAATGGTTATGCAGCTTAAAATAAGTGTTTAGTAAATTTACACGCAAAGACTCTATAAAACAGAGTCTTTTTTTATGTCACTTTTGCAGAGCTTATTGTTTTTCATAAACGAACCATTGGTGCTACAATGATAAAAATAAAACAACTAGAGCGGAGAGATATTATGGAGTTTAATAGACTAGTTTTCATCAAAGAGAGACTATTTGAATTTCTTTTGACGGAAAGTGAAAAAAATCAAGTAATAGAAAGCGTATCGAAGGATTGGGATAGTCGTTTCGATTTCTTATCTGGCAGGGATATCATGCCTTTTCTTATTGAAAAAAGCATTGAACCATCACTTGCTTTCAAAATGATGGAGAGTATACGAAAAGGACAGGGATTAACGCCTGAATGGGAAACACTCTTATCGAAAAAAGATATTTCGTTAGATTTCATTAAACGTTATGAGAATACGTTACCAACAAGCCAAATAGGTTCATATTTTAGTGCATTTTTAACTGAAAAGGTCAATGAAGTGAAACAACTAAAATGTCATTAAAGGCAGCCTTTCAATAGTTCTTCTTTTTTCTTCCAAAAACAAAAATTCTTGTATAATTTGAAAGTAATTAAAAATAAATATTAAATCCAAAAAAATGAAACAAGGAGCGAAGGATAATGAGTGAAAAAATAGTTGGACAAATAGTTGAAGTTGAAGGAAAAGAAGGATTGTTCTTAGTTGTGGATTATAAAAACAATGAGAGAGTTGGAGATTGCTCTTATGACCGCGAATTTTGGTTGTATCCATATGATAGTAGTTTGTCTGATGATGTGGATATTAACATCAATGACACTGTGAATTATGAATTGCAAGGTACAAAAAATACTGTTCGTATTAGAGCAGATAAAAAGGAATATAAGCAATATGGTTACAGTCTTATAAGAGATGTGAAAACAGTAATGTTAGAACGAATTTGGGAAGAAGTTGTAACTCCAACAAGATAATAATTCACCAGTAAGTATGATGAGAAAGTAAATTTAATTTAAAACCACAAAGAAATTATTCTTTGTGGTTTTCTTGTTTTAATAACCGATATGTTGATTTCTAATATTCATCCGTTGCTACATAATTTAAAAACGGATTTTGACCAAAATCTAATATATTTTTTGTATAATTACTATATTCATCTTTTGAATAACAACTGAATAGAGAAGGAGCATGTTTATGTGGATGTTACTGTTATTATTATTCATTGCCTGCGTGTTTATAGGCTATAAGTGGGGAGATGCACAAACAGGCTTTCTAGCAACTCCTGTGGCATGGTTTATTATGTCTCCTATTGCAATATCTATCGTTATGAGCGTTGCTTTTTTACTTATGTATGGTTGGAATCATTGGTTTTGGATTATGTTAACTCCTGTACTATTACCAATAATAATTCTAGGGTATGAGAGTTTAGATGGTTTTAATTATGCCAAGGTTTATAACAAGCATATTAATCCCATTAGAGATAAGGTAACATCTTTCTTAGAAAATAATTACGGGAAAGAAGCAGCCGATGATGTTGAAATCAGTGTAGTCTTCCGTAACATAACATCAACGTCATTGGTTAAAAGTCCCCCGGAACAGTTGCGAATTGATATAAAGATTTATCCGGAAAAAGATGAAACACAAGACCTCTTCTTCCCAGAAAGAAAAAACATTGAGTCTCAAATTGAGAATATTTTATCAAATGATTACGGCATAGTAAGTGTATATATTAGCTATACATATGCTTATCTAAAAGAAAAAGAAAAAGAAGAATAATAAAAAAGGTGTCTATATATGAAAAAATTCTTAATACAAACGATAAACAATAGGGTAGAGCATGATTTTGGTTTTCACTTAATAAAAGCCATAGAATATAATAATTGGTTTTACAATGAGAAAGTGTATAATTATGTTTTGTCAGAGCAAGCAGGGGAATATAAAGACTTTATTCCAGTAGGTAGCTTAGAATTTGTGTTCCAATACTTAGAGCAGCATCATCATAAAGATAAAAAAAGCATAAAACCTATTAATATACCTCATGAGCTAAGCACAGATGAATTTTTGAATAGAAACGTTTATGTAGCTAATAAAAACAATATTTCTCTTTTAGGTGAAAAATTTATAAAGTCTAATTCAGAATATAAATCATTTACGGATGTTGTTTCTGATGTAAATGTACTACCTGACGGTGAATATCTTGTATCAGATGTTATAGATATTGAAAGTGAATGGAGAGCATTTATTTGTCAAAATGAATTAGTAGGATTGAAACATTACACAGGTGACTTCAGGTTGTTTCCTAATATTTCTCTTATTGAAAAAATGATAAGTTCTTATACAAAGGGTCCAAATTCATATACCTTAGATGTTGGGATAAATAAAGATGGTTGTTTTGTCATTGAAGTACATCCATTTGTTTCTTGCGGTTTGTATGGTTTTGCTGATTATAAACGATTGCCTGTAATGTTTATACAAGGATACAACTACATGTTAAAAAATTAAAACAATCACCTCGTTACAAATAAAACATAGAAAATAATGTGTGAATCAAACACCTGGAGGATGAAACATGAACGAAGTATTATTACCGATTGGAACAGTAGCGAAAGTAGAACCGCAGTACGATTATGAAGAAGCCGTTAACTACATGATTATAGGGAACCGAATTATTAATCATGAATCTTTTAGATGTTGGGATTATATAGGTGTACCTTATCCGGTTGGAATGAAAAGAGAGTTTTCCAAGAGTTCTAATGGTATAAAACATGGAGAAAATTTCTTTTATTTCAATCATACCGATATATTAGAAATCATAAGAGAAATGAATACAGTAGAAAGCGAAGAAGATAGAGATGAAATATAAAATTGGCGATACATTTTCTTTTCGATTTGGAAGTTTTAAAGATGATTTTGTCATAACAGATATCAAAGGGAACAAGTATGTTTTAGATAATGGAGATGGAGAACTTACAGAAGAAGAATTAGATACTTTTTTTCTAGAGGTTCCCAATGAAAATCCAGAATCATATTAATAAAAATATAAGGTTCTTTTCGTAATTGCAATACATGTAAGCTGAAAATAGAAAAGCATTCTAGTAATCATTACATAGGAGTGATTTTTTTGAGCAAGGAACAGTATAAGAGACTTCTTCAATTAAGAAAAAGTGAAGAAATGATGTTCTATGAATTAGTTAAATTGAGCGGTTTAAGCCCTAGAGAACTTATTAATCGTTTACCAATAAACCATAAAAGAGCGGAGTATATCCTTAAGAAATGGTGCGAAAAAGGTTGGTACGAATATGGAACTTCACTTGATAATGGTTGGCTTGTTGAAAAGCGTTTTTGGTATAAATAACGAAACAGATTCAAATATATTTTAAAGATTCTTATAAACAAAGATTCATACAAAAAGAGCCCAATATAAAAGCAGTTGAATCTTAAAAAAGGTTCAACTGCTTTTATTGTTTCTGACGTATCTAGTCCATCTTTAATTCTATTTAAGAATATATGTTTCAAAGGCATGAGCAACACCATGTTCGTTGTTAGAACGTGTCGTAACATCACACAGTTTTTTTACATCTTCTTCTGCATTTTCCATAGCAATTGCAAGTCCAGCCGCTTTAAACATAGGAACATCATTGAAATTATCGCCGATTGCAACGGTATTTTCCATTGGGATATTAAAGTATTCCGCTAGCGTTTGTAACCCAATTCCTTTATGCCCATTTTTGTTCATGATTTCAATATTAAAAGGAGCAGATGATGTGATACCTATGTTTTCTACTTCATTTAATAAATTGTTTAATTTTGTTTTCTTTTCTGGATTTATCGTCAAAACAAAAAACTTTTGTACAAGTAATGATTCATCATCCAACAGTGCGTGAATAACATCAAATGTTTTAATTCCGCCAGCAAGTCCTTGTGGATGTTCTAGCATTCTTTTAAAGTGTGGATGTTTACGATATTCTTCTGGGATGCTAGGGTCACTTAACGTATTCTCTACACGGTACTCCCAATTGCTTGGTATATAAATCCCATCATTTGTGTAAATTCTGAAAGGGAATTGCTCTCTATCTAATATTTCACATATATTAGCAACTTTTTCTTTTTCGATTGATGTCATTCCAATGACTTTTTCACCAATCTTTACAACTGTTCCATTACTTGCAGCAATAGGACAATTCAACTTACATGAATTTAATAAACCATGTACCGATTCTGGTGCACGACCTGAACAAATAGCAACAACGTGCCCTTGTTCTTGTGCCTTCTTTAAAGCATTTATATTTATATCACTGATTTCATTATTAGAAGAAAGCAGTGTTCCATCTAAATCTATTGCAATTAATTTCATCGTATTCCCCCTTATAATTATATTTACAAAATGCCTTGTAATTCCTTATGCCAACAGCATTCTGTTTATAATATTTCTGATAATCTTATATATTTTCAAAAAACGAACGCAGATGCTATGTTTTTCTCCACAATTTTATTTTTATGATAATATTCTAAAAAATTACAAAGGAATAAATTTACAAACGGATAATCTTACAAAGAAACTAAATCAATTTTAATATTTTTTTAAATAGAGAGAAGGTATATTATTAATGAAAAAAACAATTAGTAGTATTGTAGCAGCTGGATTGTTGTTCTCAGGAATGGCAACACAAACAGTTAGCGCAGATGTAAATCCACTAGAGCATAAATTTAATCCGTTTTCTCAGAAACAGAAAACAGTATCGATTTCTGGAAAGAAGAAAATGGAGGTATATATCGATGAGATTCCGTTTGGTTCTGAAGTAAATCCTGTCATGAAAAACAATCGTATATTGGTTGCATTTAGACCTATTTCTGAATACTTGGATGCTGACCTTAAATGGGATAATAAGGCTAAAAAAGTAACCGTAACACATAAAAACAAAAAGATAGAACTTACAAACGGTAAAAAAGAAGGTTGGGTAAATGGTAAAAAGACAAAATTAGATGAATCTGTACAAATCATCAATGGTAAAGTATATGTACCATTACGTTTTGTATCTGAAAGTCTTGGAACAAAAGTAAATTGGGATGCAAAAGAAAAAGTTGTAACAATTACTACACAGGAAATGGTTTCAATGAAATATTTTTATTCCAATACCAAAGGTGAATTAGGAGTTCCAATTACTATGTATCAATTTTTGACTAGAGCAGAGCAAGGTGTTACAGAAGGTAGAGAACTTGTAGGTGCTGAAATCACAAAAGACCTCACAGATGGAACTTATCACGCTTTCATTATGCACAACGGGTTACATACTGTTAAAGGAGAGCAGTTAAATGTTAGTTCAATTTTGATTGGTGATACGAATTCAACAGGTACAATTCTTTTAAATGAAGAATTTGTAGGCATTGTAAGCAATGAAAAAACTGGAGACCTAAAAGAAGAAAAAGAATTAAAACAAAAAGATTTTAAAACAGTACAAGAGGCAATTAATTATTCGGCTAAGGATGTACTTAAGGATTTAGGCTATATCGAAAATCTCCCTGATAAAGAGGACGGTAACAATTATATTTGTCCGGATGGAACAGCAGTTAACGATTTAGCTACATGTAAATAATATTTTTACTTGTATGATGAAAATAGGGAACTTTGCAAAGTAAATCTATGGAAAGCAATCTATATTATGTAGATTGCTTTTTTATATAAAGTTTCTTTGCCAAACTATATTTTTTGTGTTAACATAACAAAAATTTCAAAAGGAATAATTTTACATAAAGTATTTTAGAAATCTTATTTTATATATAGAAGGAAGGTAATTTATTTAATGAAAAAAACAATTAGTAGTATTTTAGCGGCTGGAATGCTGTTCTCTGGAATAGCAGCTCAAACAGTAAGCGCAGATGTTAAACATGTAGGCAATAGCACTAAAAAACCACCTATTTCTAAACCTGTTTCTAAGGAAAAGGAGATAGCATTTTTCGTTAATGAGAAAAAACTTAATACAAAATACAAACCTGTCATGAAAAATAATCGGGTATTAGTGCCACTTCAACCTACAGCTAATTCTTTGTCGGCAAATCTAAAATGGGATAATAAAACTAAAAAAAATACTGTAAAGTTTAAAGAAAAAAAGATAGAAGTAACGAATGGTCAAAAAGCATTTTTTGTGAATGGTAAGAAAAAAACTATAGACGTGCCGGTTCAAACCATTAATGGAAAGGTCTATGTTCCTTTAAAAGTCTTTTCTGAAGGAATGGGGGCGAAGGTGAAATGGGATGCCAAATCTAATGTTGTCTCAATTAATTTCCAAGAAAAAGCTAAAAAAAATAAGAATATAAAACTTTTTCTAGATGAATTCTCTGATTATGGAAAATATAGGCTTGTTATGAAAGACAATCGTTTATTAGTACCAATTAATCTGTTACCTAACCATTTAGGAGGAAACGCTAAATGGGATAATAAAACTAAAAAAATAATTTACACGAACAATGAAAAAAAGATAGAAGTAACGAATGGTCAAAAAGCATTTTTTGTGAATGATAAGAAAATACCTTTAGACGTACCGATACAAATGATAAACGGAAAGGTTTATGTTCCTGTAAAAGTCATTTCTGAAGGTATGGGAGCAAATGTGAAATGGGATGCAAAATCTAATACTGCTACAATTAACTTCCGTGAACTAGTTAAAGACACTTATTATTATGTTGATGGGAAAGGAAAGCTAGGAACACCTATTACTTATCAGCAATACCACGCTAGAATGGAGCAAGGTATTGCTCTAGGAAAAGAATTAGTTTCCATCGGTGGCGTTAAAAATTTAACTAATGGAACAATTTCTTATGATATTGAGCGTATAGGCAATTACACATTAAAAGGACAGAAAATCAAAATAAACCTTATGGTGAGCGGTGTTACTGATACACAAGGAAAAAGCTTTTCGGATGGATTCTATGGAATTCGTATAAATAATCATTATAAAGAAGGAGACGAACGTATGATTTATATGTCGGAGCAAGGGATTCTTGAAGGATTTAATTCTTTTTCAGAAGTGTTAGATTACTCCGCTATTGATGCACTTGAGAAACTTGGATATGCAGATAAGATTGAACAAAATTAATTGATTTATTATATAAAAAAGTACCAATACGGTACTTTTTTATATATAAAGAATTTACTGTTGGATTAGATTTACAATGAATGATACAATTTAATGGAAAAAATATGAATGAAAGGGAGTGTAATATGCAAAAGAAATATGTAATGGCATGTTCTGCATTTCTTTTTGCAAGTATCCTTACCGGTTGTGGAGGAACTTCAGAAGAAACAGAGGTGAAAGTAGAAAACACGGAAAAAGCAACAGATGCAACAAAGACTAGTATTCTACCTAAACAAGAAAACATTACAAAGGGGAAACCAGTTGTTGTTGATTTAGGAGAAAAAGTAGATGCATCAAGTGTAACTAAAAATGTAATCTATGTAGAAAACGCAACTAAAGAAAAAGTAGAAATTGAGACTAAGGTACAAGATACCCAAATCCTTGTAACACCTTTGGTTGACCTTAAAGAAAAGCAGAATTTTACCTTACATGTTACGGATAAGTTAAAGAATGAGAAGGGAAAAAGAATAAATAAATCATATAAGCTCGAATTTGAAATGGTTCCAGAATCAACAGTAAAAGAATCTACAAAACAAGAATTGACAAAGAAAGAACCAACGAAACAAGATTCAGCAAAAAAAGAGTCAACAATAAAAGAATCACCTAAACAAGAGGAAGCAAAGAAAAAAGAAACAGAAACGCAACAAGCAGCACAAATTGAACAAGGAAAAGAACAGAATAAAGAAAATGGTTCTACCGCTTCTTCTTCAACAAAAACTCAATCACAGCAAACGACAAATAATTTTCAGTCATATAATGGAGAATGGCGTGATATGGGTCATGGAGACTGCGATAATGGTGTCTATCTATCTTTAAACTTTAAAAGTTCCAATACAGCTACTGCTCACTCTCAAGCACTTGCATTTGGTACAAAAGCAATGAGTTGTGGAAATGTTCAAGTAGATGATTTAGGAGACTTCGATGTTACGTTTGATGCAAATGGAACAGCTAAAGTGAAAGTTCCAAGTGGAAGAAGCGAAATGACGCTCGAACTTACGATACAATTAAAAAATAATAAAGTATATCTCACGCCTAAAGAATTACCGCCGCTTCCGGATATTAGCAATTCTTTTTATGAAAATGGAAAAACTTACGAACTAAATAAATAGTAAAAAAGCTATCTGTTTTTTCCTAACAGATAGCTTTTTTAATTATCTTTTTGTAGGTAATTCATATACAAAATAACACTGCTTAAGCGGTTATTATAAGCTTTTCAAAACCATTGAACGAGTTAATTTTTGTATCTTTTCTAATGTAGCTTCATTTACAGGTTGTTTTAAGTACATAGATTCCAATGCTTTTGTTTGGTCCACTTTAGTTTGAATGATATCTTTTACTTCCTCGGCAGAATGGTTCCCATGCTTAATCCCTAACATATAAGCTCTTTCAGCATCATTATATGTAAAGGAACTTTTGAAATCAGAAAAACCAGTTTCATAGAATTTAATTAATGTACTTAAAAAGTGAATAGCTAACATAGCTTTCTTGTTGTATTGCTGCATATTAGATGGGGTTAAATTCTTTTCTAGATTTTTTAAAATCTTCATCTGGGAATTGTACATTCCAAAACTAGCATTGAAGAAATTACCTAGGTGCATAGTTACAATATCGTCTCTCATAGACAAGATTTCTTCCATTTCATCGTAACCATATGTCTGAATTTCAATTGAATATAATAATTCCAAGTATGTAATATTAGATTTATAAAATAAATTCTCTAATGCTCTAATATCATGAACTTCTGTATCTATTGTTGGTGTAACTTGTGTATCTTTAAACTGATTTTTTGTATATAAATCTTCGAATGTAGGCATTACAAACGCTTTGTAATCTTTATCAGAAGTCTCTGTGTCTAGATTTCGATTATGGCTTCCTGAAAGAAAGGAAACAATTACTTCTCTATCAAATAATTTCATCTTCATATCCCCTTAGTATGTTTTCTATTCTTGGAGCGTAAAAGTTCTTGTCTTTTGTTATTTCAATTATTTTTTTCTTTACCTTTTTTCAGTAGGGGATGGTTTTGCATTAAGAGTATTTATATATACCGTGGTTGGTGGAGGTTTAGGGTCTGCTATTTCAGAACCATTTATATTGAAAAATCATATAAGAAGAGGGAATTAAACAAATGATTACATAACAAAAAAAGACGATTCATAGGAATCGTCTTTTTTTAATTATTCAGCATCTGTAGTTTCATCAGTGCTAACAGATTCATTATCACTTACATTCTTATTTTCTTCTGCATTTTCGCGTTTTAAATGGTTATAAAACTCATATACAGTTGCATTGTAGTAAGGAATTAACCAAATAAGAATTAAACCTAAAGTAGGTAGGATAAGTAAAGCCCATCCTATAAAGGATAAACTTAATAAGAAGAACTTTATTAGATATCCTTTCGTTAATTCTTTACTTAAAGCTATAGATTCGTTAACAGACATATTTGGATTATCACCTAAAATATAAGCGTTCAAACCATATTGTAATGATTTTCCTATTATAATTCTAAATAATAATATTACTAATATAGCGAAAGTACATTTTGTAACAATTTCATCACTTGAAATTAATAAACCGATATCGGTGCGTGGAAATATAACCATAAATATGATTATAGGTAATATCCATAAAAATATATAAAGAGTAGGCAATATATAAGCCCATAATGCTTTGCCGAATCTTGTTAAGGATGAGTAATTTTTCAATGCATCACTTGCTTGAACAGTTTCTCCTTGATAAATTCGAGCCACCATTGCGATATTAGCTAAAATAATAGGATATAATAACAAGCCACGTAAACTAGTAACATTATCAGCGGCATCCTTCATTCCTTTATTCTGTAAAATTAGAGCAGCTATAAGGAACAGAAACCATCCTAATAAAACTACCCCAGCTCCTTTATAAAGAGCTTCCTTATGTGGTTGAATTGTATTAAGAGCATTAGATTTTAATTCTGAAAATTTCACGTTTATTTACCTCTATTCATAAAAACATTAATATTATACATTGAATTCCATTTTTTTCTAATAATATAGTTTTTTTAATACTTTCTTATTATTTTTTTCGATAGAAGGAGTTTTTGTATCAAGAGCATTTATATACAATGTGATTGGTAGTGGTGTATGGTCTGTTATTTATTTAAAAAGAAGGCTCTGTTAAAGTCTGTTGTTGATTATTAAATTAGCTTAGCAGGTCTGTTGCAAATAAAATAAGATATAATATAAGTACATAGTTAACAATGGAACCAGAACTGTACAAAATTTAAATATCAAAGAGGTGGACGAAATGCCCGTATTTCCTAGCGAAATCGACTTACTTTCCTTATTTGAGACTGAACCAACTTTATTGGATACCAGTGACCCATTTTATTACAATGAAGCAACTTACCGATTCTCTAACGGAGATGAAGACTTTGTTGTTATCCTTTCTCCCTCATATGGGGAAGTGAAAATAAAAGTAACCAAACGAGATTCAAATAGATTATTATCACTATTAGATTTAAAACAGGTTGAAAAATTTGAGATTACGACAAACAAAAAAGACCATTCAAGCATATTGTTAACAGTTATAAATGAAGACTCACAACAAATGATTGAAATAGATTTTAAACCTTATTTTAAACAGATATTCAAAGAACATCTAACTAGGTAGAAAAAATTTTTATCAAGTTAGACTCAATTTAAACGAAGGTGCCAAATCTCATTATTCACACGGTTTTATGTCTAAAATCAACATCGTTCTTTAACAGAGCCGAAAAGAAAAATAGTAAGAAGAGAGTAAATTAGATAAATGATTACATAAAAAAAGGACGATTCATTAAGAATCATCCTTTTTAATTATTCAGCATCTGTAGTTTCATCAGTTTTTGCATTTTCATCAGTGCTAACAGATTCATTATCACTTGCATTCTTATTTTCTTCTGCCTTTTCGCGTTTTATATGATTATAAAATTCATATGTAGCTGCGGCACAGTAAGGAAGTAACCAAATAAGGATTAAGCCTAAAGTAGGTAGAATAAGAAGAGCCCACCCTATGAATGATAAACCAAATAAAAAGAACTTTCTTTTGTATCCTTTCATTAATTCTTTACTTAAAGTTATAGATTCATTAACAGACATATCTGGATTATCACCCAAAATGTAAGGATTTAAAGCATATTGCAGTCCTTTTACTATTGAAATTCCAACTACACCAATTACTAATGCAGCTACTGAACAAATTGCACCAACACTAGGAGCAAACGAGTTTATATCATCAAACGAAATTCCAGCAATCGCAGTAATTACAAGCGTAATTATGATGACTGGTAATGTCCATAAAAGCACATACAAAGCAGGCAATATATAAGCCCATAATGCCTTTCCAAATCTTTTTAATGATGAATAATTTTCCAATGCATCACTCGCTTTAATAGTTTCGCCTTTATAAACTCTAGCTACCATCGCAATGTTTGCTAAAATAATAGGATATATTAATAAATCACGTATAGCATCAATATTATCAGCAGCATCATCATGGTTATTTGCATTTAAAATAATAGATGCTAACATAAATATTGCTGTCACGAATAAAAATATCCCAGCTCCTTTATAAAGAGTTTTCTTATGTGGTTTAATTGTTTCAAGAGCGTTAGTTTTTAATTCTGAAAACTTCACGTTTTTCACCTCTATTCATAAAAACATTCATATTATACATATGATTCCATTTTTTTCTAATAAAATAGCTTTTTTTTAATACTTTTTTATTCGATTCGTCTTTTTCATTCACATTGTAGTATTTCATATAAAAGCTATTCTATCTTTAATTCGTATAATGAATTATCAATTCGAAACAAGAATCCCTTTAAAATTTTCAAAATAAAAACAATAAATTCAGAAAAACCCATTGAAATACATTTTGATTTTGTATATAGTAAGCGTACGAAATGATTTACATTGTATAGTAAACAGGTGTATAAAGCCTTTGAAATTAAATTCAAAAAAAGAAAAATAAATTCAGAAAAACTATTGCAATTTGATTCTGGATTTAATATACTGTGTGTACAAAGTAAACATAAGCAATGCAAATAATATATAATCTTTATTTTCTTATACATAATATAATTAAACCTAGAAAAATAGAAACTAAAAAAAGGGTTTATCAATTTTTCGAAGAAATATAGGATTCTTGATTATAAAGTATTCGGAAATAAAACGATAAATCTTTCAAATAAATATCTCGTAGCGGCTTGGCGCTGATAGCATAGTGTGAGCTATGTAAAGGTAGATTGACAACCTATCGCTGTCTTACGACAGTCAACCCAAGCAAAATCCGCTCTCCTTGTCTTCGTATGAAGGCGGAGATAGTTTCATGACACTGAGAGAAAAACCTATTGGGCAACGCTGACATAGGAAGTAGCGGCTTGGCAGCAGCATACACTCTAGCTGAACAGTTAAGAAATGAGAGAGAACGGAGAGGTTATTCAGTCCGAGTGTTGACACGCAAGGGCGATAACCAGTTGGATAGTTTTGCGAAGTGTCGAAAGGCATGGTAGCCTATTTAACCGCTTAAGTACCTGGTCAGAGAAAGAGTAGGATGGTGTGTGGTATTTTGTAGTCCAAAAGATTACGAATCCACTGGGGCAGCACATCGTCAGTCAAAAACTAACCTAATATTTATAAATATTAAAATTCGTGGTGAATTTATAATAAGTATATTCAACGATACAACAAGCGAAAGCCTGCTCCCCTGCGGCACGAAAGCGACTTAAACCCTCACTATTTCGATAGAATGAGGGACATGAAAAGAGCGCAACTCTTGGATTGTTTAGTAATGAATTGCATGGTTTCCTTAGCGGGAATTTAGAGCGAGGCATCGTTCACAGAATCGGAGTTACTGAGTAGTGACGTAGTAGATGGGAAAAGCCACCCATTCAGAAAAGGCAGTCGTGAGCAATACATAATTGCCGAAAGGGATTATGTGGATAAGAGACGAATCCATAATGTCTCTAAAGATGCTCTTGATAAGGTGTAATCTCAGCCTTTCGAAAATAAGTTATCCTTCAAACTCTACGCCCATACAATCGTAGGGAAGTTGGAAGTCGAATTGCAATAGCGGTTCACTTTGATGGACAGGGACTACAAAAATAGTATCTTCCTAACGATAATTTAATAGGATGGAACGGTTGTTCCTTTCCAAAGAGGCTATTAGGAGTGGTTGGCATGCTACCGAAGGATTATACTTTGTATAATTAGTAGGTAACTAGTCTCTTTGAAAGGGAATAATTAACCCTTTAAAATTAAGTCTTGGACCCTTAGCTCAGCTGGTCAGAGCAGACGGCTCATAACCGTCCGGTCGTAGGTTCAAATCCTACAGGGTCCACCAATCATGTCCCTGTAGCTCAGCGGATAGAGCATTCGCCTTCTAAGCGAAGAGTCGGGAGTTCGAATCTCTCCAGGGACGTTTTTATCAAGGGAAGTAATAATCCGATGCATTTCATTCTAACTGAATGCGACACATCATATGACCCTTCAAAATAAGCTTCCCTTGATAAATTATATAAAATTGTGAGGTGTTGGATATGTACAATCGTCGCAAAGAAGAGGAAGAAAAACGTAGACGTCAGCAACGCGCAATGCAAAATTCTGCAATGCAAACGAATACGAATTCATACCAATCAAACTATTACGAATCTAATAATAGTTGTAATCACCAAAATAATCATAATTCTCATCACGTTAGTGATTCTGGTAACTGTTTCTCTGATTGACTTTTGTTCCAACATACAATACATGAAATCTAAAATGGTTTCATGTATTTTTAAAGATGTTAACCTCAATCTTAAAAAAATGTTTTATGAGAGTATCTAAAACGAAAGAAAGTGAATGCTAATGCATTTAAAATACTTCCAAGCGATAGCCGATATTCAGAACCGTTATGACGAAATATTGAATCACTTTGATAATGAAAAGTGGGGACATGATTTGTTGTCAACATGGGGAATTGAGCTATCGGAAAAAGAGAACATCATAGAAGAACGAGAAGTGTTGCGATATTTGATTGGTTGCAGACATATGTTTGTTCATAAAACAAATGCAACAAAACCTTCTCTTCATGTAGTTCAACGTTGTTTTCATCGCTATCTTTCTTTTTTAGAAAAAGTTCATCGTTGTCACGCATACAACGTGAATTATCATTCTTCTATAATAGTTCGAAAAAAATATAAAGCATGTCGTTATTATTTATTTAAATTTTCTCTGCCTGCTTGGTATGAGAAATTACCAAATGAAATTTTAACGTTTGAAAATAAATATCCTATGTTTTAATCCGTAATTTTTACCTTTGGTCAGTTGTATAAAGAAGACTTGTTTTCTTTTTTCAGCAGGGATATTGTAAGGGATGTGACGAATGCCGTTAGGACAATCGCCATCAATGGTATAGTTAACAAGGACGTGTACTGAGACTTTACAAGGGTTTCGATGGAGGGGTTGAAATCTCATGCGGGTGTAGTTTAATGGTAGAACTTCAGCCTTCCAAGCTGATAGCGTGGGTTCGATTCCCATCACCCGCTTTTTAATATGTCGGAAGAAGCATCGTGCTATTATCCTAGGTTGTTGGTGAAAATCCAACCTTCCGGCTCCAATTTATTCTGCAATAGCTCAGCGGTAGAGCAACCGGCTGTTAACCGGTAGGTCGTAGGTTCAAATCCTACTTGCGGAGCCACCCATTATATTTGTTATATCTATTAGGGAATTGTTTGGAAAGACTATTCCAAGTCTATGTAATTTATTCTCCAGCTTAAATCGGTCAGGTAAAGGTACGTCGCTGGACCTTTGCCTAATGGATATAACTTATATATTCGTAATTCCGTAGTAATTCACTTGCATAGAAACTGGCTTTTAGTCGGTATGTTGTAATTTTGAAACTTAGTTACGGAGCTAAATATGGTTATGCTTCTGGCTTGTTGTGAGACGATTTCGCGATAAGTCGAATGTGGTTCGATTCCACACATAATCACCTAGACTGGTAAAACCACTCCCTGCCTCTTTAGCCTAGTGTCAAATAGGGGAGAGATAAAAGTGGGGAAAAACTGAGAACAGGTCAAGACGAAAACCGTAGAACCGGACACTGGTGATACGTACCCCGAAGTCCTCGAAGACAAAGTTAGAGCCAAAGCGCCAAGTGGTTTAAGGTCTTCAACCTATTTTAATATGAGATTAAGACACAAATAGTGTTAACTTACTAGGTTTGTAGTAGGTGAAAGCCCTACAACGTAGACGATATCGAAATAAGACCTAGTATGAATCGTCTGTTGGTGGGAATCCAACTAGTTTAACTTTTGGGAAGGGTGTACTCCCGTAAAAACACCATACGGTTGTCATCATCGTAAGTCCTACCTCATGGTGCTGTAGGATGAACAGTGGATAAGGGGAACCCAGCCAACCCGATGGCAAAAGACATGTGAAGTAGCGTTCTAATGTTTTCTAAAAGTTTGTGTGCTGAATGTGAAAACTGTAGGATAAACCACAATCCGATAGCAAAAGACATTTGAAGTAGCATTCTAATGTTTTTTCCTCTACAAGTTTGTGTGGTGAATGTGGAAACTTACCAATCCAAGACAACACAAATGAAAACTTGTATTAGGGCGTGACGAATTGGGTCAACGCTGGTAAGTGCGAACCCTCCCTAATAACGTTGTACCAAAGTTATAAGACCTATTATTGTAGGCAAGCTCTACTAGAGAGTAGGGGGTTTTAGGGTACATATTTTATTAAACTGGATTTAAGCTTGTAAAATGTCAAGCATAGGTAGCTGAAGGTCCTTATGGACTTTCAGTAAAAAGGTGAAAAGGAACGTTCGTCATTATCTAGTTTCATTTATGTATAATACTCTATACATAAGTGGATGCAGGTGCAAAACCTGTAAGTCCAGTTTCTCATATTGTTATATCCATTAGGGAATGGTATTGCAGCATTCCGAACCCTAACATGATGGGTTTCTCCGAAATCAATCTTATATTTCGACGGAAATATAAGAAAACGGTAAAGGTACGTCGCTGGACCTTTGCCTAATGGATATAAAGTACACATTCATCGTTCCGCAATAGCTCAGCGGTAGAGCAACCGGCTGTTAACCGGTAGGTCGTAGGTTCAAATCCTACTTGCGGAGCCATTATCATATTGTTATATCTATTAGGGAATGGATTCTCATCATTCTGAGCCCAACCCATTATAACTTTCTCCATAACCTTATATTTCAAAAAAGAGTATAAGGAAAGAAAGGTAAAGGTACGTTGCTCGACCTTTGCCTAATGGATATAACTTATACATTCATTATTTCGTAATAGCTCAGTGGTAGAGCAATCGGCTGTTAACCGATAGGTCGTAGGTTCGAATCCTACTTGCGGAGCCATTCATCTTCAGTGTAGTTTATGCGGAGCCAATTTTATCCGCAGCAAAACAGCGCGAGGCTAGCGAAGTAGCAGGTGTGAGTCCTGTCACTGAAGACCATACATATCATGATTGTGTTATTGGTCCAACTCCATGCACAATCACCAACATCTTATCTTATATGATAGACAAGTGAAAAGAACATAGGTTAGGGAACCAATCAGGTTTAAATATGTTAAGAACAGCCCATAACAACTCTCCCGTTCTGAGTAGCCCGGACGTTTACTGTAGGGAGTACAGGGATACGTCGTAACCGTATATAACCGCTATCATATAAGATTCTTTTTATCTCTCATAAGCTAATTTAGAGGAGTGATTTACTTGGGACATTGTGGGTATTGTCATGATATAGCAACGTTTCATTGTTCTAACAAACATTGTTATGAATCTAGGTCTTCTGTTTGTAAATCTTGTGGAGCTAATATTAATTTAATTTGTCAACATTGCCATTCTCGAATGGTAGAAGAGGATGAATTATAAAATTCTCATGCGGGTGTAGTTTAATGGTAGAACTTCAGCCTTCCAAGCTGATAGTGTGGGTTCGATTCCCATCACCCGCTCCATTTTGAAGATGAACGCTGAATTGGGTTCGCCTACTGTCTTCAAAATCATAGTATGATTTGTTTTAGTGGCGGAATAAGTAGACGCGATAGATGACGGGAAGAAATGAACGAATCTAGGAAGACGTTTCGCTTCCATGTGAGGTGTAAATCCTTACCTATTACAAATTAAATTCAGAAAAAAATTAAAAAAATCCAGAAAATCAACAAAACATTTTTTCAATATGATATGATTCCTACATAAGTTAACCATTGGTGACAGAATAGGGATATATATCATGCAGAGTGTAAATCTTTGCCCAATTTTTAATTATTTATTTCTCTTATCGGGTTTCTTAATCCGCAAAACACACAGTACCTCTCGAATAAACATACAGATTTCAGTGTTCATTCACTGTTCGGAGTTTAAGGACTCCGATAAGGGAAATAACCTTTTCGAATTAGTGGCGGAATAAGTAGACGCTAACGCAACGTGGGTTGAGATAGGTAGCGAAGAAAGAATTCCCGAAGTGCAGGAACCACAGCCCCTAAAAGGATAGACAAATGTGCAAACAGGCGGGTGGATTAGAGTATAGGGTTTCAGGGTAAAGAGACAGCTGCTTTCCTGATAAAATTTGCGGCTACCATGTAAGGTGAAAATCCTTACCTAGTACGAAAAAAACATGAGTAGGGTGTAAATACTTACTTAGTGTTTCCCAGGTATTGATGCTGACCGAAACGGCTGCTTAATATCGACCCCGGTGACTAAGCGAAATGCTAGCCCGGTACATATATTGGTCATTACATTGGCATGACTCGTGGGTGAGTGATGGAGTTAACTGAAAAGTAACCTGGTGTAAGAATAACAATTCCCAAGTTAGCCAATATCTCGTAAGATTTCATGATTGGTCTTGCAAAGAACCCTTGCGTTCTACGGCATTTAGCCGTGTCAATCATATATATAGTGGCTTGGCGCTGATAGCATAGTGTGAGCTATGTAAAGGTAGAGTGACAACCTATCGCTGTCTTACGACAGTCAATCTAAGCAGAACCAACCCTCCTTGTCTTCGTATGAAGGCGGAGATAGTTTCATGACACTGAGAGAAAAACCTATTGGGCAACGCTGACATAGGAAGTAGCGGCTCGGCGGCTGCATACACTCTAGCCAAACAGTTAAGAAACAAGAGGGAATTGGGAGGTTACAGAGTCTGAGGCGTGACAACTAAAGGCGGTAGCCAGTAACAGAAGAGAAATGTCGGGATGGCATGGTACCTTTTGTTACGGTCTAAGTACCTGGTCAGGGAAAGGATATGATGGCGTGTGGTATTTTGTAATCCAAAAGGTTACGAATCCACTGGAGTAGCACGTCGTCGGTCAAATAAGAATCTAATTAAAAATTCAATTGGTGAATTTACTTTATTAAGTATATCTAATACAAAGCGAAAGCCTGCTCCTCTACGGCACGAAAGCGACTTAATCCCTCACTACTTTGGTGGAATGAGGGACATGAAAAGAGCGCAACTCTTGGATTGTTTAGTAATGAATTGCACGGTTCTCTTAGCGGAGACTTAGAGTGGGGCACCATTCACGGAATAGGAGTTACTGAGTAGTGACGTAGCATATAGGAACCGCCACCTATTTAAAAAGGCAGTCGTGAGCAATACATAGTTGCCGAAAGGGAGTATGTGGATAAGAGACGAATCAATAATGTCTCTAAAGGTGCTCTTGAAAAAGTGTAATCTCAGCTATTTTCAAAGGTAAAGGGACTTTTGTTCCTTTTCACTTGGACCCTTAGCTCAGCTGGTTAGAGCAGACGGCTCATAACCGTCCGGTCGTAGGTTCGAGTCCTACAGGGTCCACCATATATGCGGGTGTAGTTTAATGGTAGAACTTCAGCCTTCCAAGCTGATAGCGTGGGTTCGATTCCCATCACCCGCTTTTAAATATGTCGAGTTGGCGAAATTGGCAAACGCACTGAGGGCACTCAGCGTCATGAGGTTCGAATCCTCTTAAGTGTATGGCACATATGACGAATTTGAAGGTTCAACTCCTTCACTCGGCTCATCATTCATTCCGCAATAGCTCAGTGGTAGAGCAGATGTACATATCTGTCGTGGGTTCGAATCCTACTTGTGGAGCCAATGTATTGTAACCAGCCAAAGTATACACTACATTAAACCAACCCTATTTACTCTATTAACGAGTAAATAGGGTTCTTTTTTATTCAATAAATCAATAAATCTTCGTTTACTTTTGAGAATTCAAAATTATTATATTAACAATTTAGATTTTATTAATTATAAATCTAGAAAAATTCATCAAATTTAAACGAAGAGAGGTTTTAAATTGAAAAAGAAAAATATCGTATTTTATATCCTTACTATAATTTTTTTCTTCCCATTTTTATATTATGCGTATTGGTATTTTGGTCCTCTTCAGGTAAAACAAATTGAATTTAAAGAAAATCATCAAATTTATGGGCAGTATTTTGGTTATGAAAATGCATATAGAATCAACTATATCAACAACAAAGAAACTGTAATTTCTGTTGGTTTAGGTTATGTTGATTCAGTGGAAAATTACTACATGAAAAATAACAAAAAGAAGGTTGGAATTTATATAATAAAAGGCAAATCTAATCGTCCACTCCCTTACCAGATAGGCTACCATAAGCATCCCAATGAGTATGTAGAAAATTATAAAATTAATAAAAAAATAAATGCTAATAACATAGAAGTTTATACAAAAGGCTTAGAGGATAAAGATTTTAAACAGATAAAAATATTTAACCAGTGAACTTAAATACAGAAAAGACCTATCCTGTTGAATTAGGATAAGTCTTTTTTTAGATTAAAACGAATCAAATTTTACGAATTCACCCATAGGTTTTCTGTATCCGCGTTTTCTAATCTTCGTTTCATCACCTTTACCAATTGTAATCATAAGCGCTGGTCTCATGTTATCAGGAGCGTTTAATATAGATTTAATGGTATCTTCATCAAAGCCAATCATCGGACATGTTTCCCAACCATAATGTTGTGCAGCATACATGAAGGACATTGCGCTTAATGCAGCATTACGGATTGCTTCTTCTTCTTGGAAACGCTCGCCTTTGCTTTCATATAAGCCTCTTGCTCCATTTACGATGTTTTCATATTCCCACTCATCAATCATTTTCAACATCTTCATGCCCATATAGATGTTTTCTACGTTTTGATAAGCATCTTTATCACCAAATACCAAAACAACAGCAGAAGCCGTGTGTATTTTGTGTTGGCGGAAACCAGCCTCTTTAATAAGTTCTTTTGTTTCTTTATCTCTTACAACAACATAGTGAGCATGTTGTAAGTTGAAACAAGAAGGGGAAAGCTTTGTTAATTCAAAAATTTTATGGAAATCTTCATCTGTCATTTCTACTCCCTCAACGAAGTTAACAGCTGAACGCCTTGCTTTTGCTAATTCTTCAAAATTCATCATTTATTTACATCTACCTTTCGTCTTTAAAACAATTGAAAAATAACATAGTTTCGTCATTAATCAATTAAAATCTCAAATTCGAGACATATATAATATTAAAGCTTTTACTTATAAACCTTTTATGTGGGTTAAAGTTTCAAAATTCGCATTATAGACCTAATGAGTATCTTGGTACGTCATAGGAAAAAGCAAAACAAAAAAGCAGAAGATTATGTACCATCTTCTGCTATGTATTTATTTACTTTTTAGGACTCGTTGAAAGATTAATAAGATTTATTAATCGCTTGTAAAACGAGTGGTGGAACTTCTAAATCTTGAACTAGTTTTGTAACTGCTTTTTCTATTCTTTCCGTAACTTCATCTTTTTCTAGGTCAACAAAGAAATTCGCATTTTCAAACTCTTCTTCGAATTTTAATTTAATGATTTCAAATTCAGGTTCTTCTGGTTTTAAATTCGTACAGTCGATGATAAATTCTGAGATATTTTCTATTTGACTATCTACGCATTCTCCAGAAACATAATCCAAGAATAAATCTACCATTGCAAATAAAGAGTTTTTAATAATTCCATTAAGTTCTTTTGACATTTTAAATCTTCCTTTCTTATTTCGAGCATTTTTTATTTAATTTACCTATACATTGTAAATTGAAATTATTATTTTGGGTAAATTTTCATAAAAATGTTGTGAAACATCAATTCAGTAGGGGAAGGGGGTCTGTTAGCAAGGATAAATATGTGTCAATTTTACATAGCAACAAACAAAAAAACCACAACTTATAAAAAAACGTGGTTTTTTCGATATGTTAATTTCTTTGCTATTATTTTTCTTTTTTATAAAATCTTTCACCTGTATCAGGATTGTAATACACTCTTGTTTTTTCTCCAGTTACAGGGTCAATATTTACTTCTTCTGTCGATTGAAATCCATTGGGAACCTTCTCACCGTGATTACGATTAAACCGTTTGTCATATATAAAATACCCAAGCAATATGCATACAATAAGTATTATAACTTCTAAGACATAATATCCTATAACGAATTTCATTATATTTTTTCCACAACAACAGCAGTGCCATATGACACGATTTCACTCATATTTTTTCCGATTTCTCCAGAGTCATATCTCATCATTATAATTGCGTTTGCTCCCATTTGCGTAGCATTTTTAATCATACGGTCCATAGCTTCTTTTCTTGAATCTTCAAGCATAGCGGTATATTGTTTAATTTCTCCGCCTACTAGGGATTTCAAACCTGCCATAATATCACCGCCAAGACCTCTACTTCTTACAATTAGACCAAATGTAGGTCCTTTAACTTCTACAATTTTGTATCCTTCAATGTTTTCTGTGGTAACTACCATCATATGAATCGCCTCCATTTTTTATATTCATTGGATGCATTATAGTTCCTTCTCATTGCTTAATACAGCCGAAAGAACCAATACATCAAAATTCGTCCTATTAAACGAAAACTCCTCCCTTATAACGGAGCCCGTTACCAATAGAGAGGAGTATCGCTACTTTTGTCATTTTTTATTTTCTTTTTGTATAAACAAGCTCACCATTAATAAAGGTCATTGTTGCTTTTGCCATGATATCAAAAGGATGCTTATCCCAAATTACAATATCTGCATGTTTTCCAACTTCTAATGAACCTACATGATTATCTACACCCAGATTACGAGCAGGGTGGAGGGTAATTGCTTTTAATGCTGCTTCTTCAGATAATCCTTCTTTCACAGCTAAAGCAGCTGCTAGAGGTAAATATCTAACTTCCATGTATGGATGGTCTGTAGTGATGGAAATATCAAGACCGGCATCAGATAATATTTTATAAGTGTCGAATGTTTTATTTCTTGTTTCGTATTTACTTCTTGCAGACATTGTAGGACCTAATGTAACAAAAGGTTTATTCTTTATTAGCTCATCTACAATGAAATGTCCTTCTGTACAATGCTCAATACGTAAATCCAAATTAAATTCTTCTGCTAAACGAATCACGCTTAAAATATCATTCGCTTGATGTGCGTGTACACGAATAGGGATTTCTCTTGCTAATACCCTTTTTAAATGTACATTTTCAAACGTTTCTTTTTCTGTCATAGCATCAACAAACGCTTTTCGAATTAAAGCGATAATACCCATTCGAGTAAGGTTATGTTTACTTTTTGGATTTTCACCTAATGCAATTTTTAGAGAATTATTTGCTTTTAAAATCATAGAATCAACATTTTTTCCATGTGTTTTAATAACACTAGTTAAGCCACCAATAGGATTAAAGCTACCAGGAAGGACTTGAACAGTGGTAATTCCATGTTGTATTGCTTCTTCAAAAGCAATATCTTGAGGATTGACACTATCAATTGCTCGTACAAAAGGAGCTACTGGTTGTGTTACTTCATTTGTATCTTTTCCTTCCCAACCTACACCTTCATTGTACATTCCTAAATGTGTATGCGCATCAATGAAACCAGGAAATACAAACTGTCCGTCGGCATCAATAATATTATCGGCTTGTTCTTCTAAATGAGTTTCTATTTTTTTAATAAGACCATCCTCTAGTAAAATGTCTCCTTTAAAGGAAGGGGAGACAATAGGGAATAGCGTTGCATTTTTAATAATGGTTTTCATAATTTTCAACTCCAGAAATCGTATATGTATTTTTTATGGTTTGTATAGACCCATTTTACTATTATTCATTTTGTTTTTTTGTGTTTTCTGGATTTATTTTATCATTATGAATTAATTTTAATGATTTCTATATTTCTCGTTGGTTTAAGTGCACTTCAATAGATAAAAAGGATAAAAATGATATTTATGTAAATATACCTATAGCACTATTGGATTACAAAAAAAGTAATACAATGTGCTCATGTACTAGGTAGCGTACAGCATTGCCCAGGCGGTTTAGGGTTAAATTCCGTTGGTCCACATTACTTAGAATCTAAATTCTAAGCTAGCTACCTATTGGAGTTGGAGTAATTCAGCTCACCCAGGAAGGCAACCCTGCGGTTCTCCGCCGGTGGGGACATGAAAAACGTTCCGGAAAATGTGTTTTAATTGTTGCCACAAAATATGTAAAAAAGACGTTCAGTTAATTGAACGTCTTTTGATGTATCTATTATTATGTTGTTTTGTAACTATCTATCTGAAAAATTCTGTAAAACTGCTTTTGTTTCAGATATAAGTTTTCTATAAGTTTCATAGTCTTCATTGATTAAAGCAGGATGGGAGTTGTTATATTGCTTAATGCAGGGAAACATTTCTTCCCAAAGCAAAAATCCTTGAAGCAATTGTTTTATCTTATAATTTTCTTCTTCATGTTTATAGGCGATATCCAATAACTTATTTAATTCAGATACATGAATTTCAGTTAAAGCTTTACCGTTTTCAAATCGTGAATTTCCGTTTGAGAGTTGTTCTTTTACTTTATCAATTTCCACTTGTGTATTTCTAAACATGTTCATTTTTCTCCTTTAACCCGTATTATGTAAGGCTCATGATTCATTGGTTAATAATATTACATTGGAATTTCTCTCTTTTTTCGTTGCATAACTACATATTGGAGTAATCTAAAACCCATTTCTCATAATTGTATTCCTCAGACATTTCGTGACCTTCATCACTGCCCCAGTATTTTAATTGATTTAATACATATTCCATTTCCTTATTACTAGAAGGTAAATCTAATTGCATCGGGCATTTGCGCCACCTATCGAAACAAGCAACATGGTCAGCAGAAATTCTACCGTTAATGTAGCCGTAGGCAGCATGTGTATGATTTTTATCATGCTCTGTACAAAAACCTGCTAATATGTTGTTTCCAGTAACTCTTGCAAATGTATATGTTCGGCGTTCTTCAACTTCTACTGAATATCCATTGTTCTTTAAAAACGTCACCAGGTTATTGAATTTATCCATTTCCATTCTCCTTTGTTTATATTTCACCTTATATTTATTCTTTGAACAAGTAGGGGAGGATACCAAAAGATACGTTAAAATAGCAATGGTAATTTTATATCTTCATGTTCTTGAGCCAATTCCCATAATTCTTGCAACCAAGTAGAAGTTACAACTCCAGCGGTTGTTCCATTTAAGAAGAACATATCAAATTTCCAATCAGCGTCACCTTTTTTAACAAGAGCCAAAAACCTTTCGGGGTTTTCACCGATTTTAAATTTAACTCCGATATTTCCGCTTTGTGCATATGCTGTAATAATTTTTATACTTGGATTTGATAACTCCGCTTCCGCAGCTCGTATTTCTTCTAAACGTTCATGAATTTGTACTTTTACTAATTCAGCTGCTTGCTTTTGGAATTCTTTTTCATGTTTATTAAATGTTTGTTGCCGAATATTTTTATAGGATTCAGGAAAAAAGGTTATGAAAAACTCATTTTGATATCCATTATAGAATTTTAGTTCGAATTTTCCTGCTGTTCCGGTATTTAGTTTAAATCTTCCTTTTGCAGTCCAAGCTCCATCTATAAATTTTAGAGTAGGGCGGTTTAACCAAGCTTTTGTTATGTTGTATTTTGACATAATATCACCTCAAGAGTTTTCTATATTATAAGATGTTTTTGGAAGGATTGTCATTTTTTCTATAAATAAATGAGCAACCTTCATTATCAGGTGTCCATATACAAAAAAAACAAGGAACACGGTCCTTGTTTTGTAGTTAATCTATTATAATTCGAATTCTATTGGTTCCTCGCTACCATTGTACCAAGTATAGGATACCAATCTGCAATCTTCAGGATTGACTTCGAATTTCTTTGCCATTTCTTCTGCGATGCTTCGCAATTCTTTTAGAGAATGATTCGCCTTACCTTTTTTGTCTCCGTAATCATTCGCATATGCAAGAATGTAATCGACGCCCCATCGCGTATCACTTTCTTTGCCAGATACATGTTTTTCAACTGGAACGTAGTCATGTTTCGAGTTCATGTATTGAAAGAGTTCCACTTTTCCATCCCATTCATCCACATAATCTGGTTTTCCAAGAAGAGGGGAGAAGTATTCGTATGCTTCATGAATGCTTTTTCCTCTTAACATAGGAAGTTCGGCTCTTAACACTGTTTTTGATTCATTATAACTCATAAAAAGAGTCTCCTTTTACTAATCTAAATAGGCATAACTATTTTTGTTTTCATTATGTATCAATTATCATCACTTATTGCGATGAATACCCTGAAATTATCAATATATGTATATTTAGGTCATCTACTTGTTGCGTTTTGTTTATATGCAACAAATGGATAAAAGTCCGCTCTTACTTATTTGTATTGAGAGACCGATATTTGAATGTGTAGGTAATTTCTGAATTTATTTATTTAGAATTTCTTATTCATTAATTTCTAAAATAACGTTCATTCTGTCATTACGGCTTGCTAATCTTGTGTAATACCAAAATAGATTGTCTTCATCTACATTCCAATCACTTTTTTTATGTTCAAAAAACAATCCTTTGTTCTCTTCTAAGTTAATTTCATTAAGTTTTTCTGGATTTTTTTTGATTTGTTCTAGTAATTGAGCATCATAGATAGTCCAAACGCGCTCGATATTAAGACCATCAATTTTTTTAGAATTTAAATCAGAATTACTACTTACACGTACCTCAATCAGTTGTCTTTTCATGTTGCAATCACCTTTTCCTTTCCGAACATTCAATGTTCTTACATATGATTATAAACACAATAAAAAAGCTAGAATGTATTCTTCTAGTCTTTACGAAATTGTGCTGAAAACATAAGTAATATGAATATATATGGTTTTGTTTTTTTAATTGCTTTGGCTATTATAGCATATTGGGTTTTGAAATGTCATGAATTCAGAAAAAAATTTTGGATTTGGTTTTTATTATTTATAATTTTTTCAGAAATTTATTTTTAGCACAATTTTCTAGAAATAGTCTACAATATATACAAAAAACAAAGGAGCAAAAAAACATGAATCCAAAAAATGATGTGTATGTTTATTATTCGGACAACAAGATAAATCAATGTATGGAAATTTTAAAGAATTATCCAGAGTTAGTATATGAACCAATTATTTTCGAGGAAACGATTCTCTTTGATGCTATAGCTCGCAAAAATCATGAATGGATAAAGGAGTTACTAACATTAGGTATAGACTTAATGAAAGGGGATAAAATGAAACAATTCCCTTTAGCAGAAGCTTTGAGAAGAGATGATTATACAACCATAAAGCTTTTAGTTGAAGCAGGAGCCGATGTAAATAAGGTGAATGAAGAGGGAGATGAAGGTCTATCTTTTTCAGTTATTCATGATGATATTCAGATATCGGAGTTTTTAATCCAAAAGGGCGGACGTATTAAAAAATATAAATTTGTCATTGATAATATAGGAAGTTCCGAAATGGTGACATTATTAGAGAAACATGAACATGTTTTCTGCCAAGAGGGTGCTTCCTATTGGGAAGAACAGAGATTGGCATTACTCATGAAAGAACCTAGAAATTCTGTTGTTTCTGCTTAACTTTGTTTGAAGCATAATAAAGCAATTTATACCACCACAATAAATATGTAATTAAAAGCAGCCGATTGGTTGCTTTTTTGTTATATCAATAAAATATTTGTTGGGTATTTAGACTCATTTGAATTCTATCCTTTTATTAGAATTATATGTTTTAAGGACGTGGTAAGTAATAAATTTTTCGCATTTTATATTTTATTAAAAAAATGAAAGGGGTTCCAAATCCGAGAATGAAACATAACAATGAAGTAAAAAAAGAATTTATTAATCAATTATAAGGTAGGTGATGAATAAATGCATCGTTCTGAAGTGGTAATCGGAGTAGACATTGGAACAACTAGTACAAAATCCGTAGTGTTTGACATGAAAGGTCATGTTTTAGCAACTCACGGGGTAGAGTATCCATTATTTAATCCAAAACCATCATGGGCTGAGCAAAACCCACAAACTATTTTCAATGCATTTATTGATAGCATTTCCGTTTCTATACAAAAAGCAAACGTTACAGCGCAGCAGATTGTTGGGATTGGTATAAGTACCGCTATGCATTCGTTAATCGCTGTGGACGAAAATTGTGACCCTCTCACACAAGTGATTGTTTGGGCGGATAACCGAAGTGTTCAGCAATCCAAAAAAATATTAAATGAATACAACGGAATGGAGATTTACAAACGAACAGGGACACCAATTCATCCGATGTCTCCATTATCAAAATTAATGTGGTTTAAAGAAGAAGAACCAGAACTGTACGAAAAAACGCATAAGTTCATTTCTATTAAAGAATATGTTTTATATCATCTTTTCGGTGAATATGTAGTAGATTATTCTATTGCTTCTGCTACGGGGCTGTTCAATTTAAAAGATTTGGATTGGGATACAGATGTATTAAATTTACTAAATTTAGATAAAAACAAATTATCTACACCGGTACCAACCACTCATATCTTAGATAACATGAAATTTGAATTCGCATCTCGTATGGGTATACAAACTTCTACTAAGTTTGTAATTGGAGCGAGTGATGGCGTATTAGCGAATGTCGGAGTAGGGGCTATTAGTCCAAAAGAAACAGCCGTAACAATTGGTACGAGTGGAGCAATACGTACAGTTGCTGATAAACCATTAGTGGATGAGCAAGGAAGAACGTTTTGTTATGCTTTGTCAGATGACCATTGGGTAATTGGAGGTCCAACCAATAATGGGGGGATTATGCTTAGATGGTTACGCGATGAATTTGCCGGCACAGAAAAAGAAATTGCAAAGCGTTTACAGGTAGACCCTTATGACTTAATGATTCAATATGCTGAAAAGGTTCCAGCTGGAGCTGATGGCTTATTGTTCTTACCGTTCTTATCAGGAGAGCGAGCTCCATATTGGAATGCAAATGCACGAGGCGTATTCTTCGGTATAAGCTTGCACCATAAACGAGAGCATTTTATTCGCGCAGTTTTAGAAGGAGTCATCTTAAGTGTATTCTCTGTAGGTGTTGCTCTCCGTTCTTTAACTGGGACTAGTTCTATTATTAGGGCTTCTGGTGGTTTTGCACGTTCGGAAACATGGAGACAAATATTGTCCGATGTAACAGGAAGGGAAGTGTTGGTTCCTGAAAGTCATGAAGCTTCTGCTTTAGGAGCAGCTTCACTCGTTCTTTTAGCTACAAAACACATTCATAGTTTAGAAGATGTAAAAAACCAGATTCATATTACACATCAACATGAACCAAATCTAGAGAATAACGCTATATATATGGAGATGTATTATATGTATGACCGTTTATATCACAAACTAAAAGATGATTTTGATATCATCTCACAATTCCAAAGACATGGTTACTTTTGATTAGGGAGGATATATTATGTTGCTATTTATTGTATTAGCAGCAATCGTAGCTTTGCTCTTGCTTATCACTTGGGCAAAAATGAACCCGTTTGTTGCGTTATTAATTACGGCTATTGGTGTAGGTCTTGCAACAGGTATGCCGATTGTATCGTCTGACCCGGCAACCACACCAGGTATTATAGATTCTATTAAAGCTGGAATGGGAAATACATTAGGATTTTTAGCAATTGTATTAGCTTTAGGTACAATGTTAGGAAAAATGATGGCAGAATCAGGTGGGGCAGAACGTATTGCTCGCACATTACTTGACCGCTTTGGCAAAAAACACGTTCATTGGGCTATGATGTTCGTTGCATTTATTGTTGGTATTCCTGTATTCTTCCAAGTAGGTTTCGTATTATTAGTTCCACTTTTATTTACGATTGCTATGGAAACTGGAATTTCATTAGTAGCTATCGGTGTTCCTTTAGTTGCTGGTTTATCAGTTGTACACGGATTAGTTCCTCCGCATCCAGCTGCAATGGCAACTGTAGGTATTTATAAAGCAGATGTTGGTATTACAATTCTATATTCTTTACTAATAGGTCTTCCAACAGCAATTGTTGCTGGTCCACTATACGGTAAATGGATTGGAAAGAGAATACATAAAACTGTTCCAAAAGAAATGGGAGAACAATTAACATCTAACAAAGATGAAATCAAAGAGCTTCCTGGATTTGCAAATACATTGTTCACCATTTTAATTCCTGTATTTTTAATGTTATCTTCTTCTGTAGCAGATTTAACATTGGAAAAAGGCACAATGATATTCCAAACTTTGAAATTCATTGGAGACCCAATCGTGGCATTATTAATTGCAACACTATATTCATTCTTTAGTTTAGGATATGCAAGAGGGTTTAATCGCGATAAGATTTTAAAATTTACAAATGATGCTTTAGCTCCAACAGCAAGTATTCTACTTGTAATTGGTGCAGGTGGAGCATTTAACAAAGTTCTTTTAGATTCTGGAATCGGAACATATATTGCTGATATAGCAAAAGATTCTCATGTTTCACCAATTCTTTTAGCTTGGACAATCGCTGCATTGATTCGTGTAGCAACAGGTTCTGCTACTGTATCTATGATGACAGCTGCTGGTATCGTTGCTCCAATCGCAGCAACTATGCCTGGAGTGAATTTAGAATTACTTGTTCTTGCAACAGGTGCAGGTTCTCTAATTCTTTCTCACGTAAATGATTCTGGTTTTTGGTTAATCAAAGAATACTTTGGTATGACAGTTAAAGAAACATTACTTACATGGACTGCATTAGAAACGATTTTATCAGTGGTAGCGTTAATTCTTATTTTGATTTTAAATGTTTTTGTATAAATTTTAATGTTTCATTGAAAGCAAAAAAACAGGTTATATAGATGATATATAACCTGTTTTTTATAAAAAATCATAGTTTAATCCTTTTCTGTAACGGTTCCACCAAATATATCAAGGTTTTAGAATGATTGTGAAAAATATAAAATGATTGATGCGAAAAGGATTTTTGTGTATGATGAAAATAGAAAAAGTTGGTTTATCTGGGGTTGAATAGTAACATAAGATGTTTTTAAATTTTAATGCAGCAAAAAAAGCAAGAAGTTACAGACAGTTGAATAGTAACATAAGATGTTTTTAAATATAAAGTTAATTGTTCAACTTCATACCAGATATAGTTGAATAAGAACATAAGATGTTTTTAAATAATCAGCCACTTACATGATAAAAATAAGTTGAAAATTAACATAAGATGTTTTTAAATACGCCCATTAAACGGAATGCTTGTTCATGTAAAGGTTGAATAATAACATAAAATGTTTTTAAATGAATCTTTTTCTTGTGCAACGCGTCTATTGAATAGTAATATAGGATGTTTTTAAATTGTATATATGATTGCCCTAATTAATGGTAAATAGATTTGAACAAGAACATAATATGTTTTTAAATATACATATTGCTTTTATTAATCGCGATATTAATAGTTGAATACAAACATAGGGTGATTTTAAATAGTTTACTATTAGTGTCATCAATTTTCTCATTGAATACTAACATAAGATGTTTTTAAATACTAAGGGGCATAAAACACTTTTGTTCCGATTTGTGTTTAAAATTAACATAGGATGTTTTTAAATAATTGTGGACATTTTACTCCTTTAAAAAAGTTGAATAAGAACATAAGATGTTTTTAAATAAGATTAGCATATTAGCCACCTCTATGGGTGTCACGTTGAACAATAACATAAGATGTTTTTAAATGATGCTGTTCGCTACATAGATTTTGTTGTATGATTTGAATACTAACATAGGATGTTTTTAAATATGTCTCCGATAATCTTCGTCGCTTGTGTTTTTTTATTGAAAAATAACTAAAAGTAGTTTTTAAATTTAGAATATTTATGGTGTGCCAGTTTCTAGTTTTGAACAATAACATAAGATGTTTTTAAATAGGAAAACTTATTTAAATATAGCAAACTAGCAAAGTTGAACAATAACATAAGATGTTTTTAAATTTAGTTTTTTAATTAAATTGTGAATAAAACCCTTGAACAATAACATAAGATGTTAAAGAAATCCCGTTTCTTACAAATAAGAAACGGGATTTTTTTATCTTCTATTCGAAAGCACTTGCAAATACAACTAAAAATTTGTAATATAAGGAAACGAAGTAATTACAAAGTAATTACGTTTTAAATAAAATACTAACGAAGGAGAAAAAAGATGCTCGTACATGAATTAAGTGTCACAGCCTTTTTACAACAAGACATGCATCATTTGGAAACAAGGCAGCACATCGGTTTTTTCTTGAATTGTTGTATGGAAGAAGATAAATGGCTTTGTAATTTACATACATCTCGTAAATACAAACATTATGTTTTTAACAATCTATATCCAATAGAATCAGATGGGACATACAAAAAAGGCAGAGTGTATTTGTTTCGTATTCGAACTACGAATCAAACATTTGCCGAAAAAATGAAACGCATCTTGAGAAAAGGAAATCATCATTTTCAAGTTTTAGCTGTAGAACTAAAGGTTATTAAAACACCGATGATTGAGGAATTAACAACTATCACACCGATTATTGTAACGGTTGACGGAAAGCCTTGGCTGTCTAAAAACCATAGCTTGATGGTGTTACAAAATAAAATCGAAGCAAATGGAATCAAAAAATACAAAGATTTTACTGGGAAAGATATCCCAAGAGACCACAACTTCATCAAAATGATTCATTTAGGAAACAGAGTACCAATTGCAACTCATTACAAAGGCATTAAATTATTAGGTCATAAAATGACTATCAAAATAAACGAAGATGCACTCTCCCAAGAAATTGGACAACTTCTTTTAGGTTCAGGCATTGGAGAGAAGAACTCTAGCATCGGTGCCGGATATTGTTATGCAAAATACTTCTAAAGGTGGTGTGAACTCGTGATAAAGGATTTAATCCAACAGTATCAAAAACTAGAGGAACGAATACCCACGTTACCGCTAGATGTATATACCTTATCCGAAGGTATATATATGACGTTATCCATTGATAAAAGCATTGAAGAACAAAAACAAGATGTTTTAGATAGCATTCTGGTTATCAATCAAAAACGAGAAGCAATTCGTAATCCTAATCTTGTTGATTCGTACAAGAAATTAGATGCTTGCAGCAGTATTTTGAATAACGACTCTAACAAAGTAATAGATATACCAGCTAGAGTTATCTGGAGCGCGAATCCGTTTACGCTTTTCATGAAAATTGAATCGTTTAACGAACTCAAACAGCTTCCTACGTACAAAAGCACTTTGACGGATGAACATCTAATTATACATACGAATCAATTCTTAAATAGATTGGATAGCCCGTCTATTACTGAGAAGATGATAAGTATGTTTCCTTTTGTGAAAAAGAATGATGCAAAATTAGTAATCGCAAGAGAAACATTCCCGGAACTTATGAGTTATATAGATTCAGACGAAAGAGAGTCATTGTATCAACGCACAAAAGAATTTTATTCTCAAAATATAACAAAGATACGAGAATTCTTTCGTGAGCTTCCGGAAGATATCGTTAAACATGTAAAACCCAAAAGTGCTTATATTAAGTTGTTTCTAGATGTCCCTATGGAGTATTACGAAAAGGAATATGACTTGTACATCTATCCAAGAATTTTTTCCAAAAATCAGTTCAATATGATGGCGGATGGTGAATTAAAAGGCATTCCCGCAATTGATTTCACGGTAAATGACAACAAACCGTATCAGTTTCATTTGTCAAAGGAACAAAAAGTAACAAATCTTGTTTCCGTACAAGAAGCTATAGCACAAAAAGACGTTTACAAATGGCTAGAATCACAAGGAAAGATGAGACCAATCTTTATAAAAGAAGAAGATTCATCAAGTACAAAAATTGTGAAACTAGATAAAAATGGAACGATTGATTTCTATGAAAATATTCCTTTTAGTACAAGCAACACAATAAAGGGTTTTAAATTCGAGAATCACCTTGCAAGTTTTAACGTTGACGCATATCCCGCTATCCTGGATAAACAGCAATTATTAAAAGTTATTAGCAAATACCTATTTAATGGGTTTTTACATGAAAACTTCCTAGATTCTGAACCAAATACAAAACCAAACGTGTTTACAGCCGTCATGAAAGACGAGTTCATGATGAATAAAAAAGCATTGTTTGATTTCTTGGAAACTGGAACTACAATCACAATTCGTCCGGTTGCTCAAAAAATGGTGTTCCAATTGATAAGAGAAAAAATTCGTATGGCTGAAGGATTGAAACTTGCAGGTGTGCGTAATGCTTATAACTTTGGAATGTCACTATTGCTGTATCTAAACATTGAAGGAGTGAAAGAATTGAGTTACTTGTTTAAAGATTCTTATCAAAATGTGAAAGAAAAAGTCAAAGAGGAACACGAAAACCCATCAATCGAAAACGACAAGGAATTTTATATATTAGCTGGTCAATTAGCTTACTACTTAATGTATCAAAGTAAAGCGAAACATCGTTCAATCGGTATGTTTGAGGAAATTGTAAATGTAAATAATGGCGCTAACATTAAAACAAAACTACGAGAATTACTTAAACATTATAGTCATGCAATTTCTATAAATAACTTCAAATTATTAAAAGCAACAAATATACTACTTGACTATGAAATTGAAGGAAGAATGTCAAACATTGATTCAGAAGCACTTTTGTATGGTATCACAAGTGAAAACTTTTTCTTAGAGAAGAAATCTAAAGAAGAAAATGATTCAGAAGATAGAAAAACGGAGGATGACGAACAATGACAAAAATGAATAATCGCGCATATGGAATTATCGGTGTAAAGGCAGAAATGGCAAATTGGAATGCTGATTTTACAGGAAAGCCAAAATCTATGGCAAACGGAACACATTTTGGCTCTGATAAAGCATTAAAATATCCAATTAGACAGTTTTGGAAAAACGAGGGTCATAATGTGCTCTATATAAAATCAATAGTAAAAGGAAAAAAAGATACATTACAAGTAGCAGACTTAAAAGAAAGATATGAATCTCTTTTTGGAGAAGCTCCTGTGAATGTGCAAAAAACATTAGAAAATATCTTCCAATGTGTAGATGTACTAAACTTCGGAGGAACATTTGCTACTAAAGAGGTAAATATAGGGGTTACAGGACCTGTTCAATTTGTAGACGGATTAAACGTATTCTTGAATACAGAAGTAGGAACGCAAGATATTTTATCTCCATTCCGAAATACAAACAATGAAGATGCAGACAGAGGAACAATCGGAAAGAAAATATTTGCAGACAGAATGCATTATATCTATCCTTTCTCCGTAAATCCGAATAACGTAAAAGAATGGGAAGGTCTAATTGAAGGATTCGAAGGCTACACAGTAGAAGCATACGAAGCATTCAAACTAGGTGCTCGTTTAGGACCTTTAGCATTAAATACAAACACAAAGGCTGGCTGCTTCGTAGAATTTGCATTATTTGTGGAACTCGAAGACGAATCAAAAGCATTATTACCAAACTTGAATAAATATGTCGATGTTACTTTTGAAGGTGAAAAAGCGATATATAACCTTGCTAACCTAGCTAACCTTCTAAGTGATGTGAAAGATGCTGTGAAAACAGTAGAAATCTACTACAACCCTCTGAATGTAGAAGTAGAAACAGCAAAATTAGATGCTTTAGATATAGATGTACAATACCTTCAGGTGTTTACAGGAAGTAAATTAAAATAGGGTGGAGGGTTCAACATGAAAGGAATTGCATTTGAACTAAAAGGCGATTTCGCTTTTTTTAAAAAACCCGATGTGAATCAAGAAAACTATTTCACATATAGTCATATTCACAAGGTAGCGTTAACAGGCATATTAGGAGCAATCATCGGATTAGATGGTTATTCTCAAGCAAAACGAAACAACTCAGGGGAAGAACGAATCTTCCCTGAGTTTTATCAAAAATTAAAAGACTTACGTATCAGCATTGTTCCGCATGGTGACAGAGGCTATTTCTCTCGTAAAATTCAAACATTTACGAATACAACTGGATTTGCGAATAAGGGCAGCAACTTGATTGTAAAAGAACAATGGTTAGAAAATCCCCATTGGACAATTTATTTGATTCCTTCTGATGAAATGGAAGAAGGATTGTTTGATACTTTAGCTGATTATCTAATCAATAAGAAAGCGGAGTTCATTCCGTACCTAGGCAAAAACGACCACTATGCTTCTATAATCAATCCTAGATGGGTAAATATTTCTGAAGTGGAGGAAGTATCTTATATTCAATCTCTGTTTCCGTTGAGTGAAGAAATAGAATTTGATACTGAAGAGGATACATTCGATGAAGAAGATGATTTCTTTTTCCGAGAAAATATGCCTACTTCTTTACAGGAACAAACGATTTTATATAATTTAGAACCACTTGTATACACCAATATGTATATGGAAAATATAGAGTTTGAACACATGTATGAGACGGAAGATAAGGTCTTAGTATTTATATAAGGGAACAGAGGAGGGGCAAATGCCTCTCTTTTTTATAGAAAGGACGACAAACATGCAGAATATATCACACTATATAACCGAGCAAAACATCCTTGCCCATACAAAAACAGATAAAGTGGAAACGTTAGAAGAACATTCCGATTTAACAATCTATTTTTTACATGAATTGATGGTGAAAAATAAGTTACAAGATACGCTTCATCGAATTGTAGATGAAATGCATTACGGAAAAGAACAATCATTAAACGATACTGTAAAAGATTTTGTCATCATGCTATTTAAGCAAGCGGTATACCTGCACGATTTAGGAAAAATTAATCCTATATTCCAACAAAAAACGATGAAAAATCCATTACCATTTCAACCATCATATAAGTATTCGGACACGAATCATTCCTTGTTATCGAGTCTATTGTATTTAGATATTTTCATACCTCAAATAGAAAGTGGATTCAAAGATGTAAAGACAAAAGGATTCTTGCGTCGTGTCGTCTTCACATTCTCTTATATTATCTCTAGGCATCATACTCACTTGGAAAATATGGGGGAAGTAAATGGTACAAACGATGGAATGGAAAAGTATTTGATGAAATTACAGGATTTACACGAAAAAATCACAGATGAGGAATGTCCATATGTTGATTTCTATAAAGAAAAAGAACGATTAAAGTCATTTTCTTTTAAGAAGTTAACAAAGGTGGATGCAAGTAAACGGAATATATCAGAATTTGAATTTTATTTACTTTCAAAATTACTTTTCTCAGCAATAGTCCATTGCGATTTCAAGGCTACTTATGCCTTCTTTAAAGGTGAGAAACCTAACTCTTACTATTTGAACCAAAAAGACACTAAAGCTTTGTTAAACAAGTACCAGAGCATCCCTATCTATAAAGGGATAAAAGCATATTCTAAAGATGATACATTTTTCAAAAATGCGCCTATTAACGCACTCCGCTCTGATATTTTCCTAGAGGTAGAACGAGAAATAAAGACGAATAGTCAGGAACAACTATTTTATTTAGAAGCACCTACCGGAAGCGGGAAAACTAACAATGCAATCCATTTATCATTGCAGTTATTAGACTCTCATCAAGGTCTAAACAAGATTCTATACGTATTTCCATTCAATGCGCTTATCGAGCAAACAAAAGACACTTTAAACAATGTATTCGGCAAAGAAATTGGAGATACGTATCGTATGCAGGTCGTGAATTCTGTCACACCAATTGTTCAAGTAAATGAAACCAAAGATGAAAATGACAAAGAAACAAAGGACCAAGAAGAAGACATTGATTACAAAGAAGAATTGCTCCGAAAGCAAATGTTGTTATATCCAGTTACACTTACGTCCCATGTAAATCTGTTTAATAGTTTTTTTGGAATTGGAAGAGAATCTAATCTGTCATTCGTGCAGCTTTGCAACAGTGTTATTGTTTTGGATGAAATTCAAGGATATAAAAACTCAATTTGGGCTGAAATTATTACGTTTTTCTATAAAATCAGCAAACTAATGAATATTAAAATTGTACTAATGTCAGCAACAATTCCTGATTTGAATTTCTTACTAGATTTACAAGAAAAGGCTGTTGTTCCAAGAGTAAATCTTCTACCGAATGCCAAAAAATATTACTTGAATAAGCTATTTAAAAATCGAGTAGAGTTGGATTTTTCGTTGTTAAAGGATAATACCTTCTCTTTGGATAAATTGCAGAACATTATAAGTGATATTCAAGAAAAAGAAGGACCGAAACGAATCTTGATAGAGTGCATCAGTACGAAAACGGCAAGAGAGTTGTTTAATAAAATGAAAGAGAATCATACAAAAGAAGGGAGGATTATTGTAGAACTAACGGGATATGACAGCTCTAGTTATCGGAAAAAGGTTCTGTCTATTATCAATGAGAAAGATGAAAACGGAATTTTCATAAACAAAGATGTCGTCGTCATAGCAACACAAGTAATAGAAGCTGGCGTGGACATTGATATGGACATAGGGCTCAAAGATATATCTATCCTGGATGCGGAAGAACAGTTTTGTGGTCGTATTAATCGTTCTAGTTTGCGAGCTGGGAAGGTTTTTTTCTTTCATATTGATGAAGCTGACGTGGTTTATAAGGGAGATTGGCGCTTAGAACAGGATTTAAATCATCCTGACGTACAAAAGATGTTGATAGGAAAGGAATTTGGACGCTTCTATGAGTTGCCGTTACAGAGAATGAAAGAACATAAACTACGCTATCACAAGCAAAACTTTGAAAACTTTACTAACGATGTAAAGCACTTAAATTTCAAAGAAGTAGCAAAACGAATGAAATTAATTGATGACGACAGTATTACACTGTTTTTAAATTATGAATTTCACGATGAAGAATCGAAAAAGTCAATTAAAGGTGCTACGGTATGGGAAGATTATAAGGATTTATTTTATAATGAAAAAATGCCGTTCGAAGAGAAACAAATCAAACTATCAAGATTAGCAGCGAAAATGAATTTGTTTACTTTCTCTATTCGAACACATCCAAACAACAAAGAAATTCCTTGTTCAGAATCTATCGGTTCTATCTATTACATTGAAGATGGAGAGCAATTTATGATAGTAGATGAGGTCACAGGATACAAGAAATTCGATTTTGAAAAATATCGTAATGACATGAAGAATTAAGCGCTTGATATCCCCTAATGATTTTTAATAAATATAGATATACCAATGATTCTTTGGTATTTATAAAAAATAAAATCATAGTGGATGAGTGCGTGAAAGTTGATATTACAGCAACTCTTGTTTATACTAAAAGTAGAAATTGTGGGTTTTAGTAATGGCTTGAAAAATAGCTAAAGGTAGTTTGTAAATCCCTAGCTTGTAGAACGGCAGTAGAAAATTTGAACAATAACACAAGGTGTTTTTAAAAAGCCATTCTCTTTGAAAATCATTTGGAAAAACAATAAGTAATACATCGCCATCTTGTATGTAGCTAGTGTTCTTTACACAAGTCTCGAATGAAGGCATCGAACCTTTTTTTTATTCCTTCCATTATCTTATTATCCCATTTAGATTGATTCAATATGTGCTCCTATCATATATAATTTTTAATAGAAATTATATATGATAGGAGCGTTTTTTATAGCGAGTTACAATTATAGCTTAGATAATGAAATAAGTGATTGATTTTATTTTCTTCTTATTTTTAAAAATAATGGTAAAATATCTGTGCGCAATTGAAAGAAAACAAAAATAATGCGTATAATGGAGGTAAAATGTTTGGGTAGAAAAGGGAATAGTAGAAAACGTACAAGTTATTCAAATGTTGAAAGAAAAAACAAAGACTCCGGACAAAAAATATTGTTTACTGATGTAAAAGGCGGAGAACGATTGCTTGAATATTTCGGTTTACATTATGCTCCTGTTTTGAAGCCAGGTCCACAAGAATTCCCAAAAAGGAAAGAATGGGATTCACCAGCAGAAAGAACCATTGATAATTGTTTTTTTCTTGAGGATGGTTCAATCTTGCATTTGGAGTATCAAGTGAAATATTTAATAAAAGACTTGAAGCGATGGTATGATTACGACAAACGACTAATTGAAGCGTTTGGAGTAAAAGTTTACACATGTGTTATTTATATTGAAGATTATCCGTTGGAAAAAAGGGAAACATCTTTAGATTATGGAACTATGAAATATAAATTTGATGCAATTTTCCTACCAGATTTAGATGGACGAGAATTATTAAAGCAAATTAAGGGAAAAATTTACACTAATAAGGAAATAACTAAGGCAGAAGAAATTGCATTAACTTATATTCCTTATATGAACAACGGAAACATTCCAGTCGAAGATGTAACAAAAGAAGTTGTTGAAGTTGTTACATCTTCGACTGATGAAGAAACTGCAAAAAAAATAGCAGCAAACATTGTTTATTTTATCGCTAACGCAATTGACGGAGATGCATTAAATAAAGTTTTGGAGGTGCTTGGAAAAATGAAAGTTAGTAGAGAAGAAGTTCAATCGATTGTAGAAAAAAAACGGGTAAAAATGATGGTGAAGAGCATGCTTGATAATGAAGATTTAAAAAAATTAGGACCTAAAACGATGAGACAATTCGTTGAGAAAACGATTCGAGACGGCGGATTTAATCCGGAAGAGATTCTCTCAGAAATTAAAAAAGAGACAGAAGGGAAAGTGAAATTGTAAAAAAGAGTGGATTTCCACTCTTTTTTTGTTTATTAATTTCTTGGGGAGACCAGAAATATTAACTCCCGCTTCGAAAAATATAATATGGAATAAAGAAGGGGATAGAGGTATTCATTATACTGATGACAAATATAAATAATAATGAGAAGATACATAAAAATATTTAAATATTCGTTTGTCGCATAAATCATTGAAAGTATTGTTTTAATCACTATAATAAACAACATTAAATATAGAAGGGGCACAGAACATGAATAATCACCTGAGCGAAGAGGAACAGGATAAAGAATTTGAAATGCTGCGCAAAGAATATAATATACCCGAATTTATTACAGTTTTAGATGCAACTATTATACTTGGCATATCGGCTAAAGAAGTTCGCAAAAAATGCACGGAAAAGGAAATAAAGGCACAACAAAGATTTGGAAATAGTGGAAAGTGGTACATTGAAACAAAACAATTTATGAATCATGAAAATTGGGATATGTTTGTTGAAAAGAGCAGAGAAACAAAAGAAAAATCTATTCGTTTTGCACAGAAAATGATAGAGCTATTGAACGATGATGATAGTTATAATAAAAGTTGAGAAGGGCTTATCAAAAATTTGATGAGTCTTTTTTTGTTTTATTAAATATTACTCATTATCTGCTGTTGTTATACAAAGACCTTTTTTCTTACATCGATAGTTTGTAGAGGGATAATTTTTATTGCGGTGAATGTTCCACAGTTCATAACGAAATCGTTACATAACAGACATATCTAAATGCCTTCTTTTGATTATATTTCTAACAAATTTGCAGAATTCTGTATAGAATGTATATGTTAAATTGAAAAGGTGGTAGATAATATTATGTCAGTTCAATTAAATGCTCTTAAAAATTGCGATGTTATTGATATGAACATTAAAAAAATATATTTTGCAGACAATTGGTATCCATATAGCGACGAAAAATTTGAAGAACCAGAATTAATTATTTATGGGAACCTCAATATTCTTCTTAACGTCGCAAGTAACGCATATGCTAAAGAGGATGATTTTAAATTCATTTTTTTTAAGTATAAACAAAAATATAAGGTTGATTTCCGCTTTACTTACAATCTAATTGCTACTGAAAATAGTGTTGAATTAAAACTAAATATAGAGAAATCACTAATGTATTCTAATGGAAAGAATGAACTGGATATAAAAATTGATTTCGATGCTACAGATAGTGATTTAATTTATAAAGAGGCTTTTGAAGAGTATGAAAAAGAATCAAATAGAATAAAAAGTGAAAAAAACATCCCAAATATCATAAGAGATTTGAAAACAACATTGCTGGGTTATAACAAACGTATGGATGATTATAAAAAAGAAGCAAATGAACTTGAAAATAAGATAAATACGTTTGATGAAGATATAAAAAAAATAGTTGAATCGGAATATGACGAGAAACATAAGGGTCAAATCTTGCACCCTAACGCAGTCTTAATGATAAAAGAAAAGATAGAGAATGAATTAAGAAAAAATATGAATAAAAATTTAAAAACAATGAAAAGAAAGTTTAATAAATTAAGTAAATCCTACGTCCCAAACAATAACGATAATATAATTAGTACAGAAAACAAAATAGCGCATTATGAAAAAAAACTTGAACAACTAAGAACTGATGAAGAATACAATGAATATTTGCAACCCATTAAAGTTGCATCATGTCAAAAATACGCAGAGAAAATGGCTCAGATTACTCCTGTTTTTGAAAATATAAATAAATATATTTTATTAGAATTAGAAAATAGAGAATTTGAAATTTTGTTAACCGATGATTGGAATTACAAAGGGAATTTTGTTCACACAAACGATTTGACTTTATTACCTAATGAATAATGCAAATAGGTGTCCGGTGTCCTTATGCATACCTATTTGCATCATTGTAATAAACCTTTAAATTTGCCCTTAATGAATTTACTGGTCATTCTTTCAATATTTACGTTTAAACATAAAATAAAAACCACCCTTATTACATATTAAGTGTGGTTTTTGTCATTATAGTTATGAGAGTTTATTTTACTTCTTATCTTTAATAAGACTATTGAATTCAAGTTCTTTGAATTTTTTATTCATCTTTTCTTGTTCAATATTTACTTTTAAACTATCTAATGTAACTTCTTGCAGCTGTTCCATATCACATTTAATAGTAGCCAACTTTTTAGACATAAATGCCATGTCTTTTCCTTCTTTTAAATTCTTTAACGGAGAACGTTTAATCCCTAATTCTTTAAAGAATTCTTTTGCTGTTTTTTCATCGTTATTCTCTATGTATTCATATATATTTTCAATTGTTTTGAATTCATTCAATAACGGATAAATAGCTTTTTCTCCTACACCGCTTACTCCAGGAATAAAGTCTGATTTATCACCTTCAACAGCCTTTAAATCAATGATTTGAATAGGACTAAGTCCTTTATAATAGAATGGGAAAGTTTCCGGAGTAAATTCAAAATAATTAGAAGGAACATTGTATGCGCCTTTTGGCAAGTCCCCAAAGAACTCACTTATTTTATCTTTCGCCGTAGATGTATTTAACCAAACGCGAGTATTTTCTGATACAAGCTGAAGGGCATCTTGGTCTTTAGTCATAATGAAAACAGGTACTTCAGTTTCGAATTTTGTAGATAATGAACCAATTATATCATCGGCTTCGAAACCTTCATAACGGAATTGTGCGATTCCCATAGCATCCAATACATCTCTCATAACCGGAAACTGTGAACGTAATTCATCAGCGGTATCGCCGCGATGACTTTTATATTCAGGGAAAATTTTACGTCTAAATGTATCTCTATTTACATCCCATGCTACTGCCATGTATTCTGGATTTTGTTCTTTAAATACTTTTAATAGTATTTTTGTCATACCCAATACAGCATTAGTATATTGACCGGTTGACGTTTTCATCATTTTCTCTCTTACTTTGTCTTTATCACCTTTATACCAAGCAGCAGAATCCATAGAGCCAAAGAAAGAAGAGCTTAGCAAACTATTTCCATCTATAAGAATTAATCGTTTCGTTTTGTTCATTTAATTAAACCTCTTTTCTATTTCTAAAACATCACTTAACTATGTTACCGTAAATTTGTGTTTATTTGTGAAAAAATTAATATTTTAATAGTATTTTTTTCACAAATAATTAACTAGTCTATATTTCTTTGAACATAAAAGGGAGATTTTCCGGATTAAATAAATGGGAATAAATAATTTCTTGTTTTAAAGTGAAATTATGGTAAAGTTTGAAAGGGATTTGAATAAAAAGGGGATAGGTATATGAAAAAACAAAAGATTTTATGGGCAACACTCATTGTACTTTCTTTTGTTTTGTTGTTTGATTATGTATCTGTATATAAATATCATAATCACTCAAGAGAATTCAATGAAAAAGTTAAGAAAAACGACCTAGATTTAATTAGAGAAGAACACTATATTATTCTTAAATCTAATATGAAAGATGAAACAGTTATTTTTGTTGGTACACCTAACAGTTACAATAATTTAATAAAACCAAATAGTGGTGTACAAATAGAGAAAATAGGTTGGTTTGAGTATTTCTTTGGACCTATTAGAAAATCTATAGTAGATAAAATGACTACAGGATTTTAAAAGATGAATGTCCTGTTTATAAGGTATTAAATTAAAAAGCCACGATGACGTGGTTTTTTTAAACTGAGTAGGCTTTTATTTTATTCTCTCTTGAATTTCTCGTAATTCATCTAACGATATTTCATATTGTGTAATCTTTTCATCCTTAAAATAAACAATAGCAGAATTTTTACCAACAAATATTTTATGTAAAATACCATTATATTTGATTTCAATATCGCCTTTTTGATTTGGATTTATGTCTCTTTTTACAGCTATCTCATTTTTTTTCGAAATCATTTCCAATACATTCTCAGAAATCACCTTAGGTTCTCCGTTTACTGTAACTTTTACATTATCATTTGAACACCCAGCCAAGAATAGATTAATCATAATTATAAAACTTATAAATACTTTCCCCATAACTTTATCACCCGATATTATGATACATGTTTTTTTTGAAATGTCATTTATATGGATGAAGAAATGTAATTTTGTGTTAATTTAAATATCATTAAAATAACTTTTCGAGTTGTTTTCATTCTAAACATTTCTTTGAATAACTATCTTTCCATCGCTGCAAACCGGTTACTATATGCTTTGTTCAAGAGAATATATTTTTGGATTATGTAAGTAAGAAAACTTAGTTTATACATATCAAGATAAATAGTCTTTTTTATTTTATTTCTCTTTGAATTTTTTGTAATTCATCTAACGATATTTCATACTGTTTAATTTCTCTATCATTAAAATAAACAATAGCAGAATCTCCTACAATAAATATTTCATGTAGAATGCCATTGTGCTCAATTTTGATATCAGCTATTTCAGTTGCAGGTACTGAGCTTTTTACAGGTAATCTATTTTTTAAAGAAACTAATCTCAATGCACTTTCTGAAATTACTTTTGATTTGCCATTTACTTTAACCTGTACGTCATTATATGAACATCCAGTTAACAACACACTAATCATAACTATAAAATTTATAAATATTTTTCCCATAATGTTCTCACCTCATAGGCTATGATACATGTTTTTTAAGACATGTTATTTGTTTTTAGGGAAAAGTTTTTGTGAACAGCATAAAAGGGATTAATTATATAGGACACAAAATAGGTAACAAATAAAAAAAGAACACGAAGACTTGAATTTCATGTTCTTTTTTCTATTAACAATAAACTGTTGTATTTAACTATTTTCATTCTTTAAGGTTAAAACAACTATCTCTGGTTGGTTGAATATCCTAAGTGGAATAATACTATTTCCTAGTCCTCGATTTACAATCATAGTTGTATTATCTTTAACGTACATACCAGATGTGTATTTCGGTAATAATCCTTGATTTGGCGCAACTACCCCTCCTATAAAGGGGATTCTAAATTGTCCACCATGTGCATGACCGGAAAATTCTAAATCAATATTATATCTTGAATACAAAGCTAGTAATTCTGGTCTATGAGATAATAAGATTTTAATATTCGCTTCATCTTTAATTTCATCATTTAAATGTTTTATTCGTTCTTCTGCTATTGATTGTTCTGAATATGATTCATCTCTATAAGAAGGGTCGTCTATTCCTAAAAGGTACATTTTTTGGTTTCCATTTCGTATTTCTGCATATGTATCTCTCATGACATGAACACCTATATCATTCAATGATTTTTCTAATGAATTAAATTTCCCCGAACGCCATTCATGATTGCCTGTCACATAATAAACTGGAGCTATTTGTACTAATTTTTCCATTAACAAAAGGCTATTTTTTTCATTGTATTTATGGGCATCAATCAAATCACCTGTAAATACAATCAGATTCGGTTTTACCTTTGTTATTTTGTTCATTAAGTGTTTTTGATTTTCCCCGAAAGATTTTCCGTGCAGGTCAGACAGTTGTACAATCTTATATCCATCAAAACTTTCCGGGACTTTTTTCGAACTATAATTATACTCAGTCGTAACTATATAATTGTTTTGGAAATAGCAAAAGCATATAAGCAAAATTAAACCTAATAAGAAATATAACAATTTCTTTTTTGTTTTTTTCTTCAAAATAAGTCACCCCGTAATTGTAAACTAAAATTCCATTAACATATTTTTCTTGATGAAATGTTAATACCTGCACGATTTTGAAATTAAGAGTTTTATATTTGTTGTTATATATGATATTTTCTTACTCAAAATCATAAAAACTCTATTTTATTGGATTTATTTACATGAACTAAGGTCCATTGTTTCAATTCCGTCTGGGCATATGTAATAATTCTCATCAACAAAGGCATCTTCCATCGAAAATGAAAACTCATACATTCTAAAAAATATAAAATTTATAGAAATTATTGCCACAATCAAAAGAATCATTAAAGCTACAATTTTTTTAATACCTTTCAACTTGGTATATATCAAATTTTTAAACACAATAGAATGAAGGTATCCATAAAATATGGGAATCATTACAGCTACAATGATTGATAATGTATCGCTTAAATGTAAATTACCAATTATCATTATGCTCCAAAAATTTAAACTAACAAATACACAGAAATTTAGTACGATAAGTATTTGCATGTTTGTTTTTAGTTTTTTATATGTAAATATTCTAAGTAAAACAGAATAAAAATAACCACAAAACAAATTAATAATTAAAGTTATTATTAGAGTATTTAATGCAAAGTTTACTTTTAAACTGGAATTCTCAAATACTTGGTAACTCCACAAATTCAAACCAAAACATAAACAGAAAAGCAATACACTAAGTATTATTTTTTTCAATTTTCATCCCTCCTACTTTCGATATTATACATAAATTGTAAATAACACATAAGAAAATATTAATTATTTAATTTTACTCAAACAAGAACTTGTAAAGGTATTTAATACTTATATTTCCATATCAATTGATTTAAGCGTTTTTTATGCGTAGAATGAATGTAGATATTAGTGAAATGACCCATGTTTATTAACAATTTGTTTAGAAAGGAATTTGGTCTTGAAACACAAAAGTAAATATCCCTTCGAATTAGAGAATACATGTAGAACCTGCGAATTTAATTTTAGCGGTATATGTGCAGGAGGAGGGGAACTAGAATACGGTCAAAGCATTGATAATTTTAAAAGTAGTCGGTCTTGTTGGTCCATTGGACTAGAATATTTCATTGAATGCGAAAAAAAGAAGGAAAGTCTCAATTATAACAATCCCGACATACAAAAAAACATACGAAAGAAAGAAGAGAGCAAAACTAAAATTACTAATGACTTAAAGTACAAAGAAGATTCTGGAATATGGAGGTTTTAATAATGAATGTGAGATATCAGGATTTAGAAGCAAACGTAAAAAAAAGCTTCCAAAGAAGTTTAACGAAATCAGTGAATGACATTTTACTTTTTAACCATGAGCATCCTATGATTTTCATTACAGAAGTAACTGATGAATTCATGAAAGAAGTATTTGTGGATATGCGTTCAAAAAAATACAATCAAAAGTGGTCTGAAGAGGAATTGGAATTCGAAGATGGCGAACTTAAACATATGGTTCAAAAGAAGGTAGATGCTTTAAGAAATAAGAAACCAACAGAAAAACAATTAGAATATTTCAAAGGTATGTGTAAGGATATCAATAAAGATGTGGACTTGCCGGATGATTATTTAGTTTTCCTAAATACCATGATGAAGTTAAAAGAAGAATATAATGAAAAAGGACCAGCAACAGAGAGACAAATCGATGCAGCAAAGAAAAAGTGGAAATTAGCCTTTGATGAAGAATTAGTTATTCATGATAATATCACACGCAAAGAAATCCAAGAGTATTTTGAAAAAGCCCAGAGTATATTTAAAAAATAAAGCACTCTTAGAAATATAAGTAGTTCAATTTTTGTGGAGAAACATACTAAATCACATACCAATTAGCAAAGTAAATCCCATAGTAATTAATGTTGTCATAATTCTTGTTATTTATGGTGTTAATTCGGTTGCTAATTTGTGATAAATATTTACCTATTTTCCAACAAAAATAAATTTTAGCGTATAATGATATAGAATACGTTAATGAACATTAGACACATTATGTACAATAAATTAAAGGAGTTGTTTGATATGAATATTGAAGAAATTTATCAAAATGCTGACATAACTAGTGTATCTAAAAGCGGAGAGTTTAATCGTGTTTTAATTTCTTACGATGAATATGATTTTCTTACACAAAAAGCAGGTGTTGAAAACTCTTTTAAGGGATATAGTGATGATTTCGTTGAATTGGATTATCATAGTGAATTTATACCATTAATCAACAAAGCAAGAAAAATCATGCGTATAATTCATAGCTAAGAGATGATTAAATGACTTATGAAGTATTTTATCAAACTGATAATTCTATAGAATCTATAATCATTGAAGGAGAGACAATTGAGGAAATATAACATTCAATAAATATAGAATTAAAACGTAGAAATGATACTTATAGATATTAAGATTGGCTAAATAATTAATGAACATAACGAAAATAAAATAACAAAAAAAACCACAAAGGACCATTTATTCCTTGTGGTTTTTTTGTTATTTTATACGATAAATCGTGTGTTAATTACGTTGTGAATTCGACTGTTTTTTACACTGTGTTTTTTAAATTTTCTCCACGTTATCTGAACTATTTATTAGAAATATAGTGCTTTATTTTTTATATGTATCAACCATACAATTTCAATGCAGTTGCAATATTGTATAACACTAGCGCAATAAAAATCAGTAGTGCGATACCAAAATATTTTCGTATTATGAATTCGGACTTTATTTGGCTATATTCTTCATTTGAAAACCTTTTAAGTAAGACAGAATATAAACAACCGTATAGCAACGTAATAATCACAAACAGTATAATAGCTACCAATGGATTATTGATTAAACTAGCTACTAATTTATTATGGATTAACATTAGTGAATAAAAATAATCCATAACTACTGTGAGACTCACATAATTCAAAGCAAAGCATAAACAGAAAATTAATACACGAATCATTGTTTTCTTAGCGTCTATATTTAAAAACTTTTCCAGTAAGACAGAATATAAGTAAATGTATAACAATGAAAGAACCACAAACAGTATGATAGCCAATGTATTATCCATTAAATTTAACGAATCAAAATAATCTCCAACTATTTGAAAACTTACATATTCTAAACCGAAACATAAACAGAAAAGTAACAAACTAAGTATTTTGTTATTCATTTTTCATCCCTCCTAGTTTTTCCTATTATACATAGATTATAATTTCCTTATAATTAAATCCCCTTTTTGTTTTTCCTGTTTTATGTAGATTAAAAGAGTTTACCCACATAGGAAAATGAATAGGGAAGTAAGATATTTTTTATAAATACTAATAGAAGAGGTGAAACACATGAACATTATGATTTGGAGCTTAATCACTTTATTGTTTATTTTAAGTTTTGTAGGTTTAATCTATCCAATTATTCCATCTATTCTTATGGTGTGGGGCGGCGTATTACTGTATCATTTTGCAATTAATCCTCATGAACTAACAATGATTACTTGGATATCATTAGGCGTTCTAACTATCTTACTGTTTGTTGCGGATTATGTAGCGAATATATACTTTGTTGAAAAAGCAGGAGGTTCCAAGTGGGGGACGCGAGCAGCTGCTATTGGTTTAATTATAGGCAGTTTTATATTGCCACCGTTTGGCGTTATTTTGATTCCTTTCGTTCTAGTATTTCTTGTAGAAATCACGCAACATAAATCTTCAAGTAAATCACTGAAAGTAGCATTTGCAACATTGATGGCATTCTTAAGCGGAACATTTGCTAAAGGTGTTATTCAATTTATTATGATTGTTATTTTCTTGATAGGTATCTGGATTTAACAAGAATTCTATATAGTTTTTATGTAACGTGCCAAATTTATTGGCACGTTTTTCATTTCATAAGTTATGCGAATTTTATTTGCTACTCCAAATACATGGTATAATTTGTTCAAAAAAAAGACAAAAGAGGAGAAATAACCATGAAAAAACTAAAAGTAACAAGCAATGTTAAGAACCGACTAAGAAAGGTTAGAGACGGAATTGTATACAATGATATCTATTCTGTTATTGATGAAGTAGTAGTTCAAAATCCGAAAAGAGCAGGAGCTACGACAGTGTTTGTTACAATCCATCATGATACGATTATCATTTCTGACAATGGAAAAGGATGCCCAGTACCAGAGGTCTTATTTACATTAGACTTTAGTGGATTTGGACATGGGTTTGGTGAAGGCTTCACTAGTATCTATATGATTGCTGATTGGTTCGAAGTTCGTACGTTAGGATGGAAGGGTTCATTAAATATCAAAGAGGTATTAGATGAAAACAAAGGAGAACTAGATGTTGCAATCAGTGAATCAACGGATTATAAAAATGGATTTGAATTAGAACTCAAAGGAAACAGAATCAGTGATTTTCGTTATGATTTAATGGACTACATTGAAAATGCAGCAAGTATTATTCCGGACATGGATTTTTATATCAATGGGATTCTAGTTGAGAAAAAAGACATCTTTGATATTGTTGAAGCAAGTTCATATACTCGTACATTTAACAATAAGAAATACGAAGGTAGATTGTCTTTAACGGATTCTTATGATTCTACTATCAAGATTTATTTCGAACATCGATATGTAACAGAAGTGGGTTTTGATGGATTAAGCGGTTCTATTTTATTGAAACCAAATGCGGTAAACCTTAGAACACCAGATAGACGAGGTATTATTTACGATTCGAAAGAACGAGAACTTAGAAAACAACTTACGAAAGATGTAAAAACACTTATTAAAGATATGATTAAAATCGGTAACAGCGAAGAAATGAAAAATTTCGCTAAGATTATTAATTATCATATGAACGTAGATGAATACATCCAGTATCTAATGATTGAGTCGAAAAGTATTCTAAATCAATATGAGACGCGAGAAAAGACACAAAAAGAAAATAATGAAATGGTCTGTCACTCCGATTCATCACATGTAGTTCAATTAGTTGAAATGATGGATACAATGAATGAATTAGCTGAAGGAGAAGTTGTTCAGATAACGAAAGAAGAAATTGAAAACGCATCTTCTATGAATGGTAGTTGTGAGCCTGTACAAAACATTTCATCTGTAACATCTTCTTCTCAAGCTACTTATGCAGCACAACATGCACCAGCAGCCGTAGCTGTAATGGAAAAGGAAGATAATGAATCTGAGCCAACAGTGGAAAGTGAAGAAGGCACAAATCAAGTTGTTATGAATACGGAAGAAAAAAGAGATACAAAACGCCTCAAAGAAGATAAAAGAATGACTTCTTATGTAGGGAATAAACCAAATAAAACATCCATCATTCAAAAAGATGATATGAACAAGATATCTATCAAGAACATTAAGTCTAAAAAGAATGTCATTTGGGTTGAAAAAGATAAAGCAGATGATTATGCATCTCTTATTTCTAAATATGAATACTACGGTGTATATACATTTGTATCTCCACATGTTCTATATGATAATGCTTTGGAACATTTAGGTATCCCGCATGTTTCTTCATTAGAAGAAACTGCTATTAAGAAAGACTATAAAGTAATAAAAATCGGTGCTCGAACAAAAAAAGAAGAAAGAGTCATGGAACTTCTTGGATTTATCGAAAAAACACTCGGTATGGGTGAAACATTTAATATTTCTTCTATTGACTGCAAAATGACTGTGCAGCTTAGAGGAACGAAGATATATCGTGAAAAATTACATGTTCATGGTTATGCACAAGGAAACCAAATTCACTTGAATCGAAAGGATTTGAATTTCGGCGGCATTTCTTCTACACAATTAGGAAAGAACAGTTTAAGTATTCACGATGTAAAGTTTATCCTTGGCAATCTAGATACAATCGCACACGAATCAGCACACAATATTTTTGGTACTGAAGATAATACAAAGAAACACTTCGAAAAGCAAATTGAAATACAAAATATAATTTCCAAAGCAATTATGGAAGTTGATAATTTGTGGTAAGACAATTTAAACAGAACACTTCTCTATTTTAGAGAAGTGTTTTCTTTTTGAGTCGTTAAATAAGCATTTCAGTGCTAGAATTTGTTATTTTGAGACATTTCGGATGTAATTCTTTTGTTCTTGATATTCAGATATAGTATAGTGGAAGTACAATATTTAAATGGTTTCTTATTTTGTCATTTTGAAATTTGGGAAATAGTGTTCGTTGTTATTGTTATTTTTTTATGATATTGTTTTTAATATTAGATATATTATTATATGAGAGTGAGGAGAGGAAACGAGATTGTTATTATCGCTTGCAAAAAAACTAGCAAAGAAAAAAGACCCTTTTTGCGATTCAGACCGACTAACAAAAAGTACATATAATACGATACAATATGCAAATGATATTGAATCCTGGGTTCGCGAGGTTACTAAACCTACCGAAGAACTCATTACCTATGGACAGAAATTGTTTGCGGACCTTATAAACGAATCGGAACAATTAGGAATTACTAATCGAATAGACTACGTAGAACTAAAGACAAAGACACGGCTCCTCTCAAAGTTAAAATCCGCCAACAAGGAAATAGCTTCCATTGAAATCAAACATTTTGCAAAAGTGCTCAAATCGTTTTCAATTAGTTTATCGGAATTAACCAAGCACCAATTAAGCTCAGAGGAAAAACATCAAGTATCTTTACTTGTTTCGTTTGTAAGAAAGAATTCAGATTTAGTAAAAAAACTTTTGTGCACAAAGAAATTTCCTTTTGTGGATACAAAAAAATCTATTCATATCCCTTTGTTGTTTGAAAAAAAATACAAGTCATACATCATAGCCATGACATTGGTAGAAGTGTTCAACTATGAAAGTTTAAAACATACTTTTTGCAAGTGACAGATGATATATTTAAACAGAATAGGTCGGTTTTAAAATTCTGAATATTTTATTCAATGAACAATGTTTAACTACAAGATTAATAGTGTTCTTTATAGATATATAAAATTAATATTAGAGCAGAGTAGGGGATTGTAAACATAAAAATTTCATATATTTTTGTCTGTTAAGTAAAAAATCGAGTGATAGATACTCGGTTTTTTCTTTTTTTTATTTAATTTCATAATGAATTCAAAAAAAATACAAAACGCCTTTTTTGAATACATATATATGCTACAATTCCCTTACTGATATGTTACTACTACACTAAAGGAGAATGTATATGAACTTTCAAGAGTTTAAAGCAGCATATATGCAAGAAGTCGAGAAGAAAAATGTAAAAAGAATTCATCATCCAGAAAATGAGAAGATTGTAATTCTGAAGTATACGGAAAGATGCAGATTTGGTCGCAAATGGAATAGAGTTAATATGGCATGCCGTAACTTAGTAGTAAATGAACAAACAGAAGAGATTGTAGCAAGAGGCTTTACTAAATTTTTCAGTCAAAGAGAAAACCGAAAATTTTCTACAGAATATCTGGATGAAAATTATCCATATCATAAGATTGAAGTTACTGAAAAATATGATGGAATGGAAGCTCTGTCTTATATACTAAATGGAGAATTACGATTCGCTTCTGATTGCAGCTTCATTTCTGTTCCAGCTAAAATAGCAAATCAGATTTGGAATGAAAAATATAAACAGGTTGAACATCTAGTTCCTGAGAACACAACACTTGTTGTAGAGGTTATTCATCCTGATGTAAAAGTAGTTACATCTTATGATTTTGAAGATTTAATCCTTGTAGGTGCTGTACATACAATTACACAACATGATTATAACTACGAAGAATTAAAAGAATTAGCAAATACACTTGGGATGAAAATTCCGGACAAGTATGAATTTACATTTGAAGAAGCTGTTTCTGTAGCAGAGAATAGTGAATACAATTTCGAAGGTTTTGTTATTCGCTATGGGAATGACGAACGAATCAAAGTGAAAAATCCAAAACATGTTCATGTATTTAAATGTATACGTGTTATGGAGCGTCCACATATTCTGAAAGCGTGGGTAAACGGAGAACTCGATGGAATCATTGATTCTCTTCCAAATGAATACAAACAGTCATTTATTGATTATAGAAATGAATTTGAAGAGAAGAAAGAAGCGATATTACAAAATGTAAAAGCAACATTTGAAAAAGCTCCTAAATCAACACAAAAAGAATTTGCGTGTTGGGTAATAGAGAACGTAAAAGAAGAATTTACTGGATTAATGTTCGCGTTACAGAAAGATAAATTATCAGAACAAATTTTGAGAATAGCAGTATCGAAACAATAACATATGAAAATTAAGAAGACACCTGGATATTTGAAATACATCTAGGTGTCTTTTTTATTTCAGAATTATGATAAAAACCCGTTTTTAATTATAAAGATATAAAATATTGTAAATGAATTTGAGCAATCAAAAAAGATACACAAAAAACTTTCCTTTTTTTAGGAACTTGATATTATTATATCGTACTTATGTAATGTTTTAGAAAGGAGCGTTCTATTATGAAATTCAAAAGTTTAAAATCAAAAACGTATGCTTTACTGGTTCCTGTTATTTCTGTTGGATTAATAGGCACTATGGTATTAAGCTATTCTAATTCCAAAGACATACTTAACAAAGAAATAGATGAAAATATGAATAGCCAATTACGTGGGATTATTGGAAGTATTGAAAAAGAAGTTTCATCACATTCTAATCTAACTAACATCTTAGTAAATGAATTAGAAAATAAGAATTATAAAGATGCGAATTTAGCAACATTAAATCATTCAATTAAATCTGAATTGAAAAGTAATGAACATAGTTATGGTTTTGGAGTCTTTTTTGAACCTCAAAATAATATATCAAAGTCTACTTATGAATATAGAGACGGTAATGATTTCAAGGTAACATATGAATACAACAATCCGAATAATCATTACACAAATGAAGATTGGTATAAACTTGGGAAGGATAATCAGAAGCTATCTTACACAGAACCTTATTATGACAAGGTATTAAAGAAAACATTAATCACAGTTTCTAATCCATTTTATGATAAAAACAAACAGTTCGCTGGTGTAGTTACAGGAGATTTAGATGTTTCAGGCATTCAAGATATGATAAAAAAAATAAAACTGACAAAAGGTGATAATGTATTTTTATTGTCTAAAGATGGAACTTACTTATCAAATTCAGATTCATCTAAGATAATGAAAGAAAAAATTACAAATGAATCTAATCCATCGCTTGCGAAAATAGGACAACAAATATTAAACGACCCAAATGGGATTGTGAAATTCCAATCAGAAAATAAAGAAGACAAGAGAATTTACTTTGCTAATATGCCTAATACGGATTGGACAGTGGGGATTGTTGCATCAGAAAAAGAAATATTACAACCAGTTTCTACACTTCTAACCAACTTAATAGTAGTTAGCGCAGTTTTAATAGTTGTAATTATTGTTGCGATTCACTTCTATGTTCGCTATATCACTAGAAACTTAAATAAAGTAAAAGATTTATCTTTGCAATTATCAAAAGGAGACCTTACAGGAACATTAGATATTCGCTCAGCAGATGAATTTGGAGCAATGGCTCATAACTTTAATCATATGATAGAAAATCTAAAAACAACTATCTCTGGAGTTATGAATCGAGCAACAGAAGTTTATCGATATGCAGAAGAAGTAAATATCAAATCAAGTCAAAACAAAGAACTTTCTCAAGATATTCAAAAAGTATCAAATGGCGTTGTAGATGGTGCAGAAGCACAAGTTCAGAATTTATCTGATATCACAACAGCTATGAATGAAATGGCAATTGGTATTCAAAGAATTGCTCAATCTTCTTCTTCTGTGACAAATTCTTCTGGAAGCGTACTACAAGAAGTAAATGGCGGAAATGATGTAATAGGAGAAGCTATTAAGAAAATGGAAAATATACAATCTACTGTATCGAAGAGTTCAGAGGTAATCAAAGAATTAGAAGAGCATTCAAAAGAAATCCAAAAAGTTATGGAAGTGATTACGAACATTACAGAACAAACAAACTTATTATCACTAAATGCTTCTATTGAAGCAGCTAGAGCAGGGGAACACGGAAAAGGATTTGCAGTTGTGGCAGATGAAGTTCGTAAACTTGCAGAGCAATCAAAAGCTTCAGCGGCTCAAATTAATGAAATTATAGATAATGTTCAAAAGAATACACATTTAGCAGTTGAATCTATGAAGAACGGTGAGTTATCCGTGAATGAGGGAGTTCAAATCATTAATCATGCTGGAAGTATTTTTAATAGCATCTTCGCAAATGTGCAGGATGTAAATGAACAAATCATAGAAATTTCAGCAGCAACAGAAGAACTTTCTGCGAGCTCTGAAGAAGTAGCAGCTTCTTCTAATGAGGTATTAAATATATCAACAAAGGCTTTGTCTAGTACCAAAGAAGTTACAAAATCATCTTTAAATCAATTAGAATCGACAGATGAGGTATTAGATTCATTAACAAAACTTACTAAAATATCAGAAGAACTACAAGAGGTTATTTCGAAATTCAAAATGTAATCAATACGACTAGTGTTTTTGATAAGTAGTAAACAGGTACAAATCATTGTACCTGTTTTTTTCATATTTTCTTGCTATTATTATAGTTAATATGAAGCTATCAATTACTTAATATCAGGGTTTTAAAAGGAGCGGTAATCAGTTCCTTTTATACTGTAGTTCCTTCCTCAAGAACGAAGTGGTATATGGAGACATCTCAATAATTACTAAGATGGGATTTAATATATACACTTTGACATCCTCCCCCACCTAAAATTCTAACGAATTTTTGAGGAAGGGGATTCCCACGGAGAGCTTCACTGCGTATAGAACGGTCAGTGCCGTAGGTGGTTTCCGTTACCTCCGCGCAGTCCGTTCTCCGTTTATTCAAACGAAAACCGGTAGCACATCAACGGCTAGGAGTTCAGCACAGTCAGGTGCCTTATGTAAGGTATTGAGCCTTACACAGCGGGTTTAAGCCGCAGTTTTTTGCAAATCAATAGATGGTTTTTTGGAAATATTGAAGCTGGCATTTACGTCAGCGTTTATTTTATTTCCACAAGAGCATATGTACCATTCTTTTCTTCGATTGGATTTTTTGACTTTACCACATTTTGAACATTCTTGGCTTGTTTTGTATGGATTCACTTTCTCCACTTTTAGCTCGGCTAATTGTGCTTTGTAAGTGAGTTTCAACTCCAAATCATAGAAAGCCCAAGAATTGATATTTCTATCGGAACGCTTCCAATATTTTTTCATAGAACGAATACTACTTAAATCTTCGATTTTGATAATAGAAGCATTATATTGAATTGCAAATTCAATAATTCGTTTAGAAATCAAATGATTCCAATATTGAACAATACGCTGTTCTTTGTCTTCAAGTCGTTTAACAGCCTTCATATTTTTAGCTTTCATAAGTTTTCTTCTTAACTTGTAGTATTTTCTACGAATATGTCCAATATGTTTGCCATTAAAAGTTACGTATTTACCAGTTTCAGCATCACCAGCTACTGCAATTAAACGTAATCCACGGTCTACACCGATGGATTTTTCTTCTTTTTCTTCCTTTTGTATCTCGAAAGAGATAACAAATGAAAAGAACCACTGTCCCTTTTTAAAAAATAGCTGCCCGTTCCCTTTTTTAGGTTTTGAAATAGATTCATATGATTTTTGATAATATTTACTTTCTTTATCCATTTCACCATTCAATAGGTAATTCACCCAAAATAGGTTATAATCATTTGATTTTAAAGGGATATATTTATCAATCGTGAGATTGCCTTCTTCTAAAGTTGGAATTCCTAATTTCAGAAAACCATTATCAAATCTAAATCTCCAATTTTGGTTATTAAACAAAATAGAGATTCGCTTACGAAACGAAGGAAAACCTTTGGTTTTCTGATTCTTTTTCCAATCCTGAAAACGGCTGATTCCTAATTTTCTAGATTCCTGAATCAGAGTAGAAGGTAATTGAATGTGAGACAGTTTATTATCAATTTCAGAAGCCTTTAACTTTGGATGATTTCGTTTCAAATCCAAAGTATCATTACAGGCAATGGAAAAATTTTGTTGCATAGTTTCATACATTTCTTGTTTTGCTTTTGTAGGTTCGTATAATGGAATTTTCACCGTAATAGTTGGCACAATATTCACCTCCTAGTTGTTGATAGGAATATCATACCAAATACGAACATACGTTTCAATAATTTTCTTTTCAAATCCATAGTGAAAATTAAAAAAGAGCGATTCATCCCCCACCTACCGTTGCGCGCTTGAGGAAGGGGTATTCTCGCTAGAACTGATAAATTATCCCCCAAAAAAAGAAATGTAATTTATAATCTATAAAACTTAAAAAGGGGATAACAAAACAATGAAAAAAAATAAAATAGAACGATTTATGAAGGATGAAATTAACTTTTTAACTAAGGAAAAGGAAAGATGGAACCGATTTTTCCAGGAAAGATTAAACAATGTAGAGCCTAACGTCAGAAAGGTTTCAAAATTACTAATGGAAGTACAGATTGTTGATTTAAAAGCATGTTTTGTGGAATTTAAAGACAAAGACAATGACATGGTGCACGGAAGAGGGTATTATATAGCAAAGGTAGAATGGAAAGGAGAACAATTCTGTTTTACTAAGCATTTAAGAAATTGGAATGTTGATGGATATTTTAAAAGTCCAAATGACTTCTCCGCAATGCCATTAAGTGATAAATTTTCTCTCTCTTTAGAAGAATCTCGTGTGATGAGTAACCTTTTGGATGAATTTAATTTATCTAATAGCATTAATGAGTACAATGACATGAAATTTCACAATTCATCTCTTAAAAAATTAACTTTTTGGGAGAAAACGATTGTTAATAGAGGAGAGAAATCTAGGAAGAAATATGTGAAATTCCTAAAAACTTCACAAATGGTTACATTGATTCTTGTTTCTCCGTTCTACGTTCCATTTGTATTCTTAATGTTGATTACAAGAGGGAAACTGTTCGATTTAAAAATGATGCTTCCAATTAATCTGTTAATTGGGTTAGTATCATCTCCATTTGTTTTCTTTTTTGAGAGAGTCGGAGATAAAATTAGTTTTATGCAGAGTCTAAACAGATAATAAAACACTATAAAGAGATAGTGGTGCTAATAAAAAGTATAAATTATAGACATATTCAAAGGACAAAATCTTAATGGTTTTGTCCTTTTTCATTCATAAATGTGATGAGTTAGAAAAAAGCCCTCATAGGAGGACTTTTTATTTTGATTCATTTTCTTCTATTAATGTATTAAGAGCTTCAATTAGCTTCGAAGCTTCTTCCCAGTTTTGTACTGTAGCTCCAGAAGCCAACGGATGTCCGCCACCATTAAATTGATAAGCGACTTCGTTTATTACAATTTGTTTTGAGCGAATACGAACACGAATTTCTTCTGGATATTGGATAAAGAATACCCATACTTTATTACCTTCAATATTTGATAATGTACTAACTAAGTTTGCTGCTTCCACTTGGTTCACATCAAATTCTTTCATTACTTCATCAGTTACCTTGAAATATGCTACGCCCTGATTAGTTACTTCATGATTCAATAACACACTTCCTTGTAAACGAGCCACTTGACGAGATGATTTATATAACTCGTTATAAATGTCTTGTGGTGAAAAATCATATGATAATAATTCCCCGGTATATTTCATCGTTTGTTGAGTTGTGTTGTTGTATAAGAAACGTCCAGTATCACCAATAATACCAGCAAATAAGAGACGAGCAGCATCTTTACTTATATTGAATACATCTTGGTTATGTAGAGCTAATTCTGCAATCATTTCACTAGCAGAACTAAATTCTGTATCTACCCAAATTAAATCTCCATATGGTTCACGATTCGGGTGATGGTCAATTTTAATAAGTTTTTTACCCTTTTGGTATCGACTATCACTAATACGTTTTGTATTAGCCGTGTCACACACAATTACTAAAGCATCATGATACATTTCTTCAGAAATTTTATCCATGCGGTTTAAAAATGTTAAACCTTCGACTTCTTCACCAACTACATAAATCTTCTTTTCTGGAAAAGAAGTTTTTAATAGATGTTGTAATCCACCTTGAGAACCTAATGCGTCTGGGTCTGGATTAGCATGTCTATGAATAATAATTGTATCGAAATTTTGAATTTCATTGATAATTTGTTTTTGGATAGTTTGATTCATTGTATATTCTCCTTTTGGTGCATGTTTTTGTTATTGCATATATTATACATTCTTTTAAAAATAAGTTGTTGAAAAAGCAGAAAAACCTATTCTGCCTCTTATCTTTATTTCAACAAACGCATAGTTTGTGTGATAAGATAAATAAAAAATAGAAAATGGAGAGATTATTTATGGATATTAAGATTTACCAACTGAAAGATATGGAATTTGCTACGAAACTTATAGAATTTTATACAAACTCAAATGTAACAATTCTTAGGGATAATTATAAACTTATGTATGAATATGAAGATAAGAGCTTGTCGGGAAATTCTGATACGTGGGTTTTAAATCATATATGGAATAAATTTAATGACGAAAATAGACCGAATGGTGATAAAATGCGTTCCTTATCGATAAGTGATATAGTTGGAATTAATGATAATTACTATTTTTGTAACCTGCTAGATTGGAAAGAAGTTAAATTCAATGGGGAAGAATCACTACAAATCAGATAAATAATATTCAGCAAAAAAAAGTATGAATAGATTAAACATTAAATTAAGATAGACCACGTTATATATATACGTGGTCTTTTTTATGTGATACTTTACTTGCCAGTGTTTGAAGTTATATATGCAGTGGCATCTTATATGAATACAGCTTGCCGATTCATTATTTACACTTAACATTCTCTAATTACAATTCCATGAGATACTATTTCTTTTTTGTCTTCATAGTAAACTTTCACTTTAGCGTGTTTACCGACTACTTCTTTTAAGAAATTTTCTGCTTCTTTCTCATTTCTTGCACCTATTTTATATCTCCCTAATACAGTATAACCGCCATGACTTGCTTGCCCTCTATGATGAACAATATATGTTTTCGATTTTGGTTTGCTAGCCATTTGTTTCACCCCATTCAATTTTTCCTTATGTATTATGGATATAGGTTATGAATTTCTGGGTTTGCATACTTTTTATTTTTCTTTTCTATTTTTCATTCGAAAATACTCAATCGTAGTTGTAATCATCATACTAGCGATTATTGTTTCTAAAAATTTTATTTCATCTGTATGTAGTATTATAGCCATTATTCCAGAACCCACTATCGTTCCCAAAACATAAGCTGTATCATTGTATACATTTTTTATTGCTGTCGTTATCATACTTTTTCTCCTTTATCTTCAAACATATTTCGAAAGAATTGTAACATATTTTGAATTTCATTATGGGAGAAATATAATTTAATTACGAATTTAATAACCTTTTTATATTTTGAGAAATTGTAGAGGAATATGACAGACCAATGTTTAATTAATACAAAGGTCGTGCTACTTAAAAACAACAAAAGGGGAAAAAGCTATGTTACAGCAAATATCTGTGAATTACTTAAAACAACTGGACGATTATATTAAAGAAAACCTGGATACTATCACTTGTGATGAAGTACGAGAGTGCTATCAATCTTTTGTAGATACTTCTAAAGCATTAACAGGAATACATGCCAATTATAAAAGCCTACCAGAATACATTGTGCATCGTTTTGTATATCATTTATATGCCTATTATATTAACGCAAAGCAATACGACATTGTTACGAATCAAAAGTTTCTAAATAAGTATGTAGCAGGGAAGAACGAAATTGACATTGCTCTTATTAATCCAAATCAAGTAGGGAATACCAAAGAAGAATTTCAGGTATTAGGAGCGGTTTCAGTCAAAGCAGCTCATGCAGTGAAAATTGATGAAGATTTCCATAGGGCTAATAACTTGATATGGGGTGAGAATGAGGACCTTCAATATGTTTTGGTTACTTTTAATGATAAGTTTAACAAGGATGAAACCAAATATATAAGCGACCAGTATAAGATTATTAACCTTCAACGAGATAAAACAAAGATTTTCGCCCGCGAATTAAAAAACAAATTGGGGATATAATTAATAACAAAAATAAAGATGCGCAGACAGCCTTTGGAGAAATCTAAGGGCTTTTTTGGTGTTTATAAATGCGTTGCCGATTTGTCTAATAATCTAATTTATTACTATTTTTTATTCTTATAATGGAAAACTACGCTAAAATAGAATGAAAAACAAAAAAGGATGATGGAAATGAATATCGATAACAAAGTGAAAGAATTAAAAGTATTTCTTGGTGATAAAACAGTTTTGAAAGGTATATTTGGCACAGATGACCCAACACTCAAAAGAGCATTCGGGAATCCTTGGGGTTTAAATGAAACAGAATTACAAGAACAACGAATGGGTTATATGCAAACAGAAAAGAAACCAATAGAAAAACCTGATACACCAAAACCGTATAGACCACGGAAGTCAACGATTTCAAGTTTGAGAGAAGCTTCGATATCGATTCAAAAACCATTGAATTCTCACTTAAGAACTGTAAGTCCTTTTCCTATACACAATGATACAACTGAACATATGCATTACAAAATGTACAGTGTTCGTGGTACAGGAAGAAAAGTGTTAGAATCATTACTTTCTTTTTCATCTCAACAATTATGTGCAATGGAACCATCTACAAAAGAAGAAGTAATAGAAGCTTCTTTATTTGCTATTAAACAAGCGGTACGAAAGTATAGAAGCTCTTTCTTTCACAAAGGTTTTATGTTTGAGGATGATTTTGAAGAAAATAAGTTGAAATACTTACTTGAAAATGGTGACGAACCAATTATTGTATCCGAAGATGACTATAAATTTTTAGAAGAACACTATATGACTGCTATGAATAAGTTAATCCATCGAATGTTTGAAGAAGCATATTCTTCTGAAAGAGCAGGGAAGTTAAACTTTGTTGAAGTAGACGGTGATGAATTTTTCGAATTTATACATTCATGTGCAAAACGATTTTCATATTTAAATAGAAGCGTTTTCTCTTCTTTGTCGCTGCACTATAAATTAGATTCGGTATATGTAATAGATGAAAAAGATATCGATTTCTCATCATATCACGTTTTACAATGTTGTCCGATTACAGAACATCTTAAAGAATTGAAAATGGATAATAAGGGAAGCTCATGGCTTTATGATTTAAACGAAATTATTTGCATAGAGCCTTCTAGATTATTTAAATTGTTAACAAAAGAAAATTATGTTCATTTTATGCATGAAACAATGTCTTATTTGAAATTATCTTTAGGACAAGATATGAATTCCTTCGGAAATTCCAATGAAAACTTCGTTGCAGCTTTAAGTAAAAATATCTATAAAGAAGATACACCTAAGTTTTATGAGCGACTGTTTTATCATTTTGAGTATTATATGGAAATGCAAAAACAACAAACAAATTAGTTTTTATTTTTATTTACTGACATTCAATTTATATTAGAAAAAGCAGAGGGAAATATTTCTCTGCTTTTTAAGTATTTAATTTCATTGTTTTTTATATTCTTCCAAACTCACCACAAGAACAATATCCAATCTTTTCGTTACAAATAGGGCAGGGGATGTATTCACCGTTAGTTACATCATTAATCCCTTCGAAAACTTGAAGATACTTATTCGTTTTTATATCATATACACGAAAAACGCTGACTTGAATACGATGGTCCAATGTTACGACAGAAGATAATCCCCAATTCATAACATCAGTAACAATATATGCTCCTTGTTCATAGAACCAATTTTTATGTTCTTCTGGAATGGCTTCTATTGAGTTTACACCGCCCATTATTCCTTCATCGTTCTCAATATACCAATCTATCTTAACTAGTTTCCCAATGTAAGGATTAGATTCCATTCCTTTTTTCGTAAACTTCTTTTTATTCTTCATGATGTTGTGAACCCACTCTGATTTTTGCGCAACATTAAACATTCATTTCTCTCCTTTAGATTATTTGTTTTTAGTCACTATGAATTTATGATTTATCTAGCAGCTGCAATCTTAGAGACTAATGTGTTATTACCAATCAAATAGTAACCTTTTTCGCAATTTCTGATTTCGTATATATCTTTTCTAGAAAATACTTTGACTTCTTTTTTGGATAAAAACTCAGAAATATAATCGTGAATAAATTCTTTATAAACATCCTCGTTTATGATTGCTTCGTTTACTACATTACCTTTACCTGTATATTGATAAACGACAAAGGGTTGATTTTGATAGAAAATAACATTTAGTTGTCTAGTTCGTCCATCATTACATAAATCTAACACATATGATTTCTCTTTTAAGTTCGTATTTGTTTCCATCTCGATTTTAGAAACATTAATTCCGTTTAATGGTTCAAAAATTTCAAATTCATCAAAGGGCATGTAATAATCATACTCCTCAATAACTTTCAAATTCAAAATTTCATCAATGGTTAATTGCATCATTACCCATCTCCTTATGTTATTTTAAAAATCTTATCATGAATTTCCATAAATAGTCTAAAGTAAAATCAGAAAAATAAAAAATCGTTGAAAATATATCAGGGTCTTTTCAGAGGTGCAAAACACTAATTCACAACGTAATTAAAACAAGATTTAGCTAATAAAATGAAGAAAAACCACAAGGAACTTAGCCCTTTGTGGTTTTTGTTATCTTATTGTCTTTTCGTTTCGAACAGTCAAATTAAATGTTGATGCTCAAATTTATCACTAATTTTATGTGCATGCTCCTCATTACTTACAAAGTAAGCAACACAATCTTTTAAGTTTTTACAGTTTTCATATTGTTCTTTATGATTACCCTTTAGTATATAAAATACCTGTCTTTCATTATCTCCTATTGTTATAACTAAAGCCGTTGTATCTATTCCATAATCTCGGTGAGAAGGGTTGTAACTGATATAATACTTTTCTTCCTCACTATTTTTTGTGATTGTGTTGTTTATCATAATTGGTACCCCGTTAAAAAACTTTATCATTTAAAAGCACTCCTTTTCCTTCAATCGCAATTTATTTTAAAGTCAAATCTATATTAATTTTAGCAAGAATTTTTTATTTTTGGAAAAAAACTGAAATTTTCTCTTCAGCTATTGGATATAAATGATATTATTTGTAATTCATTTCATCAATATGCTTTCACATATTAGAAAAAAATGTTTTCGATAATATATTAATCTAAATATTAAATTTATGTGATATAATTAGAAAAATAAAAAGGAGGATGTTAATATGTTTTCTTTGAGATAGCTTATTATTGAAAGTGAAGAATTTATAAAAATAATAAAAAAGGATGGATGATAAGTATGAGTCGTGAAGGAAAACTTATAAAAGAAATAAACAGGGCATTAAATTGGATTGAATGCAATGTAAGAATAGAAAACAAACAGGGTTATAACGATGCGAACAAAGATGCAGAGAACTTATTTTGTGGATTATTAAATTTAATTTATGGTTATAGTTTGAAAAACTTGAATCATGAATCACAAAATACACCTGGCATTGATTTAGGCGATAAACAATCTAGAGTTTGTTATCAAATTACTTCTGAAAACAAACGAGAAAAAATTAAAGACTCAATTGAAAAATTCATAAATCACAAGTTTGATAATACGTACGATGAATTAGTTGTTTTAATAATAGGATACAAGAAAAAATTTCATCCTTTTAAAGACTACCACTTTAAATTAGATGTTGTTGGTATAGAAGAAATAGGAAAAGAAATCGATGAAAGAGAAATAGACGAAAAAGAAGAGATTTTACAATATTTAAAGAGGAACGTTCCTGATTTCATCCTATATGAAAGTGAGTATACAGACGTCGTTCTAAAAACAGGGGATAATTATGCAAGTTTTTTAAATGTCTTCTCCAATGAAGAATATTATGACGAAGATACAATCTTTGTAAATGAATTTGCTGAAACATTAAGTGAATTAGACAGAAACACAAGAAAACTCATTTATAAAATTATGAAACACTCAACCAAAGTGGATGATGATGGAATTTATTTCGATTATTATGAGGTATTAAAGCATTCAAAATTGGAAGAGGAGATATTCTTAAAAGAATTAAATATATTGCAAAACAAAAAGTTAATTGATACTCCTAGTGTTGGACTAGATATTTTCGACCAAATATACGATTTGAGCGACAAAGAGAAATATGAGAAAGCTCCTGTAAGACTTTCTTATGATAAGGATTGTATTGAATTATTAAGTAATATTTATAAGTTTTTAAAGGGTGCGTCGGAGAACAAAAAAGATTTCAAAGCATCTCTCAAAAGATTGATTATGCAATTAGATTTTACATTGTTAGACTAATAAAACATGTGAAGGGGCTCAATAGAGCCTCTTTTTTTATTGTTTTCAAGGGTACCTTCATACCTATAACTAAGTAAACAACAAGTATTTTGCAATAAGGAGCAGCGGAAGTTGTTACAAAAAGTAGGGAATTACATTTTTTGGACAAAATACATTCTAAATGATTTGTAGAGAAATAAACTTATATTTTTAACTGAAAAAGAGGGATACAATGAAAAAAATACCACTATATAAAATAGTAACAACAGTGATTATCTTTTTGTTACTGGTGTTAACTTTTGATATTGCACAAAGCGAAATGATTAATACAGGTGCAGGACCAGAAAACTTTTCTGCTGCGGCTTTCATTAAACATATTTATCATGGGTTAGTACAAAAAGTAGGGAATTACATCTTTTGGACAAAATACATCCTAAATGGATTTTGACGCGATAAACTTATATTTCAAACTTGAAAGGAGGTAATATAATGAAAAAACTATCACTATTTAGAATAGTGACGATAGCAATTATCTTCATGTTACTGGAGTTGACTTTTAATATTGCACAAAACGATATGGTTAATACAGGTGTAGGACCAGCAAATCCTACTTCTGTGGATTTAATTAAATATATTTATCATTGGTTTTTCTAAAAACAAATTAGACTATTAATAATTTGGAAAGATTGTTTTTATTTAAAATCATAATTAAAACAAAAGAACATACATTCGTTAATTGTTATATATATGTTATAATATCCTTAAGTTAACTTTAAAAAGGGGGATTAAAATGAGTGAGGAAAGTTGTGTAATTAGTAATTTTAAACAATATTCATCTTGGTTAAGCACATTAGAAGATATGGACAAGGAATTATGGTCTACACCGATAAACAAAGGCAAATGGTCTGTAAGCGAGATAATAGCACATCTTATGAATTGGGATAAACATTTATTATCAGAAGTTCTCCCATCGGTACGAAAAGAAAAGGGGATGAATTTTCCGGATTTTGATTCCTATAATAAAAAAGCATCTGATTATGCAAAATCAGGTATATCACAATTGAAAATTCTTGAAGAAGCGAGAAATACGAGGGAGCTACTTATAAAAGAGCTAAACGAGATGCCAGTTGAAACGTTAAATAAACAATTAACAGCTAACGGAGCAACGCATTGCCCACATACAGGAACACCTTATTCTCTTATATATATTATTAAAGAATTTACGGACCACGATAACCATCACAAAAGACAAATCACAGCATTCTTAAAAGAAAACAACTTGGACTAATTCAAGTTGTTTTTTATGTACTTCTTATCGTTAAAGAAACAACAATCTATACGAAAGCAGCCCCTATTCTTCATATAAATAACCTTCCTAACTCGGAAAAGATAGATAATAGGGGACGATGCTAATTTGTTAAGTAATTCCCTAATACAATCATAGGTGAAAATAAAAATTGTTGACTCTACTGAAAAATGGTGTATAAAATTCATAAAAAAACAGATGCAAGGAGCAAACTAATTTATGAAAAATATATTAGGAATATTTATGTTATTTTTTATGTTCATCGCGGCAGCAGTTTTTTTCTACCTCGATAATAAACACCAAGACAGTTCAGGATTGGTTGTTAATAATTTTTTGACACTAACATTCATTATTGGATGTGTGATTGTATTAATGAAAGCATCCGATGAATTAAAAAAAGAAATTGATGAAACAGATAGTTCTTATTAATTAATAAGAGCTTTTTTGTATGAAAATATTTATTATGATTTTTTTGGTGAGAAATATATAAATAATCACAATTCATAAACCTGCACGCGAACACCAGTTTGATTGGTAATGATAATTAAACCTTATCTTTAATAAACTCAGAAAAAATGTGGTTTTTCCTACCTTTTTAAAAGGGTTATTTTTTGAATTAAAATAAAACATCCGATAAATTAATCATCAGTAAAGGCATTATATGATTTTATCTCGTTTTTGATTGTTTTTAGGTTTTAGTGGTAAATTCTTAGAGAATGATTGTAAGTTAATTACATATTTATCCAACTGAACTTCTTGTTTTAAAATATTTACTTTTTACTATATTATAAAAAGCATGATATTATGAATTCAAAAAAGGTGGATTTCAAATGGAAAACAAAAAAGGAATCGTCATAAATTTAGAAGAAGAATATAATGAATTGTTCAATATTCTTGTTAATAAAATAAATTATTTACAAATTAAAGAGCAATTATTAAATTTTGCATTTGATTTAGAAATTAAAGAAAGTCCTGAAAAAAGAATAAAGTATTTTCAAAACATCAAAATAATCTCACAATGCTGCAAAGAATCTTCTGATAAAGAATTAATTCGATTAGCAGAGGCAATTGAAAAATCATTATCACGTAGCCATATTGCATCAAAACCAGATTTTGAAAAATATGGTTTCATAGATTTATTTAAAGGATTTTTCAAGTTGCTAACAGGTCAGGAAGAAAAGGTTTATGTTAATATAAGCAAGTCTATCGAGAATATTACGGAGCATGTCTTTGAGATGTTAGAAATCATTGAAATTTTTGAGGGAAAAACCAATCGTACAATCGTTCTACCTTCTTAACAAAGAAAATATTTAAATATCTATAGGGAGTCGCATGACTCTCTTTTTTTCATTTTAAGCGAAATAGTTCCTTCTAATCCACGAACGAGCAGCATAAAAAAATAAAAACCTATTATTTGGAAAATTATGATAAGATGATTATAGAATTTTCAAACAATAAAAAAGGTGGATGTTGAAATGAAAAAAATATTCTTGCTATTATTTATTCTAATGACGATGCTTTTAGGTGCCTGTAGTTTTAGTGTTAAAAATACTTGGGTGTTAGAAAAGGATAGGATTGCTGAAGCGAGCGATGTAGAGAGTTATGCAAAACGACTACAAAATGACAAGGTAGATTTCCGAGGTTATAAAGTTCTTACAATATCCGAAGGGAAAAAGATGATAGTTGTTTCAACTGGTTCGACTGATAAAACTTTGGAACTTACGAAGGCAGATGTTTCTGATAACAATACAACAATATTAGTCAAAGAAAAAAATAAGAAATCCGACGAGAAGAATCCTTTTATTTTAATAGGCATAAACGAGATAAAAGGGAAATTAAAAGTGGTTAACCAGAGCGGAGATGAATTTAAATCGGATGAATAAATGTGAAGAGATTACGCAGTTAACAGAAAAGGAGCTTGAATAAGATATTCAAGCTCCTTTTTTAATTTGTTATTATACTAATGTATGTGCATAGTTTCTATGGAATGCTATCCAATCCTCAAGGTCCATTTTGGCATGCTTAGCAAATTTCTTTGCGAGTTTCATTACAATATGTTCTGTTTCCGGAAAACCTATCAATTCCATGCCTTTTGGTATTTTCCCTAGAATATACTTATCCCGCCCAAGTCGGAAGTGGATGCGTTGAAATTGCTCTGTTGTTAAATCTATTACACTTTCTTGAATTGAAATCCATGCATGCAAACCAGCATACGGTCGTTCTTGTGTGAAAGGTTTGCCAAGAGAGTCTACGCCCATACCTAACATTGGGATAGAAAGGGTGCATTTAGCCATACCTTGTACGTATTGGATATTTTCTTTACGCACTACATCATCAGAAGTTAGGAGCAAATACAAAACGACAGAGTTATAAATGCAACATCCTTCATTGTCCCATCTTACAGCGTCTTCCTCTAAGTCTTTAGGCATAATTCCAGTAACTGTATTAGCGTACAAGTATTTTGCATAGGCTATGTAGCGGTCAAACAAATCTTTATTCTGGATTGCTGCCTGGTCAATCTCTTTACTACCATATACTTTACTTTTGCCTTTGGTGTAAGAATGGCTTCTATACCATTTTTGAGAAAAAATATTATTAATATACTTATATTCGCCATCTTTTTTTTCAATAACTTCATAATCTGCCATGCATTCTCCTACCTTCATATTTCGATTTATACGTAAAATGTATATACAAAGTATAGCAGATGAAGATTTTGTTTTCAAATAGCATACCTGAGACTTCTGTTATTTCTATTTAACTAAATAAAAAGATACATTTTTAACTATTTTGAATTATAATTTAATAGTAAATAAAAATAAGCATTTGAAAGGAAGAGGAGAAATGAAACGTATTTCTACATTATTGTTGTCTGCAAGCCTTATTACTGTATTAGGAGCTTGTCAAAAAGACAATAGCACCGCTAGTACATCAGAAAACAAAGAAATCCAAACAGAGGATGTAGCTAAGGATGCTACTATTATTCGCGGAAAAGGGGAACCTCGTCTTATGTCGACATTTCCGATGATTACGTTGAATCCAGGGAAAGCTACTATTAAGGTGAAGGTAAAAGACTTAAACAAATCAGAAACTTTTTCAGCGGCAGTATTTCAACATTTAGAAGGTACTGGTTCAACTACTAGTATAGCTTCTGTTTCTGGAAAAGGTGACTTTTCTCAGTCAGAATCATTCGATGTACCTTCAGAAGGAAATTACGATGTTAATATTAGCGGATATAAAATATCCCCAGATTTCAAAGGTGATTGGGAAGTGAGTATTGAACAAAAACCTAAAAAGGAGAAAGGTTACGATAAACAACTTCGATTAACAAATATAACGCAGCAAATCGGAGGGGAATTTGATTCATCTACCGCACCAAAGGATGAGTATAAAAAAGATGCAGGTTATGGTGCTGCTATGAGTAACTTTACTATCTTAGATAAAAATTCAATATCGTTCCAAACACTGAAGGATGGTAAATTTGTTATTACTGAAATGAAAAATGGCAAATGGACTAAGGTTGAAAAGGACACAGGTAAAACACAATCATATATAGATGAAGCTAGAGAAAAGTATAGTGATTTTGATTATATATCGGACATTTCCACAAATAAAGGAGCAGGTGTATTAGTTTCTTATGGTGGAAAGCATTATATTGTATTTGAAAATCTAAATGCTGCACCAGAAGAAGTAAAGATTACTGGGGAGCTTGCTAATCTATTATTAAGCAAAGATGAAAAAGATGTTTATTGGAACTTTGATAATAAAATGGTATACACAATTGTAACTGATTATCGTTCTGACGAAAAAAACAAATGGTTGATGCATCGTTATGATTTGAATAAGCAAAAGTTTATTGCTGATGCAAATGGAAGTCAAACAACCCCAATGCCTTTTGGACATACTTCAGAGAGAATGAGATTTGCTAATGATAAAAAAGGTAATCTATATATCGCTTCGTTACCAGCAAGTGCTACAGATGGTTCTAATTCATATAGTGTGACGGTAGCAACATTTAATAAAGACATGAAAATGCTTGCGAAGCCAACTAGAGTAAGCGCTATTTATGATTATTTTGATAAAGGTCGTTTTGAGATTGCTGCAACTGATAAAGGGGTAGATATCTGGAACGTTTACGATGCGAGAGTTGTTAATGGAAATAGCTATACTGAGCCTCTTAAGGTTGGAGCAAATCGTTTCTCTTTAACACTTCAATAGAAATTATAAAAACAATTACAAAAGACCACGATTAATAATAATATCGTGGTCTTGTTTTATTTGATGTATGTTTCATTTTGTATATTATGTATCAAGATTTCTGGTATTCGTGTTTTAAAACTTGAGCTAAAATCGGAGCAACTTTTTCACAAAATACTCGGCATTTATAATCTTCTTGTCTTTCTACAAACTCTTCAAACCAAGGTTCATCTGATATCACATCTTTTTTTATGCCAATGGCAAATTTACTAGAGTATAAATCATAAAAATAGCCTAGTGTTACATCTTCATAATTTGAAAATGATTCTATTTCTTCCCACAATTCACGCGCTTCATCTTCATCAATATTGCGATTATAGCGTGCTTTTAACACAAGTTTTTGCATATTTTCAGCCGTTTTCTCTGTATCAACAAAGTTATTAAACGAACTATCTTCTAAATTTCCAAACAAGTAATCGTTATGTTTACTGAATATGTCAATTAAGTATTGGATAAAATCATCTTTTGTTGCTCCCCAGCTATAAGAATATGTTTCATTATATAAGCGAGCAGTAAAATTCTTATTTTGTTCATCTACGATTAATTCACAAAATTCATGACCATTTGTAAATGTACTATCTAGTTTTATACGGAAACTTCTTATTGTACGTGTTTCTACCTCTTTAACTCCTTGAATTAACATGTTTCATTCTCCTTATACAATGTTTTTTATTCCATGTCTTGCAAATTATACTACGATTTTTGAAGTATTTACGAATTAATTGTCGAATTATGTAATTATAACTCTATATTCTGGATTGCCAAAAACGACTAGCTGCTACTGTGTATAGTTCAAAAATTAATGGAATTTCATAGGTGAAAAAAGCGAACTGTAGTAGTTCGCTTTTTTGTCTTTATTTTGTTATTTGTAGAAAACATGAAACATCATAGAACCATTATTAAATTTAGCAGTTCCAAGAAAATTATATTCAGTAATTACATCAGGAATTGGTACACCCGTGCCATACACTCTAACATCCTTGTACTCTTTCTCTGTCTGTTCTGTGTTAACCATAGCGTAAACTACGATGTCATCACCTTGAGTTTCTGTAGATAATATTTGTGCATCCAAAGGAACTTCTAACACCTGAGTTTCTTGAGTTTTTAATGCAAATTTCCAAACACTATACATTTATAATTCTCTCCTTTTGTTTATGTATTTACCTAATTATACCTTGCTTTCATAATTTGTGTAAAAACAAGATTTACAAAAAAGAGTCACTAATAAAGAATATAAAGAATAAAAAAAAGCGTGGAATCACGCTTTTTTGTTTTTATTTTCTTTTCTTTTTAAATAACCTTCTGCTTTTTCTTTTGCCAATCTTAATGTATAGTTCTTTATCTTCAACTTCTTTAAAAATTTTGATTCCTAAGATTGAAATAATTGGTTTTCTATAGATTGCAGGCATATGTATAGTCTCCTTTGAGGTTTTTCATATTCTAATGTATTTTATTGGAAAGTCAAGAAACTTTCAAATTATTTTTATTATTGAAATATATAGATTTCTGAAAAAATAACTTAAAACAATGAAAAGAAATTCAGAAAAGATTTATAGCAATTAATTGCTGATTTGTTTTTAATGTTTAAATTACCTAGCTATCAATAACGCATTGTTGATAGTAAGGTAATTTCGAATTTATAACAAAGAGGATTAAAACTCTATTTTTATAAATCATTTCAGAATGGAATCGAAAAGAAAATTATTATATAAATATAAAAAAGCAGCGTAATTATTGCTCAGCTGCTTTTGATGTGCTTTGGGATTTAACACTATTATTTCTTGTTATAAAGTAATTCTTTTGCATAAATAATGTCATTATCTGTTAGGCTTCTATCATACAGATTATACCTAACGTAGATTTCTATCGCCTCTTGAACTTCTTCGTCTTCATCTTGTATTTTATGTTCCAAGTATCTTGGAACATCTTTGTAATGTATTCTATTGTTTTTACATTCTTCGAAATACTTTTCGGCTAATGATAATTTAGACATTACATGCATTCCTTTCTTTAGATAAGTTGTGTTATGTATTGATATCTTATCAATACATAACACATGGCTCAATATAATTTTGTATGTAATCAAGTACGAAAACTTTTTAACTTCTTATAATGTTTTTCCTCAATGTTAGGTAATAAGTGAACAGGACTATAACCAGTATAAAAAAACTGTTTAACTCTTTTTTATAATCAAAGAAAAAAATAAAGATTGAATACTGTACATACCTGGAATATACTGTGTATATAAACAATCAATAAACAATTTATACTAAAGAAAAATAATATTGTTATAAGGGGAGATTCGATGCCTATTAAAATTACCGTCACAGGAAAACCTGTAGCAATTAGACAAGCAGTTTATCAAAATAATACTGTGGTGTGTTTAGATTTCGAAGAAGGGGGCAGCGTGAATCCTCCAAAAGGATTACCACAAGCTAGTACCTTAACAACTACCGTATTAATGAATCAAAAACAATGGAATAAGCTACTGAAAAGTGTAAAAGAAGCTGGTGAAACAATTAAAACCGCTCATAAGTTTTTAATTCAGGGTGAAATAAATGTAGATTTGCCTATGGATATAGTAGAAGGAGATATGGGCATTACGGCATTCCAAGCTCAGTATCTACCACAGGCAGAAAAATCAAAAGACGAAAAACCTTCTTTAGAAGAAAAGAAGGTGGAGAAAAGCAATAATAGTAAAGAAATTACGATAAAAAACAAGTCTTTTGTTGTCCTAGAAGAAATAGATTTATCATTACAAAATATAAAGATTCCAGAAACTTTTCTTTCTAGAAGCCCGAAACCGGAAAAAGTACAAAATAATATTAAATACTACAAAAGAAACGGGAAGTTTAACGGAGAAGTTGTAGTTATTAAAGAAGAAAGTGATTGGTTATTAATCGATGGCTATGCCAAATATGTAGCTGCTAAAGAAATGAACTTATCAACTTTGAATGTCGCACATATCGATGACGGTAATCCTACTACGACAAAAGAATTAGTCGGCGTTCTATAATTATTTTTTATTGTAAAAGGAAGCACATTCGCTTCCTTTTTTAATTCAAATATTTTTCGTTAATTTTGCTTAATAGACGTAGTATAATAGTTTTGTATGAATAGAAATATACTATTAAAAATACATAAATAACAAAAAGGGGATAATTTACATGGCTTGGAACTATCGAATTGTAAAAAAGAAGCTTACAGAAGATGAAGATACTTTCGATATCTGTGAGGTACACTATAATGAAAAGGGGATTCCGACTTCTTACGCTCCTGGAAAAAATGTATTAAGTCAGGATTCATACGAAGATTTACTTTGGGCACATCAAGAAATCGAAAAGGCTTATAAAGCACCTGTTCTTGAATATATCGAAGGAAAACTAGTAGAGATTTCAACTTGCCCTAAATGCGGAAAAGAAATTGTGTATGACACTATGGATGTAATGGGAGATGGAAATGAAGAAGACTTTGGGAAAACAGTTTTAGCTTGTTCAGAATCCCAAAAATGTGGTTATGTTTCCATTAGACCGGATTATACTAAAAAGAAATAGACCTCTTTAATTTAAAGAGGTTTTTTATACCACATAATTATTTTTGTGTTAGACTATGAAAAAAGAAGGGTTTAAAAGAAATTCATGAAATAAATATATAACTTCTAAAGGGGAGTAGCTTAACACAATAAAGTCGTCATTTCGGGATAGTATCCCCGGCTTTATTGGCAACATTATGTTGTTAGCAAGACCTTTACTGGAGAAATATAGGCTTTAGTACGTAAAGCTTGTATTCCTTCAGTAAAGGTCTTTTGTTTTTTTCAGAATTGCTAAGGCATATTGTTAATTCTTAATTTGTTTTAAAACTACTATTTTATAAAGTACAAGGAGTGATTTTTGATGTTAGAAATGTTTGGACCTGAGTTTTGGACTGCATTATTATCAGTAATTATGATTGATTTAGTTCTTGCAGGAGATAATGCAATTGTTATTGGATTAGCGGCAAGAAAATTACCTGCACAACAACAAAAAAAGGCTATTATTTGGGGAACTGTTGGAGCAATTGTAATTAGAGCAATAGCTACATTAGCCGTAGTCTGGTTGTTAAAAGTTCCTGGTTTGCTTTTAGTAGGTGGTTTGCTATTAATTGGCATCGCGTACAAACTTATTGCCGAAGAAGAAGGTCATGAGGTAAAATCGCAAAATAGTTTCTGGGGAGCCATTAAAACAATTATTATCGCAGATGCATTAATGGGTCTTGATAATGTTCTTGCTGTTGCAGGAGCTGCTCATGGAAGTTTCTTACTTGTTGTTATAGGATTAGTAATTTCTATTCCGATTGTAGTATGGGGAAGCACAATGATTTTAAAACTAATAGAACGTTTTCCGGTTATTAGTAAAATTGGTGCAGCAGTAGTAGCATTTACAGCAACTAAAATGATTGTAGAAGAAAAGTTCTTAAAAGGCTTTTTTGAAGAAAATCCATTATTAAAATGGGTATTATCAGCATTAGTTGTTGTTGGTGTACTTGTAGTAGGAGAGCTTAAAAAGAAATCAAATCAGAAAAAAGAAGAAGAACCACAAGAAATAGCAAAATAAATAATTCTATGATTTAAATCAAATAAAAACAGGCGGTAGTTTTACATAATACCGTCTGTTTTTTCTTTTTATCAATAATACTGCGATAGACTGCCTACTTTTACAATTTAATATTTAAGTTTCTTCCCAATTGAGGATTCAATTCTTCTGGACTTATTAATTGAACTATACCTGCTGCAACAGTCTCTTGAATATCTAACGCTTTTTTTGCAACCAAAACATCTACATTCGCCTGTACTTTCGCCTGTGATAATTGGGTCGCCATATTAGCTACGCCTTCGATTCCCATGTATTCACCTCATTTCTGATATTTTTACCTTCTATAGTAATAAAACGTATCAGGAATAAGTCAACATTATCTTATTTTCTATTTCATTTTGATTTTCTTCCTATTTACTTAACAATAGGGCGATTTACGTGAAGAAGAAAAGTTGTTAAAATGGTAGTAATTAAATCTAAGCTATAGGACTGATTAGCAACCGGTCGTGATTATTTTGTTAATTAAAATTGATGGATTTTTTCATGAAGTTATACTGACAGGTAAAAGGTGTTCTAAACAGCAATTAAAGAAAATGTATCTTCAGACAAATGAATTAACTTATGAAATAAGAGAACTTCCTAATGTATTTTGCAGGATTCATAATTTCGAACAAATAACTTATGACAGCAAGATAGAGGTTGATTTCGTTATAGATACTGATACAGATAGAATATATTCACCCTCTTATTAAGCTAACGGACATGTTAATTCAAAAGACGCACAAAGGGAACAAGAAATTGGTTCCTTTCTTTTTTGTGAAATTATAATAAAACAAAAAATGGAAAAATAATATTTCACAGTATAATCCAAAAAGGAGGTGAGTTTGTGAAAAACAGCTTTTGGATTTCCCTATTTCTATATTTTTTTGTACTTGGCATAGGACTACTGATTCCTGCTAGTGATGGATATAATACAATTGTTTGGAAACTAGTTATCGGTCAAACATTAGCTTTTCCTGTGTTTCTTATTTCCTTATTTACTTTCAAAGTTATTAATCACAAAAAATCGCAGAAAAAAGGTTGAGTCTTAAAGACGCAATCCTTTTTCTGTTGTAATGGCACAGAAACCATCTGCAAGAGATTCTTTGTTATTGAGATTAATAACTATAAAAATTTCCTGAAAACAATTCTTCTCTATACATTGTTATGACTGGTCCATCAAAAGAAACAGGTGGTATTACAATATCGGTTATAAAACCATTTGGGATACGCCCTCGCCATATTGGGTTTTCTTCGTTAGGTTCATTTCTAAAGTCTTTTGAAATGAAATTGATTAAGTAATAAACTTCTTCATCGTTAAATTGTATTTGAGTTTCTTCGAATTTTCCGCTATTTTTAGAAATCCATACTTGGTTTTTCATTATAGATACTACTTTTATTTGATTGTCATCCATAATATTTTGGATTCTTTCAAACGATTTCTTCAATTTCAACACTCCATTCTTTCTTATTAATCTTATTTCTGTATTTTACCGTTATTAAAAAAGCTCATTCTTTTTGAATGAACTTTTTTTGTTGAATTTCTTTGTATTATTACCCGCAGTATTCTTGTAAGTCTGCCAATAGTTTGATATCGAATGAAGTACCATCCTTTAACAACTCAGCCAACTTCTCTTTATCATCAAGAGTTCCGTCCCATTCATAATGGTCATAATGCTCCATTAGTTTCAATGCTAATTCTCGATTTGAATCTGGAGAAATATTGTATTTTAGTTGTACAATATTCTTTTCATTTTTCGTGTATTCGCTTAATTCAGCATCAATATATTTTAATTCATATTTACCTTCTGGTAATGGAGTAATGATAACAAACATGTAATTCGTATCTGAAATTTTAGCACTCCATTTGTTTTTTTCAATCATTTCCCAAGTCATCATTTGATTTTGCATTTTTAAAATCTCCTTTTTGTTTGTATTTTTTTTATATGTTTCTCGGACTCTCTATAATTATAGCAACGATTTTAAAATGTGGTGGAAACTAACGAAGGTTTAATTCATCCATCCAAACAATGACGTCTTTTTCTTTTCCGTCCATTACTTTTACCAATACCGCATTGTCTATTTCGAATTTGGGAAGGAAATCATGCCAAGTGTGTCTATCTTTTAACCATAGTAACAATTGTTCCGCTGTTGCTCCTTCATAATTCCAAACCCTTCTTGCTTGCTGGAGACATACGTATTGGTAACTTTTTTCTTTTTTTGCTGCATCCATTTCGTATAAACTTACAGAAGTACCTTTTTCAATGTCTATTTCTTCTCCAGAATCAAAGGCATATGTTGTAACTTCTATTTTGGTTTTCTTCATGTAATAATCTCCTCATTTATCTCATCTTTATAAACAACTCTTTCATTATAAAGTTTGCTTTTGAAATGTTGTTGTTTTTTCAACAATAAATGAAAAGTGTGCTAGAATTTTAAAAATGCAATTCCAAGGAGGAAACAATTATGAATTTATGCACACACTACAAAAATGAGGAACAATTAAGCTATGCCAAATCTCTTTGCAAAGGACCGTTGGTTTTCCATCACGAAGCGGAAGAATCATATCCTGAAATCGAAATACAAATTAAACGTGTTCTTAAACCGTCATTTGTTAAGGAAGTGTTAGAGCCGGTTCTAAGAAATGCTGGATATAATTCAGATATGGTTGATTTAGAACCTTATGACATTGGAGGGAGAGGTTGCAATGAACTTGTTTTGTTGTTGGATTTTAATTTATTCAATAACGAACAGATTGCCGAGCTAATCTTCATTGTTCAAAATACTGTAGAGCCGTATGCTAGTTTAACCGATGTAAAATGTTAAAGAAAATAAACTCAAAAAAACAGCGTTTGAATTATTCAGAACGCTGTTTTTTTAATTTTTATCGAGAATAACCTCTCCTTAAAAGTAAAGTTATAGGTTGGGGAGGGGATGATGTCACTTATACACGATACATGAAGGAGCAAGAATCACAAAAATATTGGAATTTTAAAAAGATGTTAATATAATATTTTATTATCATCCTATCTGTTTTGTTTTCGAAATAACCATCCTCCAACATTAAGCGGTATGTGCGTTTATTACTGTCTCTCTCAATCCAGTATCGAGTATAAAGATTCCCTAAGACGTAAAGAACATATATGATTGTAAATAATGTTTCTATGAAGCTATTAACTTTAGGTAATTGAAATAAAAAACTATAAAGCCAATAGAGACTAACCAATATTATAAAAGTATTGAAAACATAGTACAAATATTCCCATATTCGGAAGAAACGGACCGATATAGGTTTATTATATTGAAATTGATGAGCATGATGTGCTTCATGCAATGCAATGAATATATGAAATATATTTTTAGAGTTTTCATGATTTTTATATAAATGGATAGTTTTTTCATCAACGCGATACTCTCCACCTGGTTCAGAATAACTGTAATGGACACCAACTTGTATATCCTTTTCTATCAAGAAATCATTCAACACTTCCGATGCCGTCCGCTCCGCATTTGTTTTAAAGCTAATATTTCTAAACAGTGTTTTCGTTATAATTCTATTTGCGTGGGCTATCAGAAACAAAATAATATTCAACAATATGATATAACCTATCAAGGGAGTACCTCCTTATTGTTTGTCTGGAATATGTATAATTATATTCATTCATTTAGTTTTTTCTATATTATTTCCTGATTGTATTTCTTTTTTCAATGTTTTCGATAAGTTATTAGAAATTTCATTTCAAAAAAAGCTTCCTTTCTCATGATGATTTTCTGATTTTACCATAATTTTCTTGTTAAATCAAAAAACATTAAAAACCGTTAAAAAAAATTCGAAAACGGATTACTTTTCATTTTAAAAAATGTACAATAAGTATACTTAAAACAATTGGTTACATACATTTGAAAGGTGTTGATGAAATATGATTTATGGATACACGCTATGGTCAAATGTGTTCACACATATAATGAAGGAATTACCTCATAATTCTATTAAGAATATTTCTGATTATAATCGCATTAAAAGAGATGCTACAAAAGATGACTTCATTTTCTTTTTAGCTCTTGGTCGAGGAGCTCACAAATTACATCAAGAATTTCATGAGAAAAACTTTAATTTGTATCCAAATCCAGATTTCTCTCTTTTTATCGCAAGTCGTATCGAGCACCTTAAAGAAGTGGATAAAATAACACGATTTCCTTTGAAAAGACAGGGGTATAATTCTTTAACAGATGTATCATTCGTTCCGAACTTAAGTGAACAAGTGGTAATGAAGGTTGGGAACTTCCATTGCGGGGAAAACAAATGGCTTCTAAAAAGCGGAACTAAGGTTCCTGTACTAAAATACAAACTTCGAAATGAACCGGTTTTATTTGAAGAGTTTGTTCCAAATGGACGGTCCATTCGAATTGGTATAGTAGGGGACCCTAATAAAGAAGAAAATTTCTTTATTTCAGAACACCAAAATTCAGAGTATGCGAAATACAGCCCTTCTACATCTTGGATTAAAAATATTGCTCCGATTGAAACTACATACCTTTATCATGAAAGAGCCATATTGAATATTCCTGAAATAGATGAGTTAATTGAAGAAACACGTAATATCGCCATTCGTTACAATTCTGATTTAATAGGAATCGATTGGGTTATTTCTGAAGAGAAAATAGGATTACTAGAATTAAATGACATGATTGGGATTCCAGAAGATGAAAGAGTGCTCGACATGTTCCGAAATCATATTCTGCAAATTTGCAAAAAGTATATAGAAAATAATACTTTGTAAAGCAATTTATGGTTTTCATGTATTTAATTTCAAAATCCAGAAAACAAACAGATAAATAATACATAATCAAAGGAGAAATTCAAAATGAATGATGTAAAACCTGTTTCTGTAGCAATCGTTAATGTTGGAAGCGGTGATTGGTCGGGTACTTACGTTGATGGTGAGCTATTTCTTCAAGGGCATAGTCTTTCTGAAAATGATTTTTGTAAATTAATTTCAAAATATCGTTATTTTCATTCTCATATAGAGAAAATAGAATTAACTGATAGACAAATTGAATCATTGGGCTTTTCTCTTCCATGTAATCTAAATGATGTAAGAAACGTATTATAGGTTTGTTAAATGAAATTCAAATATCACATATTTCATTTCTTACGCTCTATAAGAATGTTGCATCTTTCTTCATACATCATAAGGTCGAATCATTCCAAACGAAAAGAGGATAAGGTCATGACGTTTGTTTGGAAAGTGAATGGTATAGGTATGGATGAAGCTGTCATGATTAAAACAGATGGCGAAAATGCGACTCATGCTCTTATCAAAGCAAGAAAAGAAGCCAATAAACGTGGATTACAATGGGATTATATAGAATTATCAATTTAAATATACCGGTCATTCGTAAAAAATAGTGGAAAACTAAACCATTCATTATAATGAGGTGCGAAGATGAGCCAAAAGACTTTGGATGCTTTACAGGACACAATAAATTTATTGATAGAAGTCAGAGATTGGATGTATGTAGTGCCACATGCTAATGCAAGGGGATTTAGTACAAAAAAACATTACTGGTTCAATTACGATGACTTCAAGATGTTCAGAAAACCGGATGAAGTAGGTATAGCTGTAAAAAATGACATAGGGACGTTTGAGCATTTTAGTTACAGTGAATTTTTAGATTTTTTTGAGCGTAAATGACACAAATAAAATCATAACAAATATTAAAATAGAATGTTGCACTATATATTACTGATATCCCATATAAAAACAACTTTTCATAGAAAGAAGGCGCGTTATGGAAACAAAGAAATGTCCAAATTGCAATGATGATGACTATGAAGTTTTATTTCAAGATGGAAATAAAGATATATGGATATGCTTTAATTGTAGATACATACACAAGCGAGGGATGAATGATGAAAAAAGTAACAATTGAAATTACTGAACAAGGATGGAACTTAAAAGCGCAAGTTGGCGATAATGTATATGAAGAAGTTTCTGTTTTAAATCAACCAGGTCATGCCTCGCAAACAAAGGGAGACCTCATGGAAGCTGAATGGATGACAGATGAGTTGTATGAGGCTTTGAATAGTTTCTTTTGCTTTGACGTAGCGAACGCACTGTTGGAAAGCTAAACCGAAATATAGTTTGGATGAAATCATTTATTTACATATGTATCTCATATCAAAATTAGAAAAAAATCATACATAAGTATTATACAAATGTATAAAAAAGGAGTATTGCGAGATGTATACAAAAATTGTAGAATATAAGTCTAGGAGTTTATTTAAAGATTACAATGAACTCAAGCTTATCAAAGAAATTGAATCAAAAACAGACCTGTTTCAGCATATCTTACTAATCAACGAGAAAACATACGTTGTATGTGCTGCTTATCCTAAGGACGGAATCATTGCAGCTGAAGAAATTCATTTAAATGCAAAACCAGAAGATGAGGTAAATAATCATGATGGTTTGAAATGTCCATACTGTAATTATGTGGATTATGACGCATTTGATTTGGAACAGAACGAAGATGAGACAGAGTGCGCAAATTGTAATTCTCAAATCAAATATAAAAGAACAATAATCAAAAACACTCTAGGTGAATGCGAAGAAGTTATATATCATAGTTCGCCAATAGAGTTAAATAAACCAATACATATATAATTGAACGAATACATACATAACCAAATTTTTATAAATACCCCCTACTGAACTTCGTCTGAAGTAGGGGGATTCTTTTGAAAAACGCTAATAGATTTTGTTTTTAAAGGAGAACAAGGAATGAAAAGATATACAATTGATTTTTTATTTTGCGAAGGTAATTTTAGCATGGTTGTAAATACCAATCACATCTTTGAAGTGACATCGGAAGAGGCAAAGAAAAAACTCGCTTCATCATTGGAAGGGAAGATATCAAGATTCTTAAACCCTTATTATGACAAAGCAGAAGACAGAATAATAATTGAAATCATTGATAACGGATTTTTCGATGAAGCCTGGGTGTCTAAGTTCAGCTATTATGACGAAACAAAAGGCGAGTACCTAAATATCGATGGCTTATATCCAGTTCAAAATCCGAAATGTGAAACAATTATTTCAGAGAAAGAGTTTAAAACCCTTATTAAAAACGAATATAAAGGATACTTAGAATCCAAAGAGTGTTTAACATTTGAATCCGTTTCTTATGGAGTCAATTCAGTTCCTCTGAAAACAAAGGAAATGCTACTGAACACTGAAATCGGTGATAGATGGGTCAATATGAATGGGGTAGCCATTGAACACCGAGAAGAAGGCATTCAGTGGGAAACGACGAATCGACCATTTCCACGTAAAATAACGAAAGAAATAGCTAGTTCTGAAATTACAAATATGGAATGGGTATTTCAACCGGGGAAGTACAAAGAATGCCTGTTTTATTTTCAATATTCATCGGATGTAATTGAAGACTGGACGGAATCTGATTGCAAAAAAGAAATACATAGAAATTGGGAATCATTCAACATGGATATGAGCCTAGAAGAGTTCGAAGCTCAATTGCATGATAAAAATTCATACAAAAGCATTATTGCATGACATGCAACAAAATGACATGCAATAGTTTTTTTATTTTCTAGAAAAGGGAGTAAATAAAATGAATTTAGGAATGTGCTGCTATAAAGATTGTACGAATCATGCAACGACAACAGGTTTTATTTACGGACATTTTAAAGATAGTGTTGATAAAAAGGATAAAATGATTGATTTAGTCACTTGTGATAAACATGCAAACGAAAAAGATTTTTATCCTTATGATAAACAAAAGCCTTATTCTATTTTGAATTCAATAGAAAAGGATAATGAAAAATGAAATATTTTGAATTTAACCAACATGAATATTATGCCTTAATTGCGGTATCTGAAAAAGAAGGACGAAATTCATTAGAAAAAGCATATGAAATTTATTTTGAAATCGTAGGTTCTGACAGTGTTCAAGAAGTAAGAGCAGCAGGGGAGCCAGAAGAAATGTCGTTTGCTTATGTATGGTTTAGATGGAAAGCATTAATGAAACGAACAGAAGAATCGCATATACCGGCAGATAAATGGATGCAAGAACTTAGGAAGCATAAAGATGCAGCTGTAATAGTTGATGGCTCATTAGCTTAATAAATTCTTTATTTACATAATTAATTGTTTGATATCGATTCTGAATTTGGTTAAGAGGTGATATTATGTTAGATAAATTCCAAAAAGGGTCTATAAACAAATTACAGATATGTGATGAATTGTTTCATGGGTTAGCGCAGCAATGGAGAGATAGAGTGGAAATTAAAAGGTATGACCAACATTGGTTTGGTATGGGCGGATTCCTAAGACATGGTTATCAAAATACAGAAACCATTATTGTTGAAAAAAGACCTAAGTATGTTAGATAAAATCGTTTTTTTATGAAATATAATAGATTCTGAATTTGTAGAAAAGGTGAATGAATTATGGAAGATGAAATTAAAAAAAGAATAACATATCTTAATACAAGAATAGAAAATCTAGAATCTCGTGAAAAAGAATATAAAGAACCATTAACGAAATTCGGTCACATTGAAGTGGGTAGAATAAGAGGTTCAATCATTTCAAAAGAAATGGAAATCGCTTTTCTTACATCGTTATTGCAAGATGCCATAAAAAAGCCGTTGTTTTAATCGAAAAGGGGAATAAAAAATGAAAAAAGAGATACTTTCTAGCTGTTGTGCATTTGGAAATGACGGAACTGAAAATGTACATGTATTAATGGAAGATTGTCCGATTAAAAGGAAAGATACTGAACGAAAACGCAATAAGTATCTGGCTGTTCCAAAAGGCATGGAAAATCCCGTATTACATGAATGTATGTGTATTTATCGAAGCGGTCTGCATGGTGTACATATGATTAAACCGTGCGAACACTATCAAGGCACTAAAAAGGTTAAAAGAAATAAAAAAACAGAATATAAAGTGCTTTGTGCAGCACTAGAAAATTAAAAAAGCATTATTTGGTCGGGGTGGTTTTATGAAGAAAGAAGATAAAGTGAGCGCTGGATGGTGGGCGTTAGCAATGTCTCTACGGATGCTTGTTAAAAAGGACGGAATAGAGAGGGAAGCAATTGAAAGGAAGATTAAAGAGTTATTAGATTACTTTTATCGCCAACATAGCTCTAAGTAATTTAAACAAACTAGTTATTGTAATAGATTTTTAATTTTGTTACAAAGAGGGATTAAAAATGAAATTCTATGAAGTTGTTCATATCAAATGGAAATTAGGTCATTTAGGTGTAAATAAAAAGGTCTTTAATTGGTTGTATGATTGGAATGAAGAAAACTAAACAAAAGCGTTATTTTGAAGGCGAGAGAAGAATATGAAAAATATTTTATTATATTTTTTTGTTATTACATTATTAATTACAATAAGTTTATGTGCTTTCGATATTATTAATTTGAAAATGTTTATGTCTGCTGTATTGGTACAGTTATTATTGATTAAATTTACGGAAAACTTTAAATCCGTAGAAGAAAATGAGTAAAAACTGATGAGAATGTAACCAAAGCGTTACTCTATCAAATTTGAACTTTATCAAGAAGGAGAATTCAATATGAAATTTTGGGCGATTGCTTATCAACATCAAGAAGATGTTTTTTATAACTTTGCAAAAGAAGAGACTACATTGGAATTAAACGAAAATTGTTTTCTACCTACAGAAAAAATGGCTGAAAACTTTATTAATAAAGAGTTAGATGGCGATGATTATGTTCCAGTGGAGATTGAATTAGAAACATTGGAGAGAAACGGAGTTTGGTCTCATGCAAGAGGTCAAGTTGAACGTTGGGACGAGCATTTTTAATGAAAGCACTCTTTTAAAAAACTGATAGGTTATCGTAAATTTTGAAATTTCTTAAGAAAGAGGAATGCGATATGGGTTGGGCTTTAGATGGTGGAGAAGATATTGGTGGTCAAATGGCAGACCGTGATATTTGGGATGAGGAAATGGCGAGAATAACGGGTATCAAAAAAGATAGAAAAAGAAGAGTTAAACTGCTTTCTGGAAAATATGTAGTAGCTACTAAAGGAAAAAGTTCAGGTAACATAGTCTTTTTCCAAGACCAAAGGATTAGCAAAGGTGGCTATTGGACGCGGTATTTAAGCAACGCCTTAGGATTCAACGATTTAAGCACAGCTGTTCAAATAGCGAAAGGCTTTAAATTCGGAAACCCTAGAGTTGCAATTGTTACCTCAGAAGGTATTTATCAGTGGATAAGTTAAGCAAGCGGTTCTTAAATAGATTGATATACAATTTGAATTGTATATGAAAACAAAATGATTAATATAGTTGGTGAAAAATATGGAGATTATCAAAAAAATAATCAGCGAAGAACGATGCATTGACGAATTGACAGGTCAGGTGAATCCTAGCTTAGTAAAAGTAAATTTAGTAGTTGATAATGATGGGCAGTTAAATACTTATGAGAAAAATTTTTCTGTTCATATTTGGGAGTATTTCAAGGAACAAGGTACGATATTATAATAATCAGAGAAGAAAATAATATGGCATTCTTTAAGATATACAATCCAACATAATCCATTACAGATAGGTGCGTTAGTATGACTCATAAATGTCCAAATTGTAACATTAAAAGTAACTGGCGAGATTGGGATTATACAACTGAAGAAGAACGGGGACATGAATTTCCGTCTTTAGGATTAGATTATAATCCAACATATGAATATTGTTGCCCCGAATGTGGAGAATGGAGCACACAAAAAGCAATTGATGAAGCTGGTAATTCTGAATTAAGTGTTTAATTTAAAAATATTCATTAATTGCTTATTTAAATTCAGAAATTATTATAAAGATGTTTAGATATAGCATACGAGAAATAATGGTAAGGAAGATTAAAAACATGTACATATGTCATTGTGATGCTAGCTACAATGAGTTAGAAAAAACAGGAAGTATGGGATTGGTTGTTTTTGATAGCGATAACCAAATTTGTTTGAAACAATCTAAAAAACTGGGTCAAAATATCGTAACTAGTTTACATGCTGAATTACTTGCTTTAAATGAATCCCTACGCGTGCTTAAATCTATGAATATGAAAGATGTTTTGGTAAACATAGACCAAAGAGGAATTGTTAATAAAATAAACGAATCAAAGTATTTAAAAAGCAAACACAAAGAATTATATAAACCAATTATGGATGAAATTACATATAATTTACATTCCCTAGATGCAGAATTAGCGTGGGTACACCGAAATAAAAATAAGATAGCTGATAAGCTATCAAGATGATTCCTTAAAAGTGCTTCAAAGAAAGGTGTTATGTAATTGTGAATTACAAAAAATTAACAGTATCAGAATATAGATATTTAAACAACGTTAAAAAAATTATTTTTGAATTCATAGGCTCCAAAACAGAAGAAGAAGTTTCTGAAATGGTTCATGAGTCATCATTTTTTCAAACGTTAATAGAAGATAAAGAATTTGTTTTTCATTATCATGAGAAATATTGGGCAAGGTATGTTTTAAAAGAGTATGGATACGAAGGAATCAAATTATAATATTCGTTCAGATAATAGGGAATAAAGGGAGTTATTTTAATGTTAGATGTAACGATATGTCCTAAATGCGGGAACGAAGATACATATCAAATGCAAGAGTGGCTTGGAAGAGAATATAGACAGTGTGAAAACGAAGATTGTAATTGCATTTACATAATCGAATACGATTTGAAAGTTAGAAATATCAGAATCAAATAAACGCTTCAAATAGAAAGAAGGCTTAGAATATGAGTCTTCTATTTTTGTATGATTAACAAGATTATTACCACATCATCCCATAAAAATATATTGATTTTCCTACAGAATCAGGTATAACAGAATAGAGTGACAGAAAAATGAAAGAAGGATGAAATATATGATTATAAAAGTTGATAACCCACTTGAAATCGCAGAACAAATTTCTAAAGCATTTAATTATTTGGTTATGGAAAATCCTTATGTTAAAGAAAATGACAAAGAATATCAAACTATGACACAGAATCTTAGCTTCTTAATCATGCGTCTTCATAGTGATGGAGGTATTCCTGAAGATAAGACTGAAGTGTATCTACAATCACTAAACGAAGGAAGAATCATCATTGAAGAAAATCGATTGAAAGCAAATGAATTTATTCAATTAGGTTATGATGACATTCTAAATAGATTAAATTTTGCAATACGTAAGTTAAATGAAACAAATTGATTTTAGATACGTTGATTCAATTTTTACATTTAAGACTGAAAAAATTGGAGGAATAATAGGATGGGAATAGATACTGGAGCAGAAAAACAATATCGAATCACTGGACACAAAGAAGTAGTATTCGAAGGTTTTTACGATGATATCGAAGGAATTCATTTTAAATATCCGAATGGTGAATTTGTTGAACTAGCGGAAACGTTAAAAGAACTAACTAAAAATGATATTGATTTAAGAAAATATCTAATTTGGGATGAGATTCTTGACTATGATAATCCCGATTATACTCATATCATTAAACAACTTAAGGAATTTACATTTGAAGCAGCACTAGCAGAAGGAACAAAAGCCAGGTCATATATTGAAGATAATTATGAACTGGTTAAAAAACATTACATTTATAGGTTTGACCCCTTGGAAGTATTAAATTACTTAATAGAGGTTTGGGAAAAAGGCTATTACGTAAACTATTCCCATTAACAAGTATAGTTCCAATATAATCATGTTAGCCCCATTAGGGGGCTTTTTTAGTTTTTCGTACCATTCGCTCATTTCATGGTATTATTTTTTTAGATAGAAAACAAAAAAAGCTAAAAAAAACACGGAGGAGAAACTTATATGTTTATTGCAATTGTTAATGAGGAATTTATAAGAGAAATTATATTTAATCAAGCGGGAGAGATAGTCGAAGTTTCATTTACTACGAATCGCGATGAAATCAAAGAAATTAGTGTAAATGAATATGAATCTTATAAAAAATCTCTTGATAATTATTTTATAGATGGGTCATGTAAACTTATATCTATTGCTAATCGTTCAGAGGATGATACTAAGTATATTATCGATACAGGAACCGTTACATGGGATGAATTTACGGATAATAACAAAAAATAAAATCAATATAAAGAACGTTGAATGATATATTCAATGTTCTTTTTTGTGCGTCATCGAGGAAGGTATTGTAAGTGTTGATATTGAAATTATATAAATTGTTTCATTGAAACATATGTACCTTATAAAGTTTTGAATAGCATTTATCATCAAAAAACAGACGATTATATCGGAATAAATAAGGAGGATTGTTAATGAATCATGAGGAAGATATTCGTATCTATGGAGAAGTGGTAAATGACACTGAATTAAGCCCTTTTGAAACAATAGAAGCTTTACATATCCGAAGCGAACTACATGAGCAATATTCGAATTTATCATCAGAAGAGAAGAGGGCATTATTTTCATATGATTTAAAACTTCTTAGAAATGCCGATGCAATGGTCCAACATATTCAAAAAGTATACAATTTTTCAAAATCTACAAATTCTATTCAAGAGTGGTGGTGGCATCTTGATAAAATAACAACAGGAAAAATCCACCTTTCGTTTTTCGTAGAAGATAATAATATTTAATCCACTTAGGTAAGGAAATCACTATACATTATTACACATCATTTTGTTGTCTATTTAGAAATTTATTTATGCATAAAAATATTGTTTTCAGATTATAATGAAACAAAACTGGATTTTTGTTTCAAAAAGTGATATCCTTTTAAGAAAGGAGGGAGGAATAGAAATGATAGCGAGTTATAAAAATGACGTTCGCAGCACAAGTTTAGAAAAAGCATTTAGTGAAAAAATAATCGCAATCCTTGAAAATACCCCAGATATCAGTGTAGTGGAATTGATTTCCTTATATGCTTATGCTGTACAAAACAAGTTCCCTTCATACATTGTTGCAATTAAACCTAGCAAAGATACAATATTCACTGAACAAACTGAATATAGTGAGTGGACCTATTCATTAAACGACATTATGAAGACAAGTTCCGTTCCATTTATCGAATCTATTGCGAAAGCTAAATATTACTTAGATAAAATCTTCTTTATGCACACTAAACGTGGAGTTTTAGAATATGTTTATCACGAAGAAGCTTTACTTGCCTCTAGAGAATTACAACAAAAATTAAATGTATCTAGAGCTACTATTAGTCGATATGTTGATATTGGAATGGAAATAGTACAAGGTGTTGGACATCGGCGCTACCCACTACACAATGTATTTCTTTGGTCAAATGGTGTTTGGGCAGTAAAGATTCAAGCCTTACACGAATCATTTAAGATTCGTAATCGCACGAAAAATGATGTTATCTCAGAATTAAAAGCAGAAATTAAACACTTCAAAACAAAGTATTGTGGAAATTTTGAGGATGTTTTTGGAGATGTAAATGACCCGTATGAACTCGACGAACCCGATGATTATTTTGAATGGCGAGACGCACTTGAAGAACTAAAAAAACTACATGAGTAGTCATTTTCAGATAGAACGAATTGAACATATGGTAAGCTTATTTGAAGACAATCCAGACTTGTTTAATCAAAACTTAATTCCTGAAATTAAGGCAAAGGGAGAAAGTAGAGTCGTCGCTACATTACCTCTAAATAATCACGAGACATACGGAGAAACGATTTTATTTATAAACGAAAAATATAAAGAAGATGGAACTATTGAAGAATATCGATATGGTTGGGAATTGTCTCAACGGTTAAAAAAAATAGGGAAATCGTCTAGGCACATTTTTGCTTTCGACAAACAGAAACATCCAGAACCACCACATAATGTTGATACAGACCCCTATCATCATCATCATGTTCCAGGTGATATAAAGCCACGAACAGAAACAATCGTAGAAACTTTAGAAGACGTTGTTTCTATATTAAAAGACTACATTGTTGGGCAAAAGGAATATAATGAAAGTCATCATTTTCTATAAAATTGATTAAAACAAGCATGGTATTTAATGACTATGCTTGTTTCTTGTGGCATTTATGCCCCGTAGTTTTACAGAGATAGATTCAGTTAGTTTAAATACAATAAGACACATTATCTTTTTTCTTCAAAAAAACAAAAATGATATAATGTAAGAAAAGGAGAGCTAACAACCATGAATCAAAAAACAAAAGAGCGATTACAAAAAGAAGCAAAGGTAATGCAAATCTTTGAGGAATTATTTTTGAAAACAAAAGAGCCCGTTACATTAAAAGGTCTTATTGCGTTTGGTGAAAATAGATTAAAGGAAGTTTATCCGTTAAATATGATTTCGTCTGTTTTGACTAGAATGAAAAAAGATAAGAAAATACAGCGAGTGTATTTAAAAGAAGGTAAATCAAATTCTTATTTATTTGTTCCTCTTCATTTTCAAGTAGACCACGAGACTCGCGATTGGGAAACCGAAGAAGAAAAAGAACTAAGAAGAATTTCATTTCTTAAAAACATCGATAAACTCGATGAATCAGCGTTTCATTATTACCTGGATATGATTGCAGCACCGGAGTCTAAAAGACGACATGGAAGAATGAGAATGCCCATTTATAAAGCATTAGAAAACAAAAATGCGGATTATATAAAATTTATTTCTATAATTGAACCTTTTTTACCGTATTTAGAGGAAAAAGAAAGATATGTCATTTCAGAAAGATTAGGCATTCACACAAATAGTCCTAGAACATTTCAGGAAATAGGTGAATCATTACAACTCGGTTATGCTCGCTGTAATGAAATATTCAGCCTGGGACTTTATAGTATTCAAACCATGATGCGAGATAAATTAAAGATAGACCAATATTTCGAAAATGCTTCGAAAACACCGGTCTTGAGCATAGTATAATTACACATGAGAGCTTCATTTCGAAGCTCTTTTGAATTTTGAGTAATTGCTACAATAAAATTCTACCGTCATAAAGGGAGGACGAACTAATTATGTCCGTTATAGAAGTTGCAAATGATATTATCATAAAATCTCATCAACATATTCAGAAAGCTTATAAAGAATTGGATATTAAGTTTAGAATGGAAATTGAACCAGGCATTATTAGTATTGATATAGCAGGATTAAAAGTTCAGTTTAAAAAGTGGGAAGTCACTAAATATTTAAATTTTCACATATATTCACTAGCTGAAAGTCATAAGGAACATGCTACACAATTAACTTATGAGATTTTAAAAGAAGCAATGCCGTTTGTCTATAGCTATATGGAAGCTATTCAGCATCATGAAAAATTAGACGGTTATGTAATCGCAAGAAGACCTGATGAAAATATAAATAAAGAATTGCAAGAAGTTATTTTAGAGACAGACCATTCTTCCTTTACAGACGAAGAACGTGAATATGCATTTCATGTGTTTAATACTTCTATGACGTATCCTGCTTTGACGTATCTTTATGCAGCAAAACTACTTTACCGTCATGAAGAATATATTAAAAAAGCAGTTCGCACAGTGAAAAATATACAGGAGGTATTGCCAAATTTCCCACTTTTCTACCCGATAGGAAGTCCCACTTCTTTAATGAATAAATACGATTGGGAGTTTTTTTATTACGGAGAAGAAGTTACTTTTAGCTTCATTAATAAAGAACATGCGATTGCTATAGAATGTGAAAATTTAAAGAGAACGTATAAATATGACTTACCTTTAGAAAAAGACCAAATTACCAACTTTTTAAAAATGATAGAAGAAGAAAATCGTCTTAAAAACCTTACAAAACCAGAAACGTTTTTCTTCTCGAAATTTGCAATCGATAATATCGCAATCAATAATAGAGATGAACTATTCGAAGACCTCATTGGCTTGATAGGTGATTGGGAGCAAGTAGAACTTATTTTCCAAGATATTAATGTAAAGTTGAAATCAAATGAATCTTCATTTGAGAAACAGACTTTATTCGACGATAGTTCTATTCCGCGACTTACAAAGAGTCTAATAGAAGACGAAACAGATTTCAGATACAATATTGTTTGCTTTGACTTACAATACAAGTCTTATCATTTTAAATTTATTAAACACTTAGATTTCAATTCATTCGATGCAAAAGAATACCCCAAAATCAAACAATTAGATTCCAAATTGTTTAATTCAAAAAATTATCTTTTCTTAGGACGTGTATTTGTTTCAAATATAAATGAAGAGTCTCAAGAGACAAGGGATTATATTCAGAAATTCTTAAATAAATCATCTGAAATGAAAAAACAATTAAAATAGTACGGTAATACACTATAACTATATAAAGGAACTTCTTTTAGAATTTCTTTTTTTATTTATGTTAATTGTAAACCTTTCACCAGTTTATCTGATAAAATAAGTGAAAACGAATGGTATATCTATCATCATAAAAGGAGAATAAACTAAATATGTCCATTAGAAAAGTTGCAAATGCTATTATTATAAAATCGCACCAACATATCCAGAATGTATATAAGGAGCTTAATATTAAGTTCCGAATGGAAATAAAACCGAACATTATCATTGTTAATATCTCAGGCGTAAAAGTTCAATTCAAAAAGTGGAAATCCAGCAATTTAAATTGTCACATATATTCACTAGCTGAAAGCCATAAGGAAAAGGCTACTCAATTAACGTATGAGATTTTAAAAGAAGCCATACCCTTTGTTTATGAATATATGGAAGCTAATCAAAAGCATGAAAAGTTAGAAGGCTATGTAATTGCAAGACGACCTGATGCAAATACAAATAAGGAATTGAAAGAGGTTATTTTAGAGACAGACCGCTCTTCTTTTACAGATGAAGAACGTAAGGAAGCAGCTCGTATGTTTAATACTTCTTTGACGTATCTTTATGTGGCGAAATTACCTTTCAACATTGAAGAATACATCAAAAAAGTAATTCTTACAGTAAAGAATATACAAGGAGTGTTACCAAATTATCCTCTTTGCTCCACATTAACAAACCCCATTTCTTTAATGATGAAATACGAATGGTGGCTTTTGTATCATGGAGAAGAAATTGTTTTTGGTATAATTGAGGAAGAACATGCGATTCGTATAACATTAAAAGATTTAGAAAGAACGTATAAATATAATTTACCTCTAGAAAAAGAACAAATTGCAAATCTTTTAGATATGATAAAAGAAGATAATCGTCTTAAAAACCTTACACAACCAAAAACGATTTTCTTTAAAAAATTTATAGACAATAATATCATAGTTAATAATGTAAATGAATTATTCGACGACCTTATCGGAATGATAGGTGATTGGGAACAAGTAGAACTTATTTTCCAAGACATCAATGCAAAAGGTATCAATGTAAAATTGAAATCAAACGAATCTCCGTTTAAGGGACTCATTCCATCGGAGGATAGTTCTTTTCTACAACTTACAAAGAGTATAATAGAAGACGAAACAGATTTTAGATATAATATTGCTTGTTACGAATTACAATACAATTCTTATCGGTTCAACTTTATTAAGCATATAGATTTCAATTCATTTAATGCAAATGAATACCTTTTCTTAGGACAGGTATTTGTTACAAGCGCAAATGAAGAATCTCAAGAGGCAAAAGAGCATATTCAAAAACTCTTAAATAAAGCAAATGAAATGAAAAACAAAAAATAAGACAATTAAACTCATATTAACTAATAAAGCAGGAGACTATATAATAGCCTTCTGCTTTATTTTTGTAAACTTTCAAAACCAGTAGCAATTCTTTCAATGTTTTCATTAATTTCTCGTAAATTTTTATTTAATTCTACTAGTCCATAAGTGTTTTGGTCAGAAATAACAGCAGTATCTGCAATTAGTACATCAATTTCAGAAATTAAGTTATTTAGATTTTTAATTTGAACACTTACATTGGCAATTTCATCAATTGTTTTCTTGATTTCACTAAATGTAGAGTTAAATCGAGATGTTGAGTTCTCACTTGATTGAATTGCTTCATGAGATTGATGAATGAACTCTTGGTTTTCATTAGCTGTTCTTTTGATATGTTCTAAAATAGTTGTGATTTCTTTTGTTGCGCGGAATGAATTATCCGCCAATTTTCGTACTTCTTCTGCAACAACAGAGAACCCTTTTCCGTGCTCACCAGCTCTAACAGCTTCTACCGCAGCATTCAAAGCCAACATGTTTGTTTGAGCAGCGATGTCTTCAATCGCTGTACTAAGCTTCTCAATTTCTTCTGCCTGAGAAGTTAATTCTTTTCCAGATGTTAAACTTTTTTCAAAAACGGATTTCAGATAAGTGAATGATTTTGATAAATCATTTAAATCCGATTCTGATTTTACGATTAAATCTTTAGAATCTGTTGCTTTCTTTTGAATAGATTCAGAATTCAAGGTCATTGCTTTGGTTTCATCACCTATTAATTTCATATTATCGGAAATATGAGTTACTTTTTGTGTTTGTTGTCCGAAAGATAACTCCATTTCATTACTAAAACCAACAATTTTATTTGTTAATTGTTTCACTTCTTGTGTATGACCATTTAATTTGTTGTTAAATAAATGAAGTTCTTTTGCATTTTCCTCTACTTGCTTTAGCATATTTTCCGCATATTCTTTCTGAATACGAGCTTCTTTTTCTTGCTCTTCTGCTTTTTTTCTTAGTTTTTCTGATGCATGTGCCTGAACCATCATAATAGATTTCATAATCGTTACAATGGCTAACATAAATATCAGACTCTTAGGTTGTACTACGTCATATCCTCCAAATATCTCATTCTTATAACACATATAAGAGAATACAGATACAGCAACTGCCATCACATAACTACCAATTGAAATTTTTATATCCTGGTAAATAGTCGCGATTGTCATTGCACCAAATAGGAATAGAAATTTATTTAAAGAAGGGTCCATTGCGATTGTTAATGCTACAACTCCGTAATTAATACCTATGAATAGTAATGCAGGAATTACAGGATTAACATTGGTTTTGTATATTAAAAAATAGTTCACGACACTTACGAATCCAAAGATAAGACAAACCAATGTAATAAATCCCGGTGGCTTTTTAGATGCAATAAGTGAAATTAAAACAATTAGATTCAATAAAATGCTTAGAGAAAACATTTTTTGGTTTCGATAGATTAACGCTTCATTCAAGATATATTCACCTCACTTTTTAAAATAAAAGTTAATTAAGGAATCCATCTATAGATATCGAATTTTTTCTATAAAAAAATAGAAAAAATTAAACTTAAATTTACTTTAATAAAAACCAGATTCAATTCAGTAACTTTCTTTTCATATAAGTTGTTTTTTTATGTAAATGGTATAGAATATCGGAAACTTATTATATGAAGTCTTTTTATGCAGAAGGGAAGAGTGTTATGTTAGTTCAAGAAATCGAGCAATACTTTCAAAAGTATGAATTGAAAAACATTGCTTTTCATAAAGCGGAAGTAAGCGAAGAAAATAGATATGCGCTTATGGATTTGGAATTATACTTTACATACAAAAAAAGAGTTATCCAAATCAATTTCTTTTTAAATACACTCGCTGATTTTTTTGTGAGGAAAAGTATTCCTACTAAAAACATAGAAGTAATAAAAGAGGTAGAGGAGATAGTGAAAAACGTGCTAACTTTTCTCCAGGAAGATTCTTGTTATCGAATGGCTATTTTATATAAGGAATCGCCGCCTAAAATACATGAATATTCTTACAACCCATTCATTGATAAAACCATAGATGCGTTTATTATTACTTGTTATTCAGCAGGACGTACACTATGTTGGTTCCTTCCAGTATTATGGATTTATTTATCCATCAAGAAATATGATATTCTTACGGGTATCTTAATGGGACCTTTCGTAATATGTACATGTGTAATTATTCATGCCGGATTCAAATATACAGTATCAAGTGACTTACGCACAACAGAAAAGGCGAAGAAACAAATTGTATATAGTGGAATTGCTATGATTGTTTCTATGGTTATTATGTGCGTAATGAAAATAATTTAATATACATATAGTCTATATATGTATATTTTTCATATTTTAATATGAACTAAAAAAGAATTTCTCCACCTCACACTTGATTTTACGTAATTTTTACGGTATTATCAATGTGTAAATGCGGAAAAAATATATTTACAACGATTTGGATTTTGCTTACAATTATTTCTATGGAACATATAGAGCAATTATTTTATTCAATTAAGACGTTATTTATATTCCGTAAAAATTTATTATTAGAGGATGGTGTTGAGCATGTATGTCTAGAAAATATAGACTAGAAAATTCAAAAACTAAATAAGGGGTTGTTGGAGAAATGAAGAGATTATTTTGGCTTATCATTCCACTTGTTATCATTGTATTCGTAATTCTATACAAGCTGGATGTGATTGCTAATTTCAAAGGAGAAAGTAAATCTGCCGTTACGGAACCAAAAGACTCAGATTCGTATTTTAGTTATAGTTTAGTTTCAGATATTCCCACAAAACATAAATGGGAACTGAATTTCCCAAAGGAATTAGATTCTAAAACAGTATCGAAATCCAATGTATATGTGAAGGATGAAGATAAAAACGAAGTGAAAGTGAAGTCGGAAGTTTCTCAAGACGGAAAAACTCTTCTGATATCTCCTCCCGAAGGTGGCTATAAAGAAGGCACACAATATACCATTTATGTAGAAAAAGGTCTGCAATACAAAGATGGAAAACGAGATGAACAGTCTGCACAAATGCCGTTTGTTACAACTAGAAAAGATAATGAAAAGTTAGAGTTGAAGAAAAATCTTGTTCAAATAAAAGCAGATGCAATTAAAAGTCAGCAGGGCAATCAAATCGTGGTGGATAAAGCAGCAGTAGATAAACCTATAAAAAAACAAACGCCTTTAGTCATACCAACGAATGACCAATACGAACCAGAACAAGCGGTATTAGTTGATACCATAAAAGAAGAAGGTTCAACATATGTGATTACATATAAAGAAGCAAATGTTAAAGACATAGTAGATGTAATTGATATTTATAAGGTCCTAAAAATTGATGACGGAATTATAGTTCCGGACAAAAAATTACAAGGTATAGAAGTAACGAAAACGAACCTCAATGGTGTTGTTAAGGCGAATATTGAAGATAAGAAGCAAGATTTCCTAGTTCAGGCACCACTTGACCTATCAGAATTCTTAAAACCCAATGAATTACAAACTCCAGATAATAAGCCAGAACAAGTGAATACATCTGGAGATAAACCAAATGCTCAATCACTTGGTTTAGGCAAGGAAATTGTATTTTCTAATCCGAATTCGAATCAATCATCGAGCCCACTTGCAGAATCTATGAAATCTAAACCTAAATTTGAATGGAATGAAGATACAGATATAAATAATAAAGGCGAAAGAAGCATTGAAGTCGAAGGTCTTAAGGTATCGAATCCAATAGGGGTGAAAATAAAATTCAACAACTTTACAATTCCAAAAGATAATCAGAATTTTGTAATAGATGGCGAAATAACAGTAGACCCCGACCTTTTATTCGATGTTAATTATTCATGGGGAAGAATTAAGAACATAAACATAGGTCAAAAACTCACAACGATTGAAAGCGGAAAATTAAGCGTTATTCCTAAAGATAAAAATTCAAATTTCGCGAATATGGAAATTAAACAACATTTATTTGATGTGTATTTCCCGATTTTTACACCTATTAATGGGAAATTAGAATTTTACTTGTACATGTCTTGGGATTATAAGCGCATGCAACCTGTTGTGAAAATTAAAGCGGAACAAGTAGCAAAAGCAGGAGTTTATGTAAAAAAGAATGGCATTAAACCCTATTTTCACTATAAACATGAAGAAGATGTAATGTTATCGGGTCAGGCTAGTTTTGAAAATCGCGAAGGAGTTGGAGCTGAAGTAACTGCTAACTTATTTAAGGCTTCTTTAGCTGGTGTAGAAGCGAATGCTGGACTTTATTTAGAAGCGAAAGCAACAGCGGGCGCACAAATAGGAGATAATATGCAGGCAGCTACTTGTTTGAAAGCAGAAGTCGGTGCATTTGTTAATAGTAAAGCAAATATATACCTCTTCAACCTCGATAAAAGCTTCGAAATAGCTGATGAGAAGTTTGCTGCTAGGGAACTAGGAAGTAGCTGTACAGAGTTAACATCTATTGAATTGGACACCGACTATTTAAATTACAATTCTAGTACCGAAACTCTAAAATTAGATTCGGATGAAGAACGGACTTTAAAAGTGATGGGTGTTTATTCGGATAAATTCGAACTTAAGAAAGACAAAGTGGATTTACTTGAGGATTCTAAAAAGAAAAAAAATGTGAAATTTAAAGTTGAGGATTCAACTGTTGCAACCATAACGGCTGATGGAAAGATAAAAGCCGGGCAGAACCCGAACAGTGGAGAAACGAAGGTAAATATCACTTATACTGAAAATAAAAAAGAGCACAAGATGTCATTTACAGTAAAACTATCAGAGTTAGCCGGGAAAACTAAAATACCAAAAACAAATCCGGAAACGCTTAATTACGAAAAAACATTTAATGAATTATTCGACGGAATTAGGCAAATTGTGTTTCTTCAAAATACAGACCCAGCAGGGGGTCCATTACCAGATTTCAGCACTATAACGGGTAAATTATCACAATACGCTACAGATTCTTATATGAACAGTAAGTTAAAAGAATATTACCAACAATCTCGTGGATGGATGCACGGTTATCCGATACCTTATCAAGGACTCGCTGACACATGCTCGAAAAAAGGGAATTCTGTAACATGTAAATTAATAGAATTAAATGATGAAGATGGAAGCAGACTTTATGATGCTACTATGGTAAAACAAAATGGAAAATGGTTAATTGATAAAGTTGATTATAAAGAACTCCATGAAATCACATATAAGCAAGCTGCAAGGTCTTTAGAACAGCAAGGTTATAAAGTGAATTATTATCTACGTAGCGGACCAAGTAAACTTAGACCAAATGGAATAGATTATACATTTGAAGTTGTTACTCCGGAAGGGCAAACAAAAGAATATGATTTCCCTTCAACAATGCAGTAAGTCTTAATAATACAAAATAGTTTATATAAAAACAGGTGCCTAAAACCTTATGGTACCTGTTTTTATTTTTATATTACTAAGAAAGCATATATCACCTTATATGAGCTTCAACAAATCTTGCGTAGAGGGTCATTGTTTGTAAAAAATTAGATGAAATTCTTTTATTCACAATTTCTTAGTATATAATAGATGACATCATTACTTATTTTTTTACAAACAGGAGATAAAATCATGTCGGAAAAACAAAATGAATTCAATTCAAAAAGTAATTTTTCTAAAAAGAAGTTACTTGCTACATTAGGAACTTCTATATTGTCCGTTTCTTCAGCTTGTGTAGGATTATCTTTGTACGTAGGATTAAATCTTACCCGCAGAAAAAGAAGACCGATAGAGGACAATCCAGAAAATCATAATTTGATATATAAAGATGTCGAATTTAAAAGTCTCGATGGAGAAACAAATATAAAAGGTTGGCTACTTCCAACAAAAGAAGAACCAAAACTAAATATCATTATGGCGCATGGATATGGTGGAAACCGTCATAATGCGGGATTTATACATTTAAGCAAAAGATTAGTTCCACTTGGATATCAGACACTAATGTTTGATTTTCGAAATTCTGGTGAATCTGAAGGCACAGTTACAACTATTGGAGCAAGAGAGAAATATGACTTACTTGGAGCTATTGAATGGATAAAAAAACAAAATGATAAACCTATTGTTCTACATGGTGTTTCAATGGGGGCAGCTACTTCTATTTTAGCAGCCGGTATGTCACAAGATGTTGCTGGAGTTATAGCAGATAGCCCATATAGCGATTTGAAAGATTACTTAAAAGAAAACTTACCTGTATGGACCAAGCTTCCATCGTTTCCTTTTACACCTCTTATTATGAATACCATCCCTAAAATTGCGAATATAGATGTAAAAGAGGCGAGCCCTATTCAATCTTTGGAGGCTATTTATCCAAGACCAGTTTTATTTATTCATGGTAACGGTGATACGAAAATCCCTTATACAGAAAGTGAAAAAATGGCGGCACTTCATCCAGATGCATTCGAAATTTGGATTCCAGAAGGGACGGACCATGTAAAAGGATTCTTAGATTACCCAAAAGAATACGTAAAACGCATAACAAAATTCTTAATGAAGTTTGAGGAAAATAAATAGGTTTAAACATTATCAAAACTCGTCTATCTTTATAGGATAAACGAGTTTTTTAATAACCGTATGACATCTATTATATTCTATAAAAAATAAAAAAGACTAATTTCAGAAATTAGTCTTAAGCGATGTTTATATTGTGTGTTTTTATTATGTAAGAGTTTATGCGACAAATAAGTCTTGCCCCTTAAACCATTCGAATTGTTCTTTTATTACTATCATTTTTTTTGCATCAATAATCATAGGAACTACGTCATCACCTTTATAGAAGAACATTTTTCCTGCTTTTTGAACCGGTAGTTTATAAAAGGCTCTTAATGCTCTATAAAATACAGGCTCAATTAATGCGATACAATAATCTACTTGATGTTCTTCGGCAGCCATTACGATTGTCGTTAGAATTTCATCAAGAATTCCTTCTCCTCTTTCTTCCTTAAGAATACTTAACTTATCAACTTCCATAAGTTTTGAACCTTTAGGTACAAAATTAAGAAAATTAAATTCGTCCATAATTTCATTCGGATTTAATTTTAATTCTAAACTACCAGCATCTACACCAAGTTCATTAGTGAAAAGATATTGTAGAACTCCTTCTCCGTTTGAAAATTCTAATTCGTATCCTTCTTCAACCCAGCTCTTTCCCCAAACTCGATTAAATCTTTTTGTTAATTCTTCATTTGTTACTTTTAAAACTGATGAGAATTTTTTTGTTAGGTTCACATTTTTTGACATTGATATTTCCCCCTAATTTTTATCCGTTATTTTTAAGCATTATATCACGATTTTAAGATATCACCAGTTTTATTTGGAAAAAACCTTTTTTATAGTACAATGTACAAAATTCTTATAGAAGGAGGTGTTTTTTTTGGATGCTCAAACTAAACTGGATATACGTCATGGAAGAAATAAACTCGTGTTAAATGTAACTATATTTTCCGCGATTCTTTCTATTGTTATGAATATTCTCAGTGGTGCACCTGTTGATTTTATTTTAATAATTGCTGGGATGGCGGCATTAATTTTCCTATGTTTGTCTGTTTTGATTCGGAAAAAAGTATTTGTAAATGGTGTGAGTTGGACATTAATTATTTTTTTATCTGTTTTAACTTTTTTAATGGTTCAGCATGACCAAACGTTACTTTCTTATTTAATGGTTTTTTATAATATAGTGGCTATTTCTTTGTATCAAGATTACCGTACCACCATATTCACAGGGGTTACACAAATGATACTTACTGCAATTTTTTATCATTTATACCGTGACACAGTTTTCCCTTTATACAGCCAAGAAGATATGGTTTCGTTTTATATGTACATCATTTTAATTACAGGACTTCTAACATTCCAAAGTAAATTTTCAACGAAATTACAGTTGGAATCTTATAATAAAGAACAAGCAATTCGAAAAGAAAAGGAACAAACAGATAATATTATTGAAAGAGTGCAATCCGCTACTGAAAAATTAAATGAGTTCGGAGTTTTATTGGAGAGTAATATTGAGAAAACAATCGAAATTTCAGAGGATGTTTCACAAGCCTTTCAAAAATTCACAAAAAATATGGACCAACAGTTTGCAAGTATCAATGATATTCAAACATCTATCAAATTAAGCGATGAAAATATAGAACATGTATCTTCTACTACAAATCAGATAAAAACATTGTCTGTAGAAAATGTGGAGTATACAAAGTTAGGAAATAAAGAAATGAAAGAATTAATTCATAATATGGAAAACGTGAATGTTATTATTGATTCAACAGCTCAAACTATGTATGAATTGAATGAAAAGAACCAAAAAATTGGCGAAGTAATACAAGTTATTAATAAAATTTCAGAACAAACAAACCTTTTAGCCTTAAATGCGCGAATTGAAGCAGCGAGGGCAGGGGAACATGGTGCTGGATTCTCTGTTGTAGCGAACGAAGTTTTAAAATTAGCAGAGGACTCTCAAAAATATACATTTGATATTACATCTATTCTTACAGATATCAATGAAAATACGAAAAAGGCTGTTTCTCAAGTTGAATCAGGAAAAGAAACGGTTCATATCAGTAAAAACAAAACCGTTGAAATGTTGAATGTGTTAAATGATATCATTACGAATGCTGAAAACGTAGTAACGAAGGTAAACGAAAGTAATGATATGGTAGAAAATTCAAAGGGTCATTCGAAAAATATTGTGGAAGAAGTAGGCTCAGTATCTCAATTAACTAGAAATAATGAATCTTCTTTATCAGAAGTATTATCGAATGTGAGAAAGCAACAGGAGAAGTTTACAGAAGTAGTTTCTAGTTTCAAAGAGTTAGAGCATAACTTAGAAGAATTAAATAGAATCACTTCAATAAGAGAGTAATGAGTTTTAACAAAAAAACTTTATTAACTGTTCTTTTTGGATATACCTGTATTTTTAAAAGAAACTAAAATAGCAGAGCAATTCTCTTATGAATTGTCTCTGCTATTTTTTTGCTTTTTTAAGGCTCATTAAAAATAGGACTTAAATTCAAACACTCAATTAGTTGGAAAAGTAAGGATTTAAGTGGATTAGCACTTCTTCTATATTATCATGCTTGTTCATGAGCTCCTGCTTGATTTCCCTAGAAAGGTCATGTCCTTCTTTTATTGTTTTTTCATGGTCAATTGAAATTCTTAAATCGACTAAAACATAATGACCATGTTCCCTTGCTCTAAGTCGGTCTATTCTTTTAACAGCTGGAAATGAAGAAACAATTGCTTTATATTCATTTAAAATTTCTATATCAATATTTCGTTCCAACAAAATATCGAATGCTTCGTTCAACATTTTTCTCGATATATTAAAAATTAAATAAGCAACCACAATACTAGCGATTTTATCTCCATAAAGTAAAATGGAAATATTAAATTTGTCTCCAATAATAGATAAAATAACCCCTAAAGCAGCTGCGATTGAAGCGACAATATCTGCTTTATGGTCAAAAGCAATCGCTTCAATAGCCTTACTATTTTGCTCTTGAGAAATTTTATAAGAATACCTATAAAGGATTTCTTTGGCTCCATAAGAGATAAGAGCAACCCACATTGCAAGAATATTTGGTGTGGAAATTGGATGTAAAAAGCCCAGTATTGCTTCATATACAACATAAAAAGATACAATGAACAAAATCATTCCTACAATTCCCGATACAATGACCTCGGCTTTCCCATGTCCATAGGGATGCTCTTTATCTGCGGGTTTATTTGATATTTTAATTACTAAAAGTACAATAATGGATGCGAAAACATCTGCTGCTGAATGGATTCCATCTGCGAATACTGCATCACTATTTCCATACGAGCCAACAATTAACTTTCCTATGGTCAGAACAATATTACTAATAACACTTATAATCGCCACTTTTTTTGCTAAAGACTCTCTTGTATCCAATTTAATCCTCCTCTAAAAAACGCTTTTGTATCTTATCAGAGAAAGGGTGGGTGTGTCTAGAGAAACATTATTGTAAAAAAACTATTATTTTAATCTCATTAAACAGTTTGAATTTACTCAAAAAAAGTTGTGCATAGGAAACCTTAATCAGTTAATTCCATATATGAAATCAACTGATTTTATATCTGCATTCTCCTTTGTTTTTACTTTTTCATTTCATTCTTATAAAGTTATAAAGAAAAGAAGTTCTTTTTTACCAAAAAATTCTTCTAAAATGTTTTAATAACATAAAAGACATTCTATAATTTATAAAAAATGAAAGCAGGATTTTAAATGAAAAGACCATGTAATGATGATGTGACACAAATATTAGATTGGTTGTATTTAGGTGGCGTAAAGAACACAAGAAAAACTCTGCCCAAAGTAGATATTTGGTATGACTTCAAATGTGACACCAGGGAGCCGAAGAACTTAAATATTCCAGAAAACTTAATCGTTCATCATATACCATTTGATGATGGAGATTTAGAAGCAGCTTTACTTATTTGGAGTCGATGTTTTGAAGAGATATTAGAATATAAAAAGGCTGGAAAAACAGTATTCATTTCTTGCTATGAGGGAGTTTCAAGGTCAGCCGTTTTAACGCTGTGGCTTTGTTGTGAGCATTTTAATAGCTTTGAAGAAGCAATCATGCACTTGAAAAAACATAGAAACATCTATCCGGATAAAAAATTTGTTCCGTTCATTGAAAAATTAAAAGAACAATATAAATAGGTTTTGGTTGGTCCTCATTAGAGGACTTTTAAAATTCAGAAATAGTTAATTTGTTTATGTATGCATTCCTGCGTTGTTTTCTAGATACATATTAATAATTAATGAACATTCCTCAAAGGAACGATATCTTTTTTGAAATCAATACAAATAGGAGGGGATATGTATGAAGAAAAAAACCTTTTTACTAGCGGCTGTATGTACCAGTCTTTTATTTGGCTGTGATAACAAAGAAATTTATAAAGAATTAAATAAAGAAAAAGAGTTGCAAACGGATAAAAAACAAATAAACTCAACATCTAATTCAAAAGAAATAAACGCATGTATTCCTGCACTAATTTATAGATGCCTAGATGCATATAATAAACATTCTTAAAAGGAACGATAACTTTTTTAGAAATTAATCAAAATAGGAGGGGATAGCTATGAAGAAAAAAACTATTTTACTAGCTGCTGTATGTACCAGTCTTTTATTTGGATGTGATAATAAAGAGATTCATAAAGAATCAAATAAAGAAACAGAATCGCAGACGGATAAAAAACAGAACAACTCAGCATCTAATTCAAAAAAAATAAAAACAAGTGGCAAAACTCGCTTCGAATCACTAATTCATGATAAAGAAGGACAAGAGTATAAATTATCTATTATTGCAGTAAAAGAGAACAAACAAATTGAAACAGAAAACTTAGCAGGAGCAACTCAAGGTGATGCTATATACAGCGGAGATTATAAGGTTGTTTTATCTAAAAACGGAAAAACAAAGCAAGAAGTGAAAGTAAATAATCTTACTTTTAACGCAAATTCTTCTCATATTGAATTAGTAAAAGGAAAAGTAGAGTTATTATTAATCACACAAACAGAGAGTACAAATAATAATTGGGGATACGCATTCATAGTTAAAGGCGATTCATTAGTTCAAGTTAAAAATGGTAAAGATAAATCGGATTCATTTATGTATTCTGAAGCTGCATTTAAAGAAGTAGAACCATACCATTATGAATCAGCCTTTTACAATAACATGGAAGGTAAATGGGTATTTACTATTTATAAATTAAATGAGGAGAATGCTACGTTAACTCCATCGAACGTAGAAGTTTATGAATTTGAAGAAGGCTCAAAGTATTACAATACATATTTTGGAGAGAACAAAAATTAAAAAGAAGTAATAGAAAAAAACATCATAATCGGTCAATACAATACTAAAAGCGTGGTTAAAATAACCACGCTTTTAGTATTGTATTTAGCAGCAAAAACTAACTTTGTTTTGAATGAAGTTTTTTCTTCTTCCAAGGTTTTAAAAATGAAATTATAAAAACGAAAATTGTAACAAAAACTTGAAAATAGACTGCATATTGTCTTATCTCGTGATTTTGAATAAAGATTGGATTACTTAATGCTAATTCTTTTTGAGTTTCCAATAATTCCATATTAGCTACCATTAACTTGTCCACAACAAAAATTCCAACGATTGTTTGAATAATATAAAGAACAAATTTTACACCAACCCATCTATGCTTAAAAAACCCCCAGTTGGTAAAAAATCCATATGTGAAACCTACTAATAAAGTTCCAATTGCGCCCCATTTGATAACATTATCACTAATTACGATAATGTTTTTATAACCCAGATAGGACTCATCATATTTTGTGAAATCAATATGGAGATTTAAAGCCGAAGAACTTAAAATCCCTCCGAAAAATAATATCACAAGAAAAACGTGGATAATCTTCAGCCACTTCATACCTTTTGGTCCAATTTTTTTCATTATCCTAACCCCCAAGTTGTTCTATTGTTTTTGTTTGAATAAAATATGTATACACCTTTTTAAATACTTTACTCCATCAAAAAAAGCGCAATACTGTTTATTGCACTGTTCATTATAATAGAGGGACGATAATCTTTTAATGAGCCACAGTCTTAATTCTCTCTACATCTTTGGTCTTATTTTAAAAAACTCCATTTTTCATGTGAAATTCAAAAGGTTGCTCACAATAAATTGGAGCAACCCGTACCTGGGGGGGTAGAGAAAAATCTGTTGAAATACATACAAATTTTTGAATAGCATATTTCCTTAATGCCCATGTAATTTATCATTTTAATAATCGTAAGTCAATTTTTTGTGTAATTTTTATAAAGTTTTTTTGAAAATATTCGTTTAAGGTTAAGAATATCCGCTAGTATCATTATTTTATTCATAATGATGCGGTTGTATATTTTTTAAAGTGAAAAGGAAAACACTATTTTTCTTTAAATAAAAGGTAGAACTACGTGACTAATGTTAAAAATTAGTCAATTTAAAATTAGGAGTGAAATATTTTGTCTGTTTTTAAACTATTTCTAAAAGAATGGCGTTCTATTTTTAAAAACAAAATGACGCTCCTATCAGTAATTGGACTTTTCTTTATTCCTATTTTGTATTGTGGAGTATTCTTATGGGGATTTTGGGACCCGTATGGAAAAGTAGATAAATTACCTGTAGCAGTCGTCAATTCTGATATAGAAGCCAAAATAGATGACAAGACCATAAACGTAGGTAAAGAGTTTGTAGATGACCTAAAGGACAACGACAAATTCGATTGGCATTTCATTAATAAAAAAGAGGCAGACGAAGGGTTAAAAAAACATAAGTATTACATGATTATTGAAGTTCCAAAAAACTTCTCTAAAAAGGTAGCAACCCTTAATGATAAAAAACCTCAGCGTCCGGAATTAAAATATGTCCAAGATGAATCTTTTAATTTCGTGGCTGCTCAAATCGGCAAAAAAGCTATTGAAGAAATAAAGAATGAAGTTTCTATTAGCATATCTAGACAGTATGCGGATGTAATATTCGATAAAATAAAAGAAGCTTCAGATGGGTTCCAAGAGGCTGCCGATGGTTCAAAAGAAATAACAGACGGAATGTCAAAAGTAAATGATGGAACCGATGAGTTATTAGGGAAATTAAAAGACAAAACATCGGATGTCAATTCCTTAGCAAAAGGTTCAAATGATTTGAAAGATGGTACTTTAGAACTTAAAAAAGGGACCAAGCAAACATTAGAAGCTTTTAAACCATTAAAAGAAGGTTCAAAAGCCGTAGAATCAGGAATAAATCAATTAAGTCAAGGAACACAAGCATTATCGAAGGGTATGAATGACTGGGGAGACGGAGCAACAGCAACTTTAAACGGTTCTAAACAGTTAACTGATGGATTAAAACAATATCTAGCAAAACACCCTGAACTTCAAACGGATGCTGAATTCTTAACTCTAGTAGGCACAAGCCAAGCAGTTACAGGTGGCATAGAAAAATTAGAAGGTTCTTCGAAAAAAATTCAAGCCGGAGTTAACTCTGTTTCAGAAAATATGAATGCTTTATCAAAAGGACAAACAAAAATTACAGATGGTATTTCTAAATTAGAATCTGCACAAAATAAGATTCATAACGGAAGTGTTGATTTATCTAATGGTACAGAAAAACTAGCTGAAGGTAATAAATCCTTATACGAAGGATGGTTAGATATAATCAGTGGTGTGAAAAAACTTAAAGACGGAGAAGTAGAAGTATTAGATGGTAATAAAGAATTAACAACCAACTTGAAAAAGGCAGCTGATGAGTCTAAGGAATTCAAACCTACAGATAAAACATTAGATATGTTCTCAGACCCTGTTGTATTAGATAAGCAATCTGTACATGAAGTTTCAAATTATGGTACAGGATTAGCACCATATATGATTTCTATTAGTTTATTCATTGGAGCTTTAATGCTAACAATTGTGTTGGATATCCAAAAGACTCCGGCGATACCTAGAACAGGATTTGGTTTGTTCTTTAGTAAACTAGTAACATTAACAATAGTTGGTGTTATGCAATCACTAATCGTGGATGCGGTTCTTATTCATGTAGTTGGTCTAAAGGTCAACCATTTAAGTAATTTCATTGCATTAACTATACTAACTAGTATTACATTCCTTGCACTGATTCAAATGCTAGTGAAACCACTAGGGAATGTTGGAAGATTCGTGGCTGTTATTATATTAATTTGCCAAATTACTTCTACTGGCGGTACTTTCCCAGTCGAATTAATACCGAGTCAATTACAAGCAATACATAACTGGTTGCCAATGACATATTCGGTACAAGGATTCAGAGCAGCTATTTCTTCAAATGAAACTTCAACACTGATAAGTAGTATGAATCATCTACTAATGTTCTTTGGAGCATTTGCACTTGTTACTTGGACATATGCATTTATCAGAGTTCGTATTTTAAAGAAAACGGTAGAGTAATATATAAATTTAGAAAGCAGTTCGGATTAGAGTCAAAAACACTCTAAACGAGCTGCTTTTTTTGTGAAATAGGATGTTTTTCTTAATAAAAACCAATTTTTAAACTCAAAATGTTATGATAACAAGGAACTTAAAAAACAATGCGATTTCGTGCATAATCTCCGAGGTAAAGGAAGGTTTTTTCAATGAGCAGAAGTCATAAGAGAAAATATAGAGAAGCAAGAACGAATTTCAAGAGAGATTTACTAAAGGTAGTTGAAAACAACAGAGCATTTGCGATGTTGATTATACAAACTCATAGAGCAAATCAACATAGAAGGCATATTACAAAGATATGGGAGCTATTAGGTTTCAATCATCCAGAGGCTTATAAAGATTATTGCAAACAAATAGGAGGGCAACACCTTTGTGGAAGTGAAGATATATGGAAGTCTATATATTTTGCTGACAAAGAAATACACGATAAATATAGACTATCTATTCCAGAAATGTATGCTATGGGTGATGCATTAGGAATTGCTTATAGAGTTTTAAAAAATTAATTTACCTTCATGGAATGCGATTTTAAATTCTACATCAATGTAGAATTATAAATACAAAGAAAAACTTTTTGATAAGGAGGGAATCCAATGAATATCCCAGATATATTAAAAGAATTAAAAGATATACTTCCACCTGAAAATTTTAAAGTGCAGCCACAAGAGGCTATTAAGGTCGTGAGAGAATTTGAAACCAAATACGGAATCAATACAGAAACATTTCTTCTTTGTAAAGATGGTGTGAGCGAAGATGATTGTGACTCTTGGCTATCGGCATATCAAACTATGCTTTTGTTTGGCGGAGAAGTTTAGGGATTTAAAATGTATTTTAAATAAAAGCAAAACAAAGTGAAAAACCACAAGGAATATATATTCTTTGTGGTTTTATTATTATTTCGTTTTTGTTGTATTCCACTATGATAACAAGGAATTAAATATAACAAGTAAATACAAAAGCAGGAGGAACGTTCCAATATACTTTGTTTATTTCAATGTTTTCAAAGAAAGAACGTAAATACTTTTGTTTCAAACGCGTATATTGAAAGGTGATAAACTTCCCATCTTTCCCTAGCATTTCTCGTGATACCTTTAAAATTTTATTAGATACGTTTTGCGGCAAACTAGCAAATGGTAATCCAGAAACAATATAATCTACTTTTTCAATCCCATGTTTCTGAATATGTTTGTCTGTATATTCAGCAGAGTCATGAATCACATATACATTTTCTATGTCTCCATACTTTTTTTGCAGCATTAGGTAAAATTGCTCGTTATTTTCAATGATGAACAATTTTGTATCGGCTTGTTTATGTTGAATGAGTTCTTCTGTAAACACACCTGTTCCTGGTCCGTATTCGATAATACATTTTGCTTCTTCAAAATTAATAGGAGCTACCATTTGTTTTGCAAGGTGCTTAGAACTTGAGGCAATGGCTCCTACTTTTCTAGGGTGTTTGATATATTCACTGATAAAATGCAATGCATTCATGTTAGTTTCCTCTTTCTTATTTCTGAAATATATTATGTATTATACTAAATTAACATTAAAATAAGGTGAGAATTCAAAAAAATTAGTTAAAAAATATGAATTAAGATATAATTTAAAAAGAAGTTAAACAAATAAGCATTCAACAAGGAGGAGCAAACATTGGATTTAATAATTAACGATGAAGAAATATTTAATGCCATTTTTGACGATTCAAATCATGATTCTTTATTCAAATTGAATATTATTTTAGACATTTCTCAACCAATAATCTTAGAATTAAATAATAATAATGAGAAATATTTAATTTATGTGCTGCGTGATTACTCAAAAGTGAACGACGATAGAATAATAGCAGTTCAAGAATTATTATTTAGCAAAGCAAATGATGATATTGTTTCAAAGTTAATCAAAAGTGAAATTTCAATATACGATGCATTCTTAACTTCTCATGAAATATGGAGAGTTGGTAGAGTAGGGGGTAAAATATTCCCTAGAAAGATATTAGAAAATATTCGTGCCATTGAAGATAGATTTCCAATACAAGATTTAAAACTGAAAGATATACCAAACAGAGCCTTCTAATCACGAAGGCTCTTTATATTTTTCGAAAAAACACTTCACTTACGTAGATAATCATAAGAAATCCAGATTTTAAAAATATATGTAGTTAAATTGAAGGTTTCGAAATTACAAATATAATTACAAAGGAAGGAGGTGGATGAATTGACTAATAATCCAGATGATTTTCTTCGAGAACATGCTGCGTATATAGAAGAAAACAAAAAAAGTAATAAAAAGATTTCGTATACATACGATTTTAATTGGTTTGGCTTTACCTATAATGGTGTGAAATCAGATTTTGGTTTCGATGCAACGATTAAATTTAACACATTTGATTTCGAACCTGACCGCATAGGTGGCGTTACTCAATATCTTTCAGCAAAAATTGACTTGCAAGAGGAAAAACTAATTGTTGAGATTGAAAATAATTCACTATTTGAGACGATTGAGGTTACTAGTTTTTTTATTGATGATACAAATAGTAAATTCTTCAAAATATTAAATGTTGAAGAGGGAGAAACTCTCATTAAAGAATATTGCAGACAAGCTAAAGCCAACAAAATACCTTATATTGAGCTGACTGGTTCACCAATAGCATTTTCATATGAAGATTAATTATGAAATCAGTGTGCGAATTAAATTTTTAGTTGATAATAGATTAATCTCACTTTTATTAAAATCTTAAATTTGTTTTAGTAAATACAGGGGGGAAGGATGGGGAGATATGGTTTTTCTGTTTTAAGGCTAGATAAAGAAGAGAAAAGTAGATTAAAAGTGGAGACATTTTGTTTCAATCGTAATATTGCTGTTGAAAATTCTTTTAGAAATCCAGAAAAATAAACATGAAATCTATGAAACTATAATGTATAATGCAAAAGTAGACAAATAAAAGGAGGAACATTATGAAAAAAACATCAAATTCCATTGTTTCAAACACAAAGGAAAAACGAAAAAACAAATTGTCAAAATTGAAAGTATCTGCAACTGTTTTTGCTCTTTTATGTAGTAGTATGTTTTTGGTAAACGACAAGCACATTGTGGCAGAAGAACCGAATTATCAAGGAGCATCATTTGAAACAGGTGCATACCAACATGATGCTCCTGCACCGTATGGATTTAACTATTCACAAAACTCGCAATATGCTTCAACGAATACCAACAAAGTAAATTGGAGGTACACCGTTCAATCTGATGGAACCAATGGGAATCAACAATTTTGGGGAAAGCCTGCGATTGATAAAGATGGCATTGTGTATATGAATAATCAAAATGGAAACATGTATGCCTTTAACCGAGATGGCACGGTAAAGTGGAAGTTACCTGTTAGCTTAAATAATAAAAAAACAAATATTATCAGTAGTGATGGAACTATCTATAATTCGTCTGGGAAGCTTTATGCCATCAACCCTGATGGTACGGAAAAATGGGTCGCAAAACCTACTTCTTCTGACTCTAATCAACATAAATTTAGCGAACCAGCAATTGATAAAGATGGCACAATTTATATGTTGAATGATACACAATACGATGAAAAATTATATGCTTTTAACCCTGATGGCACATTGAAATTCAAAGGTACAACAGACCTATCCACATTCGGAACAACAATACCACATGAAAACGGCATGTTAATTGGAAAAAATGGATACCTGTATGTATTGATGACAAGAGCTTCTTTAAAATATGTAATAGCTTTGGATAAAAATGGGAATAAAGTGTGGAGTAAAGAGTTTAGTGGAGACAAATTTTACTATGCAATGGACCATAAAGGAGATTTAATCGTTACCCTACAGAGTAGTCGAAGTAAAGTTTATAAACTAAATGGAGCAACAGGAGATATTTTAGTTGAAAAAACCTATGATACACGTAATGGTAATGCGCCAATCGTAGATTATGCAACAGGAGATTTTTATACAACTTTGAATAATCAGCTTACAAAGTTTGATAATAATTTGAATGAGTTATGGAAAAAAACAATATATTCCGCTCCTACAGAGGTTGCAATTGATAAAAATAGAGATATTATATTTAGTGATAATGACGGTGTTTATAAATTAAACAAAGATGGAGAACAAATTTGGAAATTAGATTATAAAACGATTTCGGATGGCACATTAGGATTAGGACATTATAATCCTGCCATTGATAAAGAGGGGAAAATCTATTTATCATATTACAATTTTGATAATAAGGGCAACCCACTTGATAATTTAATCAGCATCGGGGACCCTATTGAACAACCAATCGACTTCTGCACCTACTACGGGTCACTTGAAAAGAAACTAAATGACAAAACGCTAACAAAAGAAGAACAAACGAAAGCAATCGAGCAAACAGAGAAATTATTGGAACGATTGAAAAGTTATTCAGCAGAATAAATAGAAAAACACCAACTTCTTGTTGGTGCTTTTTTATATGTATCGGTGTCATTCGGAAGAAAATAAATCTATGAATCTCACAAATTACAACCGAAGAATTTAGTGAATAATACGAAGAAAGATTACAGTTAAGAAAAGACCACAATTAAAATCATTTTGGGTCTTTTTTTACGTGTAAAATTAAATACAGTAATTAGTTTGAAAGATAAGTAAAAAAGAGACCTTTTTAGAGTCTCCTGCTTCACTGTACATTGTTATTAGTTTTAACAAACTTGATATGTTTCATTAATAATGCAGTTCCAGTAATATTAAATATGATACTTGCTCCTAAAGTTATAGCCCATATTAAGTAAGGTATATGAGCAAATAATACTATCATAAGTAAACCTAAACCGATAAATACCAAGTAAGAGCCTAAAAGATGATTTTTCAAATGACTTTACCTCCTTATTTGGATAATTTTTACTTTAATGATTTTATCACAAGTTCACATTTTTTATAATGTTTGTTTGAAATTCTTTTTTAAACAACGATATTTACATACACTACAATTGATAAAAAAGAGCCACTATTAAGCAGCGACTCTTAAATTACAGTAATGGGTTCAAACGGTTTTAAATCTTGTAAATAACCAACTGGAATATCTAATAATTTACTCATTTTTTCTGGATTACTAACAGGGAATAAAACGATTCTCTGTGCTTTTTCAACAAAATTCTTTTCTAAATCATCCCCGTTTGAAATACAAAAAACATGTTCTTTTTCAAATAGGTCTTTTTCTTTCACTGCTTTATTTACCCCATCTGATACAACAATTTCTGCTTCGATTATTTTGTTTGTAACAAGTAATCCTTCATTATTTAATATGTTTGTAAGTTCGCCGGTTGTATCTAAAATAAAAATAGTATTCTTAGAATACATTGTTTTGATATGTGTAGCTATAAAACTCATCTTCTCTATTGAATTTTTTCCAATTACTAATGTAAACAAATAATCACCTCCAGTTCTTAATATTGTAAACTGGATTTGGGAATAAAGTAGAAACTTTATTATTTTCCTCAACATCGAATTGTTAGTTGCTTATGAAAATTAGATATTACATATGAGCAAGTGCTATAATGAAAAAGGAATAGAAATGGTCGTGATTCTTTGTCGAAGATTCATGCGTATTTGTGTTTATTTGTTGTAAAAGGAGTATGAAAAAATTATGTTTGGAGATATCATTCAGTATATTATTGTGGGATGCATGATTGTTTTTTTAAGTGTGCAATTTAATATTTTGGGTATTAACAACCTTATACATTCTTTGAAATCCAAAAGGGAAAAGTTACAATAAGTATATGAAGTGCCGATAAAATTAAATCGGCACTTTTTAATATAATTTTTCTGCACTCTAAAATACTTATACTATAACCAAAAATAAAAAAGCAGGAATACCTGCTTTTCATATTTATATTTTTAATTCTTCTATATACTTAGGCGTTTATGAGTAATTGTAAACGTTGTTCCATATATTGCACTTTTAATTCCTCATCCATTTTATCTATGTGTTTATCTAAAATCTCTAAGCATTGTAAGGAATACACGAAATTAATAAGCGCATCATATTGTGATTGGTTATAGGAATTACGCGTATTAATATTTGCACCATTCATTAATAAGAAATCCACCATTTCTGGTTGTTGAACATCAAAAAACAATTGTAATTCTTTAAGTTCTTCATCTATTGTTGCACCATGACTTATTAAAAATTTCAATTGTTCAGGTTTACTATATGACATAGCGTGCCAAACAACAGAATAGTTATATTTAGTTTTCGCATGTATATTAGCGCCTTTTGAAAGTAAGAGTTCTAATACTTCTGTTTTACAACCAGCACTAGAACATGCAGCTATTAATGCTGTTACACCTTTTCCGCAAGCCCATTCTACATCAGCACCTTTTTCAATAAGATAATTCATCATATCAATGTTTCCTTCTTGCGCTGAAATATTTAACGCAGGCTCTAAACCAGAACATACTTTTTTAATATCTGCTCCATTTTCAATTAGCAATTTTATAATTTCATCTGCATTTGATAGCAAAGCTTTTTTTAATGCGCTTCCGTTACTACCAACTTCGTTAATTTCCGCATTGTTTTCTATCAGAAATCGAACCATTTCAATGTTTTGATTCTGGGTTGCATACATTAAACTAGTTGTTTTTGCATAGTTTTTAGAATTAATATTAGCCCCGTTTGCTACCAAAAATTGAACTAAATCAAAGTTGTTATTACGAGCCGATATGGTGAGAGGAGTTTCTCCTTGTCCTGGAATACCTTGAATATTAATATCAAATCCATGACGTAGTAACACTTTTGTTCCTTCTAAATTATTGTTAAGAGTTGCAATAATTAATGCATTACTATGCTGCTTATGAGCTTGTTGTTGAACTTTTTCTTTTTGATGTTGCAAGATGAGTTCTAATTGAACTGTATATTTTTCACGAGTCGCAGCATATAGGAATAAAGTATATCCTTTGCTATTCTTAATTTCTAAATCAATTTCATTGTTCAATAATTTTTGTTCGAAATCTTTGGATTTTAATATGTTTGACATTCTCATGGGAACATCTCCTTTGTTATTTTTTAAAATTATAAACCAAAACATATATTTCTTATTTTTTCTTTGAATAAAAAACGTCGACACCTAAATGAGTGCGACGTCTTTTGTGCTATTAATTTAAGTTTTTTAATTGTTCTTTTTCAATATACTTCCGTCTAATACAACAAATAAGAGTCAATCATTGTTTTATTTAATGATTGTTTCACTTTTATCTACTGCCTCTTCTTTTTTATTTTCATCGGTTTTTCCACGTTTTAAGAATATAGTTAAGACGAAAGCCAAAATGGTTATAACGAAGGCAATAAGGAAGCTATGATTTATACCAGAAAGTAATGCTTGGTGAGTAACATGTTCTTTCATTTGTACGATTTGTTCATCAGAAGGAATTAATCCTGGATAAGCAAATTTTTCTTTAGCAGCAGCAGCTAATTCTGTTGCACGAGCTTTTGTATGTGAGTTCATAAGTGTTACCAATACTGCTGTTCCAATCGCTCCTGCAATTTGTTGCTGCGTATTGTTCATAGCTGTTCCATGAGGGTACAATTCTTTTGGCAATTGGTTTAAACCATTTGTCATAATAGGCATAAGTACCATTGATAATCCAAACATACGTAATGTAGTGATAGCAATAATATAATTGTAGCTAGAGTCTAATTGTAGGTCGGATAATAAATAAGTTGATACGGATACAATTGCTAGTCCGATAAGACCTATTATCCTTGCTCCGAATTTATCAAATAATTTCCCTGAAATAGGGGACATGAGACCCATAATTAAGGCTGATGGTAGCATCATTAAACCTGCATCAAACGGTTGAATTTCACGAACATTCATTAGATACATCGGCATGAAAATCATTGTTGAGCTTAATGACACAGCTATAACAACAGCTATAACAAAGCCAAGTGAATACGTTGGATGCTTAAAGATTCGCATATTTATCATTGGGTTATCAATACGAATTTGTCGAATGATAAATCCTATAACACCAATCATACCGATGAAAATAGTTCCGTAAACTAATGGGTCTGACCATCCTTTTGAACCGGCTGTACTGCAACCATAGAGTACACTACCAAATCCAATAGTAGACATGACTAATGATAGGTAATCTAATGTAGCCTCTTTATTAGGTAAAAGGTTTTTCAATTTGAAAATAGCAAGGATTAAACTAATTCCTGTGATTGGTAACAACATATAAAACATGATGTGCCAATCATAATATTCCATTATGTAGCCAGATATTGTTGGACCAATGGAAGGAGCTACAATCAGTGCCATTCCGTAAAAGCCCATTGCGACACCACGTTTATGAGGTGGAAAACTTACAAGCATTACATTCATTAACAAAGGGGATATAACCGCTGCGCCAATAGCTTGAATAATACGTCCTACAAGTAATATCCCAAATGAATCAGATATCGCCGCAAGTAATGTTCCGATTGTGAAAATCGCTATGGATGTTATATATAATTGACGATTCGTAAATTTTGTTACTAGAAAAGCAGATGCAGGAACAAGAACCCCACTAACAAGCATATAAATCGTCGTTAACCATTGAACTGTTGAAAAATCTTTAATACCAAAATCAGTCATGATAGTTGGAAGTGCCATATTTATTAATGAGTTATTTAATAATGCTACAAATGCCCCAATAAACAAAATGACAATCATTAAATAAGGTGGTTTATCTGTTGGTTTTATAGAAACCATTTTCTTCACTCCATTAATTTCAAAAAATATTCTATAGGATAGCAACTTAATTTTCTACATCTACATTGATTTCCTTTGTAATTTAATTAACATTGTTAACTAAATTGTTTCATACAAGAATTTAATTATTAAAAAAAGACACTTCGAGTCCGATGAACTCTGTGTCTTTTTCATACATTTCAAATATTTATTTCGAATTATGTTAGTAAATCAAAAATACCGCCAGCAGTAGAACTTTCTTTGCCACTGCCCCTTGCTAAACGTCCAGCTAAACGACCTAATGGAAGTGACTGTAACCACACTGTTCCTGGTCCTTCTAATGTTGCCACAAATAGTCCTTCTCCAAATAGAGCCGTTTTTACTCCACCTGCAAGTTGTACGTCATACTTAACATCTTGTGTCATAGCAACTAAACAACCTGTATCTATACGAAGAACTTCTCCTTCTTTTAGTTGTCTTTCAACAATAGTTCCTCCAGCATGTACAAATGTAAGACCGTCACCTTCTAGTTTTTGCATGATGAAACCTTCGCCACCGAATAAGCCAGCTCCTAATTTTTTCTGAATTGCAATTCCCACAGATACACCTTTAGCTGCACATAGAAAAGCGTCTTTTTGACAAATAATTTTTCCGTCAAACTTTTGTAAATCAAATGGAATGATTTTTCCTGGATACGGAGCAGCAAAACTCACCGTTCTTCTTTCATTGGAAACGTTAGTGAATGTTGTCATAAACATACTTTCCCCTGTAAGAACACGTTTGCCGGCGCCTGCTAATTTCCCCATGAAACCAATTTTTTCTTGAGAACCATCACCGAATATTGTCTGCATCTGCACCTCGTCGTCCATCATCATCATATGCCCAGCTTCGGCTACCACTATTTCTTGCGGGTCCAAAATAATAGTAATATACTGCATTTCTGAACCAAACACTTCATACTCTATTTCATGATTATTCATTCATTATTTCCCCCTATAATTCAAAACCATATATGTTATAACACGCCGTAAGAAAAGCGCAAGTAGAATATGCATTTAGATAACATGTAATCACATCTACATTAACTCACTTTTATTTGGACTACTTCCATACATCAAGATAACCAATTACTTAAAATGTTTTCTACATCTACATTGGCTTCCTTTGTAATAATTTAACATTCGTCGTAATGCGCATTTTGAATTGGATTTCTCTTGTTATTCCGATACAAATACATAAAAGATTAATCTAATATTTATTTTAATATTATTAGAACATTTGTTCTATCTTTGGTATAATAGAGTTAACAAATAAAAAACAAAAAAACAGATATACAGAGGAGAGAAATGAAAATGACACAAATCCAAGAGAGTGTTGCATCTATTTCACATGTTAGTGGTTTAGCACTATTAGAACAATCTAAGCAATATGACGCATTATACGAGAATGAATTGAAGTATGTATTTGGAGATTGTATTGAATTAGATATTCCTACACAAAAAAGAGAAGAAGATATTGAAAAAGAAATGGACTTAATTTTTGGTTTCACTGTCACTGCTCAAGTTTCTGAAACACCAACTTCCGAGGTTGAAGAAGAAAATTCTGAAATTGAAGAAACAAATTCTGAAGTTGAAGTAGCAATTCCAGAGATTGAAGAAACAAATTCTGAAATTAAGGAAACAGCGCCAGAGATTGCAGAAATAAATTCCGAGGTCGAAGCAACAGCGCCAGAGATTGAAGAAACAAATTCTGAAGTTAAAGCAACAGTTCCAGAACTTGAAACACCAAATTTGGAATCCAAAGCAACAGAGCCATCACCAATAGATTCAGAAAACATAGAGTCACCTGTATTACATACTGCGGAGAATTCAAAAGAGAATGTTTTAAGTGAAGAAGAACAAAAATGTCATACGTTAATCGAATTGATTTTTTCAAAAACTCTTGCTACAAAAGGGGATTTACTAAGGTATCTAAGAAAGGAAAAAATTACTTATCAAAAAAGTAAAAGTTTCAAAGATGCCTTTCAAGCGATAAAAGATTCAAAATTTGATAAATCCGAACCGAAAACTCATAGCAAAGAAAAAATAAATAAACCATTTATGGAAACTCATGATAGAGAGAAAATGAGTAGTTTATTTATGAATATCTTCAAGTTTTCAGTAAAATAAAGACACATCTATTTTTGCAAGAAAAATAGTGAAATAAATAAAAGCAGAGAATACTCTCTGCTTTTTCGTTATTTTTTAGTATGAATTAATGAAATGAGTTGTTTAATTTCTTTCTCAGCAAATAGCTTCCATTCAGGATGATGCTCATTCATTAATTTAATGTGTGAAATTAAAGTTCTAATCCAAATTTCCGTAATCTCTTTTCTAGCAGATTCTAATTTTTCAACTTTTCTCGCTTCATTCATAGTCCATTTTAGTGCTGCTAAATCATCAGCAGATGAGCTTGTAAGGTACCCTGTATCGTAAAACTGCTTTTCTAATGCTTCTAATCTATATAAGTGTTCTTCGTTTCCCAATTTAACTTCCTCCTACAATATGCTTACACCATTATAGCCAAAAAAAGTGTTCCTTTTCGAAAATAATCATTTTTATTTATGCAAAATCATAAACTTTTTTTGTGGAGGGTCTATCCTTAATTTAACAAATTAACTATAATATTCATAGGTTTAAAAATACATACCGTAGGGGGTTCGTTGTGAAAAAGAAATATATTCTATTAGGGGCAGCATTCATGTTGATGATGGCAGGGTGCGAAAAAGACAAAGTGGCTGTGGAATCCGCTTCCGATGACAAATCAAAAAATATCTGCGAACAAAAACAAAAAGGTTGTTACGACTATGCTGTAAACCGAATCGAAATGGATTTGAAGAGAATAGACTCGGAATCTATTAAAGAAGTTATTAAAAATCCTGAACAATACAAAGAGGTTATCCAAGAAGCACAAGACGTTCTTAATTCTTTAGATAAAGATTACCTTTCTCTAATTGAAAAAAATCAAAAACTTGATTCGAAAACAGCATCAACTTTAAAAGAGTTATTGGATTCAAAAGATGATAAAAGTATCGCAACACTATTAAAGAAATTAAATGGTACAGTCATAGAAGGTGAAAACGAAAAACAACTACTGGAATCTATAACAAAATTAGCAAAAGACTCGTATAGAGTATATTCACTTCGTTACTATAATGCGATTTCCAATGAATCGGACCCGGATTTTTCAAAAGAAATAGAACAAGCAGATGCTGTTAAACAATCAAATGAAGAAAAAACGAATAAGTTAGCACAAGGTATTACAGGCAACAAAGAAACAGATGAAAATAAAGAAAAGAATTCGAATTCAAGTACAAAAGATACAAATAAGAAAGAAATAAATGAAAACAAAGAAAAGAATTCGGATTCGAGTAAAAAAGATACAAACAAAAAAGATACAAATCAATCTAATAACAGCCAAAGTGCAACAAAATCCCAAAGTAATATACAAGGGTCTGTTATTACAGGAGATTTTAAACCTTCATACTCATTTCCTATTAAATCAGTAGAAGGGACACAATATAAAATTCATCTCATTTCTAAAAATGAACGACAATTTACTCAAGATATGACATGGGCAGGAGCAAAACAAGGAGACCAAATGCGAGAAGGGGATTATAACATTGCTCTTCAACAAGAAGGTGGAAAACCATATCTTCAGGAAGTAGGAGCCGGGAAATGGACGCTTAATGATACAGAAGGCTCGGTCAAAGTGTATTCAGGTTCCCCGGATATATTAGTTATTCATCAAAGAGAAGCAACAGTAATAGATACCGTAGCTGGTTTTTATGTAAACAAGGGTAAAGTCATGGTCTTGAAGGATTCACAAGGACAAAATACTTTCACTATGAGTTTTAGTGGTTTTAAAAATCTTGGCAATGGAAAATTCATGACTACTGAATACAATAATGCTGATGTAGACTTGCTTTGGACATTCCCAACGAAACAAATTAACTTAGCAACAGGCGTATACCAAACCATTGATGAAAAACATATTAATAACGTAGATGAAGGCAAGGCATACTATAATTCTAATTTTAAATAAGGTTTTGGTTAAATTTTAACTACAAACTGCCCCTACCTATATCTGTATGATTAGGGTAGGGGCATTGTTATCTTTTTCTTTTTAAATATTATTTGCTCTTTGCTGCTACTTGCAATTTTCGATATATTTAATATGGGAGAGGTGATATGAATGACAATTACAATGGGGAATTTAGCAACTTTTTTCGGTGTTAGCGAAAAGACGATTAACAATTGGTTTAATGAGGGACGTTTCTTAAGTGAACAAGAAAATGGAACCATGAAAAAAGTAGAGTGTAAAATACCAAATAAAAAAATCAAATTCCACCTAGATACGTGGTTCTATGCACCTTCTGGTGTTCGATATCAGGTTAAAGAGGTAATCCAGGCATTTCTGTCAGACCAACAGGAATGGAAGGATTCCAAGCAAGAGAATACAGTTAGTGAACAAGAACAAATTCAATTATATTTGGAGCACTTCAAAAAGAAATACAATGGGGGAGATTTTAACGATGTTTTTGGGAATAGGGATTGGGATAGCATGACAGGTGAAGAAGAAACAGATGCAGCAATGTGGTCTTTCTTCTTACATAGGATTTCGGATGAAGAAAACACTAGAGATTAGAAAACACCGTTGTTTTACCACAAAGAAACACTAGTGCTCCACAGCAAAAAAGAAAATTGAAGAGAACAAAATAAAAAGAGAACAGCGTATTGTAACGTGTTCTCTTTTTTTACATTTTTCTAAAATAAAGTCTTGTGCTATTCAGCAATACTTTTTTTCAAATTCACTTATTTTATTTGCAATTTCGAACCACTTGTCCGGATGCTTATTGATATTTGTTTGCTCTCGTGATTTAATATTATCCTCTAGTTGTTCCAATTCAGCTTTTGAAGGTAAAGAGTGTCCAACTATATCCTGTAATAGGACTAATACTGATTTTGCTTCTATCTCTGATAAATGTTGACTACGCTCTAACTTTTCAATCGCACAATGGACATTCTTATAATCTTCGATTATTTTCATCGATAATCCTCCCATGAGAATTAGTTGTATACTTAGGTCTTTTTCATTTTTTGTTTATTTATCCATTGTTACAAAATATTCAATAGGTTTTCCTGTTTCAGTTCGTAAAACGTGCTTACCCATTAAAGCGTTAATTGTATTTTCTTTCGATACGACTATTTCGTTTCCCTGAATTACATTAGAAGGGTGTCCATCATTTTCGTTTTTGTAAATTGTTATATTTATTTTTCTAAAGTCCGCATAAAATCCATAATTGCTAATGATTATTTCGCTAATGTAATTATCAGGAAGATTAACAGTGGCAGCTACAAAGCAATAATCTTCATTGATTTCATTTATTATTACATCATTTAGTTTCACTTCGTTGTTATCGGACAAATTTAATACTATCGATTTTTTGCTCATAAAGAAGCTCCTTAATTTTAGTTGTGTTCAATTAAAAACCACAATGGTTATTGAAAACATTCTGCTTCTGTATTCTACCAATTTTTTAAGAATCAGTCTGTCTTTTTTAATTTTATTTTGCTTCTATTAGATGAAGAAGAGGACTGCTTCAAATATAGATTAATTTCATCTAAATATAATAATTCATGGTATAGTTTAAAAAATTGAAAAAACTCAAGGAGGAAATAGTAGATGTATTTAGAGTGTTGTTCTATTGTTGCCGTTGCGGGTATGGCGAGTGTTCTAATCCGTAATTATTTTAAGGAAGATGAATTTTTAAGAAAAGAACAGGTAATTGATTCTGTAAAAAAAGAAATTCCTGTTTTTATGAATTCGAAAACAACAGAAATTCAACAATTAGCTAACCACTTAAAAGTTGTTGTCACTTTAATAGAAAAGAATCAAATAGAATATTGCTCAGTTGTATCAAATTTATTGGCAAACGAAGTAGCAGCTATCAAGCACGGAATACAGAATCTTAAAGCATTTAGCGATATTGATGACAGAAAATTAGTCAAGAATAACTTAATTACGTTTACAAAAGAAGTAAATGCAAAGTTTGCAAGTGTTGTTAGTTCTAACAGATAGTTCTAATCTCTCAAATAGAATATACTTATAAAAAACATACGAAAAGAGGACAAACAAATGTCAAAAGATAAACAAACTCATGAAAGCTTTGGAATGTTACAATTTTCTAGAACATCTCACGGAGGAGACACACAGTTATTTGGAAGTAGTATTCCTCACAGAGAGACAATTAGAATGAGAATTGCTCCAGGCGCAGTAGAGAGAAGTTTAAATCATGATTATTATTATGCAGACAGCAAATCATACATTGAAGTAGAAATGTCACACGCTCAATTCTCTGAAGCTATTACAAGCATGAACATGGGTTCTGGCGTTCCGGTTACAATAAGAAGATTAAACGGGGAACAAATAGATTCAATTGAGATGACAAACAAACGTATCCAATTCGAAGAAGAATTTGAAAATACAATGGAGGGTCTTATGAAACAATTGGAATCATTGGTATCCGATTCTGAAGATATACTTCGTAATAAAAAGAGCTTAACAAAATCTGATAGAGAAACAATATTAAAACAATTGCTTTCTATTAAGCGAGAAATCGGTTCTAACATGCCATTCGTCCTATCTCAGTTTAACGAAAGCATGGATAAAGTGGTTCACGAGGCAAAAATGGACATGGAAGCTTCCGCAGCTAGTAGATTAATGCAGTTAGGTTTCACGAAATTAGAAGAATTAAATCAACTTTCTTCCAATCCAAATCTACAATTAGATAAAAAATAAACATTATAGACCTTTTCTAAGTCCCTTTTTTAGGGGCTTTTTTTATTTTCTTTGAACACATTTCCACCGTTAAACGCCAAATGGTTTTTACATTAATTTTAAAAATGGACTATTATTTATAAAACAACAAAAGAATGGAGAAATGCTGAATGTTAAATGTGACTGTATTTCATGGTAGAAAGAATCACGATGAATTAAGGGAAGATATCGTATTTTTCTCTAGTAGCGAAGATTTTTCGAAGGATTATGGTGATGTAAAATTATATCAATTAACTTTTAAAAATCCATTTCATACGTGTTCTGAAAAGGATGTCACTCATCTTTTGAGTCAACTAATTGTATTAGTAGATAGCTATGATGATTCTGAATATCGTAGTTATGAAGAATTAGTAAACTCTGGTCTGCTTTATAGTGACACATGGGAATTATTTGAGCCACATATGAATCAAATTAAAAGACTTGGTTACGATGGAATGATTATTTATGAAGGTGGAGTAGAAAACTATGTTAGCTTCGATACAAAACAGTATGCTTTAATTAATAATCAATAACAAGGACTTATTGTAACATTGTTTTTTGGGATTTTGGAATCTTTTCCACTGTATGATATATTAAATTCATAGAGTCATAAAGGAGTTGTTATATATGGGTATCTATTACACAAATCAAACGATTGAAGCTTACAGGGAATTAGAGAATAATGGATATTTAAAGGGTTCTGAAAAATTTATCTATCCAGATTTTCTTCCTTCTTATCAATGGATGATTGAACAAATGGATAAAAGAATTAACAACAAAGGTTCTTTTCCCATTTGGCTTTGGAAAGAAAAACCTAACTTAAATGAGGAAGGTCATTTTCCTAAAGGAACAAAATCCGTATGTCTAACAGTTGAAATACCAGATGATAACGTTCTTCTTTCTGATTTCGATACTTGGCATTATATTTTAAATACTTGGTTTCTTCCTTTAACAGAGGAAGAAGATGATTTATTTGAAGCAGGGAAACTCAAAATTTCAATGGAACAAAGTTGGGAAAGAATATTTGACTTCGAGCTGCTTCAAAAATCAGAACTATGGAATGAATATCCCCCAACTATCCAAGGTGTTATACCGATTATTCGTAAAGAACAAATTATAGACATTGAATACTTTATAGCTGAATGACCTCTTTAAACTAAGAGGTCATTTTTATTTTTATATTTTCCTATTTTAATATCTTGTAAAAAGAACGAAAACACGGGTATTTTTCAAATTTATCATGTAACAATTTGAAATGAGCTTGTAATAGAACTGTAATAAGGGTTTGCCCCATTCTTTTTCAAATTAATATACAGACGAAAAGGAGTGGTACAACATGAAAAAATTAAGTATGAAAGCAGTCCCGTTCTTATTGGCGGCTGTGGCATTTGCAGGAACATCACAAACAGCGGAAGCTTCTACGGATTATGGAAACAGACTTATTAAACAGGTAACAAGAGGAAATGATGTTATTAAAGTGCAAAAAGACTTAAAGGATTTAAATATTTACACTACTTCTGGTGTAGACGGGATTTTTGGACCTATTAGTAAAAAAGCGGTTATCAAATTTCAACAAAATGAAGGTATTTTAGTTGATGGAATCGTTGGTCCTCAAACAAAACAACATTTATCTGATGTTATGGATAAAAAAGTATCTAACTCTGGCACAGGAACACAACAACGTGTTCAATCAGAAAATACAAAGAAACAAGTAGTTCAGGAACCTGTACAACAGGAAGCGCAACCGGTTCAACAAGCAGCACAACCTGTACAACAGGAAGCACAGCCTGTTCAACAACCAGAAACTGACACAGCAGTTGAGCAACCAGTTCAAGAAACTCAAAATACAGAACAAGCTTCAGCAGTTCAAGATTCTTCTATCGGTCAAGGAATGGTAGACCATGCATTAAATGACATCGGAATTCCTTATGTATGGGGAGGAAACACTCATAGCGGATTTGATTGCTCTGGATTTGTACTTCACTTATTGAAAGAACAAGGTATCACTGGATTACCTCGTAATTCAGCAGACATTTATAATCATGGTACATATGTAGAGAGAGACAATCTACAACCAGGTGATGTAGTATTCTTTAAAAACACATATAGACCAGGAATCTCTCATTTAGGTGTTTATATTGGAAATAACGAATTCGTTCATGCTGGTGATAACGGAGTACAAAAAAGCAGCTTAGATAATTCATACTTTGCACCTAGATATGCTGGAGCAAAACGTTTCTAATAATATATAAAAAAACCACAAAGAATAAATATCTTTGTGGTTTTTATTTATTGTATTTTCTTTTTCTTACTACACATCATTCAAAGAAAATAGAGTCTAACCAAAAGTTTATTTTAATTGCACCATAAACTATTAGGATTGCAAGTATCAAGCTAGTTATTTTGGTTATCCAATAACGTTTACTCATAATAAACCCTTTTTTGTAGATTCCTCTTCTTTTACACGGTCCTCGAAATATGTTACTGCATCTTGGAATGTATGGAATTTTTCCTTTTCTTTAAAAGGCATATATGCTGCTGACACATCTAGTTTTTCATGAACATAAACAAACCATTGTGTTAGCTTATCCCAATCTCCGCTAACCATGACTTCCAATTTATCTTCTAATTGAAATTCATCAATCTTTTTTCCGAATAATTGCTTGTAAACTTCAGCAAGAGCCTCAACAACTATTATTTTTCGTGTATTTTCTGCCATAGATATCTTCCTCTCTTGTATAAGCATTCCCAGATTTTATTTTCCATTAAAAGTTAATGTTTTTCAAGAGAATTCTATTGTTTAAGTTTCGTTTTTTTCTTTATTTCATCTAGTTCTTGTTGCCTTTGTTTCCCGGCTTCCCAAACTCCTTTGTCAATTACAGAAGAAAATTCAATACCCATTAATTCTACAAGAATAGCATTTCCTATTTCATAAACATCAATTAAATCATTTTTGCACATAATATCTTTTATATCCGCAATAGTTAACTTTGTTAAATCATCTTCTGAAGTTAGATATTCTTTATTTGTGAGGATTGCAATTAAAGTATCTCTTCCGATTCCTTCTAAAAGTTCATTTAATGTAAAACCAACCATTTCTAAGCATTCATGTTCCAATTTCTGATTTAACTTTTCATGAACTAAGCCGGAGCCTTTTACATGTGTGGCAATTGTTCCTCCTGTGAATATAACCTTAGCAAAGTCCCCGAACGTTTTATAATCATCCAATTTATGCTTATTTGAACTATTAACAATCATTCCTGAGTGTTCCGGGGCAGAATCATCTGCTATTACTTGTTTGTATTCATACATAAACAGATAGGTCGCTTTATCGAAAACTTCTTGGAAGAACACTTCTTTCTTCTGTGATATCATCTCCTTTAAATTCGTTTGGATATCTTTAATACTATTAATTTTCATCATATATCTCCTTAAATACCAAACTTTTCATCCTATATATTACATTTTAATTGAAAAAATCTTCAAATTCAATTTTGAAACAATGATTCAAATTGTAGTTTTTAAATGATGATAAGGTTATTTGAGGTATGCTAAAAACAATAATGAATAGTATAATAGAGTTTATAGGGGAGAGGGGATAATTATGAAGTTCGTTTTATTATTTGGACCACAAGCAGTAGGTAAAATGACAGTTGGTCAAGAATTAGAAAAGATTACTGGTTTAAAACTTTTTCATAATCATATGACTATAGAGTTACTTGAACCGTTTTTTGGATTTAATCATGAAATGTGGAAGTTATCAACATTATTTCGCGAAGAAATATTCGAGTCTTTTTCCAAAAGTGACAATTATGGAATGACCTTTACTTTCGTTTGGGCATTTGACCGAGAAGAAGATTGGCAATTTGTTGAAAAGATATGTGATATCTTTAGTTCTAAAGGAGCCGATATTTATTTTGTTGAGTTAGAAGCAGATGTAGAAGAAAGACTTAAACGAAATAAAACTCCACACAGACTTGAACACAAACCTACAAAAAGAAACATTGAGCAGTCTGAAGAAAACTTACTAGATACTATGGAAAGTCTTAGGTTGAATTCGGAAGAAAAAGAAATCAATAGGGAAAATTACCTCAGAATTAACAATACAACCCTGAGTGCAGAAGAAGTAGCTAAAATAATTAAAGATACGTTTCAATTATAATAGTAATACAAAAAAAGCAGAAGATAATTATTATCTCCTGCTTTTCTATTGTTATTGCTTTATATAAATGTGATATTGATTTTAAATAGCGTTCTTTCTGTCCTTGATAGAGTGACAGATGACAGGTCATCGACCCTCATTGTTTCATCTCAACAGACATCTGTTTACGTAATTTATTATTTAGGGATAAATTCTAATCGTGTTCTTATAAGATGATATAGCATATAGCCATAACACCCCCACGAATGGAATATTTGGATTAGGGCATTACCCACGCCTTCCAGTGGTCAATTAGAATGGTTATTCCTGTTATAAAATATATTTTTATTTATTTCAAGGTTTCCTTTAAAAATGATACTGTTTTGAAAATAATTTAAGCGATATTAAATGTATTTTCTTTATTATTTCTTATAATCTATATTCTGATTTTAATTTTTTATTTAAAACAATACACCGTTTCAAAGTTTCAACTTTTCGTATATAATAAACTCAATTCATTACTATCTTAATGTTAAACAAGTATTTATTCCTAATTATTTTGGATTTGAAAACTAATATTTAGATATATAGATTAATAAAACATCGATGAAAGACGTGAACATTAATGAAACAAAGAATTACCGTAGAGCAAATTCGAGAATTAAATGAAGCTCAAACGCAACAACTTTTGAAATTATGGAAACCGGAACTTGGAGATTGGATTTATTACACAGATGAAAATGAAATTGGAGTCATTTGTGGCTTAGAAGATACGACACCAGAAGTCCTGCACATTACTTGGTATATGGGTGGAGATTCTGAATTCCAATTATCAGATAAAACTCTTCCTTTATTAACAATTGGAGCTATGATGAATTTTCTTTATCATTTCCATACTTGTTTAACAGTAGAAGTGGGGACACAATCGTTTATTTCTACAATTAAAGCTAAAGCTGGTGTGAGAAATAAACAAACCGAAAAGGAACTCTGTGATGCACTTTGGGAAGGTATAAAACATATGTTAAACTTATATATAGATTTAAATGATTCACAAATAATTTACATAGATAATTTTCGATTGTAATTTTCTATAACTTGGATTTGTTTAATATAGAAACAGAAAGGTGATGCCGTTATGAACACAAGAGATATAAACCGAATTCCCAGATTGATATTGTTATTGGAGAGGGTATGGTTAAAACAACCCGATAGCCGTTTCTTTCAATTGATTGATGAATTAGAAAAGGCATTTGTGGAAAATGGAGGTTCAACTATTTCAAAAAAAGTTACATTTGTAATCACTACGGATGTAGAACAAGAAGGAACGCTATTAGATTCATTCAATGTAGAAGATGATGAATTCATTCAATTTCTAGAAGGATACGTTGTAGAAGCTGCTTCTGGAACAGAATCTATAAGAATGCAAGAGTTACTTCTTTTATTCAAACTATTATGGAGTAGTCAGCCGGATACACGTTTCTTTCAACTTATCCATAATTTAAAGCATATATATGCAGCTAATGATAGCTCGATTATTCCTCGAAAGTACAAATATCGTATGTCTGATGGTTTTGAACAACCAGGCACTGCATTAGACGCATATTATGTGGAAGATACTAACTTTATTGATTTTTTAAAAACACGACTATAAGAACAGCGAAACCATGACTTCCTATGTAATCTATAGGAAGTCATTTTCTTGATTTTTAGTTCTTTTCGTAAAGATTATTACTTCTCATATAGGAAATTCAGAAAAGAAAAAAGCTTTTTACACAAAAAAAGAAAAATCATGATAAAAATATAAAAAATAAGACAAAAAGGGGATTTACACTATGAAAACAATCAACCAATTAACAGCATTATTAAAGGAACATTCACCATTGAAAGCAGCTCATACAGAAAGTGTTGTAGAGATTGTAAAAAAAGTATTGAAGGAAATGAATGTAACTTCATCTGAAAAAGAAGTTGTAATTCTAGTAGCTCAAAGCCACAACTTTGGATGGACTAAGTTTAGAAAAGAATTTTGTGAGAAAACTACAAAATACACTGATAGGGAGTTTCAATTAATGACAATTTATCCTCAGTTGGGGGCAATGGCTCTTTCTGAGAACGGACATCCATCTGAAGTAATTGAAGGAGTTCGTTTACATGCAAGCAGCTTTGACGAATCATTGCCTTTATCTGCAAGAATCGTTCGTTTTGCTAGAGACTTTAGAAAGGTATTAGAATTTAAGACTATCGGAGATGCTTTAATAGAATTTGAAGGCTTAGCAGGAGATGTATATGATGCTAAAGTTGTTGCAGCTGCTAAAGTCGCGTTTTCTAAGTAATTTCAACCTTTTGTAAGACATTAAAGGACACACCCCGTGTGTCTTTTTTTATTATTTGCGAAAAGAGCCTGTTTTTCTAACAACAAAAACGAAATTCATTTATTATATATAAGATTTAAATTGTACAAAACAATTACAATACTCAACCTAGGAAGGATGTTTTTACAAATGACATATGTAGCGGTAATAAGTTACGGATATGGAGATAACGAAAGGACAGAAAATATTTATGCGGGACCCGATGGAGCATTAGCAGAACAGAAAGTAAAAGATTTTAAGTTTCCTGACCCACATAATAACTTCGGATGGGTAGAGATATGGAATGGAGAGGAACATAGTATCAAAGAAATCATATAGAATAACAATAAAAAATGTAAGACCTCTGTAACTTAACGAGGTCTTTTTTATTTTTATCCTTTCAATTACATCACTATCTATTTTATGGATTTAAAACTAATTTTTTCTTTGTTTTTCCGCATTTCCTGAAAAGGAATGCTAAAATTAAGAGGTGTACAAGAGTATCTACATCTTATGATGAAAGCAGAAGGGATGAATACATAATGACAAAGTATTTTGAATTAGAAAAGAACGATGTTATTGAATTTGACTACATCAATTGGAAGGGCGAAAAAGGAAAGAGAAAAGCCTTAGTCCGAAGTGTAGTTTGGGGTAGTAATGAGTGGCATAAGGAACAACAATTTTTACTTCGTGCAATTGATATGGAAAAGAATGACGTTCGATATTTTGCTCTTAAAGACATGGATAATGTTAAAATTTCTGAATGAAAACAACCGATAAAATGTAATTTCAGTTGTTTTCTATTTTTAATTAAAAAAAGATAGGAGTTTTTCTGCATGATATATCATTTTGAGCCTGAAAGTAAGTTAACTTGGGAAAAATTAAAAGAAATACGGTTTGATAAGTTTAATCATTTATCTCCAGATAAGTCTTATTACGGAAACAATATAAAAATTCCAGTTCCATTTAAAGAAATACGTTTTTCAGATAACGAGTACCATTACCGTTTTTCAATTGTTGAAAATACACTGTATGAAAAAATTTCAATAGATAATGAACATGTAGAATTAGAGACAACAATGACCGAAGAAGATAAAAACTCTTTTTTAAATCATATTCACAAGACATTTCATATCATTTGGAATGGATACTTTGTCGGTGAAACATTAGAAAACGCAACGGAAAATCTATACTTTTTAGAGAAAAAAACGGATGAGTTTCCGGATTATCGATTAGACGTAGGAATTTATTCTAGAAAATTCAAAACAAGGGCTTTAGTTGAACTTGTGGATGTAAATAATCGTTTTAAAAGAATAAAAGAATCCGGTATTTACATTGATTGTTATGGAGATGATTATATGACAGTTGAGTTACCAGTAGGAGATTATTCGATAGAATTGCAGAAACATTCGATGCAACTATTCCAAGAAGTGTTAGAAAAACATAAATTAGAGATGTTAGTACGAAACTAGAGACTAAATCAAAAGGCTGATAAAGCCTTTTTTTATTTGTTTTAATTTGGTTCATTTTTCATAAACAAAAAAACCTCAAAAATGAGGTTTTAAAGTGTATATTTTTAGTTATTTTTTGTTTTCATCAATCCAACGATAAATACCGTTCATGCATTTATCAGCATCTTTTTCAAATCCATACAATCCATTCACTTTGTTTCTGATATGATTTGCTAATAGATGTGAATCATGCCAAATATTAAATTCACATCTGCTTCTGTCTGGATTTACACCTTCTTGTCCATCATATCCACCAAATTCATTAACCATCGCAGTTAATCCATTAATTGATTTCAAAAGTTCTTTTGCTTCTTCTAGTGGAAAAGCCTCTTTTAATGCTTTCATATCCTGATTAATCTTTTCTAATTGTTCGTTTAGTGCTTTTTCCTTTTCATTAGTCATCAACATGTTAATCGCATCTCCTTTTTGCACATTATGTAATATATAGTGCAGTTTATTTTGTATATTTACATATTATATTTAAATTGAAAAAAGTGTGAAAAAATGCTGCTTTTCATTACTAAATTAAGAATAAAGAGAAACCAGCACAATCAAAAAAATAATCGAAAATCCCACCTCTTTTTCTATTATCTGGTACACTTTGAAAAAATTTAAAAAGGATGATTATCACATGAAAACGAAAAAAATGATTATTGGAGCATTAACATTAGGGGTTACAATTTCTTATTTAACAGGTTGTACGCAGAGTTATGATAAACCTGTTGTAGTAAATGCAGCAGAACTAGAATTAAATCAAGAAGAGCAGAAGAAAATGCAAAACCTTAGGGAATTCAATCAATTCTCAAAGGGATGGGATAAAGGAGAAATTGAAAAAAGAAACCATTTTGCCGAAAATAATTTCGGATTTGCAATGGATGATTTATTAATTCTAGCTCTTAATAAAAATATTGGTACTTATGAACAATTCCTTTTAGCAAATACGGGAACTTTTGTTTACACAGAAGAGTCTAAGGAAAAATCACAAAAAATTCTTAAGCCAATTTTTGATTTGAAAAACGAACTACCAAAACAATTCCCTGAATCCAATCCATTATCAAGAGAATGGGAATATGATGATACTCTCAAATTGGAACATTTAGAGGGGCAGGAATATAAATACTCACAGAAGATTGCTTATGCAAATGAGGATGGTCCGGATGCAAAAATAATACATTTTGAAATCAGTGGAACAGTATTTTACAACTATGTAAATCTACAGCCACAGTTCAAAGAAATAAAACTAAAACAATTAGATTAATTGAAGAGAGGAGATGTCCTCTCTTTTTTATTTATTTCTATGACTGAGACGAGACCCTTACTAATTTCAAAACGATAGATTATGGAAGTACAATTAAATGTTTCTTCGTAGTAAATGATTTGTAAAAATTAACAATTTTTAATTTTCAGGTATTGGTTACGATTTCAGGTTATGTTAAAATAATTGTATGAGGGGATTATTTATAGAGAAGAGGAATGGTGGACATGATTCAAGAAGAAAAAATAGAGTTAGTTATCACAGAATCAGAAGAGAATGTTTTTAAAGTTAAAACCAGCACAAAAGGAGTGCGTATAGATGTGACAGCTACACGTACTAGTCCCACTACATTTGTTTTGTCTGGAAGAGGTGCTAAAAAGTTTAAAAAACAGATTACAAACACTCTATTGGTAGAACATGCTGCATCTGAAGATTTAACTAACATCAAAGATTCGGAGACTCAACCATCTTCAACAAATAATAATTCTATTCTTTTACACATTCCAACTGGAAATGAATCAATTGTTATCAAAGAAAATAATTTGCTAGGCTATGATATCACAATTGGTTCCTTAACATTCAAAGCAGAAATCAAGAAAGGGAAGGCGAATTCTGATTTTGGATGGGAAGGGTATGAGGTGTCCGGTTTAGATGGATTACCAAAACAAACAGCTACAATTATAAAAACGAAAATACTAGATGCAATTGAAGAATATCGTTCAGAAAAAGATTTACACCCGTTAAACATTCTTCATGAAAAAGAAAAACCTAAAGATGGTGATGTCGTAAGAGTTTTCTCCAATATGTTTCTGTTTAAGTGGAGAAGTAACCGAAGAAGTATTAATCCATTGAAAGATAAGTATGTAGGGGCAGAAGCTAAAGTGGTTGAAACACAACATACCTTTTTGTCGGACACTATTTATCGTCTTGAATTTTTGAAGTCAGATATTCAGGATATGAATGTACAAGATAACGTTTTACAATTTCACGAAAAAGAACTTATTATCATCTAATTCATTATATACAACAGTAAAGAGGAGCCATTTTTCCGGCTCCTTTTGTAGTTTATAAGACTACTTTTTTACTGTTCATTTATTATAAGAAAAAAACAAGACAATATATTTAAAATACATGTCTTGTTTTTGGTTGTTAATTAGATATCTGTTCCTGTTTTCTGAATTTCAACTGTGTTTTGTGTGTGATTCAGTGTACTCTTTCTTCTTCCATATGATAAATATATAACCAATCCAACAACTAACCATACAACAAAACTAATCCATGTTGTTATCGGTAACTGAAGAACTAAATAACCGCAGAACAGTACAGCTAAACCAGGAATAACAGGTACAAATGGAACTTTAAATGCTCTTGGTAAATCAGGTTGTGTCTTACGTAATACTACAACACCTATAGAAACCACAATAAATGCAAACAATGTTCCGATATTCGATAACTCAGCTAATTTCCCTAAAGGAACTACACCAGAAAAGAAAGCGACCATTGCTGCTGTAATCCAAGTATTAAGTGTAGGTACCTGTGTTTTTGAATTCACTTTAGAAAATACTCCAGGTAATAATCCATCACGACTCATTGCATAGAATAAGCGCGTTTGACCATAAACCATAACAAGCAGAACAGTAGTAATTCCCACGATAGCTCCAACAGAGATTAAACCAGCAATCCAATCTTGGTGAATATAATTCAATGCAAATGCTACTGGGTTTTTAACGTTTAATTCAGTATAAGGAACAAGACCCGTAAGTATAGCCGATACTATGATATATAAGAGAGTACAAACAACTAATGCTGATATGATACCAATTGGCATATTTCTTCTCGGATTCTTCACTTCTTCAGCTGCTGTTGAAACAGCATCAAAACCTATATAAGCAAAGAACACCGTTGCAGCACCAGTTGTTACACCATGAAATCCAAATGGCATAAATGGTGTCCAATTTTCTGGTTTTACATAAAAGGCACCAACTACGATAAATAGTAAGACCACAGCTAGTTTCACAAATACCATGATAGTATTTAATCGAGCAGATTTCTTAACACCCTGTATCAATAGAATAGTAATAACAAAAACTATGAAAACAGCTGGTAAATCGACATAGGTTCCTGCTGCTGGATTATAAGCATTTGTTATAGCTTTAGGTAGATGAATATTAAAACCAGCTAATAACCCTTGAAAATATCCAGACCATCCACTAGCTACAGCGGATGATGAAAAACCATATTCAAGAATAAGACTCCATCCCATTATCCAAGCTATGATTTCACCAAAAGCAGTGTAACTATATGTATAGGCACTTCCTGCTGCTGGAACAGTAGATGCAAATTCAGCATAACACAGAGCGGCAAATACACAGCTTAGTCCCGCTAAAATAAATGATAAGATAAGGGCTGGTCCCGCATGTGTCGCTGCTGCTACTCCTGTAAGGACGAAAATGCCTGTACCGATAATTGCACCAACGCCTAACATTGCTAAATCAAAAGCTCCAAGGTCTTTTTTTAATGATGTGCCTTTCGCTTCTACTTCTTTTAATAATGAAGAAATAGGTTTCTTTCGAAAATAATTCATGTTGTGTTCTCTCCTTTTTAGTTAAGATTTTAGAGTGGTAATTTATATTTGAAACGATAAAGTTTTAGAAGTTTTAAAATTTTCTAATAATTTATCATAAAAAAATAAAATTCGCAAGGAAAAGCGCTTACATAGTTAAAAGATAAATAATTTTCTGTTAATTTGTTATTGGTATTTAAATTATAGTTATTCTTTCAGAACCCTTTTTAATTTCTATATATTTTTGTGTGATAAAGAATATAGGAAACAGGATATTAAAACTTTTACTTATTAAGATAAATTTTCCAAAAACTATTCTTTTCGTTCCGATTCGAAGATATAATAGAGTAAAGTACATAGAATAGGAAGGTGTTAGTTTATGAATACGGATAAAGAAGTGTTTTGTACGAAATGCGGCAATCCTAGAAAACGAAGTACGGATAAAGTTTGTACGAAATGTGGCTCAAGTTTTCCAGAAGAGCATATACAAGTACAGAAAAATGAACAAGTGAATTCATCTATCACTCAACAACCAGAAAACAACAACCATAAAAGAAGCAATAAAAAAGGTAAGCCGATTCTTAAGCCGGCAATATTAATGACATGTGCTGGATTACTTCTAGGAGGAGGCATTTCGGGTTATCTATACATAAAGGATGCAACAGGTCCAGAACATGTTGTAAATGAAGCTATCGTTTCTATGGAAAAATTAGATAAAAAGAAATTTCAACAAATAGCAAATTATGATGGAATAGATAAATCTTCAATCGGAGGATATACAGAAAACTTACTTTCTAGTTTGGATTATTATAAAGACATAGAGAAAAAAGTTAAAGATTCTCTAAAAGAACAAGAAAAAGCAATCCAAAATAACGAAAAAACAAAACCTTTCATTCTTCGTTTACAAGAGAAAAAAGAGAAGAAGTGGTTTGTATTTAAACAGTATGAAATAGCTTTCGAGCCAGTATCCCTATCATTATCTATTCCAAATAACGTCACATTAGAAATGGATGGGAAAAAGGTAAAGTCTTCGGGAGATTCTTCAACAACCTTAAAGACACCAGTACAGGGTATGCATAGTTTTGTAGCGAAAAATGGTGAGAAAGAAGAAAAGTGGTCTTATGATGTTTGGCAACAAAATTCAAAAGATATTGAATCAGAAATAAATAGCAGAATTGAAGCGATTGCTAGCTCTACAGAGGCAGCTCCTGTCGTAGCGAAAAATGATACAAAGCAGGAAACTAAGCAAGATGCAAAAACAAAAGAAGAAAAAGGTACAAACGGTAAAGATTCTTCTACAAGCGGGCAGCAGCAAGGGAACCAACAAACAAATCAGCAACAGACTAAAGCTTCCTTCAGTGATAGTGAAGTAGAGTCACAAGTTCTTAAAATTAGAGCAGAGTATGGGAATATAAACAATACTCAAGGTAATTTACAAAAGACTGTTGATGGAAAAGGTGCCACTGTATACAAAGACAAAAATGGAGTAACAAGAAAGAAAGTCGTGGAAAATTCTCCTGATGGCGGAGGGAAGACAGAATTTTATTACTGGAATGACGGAAAACTGTTCTTTTCATTTAGTGCTCATTCAGGAGAAGAACATCGTTATTACTTCCAAAATGATAAAATGATACGTTGGATTGGAATGAGAGCAACGATTAATTTTGAAGAAGGAAAAGATAAAGATTTTTATTTAGAAGAAGAGGTCAAAATAAAGAGTCTTGCTTATTAAAAGTAGCAGCATATATTTCTTGAAATCATATATTTTTAGTTTACTAATCTCATAACGATATTACATTAAAAAAACCTCGAATCATTCGAGGTTTTTTGTTGTTAAAACATATTTTATTTTACATGAGGAGCAGCAATTATTATAAGTCTCGTTTTTCTACAAGGTCTTCTTTAACATTCTTTCGTAAAAGAATAGAATTATTTTTTTGCACAACTTGATAGACCACATTATAACTTTGGAAACGCTTTGTTTCGCCATTATTAAACGAAATGTTGTATTTAGAGAATACATTAATGTTATACACATTTTCAGATACTTTTGATACGTTAAGAACATCGGCTCCAATAAGGTCCTCTTTAATTCCTTTTTTCTCAAGAGTAACAAGATAATCTGAAATGTTTTTTAGTTCTGCACTATTAGGTTCAATAAACGTTTTTACATATTTTATGTCACGATTATTAAATGTAGCGATACCTGCCGCTAAGTATTCATTTATAAATTCTTGCGCTTGTTCTAAAGACAATTCGTTAGAAGACTGGTTGTTTGGTGTATTTTGGGTACTAGTACCATTTTGATTTTTTGTATTATTATTGCTGTTATTACTGCTGTTACTATTATTACTGTTATCGCTGCTGCTGTTAACATTGTTATTGTTGTTACCACTGTTATTGTTACTGTTACCATTGGTATTTTTATCGGCACTAACTACCTGTGTTCCATCTAATTTTTCAAAAGCATTTTCAAGTTCAGAAGTATCTACTTCTTTAGAGTTCCATGCCTCTACATTCAATTCAACTTCTTCAGCATCTTTTGTTGCTTTTACCGAATGCAAACCTGGAATCATGTCTTTTACCGATACTTTCCCGTCTTTATTCGTCTTTATTTTTTTATCATCAATTGTAACTACGGAATCAGCAGGTACAGTAAAATCAAATTGCACAGGAACTACTGACAATTTATATTGAGGGACAACTAACCATTTCTTTTCAGAGCTTTTTACGACTTTTAATACAACTTCATCTTGTTTTTTCCCTTTTGACTGTGCATCTAATGAACGTAATACTTTTTCTTTTATTGAATCAGAATCATGTATATCTTCAATAAGCTTTTGAGTTTCTTTTTGAGACAGGGGAGTGTTATTTTCATCTTTTATTATCATGTTTTTCAAAGCAGAAGTATCCTGGTTTTTAATTGCTGTGTCTGCTTTAACAACAAAAGAATCAATGCCATAATTTTTTTGTACATAAAAGTATCCAAATCCTATTCCACCAACAACAATGAGACCGGCGGAAATTCCAGATATCCATTTAAATGAAGAACCGGTTTTCTTTTTTTTCGTTCTTTCTGTTCTTTTATGAGACTTTTCCTCTTTTGATTCTATAGGTATATCTAACGGTTCATGGTGAACTTTATTTTCTTCGGTAATTGTAGAAGCAGGGAAGGGGGTGCCGCAATTCGTACACACTCTATCACTTTCTTTTTTTCTTTTAGTTCCGCATTCTTTACAAAATTCCACGTAGTATTCTCCTTTCTATTTTAAAAAAATGGGCGTATAAAAACGCCCATCACTAACTACCATTTTATTCCGTTTTTGTGTAATCTCCAATATGAACCCGCATAATGAAATAAACTGATAAGGATAAATGCTATAAATAGTGTTTTTAAGAAATTTGGTGCCAATAGAAATGCATCATGTGAAGTAGTTTTACTTGAAACTGTTAATCCCATTCGAACGAAATGCATCCAGCATGCCATAATGAAAGAAAATACAATGCCAAATAGTAAACTACTTTTAACAGCTGCCAACTGTGTAGATAATTGAAGCTTAGATGCATGACGGTATCCGATGAATGCTACATATAGTACAAGAGCAACTAGCGCAATCAACATGATTGTGTGAAGAAAACTAAATTCACTTAAAATGCTTTGTGTGAAATTTATATCTCCAGTCATTGTTTTTCCTTCTATCTTCTTAAATGAACCCATAGAGATATCCGAACTAATATTCAATCCAAAACTTGAAGGCATATTTTGAACATTAAACGCAAAGGAACCAAAAGGTACCATAATCCATTGCAATAGCATAAATATATACCCAACGTAGTATGGTATTAAACTAGTAGCAGAAGGCGCTCCGTTTGTGTTGAATAAAGAGATAATAGTAACTATAAGAATACCAGCTAAGAAAATGAGATGTGTACGCCACGCCTCCTTAGTCATAGTTGGTAGCCATTTCTGTTCCTCTTTTCCTTGCTGAGACAAACTTCCGATTAGGCTGAACACTGTTCCTATTACGAAACTATTCCACATTGCACTTATTGAAGAAATGCCGTAGGAACTGGAAATATCATCAACTGTTACAGAGTCTTTTGTGAAAAATGAAAGGACTAACGAACAAATTGAAAAAAGTACCCCAACAACTAATGAGTTCACAATATGACCAGGTAAAGAAGAAACTTGAGTTCCTTTTCTAATACCTTTCCCGGTAAGGTAAAAAACAAATGCGATTAAAATACCTAAGCCGAAAATAGGAGTATATAATGAAGCTCCATCTGTTCCGATATTCATATAAAATTTAGCTCCTAATGACTGCAACAATAAAAAAGGAGCACCTAACATTTTATTGTAGAAGTCCGGAACAACTGAATCGATATTCCCAAAGAATATTGCAGCAAAATCGCCGCGAACTCCTTCTTGTAGAAAAGAAACAATATCTTTCTTTGCAGAAAAAGAAAGAACAAAAAAGAAAATTAACGTGGAGACAAAAGCAATAGAAAACGAAAACAATATACTTTTTAATTTCAATGTTTGTAGGATATCTTTTGGGTTAAGGCTGTCTAAAGAAAGAGAATTTGCTTTTGGTAACTTTGTTCTTTGGTTATTTGCTGACTCAGCTACCTTTTTTAATATGGAATCATTGCTTTTTTGTGTGTATTGAACAAGGGAGTTTCCACATCCAATACAATGAATGCTACCTTTTTCATTATGAGTTCCGCATCCGTTACAATATGGAAAAGCTTTTCCTTCTAATTGTAAATTCATTTTTTTAGATAGCGCATCATCCCCACAATTCACGCAGTATTGCCCTAAAGGTAGAACGGCTTCTCCACAACTTCTACAATGCATAGTTTTTCACCGCTTTTTGTCCCGTCCCGCAAATGTTGCAAAACTTTGCTTGTTCCGGAATATTTTGTTCGCATTGTATACACTGTACTTGTGGACCCACTGTAGGTTTTTCTTGTTTTCGACCACATGCTCCGCAAAATTTATCATCTGCTTGGATGGGTTTTTTACAATCTGGATTCGGACATAACAATGTACTTTGATTTGCTGTCTCTAATGCACTCAGTCTTCCTTGTAAATTGAAAATGTTAACATCAATTTCACGAAGTTCTTCACTAGGAATAGAAATTTCATCAGGGATAACATTACCTTTTCTCACAAATTCGTATACCTGTTGCCCAATGTTGAAATATAACATTGCTTTCTTGTCCAATAGAGTTTGAATCTGCTTTTGCATCGCACTTGCCTCCTGGCTTTGAGCGATACGTTGTTTTTGCTGTTCCACAGCATCGGTAACTTTTGTGCCAATTTCACCAACTTTGTCTTGCCAATTACTCATCTTTTCAACCCCTTATGTAGGTATTTTTGAAAAACGTGAAGAAAAAAATAACCAATCTCTGTAACAAATGCTGCATACATAGTGTTTAGAAGTAGTTTTCAAACACTACATTTCATACTATTAATTAAAAAAGAAATATATGCAGTTTATTTACTAAAAAGATAGACTATCTTTCAATCGACACGTATTTTCTATTAATATATGCAAGAAAATATTAACACAATATGAAATTATTTTCTATAAATTTTTATTAATATTCAAATAAGTATACAATGCTTTGTTTCTTGTATAACAAGCCTATGGAACAAATTAATTTGCATGAAAAGTAATTTGTTCCATAGAGGTTCGTCTTATAAAGGAACCTTAAATGAAGTAGAATCTTAAAAAGGAAAGAAGGTAACTGAATACATTCAAATGTGATACATTTCATCAAAGAACGAAAAATGCTCAGTTTATAAAAACTGAGCATTTTCATTTAACATGAAGACGATTATAATTATTGAAGTTTTATATTTTAGGTGACGCATGAATTAAATAGTTTTTTCGGAGGTTTTGTTGGAGATTTTTCTTAGTTCTTTTTGCGCATCTTTTTCTACCATTTTTCTTAAGTTAGCACAATACCACATTAATGCACCAAATGTTATAACGTTGCCTATTATAACCACTAAAATCTCTTTTGGAATCATATTTATTCAGCCTCCTTTTAATTAAATTATTATTTCGATACAATGTATCAAATACTACTATTATTTTAAGTTTATGAACCATATACCCTTTAAAAGTATTCTTTTTATATTAAAATGCCTAATTCATTTTAAGGAAATCAAAATATGCTAAGATTACATAGATTAGAATAACAAAAAGGGGGATAATAGCAATGGGCATACTTACAAGTTTTATTGATTTTTTCTTTTGGAAGCAGAAAGTAAATGGAATCAAGAAACAATTACAATCAAAAAATATTTCTTTTCAAGAGAAAGAACAACTTATAATACAAATGTATAGTATTTGTAAACACACAGATACAAGTTATTATTCAGATGAAGATTTTGATTGTGCAGGTAATATGTTTTCTTATCACTATTGTAATATTTGTGATAAAAAAGGTGTATTTCCGAATTCGTATTAATAATAACTCTATTAATTTAAACATTTAACAAAATTTTTTTGTTAATATAGTTTTAAAGATGAATTTACAAAGGATGTTGGACATGAAAATAGCAACTATGACAGATATTCATTTGGATACTAACTCACTATTATTAAAGAGGGATGTATTTCTGGATTTATTAGCTGCATTAAATGAAATTACATATGATATTCTTCTTATTACAGGAGATTTATCAAATTCTTCCCGTACTTCGATTAATATCATTAATAAAATCCAGGAGGAGACTGGTAAAAAAGTTTTATTTATACCTGGTAATCATGATGTTACGAAATTCGCAGACACATCTTGGGATAGCTATAATCTATTAAAAGAACACGAATCTTCATTAATAGACAAACCCTTCCTTATCGATGAAGATAACGTCATAATCGGTGATATGGGCTGGTACGATTATAGTTATGCTTTAGATATCGTTCCTTCGAGTATTATTAAACAGAGAAAAAAATCTCTATGGGATGATGCTAAGTATGTAAAGTGGCAGATGGATGATGAACAAGTTTTTGAAATGATTTTAAATAAATTCAAAAACCAATTAGAAGAACATAAAGATAAAAAAGTGATTTTCGTAAATCATTTTATTCCATATAAAGATTTTGTAACTTATAGCAGCGATGGGGAATGGAATCTATGCAATGCATTTATGGGTTCTGATAAAATAGGACAACTCTTAGATGGTTGTTCCAATATCAACTATGTGTTATTTGGTCACACTCATCGAAGATACGGTCTAATTGAAGACTATCGAGGGAAAAATGTAATTTGCAACCCTGTTGGTTATGCTTATGAATGGGAAACTGAAGATGCAAAAACTGAGTTTTTAAAATGCATAAATTTTATAACAGTCTAATTAGATATTGTTAGTCTCATCCAAACCGATTCAAATAAATTGAATCGGTTTTTTGTTTTAATTTATTAGTTTTTAACAAATTTTCAGATACTTTGTTACAATATAAAAAATCAATTAAAGAGGTGTTAGATAATGGACAAGAGGTTAATAATGGATAATAGAGTTTTGATTCGTTAAAAGAGTTCCAATAGAAAAAACTATGTATAAAGGGAGAGATTTTAATGTACTTACAAGGAATGAAAGTGAAAAAGAATACCGAATTAGCATATAGAAGTGGGAACCCCGAAAAAGATAGAGACGTAGATGGAAATCCTGTAGATGCTACTTATATTTCCTTTGTTAGGATGAAGGATTGTCGACTTACCGAAGATGAGAACGGAAGATACTACGATGCAAAGGATGCTCCTTGTATTCCTGTTGGTCACGGAGGAACGTATTATGGTTATGGAAAAACGAATATCAGGAAATCGGAAAGAGGAACTTTTATAGATGGTAATAGGTATTTTGAATATGAACAAGTTACAGCTTATTTTGCCTATAAAGGTTATGTATATACTTCCTCTATTAGAAAACCTATTAGTCCCAATACATTCAAAAAAATCTTTTTAGAAGCTAAATCAAATGAAAAAGATGCAAAAAAATCATTTCATAGATTGATGAATTGTAATTTCGAATTAACAGATAAGTATCTGGATGAGTTTGTTTTTTATGGAAGATATGATTGGTTAGAACCTTACTTAAACCAAAGAACACAAGAAGAAAAAGAATTATATGAAGGATACAGATTGAAGAACCTAATGAAGAATGCGAATTAATATTTTATTGATTTTGTAATACATTACAATCATATGTAACGAGACTTGTTTTATGTTCAAGTCTCGTTTTTAACTGTTCAAACATATTTTTTACTACTTCATATTTTCGAAGCAGCATCAAATTATTTCTGTTTTATGTACTATAGGTACAATAATTATTGCCTTGAAATGATAATGAAAAAAAACACCGATACTAAATTACTAGTTTGGTGTTTTAATTTTAATTTCTTCTAAATCTAACAAGCTAACGCTAAAGTTGAAAGGGGTGTATTTCCATCTATTGAAATCTCCCATGTTGAATACTTGTTCCAATCAATTCCATAACTCCAACTTCCGTATGCGTCGAATTTAGATGTCAATCCAGAAAGAATTGATTTTAAATGCTTATTCATGACTGCAACTCGTTTAAGAGTTTCTTTAATAATTTGTTGAAATAAATTATTTTGATTGAAGTATTTTTTTAATAATGCGACAGCAAGACTATCCGCGCGTATTTCTTCTCTAAAATAGGCAGCGTTTGGTCGATTGCTATCATAGTCTCTATCTAAACCTCCCAAATACTCTTCACAAATATGATGACTACATTCATGAATAAACACATAGATTGCTTGTGGGATGGTTTTAATTCCATTTATAAATAACGCAATATTCTTTTGGTTTGGTCTATATACACCTAAAGTGTTTTCATCCTCTTTAAGTATGCTTCTTTCAATTGTAATTTTATCTAGTGTATCTAAATATTTTCCGAATTTAGGTACAGTTTTCAATTTATGAAGAGTCTCCTTTATAGCGACTTCAATTTCCTTTGACCATTCATTTCCTACAACATTTGCAACGTATGTACTTTGGTTCATTTTTTTGACCTCTTTCGGTTTTTTTATATCATACATTATTTTTTTATAGATTAATCTATTTTCTAGATATTTCTGAAATGGCATTTTAATTACACATGACAAATCGAGAAAAACTTTGTTCATTTGTAATCTCTTTTCTGCTATTTCCCTTTGTGATAGAATGGATTCATTGACTTCGTTTGATATTCGTTAATAAAAGGAGGAGCAGCTGTGGAAATAAATCAGGCTGAAAAAATAAAAGAGTTTTGGGATTGGTTTAAACAACATGAATTGAAACTTTACAATACTCTCACGGATTATTATTCTAATCAAAGTAAGGTGAACTCTCCAAACAAATCACCGTTTTTCGATAAACTATCTGTTCGTTTAAAGCGCGTGAATACAAATTTAGCATATGAATTTTTCTTAAATCCAGATGATAATCATAAATTTGAATTTTATATAAGTGCCGGAGGGGTTAAAAGTGTGTTTCCTATTGTTTTTGATATGGTAAGAAATGCTCCTGATTCATCCCAGTTCAAATTTGTTCCTTTCAAATCACCTCATAAAAATTTGGAACAACTTAAAACAATGGCACTAGGATATGGAGATAGCAGATTAAATTTCAAAGATATATATTTTAAAAAACAGGAAGTTTTCGATGATGGCATGTCATTGCAAATTTTCATAAAAGACTACAATGGTAGACTTATGGAGAATCTAGAGAAAATATTTTACATCTTGGACAAAGTAATAGGAGAGTACGATGTTGCTACGCTAGTAAAAAACATTGAAGTACACAAACTTACTAACAAAATTGGTCTACAACCTTTATTCAAACTTCCTATTGTCATGCGAAATTTCAAAAAGGAAAAAAATATCCCCAATGTATTAGATTTAGTGTCACCAGGCGAATAATTTCTTCTTCGAAAATTAAGTGAAGCAGCTGATGTATATCAGAGTGTTCGAATACTTAAAAAGGTCATTTTTGTTAAAGTGACCTTTTTATTTTTAGTTACACCAATAAAATATTCATATATGTTAATTTTTTATTAATTAACTAAAAATTCCTTTGTGTTCTGCTTTAAACAAAGTGTATAATTAGTTCGTGTATTTTTAGCAGAGGAGGGGATTGAAGGCGTGACTCAATCTGAATTATTAAGAGTAGATAGAAATGAAAAATTAGAGTGCAAATTATCAGAAATCCTTGAAAAGTTCATAGAGAACAAATTGACCATTCAAAAAGCAGATAAAGATGTTCATCTCCACGATATAGAAGCCGAACTAGCAGCATATTGCAACATCTCCGTTCATGACATTGCTTCCATTAAAACAGGGGAATTAGAACCCTCTCTATATTTGGCTACCAAAATGGCAGAATTCTTCAATGTATCTGTAGAAAAGTTATTTGAAGGTAATTGGTACGTTATTAACAAAGGAGACATGATTATAACAAAAACAAACGCAGGACTCCTTTCTTATAACCTGGTTACATTCAATGAAAAAGGTAGGTATGTCTTACATAATGTAATGAGTGGTAGAACTGCTATCGAGTTCGATAACATTAGACAACTCAATCAATGCATTGAAAATGTAGAATTGCAAACAAATGCGGGTTCTGAAAAAGTAGTAAAACATATTCCTCACAATAAAGTACAACAGTATATGCTCATTCACCTTTTTGATATGGAACATCGAAATGAACCTCAAGAAACAGTTGTTGAGCAAAACCAACCAGTTTTCGCATCTTCATCTAACATTGTTGGAACTGATAAGGATGGTTCCAACAATTCCACAACCATTGAAAAAAATAAGACTTTTTATGATAAGTGGTAAAGAGCCAGGGGTACTCCTCTGGTTTTTGTTTTTTCGTATACATAGATGTGAAATATTTGTTTCATAATAAAGGCAATTAGTATAATTTGAAATTTTTTGTTGTATATTTTATAAACTGTGATATTTTTTGAAAAACATCAAAGGAGAAAACAACAATGAATTTTAAAAAATTATCTTTAATTACTGGTTTAGCTTTAATAGGATTATTTAGTTCATACAATATCTGTACAGGAGCTAACAATAAATTTTATTTTTCAACATTAGTAATTACTGCGTTAAGCATTTCTTTGCTTAGTAAAAAAAACTCAGTAAAAGCATAAAATCTGTCTATTATAGACAGATTTTTTTAAATTAAATTCAAACAATTAAAAAGAACCAATAGTTGATTTTCTTTCAGTACACACAGTAGGAAATTACAAAATACTTAGGAAAAAATACATAAGAGAAAGATGAACAATTATATTTAACATTCCGTAAATGAAAAGGAAACAATATCTAAGCAGTTGATTAGAATTTTGAAATCTCCTAATCTTTCAAAATACTGTTTATACTCAAATAAGAGGTGCATCCAAATGAGCAGAAAACTAAATTTACCTGAGCTCAAAAAGATAACAGAAAACAAAATAACTACGAAATATGGAACAACAAAAATAAACGGGAAATTTATTAATAAAGATGAATTTCTGATTTCTTATGGGGATTTCCAAGTGAAAATTCATCACAACGGTAGAAATGTATTAGGTACTAGTATTGTTAATCTTGATTTTACAAATATACCTAGAGATTTTCATATCAAAAAAGTTGATGTACAACTAAAAGAAACTGACATATCCATTGTTCTAGATTGCATAGATATCGTTATTAATTATTGGATGATACGAGCTACAGAAAGAGATAAACAAGGCGTTGTTTTTGTAACTAAATATATTCTTCCTAATAATCTTCAAGAAGCGATTGTTGCAAGGCTTGAAACTTCTATCAATAATATGTTTTCACTTAAAATTAATAAAACATTACAATCAACAAGAAGCGATGTTTATAAAAGATTTATGTATCACTTTGATAAGGCATTAGAGGAACGGATACTAGGGTTCTATGTAAGATTGAGATTAAAAAATAGGATTGAACGTTTTTTAGATTTTCTTCCTGTTTTAGAGGAAATTAAATCTTCCAGACCATTATTATGCTTAAATGGTGAATATGGATTACATACTAGAGAGTGGTATCGGTTATTTAATAGTGTTCTACAAATATATTGTGGTAGCCAGTATTTTTGGTTAAATTGTGTTAAAGAATCAAACGTTGTTAGGTCAAATTGTGTTGAAAAGTCAAAGGTTATTACTGATTTTAGAATAAGCAAGGAAGTATTAGATATTGATTCCAGCATAAAAATTCCTATATGGGATATGAATAATAAAACATATAATTTAAATCCTTTTCTCACTTTTATTGATAATTTAATAGAAGAGAACAAATTAAAGAATTTAATTATGAATCCTCATTGGAATTTTTCTTGTTTTGTTAAACAATTAAAAAGAAAATCGATAAACCAAAATATCAACTTTTCAGACCCATCTATAATTGAACAATCATTTAACACATTGGTAGATGTTTTTGGCTCATGGGAAGCAGCGGATAGTATACCTTTTTATTTAACTAATCTTGATGCTAGTGAAACGGTATTGGAATCATACCAAGGAGAGGAAAAGTATCAAATAAACATATTTCGATATAAATACCAAAATTATGATTTGAATTTTATCTTTATTTTTTCAAGTTCAAAAACATGGGTTGATAAATTTAAATTTATCATTGAACCTTCCGAAGAAAATTCAAAAAGATTTACAAGTGTTTTATCGGATTTAAAAAGAGGGGTATTTTCTGATTAAAAAAAGCATTGATAACTTCAATGCTTTTTTTAGTGATTTTTAATATTTAAATCAATCTTACCAATCTGTTCTTTGTTCTTCTTGTATATTTTCTGCGATTGATTGCAAATCATAAGCGTTAATTAAGAAAAATGAATATCCATCTTTCATTCTTTCATCAGCTTCACGTTTCAGAAACTTCGGTGAACCTTCTTTTTCATCATCATAAACAAGTAACAATCCATCAGTGTTATCCAGTAAAAATTTGTTTTTGGCTTTAAATTGCCAGGGACCTTCATAATTTCTATCTGTAATACTTTTTACAAAATCAGCCTGTTCTAAGATGAAATTATAATATTCTTTTGTTTCTTCATTCCATCGTTCTTCTTGATTTAAAAAAGGAGGAAGGATTGCTAATTTTAATTCCGGATAGTCGAGTTGTAATTGAAACACAACCTCGCATACGTAATGCTCAACTCCAACCTGACCACTGGTAATCACCCATTCCAATACATTTTCATCCAATAGTTCCCGTAGCTTTCTTTCTAGTGCAGTTTTAATAATGTGTATACCAGGGTGGTCTTTTTTAAATATACCAAGTTCAGAGCTTTTGTAACCACTTACCAATAATCTTTTAACCAATGATATCCCTCCTCTAGTTCAGGGAATTATAACAAATTGAAACATTTTTTTGTTTTGTTTAATGAAAAAGTTAATCTTTCTTTGTTTTATTTATTTCAAACATGCGCCACACAAATAAAAAAGACCCTCCAAATTATTCGGAAAGTCTTGTGGGTTTTTATTTTGTTTAATGTACGATATTCTTGTTTTTACTAACGATTAATTTGCGATTTCAAAATCAATTAATTCTTTAATATCTGTAATTTCTAGTACCGTAGCGATTTTAGCTATTTGCTCTTTATTAAACGAAGTTTGAGAACAACGAACCAATGATGAGATACCTGATTCACGTATTCCTGTTAATTTAGCTAATTCTTTTTGTGTCATGCCTCGTTTTTTTAGGACCTCTCCTAATTTAATTACAACTTTCATTTTTTCTTCTCCTCTATAAACGAACTTTATTTATTTTTTCTTATTATAGCATAGACAAATCATCTCTTTTGCATCTATATAAAATCAACAATTTCTATGAAAAGAGATTAAATTTAAGAAACTTTATTACTCTTCATTTTTAATAACAAATTTTTATTACTAGCATTTTCTTGATATTTTTGATGAATCCCAATAACTAGTGTAATCCAGAATGCAGCAATTAGAAAACCTGCCAATACATCACTAGGGTAATGGACACCTACATAGATACGACTAATACCAATAGATATAATCATCATAGAAACTAGTACAGTTAATATAACTCTTTTCCATTGAACACGGACATGTCTCCATAACAGAAATAAAACAGTAGCATAAAGAGCAAATGCTATCGTTGAATGACCACTGGGGAAACTATAACCGGTTTCTTCGATTAGACGATGTAAAGATGGGCGTTCCCGTTGAATTAGAAACTTTAATGAAATAAATAGAACGTTCGTACCTAAAATAGCAGTAATAAACAACAAACATTCCGAACGTTGTTTTAATACTTTGTAAAGAACACACATTATAATTAGACATAGTATCGCAACAGTTTTTGTTGAACCAATAGTTGTGAAAAACTTCATAATAGTTGTCAAAAAAGGGGATTCCAATCCTTGAATAAATGCTATGACTTTGCTATCAAATGTTGCTGTTTTTTGATTAATTACTAAAACAGCCATAATTCCAAAGCAAATAAGCGAGATAAGACTCAGAATAAATATACTCTTGTGTTGGATTTTTAAATTTTTTGTCATCATAATTTCTCCTTATTTTCTCTTCTCTTATTTAAAGCGAAATTCCGCCTTAAAAATTCTAACATAATTTTATTTTTCAGATTAAATTATCACAATTTTTCTTGAATAAATTAAGTTTTTATATATTATCACCTTTAGTTAGATAAGAGGGGTGACAATCAATGGAGGAAAAAGACTTTTACGAAAGTTTGATGCAATACTTTGTTCAAAATAAAATAGACGCAATGGTTTACCATGACACATTTACTCATGAGCGATATGCAGCCTTCGGAAAAGAAACCATCGGGATTCCTCGTCTATTTATAGATAGAGATAAAAGTATAGGTAACATAGATACCTATGGAATCGAGTTTTATGAACCTCTAGAAAAGCAAATAATCAATGATTTTCAAAATTACGCAATGCATTTACATCATTTTTTGAAAATCTATCACAAACAAAAGGGGAATGGATATATTATATATCGCAGAAATAAATCGTTTAGAAACCACTTTTTAAAAGAAATAGAGAATGATGTAGTGTATTCAATTTTTGAGAAAGACCATTGTTTGATATCTTCTGGGATGAACATATTTCATTTTCTAAATAATTCTTCTTTGCATTGGTGCCTTTACAGCAATTCAATGATTATAGATACATTCAAAGAAGTGGAAAAGTTATTTTCATCTTTAAAAGAATTAAGTGGTGATGAATCATTTGAATTAGGAAACACACAGATTATTAATAGTAACCTGTTTACCAAAGGCATTCATTTTAAATTAAGAAATAAGCATTATGTACTTAGTTTCCTGGAAGGAAAAAAACTAATGATTGAATTAAGAATGATAAAGCATCATAAAAGTTCTCCGCTAGTATTTGATGCTACTACACCGTATACAATTAAAGAAAAAATAGAAGAAATAGAGCGAATGAATAGACTATTATTCTTATTCGAATAACTTTTGTTTATGTAAAAAATTTATGACGGCACATTTTGTGCCGTTTTTAATTTTATATAATTCATAGAGGTTTTTACCCTGAATATATAAAAATATGAAAGAGGTGACGACATGTTATTGTTTTATAAAAAATGGGCAAGAACTATTATTGAAATAGGGCTATTGTTGCTAACTATTTATTGTTTATCATTACTTTTAACCGGTGTATTTAATATAGCTGCACCTATTTTTATTGCATTATTAATTTATGGGATGGTTTCTCCGATATTGAACTTTTTAAGAAGAAAGGGAATGAAGTTATCATTAGCAACTCCTATTGTTATGCTGGTCTTCATTTTATCAATTTTTATAACTGTTATCACGGTAGGAGCCATACTTACCTCTCAAATCGAGCAATTGGCAATATTAATTCCAAAATGTGTAGATTATTTAAAACATTTCACTTTAGGAAGAATGGATTTCTTCCAAACAAAATTAAGTTCTATTCCTCCTGATGTTATGGAAAAAATACAAGAAGCTGGTCAACTTCTAGCTACAAAGATATCTAATTTAGCAACTAGTTTACTGAAGGGTCTTTTTGGTGGAATTGGCTCCGCATTTTCGAGCACAGCTAATTGTCTTATTGGTGTAATTTTGGCATATTTATTATGTTTAGAAATTGATGATTGGAAAATATTTATTCAAACCAAAACACCTAAGAGTCTTCGTGAAACATTAAAATTCCTTAAAACGAATGTTTTCGCAGGAATCGGAAAATATGCAAAAGCACAATTGAAATTAATCGGTTTTAGTTTCTCGATTATCTTTGTTGGATTATTAATTGCTAAGGTTCCAAATGCATTTTCAATTGCTGTGTTGTCAGCTATATTGGATATTTTACCTTTGCTTGGTATACCGGTTATATTTGTCCCTTGGGCTATTTATTGCTTTATTGTAGGAAAAACAGGTTTCGGTATTTTCTTGTTATGTTTACTTGGATTTACTATGCTTTTCAGACAAATAATGGAGCCGAAAATAGCAGGGGATTCATTAGGAGTATCTGCATTCGTAATGCTTTCCATCATGATTATTTCTTTATCTTTCTTTGGTGTAGCAGGAATTATAGCTTCTCCAATCATTACAATTTTACTAAAGTCGGTGTATGAACAGGGATATTTGGCAAGATGGATTCATATACCAAAAGATGAATTTGAACAAGAAAAGCCTCCGAAGTAAGTTCGGAGGCTTTTTATGTTTTTCGTGTGAAGACGAACTATATTATTTTTTTCCATTCCTATTTCTTTTCTCCGTGATATTTCTTTTTTTATGATTTTGTGTTCTTTTGATTCTATAACCTATGAAAGCAACATATAGTGGAATTGCAATATAAATAAAATAAGGCATTTCAGCATATTCACTTACAGATACCAAGTATATAACACAACCAAGAAGAACAGTTATTATTGTCCCATATTTAGGCAAAGGTATATTTTTAAAGCTTGGAATCTTCAACGTACTTACCATTAAAAAGCACAAAGCCATAAAAGAAGCGTTAATTACGATGCCAGGAATCCACATGTGTAATGTAGATAATAATGTTAAAATTCCACCAGCAGCGGTGATAGGAACACCTGTAAAGTATTCATTTGAACTCTTTGTGCTAATATTAAATCTAGCCAATCTATATGCTCCAAACAAAGGGAACAGTCCTGCAACCCAAAGACCTATCATTCCGTAAGACGAAAATGAAACGTAATATACAAGAATAGAAGGAGCAACGCCAAAGGTTACAATATCTGCTAAAGAGTCGAGCTCTTTTCCCATTTCCGTTTGTGCACGCAACATCCTTGCTACTCTACCATCCATGCTGTCCAACATCATTCCAATTAATATTAATAGTGCTGCATTGTTGAAATCGTGATTAGCAGCAAACACAATGGATAAGAATCCGCAAAATAGATTACTTAAAGTAAATATATTTGGAATACTATTTCTAATCATTTGTTAAAATCAACTCCTACCTCCTTATTGGGAAGAAAAAGAAATATCCCTTCGTTAGCCGGAAAATTCATATATGATTGAGTTGATTTTTTTTCTAATAAATTTCTAAATTCATAATTAAAGTTTACTAATGATTAACCGTTATTTTATATAAATGAAATAAATTCTACCAATAGAATTATCCATTAAAATTTTTTACTTTGAGGACGAGGGGAGTCCATAAATGTTTAACTTAGATTCGTTAATATATTTTCAAATAATCGGTGCCTTATTATCTATGTTTTCTTTTATTATTTTTACTTCTGCTTTGAAGGCAGCCCCTGAAATCATAAAAAACTTCAACGGTGAAAATGATTCCAAACAAGGGAACCTTATGAGTATCAACAATAACATTTACAAAGATTCTGTACAGAACAGTGTTTATGTAGAAGAAATAGAGAATAATGATGAAAAAGCTGCTTTCGAAGAAACTAATAAAACTAGTGTATTTACTAGAATCTTCAAAAGAGAAACTACTAAAAAGAACATTTCTTCTGCAACAGAGGAAGATTCATCTAAAGAAAACAATGTTATTGAAACATCTAATAATGACCAAACTTCAGAGTTAAACAATACGGAAATTGAAGACTACGATGATGATTTCTTATTAGAGGATACAGAAGAAAAAAATGAATATATTCCTACTATTGATGAAAATATTGATGAAGATGTATTTGAATATTTTCCACATGAACAAAGAGGCATCACTATCTTCTCAAAAGAAGATGTTTCTGATGTTGAAATTGGAGATTTAAAAGAATTGATATCGACAATCAAAGAGGAATTTAGTGTTGAAAAGAATGTTAACGTTAATGATTTAATTTCAGAAGGAAATATTATAACTGATGAAGAAGTAAAAAATTTAAGCTACGAAAATCTTAAAAAAACACTTGTTAATAATAAATAATTTCAGAAAAAACGTGAATCTATAAATAGAAGCTTGCAATTTATATTGCGAGCTTTTATTTTTGTTTTTATTTGTTTATAATCGTTTTTATAAAATTATTTGCAAATAAATTCTCTCTTTCTATATATTTTGTTTGATTTCATTATTAAATCGATTAGTTTCACAAAAAATTTCCAAAAAAACGTTTTTGGTGAAGAATAAATTTCAAGATAAAATACTGTTTTTTAAATGAGTTTAATAAGGCGTTTGTTTTTGATGTTATAATTGCACAAAAACAACAAAAGGAGAATTACAATGAAGGAAAAAAACCTACTTAAAACTTTAGAGTTACACATGTGCAAAGAGGAATCAAACAGTGTAAATTGTTATTCAAACATTATTACTGTTCGCAGAAATACATTAAAAGGTACATTTGCTATTGAATTTGCTGAATTTGTTAATGGAGTACAAGCAGTTATTGTTGATGTTGTTGACAAAGAAATTGGAAACGAATTTCAATTGGTTTCTGAGGAACTATTTAAAGAGACTTTAGGAATAATAGAAAGTTATGCTAATCAACCAATTGTTTTGATTGGGACAATACCTTTAAGTGAATCCTGGGAACAAGCTTTACAAGAACATTCTTTTGCGAAATGTAATGAAGAAGAGCAAGCATTAGTTTGTTTAGAAGATTACAATAATGCAGAATGGGTTTTTAGAAATGAAAATAGTGTTTTTGAACAACTTTTTCCTTCTCTTAAGAATATCGAATTAGATTTTAATCGTTTTATTAAGAACAGAAATCATAAAGAGGCTACGCCTGAAATTTTATTTAAACCATTTCAAAGAAAGATACAGGCTTGTAATTATTCCCTTATGTATTCTTTATCTTCTTTGGAACCATTAACATTAAAACTTACCGTAATAGGAACAGAATATGAGTTTGATACATTGTTCTTTAACAATCCAATTACTAGTTTATTTGAGGAATTTCATGCGTCATTGAGACTCAAGTGGTTGGTAGAGGATACAGTGTTTACAAGTTCGCATAATTTGGCTAGTGTTCATAGTAGAGGGGCAATTACAGAAGAGGCGATTACTTTGCAACATGCAGCGTTATCAGCTGATTGGAACTATGATGAAATGGATATGCTATTTAAGGCTTTAACTAGTGACCAATTCAATGATTATTATGATGATTTTCAATTAAAAGGTAATAAAAAGGAATCACTTCAATTAGCAGGGTTCAATATTAAGATTGAAAAAGAAAGGAATGGAATCAATACTATCATTCAGTCCGAAGACTATTGTTATGTCGTTAAAACAAGAAATGGATTTCCATTCAAAGCTGAAGAAGTGGATTTTGAAAAGCAAGCAATATAAAACGTTTGTTTTCCAAGTATTTTCATGGTTAATAACCATTTACCCTATTGAGCGAATTGAAATTAAAAAATAAACATCTTTTATTCGTTTTTTAATAAACTAAAACATTATAATTAACTAAACTTAAAAACCTTTTTCGGATTCGGAAAAGGTTTTTTCTTTTGCTAAAAAGTGAAGAAATTTTTTAAAAAACTATAGAAATATGTTTTATTGTTTGATATACTATGTATATACATTGTATATCACTTTTATATGCGACTACGTATTAAGTGGTGTTGTTAGGAGGCAGCGGAAAACGTTATGATTCGACACAGCATTTTAGTGGATACTGATTATAGGTATAAAAAAAGAGAAAACGAAAAGACGAAAAAAACTAGTAAACCTGTTTCTCGACAACCAATGGGATTCAACCCTTTCAGGGCAGTAATATTGAAGTTAATCAAAAGGTGAAATGAAACAGGAGAATAAAGTTAAAAATACATTTTTCTTACCAAAGTAATTGCACTATGGGCGATAGGGCAATTACTGGACAAAATAAAAGATTTTTAAAGGTTCTATATTTTAGGATACACGTTTTATGTTTTATGGGCACATTAGGAAGTGGCGGTTATTTTTGGGCAAAACAAATGGGCATAGTAGTAGATGTGAAATACGTAATTTTGATTACGCTTTAACAGCAATTACAGCTGTTTGTACACATCTCCCTTTCTTAGGAAAGGGAAATATTCTTTTTCTTTAGTACCAGGCAAAAAGCTTGGTATTTTTTTTATTTATTTTTAATGAATGATAGAAGTAAAAATAACCTATTTACATTTGTGATTTAGGATATATCTTTCTTTTTTACGAAAAACTAAACTTTTTTCATACCATTTTATTTTTTTGAACTATAATGTTTCAAATAAAAATTTAATAGTGAAAGGAGAGTTCAACTATGAACTATAATAAATACATTCAATACCTCGAATCTACATTCGAAAAATCTTTTGCTTTCTCTCAAACAGTGGCTTTGAAAAGGGATAGTAAGTTGTTAGAGGGTTTTATATATAAGGCTGAAGAAGAGATATCTTTTAATGACTTCTATAGCAACGGAAATGAGAATATTTTAAAGTATGCGGGTATTTTAGCAGGTTTGGCAGAAAAAAATGCACCGTTGTTTAAAAAGCTACCAACAGAGTTGGATTGTAAACTTCAGGATATAGAGCAAATAGCAAAGAAACTAATTGCAGACGATGAAGAGCACAAAAGATTATATGAGGTATTCAAACTTGGCGCAGAATTTTGTTTGTACATATACATAGATGAAATGTATAGATATAACAGACTAGATAACCGTGCTAAATTCCAAAATATATTAACAAAAGCTAAGAAAATCGCGGAACTTGATAAAATTACTGCAAAGCATGAATTTGAATTTAAAAAATTAATAGAGCAAGGAGAGGCTTTGATTGAATCCACTAAATCTCTTGATAAAAAATTGGAATCAAAGAACTTCTTGAAACGGAACGCTTTTTATGCAGCAAAGAATTTTTACTGGTCGCATGAAAAAGGTTCATTTGATGACATGAGTAATCTTGAAATTAAATCTTATTATTTCCGTAAGGTAAAAGAAGAGATAAAAATGAAACATCAATTATTACAATCTGAATTTCTTAAAGCATCCAGTTCATCTAATGATAAGATAAAAATCTTTTCCTAATCATTAGAAAAAAACAACCCAAATCAGGGTTGATTTTTTTTGAATCGAATTGTGCATATGCCCAACTAATAGTTAATTTAGAATGATAATGCGTGGTTTCTTTTTGTTCAAATTATAGAAACTATCTTCGTTTATTACTAATGAGGAGGATTTTTGATGAAAACAATAAGAAATGCGACCACCAATGATATACACAAAATAGTAGAGTTATATAACAAGATGAACTCAAACCAAATAAAACTAAATGAAACATTTTTTCATCAAGTTTTCAAAAAGAACAGCTATGTTTATAGGGTTTTAGAAACGGAAGAAGGAGTAACAGGTATTTATTCGTTATATCCTCTTTCTAAGGGTATTTATGAAGGCGTGTTAAAAGGAACTGTAAAAAAGAATGAAATACCAAACTTTTTACTTAACTATAAGAACAAGGATATTTTCTTATATTGCGGTTCTCTTATAGTGAATACACATACCCAAAATAAAAATGAATACATGAAAGATTTATTTTTGGATATGCGAAATAAGTTATTAACTTTATCAAAGGAAAAGATAAATGTATGCGAAATAGGTACCACCATAGAGAGCAAGGAAGAAGAGGAATTTCTTGGTCAAATTGGATTTGAAAAAATAAGCGTAGCATCAAGAAATATCGACGAATCTTTAGTTTTTAGAGCGACTGTACTAGATGTCATCTTTTCAAAAAAGCTGTAACAATTATCTGTCATAAACTTGTTGGGAAAGCTTCTTTCAACCAATAATTAGAACAATATATGAAGCAGTTGCTAAAAAAACCGTCTATTTATAAGTGAATAGGCGGGTTTTTAAATGTTGAATATTTTCAAGGGAGTTATGAAAGGGCAACTAACCTATAAAAAAAGACGGCGCTATTTATTTGGTTTAGGGGAGGGAGCGTAGAAAAATGCAAGAATTATCAATTGTAAAAATTACAATGGGAGAATGGAAAGATTCTCTTGGAGAAATACAAAGCATTAGAGAAAATCATATTAAATCATGTTATGTTGTATTTAACAATGGAGAAGGTGATTGGTTTTCTTCAAATGAAATTAATTTGGCAACACAAGAAGAAGAAGTTATATTTCTTAGAAATGAAGTGTCTGAACTTCATAAACTAGCCGATGAACTTGATGCAGCTTATAATTGTTTGGAATTTGATTTTAAATTGTTGTTAAAAACAATTGAGAATCCAAACGAACAAACAATTAGGATTGCAGAAAAAAGAGGATTCGGATTAAATCCTAGAACGAAAACTAAAAGAATTTTTCCACCAATAGAAGTTGTTTAAACAGCTGTGATTTCTTTCTTGGAAAGTGATAAGTGTAAGAAATTTATTATTCATAGAAAACCTCGCAAGCGTGTCGCTACGCTTACGAGGTTTGTATAAAGAACAAATTTGAAATCAACTAACATTACTCCCAAATGCTTACGCCTTTTGATTTTTCATTTTCATCAAAAATAAATTCGGTTGAAAAACCGCCATATCCACCAACATTTTTATGAGTTTTAGCTTCTAGTAAAATTATTTTGTTGTTTTCTCTTTCTTCTACTTCATATCCAATGTCTAAATCACCGAAAACAGCTTTTAACTTTTCAAAATCAGTCATGAAATTCACCTCTTATAATACATTCTCTTTTACACTTTTTAATCCTTGAACAACAATTTTTACGAAAATAACGTATTTTTCAGCAAATAGTATTAAAAATTATTGAATTATGTTTTTGGTTTTTATCATTAATTTTCTCGTATTTCTTTCACCTATGTTAAAAAACTGTTTTACAATATACTAAAAATAATCATAAGGGAGTTTTAAATATGCAGACTTTAACAGAAAACAAGAAAGCAAACGAGGTAGTAGAAATGAGTTTTGTTGATGGTTTAAATAAGCAATGGCAAGAATTCATTGAAGAAAACAAGTTGCAAATACTCATAGATTCTGGAGACGAAAATTTCGAATTTATTCTCAAGAAATTTATTTTTGAAAAGGCGACTTTTAAGAGACAAATCGAGGGTTATTATAGCGAATCATATGTAGTAGATGAATTTGATTTAACTATTTCATTGAATGGAATCTCAGAAACAATGGGAGCATCTCCAGATTGTAATAAGAATACAGAAATAAACTGGTTTTTAAGTCCTTTTCTTGATTATATTGATACTCCTACCGGGGAAATTGAAATTCGAAATAATAAAAAATTCACAGAAATATTTGGTATCACAGAATCACAAGAATTATCGATTCAAAAAGTTTTTAATGACTTCGAGCTACTGGATAAGTGTGAAGTTGAAAACGCGAAAAGACAAAAAACATATTTACAAAAGGAATCTGAATCGATGCAAAAGCTTGTTAAAGAGTCTTATCAAGTAGAATCCAGTTTTAAGGGTAATGGAATTCTTATTAAAATTACAGATACAATTACAGGCGAATTGATAGATGAATTTACTAAGGTCATGGACAGAATTGAAATTTAAATTAAAAACATAAAACTCTGCGAATATTGCAGGGTTTTTTCTTTTGAATAATCGTCTTGAAATGCATAAAAAACTTCTTAAATTTATTTGAAGTGATTTTACCTCTAAAAATGAATTGTACAAAAGAAAACAACATTAGAGTAAATAAAGAAACCTTCTTATATTCAAAAGAAGTTTTTATTTTTAAAAGGGGAGTTTGAAATGAAAATTATTCTAAGCGCTCTTTATAAGGGTGGAATCGGTAAAACGTATCAAAATACATTATTGGCGAGAACATTAAGTGAACGTGGATTTAAAGTGTTATTTTTAGATTTTGATAGCCAAATGAATGGTACAACCTTTTTAACCAATAAGCAGATATCGGACCAGATTTTTAAGGAACAAAATATATTCAAGGCTATGCGTGATGAAAATTTAAAAGAAAACATTGTTGAACTAAATGAAAAACTACATTATGTTCCTGGAAGCAAAGGAGTCAACCAATTTGAAACTTTAATGAATAAGAAGAACATGAAGGACCGTCACTTATTCATAAAGGGTTTGTTGTTTGATATTTATAAATCGCAAGCTTATGACTTTGTAATAATGGATATGTCTCCATCTACGTCTCCATTAAATACTTCTGTTATGTCAGCTGCAAGCCATCATATTATTATGACGCAATCTGAGTTTTTCTCTATGCAAATGGTTCCGCAGTACATACATGACATTCAAAAATTACAAAAAGACTATGGAGTTAAAACTAAAATATTAGGGATTTCTGTAGGAATGCTAGATTCACGTTCTACACTAGAGAAAAAAGTAATTTCAACTATTAGAAATACATATTCTGATTTGGTATTTGAAACGGTTATTAAAAGAAAAGCTGCTTTAAAACGTTATGCAGCCGAAGGATATCCTGAAAAGAGAAATAAGCCAGAAAGAGATGCATTGCAGGATTACAATAATTTAACTGATGAAATTTTACAAAGAATGGGTTATACAAATAAAAATGCTGAAGTGAAAGAGAGGGCATAAAATGGTAAAAAAACAGGAAGATTTATGGTCAATGAATACCTTTGTTGATGATGATTCATTTGATTTGAATATAGATTCAGAAGAAGAACGCGGTTTTGTCCTAGAAACTAAAGTTGTCGATGACTCTGATGATTTTTTTCAAGAATTCAATAGACCAAGCCAAGTTGAAAAAAAGAAAACAAAACAAGAGAGACTTCATGAATACAAAAAAATTAATACAAAACTACCATCCATGTTGCATCGTATGTTGAAAACTTATTGTAGTCAACAAGACCTTAAAAAAAATGATGTATTTAAAGAAGCATTAACAATATTCATGAAAAAATATAAAGAAGATGAAATAGTTACAAAGGACCAAGTAAACGGGGCATTGATTGATGTAAATGCGGAAAGCATCCAAAAGAAAGCATATAATTTCGAAGTAGACAAAGAATTTTTCACAGAAATTAAAACATATGCCAGTATGAGAGATTTAAAGATGATTGTATTCTATGAACAAGCTATTATTGAGTATCTTCATGAAAAGAGATTCAGTTTTTAAAAAGAGAAATTTTTTCTCTTTTTTTTCTTAGATTTCTTTTTTTGAATTTAAGAAAAAACATATGAAATTTTTAAGGGTTTATATTTTTTAGTTTAAAATATAGAAAAAGATTGCACGATATTGAAAAAGTCCAATGTTATCAAGGGTTTTCGACGAGTTTCGACAAAAAACGATTTCCTTAAAAGAACAGAATTACATATGTTATAGAACTTGGATTTTCTTTGCGAAGGAGGGAATGAGTGTGAATGCAATTTCACAATTAAAGAAGAATTTTATTTTTCGTATAAAAGAATTGGAAAATATATACTTACAGGCTCATGAACAACTATTTGTACATGTATCTTCAAAAAAAGTCATCGTTAAATATTTTAGTGAGAAAGATAATAAAGAACAAAAATCGGAATGTAGATTTGCAATAGAAGCTAAAAATGTAGAGAAACTGAAAAAAACAATGTTTTTACAATTTTCTTTTCCAGAAAATAATGTACTTGAAAATCCTTGTAATCTTCAGATATACAAAGAAGTGTTTAATCATATAATTACTTTTTGGTTGGAGTACGCTAAGTTGAAAAACGAATATCTTTTTATCGATGTATACAACGCAGATAATAACCTGACAAGTAAATTGGAACAATTTTTGATTGAACTAGATTTTTTTAACTGTACTGAATATAGTAAGATATTAGATTGTGAGCATATTAATTTATCTAATGTGTATGGTTATTTGGGAGAAGAACAAATAACATATCTTTCTAACATGCTGACATTTCATTCTGAATTAACTGAAGTTAGAATCAGTGAACCGACCTTTTTCATGGACTCGTATGATTACAATCAGCAAAAAGGTTTATTTAGGATAGAAAGACAGAATTATTATTTTGAAAATACTCTATTTAAAATTATCCCAAGAGAATCTTTTCTTTTTGTTGAAGGCAAACAGATTCCCCAAAAACGATTTGATTTTAAAAAAGGCGTTATGTTAGAAATACTTGATTATATTAAAGAGCAAATGAAAATGCCTAATCTTTTAAAACCACCTAGAACACATTTTTCTAATCTGGTTAAAAATCATTTAAAAATCAATCCTTATAAAATAAATTTGGAATATAATTATTGTGAAATTGAAAATAGAATCGAAGAGGGTCAATTAGAAAATGAATCTGCTTATATGGTTGATATATTTAAACGGGCAGAAAAGAAAGCGAAAAAAAACCTCAAAGGTGAAGAGTTTAAAGTAATCCAAACAAATTTATTTTGTAAAATGTACAAAATTCAAACTCAGAAGTATGCTTGGTATATTATCGTAAACTTAGAATCTCATAAGTTTTGGATGATTCCCACAAAGAATAGAGATAAAACGCCACAACAAGTAATAGATATCATAGTTTTTTACTTGGAAGGTAAGTGTTTACTAGGAGCCTAATACAGTATTAGGCTTCTTTTTTACGTGATTTCAAAAAAAATGCTGTCTTTTAACAAAAATGAACTGAAAAATACTATAATCATAATTAGATAAAGAACAGTAGCTTATATTGGCTTAATCAGAGAGGGAAATAGAAATGGAAACTGTAATGATTAAAGCAGAATTTGACCACAGTAAATTAAAAGAATTAGGTTATACCTATGCAATGATTGAAGGTGGTTATGTAAGCAAAGATTTAGCGACGATAGTAATTATCAATCGCAGTCCATATGAAAGAGAAGTAATGCAATACATACCAAATGCTGAAACTAATCATATGGAAAACGTGAAAAAACTAAAACAAATTGGTGCAATTGAATAATTTTATAGAAACAAGTACAGAATTAGTATTATTCTTCTCGATTTGCTATAATCAATTTGTGTTAACATTACTTAGGGGGAACATTTTTTATGTCAATTGAAGTAGGAAATAAGGTACAAGGTAAAGTAACAGGTATTACTAAGTTTGGAGCATTCGTAGAATTGCCAGAAGGTTCAACAGGTCTTGTTCATATCAGTGAAGTAGCTGATAGCTATGTAGAGGATATCAATAATCACCTTAAAGTAGGCGACCAAATCGAAGTAAAAGTTCTTAGTAAGACAGACGGAAAAATCGCCTTATCCATTAAAAAAACAATAGATAAACCAGAAAGAAAAAATACTTCTTTTTCTCAACGCCCACCACGTCAAGGAAGATTTGATAATCGTTCTAAAGACAATCGCCAAAAGAGAACTGTCAAAACAGAAGAAAGTTTTGAAGATAAAATGGCGAAATTCTTAAAGAGTAGTGAAGAAAACCTAACTAGCCTTAAACGTAATACAGATACCAAACGAGGCGGTAGGGGAGGAAGAAGAGGCTAATTTTTCTTCTGTTTTTAAACCCTGTTGTTATATAAAAGATATAAAAAGACTAGAGCTTTTTAAATAAAACATAAAAACGAGCTTCTCAATAAGAGAGGCTCGTTTTTGTTATGGATGTTTTTTGGATTTCACCTGTTTAATTATTCATCCAATAATAGTTTTAAACGAAAATCGCTTTCTTCTATTATTTTTTTAGCAGCTGCTTGAATGTTTGGATAATCAGAAACTGCATCAAAACTTATAAAATAAGAATCATCTGCTGGATGGATATTGAAATGGTTTAATTCTTCTCCGTTTTTTAGGCAAATTTCAATGTTAAAGTCATATGATTCATTGTAAGTTTTTATTAAAAATCGTACTTTTTGTCCGTTAATATCCTGTATACTAATAGGATTCAATTCAATGTGACTTTCTAACAAGAATGCATATACCTTATCGTAAAAAGAATAGATGTAATCCATTCTTTCTTTGTATTTCTTTATAAGGTGTTCATATAATTCATTGAATTCTTCTTCGTCTTCAAAGTGATGTCTAATGGGTCCAAAGGTATCTGATTTTTTTATTGTAATTTTCTTATCTTTTGGATTATATATCGTTTGGAAATAAGCGTATTGTTTGTAACCACTTTCTTCTACATAGCTTAATTGAAAGTAATCCGTATACTCTGTTCCTTTATTTAAATTGCAATTTGTATAATTTAGTAAATTCATGTGTACACCTCTGCTTTTATCATTTCCAGTGAATCCGCTCCACAATCTGCATCGATAGGTGGGGGAATGTCGAATCTTCATTATCTTTTTATAATAACAGTCAAGTTTATATCCGTGAATTTTTTTCTGTTGGAAAAATTAATGAAAACAAAGTGAATATTAATCTTGTTTTTTAGTCAGATGTTAATATCTAAGAAGATGAAGAAAAGTAAACAATGAAAAAAAGTTGCTGTATCAACAGCAACTCTACATATTTTTCTTTGTCTGTTTTCTATTATGAGCTTTAGAAATTAATTTAAGCAACACTTCAACGGTTTTGGAAGAAGTATCACTGTCGTCTTCAGCAAAGAGTTCTTGATTCTTATAAACTAAAAGACCATCTTTGTCGGTGTATTTAGGATAATCTAAATATAGATAGTATTTTCCTGAATATAGACCTTTTTTTACACGAACTACTTTCTTATATTTAGGATGGTATACTTTAGAACTAAATACTTCTCCTGGTTTTGTTTCACTTTTAAAAGTTGCTTTTCCTGTTACCAATTCAGGAACCACTAGTAGTTCTATTCCCTCAATTTTTTTATTTGCTGTTTGAATGTCTACAGTAAAATGTCGTTCTTTAACTGGTTCGTATTTATAGGCGCTTTTACCAACTACTTTTTCTCCCTGGTAATGAATATAATATGTGGCATTTTTAGTTGCGTACACCATTGGAGTTTTAATGTGCTGTGCGTGAATCAAAAAATGACGAACTGTTTTTTTATCTTCTTCATCCATGTATTGATAAATAAAACCATATTCTCCACTATCGTTTAATGCCTCCTGATGAAATTGATGATTTAATCTTTTTTTATGATTTAGTTTGCGTTCTATTACCTCGTCAGCCATTTTTTCTTTTACATCATATAGTCGTTTTAAGTAAGTTTTATATAAAACTACATTTTCGTCATTATCCGTAATTAGTTCTTTTAGACGGTGTATTACTTCATCATAAGCCATTTCAAACTCCGAACCATCTGTTTCAACGGTTTTCCACATCCACGCTAATTCTCTGTCTCCTTCTAATCTATCTGTTTTTTTTATGTCGAAAATAGAACTCATCTCTACGATAGTAGAAGTATCATGAAGACTTCTTAAAATTTTATCGATATATTTTTTTTCGGTGAATGGGTCAAATAAATTAATATTAAATTGTTGTCGTAACCAACCTAAAGTGATTTTTGTATCTTTACAGGGTAGATAATTATGTACAATGTCATACATAAATTTTAATTCTGCTTCTGTTGGAGGTTGATTTCTTAAGTTGAATCTTGCATCCATAGCAATACTAGATTCAGTATTATGATTAAAATAGTATCTTGCCTCTGTAGCATACCAATCTTTAGCTTTTTCCTCTGCTAAATCAAATAGTTGATTCATTCTTTCAACCGAAGAGAAATAAATTTGTCCTTGTTCTCTTGGATGAATCCAGTTACCCCAAGTGTTCATGCGAATTCTCCTTTTTCTAAAATTATACCATGACTTCTTGTAAGGGAATGAAATTATTAAAATTAAATATTTAGATGTTATATACTCGTTTTAAAATTTTTTAAAATTTATAAAAAAAGCTAAAGGATTTAAAAAAGTTATCGATAGTATAATTAACAATAACTTTTAAGAGAAAAGTATTAAAAATAATTTTTAAAAATTGCTAAATAAAAAAAGGATTATATAAAAGTATTTACAAAATATAATTCATAAGAAAAATAAAAAATGAAAAAAATAGTTGCATTTTTTATAAACGTAGAATATATTGAAAACAAGAATTAGAAATTATTGCTAATGAAACCAATTCTTACTTTAAATTTTAAATGGAGGTGTATTACAAAATGAAAGACTTAGTAATTAGTCATAAATGGTCAATTGAACTAGGGTTATCAGAGCAGCTTTATACAATTGCTCCTGCATTTTGTCATACACAACATCCAAGTGGTCTTTTTGCTTACTCTCCAGAAGTATCGAAGGAGGGGAACGTGAACTAGGTTAATATAAAACGAATGTAATAACTTATGAATAGTAACATTTCATTCAACTTTATATGATTTATTATTCAAGTAATTGCTTGAATAAAACCTAATCACATATAGGGAAGTTTAATTGAACTTATCCGCGCAAGAGACTACGAGAAAAAATTCTTGTAGTTTTTTATATTTTAAAAAAGGAATTTCAAAAAGCGTTGTGAATATATAATACAACAAGGTATTTTAAAGAAAATTTAAAATATTATAAAAAGTTACTTGCATTATGTTTCTAAGTAATGTATAGTAAGCGTAAATTTATGAATTACAACTTTTAAGCCATAATCATATATTAAATTTAAATTTTTCTAAGGGAGGTGTATTGGCAAATGAAAAAGTTAATGAGTATTGAAACAATTTGGTCACAACAATATGATTTATCAGGAGAACAACAGCTGTTCGCACCTGCACTTTGCCATGCACCGCACGGGAAAATTGAAGATAGAAGTAGTCTTTTTGCTACCTCTAAACCACAGGAATATCAATGTGGAAGGGGGACATTGAGTACATGATACAAGGGTAAGAAGTATCTTATTTTGGCACATTCAAATAAGGATTCCTACTACCATCATATTCAAAACTCAATGACAATTTGAACTTGAAAATACAGGTTCATTGTAAGCAAAAAGGCTACGAGAAGAAATTTCTTGTAGCCTTTTCTAATTTTAATCAAAAAAATAAAAATAAAAAAGGATATTCGAAAAACTTCTGAAAACTATAGCAAGTAATGATAATGAAAATTTAAAATATTTAAAAAAATACTTGCATGATTTTAAAAAGTAATATATAGTGAAAATACATTTTATGAATTGAAACTTTCATTTACAATCGTTATTAAATTTAAATTTTTCTAAGGGAGGTGTATTGGCAAATGAAAAAACTAATGAGTATTGAAACAATTTGGTCACGACAATATGATTTATCAGGAGAACACCAGCTGTTCGTACCTGCACTTTGCCATACACCGTATGGGAAAATTGAAGATAGAAGTAGTCTTTTTGCTACCCCAAATCCAGAAAAATATCAACATGGAAGGGGGACATTGAGTACATGATACAAGGGTAAGAAGTATCTTATTTTGGCACATCCAAAGAAGGCTTCCTACTGCTATCATATTTAAAACTCAATGACAATTTGAACTTGAAAATACAGGTTCATTGTAAGCAAAAAGGCTACGAGAAGAAATTTCTTGTAGCCTTTTTCTGTTGCTTTGGAAGTGGTTTAACACCTGATAGATTAGGGTTCAGCCTAACGATATTCGGTTCAATTTTATTCTTCTGTTTCGGAAAAACAAGATTTTATTAATTTCACGTATCGAAATTGAAATAATGCGGTCATGGCGGAACGGCAGACGCTACGGGTTGAGAGCCCGTTGTCCATTGGGACGTGAGAGTTCGAATCTCTCTGACCGCACCAATATGGTGGGTGTAGCTCAGTTGGTTAGAGCGCCAGATTGTGGCTCTGGAGGTCGCCGGTTCGAATCCTGTCATTCACCCCAAAATATATGCATCCGTACCGAAGTGGCTGAACGGGTGGGACTGCAAATCCCTTGTAGATAAATCTACCATCGCAGGTTCGAATCCTGTCGGGTGCTCCAAAAAATAAATAAACATAGTTTTAAAAGATTTAAATAGATTTCTTTGTTCTTTGACAATAAGATTTTCTTTACATATTGGGGATTAAATTAACAAAACACGTAGTTTGAATTGGATTTATTAGAAACTATTAGTAAATTCAATTGAGGCTATGGCGTAATGGCAACGCGGCGGATTGTGACTCCGTTTAAGTGGGTTCGATTCCCACTAGTCTCCCCAATTATGGATGGATAAGGTCCTATGGTAAGGACTATTTGATAAAAGCAAGATAGGGGTTCAATTCCCTGCTATATCGAAATGATAAGAGTTTTCTAGATAGACTCTATCAAAGTAATTATGGATGAATGTTGCGTATCAGGTTCAAATCCTGAATCCGTCCCCAAAATGGAAGGTTACTCAAGTGGTTAAGAGGCGTGATTGGAAATCACGTAGAGGGGGCGAAAGCTCCTCCGTGGGTTCGAACCCCACACCTTCCGCCATAATAAATGGACAGATAGCTGAGATGGATTAGCGAAGGACTGAAAATCCTTAGAGAGTGGCTCGTTACCACTTCTGTCCACCATATTGCCCAATAGCCAAGTTGGTAAGGCACAGGACTTTGACTCCTGTATCCCTGGTTCGAGTCCAGGTTGGGCAGCCATACGGTCTTATAGCTCAGTTGGTAGAGCACACCCCTGATAAGGGTGAGGTCATAGGTTCGAAACCTATTAAGACCACTAGAAATAAAGTAAATAGTAGGTGCAGATGGAGGGTTCGATTCCTTTCCTACGAGTTGGTTACAAGTATCGCTATTTACTCTCTTTAGAACAGGTGCCATAAAAAAATCCTTAAGGTACTCCTAATTAGGAAGTTGGCAACTTTGCACGAGGACCAAGTGGGGCAGACTTTGTGCAAACAAATTAGGGCATTAAAGTAAAAGCGAATGATTAGTCTGCTAAAGGTCGCTTTGAATGATGGCTGTGAGGTGTTAACTGTTCTACTCACATAATAATTATGCTGGTGTGGCGGAATGGCAGACGCTGGAGACTTAAAATCTCCTGAGACGTATGTGCTCGTGAAGGTTCAAATCCTTTCACCAGTATCAAAAAATGGAGAGTTGCTAGAGTCTGGTATTAGTGCGACCTCGAAAGTCGATGACTACGTGAGTAACGTAGCGGGGGTTCAAATCCCTCACTCTCCGCCAAATTTAATAATGTAAGATGTATGGTCTTGTGGAGCAGCATGGAGTGCTCGTCTGCCTGTCACGCAGAAGGTCGCGGGTTCAAATCCCGTCAGGACCGCCAAATAAAACGGCAATTAGTTCAGAAGAGTAGAATGCTTCCCTTACAAGGAAGAGGTCACTGGTTCAAGTCCAGTATTGCCGACCATTAATGGAGGAGTACCCAAGTGGATAAAAGGGGGCGGTCTTGAAAACCGCTAGGTCGGAAACGGTGCGAGGGTTCGAATCCCTCTTCCTCCGCCAGGGTCTTGTAGCTCAGTTGGTTAGAGCAACGTCTTGATAAGGCGTAGGTCATTGGTTCAAGTCCAATCAAGACCACCAAATATGGAAGGTTGACTGAGTTGGTAAAGTGCCGCACTGCTAATGCGAGGTCATCCTTAATTGGATGCAAGGGTTCGATTCCCTTACCTTCCGTTTCTCTTTAATTATCAATATATAATTTTAGAAACAAAGAGAGAAGATTGCGAACAAATATATGAGTATTTTATTTGCAAATTGATACTAACGAATAATAATAATTATTGCCCAATAGCCAAGTTGGTAAGGCACAGGACTTTGACTCCTGTATCCCTGGTTCGAGTCCAGGTTGGGCAGCCATAATGGGAGTGCAGCGAAGCGGGAGATTCGCGGTGAACTGTAAATTCACTGTCTTGTACTTAGTGTGTTCGAATCACACCACTCCCACCATTAACGGAATGTAGCTCAGTTTGGATTAGAGCGCTGCATTTGGGATGCAGGGGTCGCAGGTTCAAGTCCTGTCATTCCGACCATAGGGGTATAGTTTAAAGGTAGAACAATGGTCTCCAAAACCATCGGTCTGGGTTCAATTCCTGGTGCCCCTGCCAAAATATAATAAGCTTGGGGATATAGCTCAATTGGATAGAGCACCTCACTACGGATGAGGATGTTGTGGGTTCGAGTCCTACTATCCCCGCCATGCGATGTTAGTTTAATGGTAAAATCTCTGCCTTCCAAGCAGAAGTAACGGGTTCGACTCCCGTACATCGCTCCAAAAATCATGCCGGGATGACGGAATGGCAGACGTGCTAGATTTAGAATCTAGTGTCCTAGTGGCGTGCGGGTTCAAGTCCCGCTCTCGGCATTATTAGTAAATAAAGGGGATGTTTATAATGAAATATGGGATTTGTAGTAGAGGGGTTTCATGATGAATTAAAACTGCTTAGTGTATATCCGACAGCTTATGTTGTTGTTACGAAAGGAACTAGATTTGACAAACGAGTCGTGATGGACGTAAATAAGGCAATGTTGAATTGCGATAAAGTATTCTTACTTACTGACCCGGATGATGCTGGAGATTGGTTAGCTGAAAGACTCTCAAATGAATTTCCGAATTTAGAAAGAATGATGTTAAATCCAAACGAGTGTCTTTCTTATCGAAAAAATAAAGTTAAAGTTGGAGTAGAGCATTGTTCCAATAAATATCTATTATCTGTATTGTCTCAATATCTTATAGCAGGCTAACAAGTTCTCAAACTTGTAACCTATGCGCTCGTAGCTCAGTGGTAGAGCAATCGACTTTTAATCGATGGGTCGAAGGTTCAAATCCTTCCGGGCGCACCAATATGTCGGGGTGGTGGAACGGCAGACACAGGGGACTTAAAATCCCCCGTCTTTGTGACGTGCGGGTTCGAATCCCGCCCTCGGCACCAATATCAAATATGGCGTGTTGGTCAAGTGGTCAAGACGCAGCCCTTTCAAGGCTGAATCAGGGGTTCAATTCCCCTACACGCTACCATCTAAAATTTTAGATTATTCATTTCGGCGGTGTAGCTCAGTTGGTTAGAGCGTTGCCCTCATAAGGCAAAAGTCGGAGGTTCAAATCCTCTCACCGCCACCAAATATATCAATATTTATCGTTTGAAATTTTGTTCCATGAAAGGGGAAACGGTGAGGTGTCATGTTATTTAAGAAGATAGAAGACCAATATCAAATTCAGAATCTTAGGTTTAACTGTATTTCTGAAAAAAATATGGATTTTGATGAAATTTTTTATACAATCAAAGACTTTATGAAGTCAAATCCAGATGGGGAATACCGTTTAGCTATAGGTACGGATTCTCAGGCACATAAAAAACATATTTCTTTTGTAACGGGGATTGTTATTATACGAAAAGGGAAAGGTGCATGGGGTTGCATTCGAACAGAGAATGTACCTAGAAAAATGAAAAGTTTGCGCGAAAAGATTTCCTATGAAACAACTTTAACAGAAATGATTGCATATATGTTTACGCCTGAGTTGATAGATGAGTTACTGTCTGTCTTATCATCTCAAAGTCGTTCCACCTTCACAATGGAAGGTCATATAGATGTAGGAGATAAAGAAAGAAATGCTACTAGAGTTCTTGTAAGGGAAATGGAATCTAGAATTAGGTCTATGGGATTAGTACCAAAAATCAAACCATATTCTTTTGTAGCTTCTACTTATGCAAATAAGCATACTAAATAAATTAAATTTATGTGTTAGTGGCGGAAGAGGTAAACGCTTATGAAGTGTAAGGGTAGATACGTACTTGGAGCGTTAATAAAAAAACGTGTAAAAATATAACCAAGATACGTCACAACATGCTATACAGGTAAGGTGCAAATCCTTACCTAACACTCTTTAACGGAATGTAGCTCAGCTTGGTAGAGCTCTTGGTTTGGGACCAAGGGGTCGCAGGTTCAAATCCTGTCATTCCGACCATATTATAGCTGGCGGGAGGTTGGAATCTCACGAGGTCTCATAAACCTTATAAATCTGGTTCAATTCCAGAGCGCAGCAACCAAATTGGGATTGTAGCTTAGTTGGGAGAGCGTTTGCTTTGCAAGCAAGAGGTCGTGGGTTCAAATCCCACCAGTTCCACCAAATTTGCCGGTGTAGCTCAATGGCTAGAGCAGTCGCCTTGTAAGCGAAAGGTTGTAGGTTCAAATCCTATCATCGGCACCAAATTTTTTACTTCTATTAAAGAAAAGAATAAAAGAAGGTATATACCTTTGCAAATTTCTTGTTTTCCGTAACATTTGGGAGCGAATTATATAGGCTCTTTTTTAAAGAATGAAACTCATTAATATTAAATAAAGTGAGACGGAAAATATGTATATAAGAAACATATAACGAGTACATGGTGCGTATATACATTTTATATAAATGTTATATAAAAAATATGTAACTAAAAATAATCGTGTTATTTTACCTTTTGATAAGAGCCAATAAATCAAAAAAATATTCTATTCCGCAAAATAAATCTTTATTTTAAACAATTCACCTTTCTAATTGTGTATGATAAAAACATTCATTAGTTGTATAGAAAGGGTGGTTTTTGTGGTAGTAAAAGATATGAATAGATTAAATGTAGCATGGCAAAACCATTTAGAAAAATATAAACTATTGGTTTTATTTCTTGAAGAATCAATATTTATTAACGAATCATCCATCGCAGACATTCTAATGAATTGTAAAATAACTTATATTAAATTTATAGAAGATAAAAGTTTTGGAATTAACCGCTATAAAATTCTTGGAAACTTTCAGGATAAGGAAATTTGTATCTACACATATGTAACGGTTATTAAAAGAGAATTACAGTGGAGAGTTGAAGTTTCAAAGAATGAAAAACTTCTTTCTAGAATTGTTTATTCCACTGAAGACAAAGGGTTTCAATTATTTTCATCTTTTCCTTGGGAAAAATATATATAAGTTTCTTCTGGTAATAATAAAACTTCAATTTTTATACATAATAGCAGGACTGACCCGTTAGCAACATATGAATAGTCGACAGGAGTTCAAATCTCCTATCCTTTTTATATGAAGATTGTGGTCATGTCTGGTTGAAAGAGATATTAATCTCTGAATAGGTTCAAACCCTATTGCTATGACTTTGTGTTTGTATTAAATCCAATTTAAATAATTAAAACGAACAGATAGGTAGGTATCATATTATGGATTTTTATTTAAATGATTCAAATGTAATTGCTAGATTAGTAAAAGAGTGGCGTACACATGGGAAATTGATTATTGCATTCGATTTTGATAATACAGTTTATGACTTTCACAAAGAAGGACATACTTATCATCATGTCATTGAACTATTAAGAGAATGCAAACAATACGGAGCTCATTTAGTTGTATTTACCGCAAAAGCAGATGAAGATTTTCCAGAAATGATTCAATATCTAAAGAGCAATGATATTCCATTTGATGATATCAACGAATCTCCTGATTTTGTTCCTTTTAAAGGAAAAAAGATTTATTACAACATTTTACTTGATGATAGAGCAGGATTATCATCCGCATATCATTCTTTGAAAAAAGCATTGGAAATCATGAAAACAGGTGGAATAGAAACATCAAATTCTTTCCCTATTCCTGTTCGTCATGTTTGTTCACATGGACATGAATATTTCCCTGAAATGGAAAAGGGCAGCGATGGTACATTGAGATACACATCTTGGTCCAATAATTTGTGCACAGTGGGACAATGCGATTCAACGGGTTGGATTGATGATAAAAATCAGAAACTATGATTTTTTCAATAATTATATTAAATAGAGAAAAGAGGGACTTTAAATGTCTAAATTAAAAGAACAACTTATGAATGACTTAAAACAAGCTATGAAAGAAAAAGATACTGTAAAGAAAAATGTCATTATCTTGATTCGTGCGGGTATAAGCAATTCAGAAAAAGAAAATAAAAGAGAACTTACAAAAGAAGAAGAAATTGCTATCGTTCGCAAAGAACTAAAACAAACAAAAGAAGCTTTGCAAATAGCCGAAAAAGCTAATCGTCAGGATATTGTAGAATCAGAAAAACTCAAAATAGCAGTAATTGAAGTATATTTACCAAAGCAACTTTCTGAAGAAGAAGTGCACGATATCCTAATCAAGTTAAATGTTGAAAAGACAGCGAAAATGAAAGATGTTATGCAACTTATGCAAACTGAAGTAGCTGGTCGTGCTGATGGCAGCCTAGTTTCAAGAATCGTAAAAGAATACCTATCCTAAGTGTTTGTAATGATTAAGCGCGAGCATTTAAATCTAAAAGGCTCGCGCTTTTTAATATGGAAAGATAGTAGGGATATTTAAATGCAATATTGATTGAATATAATGTCCTCTGCTAAGTGTAATGTGGGTTCGAATCCCACTCTTTCCACCAATTTTCACAAAAGAAAGGGAGGAATTCATATGAGTAAATTAATTTACTTAATCGGGATTCCTGGTAGCGGAAAAAGCATACATGCAAAAGAAATCGCTAAAAAAGAACGGGCTATTATTCTCTCAACTGATGAATTGAGAGGGGAGTTTCTTTTTGACCAGTCGAGACAGAAAAAAACAGGATTAATTTTTTCTATTCTGTATAAAAGAGCAGAAATGCTGTTATCAGAAGGGAAAAACGTCATTATTGATGCTACAAATATTGAACGAGCTAGACGAATGAAAGCTTTAAAGAAGCTTAGTGCGAGTGCTACTCAAAAAGAGTGTTATTACTTCAGCACACCATATGAAGTATGTTTAGAACGAAACAAAAGCAGAAAACGGAAAGTACAAGAATTTATTATGCGTAGAATGCAGAAAAACTTAGATTTCCCCATGTTAAAAGAAGGATGGGATGAAGTTCATATTGTCCACGAAGAAAATTCTTATGACATTACAAAGGAAGAATTCATTTCTCTTCTTTCAAATGAAGTTTCTTATGAAGAATTGTTTTCGAAATTAAAACACATTCCAGTGTTTGGAGATATGTATGAATTTAATCAAGAAAATCCATATCATTCTATGACTCTATGCCAACATACTTATGGTGTTTTAGAATATGTAAACGAATATTATCAAGAAGAAGATAAATTAATTATGCAAATTGCAGCATTATTTCACGACACAGGAAAACCAGCTACTAAAACTTTTAAGAAAACAAAAGGGCATTATTCCTATTTTGGACACGAAAGGGTTTCAGCTCAATTAGCATGTCATTTTCTAACAGAATTAGGTTTTGAAGAGGAGTTCGTTACTCAAGTAGTTAATCTCGTTGAAATGCATATGAAGATTACTTACGGAGGAGACGAAGGAGCAACTGAAATTTATCATTTGTTAGGCGATGAAATGTTATGGAAACTATATTTCTTCAGTGAAGCTGATAGATTTGCTAAGTGAGGTAGAATAATATGAAGAAAAAATATCCAAAAACCCATCATCTTCCTTGGTCAAGAAGTAAAACAGATGATGATAGAGTATTACGTAATGTTGACCATTTTATCGGAAAAGAAGTGGTTGTAACCGAAAAAATTGATGGTGAAAACACTTCAATTTATCGTGATTTTACACATGCTCGTTCAATCGATAGCAAAGACCACCCATCTCGTCATTGGGTTAAAATGTTACAAGCTACCATAGGTTATCAAATACCTGAAAATTGGAGAATTTGTGGCGAAAACGCATTTGCGATGCATTCAATCTACTACCAGGAATTAATGAGCTATTTCTATTTATTTTCAATTTGGACGGATGAAAATAAATGTCTATCATGGGATGAAACTGTAGAATGGGCTGAATTATTAGAATTACAAACGGTTCCTGTATTGTACAGAGGCATATTTGATGAAGAAAAAATCAAATCTTGTTATACCAAAAAGTCATTACTTGGCGGGGTACAAGAGGGTTATGTAATTCGTTTAGCTGATAGTTTTCATTATGATGATTTTAAATATGCTGTAGCAAAGTTTGTGAGAAAGAATCATGTCCAAACAGATGAACATTGGATGAGTAAACCAGTTGTTCCGAATATCATTAAACCTAAATCGGAGTGAAAAATAAAAATGATATTAAATCCAGAAACTAATTTATGAATTCAAGAAGGGAATGAGAAAAATGTAATGTTTAAGTAGTAAACTAATAAATACATAAGATTATATGAATCCTGTGGATATAACGGAACGGTAAACGTATCAGATTTAAAATCTGATGTCTAAAAGACTTACAGGTTCAAATCCTGTTATCCGCCTTTTTTAAAACATTACAATTAATGTATGACCAATGTTAAATTGGCTTTTTTAATTAAGAAAGAAGAGAATTCTGATGGCTATAAACGCTTCATTTAAATCTAATAATCAGACAGAAAGACAAATAAGTAACTTAGCTTACAGCGAATTTATAATAGAAGGAAGAAAGTGTCATTCTATAGAGGGATTTTACCAGGGGGTTAAGCGTTCTGGTGAAGAAATGCAAAATCATATATTTCAAACGTTTGGAATCTATGCTAAGAACTATTCGAAACCAACTACATTTGTTTATTTTAATGGCAGAAAAATTAAAGCAGGAACAAAAGAACATCATCAATTAATTTTTGAAGCGCAAAAGTGCAAATATACACAACATAAAGAGTCACGAGAAGCGCTTTTATCTACAGGGAATTCTAAAATCACTCATAATGTAGGTAATGATAGCCCTTTATATCCTGCTAAAGTGTATTGCAAACATCTTACAACTATTCGAGCTATGTTACAAAAAGGGGAATTATGAACTAATTTCCCGCATTGTATTTCGAATATTTTTTATTGCTCCTTAAAATATTCTGGATTTTTTTTGAAAAAGGTATTTACAAAGTAATTACTTTGTAATAACATAATGAATGTAATAGCAGTTGGATAATTTAATCCACCGCTATAAAAATATATATACAAAGGGGATTTGATTAAGGATGGTAGTTTTTAAATCAGCGATTTTTAAGTCAGTTTTAGCAGGTGGAGTAGTTACATTAGGAGGTTTAGGACTATTATTTAATGGTGTTCCTACTCTTCAAGATGTTGAAAACACAGCTAAAGATTTCTCACAACGTTTAGTGATTTTCAAAGATAATGAAAATAAATTAATTAGCAAGATTGATACTTTAAAAGTGGATGCTAATGGCAAAATCGTAACTGCTAACGGTGTGATTTCAGACCAAAAGAAAGCTATTTCTGAATTAGAAACTAAGAAAGCTGAACTTGAAAAAACTGCTAGTGACCTTGATGGACAAGTTAAAGGTTTACAATCTGAATTAGAAAAAGCTAATAAAGAACAAAGCGAAACTAATAAAGAGTTAGATAGAGTGAACGGAGAGTTAGAAAAAACTAGCAAAGCGCTAGAAGAAACTAACAATGCATTAGCAGAAACTCAAAAAGCACTTGATAAAAAGACTGCTGATTACAATGCAAAAGTAGCTGAATTAGAAAAAGCTAATAAAGAACATCAAGCTGAACTAGAAAAAGCTAAATCAGAATACAAAGCTGAGTTAGAAAAATCTAAAGCGGAATTCAAAGCTGAACTAGAAAAAGCTAAATCAGAATTCAAAGCTGAACTAGATAAATCTAAAAAAGAATTAGAAGCTAAGAAAGCCGAACTAGAAGCGGCTAAAAAAGAACAAGAATCAATTAAGAAAGAGTTAGAAGCAACTAAAAAGCAATTAGAAGCAACTAAAAAAGCACTTGATAAAAAGACTGAAGACTACAATGCAAAAGTAGTTGAACTTAACGGAGCTTACGCTAAAATCAAAGCTCTAAACGCAATCCTTGATGAAGTTGCAAAGGATGCAGTAAAAACTGATGAACTTGTAAACGGATTAGAAGGCGAAGTTAAAAAGGCAAATACTGAGGTTGAAAAACATGGTAAAGTAGTAGAGGCTGAGAAAGAAAAAGCTAAAGATGCTCAACCAGCTAATATTGATGCAATCGACACGAACTTAGTGGACGTTCAGAAGTAATTGCCACTTGTGGTATAATGAAGGAGTGGAGTGGATTATTTCCACTCTATTTCTTTATTAAGGGAGTGCGAGGTTATTATGGAAATCAAACGCAAGTTAAGAAGGGTCGGTAATGCTATGGGAGGAATCACGCTTCCACAAGATATGCTGAAGAGAATGAATCTTGGCGAAGGCGACTATGTTTACATAAGTTACGAGAATGGTGCAATCGTTATAAGAAGCCAACCTAAACAGAGCCAGAGCGAAGATAATGAGTTTCGAGAAAAGGTTATATCTATAATAGATGAATACATGGACAAGTAAAGCACAGGATTCATTCGATATCTATAATAGATAAATATATCAGTAAATGAAGAAGTCATTCAAAATGGCTTCTTTTTTCTTTCTTTTGTCACAAAGAACAAGGATTCGAGCTATGCTACAAAAAGGAAATTTTTAAATTAATTTCACGTATCGTATTTTAAATGTATTTATCAAATATCAAAGACTTAAGGCATACTTTGTTAAGAAATAACCAAGACATGCTGAACAATATGGAGGAAGTATTATGGATTTTTTCGAACGTCTTTGGAACATCACTTTACAAAAATGGAGTTTGTTTGTTGACTATTGGTACGTTTGGGTAATTAGTATCCTGGTTTTATTTGTTATAGGATTTGTTACTTCAAGAAAAAAGTAGTTTATAAGATAACAACGTTAAACATTATAAGTTAAGCAAGACCTCGATTTTTTCGTGGTCTTATTTTTTATCTCATTTTTAATTAAAATCATTAAAATATTTGACTAGTAATCAAAAAAAATGTATTAAAATATACGCGAAATTAAGCACGTCATTTGAAAATGTGCTATTAAGAAAAAGATAATGAATAAAAGGGAGGTGTGTTTATGTCAATCGTCAAAAAAACAGCCAAGGTTCTTCTGGTTTCAACGGTCTTACTTTCATGTTTTAGCTACAATCCATATTTTAAACATAGTAACGTGGTAGAAGCTGCTACTACAACAACATTAACTCCAAGTACAACAGGTTGGACTACATCTCTTACGATTAGTGCAGTCGGTGCTGATGCTGATGGAATGAAACGTATTAAAAAGCCAGATGGAACATATACAGCTGGTTCTTCTGCTCTTTACACCGTTAATAAAAATGGAACATATGCTTTTGATTTTGAGAACAATTTAGGGGTTATAACTTCAAAGTCAATTACGATTACTAATATAGATGAAAATATTCCATTTGTTTGGTCTTCTAAAATAGACCCAGATACAACAACAAATCAAAGTGTTACTATTTATATAGATGCTGGTGATGTAGATTCTGGAATAAAAAAAATCACTCTTCCAAACGGAACTGTAGTTACGCAACCAAATACATCATATGTTGCAACTCAGAATGGTGATTATAAATTTATCATTGAAGATGGCATAGGAAGAACAACGCAACATACTGTAACTGTTACAAATATAGATAAAACTGCACCTACAATTGATTCTTTAGCTTTGATAAAAGATGAAAATAACAAGTACCAGATACATGTAAGAACATCGGATTATTCTGGAATCTCTTCAGTGTTAATGAATACGGGGGCAGCTCTTACAAGGGATATAGAAAACCCATCGCATTATTTTATTAATAATTTAACAACTATACCTACTTATATCCAAATTAAAGATGGTGTAGGCAATAACACAGGTAATATCACTTTCTTGGCTATACCTTCTTATTCAGGAAACATAGTAACACCCACTAATCAAGACGTAACACTGCAATTGAATGGAACAGGAACTCTTAGTTATAAAAAAGAATACAAAACTTATTCTTGTTCTTCGAAACCATGTAATGCGACAATTACAGATAATGGAACTCTATCTATTATAAGTGAAAGTGGGAATCAAACTGCCATACAAATGTTAAAAGTGAATAATATAGATAAAAGGAAAGTTAATTTTACATTAAGCGGCAGCCGAGACTCTGTAAACGCAAATAAAATTGACTTGAAATGGAACAAGTCGCTTAGTAGTGGAGCTGTAACTTGTGAGACACCAGAAGGAACTAAAAACTATAATGTTACAGGGACATCGTATAGTATCGCAGGTAAAAACTTCGAATATACTTGTAAGGTAGAGGGAACTTCAAATGGAAATGCAGTTAAATCAAATTGGCTGACTTTTTCTGCTGACTTTAATCAACCTGTTGTTTTCACTAAACCAAGCGATTCATTACCTGTAAAAACATTTAATACTAATAACATATTTGTAGAGAGAAATGGACTAGGTGATTTTTATATTATAAATTCAAAAACAAAAAACACTACTAACAATAGTGTTCCTATTCCAACAGGTGTATAGGGTCATAACTATATTTAAAAACGCATTACATCTCGATTACTTAATCAATATAAAAAAGCAGAGGGACATACCTCTGCTTTTTTATATTTCTATTTACTGTACCTAAAACGTGGAGAGTGAAAGGTTATTTTAAACTATTTTTAATTAACCATGCACAACCTATTACTCCTGCATCATTTCCGAGAGAAGCTATACGTATATCTGTATTCTCCTTGATTCTAGGAAGAGCATGTTTTTGGAATACTGTTTTTACAGGTGTTAATAATAAATCTCCTGCTTTCGAAACACCACCACCAATTACAATACATTCAGGATTTAATATGTTCGCAAGATTTGCGATAGCAATACCTAAATACTTAGAAACATCATATACAACGTCAACAGCTAATGCATCCTGTATTTTGTAAGCATCAAAAATTATTTTTGTTGTTAATGATTGATTGCCGCTTATTGTGTCATGTAAAACCGATTTAGGATATTTTTCTAGTTTTTCCATAGTTAATCGGACGATTCCTGTTGCTGAAACAAGAGTTTCTAAACATCCTTTTTTACCGCAATTACATTTGAATTTCTCATCGTAATCAGCTGTGATATGACCGACTTCTCCACCCATTCCTAATTTTCCATGAACAATTTTTCCATCGATAATAATGCCGCCTCCAACACCTGTTCCAAGCGTTACAAACAATACATCATTCATTCCTTTAGCTGAACCTGTCCATAGTTCTCCTGCCCCTGCTAAATTTGCATCATTGTCTACCTTTACAGGAATACCTGATATTTTTTCTAATTCTTCACGTAAAGGGTAGTTATACCAGCCAATATTTATTGCTTGGTATATAAATCCTGTATCCATATTGATGAATCCAGGAGCACCTACACCAATACCTAATAACAACTCTTTCTTTTCATGTAATTCAGATAGTTTATTTAAAATTGAATTCCAAATATCCGGAACAATATGTAAACCATTATCATGGATGTTCGTTGGTATTTCCCATTTATTCATAATGTTACCCATTGTATCTATAAATGCTAATTTGATTGTAGTGCCGCCAATATCTACACCTACATACCATTTTTTCAAAGTTATTCACCTCACAATATAAGTGTTTCCCTTTAATGATATTCTCCGGGGAGCGCTCTAATCCTATATCTAATCGAGAAGGTATTTATTTTAAAAATAACAATAGTAGAAAAAAACTCGAAAGTTTGGACCCATATAGGATTTTTAGTTAAGGAGATATATATTATGATGGAATCTATAAGTAATCCCACTTCGGATGATATTGCATTATTACATAAGCAGTGGAATAAACACATAGAGCAAAACAAGATGGTTTTTTTATTTGAAGACCCAATTTTTTACGATGTCTTACTTCATATGGAATTTTCCGATGTGATATCTTCTTCTATTCTTAGTGTTTCTGGAAAAGTAGAAGGTGCGTCTATTCGATTGTTCAAAAGTTTAAGTAGACCTTTTTTACCTTCTTCAAAATCGTATTGGATAGTTTATATAAATGATAAAAGTTCTGGAGAGTCATTTGAAGTAACAACATACGAAGGAGATGCTCTTTTTTATTGTTTAAATGCCTTTCCTTGGGAAGATATTGAAAGGGCATTACGAAGAAAAAAATAGTTTTATAAAATTAGATAAAGAGATGGAAAAAATTAATAGAAGCATGTTCTTTCTGCTTCCTCTATAATGAAATTAATATATATTAAATGAAACGTGCGAAGCTGTTTTATTACTAATTATCAGGTATAGGAAAAAGGAAGATATATATGATAGAAGCAAATAGTAATGCATTAATACAAGAATTAAATCGCGAGTGGCTACCATTTCTTGAAAAGGAAATTCACGAAAGCGAGTTACGACTCTATTATGCTGTATACATTGAAGATGATACTTACAGGCTTTTAAAAGAAAGTGAAATTCGTAATTTTGATGTAAAAAAGATTTTAAACAAATATATATGTTATGTGAAGTTTGTATCTAACAAGAAAATTTTATGGGACTTGAATATTATGATGGAAGAAGGGGAATTTAAGAATATTTCATCGAGTATCTTCCAGTATTCAATTTCGCAAAAAAAAGTATTGTTTCAATTTATGGAACGTTTTTTTCAAAAAAAAAATCATGGTATCTTAGAAGGTTCTTTGTTCGAAGTTGAAAAACTTTGAGAAGAACCTTTTTTTATTTCATTAAATCTTGTAGGTCGTTAACAATTTAAAAAGCAGAAAAATTTTCACACAAAATCTTATCATAGTATATATAGTATGTAAGCAACTTGGGAGAGGTGATTTATTTGTATAATTACGAAAGTGAAGTTCCAAAACATCGAAAGAAAACCAAACATAATAATAAGAAAAGCAATCATAAACATCAATATGTTTTATCGAATATTGAGCATGCATTTATAACGAATAGAAACCCAAAAGAAGAAAACACAAGATGCATGGTAATAGTAAATGAAAAATGTTTGGTTTGTGAAAAAGAAAAGAGCCAAATGAAATTTATGAATTATAAAGAGTATTTGGAAATGAAGGAGTTACTACAATAAATGCTACCATTTACTAAAAAACGGTGAACTTATTGTTACATCTCAATCGGCTAAACTTTTTAGTGGTTAAAATAAAGATACCCGAAAAAGGTACATATTATGCGGAAATTAAGCTGTATTATAAAAGAAATAATTCTTTATACATAAAATACATCCCAATTGATGTTGCTTTATTTTAAAAGTTATTGCTTTCAATGTCATGTGAATATATTTGGAGATTATATGAATTTTATGATTCAAAGTTAAATCCATGAGCTGACTTTTCATTAAAGAGGAGATATAGGTATGAAGCTTGAAAATTGTTACAACTGTCAAGATTACAACTATAGAGAAGAGATGGAACTTATCAATGGGTATTTGTATTGCTATAATTGTTATGAATTTTGTTTAGATTGTGGCAAAGCAATTCCTGTGACAGTTAATAATAAGTTATGTAAAAATTGCACTAGAGAAAAATAAGATAATTTTAGGGGATTCAAATTGAAATGAAATTTTATAAAGAAATAAAGTACATGTATACCTTCTTATAAACCATTTACATCGAGTTTATAAGAAGGTTTTTGTTTTTTCTAAACTCTATTCTTATTCAATTCGATACATACAAAGGAGGGATTTGAATGGATTATATTATATTTAAAGTTGGAAATCTTGCTTTCCAAACTTATTACTACTTAATGATAATTTATGTTATTACTTCGTGGTTGCCGGACTTAAGAGATAATAAAATATTTGATTTGATTTCTAGATGTGTAGAACCGTATTTTTCTTTATTTAGACGTTTTATACCACCAATTGGATTTATTGATATATCTGCGCTAATTGCTATCGTTGTTTATCAAATATGTGGAAGATTTGCTCTTGAAGGACTTTACAAAGTATTAATGTACTTCAATTAAAAACTAATTAAAATTAAAACACTGCATTTGTGGTGTTTTTTATTCAGCAATGATTTTCCCGGATGCAATATTCTGAATTTATTTCTGTACCGATACATACATCTTTTGTTTTTTAAAAGGATTTACCAAAATAATCCTAAAATATGATATAAATAAATTGTATTTATTGGTAAGGGGGGATTAATTTGGAAGTATGGAGTAAGAGTTTCGAGCTAATTCCAAACTGTTCACCCACTAGAGATGATGTCGCTCGCTTAAAAAATATTATGAACGGGAAGAATTTTTTAAGAAAAACATATTGTATTCCTAAATTTATAAAAAAGAAATTGAAAAATGCAGAAATTTCCATATACGAACATGCTTTAATCCGTTGGAATAAAAGAGTGGGTCCTCATGCAACAGCAGAAGAATTATCAACCATAATAAAACAACTTATTCGTTTAAATCGCGTCTGCTTTGCAGGAGATGATTATGGATATATAGATAATGACATTTTGTTTATTTATGAATGGACTGGAAATAAGGAAATTTCAATTGTTACATTTTATGGTCGAATTTCTATGAATATTTGCTTGCAAAATTTTCCTGAACTTAGAAGATATAATAAATCTAAGGACGTGCAATTAAAGTTAGATTTAAGTACAGAGGATTTAAAAAAACAAGCATTTCCGATTATTCCATTTCGAGTTATTCGTTATTTTATTAATTGGAAAAGATACGAATTATCCATTTATGTTATTAATGATGAGAAAATCAGTATTTTCATCGAGCAAGGTGAAGGGGTGAACATTGTGCAAATTCTTACTGAAGAAGATATGCTACAAACATGCAAAGAATATCCCGAAATTGAAAAATACTTGTATTTAGACACTTGATTCTAGTGGTAAGAACAACAAAAAAGCATCTGGAGACAGATGCTTTTTCAATAAGTTTATTTTGATTAATTTATTGTTTCTTGTTCTTTATCATGATTTTCTTCGTAGTAACGATTTAATTTTCCAAGTGTTTTATTCAGTATGTCTAGAGCAGAGAAATGCATGTTATCTTTGTCTATATTTCGTTCTCCTCGTACATGTGAATCTACAAATGTGAATCCAGGAGGCAACTCCTTAATTCCATATTTCGCTGCTACTGATTTTTGTTTATCAGAAGCATTAGACCCAGTTTTTAATCTTCTGAAGTGAAAACTAACCCAATGCTCTGTTTTCTTATGTGTATCTTCATGACTTGTATTTGTATCATTGTTATTTTTAATTCCTGTTTTTTGTGATGCATTTAAGAACTGTAAAGAAGATACGCTTCCTGACTTTTCACGAGTTACCAATTCATATTCAAAAATTTCTCCCATAAATGATTTAAATGTATTTTTTACTAAGTCATAATTCTTTTCTATTGTAATGTCATGGAATAGACATAGTGCATATGTGATAATAGCACATTGAATGGCGTTTAAGTTTTCCCAGCTTTCTGGGTCAAACAACGGGAACAATAAATCTACATCATATGTCCCTTTTGTTAGAAACGCATGTGATTTTATCAATAGCTCAGGTCCTTCTGGACCGCCAATAAAGGAGACTTGTTCAAAATACATCTTATCTAATCCTAAAGAAGTAAATAATTCCCCTTTTACTGTATGGACCCACTTTTTATGTGGTAATTTGATGGTTGTATTAGAAGGAATACGATAGATAATCCAATTTGAAATCGTTCGTAGAACTCCTTTAATTTGTTCCTCGTTATCAAATTCAGCTCCATTTATATCATATAAACTCTCATATTTAGTGACACGTCCATCAGCTCTTCTTTTGGCTTTAGGTAGTGTACTAATGAACGTTTCATGTTTTAAAAATTGTTCATCAAGATAACTTGTAGAGTCCTTTAAAAATACTTCTATTTTGTTTTCTTTTTTTTCAAATGAAATGAATTCAATTCCTGGTTTCATCAAACCTTCTAATTGTTTATAGTAGATAACAATAAAATAAATACCATAGAAGAATAGGGAAGGTTCATCTAATCCATATTTTAAAATTTGACTTACAAAATGGATATCTCGTTTTTCGCATTCTGTAACTAATCGAGCTCCTTCACTATTCATTTTTGTCGCGAAGTCTTTTTGAGATGCTCCTTGTTTTATGAGTTTCATACGTTTTAAGGTTACGCTTTTTATATCTTTATCCCAAAGTGTCTTAGCCGAATTCCCTTTTTTCTCAACCTCTTTTATAATTGATTCCTTTATTTCAGCTGCAAATGGGTGTTCTTCATTGTTTAGCGCCCATCTGTAAATATAAGTAAGGTTTTCTATTTTGTTTTTGTAACTTTTTAATTTGTTTAGATACTTATTCGCTTTTTTGACTTCAACAGGATTTTCAATATCATACTCCTGAAAATCATCTAGTTCTTCAAGAAATTCAATTAATTTATTGTTTTCGGGTAGTTTTCCTGCAAAGATAGATGTATCCATTAAAAATGTAAATCGAGTAGTAGATAAAATGTTTCCAAATAGTTTGTAGAACACATCGTCTAATTCTTTTAGTTGATTCATAAACCAAGAACAATTTTCTTTTGTAATATACTCTTTTCCGGACCAATTTCTTTCCGTAAGTGCTAACTTGAAAAATCGAAATTCCTCATATTGTTTCTGTTTACTGTAGTCTAAGTTTGATGGCTTTGATAATAATTTCATCCGTAATTAACCCTCCATTTTTTCTTATTATATCACAGATTCAGGAACGTCCAAAAACACTATGAAAACTCTTATTTTCATTAAATTAATATAAAAAGACATAATTTAAGTTATTTTTCTTCCTATAAAAGTAATGAATCCAGTTTGTTATAAACAAATATTTGATTTAGAAGTTGTATTTTTAATCGTTTTCTTTTTGATTGCAATTTTGTAGCAGATTGTAATCCTTGTTATCTTTTAATGATATATGTATTCCTTTTTATTTATAAGAAATATTTACCCAATTTTTATAATCATGATATTTTAGGTCAAATTCATGTTTTTGAACAAAAGGAGTGATGACATACATGAAAACAAAACAACTGTTTATAACAGGGTTCGTTGCAACATCTTTAATTTTTTCTGCTCAACTAACCCAAGCGCTTACATCAGATTCTTATCAATTATGGAAAGATGAAGCAACTAGTAAAAGTTTGAATCCCGAAAATTTGGATAATCTTATAAGCGGAGTTTATACAAATAATCAATTTGGTTATAAGCTATCTATCCCATCAAATTGGGAGGTTGATAGACACCAAGTCCCGAATTACACACGTTTCTTTAATGAGGATTTTCGATTGGATATCTATTTTGATGATTTAGGAAAGAAATATAAAAAAGTGGATGAGTATATAAATGAAACCATAGAACCTGTTAAATCTTTGATTACAAAAGAAGGGACTTATAATACGAATTCAGGATTGAAAATAAGAACATTCGATTACAAAAGAAGTCCTTTATCTGGGATACAAAATGATATGACTTCTTATTCATACTTTTTTGTAATTTCCGGAAATAAAGTTTATACGTTGCAGCTTAAAACGTTTGATAATAATTTTGAGAATAAAAAACAAGAGATAATTAAACTTTTAACTTCTCCTGATACATCCTTCTTCGAAGGGAAAATGGATAATGTAAATGATTCATTCGCACCAAATAAAACATCTCCAGATATTGAATTGAAGGCAGAGAAACGTACTTTAAAAATCGAACCAAATAAAATTGCTTTTGGAATATATCAGCCAGGACAAGCATCAGGTATTCATGATGTGGAAACTAATTTAAAAACACGTTTTGGTGCGCAAATGTTTTATAAACCAATTGACAAACCATATGATAGTTATGTAGAAACAATGGTTTCAGAAGGAAGAGTTCCTTTGGTAACAATGCATTTTGATTACATTAATGAAAATACAAATACTTCTGATAATGTTCAAAAAGTAATCAATGGAGCATTTGACACACAAATTACAAGCTGGGCAGAGGGAATTAAAAATACGAAAAGCCCTGTATTAGTTAGAGTTGGAAATGAGATGAATGGCAACTGGACGAGTTGGAGTCATAAAAATTCTTATAACGACCCTGATTTGTATAAATTAGCATATCGTCACGTTATAAATGTCTATAAACAACACGATGTAACAAATGCTTACTTTGTATGGAATCCAAACGATTATTCTAAACCAGATTATTCATGGAATGCTGCTGCTATGTATTATCCAGGTGATAATTATGTAAATTGGCTTGGAATGACGGCTTATAATTTTGGTAAGACAGGAAAAGATTTTAAGTATTTTGATGATTTATATGGAGATTTGTACAAAACTTATATGCGTTCATTTGCTAATAAACCAATGTTAATTGGTGAATTTGCAAGTAGTGAAGCAGCTGGAAACAAACCGTATTTCATCGGGGATATGTTTGAAAAAATAAAAGAAAAATATCCGAACTTAAAATTAGTAATTTGGTTTAATGGAGAACCAGAAAATGGTTTACCTATTAATTCTTCAGTAGAATCTGAAGCTGCTTTTAAGGAAGTTGTAAAACATCCAATTATTGTTCAACATCCGATTATTGATAATATTCCAAGTGGAATTAATTTATCTGTGAAGAATAATAGCGAAACAAATAATAGCAATTTACCATTTACAGGCACAGTTACAGATTCAAAGGTTAATTCTATTTCCATAAATGGAATTTCTAAAGGGCTACAGTTTAATGAAAATATAAAATTGCAAAAAGGTGTTAATAAAATCGACATTACAGTTTCTATGAAAGATGGAACACAACAAGATTATGATTACTTTGTATATAAAAAGTCGAGCTTTACATTCTCAACACCTGTAAGCGAAAGAGCTATCAATGCACCGATTTCAAATGCATCTCAAATCTTATTAACAGGATTGGTAACAGATAAAGATGTTGCTTCTCTTAAAATCAATGGAGTAACAACAGCAATTAAATGGGGATGGAAACAATTTGATAGCCAACCGATTATTCTTAAAAATGGTTTAAACGAGTTTGTATTAGAAGGCTACGACAGCAATGGGAAACTTATCACGAAAGAATCATTTTATGTGTTTAAGGACGGAGATATGAAAGTTACATCTCCTTCAGCAAACAATTCATCTATTTTTTCTAATAAAGCTACGATTACAGGATTACTGCAAAAACCTAACTTGAAATGGGTAAAAGTAGATGGAATGAATCAAACATTAAAATTTAGCTGGAGACAGTTTGACCAACCACTAGATTTTGGTTACGGGGATAATTCTTTCTATGTAGATTCTATTTACGAGTACGTGAATTTAAATGGAGAAAAGGTGTATTTTCCTATTCACAATCAATACAACATTCATGCACCAAGTTTCAATTTCTTAAATAGTGTAAACTATGTTCCAACCAATGCGGGTCAAATTACTGGTAAATCAGCATTTGTAGAGGGAATTATAAAAGATACTCGTATCAATAGTCTAAAAATAAATGGAGAAAAAGTAACTTTACTATATGATTGGAATCAATTTAGACATCCTGTAAGTTTAAAGAATGGTTTTAATGCATTTACTATAACAGGTTATAGCGATAGCAATTACCAAAATAAAATAGTAGAGGAAACAGTCTATTTGTTCAATGATAATGATTTAGTGATGACAACTGCTAAAGAAACATATGTAAACACAACTAAAGATGTATTTACGTTCACTGGTTATGCAGCAAGTCCTAAATTAAAAACTTTAAAAATTAACGGAATCAACCAAACATTTAAATTCGGATGGAGACAATTCGACCAACCTATTACCTTATCGAAACCTGGAAATAATAATATTTCGGTGGAAGCTACATACGAAGATATTATAAATGGTTATCCTTATACAAAAGTATTTAATAGAACATATACTATTCATAAACCGAGCTTTAAATTTGATACACCCGTATCTTATACAATTCCTGAGGCTCCGCAAACAAGCAACACAACGCAGCCTATAAAAGGTACAGTTATTGATAGTACGGTAAAAAGTTTGAAAATCAATGGAGCAGCAGTATCAATTGGCTCAGATAAAAAGTTTTCTTACGCAGCGAACTTAAGACCTGGTTTAAATGAAATTAAATTGGTAGGATACAGTGATTCAAGTTATAAAAATCAATTATTCGAAGAAGTTGTTTTCATTTTTAATGATAAAGGTTTTACAGTACAATCTCCAAGTTCTCCAACAATAAAATTAGATACAAAAGAATTGAAGGTATCTGGAATTCTTGAATACTCTAATTACAAATCTTTGAAAATCAATGGAGAAAAAACAGACCTTTTATATGCTTGGAGACAGTTTTCTAAAAATGTGATACTTCCAGTTGGGAAAAACACACTTGTATTGGAAGCGACATATGAAGGTACATATAAAGGGGCTCCGTATACTTATATTGCTAAGAAAAAATATACTGTAACTGTTCCGGAAGGTATATCTAATTACAAATTTACAACTCCTGTTGGTAACAAAACACAAAATGCTCCTAAAACAAAAAAGGGTACGGAATGGATAGGGGCATTAGTTAAAAACGGAACTATTAAAGCAGTAAAAGTAAATGGGAAACCAGCAACAATTCAGTATTCTTGGAGACAATTCAGTATTGGGGTACCAATGAAAAAGGGAATGAATGCTATTAAAATTGAAGGTTTTAGTGATGTGAATTACAAAAAGAAAATTGACGAGGAAACTGTATACATATTCCGTCAGTAAAAACTTTACGATAAATACAAACGTCCTTATAGGGTGTAACGAAAATTCTTATGGGTATAGAAAAAACGTTACAACTTATTAGGGCGTTTTTGTTTTCAATAAACATTTTTGTGTAAATTCCGAATTTGTCTTAATATTAATTGTTATTTTGCAATGATTATACAATTAGCAACTTCTATAAAATGTAAAAATGTCTTGAATTTATTGGAAATTAAGTTATATTCTCTGTAAGTTATAAGCAGGGGGTGGATTATGAACAGAAAAAATAAAACAATAAGCACTATTATTGCTTCATTTGCAGTTTTTACTAGTCTTTTCGGCTCAAATATAGCTCAAGCAGCAACTCTTGGAACGCAAGTTGTTAATTTTCCAGAAAGTACAAGCCAATCTCGGAGCCAAACGATTAATATTCCAAAACTTTATAAAATAAAATCTGTAACAACAAATAACGGAAATGTGTCTTACAGCGTAAATGGAACAAATGTAACGATTAATGTTAATAATGGTTCTTCTTCCAGACAAGAATCTTATTACGACCCTTATAAGTATTCGAAATATGTATCTGAATCTCGAAGTCAAATTGGTAACAATTGGTTTTCGGATTCTATTGGTTATAGCGATGGAAGTGGATACTCAGGAACATTGTCTAAAAACGGTTCTTCTACTTCTAATACATCATATTACCCAAATTATACGACAGAAAAAGTGAAAAATACTTTTGATTCTTCAGAACAACCTTCTTCTAGACCTACACCAGAAGGTTACTGGACAAAAACTGAAACAGTATCTGCAACTAAGGTTTATGTTTGGGATTCATATGCAAATAGTTATAGTTTTGGAACCTATAAAAATTCTACATGGGACAGTCCTAATCCTTGGCTGTCAGCCGGAGGGGCATTCTCGCCTGTGGGAGACATTTATGACTGGTGGGATTATTACAACAATCACGGAGGTTATAAATATGCAGGTAGTGACAAGGGGGGATTCGAATGGGATTCGAATTCATGGACATCTCCTATTTATATTACAACGTGGTCTTGGACGAAAATGGAAACAACTTATACACAAAACTACGATGGAACAGTATATAGTGGAGGAACATCATACCGTGATTATTATTCATACAATGTTACGGTAAATTATGATTTAGATACAACTGCTCCAACTGGAACAATCAGTGCTTCTCCTACAACACTAACAAACGGTGATGTAATACTAACAGCAACTGGTACGGATAGTGAAATAGGAATGAAACAAATAAAACGTCCGGATGGAACATATGCAAGTGGTTCGACTGCAAATTATACTGCTACAACAAATGGAACATATACATTTGACTTCGAGGATAATCGCGGAAATATTTCTACTGAATCATATACTGTTTCCAATATAGATAAATTGGCTCCAAGTGGTACATTTACACCAAATAGTACATCTTGGACAAAATCTAATGTATCCGTATCCTTCGACCCAAGTGATACAGGAGTCGCAGGAGTAAAGCAATGGAGATATAGAACCTCTTCAGATAACGGAAACACATATGGAGCGTGGTCTTCTTATATAATAGGAGATAAAACGGACAGCATCTTTTTAGATACACAAGGTCAATGGAAAATACAAGCAGAAGTAACAGATAACGCAGGAAACGTGAGCACGATTACAAGTGGAACCCATCAAATCGATAAAACAAATCCAAGTGGAACATTTGCACCAAATAGTACATCTTGGACAAAATCTAGTGTATCAGTATCCTTCAGTCCAAGTGATGCTGGTGGTTCAGGAGTAAAGCAATGGAGATATCGAACTTCTTCAGATAACGGAAGTACATATGGAGCATGGTCTTCTTACACATTAGGGACCGCTTCAGGAAGTATCGCGATGAACACAGGAGGTCAATGGAAAATAGAAGTCGAAGTAACGGATAACGCAGGAAACATTAATACCGTTACAAGTGGAACTCATCAAATTGATATGTCATTACCAACTGCAACGTTTAATCCAAATTCTGCTACATGGAGAAATACTGGCATTTCTGTAAGTGTAGACCCATATGATATTGGAGGTTCGGGGGTAAAACAATGGAGATATCGAACTTCTTCAGATAACGGAGGCACATATGGAGCGTGGTCAACTTATACATTAGGAGACACAACGGGAACCATTTCTTTAAGTACACAAGGGCAATGGAAAATACAAGTTGAAGTAACTGATAACGTAGGAAACATCAATACGGTTACAAGCGGTGTTTATAATATTGACCTCACAAACCCAACAGGAACATTTAATCCAAATAGTTCGCCTTGGACAGGTGTTAATATACCTATAACTTTTGACCCAAGTGATAATGGAGGCTCTGGAGTAAAACAATGGAGATATCGTACTTCTTCAGACAGCGGAAGCACATACGGAGCATGGTCAACATATACAGCAGGAGACACAAATGGAACTATTACCTTGTCATCAAGTGGAATATGGAAAGTAGAAGTCGAAGTAACAGATAATGCAGGAAATATTAATACAGTTACAAGTGGCGTTTATAATATTGATATGTTATTACCAGATGCTTCTTTCAATCCTAACGCCGCTTCTTGGACAAATCAAAATATAAGCGTAACAATTGACCCTATCAAAACAGGTCCTTCTGGTATTAAAGAATGGAAGTATCGAACCTCTTCAGATAAAGGAACAACTTGGAACAGTTGGAGTTCTATTATTGTTGGAGATGTAACAAATACGATAACCTTCTCAGCAACAGGTGAATATATAATTGAAGCAGAAGTTACAACAAATGCAGGGCTTAAAAAGACGATTAAGAGTGGCATTTATCAAATAGACAAAGTGAATCCTACTGGAAGTATAACAGCTCCTACTGCCTGGACAAATAAGCCTGTGACAATAACAGCAACCGGTTCGGATACCTTATCAGGAATAGATAAAATTAAACTACCAGATGGCACATTTATTAAAGCCTCAAAAGCAACATACGATGCCCCTGTAAATGGAGATTATACGTTTAGATTTTATGATGTTGCGGGTAACTATTATGATAAAACGTATACAGTAAGTAATATTGAAACGATTAAACCTTTCGTTTGGAACGAAACGAAAACGCCGGGTACTTTGACAAATGGTAAAGTTGATATCTCGATATTAGCAGGAGATGCAGACTCTGGCGTAAAGAAAATCACTCTTCCAAATGGAACATCTGTTAACTCTGATAAAGCAACCTATACCGTTGACTTGAATGGAGAATATACGTTTATTATTGAAGATAATGCTGGAAATAAAGAAGTGTACATAAGTAAAGTCGATAATATAGATGTAAATGTTCCGACTATTTCAAGTTTAATATTATACGAGTATCAGCCAAATCAATTTGAAGTTACGGTAGATGTAAATGATGGAAAAGGAATCAAGGAAGTTAAATTAAATACAGGGCAAATATTAAAATATAATATTGATAAAAAACTGTACGAAATTACAAATCTAACTACAAAACCTAGTTCAGTTGCGATAACAGACAACGCAGGAAACACGACAGGAAACATTTCTTTCATTTCCGCTCCAACTGTTACTTTCGAGACTGGTTACGATGCTTTGAAAACAATGAAAGAAAATGTCGAAGTTGATATTAACGGAACAAATACACTGTCCTTTGTTAAAAATAAGACAGAGTTAAATTGTTCTGCAAAACCATGTACATATACATTTACAGAAAACGGGGATGTTATAGCGAAACATAGTCAATATGATGCATTGAAAAATTACAAAGCTTATTTGAAAAAAATCACTATCTCTAATATAGATAAAACAGAACATAAATTAGTATTAGAAGGAAAAAGAAATCCATTAGATAAAAACGAAGCATTGCTAGATTGGAATTTACTTATCGACAATCCAAAAGTAACATGTCAAAGCAATGTTGATACAGCAACAGGTAATGCAAGCGGACAATCTCATAAGCTAACTATTCAAAATGAAACATATAATTGTTGGGTAGAGGGCACATACAAAGAACATCCACTTACTTCAAATAAAGTTACCATTTATAAAGAGTATGAAGAAAAAATAGATGTAGATAGAAACGAATTACAACACTTGAAATTAAATACAGATGTGTTGATGGAAAAAACAAGAGGTGGAGAGTTTTATGTAATTAATGCAAGAAGAAGTAATTTCAGAGATTACACAATGCCTATTCCGAAATCCCTTGTTCCTTAAGAAAGAATCTTTATCAAGCAAAGGAGATATTGAAACAAAAAACATTCTCATTTTGAGAGTGTTTTTTTAATATTTATTTGCATATTTCTCAATTTGTGTTATTAAAAGAAATGATAAAACTTGATTTTTTAAAATAAGTTTTGTTTTCAACAGGTTAACATTAGAAAAGGGGTGGATTATGAAAAGAAAAAATAAAACAATAAGCACTATTATTGCTTCATTTGCAGTTTTTACTAGTCTTTTCGACTCAAATATAGCTCAAGCAGCAACTCCTGGAACGCAAGTTGTTAATTTTTCAGAAAGTACAAGCCAATCTCGTAGCCAAACTATTAATATTCCAAAACTTTATAAAATAAAATCTGTAACAACAGATAACGGAAATGTTTCTTACAGTGTAAATGGAACGAATGTAACGATTAATGTTAATAATGGTTCTACTACCAGACAAGAATCTTATTACGACCCTTATAAGTATTCGAAATATGTATCCGAATCTCGAAGTCAAATTGGTAACAGTTGGTTTTCGGATTCTATTGATTATAGCGATGGAAGTGGATACTCAGGAACATTGTCTAAAAGCGGTTCTTCTACTTCTAATACGTCATATTACCCAAATTATACGACAGAAAAAGTAATGTATACTTTTGATTCATCACAACAACCTTCTTCTAGACCTACATCAGAAGGTTACTGGTCAAAAGACAGAACTGTAAGTGCAACTAGGGTTTATGTTTGGGACCAAATCTCAAGCAGTTACAGTTTTGGTACTTATGTAAATTATAATGGTGAAGATACTGGACCTTGGGAATCAGCAGGAGGAGCATATTCGTATTACTGGGGAAGAGATTATTCTTGGGATTATTGCTACTATACTTCAAGGCAGTGTCGTGATTATGGTGGTTATAATAATGGATTCTATATGGATGAAAATTCATGGACAGCTCCATTTTATATTACAATGTGGTCTTGGACGAAACAAGAAACAACTTATACACAAAAGTATGATGGAACAGTTTATCAAGGCGGGACATCTTACCGTGATTATTATTCATACAATGTTACGGTAAATTATGAACTAGATACAACTGCTCCAACTGGAACAATCACTGCTTCTCCTACAACACTAACAAACGGTGATGTAATACTAACAGCAACTGGTACGGATAGTGAAATAGGAATGAAACAAATAAAACGTCCGGATGGAACATATGCAAGTGGTTCGACTGCGAATTACACGGCTACAACAAATGGAACATATTCATTTGATTTCGAAGACAATTATGGAAACATATTGACGAAATCATACACTGTCTCCAATATAGATAAAATCGCTCCAAGTGGAACATTTACACCAAATAGTACACCTTGGACAAATTCTAGTGTATCAGTATCCTTCGACCCAAGTGATACGGGAGTCGCAGGAGTAAAACAATGGAGATACCGTACCTCTTCAGACAATGGAGGCACATATGGAGCATGGTCTTCTTATACAGTAGGAGACACAACAGGAACGATTCCTATAAACGCACAAGGACAATGGAAGATACAAGCAGAAGTAACAGATAATGCAGGAAACGTGAGCACGATTACAAGTGGAACTCATCAATTAGATACAACAAATCCAAGTGGAACATTCACAGCAAATAGTACACCTTGGACAAATTCTAGTGTATCAGTATCCTTCAATCCAAGTGATACAGGTGGTTCAGGAGTAAAACAATGGAGATACCGTACTTCTTCAGATAATGGAAGCACATATGGAGCATGGTCTTCTTATACAGCAGGAACTGCATCAGGAACGGTTGCCTTAAATACGCAAGGGCAATGGAAAATACAAGCAGAGGTAACGGATAACGCAGGAAACATTAATACCGTTACAAGTGGAACTCATCAAATTGATATGTCATTACCAACTGCAACGTTTAATCCGAATTCTGCTGTGTGGAGAAACACTGGAATTTCTGTAAGCGTAGACCCAAGTGATACAGGTGGTTCAGGAGTAAAACAATGGAGATACCGCACTTCTTCAGACAACGGAAGCACATACGGAGCATGGTCAACTTATACAGCAGGAGATACAACGGGAACGGTTGCTTTAAATACGCAAGGACAATGGAAAATACAAGCTGAAGTAACTGATATTGCTGGTAATATTAATACGGTTACAAGCGGTGTTTATAATATTGACCTTACGAACCCATCAGGAACATTTAATCCAAATAGTTCACCTTGGATAGGTGTTAATGTACCTATAACTTTTGACCCAAGTGATACAGGTGGTTCAGGAGTAAAACAATGGAGATACCGTACGTCTTCAGACAACGGAAGTACATACGGAGCGTGGTCTACTTATACAACCGGAGACACAAATGGAACTATTACCTTATCATCCGATGGAACATGGAAAGTACAAGCCGAAGTAACTGATAATGCAGGCAATGTTTTCATTGTAACAAGTGGAACTTATTACATCGATATGATTTTACCAGATGCATCGTTTAACCCTAATTCTGTGTCTTGGACGAATAAGGACATCAGTGTAACAATTGACCCAATTAAAACAGGTCCTTCAGGTATCAAAGAATGGAAGTATCGTACTTCTTCAGATAAAGGGACAAGTTGGAATGCTTGGAGTTCAGTTATAGTTGGGGATGTAACAAATACGATTACCTTCTCAGCAACAGGTGAATATGTAATAGAAGCGGAAGTTACAACAAATGCAGGACTTAAAAAGGTGATTAGAAGCGGGGTCTATCAAATAGATAAAGTGAATCCTACCGGAAACTTAACAGCTCCTACTGGTTGGACAAATAAACCTGTTACTATTACTGCAATTGGTTCTGATACTCTATCAGGAATAGATAAAATTAAATTACCAGATGGTACATTTACAAAAGGCACAAAAGCAACATATGATGCTCCTGTAAATGGAGATTATACGTTTAGATTCTATGATGTGGCAGGAAACTATTATGATAAAACGTATACAGTTAATAATATCGAATTCATTAAGCCTTTCGTTTGGCATGAAACAAAAACACCAGAAAATTTAACAAATGGTAATGTTGATATCTCGTTATTAACAGGAGATGCAGACTCTGGTGTGAAAAAAATTATCCTTCCAAACGGAACATCTGTTAATTCTAACAAAGCAACATATACTGTTAGTGTAAATGGTGAATATACGTTTATTATTGAAGATAATGCAGGGAATCAGGAAACCTATGTAAGTAAAATTGAAAACATAGATAAAACTATCCCAACAGTTTCCGGATTAATCATCTATGAATATGAGCCAAATAAGTACGAAGTTACAGTAGACCCAATGGATGGAAAAGGAATTAAAGAAGTTAAATTAGACACAGGACAAGTATTAAATTATGATTCGAGTACGAAGCTATACAAAATTACAAATTTAACTACAAAACCTAATTCGGTTGCGATAACAGACATTGCAGGAAACACAACTGGAAACATTGCCTTTATTTCTGCTCCTACTGTTACTTTTGATAGTGGTTATAACACTTCTAAAGTAATGAAAGATAATGTAGCTCTTTCAATCAATGGAGCAAATACAATTTCTTATATCAAAAATGACAATGAATTGACATGTTCTGCGAAACCTTGTGCATATACATTTACTGAAAATGGGGACATCATAGCAAAACATAGTCAATCCTATAAAGCTTATTTGAAAAAAATCACAGTTTCTAATATAGATAAAACAGAACATAAGTTGACATTAGAAGGAAAAAGAAATCCATTAGATAAAAACGAAGCATTGTTAAACTGGAATCTACTTATCGACAATCCGAAAGTAACATGTAAAAGCAGTGGTGATACTGCAACAGGTAATGCAAGTGGACAATCACATAAACTAACTATCCAAAATGAAACATATGATTGTTGGGTAGATGGAAAGTATCAAGAATATCCAATTACCTCAAATAAAATCACGATTTATCCAGATTACGACGAAAAAATAGATGTAGATAGAAACGAAGTGAAATATCTAAGTTTAAATACAAATATCTTAATGGAAAAAACAAGAGGCGGCGAATTCTACGTAATTAATGCAAGAAGAACCAGTTTCCAAAATTACGCAATGCCTATTCCGAAATCACTTACACCTTAATAGAACAACCCTTTCTTAAATGAAAGGGTTGTTTTGTTTTGGATTATGACTTTAAAAATTCAAAAAAAGTGATAAAATAATCCTATAATTTCTCTTGAGGTTTAGTCCTTTTCAGAATTATTCGGGATTTAATAAAAAATTATTTTTCATGCGTTTTTTAAAATATAAGTTATAATAGTTAAAAAAAGTTGGACAAAAAGGAGAAATAATCATGACAAAAGGATTAAAATTCAAAAAGGTTTCTGATATTCAAACTCACATCAATCAAAAATTACGAGCTTATAGCATGGAACAAGATTTTAATAATCAAGATTTTGTGATTGATGATACATATTATACAGTGAAAAAGGCAGAGTTATATCTTAAAGCATCAAATGAAAAAAGACGCTATATTTCAAGAACAGCTCTTTTCTCAGCTGAGATAGACGAAAAAGATTCAGAAAACCTATATATCCGAGTAGACATAAAACCTACAACGGAATGGTCTGGTAGCAATAAGCCAACAGATGAACAGCTTGCGTCTGTGTTATCTATTTTATGTTCTTATTGGTTGGAATATAATAAATTTAAGGATTCAAAACGTGTACTGTTTCGATGGTCTAATTATCGAGATTCACTTGATGTTAGCATCTTTAAAAAAGCAATGGAATTACTTCAATATAGAGAGCTTTTAAATGCAAGCGAAATTATTTCTATAAATGGACATAAATCCAATAATTTGATTGTATTTCGTTCAAATGAAGTTGATGGTAAGCTTGATATTGCAGAATTTGTGCAAAAATATATTGAGGAATCAAAAATGAAGTATCCATCTTTTACAGTAGAAAAATTCGGCTCTGGTCTCATCGCAACATTCACGACAACATATTATTATGAAAACGATTTGTTTTCTATTGATTGGGAAAAGAAAGATGACCAAAATGTGTTGGTATTAAAAAGAGACGAAAGAGAGAATCAACATTTCTCATTAACAGAAGATGTAGTAGAGAATATTTTATCTGCTGTAAGAGAAGAAATGAAGCTTTCTAATTTATTAAAACCACCAGTAAAACATTTAAAGGAATTCTGTAAAACACATTTGGAATTTGAACCTGAAGAAAATTTACTAGAAGAAAAGATTCGTTTTGTTGATGAAAAAATAGGAGTAGGAGAAACCGAAAACGAACTGTTTCGTATCCTTCAGATGATTAATCAACATAGACCTGAATATAGCCAATATGGTTCATCTCGTCATGTAACAAAAAAACAGATAGACAATTATGCTTTGGATAGGGAGAGTAAAAAGTCTTTCGAAGAAATATATAGTGACGAATTTAAAATTTGGGCGTTTAAAACAGATGAGTATTTCTGGCATGTGATGTATTCTCAAAATGAAGGAAACATATGGTTGTATCCAGAAAAAACAGAAGGAATTCCTGAAGAACTAAAAGAAGATGTAGAAAGTATATTTGAAGAAAGAAGAGACCCTGATTTAATTGAAAAGATAGAACAAATTATCGAAGCAATGAATTACATTCAAAGCAACAAAAAACTTAAAACAAACAGTTATGGCTTTAGTAATTCATTATCTTCATTTAACAGAATAGGTAAAGATGAGTTCGGGAAACAATGGTGGAATGAGCGTCAATCTAAGCTCCAAAAATAATCAAATTAGAATTCAACTAAAAGGAATGACTATTCATTCCTTTTTTTCTTATTCTTAGCGTAAATATCTTTTTCGGATATGAACTTAGTTAGAGGAATACGAGGGGAGTGAAGTTGAGTATTTAAAAAGCAGCTAGGATAAGCTACTTTTTATATGTATTTTTTCGTTTTTATCAAACCGCTAGTCTTGATTTTCTCTTTGTAAAGAAATCTATTACATCGGTAGATTCTAGAATTGTATCGTTTAATAGTTTTCCACCTTCTACACTAATGACATACATAGTTTTATCCGTTTTAACAATAGCATGAAGATAATATACTTCTTCTATAGCATAGATTTCAGCCATATTTTCTGCCTCGTTAATACGAACACCCTTTACCTCTTTCATCATTTCAATAAATGATACAACTAATTCCAGTTGATTCACTTTATTTCCTCCTCGGAGTTTTTAAAATCATATCATTAAATATTATTTAGTCAATTTATTTATGAAATACTGCTTAAATTAAAAAAAGCCCGTGAAATTCACGGACTTACTCGTATGTTTCTAATTTCTCTTTTGCTAATACTCCTCCGATGAAAAACATTACTGACATCAACAAAAATGAATGCCAATACATAACCTCATCGTGTAGTTGAATCGTTATTGCTAGAACAATTCCTGCACCAGCAACATATACTCCAAGGCTACCTTTCATTTGTTCCAATCTCATTGCTCCAAGTAATCCAAGACCAATTGAAAATGCAGTAGAAATACCTACTACGAAAAATGCATCTATATACCAAGGAGTAGATACGACATAAGCCGCCTGTACCATAATATATAACGCTATTGGAAATGATAATGAAAATAATGCAATAAACCTTCTTTTTGCTTTTACCCCTGTTTTTCCTTTTGTTGTCGTTGTCATTTCAACAACCCCCTTGTGTTTTATATTTTATACACCATTTTTTGAAATATGGGTAGAAAAACCTAATGAAAATTGGTATATTTATCTAGAATACATAAAAAAAAGAAAGGAAGTGAAAACATAATTTAGAAACTAAGTTTCATAGTTTAAAACTAAATATCTTTTATCATTCAATATACTTAGAAGACATTGTATGTACTACGTATCAGGCATGAAAATAAGTCTTTATAATATATAAAAAAGAGAAAGGCAGGGGATATAGATATGAAAAAACACAATGAAAGGATTACATTTATAATGAAAGGTGAGTTGTTAATCCGTAAAACATTATATTTTTTCTTTACCTATTATGCTCTTTACTGTTTAACAAATTATGTTCGTCCTGAAGTTCTCACATATGAATTTGCATCTATCCCTGTATACATACCTATTTTCTTTATTGTCAGCATACCTCTTACTATATTTGTTAGAAATACGATTGTAAGGTCATTCAGGGAAAGCGACTTATATAAAGAAATAAAAAGCGAAGAATATGAGTCATTATTACCTATTCTTAAACACATAGTGACTATCACTTTCTATTTTCTTGTTCAATGCGGTATCATCGCTGTTTTTGTTCCTGAATTAGGTTTAGCTACAATTAATGGTGTTCCTATTCTTTTAGCTATTAGTATAGCAAATTGTTTTCTTGTTTTTCTTTTCTACAATAAGTATATTTTTTCGAAATGATGTTAATATGAGGGCTACTTCGGTAGCCTTTTTATTATGGCTTAAAACAATTAAAATAGAGTATATGCATTGAATCTATAACGCATCTATACCATGTATATACATATTATATACATTAAAACTTTGATATTCAATAGCTGTATGTAAATTTTTTGTAAACATAAAGGTAAAACACTATTATATTTGTACTGTTTAAGTTTTTTATCGCCATTTTTTAGGATAAGAACTGACGTTCTAATTGTAATCTATCAAATTATTAATTAAATGGCAATGATTTTATGCGTTTTTCTCTGTTTGGGGCAAATATCATACAAATACTCGAATACACAGAGCAAAAATAAAAAAATAGGGAAATAGACTAATTTTTAAACACTCTAACATGACTTCATGTTTTTAAGCAAATTGTCGTTTTAGTAAATAGAGGATTTGGAGGTGATTTGTAGTGAAAGACAATCCAACTTTAGTATTAACTGCTCCACCAGGAGATAAGTTATGTTTTGATACGTCTATTATACCGACGGGTCTATTCTATATGGGGAAAATGGATAAAGAACAGATAAGAATGATGAAAGGGGATATACCTGTATCATTTCGTTTATTAACGTTTTTGTTAGTGAGAAATCAACATGTTTTTGAAGTGAGTTCTTTACTTGAAGAACTAAAAGGCGAAAAAGACTTAGGAGAAGTTTCTCAGCTAATTCCGCATGTATTCGAATATGATTTAGACGATGTTATTGTAAACATCAAACAATATCTTGAAGAATTAATTTCAGAAGGGTACTTAGATTATCTATACTTACGAAGTCATTAAATGACTTAAAATCCTTATCACTAAGATTTTTGTAAATAATACATGCATTGCAAAATCTGCTGACCATATCTATATAGGTATGGTTTTTTTGTATGTGTAAATATCCTTACATTTTTTTCTTTGGTTGCAACCACGAAAAAGAGATTGTACAACCGGACTATATTTAAAGAGAGAGTGCATAATAAGTAAATTTGAATAATATCTATGTTGTTTTCAATATTTTTTTGAGAATAACATAAAAAAAATCCATTTTTCATCATTCTGAATTTCTGTTTTGCTAAAATAATGAAAGCTAATGTGAAACTCAGAAACTGATTCTGCATAGGAGAAAGAAAAATGACTCGAATGAAAAGAACGCAAGAAGAATATATTTCAATTTTAAATGAACTAGGAAATAATGAATATCAACTGGTAGATGGTGAAATATATCAAGGAAACAACCAAAAATTGCAAACTATACATAAAACGTGTGAAAGAATTACTTCTATTAGTCCAAAAAGGTTTATGTCGGGACAACGTTGTCTCTATTGTTCTAAAGAAGAGCGAATGCGAAAGATTCGCGAAGAAAAACATGAAGAGTTCAAAATTTTTCTTCAAGAGTCTACAGATGGTGAATACACTATCTTAGAAGGGGAGATGTTTGTTCACGCAAAACATCACTTGCAACTCGTTCATCAAAATTGTGGCAATGCTTATAGAGTTCGTCCAGATGATTTCAAAAATGGTTCTCGTTGTCCGAAATGCCGGGACCGTAGCGCTTCAAAAAAGACCTACGAGCAATTTGCGCAGGAATTTTCCGATAGTTGTTTAGGGGAATACGAATTATTGGATGGAGAAGTTTACGTAAACGGGAAAACTCCTATTCAAATCCGTCATAAACTATGTGGCTATGAATATTCTATAAATCCAGATTCGTTCCTTAGAGGGCATCTCCGTTGTTCTCAATGTAAGAATAATAATAAATCGACTCATAATCCAGAAAAATTTATTCAATTCAAAGAACGAATTATGGGATTAGTTGGTGACGAATACTCTGTTTTGGAATCAACCGACTTCATGAACTTAAAAAGTTCTATAGTCATGCGTCACAATACATGTGGTTATGAATATTCCACTGTTGCAGATTATTTCATAAAGGGTTCTCGGTGCCCAAATTGTTTAATAGATTTTAGAAAAAAACAAGTTTGGAAGAAAAAAACTCACAAAGAGTTTTCCGAAGAGGTTCTGATAAATGGTGAAGGCAATTATGAGTTGGTTGAGGGAACAGTATATATAAATAATATGACTCATGTACAAATGCGGCATATTACTTGTGGTCACGAATATCTAGTAATACCAGCCAATTTTTTAAAAGGTCGAAGGTGTCCGAACTGCAATGACCTCAATCGAAGTCGAAGAAATACCAAGACACATGAAATCTTTGTTAAAGAAGTACGAGATGTAGTTCAAGAGGAATATTCTGTTTTGGGAACTTATATAAACACGAATACAAAGGTTAAAATGAAACACTCGTTATGTGGTTATGAATGGGATATTGTGCCTGCATCATTTCTCTTAGGAACTCGTTGTCCATCATGTGCGCTAAAGAATCGTGCTAGTAAGAAAAGAAAAACATTAGATACCTTCAAAAAAGAAATGTATGAATTAGTTCAAAATGAATACAAAGTGAAAGAGGGAGAAGTGTATATTAATAATTCTTCTCCTATAATCGTCATACATAATGTCTGTAAACATGAATATTCAGTTCGTCCTGGTAACTTCCTAAGAGGAAGACGTTGCCCCGCTTGCAGTAAAAAAGCAAGGGGAGAAAAAACAAGAAAGAACTTAGAGGATTTTAAACAGCAGGTTCTTGAATACGGAAATAAAGAATATGAACTAACAAAAAACGCTGTATATATAAATACAGATACACCGATTGAAATGCGACATATTATTTGCGGTCATGTTTGGAATTCGTATCCTGCTGCTTTTATTAGAGGGAGCCGATGCCCCAATTGCAACGGCGGGATTAAAAGAACACATGATGAGTTTAAACAAGCGGTTAAGGAAAATGGCAAAGGCGAATATGTAATTGCACCGGGAGAAATATATACAAACAATCATACACATATCGCTTTGATACATACTGAGTGCGGGACCAAATATAAAACAACTCCTGGTAATTTTCTAAGAGGAACTAGGTGTCCAAAATGTGCATTTTTAGGAATGAGCAAAGGTGAAAGAGAAATTAATGATATTTTTGTAGAAAATAACATTGAGTTCATTCCGCAACAAAGTTTTGAAGAATGTAAGCATAAACGACCCTTGCGTTTCGATTTTGCTGTTTACGTAGAAGGGAATGTCAAAGCGTTGGTAGAATATAATGGACCCCAACACTATCATGAGATTGATTATTTTGGCGGGAAAGAAGCATTTGAATTAACTCAATTACGAGATAATATCAAACGAACTTATTGTGAAGAGCAGGGGATTCCATTAATAGAAATACGCTATGATGAAGAGATTCTTCCTAAATTAAGCGAAGAATTATTGAAAGTAAATGTTTGTATATAATAACAAAGAAAAGATAACTGTTTTTGGTATTTACATAGAGAAAAAAAGAAGAGTGCGTTTAAATACGCACTCTTCTTAAAGTTATAAGTTATTAACTATTACTATTAATATTTCTAACAAACATAAAATAATCCTTTTTAGAATTAATCATTATTTAAATTTTTTTAGGAAATGTTCCCTCGCAAATACCACAATAATAACAATTTTCATCATAATAATGGTCTTCTAATGCGTGTTTGCCCCGTTTACAATAAAAAAGAGAAAGTAGATATAGCTTTGTTGGTACACATATGAAAACAAAATAGAAAATAATCAAAAATAAGATAAAAAAAAACAAAAAATATCATAAAATTCTCCCTCCATATCCATTCTGTTTTTTTAACAATTAATTGCATCTAAATCAATTCCTGTTAAATGAAAAATGTAAACGCAAAGCTGCATTAGTAAATGCGGATTTTTTTGATGAGGAACAATTAAAACGGTTCCTTCTACTATGAATGTATAATTTGCTACTAAAACTTTAAAAGGTATGTCCATCGCAATAATGAAATTGATTTTGGGGGTGATTTTGTTGAAAGCTTCAATTGTTGAATATATAATCGTTGTTGCTATATTTATAGTATTGATTTTTTGTGCATGGTCATTCTTCAATAAAGATAAATATTATTCGAAAGATACACATGCATTAGTAGAAGTCATTCAAACAAAAGTAAAAGAAGAACAAGTACGTTCGGGCAAATTCCTACGTACAGAATACGTTTGTGATGTTCATGCAAAAGAAAAGGATTCATTGAAAATTTTTACCTATCGAAGTGAAGATAGTTTAAAAACAAAAGCAATTTGCGATGCATTTCAAGCACAGAAACAATATGAAATTACATACAATCAGAATGATAACCACATACGAGATTACAAAAAATTATAATTCATTTTGGGGTTCGTACTCTGCAAATTACAATATTCAAAACAGAAAATAATGAAATAAATAAAAAAATAAATAAAAAATCCAGAAACTCTACCAATTAGTTTCTGGATTTGTTATTATGGATTTATGAAGAACGACAAACTCAGAATGTCGTTTGATAATTTAATAGAGGGGGGACGAACCATGCTGAAAAAATGGTTCGGAAACTGATGCAATTGTGGGGAATGGATATTCAAACTATCTATTTATACACCCTAATCATTTGTGGCTCATTATCACTTCTATACATGCTATTTGGAGACCTACTGCATGCAATAGGTGGGGGTATAAGCCCAGGTTCTGTAGTGAACCCTACGGTTGTATTAAGTTTCTTTGCTATATTAGGAGCTTCAGGATATATTTTTGAAACGACTAGTTCAATGGCAAACATCACTATCCTCGTTATTTCAACTCTAATTGCATTAGTGTTGGTAAGTATCATTCATTTCTTTATTTTGGCACCTCTGTCAAAAGCAGAGCAAAATACTGCAAGTCGCATGGAAGACTCTAAAGGAAAAGTAGGCGAAGTTATTATTACTATTCCAGAAGATGGCTTAGGCGAAGTATTATTGAAATCCAAATTCGGAAATAATGGACAACCTGCTAAAAGCAGTGACAATTCAGAAATACCAGAAGGGTCACAAGTAAAAGTAGTTGGAATAGAAGATGGTGTCGTTCTAGTTGTAGAGCGCATCGATACATAACCGATTGGTTTTTTTGAAAAACCATCAAGGAAAATCAGGAGGAAACAAAGTGACTTTAATCATCGGTGGATTATCTTTAGCAATCGTTGTTACAGGTATCACAGCAGTAATGAAAACAGGAAACAAAGAGTCTCTTATCGCAATTTATGATAAGGGCAACAAGTAATAGTAGTCAGAATAAAAGTCGATGTTGTTTAAAGGTCAAAATAACATCGACAAATAACCTATTCGCTCTTTGAAAAACAAATAACGGAATTTAGGAGGAAACAAAATGACTCTAATTATTGGTGGAGTAGCTTTAGCAATCGTTGTTGTAAGTATCCTTGTATTTATGGCGAAGTATCATACGGTAGGACCGGAAGCGGCACTTATCGTTACAGGTAGCATGTTAGGAAATGGAGCAAACGTAGTAACTTCAGAGGATGGGAAAAAGGTAAAGATTATTCGCGGTGGAGGAACGTTCATTGTTCCAGTTCTACAGCAGGCTGAACCTTTAAGTCTATTAAACTACAAGCTAGAAGTAGGCACACAAGACACTATCACAAAACAAGGTGTTCCTGTAAGTGCGCAAGGTATTGCCATTATCAAGGTTGGTTCAACAATTGAAGAGGTTTCTACAGCTGCTGAACAATATTTAGGTAAAAATCCTGAAGAGTTAAAAAATGAAGCGAAAGAAGTTATGGAAGGTCATTTACGTAGCATTCTGTCTTCGATGACTCCTGAAGAAGCGAATGGTAATCGTACATTGTTTGCTCAAAAAGTACAAGAAGTCGCATCAACTGATTTCAGTAAAATGGGTCTTCGAGTAGTTTCTTTAACAATTAAAGAAATTAAAGATTCAAAAGGTTATCTTTCTGCATTAGGAGAGCCACAAATCGCAGCGGTAAAACGTGATGCTGCTATTGCCAATGCGGAAGCTGCAAAACAAGCTCGTATTGAACAAGCAAGAGCAGAGAAAGAAGCGAAAGAAGCAGAACTTCAACGTGATACTCAAATTGCAGAAGCAACAAAAGAAAAAGAGTTGAAAGTAGCTGACTACCGTAAGCAACAAGATGTTGCGAAAGCGGAAGCTGACCAAGCGTATCACTTACAAGAAGCAATTTCAAAGCAACGAGTTAAAGAAGAAGAAATGAAAGTCCAAATCATTGAGCGTGAAAAGCAAATTGAATTGGAAGGCAAAGAAATTCAGCGTCGTGAAAAGCAATATGACGCAGAAGTGAAGAAGAAAGCAGATGCTGACCGTTATGCTGTAGAACAATCTGCCGAAGCAGAAAAAGCTCGTAAAATACGAGAAGCCGATGCTATGCAATACAAAATTGAAGCAGAAGCAAGAGCTCGCGCAGAAGAAGTTAGAGTAGAAGGTTTGGCAAAAGCTGAAATCGAAAAAGCGCAAGGTCTTGCAACAGCAGAAGCAGAAAAAGCAAAAGGTTCTGCTGAAGCGGAAGTTACAAGATTAAAAGGTTTAGCTGAGGCAGAAGCGAAGCAAAAAATTGCAGAAGCCTTTGAATTATTTGGTCAAGCAGCTGTCATGGATATGATGGTACGTATGCTTCCAGAGTATGCGAAACAAGTTGCTAGTCCTCTTGCAAACATCGATAAAATCACAGTGGTAGACACTGGTGGTAGCGGTAAAAATGGAGGCGCAGGGAAGGTAGCTGGGTATGCGACTGACCTTATGGCAACTGTGCAAGAAACACTTAAAGCATCTTCTGGTATTGATGTGAAAGAACTACTTGAATCCTTTGCTGGCAAAGGAAACGTTCGTAATAGCATTGATAACTTAGCAAGTGAAATCTCTTCTTCTAAAACAGTTGAAGCAGAAGTATCAGACGTAAAGGATGCTGAATAACACTAAAAAAGGAATCGATTTATTTCGATTCCTTTTTTAATTTCATTAAATTTTGTAAATTTACACACAAGTTTTTAGAAGTTGCTATAATATTGAAAATAAAATTAGAAAAGGATGATATAAAAATGACAGTAGCATACGCACAAAATAATAAAACTAATGAGAATACAAAAAACGAAGGAATTTTCGTAATAAAATCTGTTGAAATTGATACTTATATGGAATTTGTTGTTTCAGAAATCAAAGAATGTAAGAATCAAATTAATTTATTTAGCCAAAAAATCGAGAGTATTAATTCAGAAATTAATTCACTTACAAATCAAATGGTGGATTTGATGTCATTTGGTAAACAAGTAGAAAAAATTTCTGAACTTAAGAAACTTATTTCTGAGAAAACAGAATTACTATCTGATGCTAAAGAATCCAAAGCAAAGTGGATTCATAAATTAAGTGATTTAGGAAATAAACGATTCGAAACACAAGAAGAAGTTAAAAAACAGAAGGAGAAAGAAAAACAGTTCCGTTCCGATATTGTAAAGGCAATTTCACAAGAACAAGTCAAAATACACGAAGCGTACAATAAATTAGAGGGAATTAAAAAAATGGTTGAAGAAGGTCATGATTTATCCCAACTTTTAGTCGAAGGAAAGTTACATATCGATAATATGATTTTTCATCTAGAATCTCTAAAAGAGGGGAGCTCAAAATAATGAAAAAAGAAGTATTCGTTTCCGCTCATTTTTATATCACTGTACATCAAAATGAAACAGAAGAACAGGCAATTCATAGAGCAAAAAACATTCTTAATAACTTGTCTTCTGATGAAGATGGTAAAGAGGTATATATTCATATACAAGAAACTAAAGTAAACAACTAGACACATAATTGAGGTGACTTCATGAAGAAGTCATCTTTTTTTTCTGTGTTTAAGAATTATATTTATCATTTTTCACAATTTTTTTCATTTACTGTTAAGATATGAAAAAAGTCGAAGGAGAATGGACATGAAAAAGTTTATTCAATCTATTGAAAATGCAATTAAAGCAGGAGAAAAGAAACACCCAAATTATAGTTCACATACTATTCGTCAAGACATAGTAAAACGCGCTTTAGAACGAGGTGCTTTTCTAAAAGCTAAATGTCGCTTTTATTACACAGATGACTACGCATGGGACAATGCAAATAATTTTGGAAAAGGAGAAGTCAGTGGAGAAACGATTGTAGATAAAATGAATTTTGTAGGCGCAGACAGATGCTCTGTTAAGAAAGAAGAAACTCATTATGAGATTTCAATTAGTATCCATTCAAACTTAGTTTACGATGTTTATGTTCCACTTACAGCTGATTCAACTAAAAACAATAAAAAGAAAAAGAACAGCGGAAAAACTTCAAGCGTTACAAAGAAAAATCTTGATAACGAAAACAAGGAAACAAATACTCCTATTGAAGTTACTCTTACTGAAAACGAAGAGAAAAACGGAATTGAAATTAGATTTTCTCGCAAACCAGCTGAACATATTCTGCAAATGGTAAGTGATAATAAGTTTCGTTGGTCCAAATTTGGACAGTGTTGGTATGCAAAGAGAACAGAGGCGACACTTTTATTCGCAAAAGAAATCAAAGATTTGTTTGAAGATACAAAGCTAGATTTAGGGATGATTGAAGAAGTAAAAACAGAGGTAAAAAAAGAAATTCCTAAAGTTTCTATCAGAAATAATGTTATTGATGCAACAGCACTTTTCGCAAAACGAGCTGCTGTTTAAACGAAACGATAAGAATATAAAAGGAGCTAGAAAATGTTAATAGAAAAGGATATTTTAAAACGTGAATTAGACGAATTTTTAGGAAGTAGGACTTTAACACCGGAATTAGAAGAGTTTTTAAATTCATTAAAAGCACCTTTAGACTGTATATTATATAGAGGCATGAATTTCCCTATGCATCTCTTAAAAAAGGGAGGGAAATTAGAAGAATGGCATGGTTCTTCGCATTGGTCGAAAGAATTTGATGTTGCTCAAAATTTCGCTTATGACGGATATATCAATGAAGATTATGTGAATGAACTTGGAGAAAACAAAACATTATTGCATGATTATAAAGTAAATGATGCTTGCGAGCTATTTACTGAAGTTGTATTCCGATTAAAAGAAAACAAACAAGCTATCAATGTAGATAAGTTAGTTATTGAATGGGGTCTTGCAAATTGGGCTCATGAAAAAGAAGTAACATTTATCGGCACTGATTTTCTTATAACAAATATTATTCATATCAAAGACGAAGAAAAGCCATATTTTCTTGTTGATGTGGAAGAAATTTAAATAAACGGACAGTTTTCAATTAAGTCTCAATCATCGATTGGGGCTTTTTTTAACATCAAATAAACACATTATTTATGCTGATTTTTCTATTTTTTTTTAACACATTAAATCAAATTAGTTTAATATATATAAAAAACATTTGAAAAGGATGGATAATATGTTAGAAAATACTGTTGTTGAGAAAATTGTAAGAGAGATTTTAGTTGAAAACCATTTAAAGGAAGTTGGAGCACGTTTTGAATATACTATGTATGTAGATTATCAAGACCGAGTTTCAGAAAAACAACTAAAGGACATTTCGCAATCCGAGAACAAAATGGAATATTTTTATGATGCTTTATCTGATTTCGTATCAGATTCAGTAGAAAACGAACGCGATGAATTGATAAACATTATTCGACGAAGTTGGAATACAGAAGAACATGGTGAATATGATTTATATTCGGATTTTATTAATGAACATATTGGTGAAGTAGTAGATTTTCAATTCCCATATGAACATTACTTAAAACAAAATATATGTGTGAATCTACTTGTAGATACAGGTGATGGAAATCATGACTACACTCTCAATAATTTTGCTTCATACAATTCCAGTGAAGACGAAGAAATAGAGGAAGAAAGCAGTATTTTATGGTTAGTTAAAAAACAAGGATATACAAAGGAACAATTACTTGCAGCAATCAAACATTCTAATTACCATAACGATAGTAAACTTTTGAAATCTGTTCACACTGAGTGTGTAAATGTAACCAGTCATATGAATGCACTTGCGTTTTTTGTTCAAATGACATTGGAAGACTTCATCAATTTTGCGGACAACTCGAATTCTTTAGTGTTATCTTCAAATACTTCATGCGGACTATATGATTTATGGAACGGAGCTGGTGGTCCATTAGAGATTTCTCTTGAAAAAGACGTTGAAATCCCTTCTGAATATATCAGAGCGCATATTGACGGTATGAGAGGGTATGGAGTGAATAGTATTTACGGAATTTCAACAAGCTTTTGGCGTAATACAGTTATTTCTTTCAAATAATTTCATTGATTTCATAGACCAAATAAATGGACAATTTTAAAATTAAGTCTCAATCTTTGATTGAGGCTTTTTGATTTTCAATACTTTTCTTGTAATCTCTACATTTTTTTAGATATATATAAATTTTAGAAATGAATATTGTGAATCAAAAAAAGGCAGCTTTTGCTGCCCCTTTGTTTTTATTATCTTATTTTATCGTATTTCTCTAAATACTTGTTTTGCGAATAAATATCTTCTTTTTGATTCTTCGAATCGTAGATATTTAGTATCTAAATCTCCAATTCGAACACGGTCTAAACCATCTGCATCTTTAAATACTTTCATTAAAAATTTCACTTCTTCTTTCGAACGATAGAATGTTAGCTTTTCTAAATTACTCCATACTAATTCATCATTCAAACAATGATTCTCGATGATAAACTTCAGTATTTGTATGTCATCGTCGTATAGTTCATATTTATCTTCGAAAGTATCAATCAATCCTAACGCTATTAGCTTCTTCCAACTTTCTTCTCCATGATAAGGGTCAACTTCATCATTTTTTCTTCCAATATCATGATATAGAGCAGCTATCGATAAAATTATTGTATCTAAATCATCTACTTCAAGTTCTAAACATAAAGACTGAACATGCAGTAGGACTCTTTCTGTATGTTTTAATCCATGTATTCCATATGGATTGAAAAATAAATCCGGATGCAATTCATTTAGATATCGATGATAATCAGAAAGATAACCCAACATACCTAGACGATTCATTTCCTCTTCTGGTTTCACCATTTGCATGTCTTGAATATCATAAACATGCTCAGGTCTTACTAAGATTTCATCTTCGTTTCTTCTTGTGATGTAATCTATGACGTTTTCTTTTTTTACTTTTGCCACAAAAACATCTCCATGCATGCCCAAGTTCCCTGCGAATTTACTTGCAAAGTTGAAACTTAATGTCCAAGAATATGCTTTATCAAGAGGGGTAGATTCTGTACCTTGTGCGCGGTATATTACCAATTCTTGCTCTTGTGTTATTTCATCCAGTTTCTTCTTTAATTTTTCTTTAATACTTTGTGGTCTTCTTCCAAATGCATCTTCCATTAATTCAGGAGAGAATTGTTGGAATCCGTAATCCTCAAATGTGTATACTTCTAAAAACCATTCATATTTCTCTTCGTCCGGAATAAGAGGATACAATTTTTTTAAAGTTAGAATTCGAATTTTACTATCAACAAGTGATATAACAGTTCCGTATTCTTTGTTTGATAGATATTCATTGAAAAACTCAGTTCCTTTTTTTATTTTTTCAGGTATTTGGAACATTTCAAGTGCTTCTTCAGATAGATGATGTATATCCACAAATACAGGGAAATCATAATAGTAGTATGTAGATAATGCTTTGTTTCGATTTAGAAAATAAATGTTCTGTGGATTAAATCCTAGTTTTTCTCCTATTTGGCATATCTCTGAATAAAACATTAATTCTCTTCCTGTTAGTTTCTCATATTCTTTTTTCACTTCTTCACTTGTAATAAGGGAAGCTGGAATTAAGTCCTCCTCAGTGATATCGACGTTAGAAATTTTAAAGATTGTAGAAAAATCCATGTTTTTTCTCCTTTAGTGTTTGTTTTATAAAAGTATATCATTTATTTTGCTATTGGAGAAAAAATGCTTGTTATTCATAGTTTGACTCGTCTGCGAAACTTATCCACCCAAAGTAGGAACAATTTATCACTAGTGTTTTTAGACATCCTATTTCCACCATAAAATCCCTCTAGAGCAAATTCACCATTTCTAGTCTTTTTGTAAGTCAGACCACAAGTTTTTGCATAGGCTCTACGTCGTAAAGTTTTCATTCTTTTCATCTCCTTATTAAACATACTATAGCAAAATGAAACGTGTTTTTGAGTCGTTTTTCTGGAAAAATATTTTGTGTTTTAGTAAAGAAGATATTTATCGTTTGGCTGTGTAAAATGCTTTGGTTAATCAGCGGGATATGGACAAATATGTGAAGAAATTAAGAGAGTATGGTTTTTTTCATAAATAAGCTCTATTAAGATTTTTTTGAACAAAACTTAGCCGCGCATTCCTCTTCCAAATCTATGATTTGGTGGGGTTTAGCGGCTTTTTTAAAACAAACACTAGAACTGGTGTTTGTTTTTTGCTATAATCGACTTACCAAAATATGACGCAATTGGAAAGGGGGGGTCGACTCATGAAACAAGCAAAAACATTAAAACATAAGATTACAAATCATTCTCGTATTTTTGATGAAACCGTAGAAATCTATAATCAAGCTTTATTTTTTATTATTAAGGTAATAGATGAAGAGTTTTGGGATTTAAAACCATTTTCAATTAAAGATATGGTTACGTTGGTAGAACAGCTTATTCATGCTACAAAGTCGAACCCTCATCCTAAATATATAGAATTTAATCAAAAATTTCATAAATTCCCTTCTTATTTTAGACGCACAGCTATTGCTGCTGCGTTTGGAAAGGTGCAAAGTTTTCGTTCTAACTACCAAAACTGGTGGGAAGAAAAAAAACAAGTAGAAGCAGAAGGAAAGAAATTTAAGAAAAATCCGCCACGTTTACAACTCGAACATAAAGAGTTTCCTGTACTTTATAAAGGAAATATGTTCGTAAGAACATCAGAAGTGACAGCTTCTATTAAGGTATTTCATCAAAATGATTGGGTTTGGATTGATGTAAAATTCAAACCACAAAACTTAGAAAAACGTGGTGTTTTGGGTTGGAAAGAATGCAATCCAAAACTGGTTGCGGTCGGCAAGAAATATTTCCTTTGTTTTTCTTATGAAAAAGATATTAAGTTAAATAAAACAAAGGTAAAAGACCAAAAAATTTGTGCTGTCGATTTAGGAATTACAAATTCCGCTGTATGTTCTGTTTTAGATGCAAAAGGAACTGTCGTTGCTAGAAAATTCATTAACCAAGCAACAGAAAAAGACCGTTTGTATCGTATGACAAACAAACTAAGAAAAGCACAATCTACCTCCGGATGGGTTTCAGCACCTAATTACTGGAGACGAATTAATGGATTACAAACTCACATTGTAAATGATACATGTCATCAAATCGTAGCCTTTGCAAAAGAACATCAATGCGATGTCATTGTCTTCGAATACTTAGACAAAATAAAAACTCCAAAAGGTTTCTGGGGAGCAAAGAAACTTCGTTTCAAGCTCCGCTATTGGAGAAAAAAAGGTATTCAAAAGAAAGTAGAAGAAATGGCGCACTATCTTGGCATTCGTATTTCTCGTATCAATGCAAGAAATACAAGTGCTTTATCATTTGATGGTTCCGGCAAAGTAGAACGAAATAATAAAAAAGACCTTGCCACGTTTACAACGGGCAAAGTCTATCATGCTGATTTAGCGGCTTCTTATAATATTGGCGCGCGATATTTTATTCGTGCTTATCAAAAATCCACTTCTGAAAAGAAATGGTTGTCTCTTCAGGCAAAAGTTCCTGTTTTGGCAAAAAGAACGCAACAAACCTTGTCTTCATTAATTGCTCTTCATTTGGCATTGTAATTCCCGAAGGGAGTTATCAGCGAAATGTTGCGGCGTATTTAAGATAAGAGATGCACCTTCCAAATCTATGATTTGGTGGGTGAGGTTCACATGTCCAGTCAAATAGAAAATGAATTCAATGAGAAAGTTAATTTAGGAGATAAAAATATCAGAAATAAAATACGTAAGACTTTAGAAAGAAAATTAGAGCAAATTCTAGAGTATAAAATGTTTGTTCCATTTATTTTTACAGAATGAAAAACTCAAGCATTTATGTGTGCAAGGTAGAAACCGGATGATTTTCGTTTAATGAAACAACATATTGAAAGGAATAAATTCAAAAGAAAACTTAACTTATTTTAACAAATCAAACTTTCAAACCTTCTAACTGGTTTTTTCTTTAGATAATTAATTTAATTTCACGTATCGAATTTATTTTTTAACAAAACAAAAAACAAAAATTAAAAATGTACAATTAGATATACATAAAATAGGTTGAAAATAATTGTTATAATATTGGTAAGAAAGTACCGAGATAACGATGTGATTAGGAGGGAGTGAGGAACAGTGGATACATTGTGGAACCCTGAGATTGAAAGAAAAGCAAGGTTAGAAGCACTTCATGATTGTATCGTTTACAATTTGAAAACAGAGGATATTGAATTCAATGAAACAGAATTACGCGAAAAATTGAATCAAATAAAAGATGAACATAGATTGATGGTTCTTGCATCGATAGCAGCAAGAACAGATAATATTGAGTATTTCTTAAATAGATTATAAAAGCACTAGAGAAAAGGGGGATTATAAATGAAATCTGAACGCAATAAAAATATCTTAGAAATGCTTGAACCAGAAGGTAATGATACTTTGGATATAGAACCATTTGAATTATACAAAAGAAGAGTGGGCTCATTACTTCCTAATATGCCCGAATGTGTGTTAAAAAATTGGATACATAGCAATTATTCTTGTGTGATTATAGATTATCCATTCTTAAACTTTGAAAAAATGCAATTCACAAAAGAAGAATGGTCGAAAGAAGATATTTACAATAACATAAAATCCTACGATGAAGGCATGATTAACAACTTAGGATATCAAATTTATGATAGGGCAGATAAATCTTGGTTACAAAGATTTATGTTAAAACACATGACCTGGAATGCACCAATTATTATTCTTGAAAATAAAGAAAATCAGTATGTAAGTCATGAAAATAGATTACTAGGAAGTCCATTTCATTTGTTGGAAGGTCATTTAAGATTAAACTACTTCAGGAAAATATACAGAAGGGAAAAAGAAAACCTTAAAGAAACACATGAAATTTGGAGAGTAATAATTAAATAAAAATAAACATAAATAGTGATAATCTCATCTGGGTCCCTAAAAAATGGTATATTATAAAAGGAAACAAAAAATCGATTTGTACTTTGTTTCTAATATCTTAATAGGGGATGAAAGAATGAACAAACCACAGATAAACCACAGTGAAGAAATGAGAAATGGTTTGATGCAAAGCGATAAGTCTTACAATTTAAGAGGCGCAAAGCAGAGTTTCCCTCAATTCGCTGAATATTTTGATGCAATTCCGGAATCCGCGCTCAATGAAAATGGGTATGTTCACGAAGCTGTTTTGGCAGAATACATGGGTTATAACCGTTATCGATTATTTTGTTTACATTCAGAGAAGTATAAGCTTAGAGGCTCGATGACTGAAGAAGAATGGGAACAAAGATGTAAAGAATTAGAGAACAAAATAAATAAGGAAAAATAAAAACAATTTGTATGAAAAGCCTATCCTTGATGATAGGCTTCTTAAATATGAGGTTCTAATATTTTGAAATAAAAAACGACCTCTCTGGATTCAGAAAGGTCGTTTTTTGTCGCAGTTTTTAATCTGGAGTGATTAATTATTATGAGTGTCATATCACAACTATTGCCACATAGTTATGAACCAAACAAGACAATACTAGTATAACTGTTAACTTAAAACATAGTCAAACTTTAGATACCAAAAGAAATAAAATATTTTTTAATAAATACATGTTTTAATTTCGATTTTAATTCAGAAACATACGGGGATTTCTAGAGGAAATTATCCGATTTTGTGGAAGAAATGCATCTTTTCCCAATCATTTCGATGACTAAATTAATTTCACGTATCGAATTTCTTTTTAACAAAATATAAAACAGAGAAAATAACCAACAAGTTAATCAAAAAAATGCTTGGAATACCAAACATTTTTATAAATTTCAACTTTCGATTAAAATAACTTCATAATGTCAAAAATACCCGTGATTTTTAACAAATACACAACAGATATAACGAAAATAATATGTTCCATCATGCCTCCTGTCGTATAAATGGGTATGGAATATTTTTTGCTGCTAAATGGCAAGAACAACGGAACCCCAGACTTAGAGAATAAATCCCCTAGAATATGAAATAAATAACCCGCAGTAAATCCGAGTAAAAGCGAAATTGGAAACTGCCAAAATAAAAATATTAAAATCGCAACCGGAAACAACGAATGAGTGAGACCTCTATGACCAAATAGAAAGTTAATAATATAAGATGTTCCTAAACTTCTTCTACCAACATATGAACCTGGTTCGTCGATATCCGGGAATAGACTTCCTACAATAAGTCCAGCAACAAGAGGAGCTGTAAGGTGAGTGTCTGTAAGGTTCGCAACGGTAATTCCGGCAATGCAAGATGTAACAACATGAGTATGATACCTCATCAAATCCCTCCAGTTTCTTTAAATTTCATATATTGTATAGCAAAAGATTATATATGGGTTAAAAAAGTTAAAAATCATAGAAAAAAAAACACGAGAAATCGTGGTCTATAAGTTTAATTTTGAAATATTATCAGCGATTACATCAACGTCTTCGCTTGTTAAATGTCCGTGGGCAATATTACTTGCAAATAGGGAGTCTTCTACTTTAAGAAGGATGTTTCAAAGGAAATGGTGAATATCATATTTTGAAGAAAGGGGCTTATATCTATGAATACAAAACTAATAATAGTAGAAGGTTTACCTGGATTTGGAAAATCAACCACTGCAAAACTAATAAATGAAATTCTAAGTCAAAATAAAATTGAAGTTGAACTATTTTTAGAGGGAAATTTGAACCACCCATCCGACTATGATGGTGTATCTTGTTTTAATAAATTTGAATTCGATAGATTATTATCTAACAGTGGAGATTTTAAAGAAGTGTTTCTTAAAAGAGTTATAAAAAAAGAAAGCAATTATTTATTACCATACAGAAAGATAAAAAATGAGTTTGGCGACCAGTTTTCGGACGAATTATTTAACGTTATTTCTAAAAATGATATATACGAATTACCATTCGATAAAAATGTTGAATTAATTGCTGACAAATGGAATGACTTTGCTGAAGGTGCTCTAGAAAGCAATAAGGTTTATATCTTTGAATGTTGTTTCATACAAAATCCAGTAACAATTGGGATGATTAAATATGGTGAACAAAAAGAAAAAATAATAAATCATGTAATGAAAGTTGCAAAAATCATAGAGAATCTGAATCCGATGTTATTGTATGTAGAACAAGATAATCTTGAACTTTCATTTAGGAAGGCATTAAAAGAAAGAGCTCCAGAATGGTCCACAGGATTTGTCGAATATTACACGAACCAAGGATATGGGAAAGAACATAACCATTCAGGTGTAGAAGGAACGATAAAAGTTCTTGAAGCTAGAAGGGATTTAGAGTTAGAAATATTCGATATGTTAAAAATAAAAAAAGAAAAAATCAATAATACAAAATATGAAATTAACTCATATAGGTCAATGTTAAAAGATAAGTTAACAATACAAATATAAGTTTTTTTACTATTCCACCTTTTCGAGAGGATAGACAAAGAAACCCTACCACTAGATTCAAAATAGCCGTAAAATAGAATAGATAATTATAAATAAGGGAGTGAAATAATAGATGAGTACGGATGAGAACAAATTTGAGGAAAATGAAGAAGCTAGAGAGGACGCCGAGTTATCAGAACGATTTGGTAGTCGAGCAGATTTACCAGAAGACCAATGGATTACTAGGGACCCTAAACAGCCATTCATAGAATGGTACGAAGAAAGAAAGCGAGAACGCTTAAATAAAAAATGATAGAGTGTACTTTGTTCTTATTCTCCCTTTTCGGGGGATGGGAAAACCCTATAAGAGAATGAAATGAGGGAAGTTATGGGTTTATTAGAAAACTGGGAAGAAGGAATACGACGAAAGATACGAATGGATAGAGCTTGGAACGTACTTAATGGAAAAATCGAAGTACCAGGAGAAAAAGAACAGATTTTAGAAATTCTTGGTCTAACAAAGGAAGAATGGACTATCGTAAAAAATTGAACAAACAAGAATACAAGCCGCTATCGCAAAATTAAAAGAATCTATACCTGAAAATGAACCACTAACAGGAGATAATGTTATGGCTGCGTTTCAAGGATTAGATAAAAAAGAAATAGTTTCTTTATATGTAGAGTTAATCATTAAAGAAAATAATGCTACAGGCGTAAATACAAATGAAAATTTGGAAAGTAATTAATTCCCAAGTTTTTTGTTATGAAAACACTTAATCTTTAGCTGTTTCATTCCACAACTGTGTAGCAAGTTCCGCCACTTTTTTCGAACTCTCAAACATTTCATTAATTGTTCGGAATCAATAGACCAAGTTCCGTTTTCTCCACCATTTTGATAGCCTATAAACTCTCCGGCTGCGCATTTTCTTCGAACTTCTTTTTTTGTTAAGTCGGTGAGAAGAGATACCTCTCGAACACTAAATTAAAAAAAGAAAACCTAATTTTAGATAAAGAAGATAACTAATAAAGAAAATAGAATAAAATTTATAAAAAAAGGTAAAAAGAATGGGCATTGTATCTCTTTTTTAATTTCTTCCTTGTAAATAAATAGTAAGATAATGATTTTAAAACCGCAATATAAACAAAAATGCTCTTAAACAGGTGTTTTTTTAGTTTTGTTGAATTCTTAGATATAAAATATAAAATGAAACAAATTTATTTAAATAGGGGAGGTTTTTTACTTGTCCGAATATATGGAAGAAATTAAATACTATGGAGAAGATGCAATTGATACAGAAATTAGCGCCTTTGAAAGTGTGAATATGCTACACCAAAGGAGCTGGCTGCAAGAAAATATACATAATCTCTCGGAAGAAGAATCGGAATTATTACGAGAGAATGACCGGAAATTGCTTGCTAATGCTAAAAATATGTTTGAACATATTAGACGGATTTACGATTTTTCCGCTCGCTCTACAGAACGTCTTGAAGAATGGTGGTGGCATTTGGATATGGTAGTCGATGGAAGGTTAAAAGTTTCTCTTGAGAGAACAGATGAATGAATTTCCAATTATTTCTTTATAAAAAATGCATCTGTGTTAGAATTTCTATGCACAAAATCAAAGTTAAAATGTGCAATATGTGACGAAAGGGAGAAAGAATTTGAGCAAAAATGGAAAGGATAAAAGTAAAAAGGATGAATTTGTTCATCACAACAACTATGACATTGCCCAAAAACATGTAATAGGGGGATTGAAATCAGGAAATGAAATTCCTGATTTCTTTGGAATTGGACCTAAGAAATTTGACCGGGTGGAAAATGTTCAATTAGACCAAGTTGTATACACGTTTGGAAAGCAACCTGATTTAGTTCTTTGGTTTGAAGGAGATACCTTAGTCAATTGGGAAAATCAATCGATTTATGAGGATGATAACGTAGAGCGTTTTTACGAGTATTATTTTCGACTTAGACAGAAATTCAAAGGACAATTCAAGGACTTTTACACATTGGTTGTATATCTATGTAAACGCCCAGAATCAGGTGTTATCGACACTATAAAAGATAGTACAGGTTCGTTCAAAATGCTTACTTATTTTGTAGGAGACGAAACCGATGGAGACGAGAAATTCCAAAAAATTTCTGCTAAAATAAAAGAAAATCCAAAGGTTCAACTCGACGAAGAAGAAAAAATCGAATTATTGTACAATGCATTTAAAAATAACAAAGTAAGTGTTAATGACAGAGCACTAGAAATCCTAGATACAGTTATTGTATTAGAGGATAAAGAAGAACAGTATGCTATTATGAGCAATGTTTTAGTTATGGGAGATAAGAAATTTACAGATGAAGTTAAAAAGCTAATTAAGGAGGCGCTTGAGATGAACTCTCTTTACGATGAAATTCTCTATGGTGATAAAATAAAGGAATATGAAAAAGAAATTATTTTAAATATGATTTCTGAAGGATTTTCTAATAAACAAATAATGAAACTTATCCCTAAATTGGAAGAAGAAAAAATCGAAGAACTTCGCCGCATGCAAAAAAACGAAAAGTAATAAACATGAAAGGGAACCTATTGGTTCCTTTTTCTTATTAATATGCTTTTTTAAGATAAAAATAATAAACTTTTTATCTTATATTTAATGTATTACGTAAAAACGTTAGAATATAGCAAGAGATATTTAGAGTTAAAAGGGGATAAACCGAAATTGGATGCTGAATCTAGAAAATTTTTAATGCAGTTGGAATGTCGTATAATTTAGAAGGGAATAAGGAAAAATCTTCTCAATTTGCGAAGTATTTGAATATGGTTCCAAAAGAAGAGGTCAGGGAAGATGGATATGTTCACGAAATTGTTCTGGAGCAAATAGGTATCGTCTATTCAGGTTCCATGCTGTTAAACATACGCTCACGGAATGGATAAGTGAGGAAGAATTGCAGCAAAAGTGCAAAGAATTAGAAACGGAAATTTCGAAGGAAGAAACATCGTATCAGCTGTGTTAAAATATAATTGAAGTAGGATAAGGGAGGATACACTTTAATGAATAAATATGAAAAACAAATTGACTCTTTATTTGAGTTATTAGATGAATTGGTAAACAAACAAATTGGTCTGAATGTAATTATTAAGGCTTTAGGTGCAGATGAAAATCATGGCATGCTAGATGAAGCGATTGAACGAGTTGAAATCATGATTGTTGAAGCTTTTGGTGGTACTGAAGAGCATTATAGACACATCGAAGGTACAGAGCTTTTCTATAACTATAAGTGGCATGAAGGCGAAGACCTTAAAAAAGATTTAGTTGATTATATCAAGCACACAATTGAAAATGATTGGACAAATGAAATCGGTGTGGCGATAGTGCGAGCTTAATCGAGAAGGGATATTCCCTCTTTTTTATTTTGGATTTTTATCTAAAAGAAAGGCGAAAAAACTCGCCTAGGAGTTAATGCGCCTTTTCAGATTAATCGTATGTATTTCTTTTGGCTTCCACAAGAAACCTGGTGAGTAATTCATGATTAACTGACATAATAATCCTCCATTACGATTCTTTACAGTTTCGATAGTATACATTCTATAACTAATTAATCTTCATCATAGAGATTATCTACAGTTTCTTGTAAAGCATCTAATAGATAATCTTTAAAATTGTCGTAGGTAACTGCATACAGTGTCTTTGAAAAACGGCTCCAAAAAACAACAGGGCACTCATCGTTCTTCATTTGACTTGTATCTAGGCATGTTACGGAGCCATCTATATCGTTTAAAACAATATATTGTAATGGTAGGTCATATTTCTTTCTATACGATTCTGTATGATAGACTACAGATGAATCCACTGCTGTACTTTCACAACCGTGTATTTCCATCCCGTCAAGACCGCCACTACCATATTGTTTTAAAAACCAATGATAACTGCTTGGGAATGAAATGTTTAGAAGTTGCGCTGCTTGTTGAATCGTCTCTTCATTTACTCCTCCCGTAAAATCGCCATCTTTTTCATATAAAGTAATGATTGAAATAATCTCGTCATTCATATTATCATTTCCCCTCCAAATGTTGTTGCACTCTTATTTTCCAAGAGTTCTCCCTTGAAATTATTATACTGTTTAACTAATTCTCTGTCGTTTTAAAAATTTCTTTATCTTAATTAAACAGTTTAACTTTTTTGGATTTTTTTAGAATCCTATATAGGTTTGATAAGTATCGTCTGTCATATGAGTAAAAAACAAGGTTATTTTCCCAAAAAATGATAATGTAGTATAAAATTATAGAGAAAAAAACGAGTGAAAAGGGGAAAAGATTATGTCTAAAAAAGTTACATGTTTAAATTGTGGTCATTTACAAAATGTTGAAAAGAAAGATATTCATATCGATGAATTGGGGAAACATACAGTTTGTAAAAATTGCGATAGTAGCTTTGATATCGAATAGTACAACCCGACAGTAAAAAAACGAAACGCAAGCGTTTAATTAAACACTTGCGTTTTTTCATTAATGGTTTATTTGTTTATAACAAACAAACCAACAAAAGAAACAGGTGTAAAGGGCAGTTTCTTTTGCTGGTTTAGTTCGTTTCAGTCCGTATCCCATTGGGAGGTGGGCACGAATAAGCCTATTTAACAGTAAAATTAGGTTTAATTATATTATTTCCAAAATTATATGTATTAAACTCTATTTTTAAAATAAGCTCTTTTAAAGCTTGTTTTTGATTTTTTACTGGCTATCGAGTTCCGTAAGTTAAGCAACTATTCTATTAAACTCTATTTTCGAAGAAACGGTCTTTAGATTTATTCATAAATTTTTCAATGAATGTTCCAAAATCTCCAACCGAAATTGTGCATTTGAAGACATCTGTTTCATCATATGGGTTGGTGTCTTCAAAAGTCATTTGCCCATTTTCATCGATATGAACGCTTGAATGCGCCAAAGCATTTCTTATCCTTCTACAAAGATGGTATTTCCCACGTTTTTTACCCCAACTAGATACATTGAACTTTGATGCGTCAACAAACGAATAATCTCCAATTTTAAAATCTTTTTCTTTTGGATACACAAAAAATAAATATGCTGCCATAAGTATAATACTTTGGTTACCTATACTAGCGTTATTATTGTTCTTTTGGAATTTTTCTAATAAATCACCCACTTTTTCATCTTTATTGGCTGGGTTTAAACATTCTTGTATCCATGATAAACTTATTTTCCCCAGAATCATTAAGCTCAAATCATCTAATGTACCTTTCTTACCAACTGTCATAAACCATTCCTCCATTTGCTTAGTTTCTAGTTCTAAATATAAGTTGATGTCCAAATTCCAATAATTACTATTCTAATTCAAGAGTTAATTGAAGTAAACTAAATTTTCTTAATTATTATGTTGGTTACTTCCGAAAAGAAATTCCCTTCTACGAGAATAAGAATAATTATTCGCAATAATTCTGTTTTCATAAAGGAAATCTCCCAATTAACAAGTAATATGCTAATATGTACGAAACAATTCAAACGTATAAGAGGAAAAGAGTTTTTATCAATGGGGGACAAAAAAATGAAAAGAAAAATAATGGTATTATTAGCTGCTTCTGCAATTGTGACATCTGTTGCTTGCAGTAACGATAACGATAAAGAAACAACAACGAATTCACAAACAAAATCATTAGAAAATACATCAAAACAAACCGTGAAGGGTTCTACAGATACACCGCAACAAACAAAACAAGAACAAACACAAAGCACAACTATGAACGAACATGAAAAACTAGTACAAGACATTTTTAAGTTCCACTTAGACCACAACCAATTTGGGAAATATGTAAAATCTGTTGAACAAAGAGGCTCTACAATTATTGTAGATTTCCATAATTCATATTCTGAATTAAAAAAATCTCAACCGTTTAACAACCGTTATAATGAAGCTACATTCCCAGATTTATATGACCACTATGCAAAAGAAGGAAATTACGCAGATTTAAACTCGTATTTAATCACAAGAACTACTTATGTTCTAGCTAATTATCCGCAAATAGATAGAATCATCTTAAATATGCCTAAGAATACAGAAGGTAAATATTATGTAGCAGATGTAAATCGAAAAGAACTTGATGTAGTTCTAGGGTTTGATACGGCACTTCTGAAAAAGCAAAAAGGAGATACAGATTGGGGAGATAACTTCTCAAGTCATTTTGCAAATGAATATATGTACAAAATTAGCGATGAGGCATATGACAGCAATACGAGATTTATTAATAAATTCATTCACTTTAAAAATGTACCTACAAAAGTAAGTGGTGATGTCGTAGCATCTATTCATACATATAAACTACCACTAGAAGAACAAACATCTATGTCTAAACTAATTAAAGATTCTTTATCACAAACACCATATGCAGAGTACATGACAGATGAATTTGAAGTAAAAGGAAAAGACGTTGAAGCTTCAATGAACAATATATTAAAGGAAAAAGGCGATGAAGAGACTAAAAAAGCACTCGTTTATATTTCAGGAAGAATATTAGCAGACTTTCCAGAACTACAAAATGTATCTGTAACAGCTGGTACATACAAAGTGAAAGTAAATCGAGATAAATTAACAAGCTTATTAGGGTATGACATTGCAACACTTGTTAACATCGAAGCAGGAGAAGTGAATGATTGGTCGGCTTGGTCTGCAAAGTTTTCTGATGCGTATACATCTGGAACAAATTTAGAAACATATATGAAAACTTTTTCTCATTAAATCATTAAACGCCGGAGTTTCCGGCGTTTTTATTATGAAAAATACGATTTAATGAATTGTTACGAAAACATCTTTAATTCTAAAGAAGTTAAGAAGTTTTATAGAATGACTTTCCATTGAAGCAGAAAAATAAAAAAGGCTTTCACAAAAGAAAGCCCGCAAACGTAAGTAAAAGGCTGCAAAATAGAAATTGATAGCTGACCCTATCCCTTTCTAAACTCTTACTCATTATCAATATATCAAGTTCATAACCATTCATGCAATACGTTTTATCTTTTTCGCTTCGCGTAATGTCACATTGTAATATACATTAGTCGAATCGGTGCATTTCATCATTCTCATTATGTTTACACTTTTTAACCTCATTTTTATCCCTATGATACAATGTTAAAAAGAGAAACAAAGAGGAGAAGAACGATGTTTACTACAATTGAAATAGAAGAATTTCCAACGATTATTGAATTATTTGAGAAAGATAACGGCAAAAAAGTAGAAGTAAGAACGAATATGGGACGTTTATTCATCACAGGAGAAGGAAACGAGCTCATGTTACGCTTTAATAAACATTCAAAAAGAATTACCATAGCACGAATTTTATTTAAACACACAAGAATTGGCTATGGAACATACTTATTATCGGAATTAAAACAATACGGTAAAGCGAATGGCTATGATTCTATTTTGATAGAAAGCCTCATGACAAACGAAGCATATCAATTTGCAACAAAACATGGATTTCAATTCATAGGAGACCCTACTTTTACCAGAGATTCTGAACTGTTCTTTTATGGTGATTATAAATTAGATATTACAAACATATAAGTGCTCACTTTGAGCACTTTTTTTATTTTTACGTACAACAACCCTAAGAATCTAATTGTTTTTTAACCATTTTTGGGAAATTACTTTATAATTTTTTAAAAAACAAAAGAGGTGTCTTTTATATGAAAAAGATTCAAGGAAGATATATTTCTGGAGACGGGAAAGAAGCACAATACGGAGAATGGACTGTAGAGGAGATTGCTAATTTCGTTAAAGACAATCACTTTGTACATTTAAGACTTAGTGGCTATCACATCAACGATGAAAATCATTATGCTTCTGCTTCTGCATTAACCATGTTTCCAAGAGAAACTATACCAACACAAGAAGAAGACAAGATACTTATTCCTACATGTTTTAGACGTTTCAAATTGGGATATATGTTCAGTGAGGGAAATCCAGATGACCTTATTCCAGTTACGTGTATTGTCAATGCAAACGATGAAGAATTATTTGTAACGATATCAAAGAACTAGACTCTTTTCGTAATGAATGAAATGCAAATAATAAACTATGTTGGAGGAATAAACAATGTCAAATTTAGAATACACGATTAACAGAATGGTACTTTCATTAGAGAGACAAGCACAAAATCACAATGTTTCTTTGAAGGGCATAACACTAAAAAATTTCAATAATTTTTTAAATGACTTATTTAATGATGGTGGAGAAATTCGTTGTGTGAAATTTGTAGATTTATCTTGGAATTATGCTTCGGATTTCGGAAGATTTGGCAGTGATAAGTTTGAAGACGCAATTTGGAGAGCGGTAGAAGGAGCAGTAAGAAAACTAGAAAATAAATACTCTTTCTTAACTCTTGAAAAAAATGAAATTTAAATCGACTTATAAAAGACTCTTTTTATCAAGAGTCTTTTTTCATTTTCAACGATAAACTGCCTCTGAAAGAATAAAAAGGCAAGAAAATATCAATGAAGAACAATACAAACGATGTAGTATACTTTTTTCAATAGGAGAACAGACTAAAAGCGTATCATTGTTTGAAAAAATTCTCATAATGATTGTTTTGGTATATTGTGGAGAATAGGGAAATAGTATATAATAAACAATATAAATTTAGTAATATCAGATTGCTTTTTTAGGGATTCCTAAACAAAGGAGAGATTAACATGAGTATTACCATTTATTATGGAAACCATGAAGAAAAAACACTTCATACAATGGACTGCTACGTTGATTTAGAGTCAGATGAAGAATCTGATGCAGTAGACGCCCGATAATTATCGTCCTTATTGAACTTTACATATACAACAAGCGTTCCATTTCAACGAAATCAGTTAATAATACGTACAAGTATTTAAATAGTAAACGAGTAGAAGCCCCATTCTTATGAATGGGGCTTTTTTATTTTGTTACTAACGAGATTAACCAACAAAGTATGCCATTTAATCTTGTATTTTCACCACTAATGCTCTTGATTTTTGATTTGTTAGAAATTTCAAAAAGGTATTCCTGAAACGGCTGAGAAATAAATAAACACTTTAGAAAGGAGTAGGTTGAGATGTTAGAATTTTTAAATAAAACAATCGGTTTAGTGAATGACAACCTTTGGACTTATATTTTAATACCATTTTTAGTTATACTAGGTTTGTTTTTCACATTTAAAACCGGATTTGTACAATTGCGTTATTTTGTAGAGATGTTAAAAATAACATTTGAAAAAAGTAGCATTGCTGAAGATGGTAAAAAGAAAATTTCTTCGTTTGGAGCATTTTGTATCGGAGCAGCTACTCGTATTGGTACAGGGAATATAGCCGGTGTAGCAATCGCTATCGTTCTTGGTGGTCCAGGTGCTGTATTCTGGATGTGGGTTATGTCTATCTTTGGAGCTGCTTCTGCTTTTATTGAATCAACCTTAGCTCAAATCTATAAAGTGAAAGATAAGGAAGGATTTAAAGGCGGTCCTGCTTATTACATGCAAAAAGGTTTAAACAAACGTTGGATGGGAGTTTTATTCTCAATCTTAATTATTTTCTGTTTCGGTTTAGTATTTAATTCTGTACAGGCAAATACAATTGCAATTTCAGTTGAAAGCACATTTGGAATTAGTCGTGCAGTAACAGGAAGTATCTTAGTTGTGTTAACTGGTATTATCATTTTTGGCGGAGCTAGAAAGATTGCTCGTTTTTCAGAAGTTGTCGTTCCTGTTCTTGCGTTATTCTATTTAGGTTTAGCTGGTTATGTAATGGCAATTAACGTTACAGAATTACCATCCATGTTTAAAATGATTTGGGACAGCGCTTTTGGTTTACATGAAGCCGTTGGAGGAACAATTGGTGCTGCATTAACTTGGGGAATCAAACGTGGTCTATTCGCAAATGAAGCTGGTATGGGAAGCGCTCCTAACGCAGCTGCTACAGCGGATACATCACATCCAGTGAAACAAGGCTTGATGCAAGCATTTGGTGTATTAACAGATACATTAGTAATTTGTTCAGCATCTGCATTTATCGTATTATTATCAGATGCTTGGCAGAATACAAAATTAACAGGTATTGAATTAGCAACAGCATCATTAAAACAAAACGTAGGGGATTGGGCAGGCATATTTATGACAGTCACTATCTTCTTATTCGCTTTCTCTTCTGTAATTGGAAACTACTACTATGGTCAAACAAACTTAGATTTCGTTAGAGAAAATAAGGTTTTATCTCTTGTATATCGTTTAGCTGTATTAGGAATGGTTATGGTAGGGGCAGTTGCAAGTCTTGATTTTGTATGGGGATTAGCGGACCTATTCATGGCATTAATGTGTTTAACAAACTTAGTAGCAATTACTTTATTATCTAAAGTGGCATTTTCTGCTTTACGTGATTATGGAAAACAGAAAAAAGAAGGAAAAGAGCCTGTTTTCTATGCAGAAAATATCCCTGGACTAACAAATGTAGAATGTTGGGATTCAGTAACGACTGAAATGAAAAAATCAGAAATAGGAGCATAGTTGGTAATATACTTAATTGGACGAAATCATAATATGATGATTTCGTCTTTTTTTGTTCGGTAAATGAATAAAACTAGTAATTTTCAGCCTAATTATAGAAACATGCGATAAAATAATTATATGAAAAACAGCCGCAACGTAAATTCATATTACGTAGCAGCAATCAAAGAAGGTAAGGAGATTATTTTATGAACGAAGTAATAGTAATAGATTCGATAAAATCATCATTTATAGGTCTTGGTAAAGATATTAGTCATTTGTCGGACGATGAAATTAGAAATAAAGCAGAAATTGCTGTAAAAAAAACTCAGGAATTAAATGTTGATGTAAACAACAGAGAAGAGTATTTAAAGGTAGTATATGAAGTATATGGTATTTAATTTCATTACCAATTCGAGATAAGTATTCATTAAAAGAAAAAGCAGCGGAATCATAGTTTAAGTAGTTCTGTTTTTGCAGATAAATATCGAAAATAGCATCATAATTAGAAGACCAAATCTTATTGATTTGGTCTTCTTGATATTTAGGTTATTACAATGAATACGAATCATGGTTTTAATTAGAACTTTCAGCCAAGAAGCGACAGAATTTTTAAGATTATTTGTTAATATATGTATATAGAGTGTTAAGAGATATGTTCGAAATAGAAGGGGGAATCATACAATGTTACGCCTAGACCATTTTGTCATACATATTGATAATGATTTAGAAAAAATAAATCAATTAAAAAAAGAATTTGATAAACTGAACCTTCCATTTGAGCCTCAAAAAGGGAAAGGGACAAAAGGATTTAAAGTAGCAAATTTTTGGGTAGGAGAACAATATTTAGAATTACCGTATTTAAAAAACTTAGATGGTGGTGGGTGGAAAAGTGAATGGGTAGATAAATACAACCAAGGAAAGAGAGGAATTTTTGGTTTATGTCTGTTTACTGATTCATTGGACGAAATCAAAGACGGATTAATACAAAGGGGGCTGGAAATAGAAGGTCCAGAAAGAATTACATTTTCTATGCTTTTTGGATTATTCAAAAAAAGGTTGCCGTTTAGAACAGTCTATGTAAAACCTATTCCTAATAGTGGTTTGCAAATATTCTTTTTACAAATGGATAGCGAAGAGAAATATGAATTCATAAAAAAATTTATGAAACCAAATACCCAAGACGTTGGTGTCTCCTCTATTTATGAAGCTGTCGTAAAGAAAAATTTTTCAAATGAAGAATGGACATTTATTCAAAAAGTATTTCCGCAATTAATTGAAGATGAAGAACAAGATAAAAGAACAGTGGATATGGGAGATACACATTTGCACTTTGTCTCCACGCAAGATAACTTGCTAAAAGTAGATTTGCACTTGAAGGCAGAAAGAGAAGAACATAAAAATAAGCAGATTGAGATAGAAAATGTATTGCTTTACTTTAATTAAATTCATGTAGCATATAAAGCCCCCTACCTGCCGTTTCCGCCCAAGGTAGGGGGCTTATTGTTAAATACGTTAAAATAAATAGACTATCTTTAGGCTATCGTTTTTCAGTTTATTTTCTCTCCAGCATAGCATGATAGAGTATATGTAATTTCATAAATTGCTCAATATTTTCTTCCTCATCTTTGATAAGTTGCTTCCGGTGTTGAATGCCTTCTATGTTTTCCGGGTTATCATTTATCCATACTTCGTGTCGATTGATTACATCTATTCTTGGTTGAATGCATAATTCGAAATCTTTTATTTGCGTCTCCATGTTCATGATTTTCACATCCTTAACAGGTCTTTTTTTCTCATTATAGGTAACAAAGAATTCAGATATACATCGATAGGAATCTATATAAAAAATATCTATTTTTTATTGCATCTTTCAAATTTTTCCTGTAATGTATCAAAGCTTAAATAAGAGCGGAGGTGCTATATGGGATACGGCGGATACAGCAATGAATGTCCAGAATGCAGAAGAAAGTTCGAAGCAGACAGATACAAATGCGAAGACTGTGGCAAATATGAGGTGTGCAGCTACTATAGATGCCACTATTGTCTATATTGCAGAGAATGTAAAGAAAATCATGGGTAAAACAAAATAACAAAAAAAACCACAATTAGATACTCATTCTATTGTGGTTTTTTCCTGTATTATAGTTTCATTTTAAATTAAGAATTCAATTCTAGTTGATTAGCAGTTTTTTCTTCAATTAATTCCTCTAGATTCACATCAAGGGCTTTCCATGTTCCACTATTATTTAATGATTTTTCAAGCTCTTCTAAAGAATCGCGATAACCGTTTGCTACACCTTGTCCATTAAGAGAAACTAAAGCCCACTTATCACCTAATAGGTTTCCTAATGGGATAATCGAAACCACGTATGTTCCCATTATGTCTTTTCCGTACCAATCTTGAACAACTGTCCCTTTTTTAATTTTAATCAAATTCGAACACTCCTTTTAAATGATTCTTCATGTTTTATTTTTACTCAATTCAGCGAACCAATATATGAATGGAACGCTTTTATTTAAAATATTATAGCCTTAATTTGATTTTTTGGGGTTATTTTTCTGTAATACTCCTTCACTTGAAGTTCGAATTCGACATACGAGTGAAAAATGCAAAAAATGAATAATTCGTTCTTTACTTTTCGTTCCATTATTTGTATACTTTAGTTATAAGAACAAGTGTTTGGTGTTCGTAAAAACAGACACTTTACCAGAGCGGAAAGGAATGAAGATTGTGGCGCAAAGTAAAAGAAGAGGAAGAAAGAAAAAAACTCCTCCTACCATTTCTAATACAGGATTTATCGGAGCTGCGTTTGCAGATACAATGGAACTTCTAAAAAATGAATATTATTTTGCTCGTAAGCATATGAAAATCGCACATCGAGTATTAGATGGTCTTTTGCAGGCATCTAGTTTAATGTTTCAACAACATGGTGTCGCTGCCTACATGTCTTGTATCTATTTATCGAAACAGAAAAAAATAGGTATTATTCTATCAACTAAACCTTTTACTAATAAAGAAGGCGAATCTTATTTTATTAATTATTTAAAAGAGCGGAACCATTACATAGGAAAAGACAAAGATTATCATGAAATTTTTAATACGGGATTCATTGGAGTTGTATTTGCGGACCTTTCCAGCATTGAGAAGTATACATTCTCAGAAGAAATTAGTTTATTAAAACATTTGTTCAATCAAATGATTATTCCCGTGAAGGAATTGTTCTTACAAAACAAAGTTAGAGTATATATGTCCGGCGTAGAGTCTTCAGAACAAAACAAATTAGGATATGTCTTATCCGTTAAGCCTTATGACGAAAAAGAAGCTGATTTATACTTTATTGAATACCTAAAAGAACGTGGTGTTTATGAAGGTGATGAAGAAGAAATAGATACTATCCCAATCATTAAAGGGTTATCATAGATTACATAGAAAGAAACGTCTCAATGCAAATAGAGACGTTTTTTTGTTGGACAAACCTATACATGCAATGATTTCGAAAATTTATGAGGTTTATTCACCTTTTTGACTATCAAGATGGCTTTTTAATTCATCTAGAAATCCATCTATTTTTTCGATTTCAATGAAACTAACTGTCTCTTCCATATCTCCATTCATTTGCAAATGAATTATCATATCCAACGCCAAAGCAACATAATCCTCTAAGTAATCTTCGTTTCCGAGCGGGAATTTTTTGCAAGGTATATCTTCAATTAAATATTCTTTTTCTTCCTTTTCCCACTTGTAATCCATCCTCATTACATTTCCTTCCCATTCTCTATCAAAATGAACGATTATATCTCCCAAGTTGCTTCCGCCTCTCTAAAAAGGATTCAACCTTATATTTTATTTAAATAAACAAAATTCCTGTGAAAGGATTTAGCTTATAAACGTTTCATATTTGTTGAGTTGTAGCCATCATATAGCTATAGCGTTTCATGTTCAATAAATTGTAGCCATCATATAGCTATAACATTTCATGTTTAATGAATTGCAGCAGTCATATAGCTATAAACGTTTCATATTTTGAAGTCAAGCTGCCAGAACAAATTAAAATATCTATAGCAGCCAGCCGAAATTTCCTGCTAATTATCCTATCCAGGGGTGTTCTTTTTACAAACAATAAAAATCCTAACCAATTTTGTGATGGTTATAAAATGCATGCTATACTTGGTAAAAAAACCAAGGAGAATACAAAAATGACAGAAAGAGTGTTACCCAATCAAGATTTATATGTAGACAACATTAAAGGATGGAGTAAAGAAACAGGCATACGAGTAATAAAAGAAATTAGCGAGAAATTATTTATCTTAAAATGTGGCGGTTTTCAATTACGAACAGAATTAATGAATCAAACTGACAAAACATTGAATGCTATTCAGGTAATTGTTATTTTTTCTAGTCGTCAAAACAAAGAAATAACAGATGAAATCAAAGAACAATTTGATGAATTACTACTTATCATAATGGATTATTGGCATGAATATGCTACGTTGAATGACTATGAAAGTGTATTGCTTGTCGATTATTTTAATGACTGTGAATTGGAACCAATTTTTCAATCAGACACAGATGAAGAAGAACCAAGAGAAGACGTTATCAGGTTTTTATTTTCGTATCCAATGTTACAACAAGGTCGATTACTGGGAGCTAGAATATCGAAAAATATAGAATGCAAAATCCAAAAGTTTTTAATAACAAAATCATTTTTGGAACAAGCTCTATCAACAAATCCGTTGATTCGTATTATCCCTAAACTAAATAGTAATAACATAGACTCATTAATTAGAAAAAATGCTTCTATACTTGTTGAGTATGAAGATTGGCAATTCTTTTTAACATTAATAGATGATTATCAAACTTTGATGTTTTATACATTAAATGAAAATAAGGAACAAGAAGTATTACTTATTTCACCTGTAAACAATAGTAAAAATGCAGTAGAGAAAGTAATCGAGCAGATTAAAGAGGAAAACAAGTTAAAACACCTAGTTAAACCACCAATGAAACATTTTAAAAACTTTTTTAGCAAACACGGCAATAGCCTTTCATCTTATGAACATTATAAGCATGAGTTCGATTCACTACTTTCCATACTGGGGGACTGGGAACAAGTAGAAAGTGAATTTATATTTTTGAACAAACGAAACAAACTTGATTGTACCGTAGATTCTTATGATTCTATTCGCAAATCACGTATACGTGTTCATGAATGTAAATCGAAACTATATCGATACTTTTTCGTAGCATACAAAATTGAAACGGACAAAGGCGAAAAATACGAATGTTCTATTATTGTATCAAAAGACTTACAAGGTTCCTCCGAGGAATTGCAAAACAAACTACAACAGCTTTTTATCAAGGGTCTGTAGGCGTGCAAATTAAAATAAACTAAGAATGTACATGAAATGTGTACGAAGGAGACAGAGAATATGGCAATGAATACACTTGGTGAAAAAATAAAAAAAGTTCGTTATTTAAAAAAAGGATATACCAATTTACAACAAGATAAAATATATGAGGCTGAAGCTTCTTCAATAATGGGTTTGGGAGCTAATAAACAATTTGCCAGATATCGTATTACTGATGAAGAAGGAGACTATTATACTGTTGCTAATGGAACGGTTGATAGTTTAGAAAAAGGTTGGGAATGGGTTGAATAATTAGCAACCCAATAACAATCATTAAATGAAATTATAAACAAAAAGTAGCGATTTTTAACATCGTTACTTTTTTTGTTTGCATCAAACCAGTTTAATTCATTTCAATGTTTTGTTGACATTTTGAAGTTATACCCTAGAATATGGAAAGTTTACAGAACAGGAGGAGTGAAAGTGATGGATAAGGGGTCTCAGGAATTGTTAAAAAAGATAAAAATACCGCTAATTATTTTTTTAGCTTTGGTTTTCATAACTACAATAGGCAGTGAATTTGCAAAAAATAGCTGGGAACATCCCGATTATGTATTTCAAAATAATGCAGGTAGAACACTTTCTGACAAAGATGCTATCACTTTAGAACAAGGAACATATACTTTGTATTTCAATAAAACAAGTGCTTTTCAGGAAAGAGATAATTACAAAATTTCTATTTTAACACCATCAAAAGAAGAAAATATGTCTGATTTTTGGGAACCTCTTCCGATGAAAAAAAGACATATGGATTCCGAGGTTAATGGAAGCAGAATCCAAACAATGTATGTGGTTGAAATTCCAAAAACTGATATATATCTTGTTAGGGTTGAAACTACACAGGAATTAACAAGCGAGGAACAAATTGCAACGTTTAATATGAAATCTGGAAATATGTTTTTTTCTAATATGATTGTATGGGTATCAATTTTGGGATTTGGTATTTTCGTATTTATAATTTCAAGAACCATATTTCGATTTGTTATTAGTGGGATAAGACAAAATATTGCAGAAGCAAGGAAAGACCACGACAATGAATCAAAATAAAACTCATAGCATTTTTGATGATTACTTAACAAATAGAAAAGGCAGATGATTTAATATAATCATCTGCCTGTCTTCTCGAATTACTTAGAACGATAAATTAATGGATATTCATCAAAAAATTGAAAACAAACTACATCTCTTGCTAACATTCCATATGTCTCATTTTCTTTTTCTATCATTTCTTTAAATTCTTCAATGCTATATTCTAATTCTTCATCTAGTAATAGTTCTCGATATATATCTACATCTGTTTCGAATCCAACAATCCATGCTAAATCGTTTTCTGTTTTAAATCCTTCAACTTTTCTAATTTCTATAATATTTACATTAGATACATCAATATCAGAAGGGATTTTATTCCACGATTGAATGTATGTTGGCAAAATCGATTTAATTTGATTAATTTTTTCCTGCATATGAATTCTCCTGCTTCTTTTTATGCTGCTTCTATTTGAAAGCAATATCGATAAAAATGAACGTATTAAAATCCGTATGGAGCTACTTTTGCTTTAAAATCTTCATTTTTCATAATAGATAAATGCTCCGCACTAACCATTAATGTATATCCGAAACCATCAATACTTTTAGTGCCAGTCATTACATAACCATCAGGACGTTTTGAAGGATTTCTTGTAGAAACACTTGGACAATCTTTTTGTCTCCAAAGGTTATTTGCATCAATCAAACCTTGTCCAAAGTGGTCAGTAGGGTTCGAATACTTACCTACGAAGGCAAGAACTTCATTATTACTATCTGCTTCAATAATTAAGATTCGTAAATCATCAAATTGGTATTTTGGATTTGTTGTTAAGTCTGTAACTGTAGTCATTTCTAGGACATCTCCTTATAATAATCATTTTTTATTTAAAAATATGTACCAATCTCAAGATGACACTGAAACATATTAGATAAAACAGGCATTGGATAAGAATATCAAAGGTAATTTAAAATGTTTTAACTTATCTTCTTTTTCAACTAATCCTATGATTTGGTCTATGAATTCTGCTTTCACAGACTGTTTTTTTAATTCATGGCTTACGATTAGTTCTTCTATTGTTGGTATGTTACCGAAAACTTCTTCATTTTCTGAGTATACATGCATACCGTTTTCGTTCAAGATAAGTCCAATTATATATTTCCCTGTTGAATTTACCATTTTTTCTGGAAATGAAGCATTCTGTATTTTGTAATTCATTACATTGAAGTCTATAAGAAGTTCAATGTAAAACGAATTAGAAAATTCAATTGATTGCATAATGTTCTTGATTTCAGTAATAGTAAGCATGTAAGTATAACCCCTAAATTAGAATTCAGATTATGTATAACCCATCGTTATATCTATTGAAACCAGGTTTTTCTTTAAAGGATTCTGTTATTTTTTCCTAAAAGAATAACGTGTACCAGTTCATTGTATATATATTTGTTAGGAAACTCAATCTTTAAAAAAAATATATTAAAAATAAATTTTCTGGATTGTATTTTCTTAAATAATCGTGTATTATGAATTTGTAAGTAATTAATTGAATATTTTTTTACCATCACGGGGATGTTTCTGGATTCGACAGGGGTGGTTTGAACTTAAGTTGCGAGTCGAGGGTTGCGCCCGCGACAAAACGCTAACGCCTATAACTGGCAAACAAGAACTAACTTTAGCTGCTTAGTCGGCTAAGCTCCTTATAATTGCTGCTCACGTAGTTTTAAGGGGTCCACTGAAGTGAGATACGCCGGAGTTCACCGTCTGAGAACGAAGGAAGAGAATGACCAGACTAGCTATGCAAATGCTCGTCGGTAGGCTAGTGCATATGCGAATTTCAAATGTATCGGCTACACTCGTAGACGCTTAAGTGGCAACATCTTTGGACGCGGGTTCGACTCCCGCCATCTCCATTTACCCTTCACAAATGGTCGTTTCATATATTGTATATGGAACGATTTTTTGTTTTGTTTTACATACGATAAATTTACTTTATTCACACATTTAAATCGGAGGGCTTGTTGTAATCATTACACAAACATAAAAACTTCTTTTCTGGTTATAAATTTAAGAATACAGAATTTATTCATAGCAAATAGCGAAATACAATACATACAAAGAAGCAAGGACGTGTTTATAATGATGCAATATTTAATTGTTGTTTTAAATGGAAAAGAGTATCCGGATGATAGGTTTCATATAGAAACGGAAACAGTTATATTCGAGGGAAACATCTTCTCTGTAAATGATAATCTGTATACTGTAGTAGAAAAAGATGGTTCCATTTTGTATTGTCACAGCAACGCCAACACAATTAAAGTACATACACAACAACATATATAATCAATGTAATCAAGAGGTATTTATTTTTCGATATAACTTATTTCGGTTAAAATGATAAAAATAACGGGTTTATACCAATAAATTCGTATTTAAATATAACAAATACACTTGAATTCATAGTGTATATGAAAGAATAGGAAGCAGAAAGGATGAACAATAATGACAATTAAAGAGGTAATGCAAGGTATTTACGATAACCAAGAATTATTGAAAGAACAGATTAAAAAAGGTGATAAAACAGCTAATAATGTAGCAAATCTTTATAATATGGTTCGTAATTTCGCGGAACATGTAAGTGTAACCCTTCTAATCTGCGCTTATGAAGATTGGTGCAAAGAAAATTCAATTACTGCATAATACCAAATTAAAACCCACAAAGAACATTTTTCTTTGTGGGTTTTTGTTAGTTTACGTGATGTACTGCGATTTGAACTGCTTTTATTTTTATTTTTCAGGTTTTATCCATGTTATTTGGACTACTTAGCTTTCGTAAAGCATGTTTTTTGAATCATTTATCCATTTTGGGTTTATAATGTATCAGCTTTAGAAAATAGACAAGATACGTACTAAATTGAACTCAAAACTAAGTCGAGGGATTTTTAAAAATCAGAAAAAATCTAATTAAAACGGAGGAACGAGAAAATGGAAAAATCCACACTGATAAACAAGATTAGGGAACTAACACAAGCGAATTATATGTTCGCTGACCTCATGTCAATAAAGCAATCCGAGTATGCAATCCTCATGCAGACGTTTGGTATTTCATGGGATGAACTGAAACAACCATCTAATACTTTTACTACATGCTATGAAATGGTGCTAACGGAAAACGATTTAAGAAAAGAGCTTGATTGGTATTTAGACACGTTAAAACGTACAAAAGAAAAGGGATTAATCCATATAGAACAAGAAGTAAAATTCATGTTACAAGGGTTCCTGAACGGAGTGCGATTTTTTAATCCAAAGTTAAGTGGTGAATTTTCACTCTTGGCTTATAAAAACAATTCTTAAACTAGGATAGAGAACAATACTTTGTTTTTAAGATTTTTCTAAATGAAAATATATAATTAAAGGAGAAATAATATGAGAACTGCGGAAGAATTAAAAGAATTAGCGAAACGAGTAATTACAAATGAAGTATTTATGGCTTCAGATGAAGAATCAATTTCAAATGCATTTATGCTTTTAGTATCTTTAGGTGCCGAATTCCCAGCAGGAACAGTAGCATTATATGAAGAATACTCAAAAGCGCTCCCAAGAGGAATAAATGGATATCCTATGTTTAGTTCGTGCGGATATTTATCTAAAGAAGAATTCAAGATATTTATTGAACACTACAAGAAATACAATGAGCTGCTAAACAGTTAAATTAGCTAGTGAATTACAATACAAAGAAATTATAATAGGTAATAAATACACTTGTTTTACACAAGTGTATTTATTTTTTCAATTCTTGCAATTGCTTGTTGATATTCTTGTTGGGTTATTTTCTTGTCTTTTAAACATTGTTTTAATATACGCTCTGTAGCTCGTTGTTTGTACGAATCAAGGGGAGTATGCTTCATAATTTCACCTCCACCATTAGTAGTGTGATGTGAACCACACCAGTGGTTCTTTTAGTTCATGACAACAGTATGTTTAATTCGACATTTTATATACTATATATTTAATTTCTTTTTAGCTTTTTCTGGAATTTCTTTTTCTAACACCTTCTCAAAAGAGAAGACATACCTTCCTTGTACAGTAATTCTTAAATATGTTTTTCTTATAAAATCATTAGGAGTACCAACCCCTACTTCGTATTCCTTTTCTTTTCCTGATTCATCAACGCCGTTTAATACATATAAATATCTTCCTTTTTGAAGAGAATTAGGTATTCCGTACCCCTCTGCAACAGCATATACATATTTTTTTTCAAAGAACGGATTAGCTCTGTCTAAATCCCCCCGTAAAATAAAAGGTAATACATATACGATGAATCCTAATCCTATGATTAAGAGTAATAACTTTTTCATTTATTTCGCTCCTTGCTCCTTATCTACATCTGTTTCTGCTATAGATATAATTATCCGTTGTAATAAGACATTCTAAATTTTAAAGGTAGTTTCTTAAGAAATACAGAATAAAAATCTTAAGATATTCTTAAAAATTTCAGGAGGAATATAGCAAATACAAAACTTTTAATCCCAATTTTATAAAAAAGCTAAGAATAAACATTCTTTCTTTAGCGAGAAATCGTTGATATAAGACTTGCAGCAAATTCCTAAATACCGTGTTATACTTTGAAAAAACGGAGGGTTTCTTATGTATACAAAAACGTCTAAGGATAATGCGTCAAATAGTGTGTTTAACACAAAACTAATGAAAACAGCGTTAACAGAGTTAAGAAAACACTTGAAAGCAAAACATATGTCTCTTAGAACGGGTCTTTATTTTGATGATACCAAATACACATTTCTTAACAAAGAATTACAAGAATTTATCATCAAGAGCACGGATAAAGATGTTTCTTATCAGGCTTATCATGTGACTATCGACTTTCTTTCCAATCACTTAATTCAAATTATAACGAGTGAAATTCCTTTCCTGGATGATTTTATTCAATATGCAAAACAACTGGCAATGGAATTAGGTTATCAAGCTATCGTGATTCGCAATCAAATTCCGGTTCCTTTGGATTGTGCAGCAGAATTAAATGTCCCTTTATTTCCTACGAACTCTTTGAATCGTTATAAAATAAACGACTTATTTGGATACCTTGAGGAAAATCACCCCTATTATGTTTTGGAGTTAGAAAAAGGCTGCGTGCATCAAAAAATAGAAACTTATCGCACAGTATTAGATATACTTGAGAAAAAACAGAGTGAAATCAAAAGATTTTCGTTTATCGAAGGGTATTCTACTTACAATCAATTGGGATTTAATTTTCATCATGCAGGATATGAGGGGAAGTTAAGTGTTTTATATGAACCAAATGGGATTTTTGTGCAAGAAAAAGAACTTGGATTTAAACAACAGCTTTATTCTAATGACCAATTACTACAAGTCATAGATGAGTTATTGGAACTATGTGAAACAACTATGAGGTTGAAAGTTTTAGTAAAACCTTCTAGAAAATATTTTGATAAGATTTTTTTCAAGATATCTGATTTCCCACATCCTTTGATAGGAAATATGTTCACCTTATTGGAAGAGGAATTTGAATTCGAGAAAATTGAAGAAATGAGTGTTGATGTAAAAAATTGCCCACCTATCACGAGATACCAAGAACACGTTTTGTTTTTTGAGTTATTTGGATTCTATTTTGTTATTCATATCGATACAAGTGATGTGAAAATGTACAAAACAAAAAAGGAAGCAATCTTTGAATTTACATCTATATGCAACCAGATAGAAGAAGAACGTCATCAAGCAGAATTAAAAGAAATACAAGAAATTGCAAATTTGATTGATACATTATAATCGCAAAAGTCCTAGTTCTCATTCGTTAATGAGCAGGACTTTTTTATTTTTTTCATTATTTTCATCCATCACTCTCCAAAAAAAGCTATAATAATAAAAAAATCAAAGGGGTTTTACTATCATGACGCAACATCCAATAGAAGCATTAAAAAAAGGGAATCTGAAAGCCTATGCAGTTATTAAAACGATGACAGCTGCCTTAAAAAAAGGTTCAAACAATGACTTAGAAAACCAAATCAAAAATATAGAGTTATTTTCTGAAGTAATGGAACAAATCTATGTTTATCTAAAGAGTAATGAAGTGTTTTCAGAAACTCAATTGAAACAACCAATCATACAAAAAAGTATTAAAAGAGAGAGCTTTTATGAATTATTTGCTGCTTTACATACTTATGCAGTAAAACACAAATACAAAGGAATAGACTCCATCATGCAACAACGTTTTGCGAATGATGGGTTTAATCTATTGTACAAAGACATGCAAATTGCGGTACGAAATGTTTATGGTGTAGACACAACAATTGAATTTGTGAATTACACAGAGAAAAATCAATATGTTGAATGGAATGAATCTATGACATTTTCATTTGATAATTTCTTAATTGATTATGTGGATGCTTAATATTGTTATTTGCTAGAATAAGTTGTTTTTAATGCAGAAGAAACACATTTACTTACAAGTATTACGAAAGAAGCAAAATAACGTACAATAGACGCAATATGTTTTATATAGGCAGGTGGCGAGCACCTGCTTTTTTGCTACAAATAACTTCTAAAATGTATTTCGATGATATAATTTAGAAAAAAGGAGAATGTAACATGAAAAAACGGATTGCAAAGAAAAAACAAAAAGAATTTTTCGAACCATTTTTACAAGCATTACAAATAAGTTTAGGGAAAGAACCTTCTACAAACTATGGTCTTCCGAATTTTTGTTACAATACAATTCAGGATTTAACAGTGATTTTTAAGCGGAATTCTGATTCTGAAATCTCTGTTTGGATTGATTTTGATGAACTGTATGACAAGATGGGAAAATGCTATGTAAAAAACAAGGTGATTTCTATTCAAAATACCGATATTTTGATTTCGCTGCTTCAGGAATTGTCGATGAGCAATTATCATTTCGGTAAGAGTCTTGTATATGAAACTTATGGAGTAATTCCAGAAGAAACACATTCAAATGAGTGGTATGAAGAACGCGCAGAGACATATCAAAATAACAAAAAAGAAGCTTATTTGCTGCATTTAAGAATGAGAAATGAGTTTATTAATCAAATAAAAGCTATTCCTATTGTCAACCTTATCAATTATACCTACGATAGCAAATGGAATGATTTTAATGACTTTGAAATTCTGTTACTTGCAGATATAAATGATGACGAAGTACAGCAAGTAAGACAAAGGTTGGTAGCAATTGAGGAAGAAATCAATGCAAGATACGAAGGGGAAATTGGTTATGCTAAAAAACTGTATTTCGAACAACCAGTTTTTTATATTTAAAACGCAGTAGAAAAGCAATCTATCAATTCAATTCATATTAAAAAACATTCATTAAAAAGGAGAAATAAAAATGCGTTTTGAAGAAGCAAAAAAACAATATAAAGATGCAGAGCATAATAGAATCCAGAAATGGAATGAGCTAGAATTAGCAAATACAGAAACTGAAATGGCGCTTCAGCGTGTACAATCATTGTGCCCACATAAAACAGTAACAGGGAAACTAATTAAATGGTGCCTGGACTGTGGACATGCTGCTTACTTTTGGAAATTCGAAAAATTAAACATAAAGAAATAATTGAAAGTGGTGTTTATGTGTGAGAAAAGATAAAAACGGAAAAGTTGTAAAAAAAGATGATTTTCTAATCGTTGATAAGCAAGTTGCCTTGGTGTGTGAATACAAGTATGAAGATGACACAAACAGTATTCATTACGAAATTATCGGTTTTGATAAAAATGAAAATGTAGTTTTTCAGGACCATTATAATGCATGGGATTATTATAACGATAATGAAATCGAGGTAGTCACAAAGGAAGAAGCAGTTCAGTTTTATCATTCAGCTCAAGAGCAAGATTGACTTTTCCAACAAGAGGAGTGACCTTTTTGGGTATGAAAGAGAAAGAAGAGTATTCATTGGCTGAAGTAATGGAAATATTAGAAATAGATATTGAGGAAATAATAAAACTTATGGAAGAAATCGATGAAGAGGATTATGAAGAAACAACTTTTTATGTAATAGATGGCGATAAATAAAGTTGAATCCATTCATACAAGGAGAATCAATATATGAACCTAGATACATTCAAAGAATGGGCAATTGATAATTTCGGACAAAACTATGGATACAATGCTGAAACTAGCACAGAAATACAAATCCCTAAAGAGACCATACAGGACATTTACAAAGGTCTTTATCAAAAATATGCGATTAACGATTTGTATATTGTAAGTGGGCATTGTACAACATGCGAAGAAAATAATCCTAACACTCCATATCACTTAGATACTTTCAAAGTATGGAGGCAAGATGATAAGCTTCAAAAAGAGGTCCAGGAGGTTCTTGCTGGGATTGTTCCAAATGATAATGCTAGATTATTACGAGAAGCATATTCGTTCTCTAATCTTGTTGTAAGAGCAGCAGAAGGCTTAGAAGAAGCAAAGCATGTTTTAGTAGAAAAAGACTTTTTCAATCACATACTAGAACTCAATGAAAAAGCAATAGATGATGTAATGCAAAAGTACACAGATACTGTGGTACCTGTTGATTCTGTAAATAGTGGATATCATTATTGTTTGAGGTTTGTATAAGTGATTTAATTTACACAATTAAAAGGAAACATTACCAAACAAAAAGCCGGGACTTCCGGCTTTTTTTCATATATGCTCTCAGCGGCTTTATATTGGACGATTTGGGCTTATTTAAATGAAATGATGTAACCAATTAAACAACATGTTTTGATACGTAGGAGACAATGCTAGCGTTAATAAAACTACAATAACTGCTACATAAATCAAATAATCATTTATTCCTCCTAAAGCTACAACATGTATTTCTTCTTCCAAAAGTTCTGGATATGTATTCTTAATCATTTTTATCATTCTTTCATATCTGGATGCGATTGTCCTTTTTTGTTCTAGCTGTTTTATAATGTTCCAAAACTCTTCGGAATGTTTATTAATAGTTGTATCTTTATTCTCAAAGGTAATCACATCATAAATCAGACCTTTTTCTAACAAAGGGTACATATCGTCTTTCGCGCATACTATAACCGTATAATGAGAATAAGTCGTAGTGCTAATCTGCTTATTGAGCCAATCTTCCAGTCTAATAGTTATTTCTAAAAATATTGGTTTCATTTCCTCACCTCACTTCGTGTACTAGCTTACGATAATTAAGGGGAAATCTTTATTTTTGCGATAGAAATAGCTGGATTCATTTATTTTACACAGAGGACATACATGCTAAAATTACGTATTTTTTGCGTTGGAAAATATTTACTTATGATGTTATGATATTAATTGAATTTTAAGATTTACTTTGTGAGTTGTTTCATTTTAAAAGGAGGGGTTTAAAATGGGGAATGCAAATTGGACTGAAGTAGAACAAATGAAGGTAGTTTGGAACATTATTGATAGCGAAATGATGTTTAACACAGAACCAAGAACAAAAGAACGAAGAGAAATTACCGATAAGATTATAGTTAAATTATTACTAGACCCTGATTTTTCCGAAGGGCTTAAGACTAAAGACCCTGGAAGAAACATGTATCTACATATACAGGCTTGGCTTAACTATTTAGAGAAGAGAAAAAATAGCAGACCGCCACTAGTAAGAGAGAGGGGTTTAAATAGCCAAATATACTCACATCGATAGATATAAAATTGCTCAGAGTTTTTTGTTGGCTCTGAGCAATTTTTATGTAATGAAAAGGTAACAGCTGCTACTTATTTATTACAACGAAATTATTTTCTACAGTATTTAATTCGTTTGCGTTTGTGATATAAGCTCCATTTAGACTTTCACACAGTTGTTTGTATTCATTTTCTGTATCAATTAAAATAACATTTTTACCTTTTGCATGTTCTGATAACACAAAAGATTTTATTTGAAAATTGTTCAATTCTATCACCTCATATCCATAATTCCCTTGCTTCTTCAAAACACCTAGTAAAAACAATAACCTCTAAGAAATAGCGTTTCTATGTTCATTTAATAATATGTAAATCTATTAAATGAAAAAGGTCGAATGTGCTCGACCTTTTGCTATAATTATTTACTAACATTTTATAATATTAAGAATGTTTTTATGGTAAGATTTACACATATTATTGAGACATAGGGGGCGAATAGATGCATGTGAGATAGTCATATGTGAACAAACCATAGAAGGAAGAACGTTCAAAATATGTACACGGGGGAAAATAATGAAAAAAATTGGATGGATGACACTAGTAATAATAATGGTGATGGTAAGTATTGTAGGGTGTTCCGAAAAAAAAGAAGCAGAACAGGTATCAACGGAATCAAAAGATAAAAATGAAAAAAATGCAGTTAGCAAAATAGTCGGGAATTGGAATAATGATGATACGTATATCACAATCAAGAAAAACAATGACAATATCGTGATGAGTTTAGAAGATGACGGGAATCATTGGGACTTAACTTTAGAAACACAGCGTGTACAGGGAAATAAGGTAGAAGCCACAGTGGTTAATTCAAGCTCGAAAGCACAAGAACGTTCTATTGGTTTAAAAATGACATTGCAATTGAAAAGTAATGGTGATTTAGAAATGATTGCAGACAATAAACCGATAAAACTCCAAAAAGCAACAGAAAGTCGTTCTGCATGGGAACAGCAAAAGGGAAAAGAAAAAGCTACAAGGGATGAACTTTTGGGGGAATTAGAAACTTTAGTAAAGAAGAACTGGATAAATGAAGAAATAAGTCGTGTATGGTATGCAGGCGATGAAATTACTTTCACATATTTTGAAGATTCTTCAATGGATTCCCCAGGATTAAATATTAAAATCAATAAAGTTTCGAATAACGAATATAAGGGGAAAGTCGTGAATTCGACGAAGAACTCTAATTGGAATGGGAAAGATGCAACAATCAAAACAACAGGTAATGGTGGTTTAGACGTATATGTTGGAAATGCAAAAAAACTTACGTTGAAAAGTGCAGATTTAGAGAGCACGAAATACAAAAATGAGTTAACTGGAAATTGGATAAACAAACAGAATAACCAACAATTTTTTATGATGGTCTCAGATAATGAAATAAGCATGAGGGCATCTGATGATAAATCATTGAAAATAGGCATCTTTGACACTGAAGGTAATGTATTAAAGGGAAAAGTTGCGGGTGCCCCTGGGGAGAACTATAAAACAGAATGGTTCGGAAAGCCAGTAGAGATTTCCTTAAAAAGTGCAAATGAGATAGAACTGACGGTGAATAAAAAAGAAAAACTCGTACTCACGAAATAAGAGTTAAAGAAATGAAAATACGATAACGTATGATGTGAAAATCAATATATTTCAAAATGGAAAGGTCGAATATATTATATATTCGACCTTTTGTTATTAAATAATTTCGTTTGTTCTATCTGTAAGTATCTTTATTATTAGAAAACTATTCTTTTCTGTATTATTAATTCACCAAATCATGAAGCATCTTCTAAATTGTCTTCTTCTATTACATATTCATAACGAAAATCATGTGTATATGCATCTTCAAAGCCCAATTTTTCAGCAAAACATTTCATATCATAATATTGTGCATGTAATAATGTTAATTTCGTATATCCTTTTTGCTTCATATATTTTTTTAAGAAATCTATAATGTAACTACCAATCCCTTTTCTTTGGTTATAAATAAGAATTTTTTTAATGATAATTTCCTTTTCAGAATAATTAAATTCTAATATGAGTTCGTTTCTCGAAGTCATTAAAAACAATTTATTGGTTGAAATACCTACTCTCATTGTATATTTTGAATCGTATTCCATTAATTTAATAAGTAATTCAAAATCTTTCTTTTCTGGTCTTTCCAATGTTATCTCTCCTTTTGCTGCGATTTAGTGTAAAATCACTATGGATTTTATATATTTTATCATAAAACTAGAGATATATATGATTTCTATTATAAAAATAAAAAACAAAGGATTTAAAGCAGAATTTTCCGGATATACTTTCCAATTTTGTAACCTTTCTTTATAATTATGAATAGACTATGAAACTATTGTTAGAGAGGAATCCTTATGCCATCTGGAAAAACGCACACCAAAATTAATTTCTTTACATTACCTGCTTTAGTAGTGGCGCTCTTACTTTGGGGGATTACAAATGCATCCTTTTATGTATTATTCGGATTGGGTTATGTTATAGGTACATATTTTATAACGCCGGATATGGATATTAAAAGTGATTCGTATCGAAAATGGGGGATATTCCGTTTTCTATGGTACCCATATATGCGTATCATGCCTCATCGTTCTTTTTTATCGCATACGATTGTTTTAGGAGACATTATTCGTGTTATGTATTTAGCCATTATAATGTCACCCGTTTTATATGGAGTAAATACATTCATCATGCATGGAGATTTACTAGATTATCTTATAAAGAATCAAACCGTTCTTTTTTCTTTATTTGTCGGAATTGTTGCAGCTAGTGCCATGCATATCATTGCGGATGTTCTGAATACCAATCGCAAAAAGATGTTTAAAACAAAGAAGAAGAAAAGAAGGAGAAGTGCTTGATGTAGTTTTACATCGATTCGATACAACTTATATAAGAGGAATAGTACATCAATCAAGATACTCGCGCTTTTACAGGCGGGTATTTTTCTTTTTCATTCTCTTTTTATACTAATTCCACTCACATCTCAAATATTGTGTTAAAATTTCCAAAAAAACAAAACAAAAGGAGCATAACAAAATGAAACTTCCTGAATTAAAAAAGAACTGTCAAAACATTGTAGAAGAAGCAGCAAGTAAATTAACGGAGGCAAAGAAAGCAGAAGTAGAAGTGAAATATACCGTTAAACAAGCTGTGATAAACGTTAAAACAACAGAAACTCGACTAGATATAACTTCTTCTATCTCAATAAAGAATGAGTCTCCTAGTTATATGATAATTAACTTGGAAACAACAAGTAAGGTTCGTTCTTATCGTGAATACTCACAAGAAGATTTACAACTTAGAGAAAAAAGCATTCTTGCATTGCTTGAGTATTGGAAAGGATATAAACAGTTAAAGGACATTGATAGACTCTTCTTTAGAATGAGTAACGAAACGTTAGCTTTCATTCACTCAACTGATAACGCTGGTTTAACCGAAGTGCCACCAATAAAGAACTTATTTTCTATTATTTATACATCAAACGGCAATTCAAAGTTATTCAGAGAAAATCAACCGGATAATAAACTAGCACAGATGTTGTTATTAACGGAAGAAGTAAATCAACTACAGGAAGAAAATCCTACTTTTTCAAGTAAGAAATTCAGAAATACCTTTTTTGCTTTACTCGACACAACTTTCTATTATCAAAATAAATATTTCAACTTAAAAGTTGAAAATGATGATGTTGTTGTGATTGATAATGAGAATAAACAAGAAATGATTCGTCTTCCTATAGAGGCAGGAGTTATGAAAAAGGTATTAGATAAGGTTGAAGAAGAAACAAAACTTTATAACCTACTTCATCCACCAATTGTTAACTTTAAATTTGTGATTAATGAATATTTCCTTCTCAGATTTAAAAATAAAGAGGACGAAAGATTGGAAGATATGATTCGCGAGTTCAATGAAATTCTTGTAAATGAAGATGCAGAAAGCGAATTCGTTGAAATGAAAACCATTTTAGAAGATGCACGAAGAGAAGGTAATAAATACTTAAGACCAACAGAGGTTATTAGCAAGTTTATTATGCCTGAAGAAGAGTTACCAGTCTTTAAGGAGCATTTTAATAAAGAGTTTACTATTTACAAAATCAAAACTGAAAAGAACTATTGGTTCTTCATGCATTCCAATGTAAAAAGTGATTCTTGGGTATTTGTTAACCAGGAGGATAAACTTCCAGCAGAAGCAGAACAAACAGCATTTAGTGTTGTTGAAGAAAGGTTAGACAAAGACTTGATGGCGGAAGTGGATTCACTCCTTCAGAAACTTCATAATCTTAAAGGAAAATGCAAATCAACTAAGTTAGATTATCCTGTTTCTTATTCTCATAAATCCATTTTAGAAGCTGCAAATTCACAGTTTGGATTGAATTGGAGAGAGAAGATAGAGACTACAAAATAAGTCATATGCGATAAAAATGATTTAAAAAGGAGAGAGGTAAAATGAACGTTACCTTTAAAAGTATGACTGTTGTAATAGAAGGTGTAACATTTGAAAATGTTATAGGTGAGGAGAAAGGTATATATGCAGAGAACTATGGTGTATATATACCAGATTCTCAAAATATCACGACATTTGATGAAATGATTTTAGTTGCTTCTAAATGGCTAGAATCACAAGAGTGAAGAGGGGATAGAATAATAAATAAAGATTCCTTCTAATTAAATAACAATCGACATTATTATCTAAAAAGGAGCGCATATACTTGCTCCTTTTTTTATTATTCTCTTTCAGGTATATATTTGTTACTTCCAGGTAGTTTCTTAATCTTATTCCAAGCTTCAATTGCTTCTGCACGACTCTTACCTTTATTTTTTGAGTCAGCGAAAAAGTCACGAGTGAATTGGTTATATTCAAACTGAGGGGCGATTTTCTTTTGGTATGACGGGTCTTTTTTACGTTCTGCTTCTTCATTCCATGCATCTACAACATCACGATACGTTTTACCAATATTGCTTTTAAAATAGTTTTGGATATAGGTAGAAAAATGAAACTTTGGAATTACTGTTTGGAAAAAGGCTCTCACATCTTGACTACAACGATGATTTTCCGTAATGACTGTATCAAGACTTAGTTCGCTATTCATTCGAACTTTATTAGTAGGCTTTGAAGTTCTTTGTGGTTTTTTTATCTCTCCGGTCCGAAGAAATGTTTCGATTCTATCAGAAATCTCTATTTTAGAGCCCGATGCACTTATTCCATGTTCTCTACAAAATGATTGTAATTCTTCTTTTAACCAATAATAATTTTTAAAATCCTGAATGCTAATTTCTTTTGTAAGAATAGGTCTCATTCATAACACCTCCATATAAACATTATTAACATTATAGAACGTTTGTTCCTTATAATCAAATTTATTATATTCTATTATAGTTTTAGAAATAGAATGAAAGGTTCTATAGAAAAAGCATCCCATTATGGATGCTTAGATAAGAATAATTGCTTATTTTTTGTGGTAAATTTCATAGAATGTATTTGCTAACTCTTTAATTTCTACATAACTATTAGTTTCTTCCTCTAACAACAATAACTTTTGTGCAATTTCGTCGTTACCACTCGCTTTTTCTTTTTTTGCTAACTCTTTCAAAAAAATATTAAATCTTCTTGTAGCGATATCTAATGTTTCACTCATATTGATTCCTCCGTAAGTAGTTGTTATCTAATTATTATTAACGTGTTTAATGCAATATTTTTTTGCAATAGGAACTAATAAAATCAACATTTTATCTGCTTTTTTTCTTTCTAAATTCCTTTACAAACCATGCATTGAAATTTCTTAACTCTGCGAACGAACGGTCAAAATCTTGTTTGGCTTTTTGCCATTCTGGTGTTGCTCTGATATTGTCTGGTACTAATCCCATGCCATTTGTTTCAAACTGTTGTAATACTTCTGAGTGTTTTCTATTTATACCGTCAAGCTCTTTCTTATGTGCTTTTGCTTCTTCAAGGTTCATACTATCATCTCCTGTATATGCACTTTATTTGTCAGTTGTTCCTTATGATTAAATTATAACCTTTATTTTAAAAAAGTTTTAAAAAACAACAATGTTTGCTAATTATTTATACAAAAGATAGAAAAAGCCCATTCTAAGAATGGACCTTTATATTTAATTACATTGTTTCATAAGACTTTTTATATTGTTTTACACCTGTAAGCTCGATTTTATCATTTTGAAATGGTAAAAATGTTGTTACAGAAGTGCCTTCGTAAATGCGTTTGCATTGTTGAATCGTTCCGTTACATAATTCACTATCTAAAACTGCACCTTCAATTTTTAAATACTCTTCTAGAGGGATACAGCTTGACGTTTGCTTATATGTCCAAACAATCTTAGTGTTTTCCCAAGCACCATCTTTTTCTACACCATGATATGTTTTTAACCATGCTTGATACTCTTCATCCGTTTTAAATGCAGTATGGCTTAAAGCACCTTTTGTTATAACGTATTTATAATGAGCAGAATCCGCATCTTCACGAATTGAAACATGGAATTTATCATGCGTTTTTGTCGTGTATGTTAAATCAGCTTCTTTATATTCCCACACATTTACTTCTGCAATAAAAGTAATTGCACCATTCCCGCAAGCTCCACCATGTCCCCAAGCGACAAATGCTTTTTCTCTTTTTCCAACATAAGTTAAGTTCATTGGGATATCTGTCCAGCTTCCGCCTCCAGTTGAAGTGTAAATAGATTTATTACTTTCATTTACAGATACAAAGGAAGATGAAGGTCTTTCGCAAATATATAATCCATCTTCTTTTAATTCTTCAACATGAGCATTTGCACAGTAGTCACCATGTTTGTTGGTAAACTCTACAATATCTCCAATTTGTGGTGATTTGTCATTACGACTACTTTCGATTGCTTTTACCAATTTATTCGCTTTGTCTACATCGAATTGCTTGATTTGATGATTGTAATCGTATGTTGCATTACTCATAATTTCTTTTAAACTTTCAATTGTGTATTTGTTCATAGTTAATTTCTCCTTTTGCTATATACATAGATATAGATGTTTTTTTACTAATTATAATAGACTTTTTGCGGTTTGGTGAAAAAATACACAATAAAGTATTCCTGAATGCGGTAGCAGCATTTTCTTTATGAACAGAGGGGAGGAGGGAGGTGCTATTCTGGATTGATTATTTATGCTTAATAGGAACTGATGTGATAAAATAAAAAAGAAGAATTCTTCCTCTACCTTGCAATCGTCTGGTACTCTGAGGCGGGAAGTTCATCAACACACATTTTCAACTGGACAGAACATATATAATATAAACAAAAGGAGCATATGAATTGGCTAATGTTATAAAACTATTCATTGTCTGGGCTTTAGTGCTTTGTATTGTACTATTTGCTTATTCGATTACAGATACTGCTATTGTTTCATTAATATTAAAACTAACTATAGCGTTCTTTGCGGCAGTTTCTTTATATCTTATTGTCTATTCAATCAAAACGATTAAAGAGAAGAGAAAAGAACGCAGATACAACAAGGAAGGTATAAAAGTACCTGACGAATGATAAAAGTCACCTTAATCAGGTGGCTTTTTTAGATGCACATTTAAATTAATTATAGATAGGCATATTATTTTTGAAAGGAATACTTTTTTATTCTGAAGCAGCGGAAAGTTAAAGATTGGACTAAAAAACAAGTGATATAATAAAAAGAAAATGGGGTGATAACAAATGGAAGATATGTTAAAACAAATACTTTCAAAATTGGATGGATTAGAAAAAGGTCAAGTGCGTATAGAAGAAAAGGTAGATAATCTAACTATGCAATTAGAAGAAAAACTTAATGATAACAAAAGAGTATTTGAAGCAATAAAAGAAGAGTTGAGAGATACTAAATTTAAAATTAAATCTCTAAGTCGTAAATATGGTGAACATGAAATAGAAATAGAAAGTTTAATAAGGAAAATAAAATCATAAGGAGCCAAATGGCTTCTTTTTTGTTGAAAAAAGACCTTCATTTAGTTCCACAACAATAGATTATCAAAGGTAATATACACAATTTTTTAGCGTACGAGTTAGAGAGAGTAAGGATTTCCTATATATAAAGCACATCCGTGAATACTGATGAAGAAAAAGACGGAAAATTATAACTATTATTGAGAAAATTACATTTACTATTTCCGATTAAACGAAAAATATAATATCAAAAATATACGATGGATGAATTTCGACAAAAACCTGCAAACTTCTATGCGGAAAATGGGCGTTCCACCCCAATTAGGGAATATTTTCCGAAAATTTCGATAAGTGTTTCTACATATTCAAGATATTTACAAATCCACCAAATATGTTACATTTGAAATGTAAGATATGAATAATATTTGAGGGGGAAATTTTATGTTCAAGAAATTAGTAGCAGGAGCTTTAACAGCAGGTTTTTTATTAGGAGGAGCAGGAAGTGCTTTTGCATATGTTGATGCAAGCACGATTGATTGCAGCAAAACTGTACCAGATGCATTTCAAATGGAATATAAGTCTCAAAGTTTAATTTCTAATTCAGTAACAAAATGTGGTAAGGCATTTTATTTAAAAGATAAATATCCTAAACAAGATGGATATGGTTCTTGGATTGCTATTTACAAACGTTAAGCAAGAGAAAGCCATTAAATATCATTTTTTAAGATAACAAAATAAAAACGCTGTTGATATACACAACAGCGTTTTTTTTCTGTATTTCTTTTTGAGACTGAATTTATGACTATATAGACTTAGAGCTTAACTTTTTTCTTTTCTTCTTTTTTACATGTTGTGCACCAATATCCACGTCTAGTTTCATTTAAGCTTCTTTCCCATGTATGACCATTCGCGCATTTCCACGTTAATTTATTTCTTTGACCTAGATATTCCGTTGAAAGACATTCTCCGCCAAGTTGTTTCGCAAAATTTTGCATATCTTCAATAGTAAACTTTAATTTTCTCGGAGCATCAATTTCTATCTTAAGTTGTTCATGTACTTGATTCATTTTTTTACACTCTGTACACCAGCGTTTTCGTCTTATGTTATTAAGGCTTCTTTCGAAAATATGACCGTTCTCACATTTCCATTTCAGTTTTTCTCTTGCATTTTGATATTGCTCAGAAAGGCATTCTCCACCGTATTTTGCTGCAACTTGATTCATATCTTGAATTGTAAATCTAGGTTTCAAATTTTCTCCACGTTTCGCATTTTTTCTACTACATACGTAACACCAATGCCCTGCCATAACGGAATGATATCTAGATTCCCATGTGTGTCCGTGTTCGCATTCCCACTGCAATTTATTATTAGAATGCTCATATTTGTCGGATAGGCATTTCCCTCCGAACTCTATTGCTTTTCGCTGAGCATTAAGTAAATTTTCGTCTTTCTTGCATTCTTGACACCAAAAGCCACTTTTAACTTCATTATAACGTTTTTTGAATTGATGACCGTTTTCGCATTCCCAAAGAAGTTTATCTTTAACATTTTTCCAAGAAGTAGATAAACATTTTCCTTTATGTAAAGCAGCAACTTCTTGTACTTGTTCCAATGATACCTTTCTACACAATGGACACCATGAGCCATTTCTTACATCGTTTAGGGCTGCATTCCATTGATGACCATGTTCGCATTCCCATTTGAGGTGCAAGTATTGGTCAATATACTCAGAAGAAAGCATATTTCCTCCTCGGCTTTCAGCAAGCTTTTGTAAAGATTCAATTGTCCATTTTTTTGAATTTGGACCACGACCTTTTATAGCGCAAGTTGGGCACCAGCTTCCGTTTTTAACAGAGTAAAAACTGCTTTTCCAAATATGATTTTTTTCACATTTCCATTCTAAAGTACCTTCTTTTGAATACAACATTTCTTCTGATAAACACATACCGTTGTGTTCGGCAGCCATTTTTTGAGCCAAAGCAATTCTTTCTTTACTCTTTTTTTGTATCATACATTCCTTACAACGAAATGCAGTTCTCATATATCCATATGTATCTTCCCATTGATGTCCCTCTTGGCATTCCCATATAAGTTTTTCATCTCGATGAGGCACTTCTTCACTAATTAATACAGAATTATGTTTTAAAGCTAAAGAAATAGCTCTTTCTAAAAGTTTCATGTTGTAATTCTCCTTTAATTTCAATTCGATTGATGTTGAATTTATTTTAACAAATACAAATCCAGAAAAAATCAAAAATCGGATTTTTTTTCATAGATTAAGGATTTTTTTATACATATATTGATTATTCTCATGTGCAAATTCAAAATATGGACATATGTAATCAATTCTGGAGCTATTCTGATTAAAAAAATCATTTTTACGACAAGCGAAAAAACAAAAGAAATAATAGGGAAGAGGGGAGGGAGGTATAGATATATGTATTTATGTTAAATAGGAAACAACTTTATTCTATATGACAATGTAAAGAAGCTAATTACAAAGGTAATGAGGATACAAGAAAAAAACTTACCATTAACTAGCAAGTTTTTTTGAATTTCATTGTCTGTAATAACTCGACGCCTACTATAGAAACAGAAGTTTTAGCAGTTTCGAAACGTCTTTTTAACTCCGTTTCAACTAAATCTCCTGCAAGTTTAGCTGTAGTGGAGATTTTTTCGATTGTTGAAACTGCTGAATCACCAATTTTATAAGACACCTTGAAATTAAACATATTGTATTGCTCCTTTGGTTTGTTTTTATCTTATTCTAATTGAATTTCTAGATAATGGTTAAAAAATAGTTAGAAGTTAATATAAGGAGGGGAGGCATATTAGACTGAATGAGATAATTGCTTGTCGTCTAATGTAGGTGGAACTACTTATGCTATGCACAATATATAAGGTATACTAGTTAAAAAGGAGATGTTGCGATTGATACGTGTCATGCAAGGAACAAACAAAGAAATTCAAGAACAAGCTATAAAAGAATTACATGAAATGTTTGAAGTATTTCAACTCCTGGTGTATGCAGAGGTAAAAGAGGTGTTGATAGACGAACCAAACTGGCTGACCTTTGAAATTCAAATATGTTTTGGCAATCAACGCATCATACGCTTGTTTTATAGATACATAGATGGGGGACTTATGGAGATACAGAACCAAAGTAAACACCTTGCTGGGAAAAATGCATTTGAAATAGCGCAGCTAGTGTATTCCATTTTGTGATGTTATCTCTAAGATTTTCAGATGTTCATTAAATAAAGAAAATTAAATTTATGAAAAAAGACCATTATTTATGATAATGGTCTTTTTTTACTTTTCATTCAGTTAAATATATTACTTTGATTCTAAAGTCATTTTTATAGTTTTCAGTGGCTCATGAATACTTTTTATTAGTCCCTGGTATTGTTCCGGAGAATATTGAGTTCTAGTTGATATCGTAGAAGTTAATTCAATTAAAATATGTAATAATAAATGAATATTCCTATAAGATGCATTGTCTAATTCTATGTTTATTTTCTCCAATGAAAATCCCCCATTCCCTTATTCTGTCATCTCATATACATTATATAGAAATTAATAGACCTGGTAAATTAATGGAATATTTTATAAATAAATAGGAATACCATAAGATTCATTTATAAACGATTAGGTAAGTTTTTGCTGAAAATAGAAGCGAATATTAAAGATGATGCTATAATTTGATAAATATGTAGCAAGCAAAGGAGGAGAAGAGATGAGTGCAGCAAATATGAAGAAGTTTACAGCTGAATTTTCTAAGGAATCGAAGTATGTAGGTGTAGTTATAGGAGATAAACAAAAAGCTACAGATGGTACTTTAATAATTGTAACAAGCATAATAAGAGTAACGGTTGAAAAGGATGGAATTTATGTAGAAGGGGTTGGAATGCCAACGGAATTTTAAAATAAGCATAGATGTTTTTAGGAGACGATAGTGAATTCATACATGACATGAATAGTATTAAGAAGAAACTATTTGATATTATACTCATTGGAACAAGACTAATGAAATTGGTCTTGTTTTTTTACTAAATAATTCAATAGACAGGAGAATGTTTACGATAAATACATTATGTAAACTAGAGTGCAAACAGAAAGGGATAGGTGGAGGAGAGTGTAAATCAATGTAGTAATAAGGCTAAATGTTAATACGGATGAATCAAAAACCATTCTGAATTATGACCGATTCTATTATAAAAATTGTTATTAGAGGAAATATCATTTCATAACAAGAAATCTTTCTGGACATTTATAATAAGTACCGATTCATTAAAATTATTTAGTTTTAGCTACAGGAATTTAAAGAAAATCAAAGGATTTTAAAGCGTTTTAAAGTAATTTAAAGTTTTAACTTTTTTAATTTTTGATATCTCATTTTTTTAAGAATACTACTCGATTGAGACAAATTCAGAATCTCGTCTCAATTTTTTAAGATTACTAGTCGAGTGAGATGAAATAAGAAAAAAGACTTTTTGAACTTAATCAATTTGAAAGTCTTTTTTATTTTTAATGTCTATAGTCTTTAAAATAAATCAAAAGGAAGAATAACTGAACCGGATAATCTACGATGTCGCTTAATTTTTTCCTTTGCAGGCATACCTACTAAATCGCCAGATTCAAAATAATAATAACGATTTCCTTTTACCAACACGCCGTTAATGCTGATTAAATTGTCATTAATCTGTTGAACAATTACTTTTTTATGAATTTCTTTTCGTAATTGCATTAAAACTTCATTCATTTGATTACATGTATCATCATCAATCGTATGCATATAACTTTCATTGTTTGTTTCAGGTTTCTTTATTACTTCATTTATGATTACTGAACCTGTTGGTACTTTGTGTTTCTTAATCAAGTCATCCCCAATTTACTCCAGTCATCAATTCTAAGAAATCATCATGTGAATTCGCCATATTATTTCCTCCAATATGTTCTTTTATTTTTTATATATATAACACGGATTTGGTATTCGTCAATTGTGTTTTAAAGGTCTTATTCTAGTTTCTCAGTTGTTTCTCCTTTCTTAGTTTTAAAACGTAATAATTCCTATTTATAAGCAAAATACTTTGGTAATGATAATTAGGGATTATCTTTACCAAAGTCTAAAAAAGTATTATCATATCTTAATTTCTCTATATATGAAACCCAGGTCTTTAAACCTGGGTTTCATATATTTCTTCTGGAATTACATCCCGCTTAAATTTTTGTTCATACAATAAACTCTCCACTAAAATTTTCTTTTGATTGTTCAACAATGCGGACGAACCTAGAATGCTCCATAAAACGTGCGGATTTGGTGTAGCGGTAATATTCGTTTCTAAATTAACATTGAATAACTTCTGTGTAAATTCCTTGTACAAAAGTCCAAACTCATTAGTGTTAGTGACTTCGAGGTCATCGGTTTTAGTTATGATTATATGGATACAATCGCCACGATGGTGTTCTGATACGCGTATAAACCGAAAAATATCCAAGATTGTGTATTTTTGCAACGTATTCAAATCAAATATAATAATGCTATTTTGAGGAATTGCTTGCAATGATTCAGGGAAATCATCGAAATGAATTAGAGAATATTTATTTCCGTTTATATTTCTGTTAATTGCATGGATTACTGCACCAGAAACAAAATCATAATGAGCATCAATAATAATATTTCTGGAAGTGAGTTTTTCTTCATCCAAAACAGCGTTTAATATATCTATAAATTTTGTAAACATACATTTCTCCTCTACAGATAAAAACATTTTCGTTCATTATATCATCGCACCTTGTCTCTAGACTAATTCTGTGGTTATTTTTCGATAAATTACATGTAATTTCACTCTTTTCTTGAAAAAACACTTGAAAATGCAATATTTTTTGCATCTAAAAAAACGTTCTAAGGCTTGGTATTACTACGTTTCAGGTGGATTTTTTTGAAAAAACACCACCTGAATTTCGAAGTTAAACGTATCGTAGTTCATGAATAAAAAGTTTTTTGTGCCTGAGAGCAAATTGTTATACAATTTAGTTTACATAACTAAATTATTATAAACTTTATTTTTTAACTACTTTCATTTAGTTTTATTTTTAAAATTTCTCCTATTGGAAAAAATCAACAAAAAATTGTTTCTAAGATGAAATTTATACTTTCTTGATTTTGGATACAAAAAACTGAAATTCTCTGAATCTGAAATTTTATTTTTTTGTTCATTTTGATTTTGGTTCATTTGGTTGTTATATTCAATGATTGTCGTTGGATGGTTCTTACATCCACCTCCTTTATCTTGATGGTAGTAAATGCTTTAAAAAAGAAAATAACCCTTTTTTAAAAATTTCTTTTGCTAATTTTTTTATTTGTAATTATTTGGTGTTCAGAAAGTTAAAAACTACGTTTTTCACTCACATTTGTATAGAAATCAAAGAAATTCTAAATAAAATGCATTATTTTTTAAGGGTAAAAAACCTCTGTACATATTGATATGACTACATTTGTGGTCGTTTTATTTAAAAAAGAGCTTCTGAAATTTGTAGCTAAACGTATCTTAGGTCGCAAAAGAAAAGTTTTTTGTGTCTGAGAACAAATTGTTATACAATTTAGTTTACATAATCAAATTATTTCAAACTCTATGCCCTCTCGTTTGAAAAGAAAAAAAGTTGGCATCGATAACCAACTTTCTATTGATTGTATTTTTAATCTGTATTATAGGTAAATATTACATATAACCCTTATATTCAAGTTTACCAAGTTTAGGTCCGCATTTATGACACCAATAACGTTCTATCTGAGTGATAAGTTTTGATTTTCTCTGTTTTTTATACTTATGACCACAATTCACACATTCAACCACATGGTGTTTTACCGGTTTATTTAGGTTTTCATTAATTAACTCTACTTCTTTGTCTGTTAATGTTGTTCCTGGTATATCCACCTCGATAATATACTTAATAGCATAACCCTCACAAGTTTTAAATAACTCTTCTTCAGATGTATAAATTTTTCCGTATGGGTCAAAAAATTTACCGTTATTATGAATAACATAATGACCTTTTCGTTTATTTCGAATTTGTATGATAGCTACATTAGGAAGAGTGTATGGACTATTATGTTCCACCTCTATATGCTTATCTGCGCATTTAATGTTAAATTTCTTCATTATACTAATCAATTCTCTTGTATACGTACTGTTTCTGTGTCCAACTTCTTTGATTACTTCATTTAATGGAATACCTGTAATCATGGAAACACAGGTTTGCCCGCATATATAACTATTTGTTGGTTGCTTAACTAATTTCATATATTCCCCTCATTATCTTTTTTGATATTATAGCAGATAATGAAACAAAAACTTTTAATAACATCAACAAAGAATTTTATGATAAAATGAAAAAAACAAAAAAGGATGAAAAATATGGAAAAATTAATAGCGTTATCACAAGAAGTTAAATATGAATATATAAGATTAATTAAAGAAGATATTCAATATTGGGCTCGTGAAAACCAATTCTCGGTAGAATCTGTAGTATTTGATATTGAATATCCCGATTACGAAATTGGTGAATCGGATTTTACTATGAAAAACATCTTAGTTGATATCAATGGAACTGTCGTTGGGTGTAAATACATTTTTGACGAAGGTGAAAAATATCTTCTTTGGAAAAAATGGTCCGATGTTCTTGATAGCTTAAAATCTTATTTATGTAAAAAAACATCCGAATATGAGAGCAAGTCTGGATTTTATAATCTTCTTTCCTTCTTGGAAAATGAAAAGATTGAACTATAATTTCAAACAATACAAATATAAAAGTTACCATGTGTGGTAACTTTTATTTTATATAAATCTAGTTTTATAAACATTAGACATTTAGTTACTTATTTTTGACTTAATGGCAGCAATAAAGTCTTCTGCATTATCGTTTATTAGATGTGTAAATCTTACTGCATCTTCTTTATATTTAATTGAAATGTATTTGTTTATTATTCCTTTTTTTAATGCAATATCACTTATATTTTTATACTCGTAAATCTCAGTGAATTCGTCACCTAAAAAAGAATCTGCACAAAAAATAAGTTTATTTTGAGTTGCTACGAGCATACCTGGTCGCATCGTGTTTCTATATATATACACTTCCAAAGAACACCGTATGTTTGCTAAAACCTCGTCACCACTATCTAATTTTTGCTTAATAGTTTCTAAATTTACTTGCATGAAAAATCCCCCTTTCTCAATTTATTATTATCTCGATATATAGAATTATAAGGAATTTTACCATGAAATTCAAACTTTGCAAGGTTATTATCTAAATAGAAACAAACAACATGTAATAAATAAAAAAAGACAGGATAATACCCGTCTTAAAATTTTAATTTCCTTATTCGTCACTTTCTATTACAACCAGCAGCTTCTCATAAAGTTCTTTCAAGCACTCTATTGTTTCGTTAGTTAACCTTGTCTTTCTATATTTTTCACGGAATTTGTTTAATTCTCCATCAATCTCGGAATCATTAAACTGCGTAAACAAAAATAAATCTTCGTGTTTTGTTGCATCATAGTCCTCTACTGACTTTGTTTTTGTATTAATCACGATGATATTGAATTTGTTATTAATTGTGAAATTGTTATCAATTAAGTATTTAAACGCCAAAGCACTATAATCCACATCTAAATCGTTTATTTCGACATATTTATCTCTTCTCCATATCCAAACATCTTCTTTTCTATAACAAATACGGTTATCTCCATATAACTTTAAAAATCGATATCCCATTGGCTTTAATCCTTTATAATCTCCCACAAATTGAATTTCCATCTAAGTATTCCTCCTGAGTGTTTTATCCAATTATAAATTGTATTTGGATTTTTTGTTAAAGCATGTATATCTTTCGTATCTACACAATAAATGTGAGGTCATATTAAATACATAAAAAAACCTGGAAGCTGTAAATAGCTATCCAGGTATAGAGGATGTTTGTATATGTTTCATTCGTCTTGTTTACTCATAATACTTTTGAAAGTATTCAATTAAAAACTTGTTCTGTGCTTCTTCAGATGAATAATAGATATCTCTTTCTTTATATCCTTGATGTTTAATCGTTTCACCTGTTTGAACGCCTTCTCGCTCCAATACTAAGCGTTCGAAATCAGAAAGGTATTCAAACCCATCATAGCTCTTATAGTCCTCATACGTCTCATTAATGTTGCTAAAGTATTCAGCGATTAAATTGTATTCGTGCGGAGCTTCTTCGCGTAATTTATTAGCTATCCACCCTACATATTCTTTCTTTGTATATCCATGACCTCGGAAGAAATCTTCAATTCTAAAAGGTAATCGGAAAAATAACCTTCTATCCTCTTCTTTGCTGAAATCAAATAAGTTTAGCGTACGGTCAAAGAACCTGCCGATGAAATCACTTGCACGTTTCAACCAACCTTGCATAGCAGATGCTTGATTCGTCATTTTTTTAAATACATCTTGTCCTTCATCTGTTTTGTACAGGAAAATTAACTCTTCATCTGTAATCTGTTCACTATTGTATTTATGTTTTAATAAATATAATAGATATTCTCCTCTTCCCCTGCTGAAAAAGTCCGGAAGTAATTCATGTACATATGGTTTATCTATTAAGTCATATACACCTGCATCAAACACAAGAGATGAAGGGAACAAACAAAATTCTCTTATCATTTGATGATACTGATAAGGTACATTTTCTGATATTTCGATTTCTGACTTTGGAAAAGTTTCTATATCGTGTTGGACAATACGATGACCTTTATTATATCCACGAATATAATCTAATACTTTGTAGATTTGTTCAAATACAGAAATTTCTTTCCCCTTAGAATCTACTTCGTCGACAGCCCAATTTCCGATTTCTTTTTCATACTGAATGCCTTTAACAACCCTACCTTTTTCGAGCATATCCACTATTTTATCTTGTAGAGTTTTAGATAAAGCTGAATTGTAGTATTGCTTCACAAGAGGATATACCTCTTCCATTAATTGAATTGTACGTTTCAATAACTTTTGTTTAGAAAAGTCTCCATTTAATTTTTTTAGAAATGCTGTAGAAAATTCATACCAGCCTTCTTTTGTTGCTCCTGCCGCACTGAAATACAGTTCTTTTATTACATAGTATAAGTTTTCATCGGAACCAAATAATTCAGTAGGTTGTTTATAATAATTAAATGAATAAAACAATAGATTGCTCATAGATACATTAGGGATTTTGAATTCTAGATTTAATTTAAATGCCAATAAAGCTACATGCCTATGGTCATAAAAGTCATATTTTCTTAAACCTTGTTTAATTAATTTCTTTTTGTCTTCTTCATAATAGATTTCAAAGTTATTTATTGCTTCTGTCCATTGCTTTTTTGTCATTTTTGATACTGGAATAGACAATCGCTTTAATTCTTGTTTCATTAGTTCATGTTTTTCTTTAGTAATCATTATCTCGGTATTTTCTCTTACAATAGTCAGTTCATTATTAACCGAAGATTCTTGTTTTGTTTGTTTCTGTTTTGCTTCCTCAATCAGTAAAAGGCTTTCTTTTCTAGTTTGATTGATTTTATCTATGAAGAGATTTATATTTTGTCGAAGAGTCATATCCTTTACTTTAGCATCTCTTACTCTTTCAATCATTTCTTTCATACCATTTAACTCGTGAAGCTGCCACTCAAATTGAACTCCTGATTGTAATACCTGTTTATCTATGTAAACAATGAATTCAAGTAAGTTCTTCATAAAGTATTCTGCATGCGCTACAGGAACCTCTACATCTGCTCTTTTCAATTCCCAACCAATTGTATTAGCAAACATTTGTGGATTACGGTTTAATAATTCATACAGGTTAAACGTTCTTCCTTCAGTGAAGTACCGATAGAATAATTCCTTCCAAACCTCCCTACGAAGCATTTGGTTAACTGGTGCAGAGGTTTTAATTAAATGAATTAAAGCAGATAAAGGTAATCCCGAATATTTTGTTTGATTGACCTGGATATTATCCATATAATTCTCTCCTTTTACAAATAGACACATGATAGAAATCCATTTGTTTACGTATTTTATAGATTATATCATCTTAATGAATAAGATTAGAAATGTTATGTTTAAAAAAGAAAAAAATACAGAATCAACATACCAATAACTTATATTGTTTAGGTATTATATTTCACGATTTAAGAAATGTCTGTTAAAATTAATGTAGTTTTAAGTGAAAGTTATTTTGTATTAGACCTATACTGCAAATTAGGAGGATTGTATTATGCAAAAAGTACAAGTGAAAACTTGGGGAAACAGTTTAGGTATAAGAATACCAAGAAACATTTTAGATGATTTGAAATTAGAAGTTGATTCATCACTAGAAATCAGTGTTGATAAGGAAAGTAACTCAATTATTTTAAAGGCTGATGATGGATTAACTCCATATGAAAAACTAATGGCAAAAGGTCTAAAAACAACAGAACGCAAGCAAGTTGTTTGGGATAGAATTAAAGGAGAAGAGCAGTATTAGATATCCAAATAAATATGAAGTAAATATTAAAAACAAAAGCAGTTGGTGTACTAACTGCTTTTTCTTTTGTTTGTGTATTTTAGAAGTATTCGTAGCGTGAATTAAAAAAAGTCAGTATGAATACCGACTTTTAGTTTATTATAATAACTATAATGATAACAATAGAAGCAACTCTAATTTATGTTCAGCAAATTCATCATTAGCTTCGATTGATTCTAATATTTTTTCTTTAAATTCCTCTATTCTTTCTTCTTCCATATATTTTCTAAATTTTTTTAACGAGTTATCCGAGTATATTTCTTTGAGCGCTGGAGGTTTCAATCGTCTTTGTATCATAATTTTAAAACTACTCTGTTCTTTAGGTTCCTTAGTTATTTCGAAACAAAAATCGTCTTCATAATTTTCTAAACGGAAATAAATATCAACATGAACAACATCCTGCGATATATAATGTTTTACTTGGGTTACTTGTAATTTTATTTCCTTTGGTAACTTGAAAGTTTTTCTTCTTTTCATAAATTAAATATCCCTTTCATTAGAAAACAAAATAAGTATCGATTTTTCTTTTGGTTTGAAAAATGCAGTTTCGAGCTCTGTGCAGTTTATTTCTACAGGTATTCTTTTTTAATATTAATGTTTTTATATGAAGTTACTGATTTCTTTTGGTTTTGGTTATTTTTTTATTATTAACTTTTATGTAATCCATCATTCGTAGCATTAATTAAAAAAAGTCAGTATGAATACCGACTTTTAGTTAATTATATTTTTAAAATTTAACTTAATCTTTCAATCGCAGCTATTCTGAAATCTGGTCCGAAAGAACAAATTTCATCAATTACCCTACGTTTTATAAGGGGGTTATCGTTATGAAATCTTTGGATATACTGTTCTTCTATCTCACCATTTTTCCACATGTTTGCGACTCTTACTATATCACTTTTAGTAACTGTAGAGTTTTCTCTATTCCATTTTTCAATGATTTCATTTCCTTTGTTAATGTCTCCCTGTAATTTATTAATGTCTTCTTGTAACTTTTGGCTAATGGTAGTGGGCGTTTCTTCGTTCAAATTAAACCTTTCAATGTGTTTATAATTATGGATTAAATCCAGGTAACACGAAGAACTAAAACTGGTTACAACCTTACCATTATCAGCTAGAACGATGTAATTATGACCTTTCATTTTACCCAATTGAATTTTCATAGATATTTTTAACTTGCTGATTTCTAAAATCATTTTCTTCATTTTAATTGTTTGTTGGATTTCCTTTATGATTACAGGGTTTGCAATATTCATTGTTTTTCTCCTTAAATGTTTTTTGTATAATTTTATCATCTTCTTTTAGTTTTAGTTATAAATTTTATGTAATCCATCATTCGCAGCAGTAATTAAAAAAGTCAGTATGAATACCGACTTTTAAGTAATTATAATAACTATTATGCTAACAATAGAAGTAAATCGATTTTACATTCAGCAAATTCATCATTAGTTTCAATTGATTCTAATATTTTTGCTTTAATATCATCTACTCTTTCTTCACGTATGTGATTTTTTTTCGGTTTTTTATTCGAGTATATTTCTGTTAGTTGTGTCTCTTCGACTATAAGAATTTCATAAAGCCTCTTTTCTATGGGTTCTTTAGTTGTAACGAAACGAAATTGTTCTTCATAATTTTTTAAGCGAAATTCAATTCCGATAAATTCTATACTAGCTATTTTAGTGTAGTTTACTTGGATTACTTGTAAATCTATTTCCTTTGGTAATTTGAAATTGTTTCTTTTATTCATAAGTTAAATTTCCCTTTCTGTTGTATCCAATGTTTTATTTTCTAATGCTATTTTGTAGCCCATTTCTCAATCATTCCCTTTAATGATGGCTGGGTAAAAGCCATGATTTTAACTCCATCATTCATTTTTGCCTCGTAGCAGCCACCTTTCAAAGGACTGAAATTGCATTCTCCTACAACTTCTCCATTTACTTCAACGTCCCATTTTTCATCCTTAATCTTAGTTAGTTTCACTTTCATTTTTTCCATTTGAGTATCTCCTTTTACAAATGACTATATAGCCATTCTTGATTTGTAAAATTATATCACTTAAATGAACATTTAGGTTTAATAATGAAAAACTAACATCAAAATAAGATGCACCGTTCTTGTTTTAAATATTCTTATGCAACAACCATAAACTAAACATAGTTCCTGCTATAATCGAAATGATAGAACCAATTATGTAGTTATAATACGATGTTAGTGTTTTTTTGATTTTGATTTAATGGCTGTAACTGATAATGAAATAATTCCACTTAAAAGGAATAAGTAACCTAATGGTAACAATAAGAATGCTTCTCTTAAAGTTCCATCTGCTTCAAGAGTTTCAGGAGTTATCATCTTTAATACAAAACATAAAATCCCCATAAATAAAGGTATAGACGCTAAAAAATATTTATTTTTCATCATAAAAGTCCCTCTGTTTTTAAAAACAGGATATAAAGAGCATCGAAAGTATTTATTCATGCGATACCTGCCTTATCATCCTATCAGTATAATTAATTCTTTTTTTTAATTACCCTTTTATGTTTTATCGTAAAACAATATATTTTTAATCCTTAACGATAAAAATTGATTTCCAAATTGATACTTCTTAAATTGAATAATACACTCCCTATAATATAACAATTTTATTTTCTTTAATCTCAGTTTCTTCAATTTCTCTATTCATTGTTGTCCTCAAAAAAATCTTACCCTAGCGATAAAAACGAAAAAAAGATTAATTTCCGAAAGAAATTAATCTCCTAACACACACTGCTATACATTTTACCATAAGAATTGATTTTATTATTTGCACAATTTTTTCCATTATTCCTACCTATCATTTATTAAAAATCTCTTTCTAAAATAAATAAAAGCCCTATATTAAGGGCTTTATCTGTACTTTATCATATAAGTTAGAGATAGGCATGAATTTATTTTAACTTAGTTCCTGTTTTGTATAACTCTATTACTTGAGGTATTCGTGTATGGTATAAGGAATATCCATATTTGTAATGCCTGATACTCATAGCATTCGCAGCATATGCAAATACTTGCATTTCTTTGTTAATTATATCTTTCTCCATTTCTTTTTTTCTATCGGAAAAGAAAGGAACGCGTTTAAATTTTATAAACTTATCTTTTAGTGTTTTTAACTCATTGTCAACTTTATCTAAATCATGACAATAAGAATCGATAGTTCTTGCATTTCCTCCTACCCACGAATTTCTACTTCCTTGGGCATCATTAAATATATTGATAAGGTGAGTTCTATAAGCTTGGATTACTTCGTCTAATCGATTTGGAAAAGTCAGCAAGTGTTCCTTAAACATAACCGCTCTATCTAAACCATTTTGAATATTTTCGTAAGTGCCCTCACAGTAATTTGGTAACGTCGATATTTGTTTTGCTAACTCTTCGTGTTCTGAAGATAGTAATTTAGATATAGAGTTCATTGTTTGGTTGTAATGGTTTATAGAATCTTGAGATTCTCTCATTGCCTTGCTTAGATTCTTATGGCAATATCGGTATTTTTCTATTACTAAATCTACACCTTTTAATGAAGGCATTTTACTCGTAAAGGATATAATATTGATTAGTCCGTCTTCAAGCATGTTAGAGCTTTGAAGGATTTGTTGTACCTCGTTTTGTGTAGGCATTTTTATTTTTGATATTGATGCTGTATAATTCTTCAATGTTTGCTGCGCTTCTACCTTAATACGTTCTAGTAAAACCGTTCTGTTTTCTCCTAAAGATACAAACGCCGTATCGACCAAAGCCAAATTAAAGAATACACGGTTTTCTTTAATAGCTTTTTCTAAATAGTCCTCTGCTTCCTGTGTACGTTTAATTAACGAAGCGTATCTTGACTTATCATAGTACAAACTAGCATTCTGATAGATATGTAAAGCGTTATTCACATAATTATATGCTTCTTCATATTGTCCCTTATGATAATAAATTTTTCCTATTAGTTGATAAGATGTACTTTTGTAATTGAAATCTGAATCTGTTGGGGCATGACTTAAACTGTCCATTGCATACTGTAATGCAGTATCATGTTCATTAAGTAAACTATAGGCAGCCGCTAAGTAAATATAAGTTCTGTAATGTAGCGGGTTTAATTGTTTCGCTTTTAGAAGATAATCTAATGACAATCTTACCTGCTTACGTTGAATTAGTTCGATTCCAGTATGGAAAAGCTCTAGAGCTTCTGTCTTGTTTGGATTCTTTAACGTCATTTCTATTTGCTGCAAGTGATTATTCCGTACTTCGTTTTGGATGAAAGATTCTGTTCGGAATTCAATAAATTCATTTAACAGCATGTCTAATCTAGCATTTACCTCGGATATTCCATATGCAACCGAGCTCAATTCCGAAGCCACGTCCTGTATGTTATGTGAAATTGTATGTAATCCCGAAGTAACATCTCTCATATGCATATCAACATTTTGGGACATGTGATTTAATTGATTTGCACATAGCTGAAAATCAGCCTCTAAAATTGACATATTTGTTTCCCCCTGTTTTAAATACTGTTAATTTAATAGTGAACTGTTTTGTAATCAGGTAAGCGTATTTGAGTATAACTCTAGCTTTTTACTATTATACGGAAATGAATGATTTCAAACTTCGGATATTCCGGTAACGTTATAACAGCCCTCTTTGTTTTCTATTATATGGAAACAAAAGGGGAACATCAATAACATAGCGTAGATAAAGGAAAAATTTTCATTTTGAATAACGCATTTTCACCTCTTCCCCTGTATTTATGCATTTACAATACCGTAAAAATTACGTAATTACAAGTTTGAGATGATAAAATGAAAATAAAAAAAGTAGATTATATCTACAAAAATTCATGTTAAAGTGCTTTTCAGTCCCTATGATATAACAAGTAATACGAAATGTAATGCCCCATATTCGCAATTTACTTTTAAAATAAATAAAAGCCCTTATATTAAGGGCTTTCTGTATATATTTTGTTTTATTCTGTTTTTGGAATCTCAGTTATATATAATACCTATATTAGATACCCATAACCTGTCCATAATATGTTTCTTCTTTGATATCATCTTGCCAAGTTGTAAAAGTCAAATAAACACCTTTTTGTTTTAATAAACTACAGAATTCAAAATCACATCTTTCTGGATACAATCTCTTATCTGGTACATACTCCTGATTCGATTCAACCTCAACATACTCTGCATTATTACCATAATTATAAACAACCGTATAAATGGCATTATCCTTTACGTATACATGCTGAGCTTTTCCTTCGCAAGTATATCCATACAGTAAAGTTCTATCCTCTTTATTTGTTAAATCATCAATCGTTAATACCTGTTCCTTTTCTTTTTGGATTTTGTTTAACTTTTCAAATTCATGTTTATTCATTGTTATCTCCTCCGTTATATATGCTTTTATATATTTTTCATGCTTATTACTTTAAGAGAGATATTACTTTTGAATTTTCTTGTACAAATATTCTTCCAATATATAAATCTTCTTCAATTAATTTCTCAATTGTTTCTTCTTGTTTTTTATTCGCTTTTCCTTCCATTCTAGAAGTCCATAAAGCAACGCAATCAGATACTTGGCATAACCAAGTCATCACATCAAAATAATATTCTACTGGGCACCGTTTAATTAGTTCATCCCTTGTTATTTTCAATTTATCGCATGCAATCGAAATCAATTTTTCTTGATGCGAAGGAACGGCATACATAATCGTTCCGTTTTCGTCAATAATGACTTCTAAGTAATCAATAAACTCTTTCTTGTGAATCTCTAGGTTAAATGGACTGTGTAATATTTGTTGTTGGTTCATTGTTTCTTTTCCTCTTTTACATTTGATATTTTCTTTTAGTTTTTCGTTTAGTTTAATACATTACTCCATATTTGTTAACGACACATAAAATATGAGAAAAAGTTAGGGTGTAATATCCTTTAACATTTTAATACATCAAATAGATGATATACTTCGTTCGCTTCTTCTTCCGTTAAAATAAGTTCCCCGGCTTCTTTATCTGCGAAAAACTCAATAATTTTATTGATTTCAAAGCTTTCCAAAGGAATATTATATAAAGGAGACGCTGCTAATCCATCTCTCATCATGAAAACTTCATAAATTGTACCATTTACAATGAAGACATTCATTGTTTCTCTATTTTTATTTTCAAGGAAGTAAAATCCGATTTTATGTGTTTCATCTGGAATGTAGCCTCCATGTCCCATATTGTAAGAATGGATGCTTTGTTTTATTCTCTTTGTTTCTTCATCCTTTTTGATTATTTCTTCATTCCTTTTGATTGCAGCCTCTTGAATGCTTTTTACAATAGAATGTGCTCTTGTTGATGAACTATCTTCTTTAGAAGTAAAGAAGTTTTCAATGACAGTGCACAACTCATTCTCAAGAGTTTTAACTTCATGTTCAAATGTATCTTCTGTAAAGGGAAGTAACTCGCGAGTTAATCCATTCTCCGTTAAAAAATTGCTCACTAATTCTTTTGAAATTGTTTTTGTTGTTTTCATATTTATCTTCTCCTTGGGTTTTTGAAAATTATAATTCATTTTTGTTTTTTGGGTGTAATTTCCCTTTTACTTTTCTGCTTAAAACAATAAAAACCCCTAGTTAACTAGAGGTTCTCACAATTATCATTTTCTATAATCACCAGTTCTACTTCTAAAAAGGTCCCAATCATTTTCCTCGTTCTCTTATTTAGACCTTGATACGGGTGAAATACCAATCCGGAGAGCTTTTATTTAATATCTGTTTTTAATTTCGTTAATATATTTCCTACGTTCCATTTCCTTTTTTTTCATCTTATTAAAATATCTTTGCATATCAGGAGAGTTTGGGAAAACATCTTTAGCTTCATATGAATAGAAATCTATTGGTTTAATACGTTTACGTGGTGGTAATTCAATCTCCCCTCGCATAACTTTCAAGATGTGTTGAACACTTTCTGGAAGGTCTTCTACTTTCATTTTTGTTTTTTTGCCAGGTGTTTTTTCGGATTTTTCTCTTATATCTTTTAACATTTGTTGCATATGAACGGGAAGGTCTTCTATTTTCTTTGCTGCCATATATTGCTCCTCCTTGTTGTTAATAAATTAAATATCTCTACTTAATGATTCTAATGATGAAATAACATCCCTGTATTAAGTATAATAATGTAATGAATTAACATGAAATCATAAACCTTGATACGTTTAAAAAACACGAGTTTAGAGTTATGCGTAATATGCTTTATTTTTTATTAAAACTATGTCTAATAACATTGTCTTTCTCATCTTTATTACTCAATTTAGAGAAAATAGGGAAAATCCACAAGAATACTGGAGTTAAAGTTAATCCGTCTCTTGCAAATGCCCTTAATGTATCAGCTGACAGATATTGAGTTTTATGACAATATGGACAATCTTTTCCTTCTCTTTTAAAGAACAATGACCATACCTGCAATGCATTCCATTTCTTTTTACAATTTGCACAACGAGTCATAAAAATTCCTCCTTCTATATTCAGTTCAGTTTTTGAAACTTATAGTTAGAGTGTATATTCCACGAAGTAATGCAAAGTGTTACCCATATACTGCACAGTACCTTATGTACTTAACCGTGCCCTATTTAAAAAATGGTTTTATAAAGCAGTGTATATTATGGTTTATTTGGGATTTGATTTGTCCTTAAAAAGCACATTACATGTTTCGTCTGTGTCACTCAATGTAGCTAATACAGGTAACATCCACATAAAATATCCTCTCAAATCAATTCCATTAAAATATTGCAATGTATCCGCAGATAAATATTGAGTCTTAAGGCAATATGGACACTCCTTACCGTCTCTTTCGAAGAACAATGCCCATACCTGTAAAGCGTTCCATTTTCCATAGCAATTTGTACAACGAGTCATAAAATTCCTCCTTCTATATTCATCGTTTGAAACTAATAGTTAGAGTGTATCTTCTATGATGTGAAGTCTATTGTTTTATGCATAGCGTCGTATATCCTTATATCGCTTCCCTAATCGCAAAACATAACTGATTTTTTTCTTTATATTTCCAATTATATCATTCGCTAATAAACATATACAGGGTGTTTCAGAGATTTTAACTTCAATTTCAAACGTATTTTCCGTAAAGGGACCTTTCCTGCTTAAAATAATAAAAACCCCTAGTTAGCTAGAGGTTTACACAATTGTATTTTTTCTATATATATTTGTTAGTAGTTCTAATGCATTGTATTGTTATAGTCTTTAGAATCAAGGATATTTAATCGTATATCAATTATCTTCTAAGTGACTTTTAAAGAATGGTAGTTCAAACAAATTATTTACTCCATAAGGACACTCTGCATCAAAGTGTTTTCCATCATAATAAATCCATCTATGATATCCTCTTATTTTGTTTTTTAGTTCTTGAACGTTAATGGGAGAAGGAGAATTATATTTCATTAATTGATTTATGTCCCAATCGTCATCTTCGTTACCATTCCAACCTTCATCTAAATCTTTCATTAAGAAATCATTACTAATAACTTCACAGTTCTGAAAGATTGATTCTATTTCCTCTGCAAAAGCTACACACCAACCACGGTTAATTTCTTGATAATTATTTACGTATTGATTTTGGATATATTCATCCCTTAAATTAAGAATAGATTGTGATATTTTTTCCATCTTAAAATTCACCTTCTTGCATTAGTTTTTATTGCTTGGTTTGAAAATAAAAGTCTAATTACCATTCAAACAAAGATAAGAATTGTTTTGATTCTGCACTCGCACTATCCACTGCTAATTCACCAGGTATTTTGTTCGCGAAAAGTTCCACTACACGCTCAACGACGAATTTTTCTATCGGAACACGATATAAAACAGCATTCAAACTAATTTTATCTTTCGTGAAGGCTTCATATATTTGACCATTTACAATAAATACATTCATTGTATCGCCATTGTCATTGCCAAGATAATAATAACCAATTGTATTGATTCCATCTGTTTTCCATCCACCATATAACAAACGATAAGCATGCATCATTTGTTTTCTTTGTTGGAAGTATTCTTGTCTTTTGATAGCAGCTTTTTCTAAATTTTGCACCAAAGGTTCTTCTTGAAGAAATTCATATAGATTTTGTTTAAACTTTTCAACTTCATCTTGAAACTTTTTCTCTGTAAAAGGAATGAGCTCACCAAATGTTTCATCGTCCTTTGAAAATATGTTTGTGATTTCATTGAGAATTTGTTCTTTAATGTTCATGTAATCATTACCCCTTTGTTCGTTTCGTATATTATAATCTATTAATCATTTATTAGGTGAGATTTCAAAAGGATGGTTATATGTTATTGTTCGTTCTATATAATACCTCTATCTTTCTTTTAAACACGTTATTTTTCTTAATAAGGGTTTTGTGTGAAATGTCGATAAGGAATCGCTCAAATTAATCTCTGCGCCTTCAGGCATTACTTTGGATTATAATGCAGTAGTTTAATGAGCGGGGGTATGAATCATAGAAAACTTTATTACTTCTTACCAAGTTTTGAAGCTATTAAAATATTAAAAAACAGAAAAACCGTTAATCCTATTCGGAAATTAACGGTTTTTTTAAATTATGAATAGATTTAATTAATTCCAGCCTTCAAAATAAGCTGTCCATTTACCATCCATTGTTTCCGTTGCCCATTTTAAGTACCACGTGATACCGGTACTAGATTCTATAAATGAGTTCGGTATAGACTCCCTAGAAGGATATCCATTTACATATTTCCTAATCTTTTCAATTGATTGCACTGCCATAGTAACCTTTTCCGGTTTTGGACTTTCAGTATTAGGCGTTGCAGCCATTGCTCCACCTGCACTAGATAACATAATACCAGTCGCTAATGCTCCAACTACTAATTTCTTGAACATAAAAATTCCCCCTCAAGTATTTTTATATCTTACAGAACAAACATAGCATTTATTTACAAATACTGTCAACCTATTAAACTTAATAAAATAATATTTGGTTATCAAAAAATAGAACATTAAACATTAAAAAACCAGCTGTATAATTTTACACAAATAAAAAATAAGTTTAATTAATAACTCCAGCCTTCAAAATAAGCTGTCCATTTATCACTCGTTAGTTGTCCTGCGTCTTTCAAGTAATACTTGATACCATCCACTGTTAATGTGTTAGGTATAGACTCTCTAGAAGGATATTCTCTTACCAGCCAAACCAATTGCGCTGCTTTAGCCACCTTTTCTTGCTTTGGACTTTCAGTATTAGGTGTTGCAGCCATTACTACACCTGCACTAGATAACATAATACCAGTTGCTAATGCCCCAACTACTAATTTCTTCAACATAAAAATTCCCCCTCAAGCATTTTTATATCTTACAAAACAAGCGTAATATTTTTTACAAATACTGTCAACCCACTAAACTTAATAAGGTAATGTCTGATTATCTAGATTTTCTTACAAAGACTCTATGGTTAACTCTAAGCCCTTATAATACTTCTTGCTTGTTGAAACAAAAACAACACTTATTCATAACTTCTTATCAAGTTTTAAAGTCTTTGTCTTTTATCACTTAAAATCGTAATCTTACTCACATGCATCCAAAACAAAAAAGCTTTTGATTTTATTTAGCAATCAAAAGCTTTTTATAATACAGCATTATTTATCAAAGTGTTTCTAACTTTCATAAACTTTTACTATTTATTTTGTTTTTCAACTGAAACAGTTAAAGTCGCTAAACCTCCACTCGCTGGTTCATATTCTGCTTGATAAGTAATCCCATTATGAGAATAAGAAAGAATTTTTTCTGTTTCTATTTTTCCATTCCCTAAACCTAGATGCTGTAGAATAATCTGTTTCTTTTTCTCAGGTGTGAGGGATGAATCAGTTAGTGCGATTAAATTAGCAGAAGCTGTAACAACATCTGTATTTGTAGTTCCTATTACCGCTGCGTATATTACCTTACCGGTCTTTTCATCCGTATTTACACCAACAAACAAAGACTTACTAATTTTCCCATTATGACGAATACTAAATGCACTTGGTTTTTCTTCCATATCGGTAATAACACTTAAATGTCCATTGGTACCATTCAGGTAGTTATACCATTGATTTTTAAACGTCTCCCAATCAAGATTAAATATTGTATTAGTACCAACTGTTGTTTGTTCTGTTTCTTTCTCATTTTCTTTCTTGGTTTCTTCCTCTTTTGCTTCCATCCTGACTTTTTCATTCTTCAACTCTACGTATTTTACCCCTATGGATACCACAGCTACCAATCCAATTAAAACACTGATAATGAGTGTCCAAAAATTCTTTCTTTTTATTAAATTTTGCAATTGCATGTCCCAATCCCCTTTGAATATACTTTTATACATTAATAGAGATAATTAACATTGATAAGTTCATGCCTAAAAGGTTTAAGAATAGAAAAAGCCGTTAATTTCTGAATAGGATTAGCGGCTTTTTCTTGTTTACCATTACTCTTCTTTATACAGTTTGTCTATTGTATTCGCATCTCTTAGTTTAGGGAATGTAGTTGTTTTATTTACAAGATATCGTGCCTGGTAACTGTCTTCAAGAGGTAGCGGAGTTTTAAATTCTCCGATTTCTTCTAATAAAACAATGTGATTCATTTTCCACGTTTTAATTTCATTCCAATACTTAAGTTCGTTGGTCATGGAATGAAGTTCTGGTATATGAATAATATCAACTGGTTTTACATCATAAATAATTTCTTTTACTTTCCCCCAATAAGCAATGTGCCTAGGATTCTCATTTGTAACTCCATCTTCTTCCTTTGTTGTTTCATAGAACAAGAGATATTGCATCGGTGTAATAGCACCTAATTCCGCGTTAAAGAAGTACAAATGATGCTCCTTTAATAAACTCATAAACCACGGATGCTGCGTTACAATAACTGCATCTCTAACAGAACTTACTTTTAATTCCCCAATCGGCACTCTTTTAAATGTCGTCTGCAAACTCATTCCCCATCCTCTCTGCGGCTCTATGAAAAGAACCTGATATTGTTTATATAAAAACTTAAGAAGAATATCTCATTTTTCTTAAGCTTTTAATCTTTATTAAATATTTTAGGAAGTAAGTATATAACGTCTGCTTCAATATCATATAACAATTACATAAAAAGAAATAGACAAAACAATCATACTCTTATTAAATTATCAGAAAATTGTTGAAAAATAAATAAATACCATATAAATTATATTATATTCTTGTTATGATTATGAATAATAAAAGCTTTGTAAGAAAAAGGAGGATATTATGGACGTTCAAATGAAGGGGAACGAAAAATTAGCGTCTTTATTAGAAAATTGGCACACAGAAATTCGCAAAAGAAATATACATAATGCTAAACAACTAAAAAATGAAGTTGATAAAAAGATGGAAGATGTAGCAAATGAGGAGAATATACTTTTATATTACTCTTTATTAAAATTCCGTCACCAATACCTAGTTGATAATTTAGGCGTTGGGAAAGACAGTTTTGATGAAATTGAATCTTTTGAGATTACAACAGATGAAACTTTGTTATATTATTACCACTTCTTTAAAGCTATTCATGCAAATATAATCGGTAATTATAAAGCAGCAAAAGAATATTATGACAAAGCTGAAAGTGGCTTAAAACACATTCCAGACCAACTGGAACACGCCGAGTTTTATTTTAAACTTTCTACATTTAGTTGCCATAATCAACAATATGTTGAAGTTCTTAAACAAGTTTCTAAAGCAAAAGAGGTTTATTCTAAATACAATGGATACGAAGTAAATATTGGTTACTGCCAAAACGTCTATGGATTAGCCTGTATTCACTTAAGGGAATTCGAGTTAGCAGAAGAGAATCTTATCTCTGCTATGGATATATTCCAAAAGCACAATGAGGAACAAGCAATCTTATATGTTCGTCACAATTTAGGATTTATGTATGCAAATCAAAACCTTTCAGAACTAGCGATACGCTATTTATCAGAAGTAATAGAGAAACAACCTAGAAATTACCGTGCAATGTTCATCGAAGCATGTGAGTATGAAAAGTTAGGAAAAAATGATATTGCTCTACTATTAATTGAAGAAGGATTAAAGGTTAGCACAGAGTTGAAAAACGAAGAATATCAACATCATTTTAAAATCCTAAAAGGTCTTACTCAAGAAATTCCAGGTTCGGAACTAGAAATAATTGTAAAAGCAGGTATTGAATACTTCGAAAAAGAAAGATTATATGAATATGTTATTGAATACGCTGAGAAATTAGCACTACGATTCTATCACGAAGAAAACTCTTTCAAAGCAAGTAGCTATTTTTACTTAGGCGTACAAGCAAGCAAACAAAATCATGCATTGGGGGCTTTAAAATGAAAAAAATAACTTTTGGTCTCATCGGAACTCTACTAGCTGTTACTGTATTCTTCAACACAAGCACATTGATGAAAACACAGTCAATTGTTGATATTTCAGTACAATCCTCTCATGGTAATACCGGCGGTTGATAATCACCCTTTTTGGCTACACAGCATGCATGTTAACTAAAAGATAAAAACAAAAACACCCTTACATATAAGGGGTATCGCCAGCATTTCGGAAAAAAACACGCTAAGCAAAAAAATAAAATAAGCTGTCCATATGGACAGCTTATTTACATAACTACCGAAGTCGGTAGTCAATAAATCTTTAAAAATATCTCTTATTCATCTCTACTAGAAATTTTTTTGTGATGGGAAACCCAGAACTTTCTCCTATAACCGAATCAATTCCACAATGAGGACATTCTGCTGTATCTTCTTCCTTTTCCCACCAATCTGTTATTTCTTTAGGATTAAATACTTTTAAGCAGTGGAAACAACCACATATAATATCCCTTTCTAAAAGTTTTCTATTACGAGAACAGAAACGATGTGCTTCCTCAAAATATTTTTCCATTGGTATCCCTCTTTTCGTGATTTTCTTCGATGCTTTACTTAGATTTTCCTTTGTATATCTTATACATAGGAGGTTAACATAACGTCTCATTATCGGTAGCAAGGAAAACGCACAAACCTTTGATACAATTAGGTTTGTGCGTTTTCTTTTTGTATTATTCTATACATCATTTTATACATTCCTATCCTGGCGTGGGTTTTAAGGTTCTCGTTTGTTACTGAATGAGCCGAAAAAATGTATAAAATCTTGCATACTCTTAACGTGGTTTTTTTCCAAAATGCTGGCGATTCCCCTATAAGCGGTGTTTTTGTTTTGTAAGTCAATGTATATTAAATATTAATTCGAATTTTATCTTACACTTCGGTTAGAAGAACATCATCTTCATTTAACTCACGGAGAAACTGTACATCTCTGTTGAATTCGCTAATAATTTCGTACGAACCACCTGAAAGTATTTTATTTTCGATTGGAATGTTATTAATAGTTTTTAAGACATTATGCAATAAACCGAAAAATACTTCTTCTGTTCCATCATTGTATTCGGCACGATATATACCATAAGTGTCATTATTTTGCTTTACAGTGAAACGCCATCTTTGTTTCAGCATAAAATTACCTCCAATCTATGTGTTACTATCCATTATAAATAATGAAATGAAAATTAACAAAATATAGCCTTTGAACCAATGAAAAAAGCTTCCAGTAAACACTGGAAACTTCTTTATATTCGCTTTACAAGCGGTTATCATGCCAGAAATTCATTTCAATGTGGCTATTTTCATCGTATGGTTTAAATGTATATCCTTTTGCTTTCAAACCTTCTATAACAGCTGGTAATGCAGCAGCTGATTGTGAGTGAATGTCATGCATTAGAATGATTTCTTGTTTGCCTGTTGCATGCTTTAATATGTTATTTACAATAGCAGGAACTGATTCTGATTTTGGTTTTTTATTATATGTCCAATCTAATGAATCAATCGTCCAGTCCCAAACATGGAATTGTGAAGCAGCTAATTGGTCTCTAATGTCTTGTTTTAAACCTGGTTTTGAACCATATGGAGGACGAACTAAGTGTGGAGTAATTCCCACATTACTAGAAAGAATCTCTTGTTCTTTTTTCATTTCAGGAACAAACTGCTTTTGTTTATATAGTTTGTTGAAATTATGACTCATTGAGTGCATACCAACGTAATGTCCAGCTTCTAGCGCAGCTTTTACTGTTTCAGGATGCTCTGCCGCATTATCTCCTAAAACAAAGAATGTAGCATTTATTTTGTATTTTGCTAGTGTTTCTAATACTTTTTTCGTGTTTTCATTAGGTCCATCATCGAATGTAAGATATGCTACCTTTTCATCCGCTTTTACAGGAACCGCAGGTTTTTTAGAAGAATCTTTCCCATCTGTTTGTTTATATAATTTTAGGTATTCTTTCTTCGCTTTTTCTGCTTCTTCTAATTCTTTTTGTTTCTTTTTCAATTCTTGTTGTTTTGCTAATTCTTCCTTAGACATACTCTCTTTTTTCTCTGTTTGATTTGAATCTTTTGAGTCAAACGAACACCCTGATAATATTCCTACGCCTAGCGTAACTGCACATATTGCGCACAAGCCTTTCTTAGAAATATTCCCTTTTGACATATTGAATTTTGGCATTTTCATGTGTAACTATCCCTCGCATCTAAAAAAAATAACTCTTCATGTGAAAATAAATTTTACATCAATCGTATGCCTTAAATTTGGAAATAAAATCTAGTTATCCTTGTAGAAAATAAATAAAAAATAAAAAAATATAATAGATAGATTTATCAGATATTTATGGGTGATTGAGATTTTAATATTGAAATATTATTAAAGTGTTTGCAATTTTAATTCTCTCTGTTATAAAATAAAGACAAACATCTTTGTATGTATAAATTCTAACAAACAGCATAAAATAAAAAAGAGAGCACCGATACTCTCAATATCGATGCCCTCTATGTAACCGAGCCTTAAGGGTTTGGTTCATGCAAAATAGAATTATTTACGAGAACGACCACCCTTTTTGCTTTTGCGGAGCTTTCGGGTGGTTTTCTCGTTTTTTCGTTTCTTATCAGCAAAGACTTTAATCGAATAAGTCACGACTTCTCGCACTACAGCCTTTACGATTTCCACAATAATGAGAATCAAAATATCCATTCGGTTCACCTCCTTTCGTTGCAAAATCGCAATGAAAAGGAATGAACCTCCCACCCTAAAACTCTTAGTTACCTTTTTATTTTAATACATTTTCTTCTAAAAAGATAGAACGTTTGTACGCTTTTTTCATATTTTTCTCTGTATATACAAAAAAAGGAGCATGTGCTCCTTTTCTAAGTTTTATATTGTTAGTTGTACGAATAGATATTGATTACCACTTATTTTACCGTCACCATATATTGTGTTGGTTTTAATTCTATCTTGTTTTGCGAGATTAAATCATACGGGTTTTGAATCTTATTGATTTGAGGAATACTTCTTAAATTACTTACACGATATATAAAGTAATTATCCCCTAATATTTTAGCTACTTCTAATTCGTTATTTGTTAAATAAAAGTTTTCATTTCTAGCAGTTGTACTTTTTACTTCAATGTATTTATAAGAACCATCCTCGAAAAAGGATTGGATATCATAACCGGCATTACAATTTTCATTAGCAACCCATGTTACTTTTTCCGCTAAATCCATTCTACCTATACTTTTTAGATGCTCTTTTTCTGCAAGAAACACATAAGATTCTCCCTCTAATCCTATTTTTTTCTTAATTTCTAACTGTTTTTCCAATTCTTCTGGTGTTATTGTATTTGAACTTGTTTTTTTCTTTTGTTTGCTTTTTTCAATTACATAAGTCACCACATTACGTTTCTCAATAATAGTAGATGCATAGTAAGAAGGTGAACCTCCGTATATTTCTACTGAAAAATCATGTTTATCTAACTCTTTTATGATTTTCCTCGATGCACCTTTTATACTACAGATTGAACAACTCAATATACTATGTTCAATAATGATTCGATTCTTTTTATATACAGTTTGAATATAGTTATCTGTTTCATTTAATGAACTTTCGCAAAACGGACAATTATTTGTTTGGAATTCATACATCTTTGTAAAAATAATTGTTTTCTTTTGCTGTTTTGGTATATATCCAGGCACATCAACGTTAACTGAATCTCCAATAGGCTTCATAACTTTTGGTTGTTGCAATGAATTTGATGACTTAATGTCCAGAGGCATTTCTTCTTTATTCACTTCTTTATTCACTTCTTTTGATATCATTTTTTTCGGTTGAATGATTGGCTTCTCAATTGAAGTTGTTTGTTCTTGTGCTTTATCTCGACCATCTATAAATTCGATATCATTCTCATTTGTAGATTCAACATTGTTAACTTCATCCGAATCGTTGTCTTCTTCACACAGAAGGAAGTTTAATTCTTTTACATACTTACTCTTTTGAATCTCTTCTTTTACATCTATTTCTGAATGTAATTGTTTCCAGATGATGTAAATATCAATAATTTCTTGATACAACATTCTTTCATACAAATGACCTAAAATAGAAACTGCATTTTGTGAGTCCCAATGTGCAAAACACATCCCACCTAAGACAATACTAAAGTTAGCGTTATTTTTTTTGCGATTTTCAATTGCAGCTTCGATGATTTCCCTCAAGAGTAGGTTCCAAGATTCCGTATTTGGAATTTTAAGTTGCATTTTATTTAAATTAAAATTATCTTCACAATATAAAAACATAAGCTTAGCTAATTCTTCTCGAAGTCTCTTTTTGTTTGTAGCAGATGTTTTAAATACTTGTTTTGGAAGAGCGTTATTTGAGTAAGATAGTGTTAATTCACCTAAAAATACTCTTTCATTAGACATTCCTTTCTCTTTAACTCTGTATACATATTCCATTTCCAATGGAGCACAAAACTCTTGTATCCAAACTCCATATAATATACTACTTTCTTGTCCTGAGGAAATTTTGGAAATCATAGAAAAGATTTTATTCCTTGCATCTTCTATACTGTTGCTTTTGTAAATATATGAATGAATAAACAATGAGCCGATGAGAGATTTAAAAATAGTTGGAGCAAGAGATTTCGCTGGCACACTGTCAACAATACCCTTGGTACCTTTTATATAAGGCAACCAACTTTCTCTGTTGAAATCATGTAAATTAGAGTGTAAAAACTCATTATTAATAATGGTTGCCCTTCTTTTTGCTAAATTCTTAGAACTATCTTGACAAAAAGTTGTGAAATTTTCAAAGAGGTATTCCTCCGTATAAAAACTTAATACATATGAACCTAGAAAAGATAATATCTCATTTGTATCTAAGTTTTTATTTTTCACTTCATTTCTGTATGATTTATGAATTAAACATGTGTCTAATAAATAATCCGATATGTCTTTATTAGAAAGACCGAAAGAATTTTTTAAAATATTTATTTCCTTTACTCTATTAGGATTAACATGTTTCAGTTTCCCTAATCGTATAAGCGATTCTTCCTTTTTTTCTCCTATTTCAATTGGTATGTTTTGTTCTTTTATAAATTTTTCTGCTGCCATTTTTTCTGTCTTTCTCTTATTTTTCCCTATAGCAATTGCGTATTTACTACCACATTCTACTTTGATTGTAAGTGTCCTATCGTGGTGTTCTCCTTCTTCTTTGATTAACTTATACGAAACGCTTAATTTTTTTCTTTGAGCATATTCTTGTAGTTTTGTTTTGTAGTCCATATTATTTATAGGATTAAATAAAAGAAGAGCAGGTTTCACAATACGATAAATTTCTTCGTATCCGCAATGATGATAAATCTCATAAATAATTTTCGCTAATATATCAATATGCGAGATTTTTTGTTCTTGTTGTAACCCATTTCCTAAGTATATAAAGTCGCTTATTTTGTAATACGAGCAAATATCATTACTTAGCTGCTCAACGTTACCTATTTTATTTATGTCTTGTATAGTTATTTGAGAATGCTGTAAAAAATGAGTGGTAAATAATAAGTTTAGCAATGAACGTCCCAAAATTGATTTCGCTTTTTCCTTTTCAATGTGTTCAGATGAGAATCTTTTATCATTTTGATAACTGACATGTTGTAATGCGCTATCCAATATCTCTGCTTTCATATTTACATGTAGCAGTTGTTTTAATTTATTACCGTTTCCTCCTTGGCTTTCTTGAACACAATCATTTTTATATGTCATAATCTACTATCTCCAATCTTCATTTTTTATCATTTTATCATTATTTTCCAAGTTTAGATAACTGTTTGGTAGATTGTATTTAAACTTACGAGCAAAACAAAAAACCTCAAAATGAGGTTTATTTGTATTGAATGTCTTCTAATTTCACTAAGATGTTGGTAAAGTCATAGTCATGGAAGTCTTTTTTCCAACCTGTAGTTTCAGTAACATCTAAAGAACTTTCCGTTTCAGAAATCTCAATTAGATTTACTGGTTTTTTTACCGTTAGCATTCTTTTTCCATCTAAGTAATAAATCAACGCATCTGCTCCGGTGATTATCACTTTTGTAATTTGTTTTTTTACTGCTTCTTGTGTCGCCATTGTCATCATCCTTTTTTTGGTATTTATTAATTTATAATTCAAATTTTCTTTTTGTCAATGAATTTAATGGTTATTTTTAGGTGATTCTATTACATTATATAGAAAAAAATTACCTAATGGTAATAATTTTATTAAGAATCTATATTTTCTGCATTTTGTTGTTTTTACCCAAAATAGGAGATTAATATTTACATAGACACTTAAATTAAAAAAACCTCTATAAATAGAGGTTTATTTGTATTGAATGTCTTTTAAATTTACTTCGATGTTTCCGAATTGAAAATCAATGCGTTTTTTATTTCTTGTTATAGGAATTTCTGTTTCAACTACATCTACATGACTTTCTGTTTTAGAAATATTAATATCATCAATTGTTCTTTCTAAAATTCGAATTTTTTTCCCATCTAAGTAATAAATCATTGCATCTTTTCCATCGATTATAACTTTCGTAATTTGTCTTTTAAATATCTCTCTTTTTATTGTATCTTTTTTCACGGTAATCATCCTTTTTTTGTATTTATTTGTTTATTTATAAATTAGTTTTCCTTTTTGTCAATAATTTCTATTGGTTATAATTTAAATTATATGAAAGAGAAAAGAATCAAACACTACGTAATGAGAATCCCCTTATTAAAACTTTATATTCACTTCAATTTATTGTTTTCAACCAAAATACAAGTTTAGTATTTAAATAGACATTGAAACGAAAAAAAGAAGCCATTAAAGGCTTCTTTTTATATATTCATTTTCCCTTTTTTCTTTAATTCGTTTTTAAGACGTTCAATAGCATGTTCTCGTTTATGCATACCTTGAATACCTATCAACTCTTGAAACTTTGTTTTTGCTTTTTCTATTTCATTTACAGTAAAAACAGAGAAAGTATCTGGTATTTGGGCATAAAATACAAAAATATAGCTAGAAATCGTTAATAGAACTGCACTTCCTTCAACTACATAACTCTCATAGTGAATGTATTCTTTTGAAAAATATGATTCAACTTCTATTGCATCTCTTTCTTGGATAAGTGTTTCAAACATCTTTTCTGCCATTTCATGAGACTTAACGCTAATACTGTTCAATCTTCCTTCAAAGTATTTAAAAGAAGGTTTAATAAGTAGTTGCAATGATTGTTGTTGTAATCCGTCTTCCAATATTTCGTTTACGATTCGAATCATCGAAGTTTTAGGAGATACTTGTTTTTTGTAACCAGTTGTTTCTTCTGTTACATATATAGAGTCTTCTTCTTTTACAATCGATATAATCCCTTTGAAACCTTTATATTCAAATTTCCACGCAAACAATCTCCCCTTGAGTAAAGTTGCATCACGTTCAAATAAGGAATCTTTTTCATGTCTGATAAATACGTAAGTAGAAATTCGATTTGCTAAATCAATAATATCTACAATTGTATTAGTAAAGTCATAATAGAATTGTCTTACGTAGAATAACCCGAATACATCGAAGTCTTTTTGTTTCCAACCTGCGTCAAGAATAGCAGCTTTTGCTTGTTCCTCTAAATCCGAAATACGATAAGTGTAATCCATTTCTAAATTAATAGAAACAATTTTAAACCCTAATGCATCAGCAACCATTTTTAAATATTCGAGACAGTATGGAATTTTATCTACATCTCTCGCAACTTCCAATGTAGCGCTAATAGATTGTTCTTTAATATCGATTTCGCCCTTTACATAATCCACTTGAAATTTATAACCACCATACTTAGGTTTTGTTTTATGGAATCTACAAGTTCCGATATTATTCTTGTATTCCTCCTTGAAACTTTTGATAACCTCAGTTAATGTTTCTTCAACTAGAATTTGATTCATTTTACATTCTCCTTAATGGAAAAGGATGATTGCCTTTTCACGTTTTTTTAATTATCGTACCATATATATAAATTTTAGGTTGAAATTAAATCCATTAATTTCCTCTTTTAATTTGGGATTTCGTTAAAAAACCTCTAACTGCATATTCGTTAGAGGCTTCAATGGTTATTGATTGTTTGTGTATTTGGATAGGATTTATTTATTCAAAAGATAATTTTGTATAAAGTGCATTGAATTTTTTTAAAGCTTCGAATAGACCAGGTAAACTGAAAGGGAAGTAAAAATCATTACAATTTCCTTCAACTTCTTCAATAACGCGATATTCTAGAATAGATTCATATTCAGCTCTTGTCATTCCTTCAACATAAAGAGTATCATCTACAATAGATAAATCTATATTAACCGAGCTTTCGATATCGTTTAAAGATTTTGCGTACACTACGTAATCAAGGAAATTAGGTAATGATGCTTTCTGTTCAAGCATTTGACTTATCAATTCTTTTTCTGTTTTCTTTAGCTCCAAGAATTCCTCTTCACTACCTAGTTCCATTATGATTCCTAATTCATAAACCTTTCTTTCCACATACTCATCTTCAGATACATCTTTTGTGTAATGTAATTCGTTTTCTTGTGTATTAATCATAATTCAATATCCTACCTTCTTTGGTTTTTTAAATTATATATACAATTTAAAAAAACGGGTAAAACATTTTCTGAAAATAAAAGATATAAGAGCTCCGTATTCAGTCTTCCTTCTTTGTTTATCAATCAGATACTACCCTATTGTTCTTTATTATAATTCATGCCAATTATACCATTCGTTTATGTCTATCGGTTTCTCTTGTTTTTCCCAATAATCCATCACCTTTTGAACAATATTGAATTCTTTTAATAAGTCCAAAAATGCACATTGTTCTTTTTCATCCATATGTGAGATTGCATTCAATTCATCGATGTTACCGCATTTATCTATTTCAAATGAAATTTGTTCTTGTGTATTTGATATTACAACATAGAATACCTTCATTCCGAACGAGTCAAGGACGTATACCATATCTGTGTATGCTTGTTTAAACATGCTATTTTTCAAGAAATCTTGTACCTGTTCCGAAAATAACAACACACTTTTCAAACGGTTTTCACCTTCAAGTTGCTCTTTCATAAACAGTTTCCATTCTTCATTCCATTCATTTATCATACCAAATGTCAAGATACATTCACCCCGATTCAATTTTCATCATTATTTCCAAAAATCGTTTCAGTTATATCCACATGTATTTAAGATATTTCAACTCTTTTCATAAAAAACAAGTATAATTTGAAAAAGATAAGGAGAATGAAATATCTATGAAAACTCAAACAAAAAAAATAAAACACAAATCGAGAATGGTGCCACAAAAATCTTTGGAGGATTATATTTCGCATTTAGAAACATGTTTACATACAGAAAATAGAAAGAAATTCGTTCGAGATGCAGCACAAAGTATGTTGTTATGGCATGAGGGGAAATTAACAGATATCCAAAATGAACGATTGCGAGCATTAGCCAATATAAATATCGGATTTATTGCATAGCCTTTGCTATGCTTTTTTATTTAATAATAGAATTATCATAAGTTGTATATAAATAAAAAAAGCAGAGGGATGAAATTCCGCTGCTTTTGTTGTTTTTAGTTTCGTTTTAGGTAATAGGTAAACAGAATACTATTTATACCACTGTTCCCAAATTTGCATTGATTCCTCAGGTTGATAAGGAATTCTTTCTGTGTAATCGTGAATAACCATACCTTCGTATGGATTTTTTTTAGACTTCTCAATTTCTTTTTGAAAATCTTCCGCTTGTGGTTTAACTTCAATGATGTTATTAGGTCCGCAAAACTCATTTTTTGCAACGAGAATCACTAATAATAACCCCACAATTGTTAATACCATTCCAAAAGTTCCAAGTTTTTTCATGTTAATCATCCTTTGTTTTTTTGACAATATACATGCTTTTTTAATTATTTGTTAAAAAAAATTATTTTTTATCCATAAAAAATAGAGTGCTAAAATCATTGTGATTTAGCAGCACTCTAAATGAATTATTATTTATGATTTTTCTCACAAAAAACAAGAACTATTGTTAATTTGTTTCTAAAACATAAGGTAAGATAACCTTTTCTTTTTAATACCATTCTAACTGCTTCATTGTTCTTTGAATAAATGCAGCAGATTGTGCACGAGTAGAATCTGTTTTTGGTGTTATCGAAGACTCGCTTGTTCCAACAGTAATTCCATATTTAACAGACTTCGCAATGGATTTACTTGCCCATTGAGACACATTCGAAAAGTCTTTAAATTTGGTAGTTACGTTTTTTGTATCTTCATCATCTACGTCTAATGTTGCACCTTCTTTTTCCATAACGCGAACTAGAATTGCTAACATTTGCTCTCTAGTTAATGTTTGTTCAGGTGCAAACGCAGTATTCGATATTCCTCTTATTAAATTATGTTCCTCGGCAATTAATACATCTTGATAATACCAAGTATCCTTGTTTACATCTTTAAATTTACTTTCTTTTAACGAAGGATTCTTATATCCCATTGCCTTCACTAACATAGAAGTAAACTCTGCACGAGTGACTTGATTATCTGGGTCAAATGTTTTATCCCCTGTTCCATCAATAAAATGTTTATCTGCCATGAATTCAATTACCTTAGATGCCCAGTGACGAGCTGGTATGTCTTCGAATTGTTTATCAAATTTACCAAATAGGTAATTGCCACCGATGCCTTCTATTTCAAACACTTTGTATCCCTCTTTGCTTTTGCTTCTAATTACATCATAAGTTCCATTTTCTTCGTTGTATTTGTATACATTCCATTCATGAATATCTTCTTTAGAGAAGAATGGAACTTCTACTTTTGCTCCACCTTCATGATGGGACATATCAATTTCATTTCCGGTTTCATCAATAAAAGTAAGCTCGATACCTGCCCATAAATCACCCTCTATAGTTCCACCATTAAGATTTTCCTGTACTTCTTTTTTATTATTACTTGTTTCTATTTGTATTTCTTTTGCTTTCGAAGGAAGCACGATATTCTCAGGTTTTAATTTTATATTTTCACTTTGGGTTCCACATTCAATAGTTACTTTTTCTTCTTTTAATGTATCGACTGTTTCAACAGGTAATTTTATTTTTTGTACTTCAGCTGCATCAGAAGAACATACATTAATTGTTTTACTACCTGTATTGTTCTTTAGATATTTATCTAATGAATCTTTTGAAATCGTTACTTCTTCAACAAGCTTTCCGTTTTCCATATATTCTTTTTTTGTTCCAAGCTCGTCTTTTGATGATTCGTTGTTATTTCCATCCACAGGTGGTTTTGTTTCGTCTACAGGCGGTTTTACCTCATTTGTAGACTCCCAAGATACTTCTTTTTTCACCTCATCATTTGTTTGAGAAGTTTGTCCTGCATCTATCGTTACATCTATTTCTTTTATGACTTCTCCTAAACTATTTTTCACACGAATTGTGTATTTGTAAATCTTGTTGCCCTCTACATTTTCTTCACGGTGATATATGTATCCATTTACTGCATCACTTGGATGGTAAATCCATTTTAGGTCATCACGAGTGATTTCATAGGATACTGCTTTGGGAAATTCTTTAAAGAAGAATTCAATATTAATATTTCCAGGTTCATTCACCGTTTTTGCTTGGATAGAAGCTGGGTCGCTTGTTCCAGTTATGTTTGCTGCTGAAACTTCGAATTGGTAACTAGTAGCTGGTTTTAGATTTAAAACTTCAAAAGTGTTTTTGGTTCCCGTATAAATAACAGAACCATTTTGTTTTAAAGTATATGTATCTGCATCCTGTACTGCATCCCATTTAACTGTGATTTCTTTATGTGTAGTTTTAGTCACCTCTATGATTGGCTTCATAGGTGCATTAGGATTCGTAGTTACATGAACCAATGAACCGTTTGATTCATAATTATTTTCGTCTTCTATTTTTAAAGTGTAAGAGTAATTTGTTTTTGCTAATAGATTTGTGTCTTCAAAACTATTTCCTGTTACAGAAGCAATCTTTACTCCATTTCTATACACATTTACAGCATGAAGACTTGAGATTTCTGGATTAACCCAATTTATTTTAACTGTATTATTTGTGTGAACTTCTTTTAAATTTGTAACGTCCGGGATGCTATTTGTTGTTACATCAATAGTTGCTCCAAGAGATTCTTTTCCCAAGTTGTTTACTGCTTTTACTGTGTATTTGTATTTCTTGTTTGGTGAAACAGTATTATCAGTGTATGTGAGATTAGTTGCATTCGCTATTTTTGTACCATCTCTATATACATTATAAGAAACGATACTGTTATCGTTTGGATTATTCCAAGATAGTGTCACATCGCTATGTGAATGGCTTTCTTGCAATCCTGATATTTCAGCTACATCTTTTACTTTGTATAAATAAATTTCATCTACAGTTTTAAGAGATTGACTGGTATTCTCGAATGCTACATATTTCACACCAGATGCCATTGGAAAATATATTCTGTTTCCTGTTGCATCAGTGTTGTTTACAGTCGCTATGACCTGTTTTTGGTCATTATATAGTGTCATCTTTAAAGAACCTGCACCAGGAGCTTTTAATGCATAACTATCTACATCATATGTGGTCGGAAGTTCCGTCCACAGTGTATCTGTTGCATTTCCAGAATAATATACATTGGTTGTAGTATTTGAGATTCTATCTGTTGTTTTATTTGTAAGTGTTGTACCACTGAAAATATCTGGACCTTGAATCATCCATAATCCTTTTAATACTTCATTTGAAGTTGCAGAGTCTGTTGTGACATTCGTTGTTAACCCAGTTGTTTCTTTAGAAGAAATAACCCCGTTATTATTATATGTATCTACCGCTGTCACACGATAACTATAAGTTGTATTTGGTTCAACTGTTTCATCGTGATAAATAGGAAGAGCATTATTTTTTACTTTTCCAATTAATTTTCCGTCGCGATAAATATTTAAGTAATCCAAATCTTTTTGTGGTGGATTAGTCCAATTTAAAGAAACTGTTTTGTCTGTTTTAGATGTGTTAATTCCACTTAATTCGTAAGGTCCTTCTGCTTTATATAAGTACATTTCATCTACATCTTTAAGAGACCCAGAGGTATTTTCAAATTTTAAATATTTTACTCCATATGCAACTGGGAAGTAGGCTCTATTTCCTGTTGCATCAGTGTTATTTACAGTCGCTATAACCTGTTTTTGGTCATTATACAATGTTAATTTCAATGAACCTGCACCAGGAGCTTTTAGTGCGTAGCTATCTACATCATATGTAGTCGGAAGTTCTGTCCAAATTGTATCTGTTGAACCACTATAATAAATAGTTGTAGTATTTGCGATTCTATCTGTTGTTTTATTTGTAAGTGTTGTTCCATTAAATATATCAGTACCTATCACCATCCAAAGACCTTTTAATACCTCATTAGAAGCTATAGAGTCTGTTGTGACAGAAATACTATTACCCTCTGTTTCTTCTCCATTTACATCTACAGATGTAACTTTATAAGAATAAGTTGTGTTTTTCAGCAAATTTGAATCATGAAATATAGAGTAATTGTTCTTTTTAACGCTGCCAAGCAATATACCATCTCGGTAGATATTCGTATGGTCAAAAGTTGCATCTCCTGGATTAGTCCAATGAAGCGATACGGTTGTATCGGTTTTAGATGTAGTCAAACTTGTAGCTTCTGCCGTAGCAGCATGTACTTTAATGATATTTCCAATTGGGATAAAGTATTGGAAACACAAAGCTGAAGCCAAAGCTATTTTTAAAAATTTTTGTTTAATCAATTTATATACGCCTCCTTTTATGTTATAGGTAAGTATTACATATACGTAATACCGTACTCCATATACGTAATACTGTATCTATAAAAATTTACAAGTGTTTTTTAATTACATAACTTGAAATGACATTTAAAAAGACCGTAATAATTACGGTCAGTGATGTTTATGGAATAAAATTAGGTTATAAAATGATAAAACGGCTATATAAAGCCGTTTTATCATGGAAATATAAATCATCATTATCATTATTGCTGAATCTGTAAAATTTGTTTAGCAACAAATACATCTCCATCGATATGTTCTTCTAATTCTTTTGCTAATTTATCATCTACAAAATTATGTGAGATATTGATTTGTTTTTCTTTTACATAATTATTGAGTTTTTCTACTGAATCTATTTTGTCCCAAAAATTGATAGAAGTTTTGTCCTTAAACTGCATAGTATATTCTAATTTCACGCTTTCTTCATTCTCTCCACTCTCGTTTGTATGAACAATTCTTCCACCTGTTATAACTACACGTATATCATCCCAGCTTTTTTCGGTTTTCCCCCATATTCTTTGCTGAACAATTTTATCAGGGCTCACAGCATCATACCAGCACAGAACCACAACGCACCCAGCGATACCAGCAACAAATAAAAGAGGAACAAATATTTTCCCAAAGCCCATTAGCTCGCCATGCCTTATTATTAAAAATGTAAATATCACTACTAGTAAAAAGTATTTAAACAAATACGAGTATTCATGAATCATTACAAAATAAGAGTTATGTTGAGAGAAAGTAGAATACGCACCATTTAAAGGAACATCCATTATAATACAAACAATAATTGATATTAATAAAGCTTTAAGTATCTGCATCCATCTATATCCTCAATTCTTTCGTGAAAATCTATTAAAAATATCGATTTGCTATTCTTCATCTTTAACTAATCATTCTGATTAATACATTAAAAATAGAATTATTGCCATAATTTATGAATAATAATTTTAGCAAATCCAAAAAAATGTTGGTAATTCAGAAAAAAATTCAAAATATCGATTAATATGCTTCGATATATATTCAGAAATATGGTATGATAAATAACGATAAATGATGAGAATATCATCAATACAAAAGAATCATCTCAACACAGATAAGGAGCATTTAAGTGGTAAACAGAATTCCTATTGTTCTCATGTTGGCTTCTTCTTTATTAGTAGCCTGGGGGATATTATTTAGCGTGGATAATATTATATATGTTGTTTCTTCTATGCTGATTTTTGTATCAGGAGGCATGATTATTGAAATCAGAAGAAAAAAATACAATGATTTTCTTTTGTTTTTACAAAAAGAAGGCGAAATTGTATTCATTATGCTTGGCGTTCTTCTATTTTCTTCTAAATTTTATGTAGAAAACCCTTGGAGGGATGCACTTCATCTTCTTTCTTTATCTATGCTTTTAATTAGTATAGGAATTAGAAGAATACGATAAATATTTCAATCCGTATTCCATATACATATCGTCAAAATGTGAAAAAGACAAGACCTGTTTCTTTATACAAAGGAGTCTTGTCTTTTTTTATAGATTCCTAGAAAAATTTGTTATATATTTCTAATAAATGATATATTAGGTGTACCGCCAAAATGTCGCGAAAAACCTACGATTATAGGCTTATATGACAAAACTTTTGAATCATTGGTGAAAAGAATAACTAATAAGGGGAATAGGAAATGCGAGACGAAAAAAACGATATTTGTAACCTATTAAAAGAAAAGTTGAGGAAGATGAGCGCAGAAGAAAAAATCGCTAGAACAAATCAGTTACATGCTGACCTTGAGACTATCTATGAGGATATGTCCCGCATAGATGGTGTGGTTAAGGAAGTCACGATGAACGTAGTATCAGAAGCATTCGACAACTTACATCTCGAATTCCAGTTTCTTGCAGTCGAAGGTTTCTATGCCGAAAAGCAATATGAAGTATATAAGAACCACGTTCAATATATAGAACATTATGAAATGTTAGATGGATTTGGTAGCGTTCAGTTTGAAAAAGCGGCAGAACGCCTAAGAGATTATATAGAGGAAGAGGATATTAAACCTAAACAATCTGCTAGGATGAGAGCAAGAATAAACTACAGAGGATGAGGGACAGTTTTATATAGGAACTGCACTTTATATTTTTCATTTTAAGTGGTTCCGCCAACATTACATGGAAAAAGCAGCTCATAAGTAGCTGCTTTTTTAGTTAAAATTTCAATTCATCTTTTAGGACTAAAAACCACATACAGATTTTCTACAACTTATATTGGTTGCTAAAACATAATTGTTTTTCAGAGTTTTACTCATTCATATATATGTCAAAAATCATGCCATTAATTACAAATAAATGGTATATTATGAAAGCAACAATAATAAATGACGAAATGGAGTGAGGCGAATGGCTTTAGAATTAAAAGCGCCGACAACTATTAAGCATTCCGATGAACATATTACAGTAGGGGATTATGTTGTATATTCTGTTCTTCCACATTTAAATCTAAGAATCGCAGGCATTCTAGAAGGTCCACTTTCTGATTATTATTTAGTATATAAAGTAGGCGAAACTGAAAGCGCACCTGCGTTCATCCCGAAAAATGACATTTATTTAGAAAAACCAAGTCCTTTACGTTATGCCATACCTCATTTTGATAATTTCAAGAATGTCTATCATACTAAATCAAAAGATGGATGGTGGGTAAGCGATGTAAGGGTGAGTTACAAAGGGCATAGATTTGATAGCGTGGTGTGTACACAAGCATCTAAAACGGAAACATTCCCCTTACAAGATGTAATGTTTATTCGCCAAGCTCATTGTAAAAACGGTAGATGTAAAGCTTCCCTGGATATTGACAATAACAGAGGCGTTTGCCCGGATTGCGGATGGTTTATCTGTAACAAATGTGGTTCTCATGGATGCGACGAAATAAAGGTAGATAATAAAATTCGTGATTATCTATGTTATATTCGTGGATTGAAGAATCCTAATTTCAAATCGGAAGTTGGTCCTTTTACTCCTATGCCTAATGTGTAAAATCACATGGTATTTATTCTTTAACTTACTCTTGATTAAATTCATAGAAAAAGCAGCTCATGTAGCTGCTTTTTTACTCTATTTCATCTATTTGGATTACCCCCCAATGTAGAGCTTCTATAACTCCTATTATTTGTTTAAATACAATTATCTTTGAAGTTTTTCAGAGTTAGACTAATTTATATATATCAAAAATCAAGCCATTAATTACAAATAAATGGTATATTATGAAAGTAAGAACAATAAATGACGAAGTGGAGTGAGTCGAATGGGCACAAAAATAACGTTAAAACCAACGGCTACTAAAAAGTATTCTGATGAAAATTTTACAGTAGGAGATTATGTTGTATGTTCTGTTCTTCCGCATTTAAAACTAAGAATTGATGGAATTATAGGAGGAGGTTATTACTCAGTCATTAAATTAGGAGAAACTAAAAGTAAACCCGCCATCATCTTCAGAGAGGAACTTTATTTAGAAAAACCAAGTCCCTTACGTTATGTTACACCCCGTCTGTATCCTTTTATGTATTTTTATCATATTCAATCAAAAGATGAGTGGAGACTAGATGATGTCATTGTGAGTCACAAAGGACATAGATTTGATAAAGTGGCTTGTTCGAAAACAATGAAATTCAAGGAGCCAATGAAAACAGAAGAATTTCTTTTGCAAGAGGTGATGCTTATTCGCCAAGCGCATTGTAAAAACGGAAGATGTAAAGCTCCCTTGGATATTTATAATAACAGAGGTGTTTGCCCAGATTGTGGATGGTTTGTCTGTCACAAATGCGGTTCTCATGGATGTGATGAAATAACAGCGGACACTAAAGTTCGTGATTATCTATGTTATCTTCGCGAATTAAAAAATCCAAATTTCAGATTAGAACAAGGTCCTTTTACGCCCATCACTAATGAATAAACAATTTCATAATCTCATAGTGTGGGTAACTTACTCCGGATTAAAAAACATAGAAAAAGCAGCTCATAAATAGCTGCTTTTTTAATTTAAATGTCAATTTATCTCTTAGGATTAAAAACCAAACAATGAACGACTATAATTTCTTCTATTTGCTAAAACATAAGAGTTTTTGAAGCTTTTCATAGCCTGACTAATTTTTAAAAATTCGATATCATAATTTTCTTTCTTAATAGCGAATGATACAGTAAAGATTGTGTTTAATTCAATTTTCTTATCATCTTCTCCCCTTCCGCAATCTCTCTTTTTTTCTACAACTTTTGCAGTTGGGAATACACTTTGAACAAGTTTTAATACATTAGGACAATATTTTTGTTGGAACTTATTCCAATCTGAACAATCATAATAACGTTCATAATCTAGCCAATATAATTCTTCTACATTGTCACCACCATACATCATATCTTCGAATGTAATATCCATATGAATGTTTTTATTATCAGCAAATACCTTTCCCACACGGACACATTTACCGCTATTCCCTGGCTCATAGATACAAATAGCATTGTCTTTGTCCAAGTCATTGCGCATTTTATTAGATATATCTTGTAAAGTACCGAATAATTCAAATCGTTTTTCTTCTAATTCTTTTCGTTTTTCACGAAGGTCGGCTTTAGCATCGTACCAATCCCTCTCCATTTGTTTTAGAATATCTTGTTGCTTTTTATATTCTTTCTCCGCTGTCATTTCTTTTTTGTAAGAAGCATACATTTCTTTTAACATATCAGACATTGCTTTTGGGAAACGAGTGCTTGTAGCGGATTGAACCTCTTTATTTTGAATAATAACATCTTTAAATTCAGATGTTAAAATAGAGAAACTATTTTCTGATACATGTAATACAATACCTTTTAATTCTTCTCCCTTTACTAATTGAACTTTTACCATTTGTTTTTCTTTTAATGTTTTCATATTAAAAACACTCCAATTCGTTTTTTGATATTTTAACACCCTTACTGAAAATAAGTTGAAATTCATCTATATTTTTTGGGAAATATTGTTGCATTAAAAAACTTGCTGCATAAAGGCAGCAAGTCATATAGTTTTAGATGTTATATATCTAAAGAGATTACCTTACATAGCAAACAAGGATAATTGTTCATCAACAATTGTTTCTTGTTTTTTCGGTCTTCCTCTTCTTTTAACAATAGTTTGCGTAACTTCTATCGTTTTAATTTCTTCAACGCTTTGTTTTTGAATTTCCTCTTCTTCTTTTTCCTTATCTTTCTCTTCTTCTGGTTTTTCTTCTTCCTGTTGTTCTGCTTCTTCCTCTTTTTCTTCCTCTTCTGGACTTTCAACAATTTGTTTTAATGCCATTTTATTCGTATTATCATCAATCACAGGCTCATCAGGTAATGCTTGCTCCTCGTTTACTTCTTCAGAAACATCACTTTCTTCATTTTCCTCTTCGTCACATGCTTCTCTTGATTTTTTAATAGATTCAATGATTTCTTCTAATTCAGATGCATCTATGAATCCCTTTTCTGCCCAATCAGTTAATAATTGAATTTGTTCTTCTATATCCTTTGCATAAGGAAGAATGTCTAAAGTATGAAGCTCTAATTCTTCTTTTTTTGTTGCAACTTTTATGCTGAACATTCCGTAAGAAGATACAACTCCTTTTTTCCATGTATCTCCTGATTTCACAAGAACGTTATCCCCTGACTCATACACTTTATCTGTTTCGCTTTCTAAACTTCTGATAAGTTTTGATAAAGCATCAATGTAGTAAAATGGTGTATTTCGGAAATCATCTGTTTCGTTTTTGAAGTTATTTTTCTTCATCATTTCTCTTCTATCTTTATATTCTTTACGTAAACATCTAATTTTTCCCCATACAGTCGTTCCTTCTAATACATCAAGAAACTCCATTGCTAACTCTAAACCTCTTCCTTCAGAAGAAGTTGTTTCATTGCGAAGCACAACGTTTCTTTTTGTTTTTTTCATAGTTTTTGTCTGTGTCATAGTAATTCCGCCTTTTTGTTTTTTTGAAATATTATACAATGCAATTTCATTTTTGGAGAAAATAATAGGAAATACTTATAAAAAGGTTGCTAAAACAATAAAAACAGACCTTCTAGCAATGCTAAAAAGCCTGTTTTATAGTTATATTGTTCTACTGATTGTTTCTTGCTTTCCAAGAATTAAACTGTTCATTTGTTAATGGATAACTATATCCTGAGCTAGGAATGAAGAAGTAATAGCGCGATGCATTTTCGTATTCTTTTTTCCAATCTCCAATCATAAATCCATTTGATGGTTCCTTTAACTCTACTACATACGCATCTGTTTCCCCTTGGGATATAAATGAATTTCCTCTAACCTGAATCAATGCGCTTGCTGTTGTTTTATATATACGAGAAACAGGTCTTTTCGTTGCAGCAAAATATGATTCTATTTCCTCTTGTTTGATAGGAGATGCACTGATTTCTTCCCATTTCAGCATATCAAATTTCCATTTCCCATTCTCTTTCTTCATACGTACAAGATGCTGAAAACCTCCATGTTCTTCTGCTGTTGTTTGAGATAAAACAGTACGAACAGTAAATTCGTTTTGTTTGTTTTCTATAACTTGTAATCTCATGTTCGTATCGAAAAGACTCGGAGCATGTGGGCTTGGTGACATAAAGTAATCTGCTAAATTGCTTTCTACAAATTCCTTTATCATTGTATCTGTCATAATCGTACGGAATTGTTCATGGAGATAGTTTTTATCTACATTTCCTGTTCCTAGATTTGCCCAATCATACCAACCGTGTTCTCCAACCTCACCTGATACTTCGTTAATACGACGAACCGTTGCCAAGGCAGCAATTATATCTTCTTTCGATGTTGGTCCTTTTACATCTTCTTTGGTAGGTTTCTGAGCAACTGGAGGTGCAATGGAATCTGAAATTGTAACTGGTAATTTTCCTGTTATGGTTTGCTCAAAGAAATCGCCTCTTGTGTAGTCGTAAGAAGCTTCAACTGTTCCGTTTTTCACAGTAGGATTTTTCACAACAGAAACGGACCTTGATTCTGCTTGAATATCATCTATGTCAGATTTCAGTTTTAATGATTTCATTTTAATCTCTTCCTCAGTTTCTTCCCCATCCCACATATCATACAAAATTACTTTTCCTTTTGTTATTGAAGTAGATTGACCTGGTTTCATTTCAAGCTTTTCTGGCTTTAATTTCAACCCTACTGGACGTTTACAACTACTATATGCTATAAATGATTTTTTACCAGATAGCAAAGAATCTTCATACAGTGTTATAAAATCATCAAAAAGACTAACTTTCACGCCTCCATCATATTTGAGTCCCGCCTCTGTTTTAAAGCAAGCAGATGCTCCATACTTGGCGTTCAATTGACCCGCAACTCCTACGGTATCATATATACCACCCTCTAGGTATAAAGAAGCAGCTGCTAGGCTGTAGAGTCTTATACCACCGTCTATATGCACGCCAAATGTAGTTTCTCCGCCTCCTTTACCAGTTACACTCCAATTAGCTGGACCAAATTCATTGTTTAAAGATACAGAATAATAAGGTGTAAGTCCTTTTCCTTTATTCACTTTTACACCTGCATTTTCCTCATATTCAAATGTTAATTCTATTTTTACTTCTCCCATTGCGCCTGCTTTGGCTTCTAGCATAAGCTCTCCTCCAAATTGAAGAGCTGGAGCTCCAGGAACAGGGATATATATTTTTCCGATACGCTTTTTAACAGAATAAAAATGGTCCCCTCGTTTTAATTCTGATTGAATATCTGTTACTGTCGCATACTTTTTTCCAAATGCAAATGTGGTTGAATTTTTCTCTTCTTTCAGTTTTTCACCTTCTATATTAATAGTTCCTACTAATGTAGTATCAGATACAATTCCAAATCTAAATTTTTTAGGCACACTCTTTTTTTTCTTCATATCCGTGTCAAATCTTGCATTTTTCACATTCACTGCTCCATTAAACGTGAAGTCTAATCCTCTTTCTCTATCATGTAAATTAAAATCTTTAAAACTGAGAACAAATCCATTATCCGGTAGTTTTAATTGAATTGAATCAAACGGTCCAATAGATGCAACCATTCCCCTCGTATCAGCTAATGCAAGACTTTCTATTGTAATCCCTTCTAAACCTGGTTCCAATTCAATATTTGAAGAATTAATAACGCCTTGTTGATAAATATCAAATTCTTTCACGACTTCCTTGATATCAGGAACAGAAAGCTTATAAGATGAGTTTTTCCCATCTTTTTTCACATCCACTACTTTTCGTGCGACTAAAGGGTCCCGTTCCTCTTTTGTAGGAATGATAATTATCGTTCCTTTTTTAATATCCTTTGCGCGGTTTTCGTTTAAAACAACATTTTTCAAGTCTTTATCATAGGACACTACATCGGAAGGTTTAAGTTCAATAACTCCTTTTTCTAATGTAATGGATGATGCCGCATCTCGTTTTATGGCAAATGTAATCATTCCTTCATCAAACGAAGTATTATCCTTAAGTGTTAAACCCTTTGGTATTTTCATGCTGTAGGTGGCTCCTTTTTCATATCCCTTTTCAGGAGCAGTAACATGCAACGTAGAACCGGCAACTTTAGTTTGTACATTGATTCGTTTTCCGTCTTCATCTTTTACTATTACTTCTGGAGACTCTTTGATATCGCTTTTATATTTAAATACCCATTCATGACTTTGCTCCAAATCAGTGTAGAACAACTCCTTTTTTTCATTATCTGACTGTGTTGGAAGTGCAGTAGTCGGTTTAGAGCCAAACGGACCGTTACCACTGAATAAGAACCAAATTATCCCTCCCGAAATGATAAATAAAACAATCATAATCCCCCATAAACGCCAGTTTTTCATCTAGTTTTCTCCTTTTCCCCCTAATGTTCTTCTTATTCTTTTTTTGTCTATTAAAAATAAGAATACGTGAAAATAACCCCATGTAAGAATAGGGTATTAATTATCTATGAAAAAGATGCCTTTTTCATTGTTTGATATTGTTTCTTCTATCTTTGCTATGTTTCCTTCTGGATTTATAAAAAAAGAGTAAGTTACACCAAATAATTAACCTTGCGTACATTTCAAAATGCACTCTCTTTACTTTTTCAGAAAAAAATACGTCTTTTTTGAAATCTGGTTTATAATGGGTAAAAAAACAAACATCAAAAGGAGAAATTAAAATGAAAAAAGGAAATATTTTAGACATCGGAATCAAGGCAGTAAGAGCAAGTTCACAAACAAATATGTTCGACCAAAAAGCAGTTCAATACTATGCACACTATTTAGGTTTTTTCAGCTTAGTTAGCTGGTTAGAAAGCGCAAAGGCTGGAGAATTCTTAAGCATGATGAATTGTATTGACTTTGACGCAACTCCTGATTTAGATAGAGAAACAATAGAAATGTTTTTAGAAGAAATGGATTCAACGGCTGCTTTTATGGAAATTCGAAGTGAATTCCACAAAGAAATAGAAGAGTTTCATGAAGTGGGTGGATATAAGGAATTAAAGCAACTACCTTTTACATTCGATGACTTTTCTGATGATTTTCAGGAAAATGGGACCGGAGATATCGTGTCTTACCTACACAACAAGCTTCCAGACCATGCATACAACTATCTGTTAGATTTACCAGGAGACAATGACTTGTATTGGTTTGAAGATTACTTCTATTTACTTAAGGGTGGAACATTTAAACTTTTAGATGCGAAACAATGGAAGGAATTTCAGTCAAGAAAGAACAGTCTAGGAGAGGAAAGTCAAAGCAAATTTGAAACTGTGGATGAACAAATGCGCCTTGCTGTGTTGATGGAAGAATAGTTCTAAAATCTTTTATAAGTAGTTTGATAAAAAATCACAATATAATCCCAGTAGACTATCAATTAAAAACAATTGATAGTCTTTTTTGGTTTAAAAAAGCATGTGAGTTATCTCAGCATGCTTTTATTTGCTTTTATTTTTTTCTTTTTCTTTTTCTCTTCTTCTATCAAATCGAAAAACATGTCCCATTCTCCTATTTCGAATTCAAATGTTTTTCTTCTATTTTCTTTAATTCTTTTTGCTTCTGCTATTTGCATAATGCGGATAAGATGTTGTTTCTGCAATAAGACCAGATACAGTTGTGAAAGTAAAAGAGGTATATTGAAACACCAAATAATTTTCCATTCAGTTGAAAAACCGATGCAACAAGATACGATAGCGGCTAGTAAACCTATATTATGAACTTTTTTGTTGAAATTCACACGTTTCCGTAAGTACCATAAATCAATTGCTCTGTATGATTCTAAAAAATATCCATTAGCGCCTTCTCTTATTCCGATATAAACAACAAATCTCTTTACATATTTCATACCTATTACATTACAGAATTTCATAAATAATTTATCTTTCAGTTGCAAAGTGTTTCCTCCCAAATCATTCATCCTTTTATATAAATTATAATCGTTTTTAATATGAGTGGAGAAAAAAAGTCATTTCACTCAATTCACTCTTTTAATCAACGGTATCTATCCTAAAAATAAGGATGCTTTCGTAAAGATTTTTGTTCTATTAAAGAAGGTAATCAGAAATCTAATGGTAATATACAATAACGAATTACATTTTTTTACAAAGGGGGCTTTTAGATGAAAGCAAACAAATTAGTAACAGTTATATCGATATTAATACCTATAATATTAATTTCACTCATTATCAATTTTGTATATGAAGTTATTCCAACTACTTTTCAAGGACTTCCTATTTTCTTACCTCTGATTTTGTGTCCAGTCGGAATTACTTTGGCTCTTGTCTCCTATAAAGCAGACAAAAATATATGGTCAAAAATTGGAATAATATTAAATTCAGTATTATTGTTCACACCTTTTATCTGGATGATAGGTGGAACTATATTCTTTGGAGAATGATAAAGTTTGATGCTAGTTAGCTACTCACTTTATAACTGTGAGTAGCTAACTGTTTTTTTGAACAAAAATGAGCCACGCATTCTCCTTCCAAATCTATGATTTGGTGGGTGAGGTTCACTTAAGAGATTAACGAAAACAGCCGAAAATAAAAAAGAGCCATAGGGCTCCTTCATGAATTTATGGTGTTCTTATAAGAAGATTAAGTAGTTTCTAAATTGTCTTCTTATTTCGTTCTGAACAATGTCTTTCACTTCTTTTTTCTCTTTCATATATCTTTGAAAATCGTTTGTAATAGGTGCATTTTGAGGGTGAATATCTCGCTGGAATAATAACGAGTTTTCTAAATGCCTAATAAGTTCTGTAAATGCCTCTATAAATGCTCCCTTTGCGTGATGGGGTCTCGTTAAAAAACCTGGTCCTTTTAACAATGATTGGATTCTAGATTCTAATAACTTTTGGGAATCTTCATTTTGAAGTTTATTGTTTTCCCAATTTACATCAAGCATGTAATCTTCTTCTTTTGCTGATAAGAATGTTGTAAATCGCAAAAGATTCCTTGTAATTTCTCTTTTAACAACATCTTCTACGGTTGTATAATTTCGAAAATACGATGATTGATTCATAGAAATTTCGATATAATCAATTTTCTGCGGGTGAATCTTGAGTTGATACATCAAGGATGATTCCGTAAAGTAGATTAATTCACAAAAAGTGCTAATGGCTTTTTCTTGTGCATAATCCCCTTTATGTTTTAATGGACCTTCTAGTAAAATTTGAACTGCCCTTTCTAAATGTTGCTGAGCTGCTTCGTTTTTCAACGTATTTTTGCACCAATTTAAAGTTTGCATATTCTATTCCCCCTAATGCCATATATATTATTTTTAATTTTTCTAAGCAATATATGATGTTTGAGTTTTTACATTCTATCAAAGGTTCTATAATTCAGTTTAAAAACATATCAATTATATCAGGTGATTTCCATTCAGCAACAAACTTAATAAAAATATTAGATTTGCTTTGTAAACTAGTAATTTTCATTTTTATAGAGATTTCCTCACTCGTTTTTAAACTATGCTATGATGTAAGAAATAATTTTCTAAGAGGTGTATGTTATGAATTTTGAAGAATTAGTGTTTTTCGTAGCGTTCGTTGAAGCTAAACCCGAATCATTTGAGAAAGAAGAATTGATTTTTGAATTTGTTAACGATAAATTAGGATATTCGAGAAAAGCCTTTCAAACAGCACGAAATAAATATATGTCATTATCCGAATCTCTATCTCCCGATGACATTCTTGAAATTAAGAGAAGCAGCCGTGATTTTGACACGACAAGAGAAGAAATTCACCTAGCTTTCAAACGAGGCACAATTGATTTGAACGAAAGAGCTCGTAGAACCCTTATATGTTGTATGGAATTTGAAAAACGAATTAACGAGATTCTGAATGAACCAATTATTGAGGAAAAAGAAGTGAAAGACTTCAGGTTTTCTTCTTTATTTAAGAACATCATGAGTAAATTATTTAAATGAAAATAAAAAGAATTCTCCAAGAACAAACACATACATCTGTTTGTTCTTTTTATTTATCATTTTTTAATTTTGCACCCCCTTCTAATTGACGTTTGGTAATATATCACGCCTTTCTTACAAAAATCTTAACTTTTTTACATTAAAGAGGTTCTTTATAAACACGTATAGAAGTAGCACATATCACAGATTTTTTAATTGAAGGAGTGATTATGTTGAATGATTTAACAGAATCAAAAAACTCATCAACAGGGCTGAGAGGTTTTTTGGAATCTCATTCGTTAACTTCATTTTTTGTAATGGCATATGTATTTTCGTGGGTTACATTGATTCCATTTATTCTATCCCAATGGGGGATTTTCCCTAAATCAAAAGCGTTTGATATTTTCTTTACTGCCAATGCGTTTGTTGGTCCTATGTTAGCAGCGTATATCATGATTCGAACTCTTGAAGGAAAAGAGTCATGGAAAAAAATTAGAAAAAGCATCATGTCTATTAAAGTTGGTTTGAAGTGGTACTTATTTACTCTCATTGTTATTCCTGCTTCTCTGTTTCTGGGTATGGTGATATTAAATGGAGGAATACCTACTTTCAATGACCTTACTTCTAAATTTTTCATAACATATCTCATCTCTTTTGTAGCTACTTTCTTTCTCGGTGGACCTTTTCCTGAAGAAATTGGATGGCGGGGTTTTGCTCTGCCTCGATTACAATCAAAGTTCGGACCGTTAAAAGCAACATTACTTCTTGCTGTCCTGTGGGCTTTTTGGCATCTTCCTCATTTCTTAACTGCTGCACAAAGGGGTGGTCCAGGTTCTGACCTTTCTATCCTATATATCCATTTACCAATTTTCATTTTACTATGTTTGCCAATTTCAATCATTCTCACATGGGTCTATAACTGCCTTCGCGGTAACTTATTTATGGTTATGTTAGTACATGCGAGTGTTAATACGTTTAGCTTGGTACAAACCAATTCCACCAACTCTGTTTTAAAGGATTCGGATTTATTTGTAGGGATAGGATTAGGTTTTGTTGCCCTGATTATTCTTATTTTCACGCGAGGAAATCTTGGATATAGACAAGCTTCTAATGTAATTGGATTCAGTAAAAATGAAAATATTAGTAAATAGAAACACTAACTTTTTGGAGGGCAAATCATATGAATAAATATAGTGTCTTTTCACTTGTTACTTTAATAATCTTTATTCTTTTGTTTTATACAATGACGATTGGCGTGTCATTAGGGAAATTAGGTAAACCAATTATTATTGCAATGTTTCTGTTCCCATTATTAGGAGCGGGTTTGGGACTAAAAGCAAAAAAAGGGTTATTGAAATGGCTACTAATCATACTTAATATTATGGCAGTTTGTATAATTGGGTATATTATGTTACTTGCTTTTGGTATAGGTGAAGAATAATGAAAATAAAAGCGAATAAGTTTTGTTAACAAAAACACATAAAGAACAAACTTAAAAACAAAACGGAAGCCGATGCTCTTAAGATACAAGAGCGTGACTTCCGTGTTATAAGTTTTGCTATCGTACGAAATTCGCGTTTATTAGTGTTACCCCATGCCAATTTCTTTATCTAATAAATAAACTTCCGCCTTCTGTTCCTATATAGACACTATTACTGCTTAATCTAAATGCGCCACCGTTTAATTGTATCGATTTAACAATTCCTCGTGTTTCCTCATGAATACTGTCCTTTACAAAAAGATAGGGATTAATCGCCGCAAATAAAGTGTATTCACTGGGTACGTCAAAGCCATTCTGATTCTCATGGACTAGATAAGGAGTCGAATTAATATCATTTCTATCGACGAACGCATACGATTTATGTTGTGTAAACGAACTCAATAGCCATCCCGCATGGATTATCAACGCAAGCACAGTTACGCTTATAAATATGCTTGGTTTTACTTCTTTGTTTCTTAAGAAGATATAAACAAAAGTCGGAATAACAAACAATCCAAATAAAGCTATCCATTTATCCAACGGAGCATTATTTACCCAGAAGACGAATCCTAGAAATTTCATGAAAATAAACATCAAAACAACAATCGTTAAAAATTTTGATAAGGTGTATATACTTTTCTCTATCACGATTCTCCCTCCCCTTTAATGCATTTCCTTACTATTTAATTAAATTTCACTATTTCCACTTTTTTCATTTTAACATATTTGATAATCGGTATGTTTCTTTATTAGAGACTATTATACAAATTCATCACTTAAGTTATTTATTGTTTCCCATAACAAAAGAATAAATAAAAGTTCAAAAAATACAACATGACAAAATGAAAAACCAACAGAAATAATTTCTGTTGGTTTTTTTCACAAAGAAGCTCAGTACAGAAGCTACAGGTATAACTACGGGTATTGCACCAATACCCTATTTCTATAGTAACCATTTCTTTTTCGGTTTATTCATTGGTTCGTATTGTAAGTAATACGGAAAGCATAAAAACCAACAGGAACACAACGACCTGTTGGTTTTCTGGGGTTGTAAAGCAAGATACAAATACAAAGGTTCTTCACCAATGCCTTGCTTTTATAATAGCCATTCCTTTATCAATTATTCCTTCATTTTTATAGATTAAAAATGAATATAGCTATTAGCGGGATTCATTCCTGATAAAAAAGTTTTTATAATTGACTAAATTTTTTGACTTTTACTAAAAACAGTTTATAGTATTTCAAATTTCAAAGGGAGGTGAATGTCGGTGTTTCGAAGAGAAGAAGGATTTACTTTGTACGAAATTTTAATTGTTATTGTAATCATTGGTATTTTGTTATTGGTATTACTGCCTAATTTGAATATAGCCACTGTTCAAGCTCGCGAAAAAGGAATACAAAAAGATTTGATGACTTATAGAAACAGTATCTCTGGGTACATCGGAGAAGTAGGTAATTCAGAATTCATTTTAGGTGGAATTAATGGCTATTTAGATGCCGCTATGAAGTTTGAGGATGTGGGAGGAAAATTACTTTCTAAAGGCACAGATAGCTATGGGAATCATTATGAACTAAAAATCTACCCTGATTATTTAGTTATTACTACACCTGGTTCTGGAAAAGGAAAGGGACAAATATTAGGCATCTATAGAAAGAATGGCAAATTAGATTATTGTTATTCTGGATTTCAATCTAGTTTAGCAAATAAAAATGTTTTGGAATTTGAATTAGATGGAACAGGCGAATGTGGAGAATCAATGATAGATTCTGTTGTAGTTCTTCCACCTCCACCACCTCCTATTACTACTCCTCCACCGCCTCCTATTACACTGCCAACTAACAATAAGGTAGTGAGCAATATACGTAATAGTTATACGTTGGATGGACATAAAATTAATTTTGAAGTTCCTTTTGGAGTAACAAAGGTAAATGTTTATAAAGAAGGTACTTTACTAGGAAGCACAACCGGAAACTATTTTATCGATACTACTTCTTTTCCAGGTGATACACATGAATTTTCTTTTATCACAGTTGATTCTAGTGATAACATGGGACCAGATGTGTCGAAAATATTGGTTGTTCCAAAAGCAATTGAATTAAGTGAACATACTGTAGATGAAGTTTCTGTATCTTATGATAATAGAGGCGCTGTATATATTAACGGACAAATGTATAAACTTGGATATCAATCTGTATTAAAACCTGACGGCATTGTAAGATACATGACAAGTAAATCGTTATCACAATATTTCTTTGTTGATTTTATCGTAACGACTCCAAATGGTATTACTACATTGCAAGCAATAAATGAACAAGGAGAAGTTTATAAATCGACAACTGATTCATTCAATACTACATTAGGTAATTCAAATTTTACCTTTCATGAAGTATCAACATCGACAAATGGGTTACAACAAACAAATGGCACTACATATGGGAGTGTCAACGGAGGGAACTACGCTAAACTAGGTACTTTTCCAACAGGAATTCAATTCGATTGGGATACAAATGTTACAGGTCAAGGAATCATTCGTAATGACCAAACAGTTCAACTATGGGGAAATTGTCTTCCGGCAACCGCAAATTGCTCTGCACTACCAGGTGTTTCGAGTTGGAATCATATTGTTCGGTTGGATATATCTAGCGGAAGTGTTATGGCAATAGATAACACGGGTAAGTTGTATCATGCTGCATTTAGCGGTTCTTATATCCCTAACAGAAATTCATTTGTTTCTAGTATCACTAAACCAGTAGCAAAAGCTACTGCATATGGAGGAGACATATTTGTTCTATATGAAGACGGAACAATAGCTATGAGCAGAACGGGAAATGGGTTTGATAGCATTTTATCTTGGCGTAATATTGCTGATTTCTATGTTTATGGAGCAGGACAAATCATAGCATTAAAAACAGATGGTACAATTATCGCACTCGGCAACCCTGCCTTCTTAAGTAATTTAAATTCATAATTGTAAAAACCAACAGGAAACTGAATTTCTGTTGGTTTTTAGGAGTTCAAATTTTTCCCTAAAAATGGTAAAATTATATCCGGAGGTGATTTATGAGAAAGTTTAGTATACTCTCGATAGTCTTGATGTTCATAGGAGTATTATTGTTCGGATTAAATTGGATAAAAGGTAGTTATTCTGAACTGATTATACGATTTAGTTTTATTTCTTTTTTAGTTGGAATTACACTAAGTTTTATAGCAGTTGCTAAACGGGAAAAAGGAATATTAAAATTCATATCCCTTATTTCTTTCCTCGTTGTGATGTTTTTAAATTATATTTATCGTATTTGACTATTCTTTCGGTTTTCGTCTTTCAGCAATCATTTGTTCTTTCGATATTACAGTCCCTTTATTTTCGCATTTATTAGTGCAACAGACATATATCTCAGCACCTTGAAAATAATCTAAGAATTTACCGCAAGATTTACATATTTTCATTAGTTTCATTCCTTTTCTACATATCCTAGGTCAACCGATAAGATGGTTTTGTTTCTGTTTGGTCACAAAAACAGAAAATGCATCACGTAGCAGCTGTGCATGTGGTTCTTCAAGTTCCTTCGAAGACACAACTTGTTGGAATCGAACGATATCTTCTCCATCTTCATTAAGTGTTATAGGATATTTTGCAGCTAATCCCTCAATACAATGAGACATATCCAGAACTTCTAAGTTATTCACCACTTGCACTGCATCTATTAGTGTACCTTTTCCAAGTAATACATAGTTACTGAAAGTAAATTCATCATCATTCATCGTTTTAACCCCCGCCCTTATTCTTCTTACTATTGTCATTTTTCGTTTGTATTCCTAACTTTGAACGGTAGGTTAGCATTTATTTAATAAATTTTTGTAACAGAAGAATTCCTTGCAGGGTTTTCATCGAAATTATGAAATGTATATATAGCCACAATAAGCGGGGAGCTAGCGGTGCCCTGTTTCCTGCAATCCGCTACAGCAGGGCTGAATTCCTAACGTGAGGTATTATGATGTGGGGACTGAATAATGGAGTTAATGTTGAAAAATGAGTCTTTCTCAACGAAGATTCTGCGAACCTGGTCAGGTCCGGAAGGAAGCAGCCATAAGCAGTAACACCTTTGTGTGAGTGAGGTAGCTTATTTGGAGTTAATGAAGTTATGACCGCCTGTTTCATGATATCGATGGAAGGTTTGTGGCTTTTTTTATTGTTTTTAATACTTAATATTATAAACCCCTACTATACTCGTTACTGTTTATTTCTTATCTAATTCAATCTTAAACATATATCCAGTATCAGCGTTGATATTACCTACTAAATTATACTTTAGCCCATTTCTGGTAGTTGAATGCCATTCCCCTTTCATAATTTGATTATTAAAATCCAAATCATTATTAATTAAACGTTGTCTTTCTTCGGCTGAAAGTGTTTGGTCCGCAACACCAACCAACGCAGTAATCAATTCTTGATATTTCCATAGAATGATTTCATTTACACCTTTTTCACCATTTCCGTTTGGGATTGTTACTATATATGGTAATACAAAATGTTTATCCTTATCTTGTGCTACTGTGATTAGCACACCTTCATAGTTAGCGCCGTATAAATCATCCCCATTGTCTAACTCGACTAATTTCACAAAAGTAATATCAATTTTTCCTTCTGATACGCTTTTTAGTTTACTTTCAAACTCTTTCTGCGTTAACTCACTACTACTCCCAAATACGAAGAATTTAACTATAAGTATACCTATTATAGTTCCAATCAAAATCCAAGTTTGTTTCTTAGCAAATAACTCTTTTAATCTTTCTAAACTCACAATATTTTTTCTGGATGCTCTATGACTAAAATTCTCCCCACAATATCCACAAAAATTATCACTATCATTATTTCCCTTCCCACATCGAGTACAATATTTCATAAAATCCCCCCTTTACAATCAATAAAAGGAAAAAACAGAGGATTACCTCTGCTCTTTCTTTAATCCTTTTTATTCGCTTCTTTTCGTATTGTCCCGATTTTTTTATCACTTCTTGTATCGCGACCATCTGAATTACGTATAGTCCCCGGAGGAAGACCATATTTCTTCTCAAAAGTTCCCACAGTGCAATCACTTCTCGTTTTTCTCACCATAAAACAACCCCCTTTGAAAATTCCTTACCAAACGTTTTTAATAACTGCTGAATCTGGGTCCACTTGTCCTTTTAAACGATACGTATAGCGATTTTTATCCAATACGTTTTTAATCTTCAATTCGTATTCATCCAAAGTAACAGCATCAATTTTTTCAGTGTCTATCACCTTCTTAGTTATAGACTCAACTTCTGGAATATTATTAGGTTCTTCCATGCAGTAATCACGATATGCCTTCAATACCATTTCTTCTAACATGCGTTCTTCCATCAAAATCTCCTCCTACCTATTCGGATATTTTCTTATTCAATTATTATTATGACTTATTGATTTCATAGAATCAAAACATTTTTTCCATTTTTATCAAAAAACTCGTCAATTCGTAAACGAAAGACGAGTTTTGGTTTTTCTATTGTTAAAATCATAGCTTATTTGAACATAATCTCTATTGAATTTTTCCAAGTTTATGTTTTTATACTTGAGTTACTTTATTAATCGCGTCATAAAAATCATCCGTCATTAATAGCACAAATTTATTTTCATCTTCACTCGTATCAATGTCATCTAATACGTTTTGTCTTTTCTTTTCATAGGCTTCTGATGTGACATACGTAAAACCTTCATTTGAGGGTGGAAATCTAGTTTTTTCAGGAAGTAGCTGAATCAGATTGTTTGGGTCTTCTAAAACCGATTTAATAACTTCTTCTCCTTTTGAAATTAACCACTCACAGAAATAGCAATACCCATCATCAGAAACAAAACTTACTCTTGTTTGTAAAACACCTAATAACTCCGTATTATTTACGAGTTTGTATTGAATTTTAGAGAAAAATTTATTAAATTCTACGATTTCTATTACTTTCTTTTCTGCCAATTGATTTGCTAACCAATTATATTGATTTTTTTCCATTGTTACGGATTGATTTAATAAGTCCCAACATTCTCTTTCGTTCATAAGAATTCCTCCTGCATTTTATTTTTATGCTTGCTTTACTTTATTAATCGCTTGATAAAAATCATCCGTCATTAATAGCACAAATTTATTTTCATCTTCACTCGTGTCAATGTCATCTAATACGTTTTGTCTTTTCTTTTCATAAGCGTCTGATGCGACATGCGTAAAGTCTGAATTTAATGGTGGTAATGCAGTTTTTTCAGGAAGTAGCTGAATTAGATACTTTCGGTCTTCTACAACTGATTTAACAATTCCTTCTCCCATTGAGATTAACCACTCACAAAAATAGTAATATGAATCAGAAGAACAAGCATCTACTCTTGTTTTTAACATATTGAATATTTCCATATTGTTTACTAGTTCGGTGCGGATTTTAGTACAAATATCATGGAATGCTATGATTTCTACTACTTTCTTTTTTGCTAATTGATTTGTTAGCCATTCATATTGATTTTTCTCTCGATTAGTTAACCAATCATATTGATTCTTCTTTTTGGTGACAGATTCATTTAATAAGTCCCAAAACTCTCTTTCATTCATGGTAATTCCTCCTGTTTTTATGATTGCTTTACTTTATTAATCGCTTGATAAAAATCATTTGTCATTAATAACACAAATTTATTTTCATCTTCACTCGTATCAATGTCATCTAATACGTTTTGTCTTTTCTTTTCATAGGCGTGTTGTGAGATATACATAAAGTCTTCATAGAATGGTGGGTATTCAGTTTTTTCAGGAAGTAACTGAATCAGATAGTTTGAGGTTTCTAAAACTGATTTAACAACTTCTTCCCCTCTTGAAACTAACCATGCGCAAAAATCCCAATACCCATCAGAAGAACAAAAGTCTACTCTTTTTTGCAAGACCATCTGTATTCCCTCTCCATTGGTTAATAGTTTGGAGTGGAATTTAGTACAAATATCATGGAATGCTATGATTTTTACTATTTTCTTTTCTGCCAATTGATTTATTAACCACTTATGCTGATTTGTTAAATACAACTTATGTTTTATTAACCACTTATGTTGAATTTCGTCTTTTGTTACGGATTGATTTACTAAATCCCAAAATTCTCTTTCATCCATGAGACGTCCTCCTGTTTTTTGGTTTTAATCTCGATTTACTTTTTGAATCGCTTCATAAAAATCATCCGTTATTAATAACACAAATTTATTTTCATCTTCACTCGTATCAACATCATCCAAAACGTTTCGTCTTTTCTTTGCATAGGCTTCTGCTGGAACATATGTAAAGCCTTCATTTGATGGTGGAAATTCCGTTTTTTCAGGAAGTATTTGAATTAGATTATTTGGGTCTTCTAAAACCGATTTAATAACTTCTTCTCCTTTTGAAATTAACCACTCACAAAAAAAGGAATACCCATCATCAGAAACAAAGCTTACTCTTGCTTGCAACACACTACCTAATTCCATATTTCTTACTAGATTGATATAGATTTCAGAACAAAATTCTTTAAATTCTACGATTTCTATTACCTTTTTTTCTGCTAATTGATTTACTAACCAATTATATTGATTTTCCTCCATTGTTACCGATTGGTTTAATAAATCCCAAAATTCTCTTTCATCCATGAGACGTCCTCCTGTTTTGTTTTACTTATGTATATAGAATTCTTCTACATTATACTTTGTTTTCGAAAAGAAGTATGATTATTCTTTTGATTCTTTTAGACGCGCGAGATGAAAATGTACTACACAATTTACATCTCGCTGCGTTTAAGTTTTAGAATTTTCAGGCATAATGAGAGAGAATAAACAATATATATGTGCTAAAAGGGGCGTGATAATATGAGAAGTATAAAAGAAATCGATGAAGAGATTGAAACAACAACAGAAGATATCCGAGTAAAAAAAGAGAAAGTGAAAGAATTAGACAAAAAACTACTTGCATTATTGCAAGAGAAATCAAAAACAGCAGAAAAATTATTAGAAGGAAAAATGTAAAAGACCAAATTATACAATTTGGTCTTTTTCTTTTGTTAATACTTGCTGTTACCATTTCGAAAGCGCTATCCTTATAAATCGCAATAAAATCTGCATTTTCAAAAAAAGGGTTTCATTCTTTTTTCTGAAATTATATTGAAGTTAATTAGTGGTCTGACCACGGAGATTTGAAATATTAGAGGTGTACAAATATATGCTAAAAATGTTTAAAACGATAAATAAAGAAAAGGTCTTCCCTTCTCAGGATTTAAAACCAGATTTTATACCCTTCCCCAAAAAATGTGCGGGTTGCGGAAAGAAACTCCCTAAAGAACAATTTAAAATTCAACATAATGTTTGTCCGAAATGTAATTACCATCATGCTATTTCTTCTTATGAAAGAATTTCTATGTTAGTGGATGAAGGTTCTTTTGCTGAAATCAATCGAAACATGTTATCTACTGACCCATTGAGTTTTCCAGATTATAAAGAAAAACTGGAATCAGATAAAGAAAAGACATCATTAAATGACGCAATCGTAACAGGAACAGCATCTATAGGCGGATACCCTGTTGTTCTAGGTGTTATGGATTCCAGATTCCGTATGGGAAGTATGGGTTCTGTAGTTGGAGAGAAAATTACTCGTTGTATTGAAACATCATTAGAAACCGGACGACCTTTCATTTTATTCTCTGCTAGTGGCGGAGCTCGTATGCAAGAAGGTGTTTTAAGTCTGATGCAGATGGCTAAAACAAGCGTAGCATTAGAAAAAATGAACAAAGCAGGACTCTTATTTGTTTCTGTATTAACAAACCCTACAACGGGCGGCGTATCTGCAAGTTTCGCTTCTCTGGGTGATATTAACATTGCAGAACCACAAGCATTAATTGGCTTTGCAGGAAGACGAATTATTGAGCAAACCATTCGAGAAAAACTACCAAAAGATTTTCAAACAGCTGAGTTTTTATTGGAACATGGACAACTTGATATGGTGGTAGACAGAAGAGATTTAAAACAAAACTTAACTACTATCTTAAAAATTCACACAACGGGAGTGAACACTAGTGATAGAAAATAAAGAGTCTTATGAAAATATAGAAGCACTAATCCAGAAAATCGAAGAATTAAAACATATGGCTGAAGAACATCAATTGGATTTATCTGATGCTATTTCGAATTTAGAAAGTAAAATTTCTGAATTGCAATCAAAACAAAAAGAAGTTAAAGTAGATATGGATACTTGGGATAGAGTTCAATTATCTCGCCATATTGAACGACCTACTACCCTTGATTACATTCAATGTATTTTTGATGATTTCATAGAATTACATGGTGATAGATTATATGCAGATGACCCAGCAATGGTTGGAGGAATTGCAACTTTTAATGGTATGCCTGTTACTGTCATTGGAAATCAAAAAGGACAAAATACAAAAGAGAATTTACATAGGCGTTTTGGTATGTCTCAACCTGAAGGATACCGAAAAGCATTACGTTTGATGCAACAAGCTAATAAGTTTAAGCGCCCTATTATCACATTCATTAATACTGCCGGAGCATTTCCAGGTAAAGAAGCAGAAGAACGTGGACAATCCGAAGCAATTGCTCGTAATTTAAGAGAAATGGCAAGTTTCGGTGTTCCGATTATTTGTTTTGTTATCGGAGAAGGCGGTAGCGGCGGTGCCCTTGCTTTGTCTATTGGGAATAAGATATATATGCTTGAAAATACATTCTATAGCGTTATTTCCCCTGAAGGAGCAGCTGCTCTACTATGGAAAGACGCTACACAGGCAAAACGAGCAGCCGAAGCTTTGAAAGTGAGCGCAAATGATTTATATGAATTCGGAATTGTTGATGAAGTAGTTCCTGAACCAGCTAGTGGTGCACATACGGATTTACAATTACAGGTGAAATATATTCGTGATATGATTTCACGTTCTTTATCTGAGCTACTTCCATTAAATGCAGAAACTTTAATCGAACAACGTTATGAGAAATTCAGAAAAATTGGCGAGTTTGAAGAAACACGATAATCACAAATGCAAAGGGGATTTTTTACATGCTAGAAATCAATGAAATCAAAGAACTTATTCAATTAATAGATAATAGTGGTATTCAAGAATTTAAAATTAAACAAGGCGATACAAGTGTTTCCATCATAAAAAATAGCGGAATAACGAGTCAAACAACTTCTATTCCGGTTGTACCTGTAGCACAGGTACACGAACCAGTTGTAGCACCTGTTACTCAGGTTCCTGTTCAAACAGAAGTACCTGTAATTCCAGTAGCAAAACCTGTAGCGGATAATACAGTTACAATTACATCTCCAATGGTAGGAACTTTCTATGCAACACAAACTCCTGATGCACCTGCTTTTGTAAAACCGGGTGACAAAGTAAACAAGGATACAGTTGTTTGTATCGTAGAAGCTATGAAACTCTTCAACGAAATCGAAGCAGATACCGACGGTACAATTGTAGAAGTTCTTGTTCAACACGGTCAACTTGTTGAATATGGTCAACCTCTCTTCGTTGTTCAACCTGAAGGAGGACGATAAATATGTTTAAGAAAGTATTAATCGCGAACAGAGGAGAAATTGCTGTTCGTATTATTCGAGCATGTGAAGAACTTGGAATTAAAACTGTTGCTGTATATTCAGAAGCAGATGCGAATGCATTGCATGTGCAAATTGCAGATGAGGCATATTGTATTGGTCCTACTCCAGCTAGAGAAAGCTATTTAAATATGAATAATATCATCAGCATTGCGAACTTAACAGGAGCTACAGCCATCCATCCTGGCTTTGGCTTCTTATCTGAGAATGCCGATTTTGCGGAGAAATGTAAACAATTTAACATTACATTTATCGGACCATCTCCAGAAGCGATTCGTAAAATGGGCGATAAAAACACCGCTCGTACTACAATGAAAAATGCAGGTGTTCCAATTGTTCCAGGAACAAAAGATATCGTAAATGACTTACAAGAAGCACTTACAATTGCAGAAGAAGTTAAATACCCTGTTATTATCAAAGCCACAGCCGGTGGCGGTGGTAAAGGTATGCGCGTAGCAAATAGTGCTGATGATTTAGAAAAGGCTTTACTGCAAGCTCAAAAAGAAGCTGAAGCAGCATTTGGTAATGCGGGTGTATATATTGAAAAGTATGTACAAGAACCAAGACACGTTGAAATTCAAGTATTAGGCGACCAACATGGTAATGTTATTCATTTAGGCGAACGTGATTGCTCTATTCAACGTAGACATCAAAAATTAGTAGAAGAAGCTCCTTCTCCTGCTTTGAATGAAAGTCTTCGTAGAAGAATGGGTGAAGCAGCTGTAAAGGCTGCACAAGCAGTAAATTATTGCGGTGCTGGAACGGTAGAGTTCTTGTTAGATAAAAACGGAGATTTCTACTTCATGGAGATGAACACTCGTATCCAAGTAGAACATCCTGTAACAGAAATGATAACTGGCGTAGACTTAATCAAAGAACAAATTTCTGTAGCATTCGGAAATAAATTAATGATAAAACAAAAAGATATTCGTATTACAGGACATGCAATTGAATGCCGTATTAATGCTGAGAATCCTGCTAAAAACTTTATGCCATCTCCAGGTACGATTCATATGTATCTTCCACCAGGCGGATATGGTGTACGTGTAGATAGCTCTTGTTACCCAGGATACACAGTATCTCCTTTCTATGATTCAATGGTAGCGAAACTTATTGTTCATGGTAAAGATAGAAATGAAGCAATTCAACGTATGAAACGAGCGCTAAATGAGTTTGTTATCGATGGTATTAATACAACAATTCCGTTTCATATTGAATTATTAAATCATCCTGATTTTATTGCTGGTGAATTTGATACGGGCTTCTTAGAAAAAAACAACATCATTGCAAAAAATAAAAATAAATAAAACATGAAAAAACCCTAAGTTCGAATTCTATCGCTTAGGGTTTTATTTTTATATTGTCTACGGATTAATTGGTTAAATTGTTTATTTTTTTAACTTACTGTACAGCATTTCCTGTGTTTTTGATGCTCCATGTGGATTTTGTCCTGCTTGATTATAAGAAGGATGATTTGGATGTGCATCAATTAGTTCGTTGTAAATCTTACGACCATCATTCGGAACACATACAGTGCCAACGTAATCATAGGTTGGTAGAGCTTTTCCAAATGCTCTTGTTTCAGAATTAGGTTGTTTCATATTTTCTAACATAAGTTCTGTTAGTAATTCTCGTTGCTGTTGCATATCTGTGATTTTTTGTTCATGAATTATTTCTCTTGCTTGTAAGTCTGCAAGGAATGTACTGCCATCTAATAGGTACTCATCCTTATAGACTAACCAACAGTGATGAACAGGACGACTTCCTGATAAAAGCCAACCTACATATGTTTTTAAATCTTCTTGTGGAATACCGGCTTCTAAAAGTCCTGCATATACTCGCTCTGTATTGCGGTAGCAATATCCAGTCATTAGTTCTTGTTCATCAAACACCCTCTTAATCGTCTCATAATGCTCGACTTCAGGTGTTAATGGTTTTGTATTCGCGAAGCAGAAAAAGGCGATTGTACGCTTGTTTGTGAGGGGATAAAGCTTCGATGGAACTGTTACATTCCCCCTACGAGATTTAATCACTATTTTATCTTTGCGAACCTTTAAATAAGGTGCGTATTGTGCTAAGAATTCTTGTGTAACAGTATCTAATTGAATCATGTCATAATCCTTTCTAAAAGAGAGTTATTTTAATTTTTATTTTGTCTACGGATTAACAGATAAAACTCGTTGCTCCGCATGGTGTAAACGAGATAAATAATCATCATGTTCTCTTTTTCGTATTTTTTCTAAACATACTTTTTTAGCCTCTTCAAAATCATAGAACTTTTCAGCTTGTTTTCCTCTTTCATCTAAAACAAAGTAAAGGTTAAATATTTTAAAGAAACGATATTCGTTATACGTTAAGTATGCTTTATATTCATGTTTTTTGTTATCTAAGATATCTTCCTCTATTTGTTCTGCGGGAACATCTTCCGATATTAATGTAAAAACATCATCAGAAAGTTGTTCATTGTTTTTAATGCTTTGAGTGAAAAACGATTTGAAATGTCTTTTTGGAGGGTTAATGAGAGACATTAATTTAATATTGTTATGACTCTCCTCCATTACATCATCAAATAATGCTACAAATTCACTTGGGGACTGTATTTCTTTTTTTATATCTAATTCCGATACGTGAAATTCTATTGTTTTCCCAAAGAAAATTTCGATTTTTCCTTCAAACCCTTTATAATAATACGTTACTGTTATATCGTCTTTGCAGCCTGCTCTTTTTGTTGATACAAATGTTTTATCTTCTGCTGTATATTTTTCTAATTGCTCATCCACTAGTCGTTTAATAGCTACTTTGTTTTCGACATAATCTTCTTCCAAGTTAACATAAAAGATTTTTTCGCTTCCGTTTAAAGTGTTTACAAATAGCCATGCAACATCTTCTTTATCCTTATCACTTCTTTTTAATTCTTTTGGCTGTATTTTTACGTTTTCTTCTAGGCTACTTCCTTGAATACTTATCGCTGATGAACCTATTGCATTCGCTAAATTCATAGCAAACTCTATAATTGTATCCGCATCGTAACGTTTATAGTTTGAATAACCGAATTTCAAGTTCATAATATGTTCCGTCATCCAACTGATAAAGAAGTTGATTTCTGAAAACCCATTATATATTTTTATCGATAATTTTTGCTCTCCGTTGTATGAGTATGTTTCCTTTGTAATTCTCATTTTCTTATTTTCTTTTTTTAATTGATTACGGAAACTTGCTATGGCTTTCTGTGCTTCCTTTGAATCAAAAATAAATTCTTCCTTTTCGTTCATGTAAATCACTTCTCCTTTTTTGCTTATTGTATCATAATATAAAGAAAACAGTTGAAAACATATAATCCCACTTCTAATAGCAATACAAACAAAAAAGTAGCGCTTTTAAAACGCTACTCTGTCTATGTTTTTTATTTTCCCTGTTATTATTACTTGGACATCAATAAATCAAATACCAATATTTTTAATTCTATTGGATTCTTCTCTTTAGAAATTACTACCTGTACTCTATCTTCAGTGTTATCGTCATCTTCCTTATTTATAAAAACAAAGTAGAAATAGGATTCGTTATGAAAGAACTCATAAGTGAATACATATGAAAGTATATTTCCGTTATGGGAAGAAACAGAATCATATGAAAAATAATCTCCTTTTTCCCGCTTTTCCAGTAATTCGACACAAACACTCTCAGCACTTTCCCAACTTCCTGTGTATTCTTCTAGTTTTTCAAATCCATCTTCTTGTTTATCTCTTATCCAAAAGTAGTTTATTTTCGAAGCTTTTGATAATGATTCGACTTTGGAAAGTTTGTGTATTAATTGTTCATAGTTATCCATTGGTTTAGCTATTAGATGTTTTAATTTCTTTTCTTCTTTTAGCTCCTCTAAGTAATTAAAAATTAATTGCTCATCTAATAAAATTGTATTCTGTGTATTTTCTTCTTCATTATGAATAACAATTTTATTATTATCTACTAATTTCCAAATCATCAATTCTCCTAAGTATCGGATTTTAACTTCTTCATTAAACAAGCAAAGTACACCGTCACGATAGGTATTTTCAAAAGTCAAAAGTGTATTTTTATCAAAAATATTTCTTAACTTTGGAATAATCTCGATAAACTGCAAGGATTGCTTTACAACATCTGAGCTCAATTTCATTCCGATTACGCCTAAATTACCCTTTTTCTCAATCAAATTCAATACTTCTTCCCCATACTGAAGTGGATTTAAATCAGGGATACATTTTGATAAAAAATCAGCTAATTTTTCATCGAAATCACTATATGTAATTACAATTCCAGTTTTATTTTCTGCTGCTGCAATTTCAAATAAAGCCTTAGTGATGATTTCAAAGTAAAGTTTAAAGAAATGGTAATCTTTCTTTTTTGGTTTAACCGCAACAACCTTTCTTTTTTTTGTGTAATATCTTAAATTTACATTTAAGTGATTTTCAACTTTATCCAAAGTATCAATTGTTACATAGAAAGTACCTTCATAGTAATTTTCTAACTGAAGAGTCCTCCCAATTACTATTGGTTTAAAAGTAAACGGGTTTTCTTTTGTTAATTCCTCTGTTAATAAAAGCACAGTGTTTGATAAAATACCTGTAATATCCATAATTTGTTGCTCCTTTTTGTCTTTTTTCTTTTATGGTATCATAGGATTTTTTATTGGGTATAAAAAATTACAGAAATACAGTAACAAAAAAGAAAAGCAACGAATAATTCCGTTGCTTTTGTAGTTTAATTTTTTCTTTTTTAGGCGATTACTTTAGCTTTAATGTAATCTTTTGCTCTAACAATTTCTTTTGGATTTAAGCTGTTAGTTTTAACTGTTTTATCCATTAGATTTAAGGCGTAGAAATAACCAAACGAATCAAAAATATCTCCACCTAGCCAATACATTTCAATTTGCTTGTTATGCACTAAGTAGATATGATAATCAATCCTATTAGACCCTTTACCCCTACTAACAATACTTTTTAGTGAACCACCTTTTTTAACTGCTGATTCTCCTGAGTATTCGGTATGTGAAGACCCATAGGCAACAGACATTGCATAATGATTTTCGCTCCCTATTTGACTAAGAATATCGTTTAGTGACTTTCCTGTTTTTGTTACCGATTCTTCTTGATTACTACTTAGTGTAGATTTATAGGCAACTGCAACCGCATAAGCATTTAATTCTTCTACATATGCTGCTGTGAATTTACTATCATATTCATATCGGTCAACAAGTTCCTCCAGTGTTGCTACCTTTATTACAGTCAAATCTTCCTTCACTAGTATCTTTCCTTTCTATTACATTGTATGTTTGTTATTTATATTCCTTATTGTTTTTTTACAAATACGATATAGTCTAATCCTTCTTTTCTTCCAACTTCCACTGCTGTAATCATATCCAGGGTGTTACCATATTTACCTTTCTTCATACCTGAATAAAAGTTAATTACATCCTCAACCGCTTCTTTACTACTATCAAATACATCACCAAATGCTTTTCGATTTTCCATTCCAAGCATGTCATCAAAATCTTCACTAGTGATTTCTTCTATTGAAAAACGGTCTTGTAGCGCTTGACTATAGAAACCTTCTTCGTGATATGTGTATCCATATCCATACTCATCATCTTCAAGGAAAAAGATAACTTCTACTTCATTAACTTGATTATCAGCTACTGTTTTTAAAATTGTTTCTAAATTAGTTTTCATTAGGAAAAACCCCTTTTCAATATTTTTGAAATTATAGCATGCATTATATATTTGTAGTAAAAATACTCTTTTTTTCTTTAAATAACAAAAGTACCGCGAAATTTCACGGTACCTTTTGTAAAGTGCATCATAGAGAAGAGCTTATTTCTTTTTCAACAGTAGCCATCTTTTGTAATGTATGAGCTAATACATCTACAGCTGATACATGCACTGTAGATGGGTCAATTGTTCTATCTCCTCTGATGAAAGAATCTACGAATGTAAAACCTTTGGGAATTTGTTTGAAACCGTATTTCAGAGCAATCCCTCTTGCTTCTTCACTAGCATTTTGTCCTTCTTTTAGTTTTCTGAAATGGAAGCTGACCCAATGTTCGCTCCTTGTTCTTTCTTTTGGTTGCGCATTATATTTAGGTGCCTCTATCTCCCTATTCTTTTTATTTAAAACATCCTTATTTCTTGTAAATAGCACTAGCTCGTATTCTTTTTTATCTGCAAATACCAATTCTCTATGTGGCGGTGACTGTATTAGCTTATAGTTTTCTTTGTTTAACATGTCATGATATAAACAAATCCCATAAGCCATAAGTGCACATTGCTTAGAATTTAGTCCCTCCCAAGATTTAGGGTTAAATATAGGGAAATATATTAACGCTTCGTCTTTATACAATCCGGAAGCTAATATTTTCAACTCATCTCCCTCTGGTCCCCCTACCATATCTTGTGATAAAAAAGATATTTCGTTTAAACCGACATCATTAAAAAATGGATGATTGATTTTATGTATCCATATAATGGATTCAAGTATGTTCGCTTTTTGATTTATTCGTTCGGATGCCCATTCAACAATTGCTTTTAAAACACCTATTTTTTCTCTCTCATTTGTGTCTTCCATATTTTTTAATGCGTATAGACTCTGTGGATAAACAGAAACTTTATCATTATTTATGAAGGAAGATAAATGTGTTTCATACTCCAATATAGAATGTATTAACATTTCACTTGATATAGGTATTATTTCTTTTGTTTTTCCGTCGAATTGGAAACCACGTTCAATATCTTTAAAAGTGCATTTCATTTTGTGATTAACGGTTTCAGCATAAAATACCAGGGTTTTTCTAAGAATGCTATCAATTCCATGCTCATGTCGATAAAACTCTATTTGTTTTAAGTAATTACGTATAGAATACATGGCGAAATATAATAAACTAGGTTCTGAAAAGGAAAATTTGAAGAATTGTTCAAAGTTCTTTTTATTTTCTTCTCTTACAAACCTTCCTAATTTTTCTACCAGTTCATCAAGCGTGTTATTCTGTACACGATTATATTCACGCTCACTTAATTGCTTTTTCCTCTGCTTTTGTGCAATTTTTTGCTTTAGTATTCTTACATTGTCATCCATTCCTTTATCTACTAAACGAACAACTTTTCTTCCTTTTTGCTTAATAATTTCATTTAAATGTTCAAATACCATAGGAGCAAACGAATGAGAAACATTATTGTAATACCATCTATATAAATACGCATGATTTTCTATTCGTTCCGTTAATTTTTTCATCTTTTTCATATATTTTATTCTCAGATTCTCATGTTCAGTAGAACCTTTTTTAGGAGAATGAAAATCCTCAACTTCTTCTAAAAACTCTAAGATTTGCTCTGATTTTTCATGGGTTCCATTGAAAACAGATAAATCAACAAGAATTGAAATATCAAAATCTATGTCTGTTTCAGCAAATATTTGTTCAAATTCTTTTGATGTTGTTAAGAGCTCTGAAAAGAAGGTTTCCACCTCTTTTTTCGTAATATACGTTTTTCCAACCCAATTTCGTTCTGTAGGAAACAATTTAAAGTATTTAAAATCTGTTAATTCCTTTTCTTTTTCAAATTTAAAATGTGATGGTTTAGAAAGTAATTCCACTTTTTATCACCAACCTTTTCCATTTTTAAAGAAATTATATAATACTGCAATTATGCAAAGCAAATTGGATTGTATAAATAACCCTACACCTTATGTTATTTTCTTGGTTTTTATTTTTTTGTTAAAATAATTACGATACGTGAAATTAAATCGAGTTTTACCCACTAAATAATAAAAAATAGATTAAAATAAGAAAAACATACAACTAAGGAGAGTTTTTTATGAGAAACTTAATCAATAAAAAAGTTGGCGTTACGGAAAATCAACTAAGAACTATAAAAGAATACACAAAAGAAATTTCTGACGCTGTGACACGAATGGAAATGGCTCTTAACATGGTTAAAGAAGAGTTATTACACGTTGATGACGCAAAAGAAATTATTAGCAACGAACAAGGTGATGTTATCAAAATGATGAAATATGTACAAAAGTGTTTTAAAACCAAATAAGTTTACCTCACCAAAATTATTACGAAATTAAACCAAAAACAGCAACGGTATCAGTTCCGTTGCTGTTTCTATTTTTTCTTAACTCATACTTTTTTCTTTAGTTTCCCACTCTTCTTCTAATTTTTCACAATCAAATAAATCATCTTTTAATGTTATTTGATTTTCATATATATTTTTAATATGCAATTTCATTGTTTCTGATTCAAAGAATGGGTTTTCACTCTCTCTAAACCATAACAGTATTTCCAGTGGAACATTTTCTTTGTATCTAGATGCAGCTGCTTTACGTTTAGAAGCAGACGCTTTAAGCCTATGTTTCAACATTTTAGTATTTCTAATTTTTTCAGGCTGTTTTTTCTCTTTGTACATATTAGGTATTATTTCGAATTTATCTTCTTTCATTAAAGTATAAAGTAGATGAATAGAATACGTCATAATAGCACACTGTGTAGAGTTGAATCCTCCCCATGTTGTTGGATTAAAAATAGAGAAGAAATAAGCATTTCCGTTAATGGTATAAGCTGTTCCTTTGATAAAAATTTCAGGTCCCTTAGGTCCAGCTATTGTACTTATATCTCGTAGGCTTATTACGCTTATTCCGAACATATCTGCAAATTCTTCCGGTAATTTATGAAACCATGATTTTTTGAAAATGTTTTTATTGATTTCCTCTTCCTTTATTTTCCCCGCTATGTCTTTTGCTAGACGTTTCAATGTTTTTATCTTTTCTTTTTCATGCAATTTTATAGAGTTTTCTAAGTTTAAGAAACTATCATGAGCTGCATGTGTTATTCCTAAACGTTTAAACTCTTTAAATAAAAATTCGTTTGATAAAAACTTTTGAGCTAATTGAGCTGATGAATAGGTAAGAAATACATCTACATTATTTTTTTTCGGCTCAATTAAAATGAATGCTCTCATTTTCTTTGTAAACCTTGGGTGACCTTCTAAATATTTTCCTATCGCATATAAACCATAAAAGAACAACGAAGGTTCATCAAAACCATATTTAAACAACTTAGAAAAACAATCATTTGTTGGTACCACTGATTTCATGAAGAGTTCGTTTGCTAATACACCTTGATTTTCACGATTTAAACTCTCTATCTCACCAGGGAATAACTCTTCAAGTTCGTCTTCTCCTAAATTATTAACCCAATTTGATTTCTCCATCTCTCGGATAGCTTGACTAAGCGCGAGTGTACCAAAAACTTCATGTTCGTGAGCAGCAACTGCTTTTTCTGTCTTTTTCCCTAACTGTATTAATAAATTATCCATGTTATGTTTTAATTCTTCACTAAATGGATGATTCTTATTAGTAAAATACCAACGATACAAATACGCCATGTTCTCTAATTTTGTTGAATAGCTTTTTAGTTTCTTTTGATATTTCTTTACTAGTTTATTCTTTTCCGTATCATTTGTATCTACATCATAAAAATCTTCTATTTCCTCTAGCAATTCAATGAGCTGCCCGTTATCAGGTATAGTATTTTTGAATACAGAAACATCTATTAGAAAATCTAGATTCAATCCTTCATCGATTCCAGAAGTTAGTTTCCAAAATTGTTTTTCACATTCCCTTAGTTCCTTTAAAAATCTTTGTCCGTCCTCACTAGTGGCATAATCTTGTCCAGACCAACTTCTATTTGTAATCGCAAGACCAAACCCTTTAAATTCTTCAAACTCCCTCACCTTTGTAATGTCATATGACTTCGGTTTTGTTACAAAATCCATTCGATTATTCTCCTTTTTGAAAAATAGCATGCTTCCATTATAACCCATAGCATCTCCATAAAAAACTGGAAATTCATTGATTTATGTATTTTGACACTTGGTTATTATTGCTATTTTATTTTTAAAAATTAAATTCGATACGTGAAATTAATCCATGTTGCTTGCGTGGCAATTAATTTAAAAAAAACCATGTTATACATTTCTACAACATGGTTTTTATCTCATATTAATATTAAGATATATTTGGTTTATTTTCAATTATTCAGAATCACTTTCTTCTATTTCGTATCCTATTTTATCTAAAAAGTTAATAACATCTGCTTTAAATTCTCTATCAAAAACATTTTGATATCTTATTTTATTCATGAAATCAATTATCTCTTTCTCTTCTTCTGAAAGTACATATTTTGATTCTATTCTTACTTCATCCTCTTCATATACAATTTCAAAATCATTCGGGAAGAAAGCTTGATAGTCTTGTTTATAAATATCCGGAGAATGAAAAGTTACAACATTAATATATCTCCCTCTTTCATCTCCATAAAAGTTAACAGCAAATCTATGAGTAAACACTTTGATTTCATCATAGTCATCTACCGCTGGAACAATATTAAGTGAAACATCTTTCAATGTGATACTCTCCACTTCCCCGCTTACTTTTTCCTCCTGTATAATTTCTTTAATATTTAATATCCGCTTATTTAATTTATTAACAATGTTTATTAATCCAAACTCTTTTTCTGAATATCCATATTCCATTTTATCCCCTCCTCATCATTTCAAATATCGAATTCACCATATAAACCTTTACACTTTTTCTGTTGTATACTTTTCATTTTTAAAGTTGACTTTTGGGTAATATCTGCGATAATTTCTGTAAAAAATTTACAAAGGAGATTTCAAAATGAAATACTTAGTATTACCGACTTCAGAAAAAAGATTTTTTCGTGGCACAGGAATGAGAAAAAACATGATAAAGATTCCATTGTTATCAGAAGAAAAGCTTGTTCTTTCACAGTTTATACATAAAAAAAGAAGAAAACAATTTTTTAAAACTAACGAAGAAAGTAAACAATTTAGAGAATCATATATTAAGCAATACCAAGCATTATTAAACAATAAAAACATGAATTGAGCGGTTTTCACCGCTCTTTTTTCTAGGGAATATTCATTTCATTTACAATTCTTTGTTTAGTTAAGGAGTGTGTATAATGAAAAAAGAAGTTTTGGATTATTTCTTAGAAAACAATTTTAAAGAAATCCCTAATTTAATAGAGTTACTACACGAAAACGTTCTTGTTTTAGAGAGAGATGGAAAAGAATCTTATGTCCTGATTTGCAATGAAGATTCACCTGAAATGGATTTCAAAGGTTTATTACGGACTATAATGTCCAATGAAAAAAACAAAAACCTATACATTGTCACCAATAATGAACTACACCTGTACCTTTTTGTAAAGGCGCACATATTTCGATGGGTTGTACAAGAATATTGTTCTATTCCAGGAGTAGACACAAATATTACGATTCATTTTCAAACATTAAAGAAACTAAAAGAGAAAGGTCTGAAATGGGAAACACGTTCATTTTAACATGGTGTTGTTTTAATCTTCTTTTCTTTATAAGAATAAAAGAAGGTTATTCTTCCAACGAAAAAACCATTTAATTTTAGATTCTAATTAAGTTCCGATGAACTTGAATTAGATAACCGAAAAAAGCAATCAATAATAATTGATTGCTTTAAATACTTAATATTTTTTAAAACTACCTTTTGTTATATGTGGATTAAAATTATAGTCACTTAAATGTCCGTACAAATAAATTTCAGATTCGATAGACCGTCTTACCTCGTCAGACATGCCAATTTTTACGTTTTTCATTTTATTTAATTCATTTGAATTTAATGAATTCAAATAATAGATGTTACATTCTAATCCGTTTATTCCATATTTTTTATACACAGTTTTAGTGTATTCATAAAACTTTATATATCCCTTGTTCTCTTCATTTATCAATTCTTCGTGTGTTACTCAATTAAGATTCTTTTTTTCTTCACCATTAAAAATTTCTATACCTTTAAATTTCCCGCGATTTCATCATTCTTTTTCGTCTTTACATAGAATTCTTTAAACACTAAATCTAGAAAATCGATGATAACATCTATTTGTTGGAATCTTGTTTTAGTTTCTGAATCACGTAAATCCGGAAAGTATTGAGAAGCTATGTATCTAAATGTTCCGATAGAGCCACTAGGGTATTTAAACTGAATAGGAGATTCCCTCTTGAACTGATGTTCAGAAGTAGCACTAAATCTTTTATATATGGCTAATTTGAGATTTTCTAATAAGTATAATTCAATTTCTATTTTTTTGAACATCAAACTATTTTTTAGTTGAACACTAGAAACCTCTAAACTTTCGATTGCTTCAATTTGCGATGATGTCAATGTAATAAGGTGCTTTAGTTTTTGAGACTCTACAACATCTTTTAAAATTTCATTGTATTGCATGCTTTTCACCTTTTTTCATCTTTTTTTACTTCAAATTCCATATACAAAATGATAACTATTATATCTGACGTGAATGAATTTATAATATCAAATTTATTTATGTAATTTTTAATTTTCACAGAAAAAATCATAGTCATGTTACATCTTTTTACTTGTGTTATACATAAGTCCCTTTTCTGGATTGTCATCGTTTCATTAGAATAAATGATTTTTTACATTTTTTACAAAATTAGTGTACACTTTATAAAACGTTTGAGTACCAAGGAAAAACACAATGATTAGGAGAGAAAAAAATGAAAAAATTAGAACTAACAATTAAAGAGATTATGAACAGAAACTACGAGGAATCTGAATTTACCTTTGCATTCTATGAATTTAATATGTTTCAAGAATTAGAAAGCATGCGTAAATCCCAATGGGGCGGGCAAAACACAATCAAAAATCTAAAATTGAGAGATTATGAAGGATGTAATGATAGTGATTTGACATTTATTGTATACAAAGATAAACCTTTTGCTATGTTTCGACTTCCTGGTCTTACAGTGAAAGATGAAATTTTGTTTGATTCAGAGGTACTAAGAGAGTTCATAACGGATTATATGCTAGAGGCTGTAAGTGGTCTTACGACAAATGTAAAGGTCCATAAAACGAATGTGTATGGAACTGTAAATCTTAGTGTTTCGGATGAAATTTACGCCGAAAACATCGAAAAGAAAGAAATGCAGAATCAAGAAAAATTCTTACTTTACTCTCGTCATAATGACACTGAACCTAGAAAAGTAACATTAAATGAAGCTAAGTGTTTCTTGTCTGGATTTTGGGAAGAACCAGAGGTTGATAGTAAATACTTAGCAGCTATTGAAAACGCTGATTTCGATGAATTAAAACAAATGTTAAAAGGTTCCGATTATATCTTAGAACGTTTAGTAAGCTGATTGTTTAAGAACTAATAATCATTAATTAAAAAATGAACAAATATATGAAATTAAACAAAAAAAGTAACGAAAATATTCGTTACTTTTTCTTTTTGAATGCAACAACCAAAAATTTCATTCCTACTGGTCTATTAGTTTATTTTATCTATTATTCTGAATTAAATTTTATTTATTTCCAAAGTCAGCTTTTATTTCTCCCCATGCGGGTGTATCCCATTTAATAATTGGGTTTTTGTACTCGTTATTTCGTAACCATTCAATCGCATTCTCAATCAATTGCCACAATTCTTCTGTTTGATTATTTCTTTCTAAATTAGAACCTACTTTTTTATTTCTAACCCAAGCAATAGCTGTTTGGGAGTCTGTATAAATAGGCATTTCTGGTTTATTCTCTTTTTGTAGATATTTAATCCCTTCTACAATCCCTAGAAATTCCCCTATATTATTTGTACCGACTGGAAAAGGACCAAAGTAAAAGATTTTTTCTCCATTTTCGGTATTTACACCTTGAAACTCCATAACTCCTGGATTCCCACTGCAAGCTGCATCTGTTGAAATACTTTCTTTTATATATCCAGAAGATTCAGCATTACCATACGTCACACTTTCTTCTCCTTTAAAGGCTGCCTCTGCTTCCGGCAAATTAGGAAAAGATTTATAACGAGCACCTTTAAATCCTTTGACTTGCTCTTCACATTCTGCCCATGTTTTATAAATACCTGGTTCTTTCCCACTCCACACTACATAAAACTTCTGACCTTTAGCCATCTAAATCAACCTCTCTAGTTAGTTATTGTTTTTGCGTTATACATCGTATCATTTTTCATTTCTGTTTTTATCGAATTTCCGTTTTTTCTGTATTTGCTTCACATATTTATTTCTTTAAAAAATCATTTAATCCCACCCGCTACTTTTGTACCTTTTACGTCAAATAACAAATCATTAAGTTAATCCCGAAAAAAGAAAAGCAGGTACATATTTTAAATACATACCTGCTTTTCTTCTCTTTTTATTTAATCCACAAAAATCCCATCCATGTTTGAATCAATTTATATTCTTTATATTCTCCTATTACATGCACTTTTTGTGGTGACACTGAATAAATGGTTATTTCACTTTCTTTGGGATGATAATATAGTATTTTCCTTTCACTCAGTGTTATAAATTGGTCTTTCAAGTTGTAATTTTCTATATCTTCTATTCCATTTGTGTGTATATACTTGGGACCTAACCAAGTTTTAATTAGTTTCCAATCCCCCTCTTCTTTTATCACCGTTACAATTTGTGGACTAAGTGTTTCAGATAATTTTGCGTCTTCTCTTTTTTCATCATATAAATTAATACTTCCATAAATCCCTAACTTCTTAATTTTGAGATTAGTATTAATATATTTAGGTCCAAGCCAAGTTTGAATTTTCGCCCATTCTCCCTCTTTTTTAAGAACTTTTACAGTTTGAGGAGATAGATGTTCCGAGCGAATAGATAAAACGTTATTTGAATCAAATAACTGTGTTTTTTCTGTTAATATCAAATTCCCCCCTAAAGTATTCTTATTTGTATTTATCCAAACTGGTCCTATCCAACTATTGATTCTTTTCCAGTCTCCAACTTCCATCGTCACATTTACATCTTGTGCAGCCAAACTTCCCAATATTTCAGATTCATCATCTGGCGCAGCATAGATATACGTTGTTTCAGGAACAGAAAAGATATTTGCTACCGGAGTACCTATAGCTTTTTTGTTTATCCAAACCGCTTGCTGATTATACAAAATCAAACATGCATCACCTTCATCTTTATACACACTGTAAATACCAGGTTTAACTTTATCAATTTTAGTAGTTAATTGGTTATCTTGATATGTATCCGTAGTAACTCCAACCTCTATTACATCAGAATTCGGAGTAAAGCTTGCACTTGAATTATCAAATGCAATTATTCCTTTATCGGTATATCTTTCATATTTACCGTTAACTAATTTTGGAGATTCATTAGTGAATATCTTTCCATAATCATTATTAAGAGTTGGATAAAAGATTAACTTTGAATTATTAGAACTATAAACAGGGTCTGTCCATTGAAAAGCATCAAATCCATAGGCAGTTGCAGACCACCAAGCTATTTGGTAGTTTGCCAAAGTGTAATCTGTATTTTTTGGACTATTTTTAGAAGTAACCGTTGCAATACGTATACCTTTTTGTTTTTTATAGTCGATTGCTTTCTGCCCCCTATTTACCATATCACTTAATTTTTCCGAATTCCCTTGACCTATTCTCCAGTCTTCAAGTAAAAACCAGTCCTCCTTTGTCATATGACTTGGATTATCATTTCCTTTTTCGTCCTTATCACTTAAAGCATCATCAATATTCCATGCATTCATAAATACTTTCAATCCAGAATCATGTATATAATCACTTACTACATTTTGTCTTTCTCTTGTAACCCCATAATCATATCCGGCTTCATCTAAAAACACACCTGTAACACCCATTGATTTCCATTCATCTATATATTGCTTCCATGTACTTTCATCAAGGTTGACCGTCGATACGCCTATTGTAATATAACCATAAACTTCAATTCCTTTTGATGTTAATATAGGAATCATCGTTTTAGTATTTTCATGGTCTTCGTGGCTACTATGTTCGATTCCATCTCCCAAAACCACTACCTTGCAATTTTCATATTGCTGCACTGCTTTATTTATGATTCCACTAGAATTATTAATATAAGTTGACCAGCCATAGAAAATACAAAGTTGATTTATTGGTTTCGTTAGGTTATCACTCGCCTCTACTCTCGGAGATTGCACAATAATTAGTAGTAATGATAATAAAGGTATAAGTAATCTAATGATGTATTTTCGCATTAAAAATACCCCTTTCTTTGGAAATTTTTATAATTATAAATAACATACATCTAATATCATATAGAAGTAAAAAAGCAATTATTTTACGATGTTTTTTGAGAAAAATTCCCATTATTTTTCGCTCGATTATGGAATGTTCGATTACATAGGATATCAATGATGATAGGAATCATTTTGAAATATATGATAAAATAACAAAACAATTGAAATGCTATTGCATTCCCACTAATTCTTTTTTGTCCCTAAAGGTAATTATGGATAAAAATAGAAATACTATTTATTAAATTTATCGAATGAGAGGTTTTTTAAATGAAGAAACAATTAACTAGAAATGAAGTTCCATCAAATGAAAAATGGGATTTAACCCACATTTATCCTGATATGCAGTCATGGGAAACTGACTATGGAAAATTAACTGCAATGATTTCGGAACTAAAAACGTTCAATGACAATATTAATTCTTCAAAAGAATTACTCACATTTTTAAAGCTTGATGAAGAAGCTTCTTTTATTTACAACAGATTAGCTATTTACTCTGGATTAAAGCTTGATGAAGATACACGAATTTCTGATTCACAATCATTAGGAAATAAAGTAAGAAGCATTGGTGTGTCCTTACATTCTGCTACATCATTCTTCACTCCATTCTTGTTAAGCTGGGATAAAGAAAAATTAGAGCAATATTTAAAAGAAGAAGAAGAACTACATTATTTCAAAAAAGACTTATATGAAATCTATAAGTACAAAGAGCACACTTTAAGCAAAGAAAAAGAAGAGTTGCTATCGGAATTAGGAGAAGTATTTTCTGTCCCTCAAACAACATTTGGCATGATTAACAATGCTGATATGAAATTTGGAACAGTAAAAGACGAAGAAGGTAATGAAGTGGAACTTACTCGCGGATTGGTTTCAACGTTACTGGAAAGCCCTAATAGAGAAGTACGAAAAGAAGTCTTCCATGCTTATCACGGCGCATATGTAAAACAAAAAAATGCAATTGCCTCTACTCTTGGAGCAAGCATCAAAAACAATGTTTTACTTTCTAAATTAAAACACTATCCATCAGCTTTAGAGAGTTCGCTTTTTGACGATGAAGTTCCGTTAAGTGTATACGAAAATTTAATCCAGTCTACACGAAACAATCTTTCTTCTTTACATCGTTACATGAAAATAAGAAAAGAAGTTTTAAAACTAGATGAACTAAGAAGTTATGATTTAGGTGTTCCCCTTGCCGAAGATAAAAACTTCAAGCTATCTTATGATGAAGCATATGAGTTAATGTTAAAAGGTCTAGCTCCATTAGGCGAGGAATACATAAGCATCTTAAAAGCAGCAAAACAAGAAGGTTGGATTGACGTAAGAGAAACAGAAGGAAAACGCTCTGGAGCATACTCTTGGGGTCCATATAGCGACCACACCGGAAATCTTGTGCATCCATACGTATTATTAAATTACCAAGATGACCTGGATAATGTGTTTACTCTTGCTCACGAGATGGGGCATGCTCTGCATAAAGTATATTCCAATAAACATCAGCCTAGAAACCAAGCACAATACACGATTTTTGTAGCTGAAGTCGCTTCTACCGTTAATGAAGTATTATTAATGAAATATTTAATGAGCAACACTGATGATATCAATGTTAAAAAATATTTATTAAATCACTTTATTGACCAATTCAGAGGTACTTTATTTACACAAGTAATGTTTGCTGAGTTCGAGAAAATTACACACGAAATGGTTCAACAAGGAGAAGCTTTAACAGCTGACTCTTTATCTAATGTTTTCGAAAAGCTATATACTGACTATAACAGTGACCTTGTTGTGCTAGATGAGGAAGTTAAATATGGATGGAGCCGTATTCCTCACTTCTACAATGCGTTTTATGTATATCAGTACGCTACTGGCTTCTCTGCTGCTAATGCTATTGTTAAATCTATCCTTGAAGAAGGAGAACCTGCTGTTAAACGTTATTTAGAATTCTTGAAAACAGGCGGTTCTGATTATCCGATTGAACTATTGAAAATCACAGGTGTAGATTTATCAACGCCACAACCTGTAGATGATGCGTTAAGTCTATTTAAAGAATTAGTAGATGAATTTGAAGAATTGATGTTATCAAATAACTAAAATAAAAAACACAGGTCAAACAGTATATTTGACCTGTGTTTTTTATTGGATGTTTTCGTATATATTGTTGATTTTTCCCACAAAAAAGACCTAGGATTTTAATATCCAGGGTCTAGAGTATTTACTGAATAATTTGTTCGTATTGCGACTATCTTTCTAACTTAATTTCTAATGCTAATTGTTGCATATTATAGATAACTGAGTCTTCTAAAGACTGGTTTCCATCAAGGACAGTTTGGCAAACTTCAATGATTTCATCAATTTTACTCATCAAGACTCATTTTTTCGAAATGCAACACTACTGTCCTACCTCTACTTTACCGTTGCAATTAGGACATTTTTTAACTTTTTTTATTTTTAAACTACCAACAATTAAATCCGCCAATAAATTATTATCTAACGTACCAAAATTATTAATCATTCCCTCATCAGTAAAATAATAAGGATTTCTAATTTTTTGTAATATATTAGGTCGCTCTTTGGTAATATTAAATTTTTCAAACAGTTCTAAACCAAGCAAGTTGCAAACCTTATTCATATGATTCATCTTTTTATTTATCCTTTCTTATTGCATCTTTTCCTTCTTTTATTCATTAACTTCATAATGATTATAATGCCTAATATTGCTTTTGAGTAAAAAACAACAATTTATGCGAAAAGAGCGTTTTTATTTATATTATCTTTCTAAATTTTAGAACATAAACTGCTGCAAAGCATAAGCTATTTGTACATTTTTTTCTTTTTCAAATCTTTCTCTCTTCTCTTTATCTACATATTCATCATGATAGTGCATGATAACTATTTTTTCTTGAATTTCTTGTGGTAATTTTTTTATGTCTTTAACCGACGCATGAACCGGAATCTCTATATCCTTTAAGTGTACATCGTGAAAAATAGTTTGAATAAACGGATGTATCTTTGTTAAAAAATCATAATCCACTAAAGAATCTCCAGAGAAGTAGAAATATTTCTTAGCAAGCATCCCATAACTAGACATTCCATCGAAGTGCTGTGTTTTAACGATTTCAAATTCAATACCATCGATGAAAAAACTATGTCCTTGTTTTAATGGCTTAACCACAAAATAATCTTCTAGTGTATGTAACGCACCAACTCCATATAGCAAACCTTGTCTTACCGTTTCCCAAAGACCGTCAACTAAATCTTCAGCTATATATAGGTTAGGCTTTCTTCCTGTGACAAATTTATTGAAATAGGCGAATTGCTGAACGCCATTAATATGGTCTTCATGAAGATGAGTGATAAATACATTTTCTACGTCTCCAAGGTCCATACCTAATTTTCTTAAGGCTGCCCTATTTGTTGCTGGAAAGTCAATTACTAGATTTGTATTATCAAACTCTAACAAAGCACTATTATGTCCCTGCTCGAATGCAAAAGCGTCTCCTGCGTTTAAAAATGTTAATTTCATTTCCATACACCATCCTAAGTATTTTATTCATGTTAATTTCATCAAATTTCGTATGATTTTACGCTTTTTCTGATTCCTAATTCATAAATCATAACTATCATACCATTTTTAAAATTCTCTATGTATAAAACACGAAAAAACCTGTTAAGTAATAACAGGTTTAAAGGTCATTCATAATTCTCATCTATTTTACGGATATTTTATTTCTCATCATATACCCTTTTCACACTCATCCGCATGAATTCACTGTTATCACAATGTTTTGGTTGTTCTCTGAATTATCATCAAGCATAATATGGATATTGTTGCTTGCACACTGAAACTTAATGGTATTGCTATCCATGAAATGTATAACAAACTCTTCTTTTTTCCCAGTAATAGAAATCATAGTTCTTTCTACTGCCCATACTTTCAGCCTATCAAAAATAGCAACTAATTTTTTTGAATTTTGTACACCAATCTCTTCTAATAATACAAAATCAGCAGGATGTTCTTTAATATTTAAACAAAACATATTCAGAACCTGTACAACTTTTTTTGAATTTGTAGTTTTTATTTCTAAATCTTTGTTTATTTCCAATGACATATTTTTTCTCCTTCTTACTGTAAAAGTTATGTACTGCTTTTAACTTACTAAAAACCAACCATTTCAACACTTTTAATTCTATTTTATAAAAATTGTACTATGTATTTACACATTAAGGTGAAAATTCTCGATTTACCCATAGTTATATTTTATTCCAACCATAATTCCTGGTTATATCTATCCTTACTTTCTATCACTCTTAGTACCTCTCCATCTTTCCAAACCTGAACCTGGCGCTCTGAGTAAAATTGTCTCATAATCATTTCCTTATCTGGATGAACAAGAAATATATGACTTCCTTCATAATCCTGTTCCACTAATACGTAAATAATCACAATAAACGCTCCTTTTTGTGTTCATATATTTGAAAATAGAAAAAGGCAACAGATATCATCCGCTGCCTTTGAGAATGTTAACCTATTACATTACTTCTAGTACCTCCGCTATTGGGTCCGGTCTCTCTTAGGTTACGTATATATAATTACTTCTATTTTTCATTATCCCTTTTTTAAAAAGCAGTTTTTGTCATATTATATTTTTATGCATTCTTAGTCACATGAAATAACACGTATTACGATGATAATTTATCTATCAATTTATCAATAGCTTCTAAGTAAGATAGTCTAGGATGCCATCCGATTAACACGGAAATACCATGTTCCTCGATGAATTGTTTAGGAATGGATTTTCGTTCTGTTTCTTTTTTATCCCAAAAAGAAAATACATACTCGCTTTCTAAAACATAGACTTCATTTGTTTCTGAAAATTTAATAATAAAAAATCCAATTCCACCATGTTCTTTTACGCTTTTTAAATGGAGAATCTGATGTTCATGGATATTACTTAACGGAAAAGAAGTCTTGCTATTTGTTTCTTTTGCTTCAAAGTCTATGTATCTACCTTTATATAAACCATTATAATCTGTAGTGGATGGTGTTTTAAAATAGGCTTCTCTTATAGTCGCTGCACTTCTTTTGGGGTAGTCAACCTTTACAATCTGGATAGGCGTTGGTTTTTTATGTATAACTGCTAAACCTCTTTCTAAATAATATTGATTGGTTTGATTAATATCATCTTCAAAAGATTGTCCCCTATTGCTGTGTGTCGTTATCTTATTATTTTTTTGGATTTTTTGTACTTTCTTTTCAGGATTAGCATTCGTTGTTTCTTTTTTTGAATTTCCAACGAATTTTTTCCCATTAGGATAATTGAATTTCATATGAAAAATCCCCTTTCTTATATGTATTATACCAATACTTATAATTAGAAAATAGGCTTTGAAAAAATAAAAAAAACGCTAGATACCCGCTAGCGCTTACATTGTTTTAGTTTTTTATAAAATGCCTAAGCCTTTTAAACCACAATAAATTCCATCTTTATCAACGGATGTTGTTTTGAATTTTGCATGTGCAAATAGTTTTGGATGAGAATTCCCCATTGCCACGCCAGCGCCTACAAATGATAACATTTCTATATCGTTCAGACCATCTCCAAATGCCACAGCTTCTTCCTTACTGATATTTAAATAGCTTAATAACGTTTTGATTCCTTCTGCTTTAGAAGTTTCACTTGATAATACATCTGCACAATTTAAAGTTGTATTCCAAGGTGCTAACCTCAATCCAGAAATAGTATCATGATAACTATTTAATTCATCTTTTGTATTGCAATATAGATTCATTTGAAATACTCCATCTAATTGTTCTAGATTATCTGCTAAAATGGTTCCCTTGAACTCAAATGTATCTATTGCTTCTTGTACCACTGGATGACTTTTTTTCGTGTAATATTTTGTTTCTAGTCCACTACAAGAAACAGCATCCCCCTTTTTATTCGCTAATTGAATGAATTCAGAAACTATTTCTTCTGATAGGTTTTGTTTATAAACTTCTTCTCCGTTATAATTCACATAAGAGCCGTTAAATGTAATGGTGGAAGTGATTCCTAGTTCATCTGCAATATGTTTTGTTTCAAAACTACTTCTACCAGTAGCAATTACGACTTCTATACCTTTTTCTTTTAATTCTTTAACTGCTTTTTTAGTTGATTCTGGAATTGTATGGTTATGAGATAGAATAGTTCCATCAATATCCAAAAACACAATTTTATATTTCATTTGGACACTTCCCTTCGATGCTAATTAATTTCAAAATAATTATCTAAATCCTTTATTTTCTGTTCTTGATAATTTTTCTGTCATAATACAGAAAAGCAGAGAATACTCTCTGCTTTTCCATTGTCTTATTCGTATTTTTTAAATATTAACGTAGCATTATGACCACCAAATCCAAGAGAATTACTTAAAACATACTGTAATTCTTTATGAATAGATTTATTTGGTACATAATTTAAATCGCAATCTTCATCTGGAGTTTCATAGTTCATAGTAGGTGGGATAATTCCATCTTGTATAGCTTTGATACTGAAGATAGCTTCTATCGCCCCTGCTGCTCCTAATAAATGTCCTGTCATTGATTTTGTAGAGCTGACATGCAGTTCATAAGCATGTTGACCGAATGTTGTTTTAATAGCTTGTGTTTCAAATCTATCATTCAAAGCTGTGCTCGTTCCATGTGCATTAATATAATCAATGTCTGTTGGTTCGATACCAGCATCTTGCATTGCTTGCAACATGGCTCTAGAACCACCTTCTCCTCCTGGAGATGGACTTGTAATATGGTATGCATCGCCTGTTGCGCCATATCCTACGATTTCACCGTAAATCTTTGCTCCTCTAGATAAAGCATGTTCTAATTCTTCAAGAATCAGAATACCTGCTCCTTCTCCCATAACAAAACCATCTCTATTTTTATCAAAAGGTCGGCTTGCTGTTTGAGGATTAGGATTCAGTGATAATGCTTTAGCAGAACAAAATCCTGCGATTGACATATCTGTTATAGGAGCCTCAGCACCACCTGTAATCATAGCCTCTGCATCTCCGCGCTGGATTACCTTAAATGCATCTCCAATTGCATTTGCTCCTGATGCACATGCTGTAACAGTACATGAATTAATGCCTTTTGCTCCTGTTAAAATAGAAACTTGACCAGATGCCATATCTGGAATCATCATAGGAATAAAGAATGGGCTCACTCTTCTATAACCCTTTTCTTCAAATGTTCGAAATTGCTTTTCATATGTATCCATTCCACCAATACCAGAGCCAATCCAAACACCTATTTTTGTTGCATTTTCTTCAGTTATTTTGAATTCTGCATCTTTTAAAGCCATCATAGAAGAAGCTACCGCATATTGCGTGAATAAATCCATTTTACGCGCTTCTTTCGCTTCAACATATGGAGTCATATCAAAATCTTTTACTTCTGCTGCTACTTTCACAGGGAATTTCTCTGAATCTCTTTTTGTTAATTCTCCTATTCCAGAAATTCCATTTGCAACGTTATTCCATGTCGTTTCGACATCATTACCTAACGGAGTCACACAACCCATTCCCGTAATAACAACTCTTCTCTTCATGTTTTTCGCCCTCTCTATATTAGTAATTCCATCGTAAAGTAATAGCTCCCCATGTTAAGCCACCACCAAATCCGACAAGAACAATAACATCATCTTTCTTAATCCTTTTATTCTCCAATTCATCGTATAGAGAAATTGGAATAGATGCTGAAGATGTGTTTCCATATTTATTTATAGTAATAGAAACTTTTTCCTTCGGCAAATCTAATCTTTCTCTAGCAGATTCGATAATTCTTATATTTGCTTGGTGTGGTACCAAGAAATCTACGTCCTCTTTAGTCAATCCTGCTTTTTCAATGGATTTAATTGCTGTTTCTCCCATTTGCCTTACTGCAAATTTGAATACTTCTCTTCCGTTCATTACAATTTTAGAATTAGAATATAGATGTTTACCACCTGAGCCATCTGCACCTAAATCAAAAGATAAAATTCCTTTTCCGGGTTCGGTTTCGCCTAACACTACAGCACCGGCTCCATCACCGAATAATACACAGGTATTTCGGTCTTCCCAATCTATGATTTTAGATAACTTTTCTGCTCCAATAATTAAAGCATATTTATAAGTTCCTGCTTTCAAAAACTGTTCTGCTGTGGACATAGCGTAAATAAACCCTGTACAAGCAGCACTTATATCAAATGCAGCAGCATTACAAGCTCCTATTCTATTTTGAACCATTGTTGCTACAGATGGAAACGGATAATCTGGTGTAGCCGTTGCAACTATAATTAGTCCAATTTCTTCAGGTGATACATTTGCTTTTTCCATAGCTTCTAACGCTGCAAGGTAAGCCATATCTGAAGTGTTTACTTCTTCTGGTGCAATTCGTCTTTCTGCAATTCCAGTACGAGTGAGAATCCATTCATCCGATGTATCAACTATTTTTTCTAAATCTAAGTTTGTTACTATATTTGAAGGAACGTGTTTCCCAACACCAAGAATCCCGATATTTTTCATTTCAAACACTCCTTTTATTATGATGTATTATAACTAGGTGCCAATTTATTTGTAACAAAAAATAATAATCCCTTTCTGAAGATAAATTATGAAAATATAAAAAAACTTCTTTTCTTCATATAAATATAAGAAGAAAGAAGTTTTTGTTGATTCTATTTGACTCTTCCAAATTCGATATCTGTTCCGTTGCTGGTTACAGTTAATTTGTCCCCTTTGATGGAATATGGAAGTTCAATTTCTTTTTCACCTATTTTAATCGTTATCACTTTTCCGTCTGCTGTATATTTCCCTTCTATCTTGTCATTAATCACTTCAGCAGAAACTGTTCCATCTTTTTTGAAATCATAAGTAGATACTCCTGCTAGATTGTCTTCCCATTTTCCGATTAACTCTTTGTCTGTCCCGCCACAAGCCACTAGCATAATACTCAGTAAAAACACAGAAATAGCTAACAATGATTTCTTCATAATTTCCCTCCAAAGGTTTTTTTATCCAACATGGATTAACCTTAACAAATATATGAAACTATGTAAATAAAAAATAACCAATTCCAAAACATAGTTTCACTAATATTCCTCGACAATTTCATACAACTTATTTAAAAGTATGTTAAAATTTTGAAAAAACATTCAGGAGGAAGTTTTATGTTTAAAACTTACAAAGAACTAAAGGAAAGCTATTTAAAAAAATTTGAGGTAATTGTAAATAAGTTAAATAAAAACTCGGTTTATACAGAACATGAAGTGAAAATAGGACCTAAATCAGTTTCTTATAAGACGAATGATTATGGTACACCTACTTTTAGTTCAAAATTGGAAGAAACCTTTGAAAATCACGCAGTGATTACATTTGAATACACGGAAAAAATTAAAAAAGATGAAATGTATGAAAAATCAAAGGAATATTACAAAGGACAAAAACATTTCGAAGAATTTTTTGATTTAATGAAAACGTTTTGGTTTGAGTATATCCAAGTGAAAAAATTGGACGGCATGATTTTCATCAGCACCAATGAGTATTTTGATGAGAACCTAGTGGAATATTTCAAGAAAAAATTCACTGTAAAATCTAATAATCCATATCTAACTGAGATTATTAAAAAGAAAACAAATCAAGAAGTATTTTATATGTTATCTTCAAATACACTTCAAGGAAAAGTAGAACAATTTATGGAAGTTAAAGGGGAACTTAGTCAATTAATAACAGTAGAACCTTTATTAAAAGCTTATGATAGTGAATTCTTTAAGCTGTTTTACGAATCCATTCCTGTAAATTACGCAGGAAAACAAATAACAATGGCATTTGTTAACGATTCGGATTTTGATACATTAGAGTTAACTAAATTAAATGATACAGAGAATGAGAATGAAACTGAAAAAGTAACTCTTCCTTCAAAAAGCAAAGAATTGCATAATTACTTTGTAAATATCAAGGATGAATCTAAACTTTTAAACCTTATCACAAATCCAATGTCTAATTTCAAAGAAGTTTTTTCTCTTTTAGGTTTATCTGTAAAAGAACCCAACAAGTATCAAACAGCAACAACTGTTGAAGCTTACAAAAAGAGAATGAAGAAAATAGAACATCTATTTAATTCACTTCAAGAGATAACAGATTGGGAATTTGTTGAATCTGAGATGGGAATCATATTAAATGAAATTCATTCAGGAAATGCAGACCCAATCATAGATTCTATTAATATGAGTAATAAAAATAGGTTAGTAGTGCATCAATTCAATACACAACAAAAGACTTATTTCTTCGCATTAAAACGAAAATTCTCTATCGTAAATGATTTTTATACACATGATAATGAAGATGATTTTGAATTATTTGTTTCAGATACCGAAGAAAGCGCGGATTTACAACAGTTTGTATATTCTGTTGCAGTACAAAAATAAAAAATCAACACAAATAAGCATCCTACTCTTAGTTTAGGATGCTTTTTATCAACTTCAGTGAAAATATCTTCACTAAAGCAAAAGAGTAATTTGGTATAAAGTTTATTACTTAATACCAAACTACCCTTTTCCACAATTTCTTTTATCTTAACATTTCAGCAGTATTTGTAATTTCTGATGTAGCCTCATTAATTTGATTCAGAACAACATCACTTTTCTTTATCTCTTCAAAGACCACTTCAGTTTTTTCCTTTGATTGTTTTACTGCATCTATAATTTGATTTAAAAATTCAATTGTTTCTTCCGTTACTTCTTGATTTTTAACAATATCTTGATTAAATGCGATTACAGATTGTCTTACATCCTGAACCTGGCTCGAAATTCCTTTTACTAACTCAGCAATATCTTCTGCTGACTCTTTTGTTAAATCAGATAGATTTCGGATTTTATGTGCTACAACTGCAAATCCTTTTCCATGCTCCCCCGCATGAGCAGACTCAATGGAAGCATTTAATGCCAATAAGTTAATTTCGCTAGCAACAGAGGATACAGCTTCTACTACCTTGGATATCTTTTGACTTAATGTATACATTTCATTGATTTCAATCTGTAGAGATGCAATTTGTTTCTTTGTCTTTTCAACGGATTCTTTCTCTTGTCCCATTCTAACTTTTCCATCTTCAGATAAAGATTCAACTCTCATAATAGCCTGATGTCCGTCATCTGTTAGTGTTTGGATGTTCGCAAATTGAGAAACCAATCCTACCAGAGATTCACTTGTTTCTTCAGCAATAGCAGATAATTCATGAGCTGTTTCTTTCATCTGTTGACGAATTTTCTCTTTTTCTTTCTCTTTTTCTTCACGATTTTCTTCTTCTCTTCTCTCATAAGAATCTAGCACTAATTGTTGTTCTAAACTAAAGATTTTTTGTAAAGAATCAATTGCTGCATACAATTCTTCTCTGTTCTGAATTTCCTTGTAAAACAATTTGATAATAGAATTCATCAATTGTTGAAACGCATTTACATACCATTTCGTACCCAATCCAATTCGCACATGAACATGAGCAATTTGTTTTCGTTGTGCTACATATTCTGAATTTACTTCCCCTGAAAAAATTTTAACAATGTGGTTATACAATGTTTTCCCAAGCTTCTCTACGTTGCTATGTTTATTTATAATTTCTGTTAGTGATTCTTCTTTCGTAATTGTATCGTAAAAGTCACTTACCAAGCTTTCTACATTAGATTCGATAATTGGTTTTAAACAATACAATCTTTTTACATCATTTTCAGTTAATCCTATCATATCAACTTGAGTATGTAGTTCTGCTGGCAATCGAAAGTCCACCTGCACACTTTCTAAATCCTGAAATACTGACATTTCTTTTTTTCTTCCGAATAAAGACATATTTGTATATCTCCCTTTGTTGTCTATTTATCTTGTTGGTCCCCTATAAGATACAAAATGTATTATACATGAATTTTATTTAAGAATGCGCTTTCCATACATTTTTTTAAAATACCAGCAATTGTTTTAATAGTTAAAATTTTCACCATATAAAACGATGCAAATTCATAAAAAAAGTCGGATATTCTTTAACAAATATTCATAAACTCATGTACTATGTTAAAAAACATACATAAAAGGAGATTTTAAAAATGAAATTTACTGTAGAAACAAAGGAATTATTAAAGGGATTATTCGTAAGAAATATCGTCTCAAACAACGCAAGTATGCCAATTTTGAAAACATTTAAATTAACTTGTAACGACGAAGGATTAGAAATCACAGGTAGTGATGGAGATATCACTATGACTTCCTTTGTTCCAAGAATGATTGAAGAAACAGAGGTTGTAGAAATCAAGCGACCAGGTTCTATTCTATTACCATCATTATTTAATGACATTGTAAAAAAATTACCTGGAGAAAAAACAACAATTGAGGTTGCTGATAACAATATCGTTTCTATCAAATCGAAAAAGTCACGATTCACTTTAAATGGAATTAACGCTGAAGAGTATCCACGAAACCAATTTAAAGAAGATGTGGAACCACTAGTCTTTAAAGAGGCTGAATTAAGCAGCATCTTCAATCAAACTTTATTTGCAGCAAGTGATAACTCTGCGCGACCAATTTTATCTGGTATCAATATGGTTTTAGAATCTAATAAACTACTGATTCAAGCAACCGATAGCTATCGTTTCGCTAGAAAAGATTCATCTTTTTCAAAACCAGTATTACCTTTTAATATCGTTATACCTAAAAAAACGATGAAAGAATTTTTAAAGGTAATGGATACTGGAGATAAAGAAGTTGAAATCCATATCAATGATAATCAAATCTTATTTAAAACAGAAAAAGTTTTGATTTATTCTAGACTTATAGAAGGTAAATTCCCTAATGTATCACAACTAATACCTACACTTAACAATACGACATTGCAAATCGATAAAACGCAATTTAATCAAGCGATTGAAAGAGCAACTGTGTTAGATGATGCTGGAAAAACAATTGTTAAATTAACGATTTCCTCTTCTTCTTTAGTTATTGATTCTAATCAGATTGGAATTGGGAAAGTAACTGAAGAAATTGAAATTCAATCATTTGAAGGAGATGAATTGAATATTTCATTTAATGGAAAGTATTTAAAAGAGGCTTTCAAAAATTTCAAAGGTGACATTGTTTCTTTACAACTTAATGGACCTATGAAACCAGTTGTTTTATTGGATAACGTAGATGAAAATTATCTTCAACTAATATTACCAATCAGAACATATTAAATACATGTAGATGCTGTTTATTCAGCATCTTTTTTACATAAATAGAGCTGCTCACAAATGTTTATATTTGTGAGCAGCCACAGTTAAATCCTTGGATAGTCATGATGAAACTTCTTTGATGTATTTATATTATTTCCTTATAAGAAATTTTTCATTCACTTTTACATTTTTCAATTGGTTACTTTATTAATTTTATAAAGCTTTCCATTCTATTCAATGCTTCTTCTATATTTTCCAAACTATTTGCAAATGAAATTCTTAAATGCTGGTTTCCACCATACGTGAAAACGTCACTTGGAAGAACCCCTACTCGCGCTTTTTCTAATAGTTGTTCACTAAATTCAAAGGCATTCATACCGAATGGTGCTACACTAGGAAATGCATAGAATGTACCTTCAGGCTTTATAATTTCAAATCCTAATGTTTGAAGTCCTGAACAAAGTACATCTCTTCTCTGTTGATATTCTCTCTTCATTTTTAACACTTCTTCATTACCATGTCTTAATGCATCACGTACCGCAGCCTGTGCCATCGTATTAATACCCGTATTTAAATATTGATGTGCTTTTAACATTTCCGTTGTAATATATTCCGGACCAAATATAAACCCAATACGCCATCCCGTCATAGCATGTGACTTCGATACGCCATTAATTACTACCACTTTATCTTTCATGGAGTCAAATTGTGCAATAGACGCATGTTCTTCACCGAAAGTTAATTCACTATACAGTTCATCAGAAATCACAAAAATCTCTTTCTCCTCTAGAACCTCTACTAGTTCTTTTAATTCATCCTTAGTAAGGATTGCCCCTGTTGGATTAGACGGATATGTTAGTATCAATACTTTTGTTTTATCTGTGATATGTTTTTCCAATTGTTCTTTTGTTAATTTGAAATCACTTTTTGTTGTATCAATTGGAACTAATTTGCCGCCACACATATCGATTACCGGTTCATAACCTGGATAAGCTGGCGTAGGAATCAATACTTCGTCTCCTTCAACCAACATTGTTTTTAAAGCCATAAAAATCCCTTCAGTTGAACCATTTGTAATGACAATTTCTGTATTCGGGTTATATTGCAAGTTATAATTCCGAATCATAAATTCAGCAGCAGCTTTTCTTGTTTCTAATAAACCAGCTGTCGGTGCATAGAATGTATAATTCATATCCAGTGCAGCCTTCCCTGCATCTTTAATGAATTTTGGTGTTTTAAAATCTGGTTCACCTATGGTAAGAGACACGACATCCTGATAACTTTTAATTTTATCTGCTATTTTTCTAATTCCGGATATTTCTATCGAACGGATTGTTGGATTCAAAAGATGTTTCACAATTAAAAACTCCCTACTCTTTTTTTGTTTTATTGCTTTTTTATGTACAAATTCCTATAACTTAGATTCATTGATTGTAAGTAACACAATTATTTTACTAAAAAAATTCTTCAATTTGATTAAATTTAAAGAAAAAGACACCGCACAGTTAAAATTATTAACCATGTGGTGTCTTGGTGTTAAATTATCCAGTTTACGCAGATAAGGATGCGCTCTTTTCGTGCTCCTCTTTAATCTGCTCAATATCCGAAATTAACTTTTCGATAATAGTTGTCCATTTCGCATCGTTTTTTACATATAAAAATTTAAATATTTCTTTTGAAATTGTTTTAACTTCAATTGTATCTCGGAATACAATATCGAATCTTACACTTATTGCTGTTTGTTCTTTATTAGTAGTATTTCTTTTATTATTGTTTCTTCTTTCAATATGTTGAATTCTTATAATATGACTATCTGTTCTATATTCAATCGTAAACTCATAAAGAGGTTTGTGGCTGTAATAGTAAAAATCATAGCCTTTTTCTTTCAGCACATGCTCTAGATTATTTTTTCGAATAAAGGAAATGTCTTCCTTAAGTTTATTTTTCGGTAACAACATATGAAAATCTCCTTAACTAGATTTATGTAGGAAATAAGCACAATGACTATCGAACGATAGAAGACGGTATACTTGTTAAATAAGTAAGGTTCATTACTCTTTGAACTTTCTTTACTTCTCTTAGTTCATCTTTTGATAGTCCTTTAAATTGTTCCAATGCACGGTATGCTCTGCGGTTTGTAGCCAATTCATCACATACTTCTACAAAAAAGTAAAAAGCAACCAATGCTACATATGACCAAAGAACACAAGACTGGAACCACGAAACATCAACAAAAAATGATAATACAAAAGCTGGAAGAAAAACAAAGTTTTTGAATTTACTAATTTTTAAGTTCAGAAAACGGAAATAATTGTAATCAACCGCATGACAAGCTTCATGGCTGCCAATAGTTAGTGAATAAATTGTTTTCATTCCATATACTTCTGGACCTAGTTGTATTCTTTTGTGAATGGGGTGGAAATAGTTATCACCGACCTTATCAGTTTTCTCAATCTTGATATCATGTATTTGATTTTCACCTAATATTCTTTGTGCCATGTCTTCTCCTGAAATGGATGAAGGTTTAATTTCTTTAGATATTTTTGTTAGTTTCTTGTAAACTATAAAATTAATTAGAATTGATGCAGCAACAAGACCTAAAATAGTATAAGGAATCATTTGTTCCCCTCCTTTTCTATATTCATATGCTATCATGTCATATACTTAATATGCAAATAATACTCCTGTGTTTTTAGAATTTTCATACCACGTCCTTTTATTGTCTAAATTTTTATAACAAAATCTCGAAAACTTCTTTACTTCTTTTATTTATAGGAAGAAAAAAAGCAACCTTTTTTGTTGCTCATTCCTCATCTTCGTATGTTTCATACGAAGTCTCTACTTTTTGTTTTATGAAATTCATTTCTGGAAAACGAAGCATAGTTAAATAGTTTCCAAAATATCCTCCTGTATCAATATTAATTGTATTATTTTGGATTTTAGGCTCCCTTTGTGGTTTATGCCCCCATATAATCGGAAATTCATATTTATGTAATTCTACCCAATTTTTAATGTTAGCAGCTGTTCCTCCCCAGGCACAAAATTTTCTGATGTCTGCGGAATCTTTGCCAATCATATCATCTAGTATTCCTGCGTGAGTGATAACAGCAGATGTTTCACCTTGCTCATTTTCTACAATAATATAACTAGGTAAACTTTTACAAAATAAGTATAATTCATTTCCAAGTTTTTCACGCTCTTTAGCGCCATATTTTATTTCGAATTGATTCATTTCTATAGCAAAGTCCATTGCTTCTAAATGGTCAGTATTTATTATAGATGGGTCTAAATATTTACATATTTTTTCATTATTATTAGAAGTAACTGCGTATGCTAGTCCTGCTTCAACGTGTTGCTTCATTATTTGCATCATTGCAATCGAAGGAAATTCTCCATATAAAATACGTTCGTCTTTTGAATAACCTTTGTTTGCTTCGTCATTCAGATAAACCAATTTCCTTCCTTTTGGATGGCGGTATAAACCGTCCTCTCCTTTTATATAGCCTGCTTGTTCAAGTAAATCAATTCGCTCCTTTAAACAGCCATGACCATCACCTAATATATCCAATCCTTCCCCTGTAGAAATTATCATCATATTTATCACCTCTCAATCTATATGATTATAAAATACTTTTTTTAAAAAAATAATTTTTTATAATATATTTTCATAATTCGATATAAAGCCCTTATTTTCCATAATTTATGCAAAACATTCTACCAATCATCTATCAAGTAGTTCAAATGTCGAAAATTGTTACGTTTTATTTACTTTTTTAATAAAAAGGTGATATTATCTCCGAAATTTTTAAGAGAAAGTTGTAAGGAGGTATCTTTTTGAAAATCAAATCTACATTTTCAACAAATAAAATAACACTCGATGCTTTTAACCAAGTAAAGAGAGAGCTTGACTCTAGTGCTAAACTTATTATGTTTTTTGCTAGTACAAATTACGATTTCCGCGAATTAACAACTTTGTTTCATGAGCATTTTAAGGGAAGCGAAGTTTTAGGAATTACTACTACAGGAGAAATAACTCCTCTAGGTTTTAATGAATTCAGTTTAACAGCAACTAGTTTCTCTGGAGCTGATGTGAGAGCTAAAGGTGTTTTAATGGAAGATATCGAGAAATATCCTATTTTTTATAAAGATAATTTATCGAAAGCATTAAGAGAAACTGGAATTGACCCAAGTTCCCACAGTTCTAATCAAAATGAAATTGGATTTGTATTTCCGAATGGATTAATTGCAGCTGAAGAAAAAATGTTATCTATTGTTAATTCTTTATTTAAGAACGAAGGGTTTCCGCTTTTCGGAGGAACTGCTGGTGATAATGCAAAATTTGTTGAAACACTCGTTTCTTATAATGGTAATGTTTCTTCTAAAGGTGGATTGGTTGCATTTTTAAAATCAGATTCTGATTTTGCAGTTCATAAAGAAAATATATTCCAATCATCTGGGAAATCTATGAAAATCACAAAAGCTAATCCTGAAGAAAGAACAGTCTATGAAATAAATGGTAGAAAGGCAAGCGCTGAATACGCAAGACTTCTAGGTGTTTCAGAAAGTTCTCTTCCTAACTACTTTATGTCTAATCCATTAGGAAGAAAAATAAATGATGAATTATGGATAGCTTCTCCGTTCCAAGTATTACCTAATGGAGGCATTCAATTTTATTGTCAGATTTTCCAAGACTCTGTTGTATATTTATTGGAACCAAAACCAGCAATTGAAACTTTACAAGAGAGTGTAGAACAATTTAAAAATAAATTCCAACACATAGAAGGTGTTGTAGCTGTCAATTGCATTTTAAGAAAACTGCAATTTGAAAACCAAAAAATTGTCTCCGTTTTAAATAAAGAACTTCAAAAATTACCTAACTTGTGTGGTTTTTCGAGTTATGGAGAACAATTAGATAAAAATCAATTAAATCAAACATTAATTTTATTAGGTTTCGGAAAGAAAAAATAAGGGGGCAATCGTATGAATTTATTAAAGTTTTTTAAAGGTAATGATATTGAAAATTTAGATGCAAACAAGGTATCGGCTGAATTAGAGAGCTTATCTCAAGAAGAACAAATAAAAATTATCAAAGGCATCGAGGAGTTACTTGGTTTATTAAAAGAAACAAGTAATAAAAACTCTCGAAAAGATAGCGAAATTACTGAATATGTTGAAATTGTTAGAGGTAATATTTATGCTCAAAACGAAGCTCTTCGTGAGACGACAAACAACATACAATACATCATTAATAGTACAAATAACATTAACGATATTACAGAAGAAGTTTCAGAACAAAGTAAAACTAACATCCAATTCGTCGAAAAAGGAAACGATAGTATAGATTTATTAATTAAACAAATGGATTTAGTGAAAAATGTGTTTTCTGAATTCGAATCTATTATTAAAGGATTAGAAGTAGAAATCCAAGAAATTTCTAGTTTCGCTGATGTAATTGAAGGTATTGCTGGTCAAACGAACCTATTAGCTTTAAATGCTTCTATAGAAGCTGCTCGTGCCGGCGAACATGGACGTGGATTTGCTGTTGTTGCAGACGAAGTTAGAAAATTAGCAGATAAAAGCAAAGAAGCTCTGACAGAAATCAAAGAAAAAGTGAACGCTATTGTTGAAAATGTTACCGGGTTTTCTACAAATGTAAACGCGAAAACAACTGAAATTGAGAGAACAATAACGCTAACAGACAAAACTAGGGAATTCTTCCAAGAAATCTATGACTCTGAGCAAAGATTATTTAACAAAATGGAAGACATTAAAGATGCAACAAATGGTACGTTAAATGAAATTACTGACTTTATGAGTCGTTTAGAAGAAATTACGGGTTCTTCTGATGAAAATGATGAGCAAATCTCTAAATTGTATCATTTAGCACAAGATAAATTTACATTCTCTACAGAGTTATTCTCTTTCTTAACGCAAGTTGAAGACTTAGCAAAAGCATTAAAAAACAACAAACTATAGGATAACAACGGTTTTAATCTATAAATAGGACTTTATATAGTCCTATTTTTTTACACTGTTAAGTTTATGCTCCCCTCTATTGATAACATTAGCAAGAAAAAAACCCCTATTAAATAGAGGCTTTATAAATTTATATTTCTTTTAACTAAATTTTTCTTGATAAACTCCATCATAGTGTCATAAATAATGGAGCATTCCCCGTGTTCTATGTTCCAAAAATCTGTTAAGATTTGTTCTTCACAATATAAATATTCACCTAAAAAACTTGTTTTGGTATACATTTTGTATTCTTTTTCTTCATATACAAATACAAAATGCATTCCCCATTCTTCTTCTAGTGAAAACAATCGCATTTCTTGTATATCTGCTTTGTCGAAAAAATGAACAACGTGTTCGGACAGTTTTGATAAGAAAAGAAGCTTTTGCTGCTCCATCTCTTCTTTCCAAGCATTTTCTATTTCTTCTTTTCTAAACCATTCATCTATGATTTGAATCATAAAACACTCTTCCTCTTCTTTTAGTTTTCTTTAAAAAACATATTTTTATAAGCATCATATTCTTGCAATCTTTCCACTTCTTCTCTGCTTAGGTCAGATACTAAGGTAAAATCACGATTAATAAACCCGCATTCGAAAGGATAGCCTTTATACACGAGAGACACTTCTTTTTTATCCTCATCATCATAAGCTATCTCTAGGTCTATTAATTCTATAAAGTCTTTCACAATACCTACGTTTCCGGCGAAATCATTAAATTCCATTTGTCTTAATATTTTTTTAGATTCCTTTTCCACTTGGAATTTTCTGAAATTAGACAATTCCTTTCCGTTTTTTCTATATAGGTGTAGTAATCGATTATCTAATTCTTCTTGGAATATACTCTCAAAATAAAAGCGATTTTCCATATAATCTATATTTTTTAGATACCTATCTCTTTCTAATTCTAAATCTTCTCTATTTCTAGTATGAATACAAACATCCATATTGAAAGTAAAAAAGTTTTTATGGGTTTCTAATTGATGGTTATATAAGGTTTCACGTCGAATATCCTTTATCATAACGTAATGAATATCGAATCCTCTATCCATATAATAAGCTATTTTTGAAGCGATATCTCTTGGAATATATCCAACTTGTGCCCATGCAGTATTTTCGGTTAATTTTACATAAACACCAATCGCATTAGGGTCATTGGGATTTCTAGGTTCTCTATGCAACAGAACTGGGGTTAACATATTCATTTGTTTTATGTATTCATCCCTTCCATTGAAGTCAGAACCTACAAGATTAAAATCCTTAAATCGAATATAATTTGGCTTTTTCAAATCCATTATCATGTGATAATCCTCCATTGTTTTTTATTATTATAAAACAAAATATCTAAAAAGTTCAGAAAAAGAAAAATATATATTATTAGAATTCATGTTAAAATATTTTAAAAAACAAGGTGATAACTATGAGAAAATTAGAGGAAAAACTGTTTAATCAATTCGAGGTGCAATTCCCTGTCGATAATGATTTAACCATCCTTATTGGAAATAACGGAACAGGTAAAACAACGCTTTTAAAGATGTTAAAAGATTATTATGAATCCGAAGAGAAATTTGTTTTATACTTTCCAGAACAACGTATTTTTAATAAAAGCATATCAAATTCATTATGGTATTTGCTAATTGAAGACAAATTGGCAAAATACGGCGTTGATGTTAAATATTTAGATATTAAACAAATAGAAGATGAATATATATATTCAGGATTTCACCAAATCGTAAATTTTTTTGGAAGTATTATGACTACAGAAGAAGATGACATCGTAGTTATAATTGATGAACCAGAGAGACATCTTTCGATTGAATTTCAAGAAATGCTAATAAATGACCTAATACAATTACCCAATGTTTGCAAAGTCATTGTAGCTAGTCACTCTCCATTCATTGCATCTAATCATATGTCAAAAATGCTTTCGATTGGAGCGTGCACAGTGCGTCCGTCTTCGTTAAAAAAATAAGAAATCATAATTAAACACGAAAAAACAGCTAACATTTAGCTGTTTTTTTATCTTAATCCCAACTTCCCTCAGATACACCAATAACTCGGAAAGGAACACCAAATTCAAGTTCTTTTTTCTGAAATATGTAATTACTTATTAATATGATTATTTTTTATAGGATTTATAAAGCAAAAAGACCGCGATTACGGTCTTTTAATAAAAATATAAACATCATATGCTATTGTTCAACAACCCTTCGCCTAATGGTGTGGTTTGTTTTTTACTAATTTAAAAACATCCTATGTTATTGTTCAACAGATGGCGAAAGGTAGTGTTGGTAAAACTAAGAAATTTAAAAACATCTTATGTCATTGTTCAACAATTTCTCTTTTGGGTGTTTTTTGCGTTGTCTTTTTAAAAACATCTTATGTCATTGTTCAACTAGGATACCGCCATCAAAAACTATAAACAAACTAGCATTTAAAAACAACCTTTGTTATTGTTCAACTTCTTCCATTTGGATTTAAAGTAATAGACTATATTTAAAAACAACCTTTGTTATTGTTCAACACCGGATGAATCAGCTTTTTCTATCTCCACTATACATAAAAACACCTATCATATCAAGAAATAAACATTTTTTTACCAAGTATTTTATATTTTTTAATGGATTACTACAGACCTTGATTTCAAGGTGTTTCTTTGAAATCACCTGGTAAAAAAACAACCAATTATAATTATAATTGGTTGTTTTTTATTTTACTCTCCGCTTCCCTGAGATACACCTGTAACTCTGAATTTAATACCAAATTCGATTGTTCTAAGAGTAGAAACTGCATCGTTTGATGGTATTCTGTACGTTTTATCGACTGGTAATGGACAATTCATAGTTGGTACTACTATGTTTGCGCAAGTGTCTGTTGATGGGTTTCCACCATTTCCACCATTTCCATTATTGAACATTACTTGCAACTGACTTGTAAAGTAATCCCAATAAGTGAATCCAGGTAAGGTCCTATGTTTGTCACCCCAACTAACTGATATTGTTCTATAGAAATTATTTCCGTTGAATTCTGGGAAATTAATTTTCACTGGACCCGAAGTAGGAGTTGTTAACGTTTCTTCTTCTTTTTTCCATGTTGTCCATAAGGAATTTGTTACATCCGTTCTCTTACCGTGATTTTCACCCCAAGGATTGTTATCAGAACCTACAATATTTCCATTTTGTTTAATTCCACGCCCATCAACCCAGTTTAAGTATGCTTTATATTCATTTTCGGATTTAGGGTCAGCAACAACTGATGGTCCAGCTATTACAATGCTATTTGGACTATGAGCCCAAGCATGTGCAACGCTGAATGTTTTTTGATAAATATTGTTATCTTGCGCTGCTGGTTGTCTAATGCCAGGTTCGGCAAATATGTCGAATCGTAGCGCGTTCCACCCCTCTAATAATAACCTATGGTCATTAGCATTGTATGGGAAATGTCCGTTTGTACCGTCTACTGGGTAATCTTTGTAATCAAATCTATAGTTCCCATCTTTATCTTTGTATCTCCAAGTAGCTTCTGGGTAAGACGAAGTATCTTCTAAATATTCGACATCTCCATTATCCCATTCCAAACGAGTCCTAAAGTCATACCAATGCCCCGTTTGATAAGTTTTATCATTAAACGCTAACGGAGTACGTCCCCCATAATTAGGTGCATTTTTTACACCTTTAAAGTCTGTAGCTGTTGTAACAGGGAATGAATTTGTTAATTGACTTCCGCTGCTATCTTTATCTATATCATGGACATACACTGTATTATCTTGCCATTGAACAGATTTAATTCCAATTAAATCGAAAGTTACATCATTTCTTTTTTGTGCAAGGGTCTCTTCCATATAACTCCATCCATCTCCATCTGTTAGACCATTATTAAATGGAACGTTTACTGGATATCTTGCAGAGATACAATAGCGTTTTGAAACAGGGTCAGGTATGTAAAATTCGTTTCTAGAACTATTCCCATGAACATCACCTTTTGAATCTGTATAATTCCATACATCATCTAGGTATTTTACTTCTTCTCCTGTACTACACACTTCGCTTTTCCAAACTTTTTCAATAAGCGAAATATCTTTTCTTACGCCGTCTTGCCAAAGTACCGTAGCATAATACTTCCCACGGAATCCTGATTTTCCACTTTTAGCCGGAGCTGTAATATCAACTTTGTTTGCATATACTCTCGTCATGGATTCTTGGCTCGAATATCCGTTATTTAAATAACTTAATGTAAGGTGTCTTTGTCCACCCATCGTATCGTTTTGTCCAGTATCTTGCGTAATATACATTTTATCTGCACAAGACAGATTACCAAAATCATATACTTTCGTACATGTTATAATCGGATATTTCTCATCTTGGTATGTGTACTTATTTGCTATATTGATGTCCACCTTTGTAGCATAATGGAACTTATTAGTTTGTTTCATGCTAACACCATTTTCAATGTATCCAATTGCGCCTTCTCGAAGCGGTTGTCCATATTTATATGTAAAACTTTTCCCGCCCGTTGGAGATTTGGCATTATCATCAAAAATATTATATTGCATATTTGTACAATCCTTTTCTCTTACATATCCAGGACTAACTAAACTAGATGCATACTTCACCGTACAGGTCGGTATGCTGAAATGGTCATATTCTTCCGTATAAGCATTCCAATTGTATCCTTCATAAGTTGCATAATTTTTTGATATAGAAACACCTTTATTATTTGTTTCAAGCACCGTTATGTTTTCTTCTGGATTGTTTTTTATATCAAAATTATCTGAACCCGAAGCACTTCTTTTCATGTATCCTTGATTTACATATACTCCATCCGCAAATATAACCGTTCTGAAATCTTCATCTTCAAGCAATGTTCCACCATCATCATACTCGGATACATACTTAATGAATCGATATTCATCTCCTTTAGAGGCAGATTTCCCATTAAATATGTTGTCTATAGATTCTCCTCCAAGTACATGTCTTTTACCTTTTGGAACATTCGAATTATCATCTTCTACCCTTGGTTCACATTGTTTTGTAGGAATTGGTCCAAAGAAATACACTGTACATGATACATCCGTCATTACATCTTTTTCGAACAACTTGCCATCATTCCATACATGATTTTGTGCATAAATTTCTTTTTTTCTATTTCTAGTTTCATCCTCTACATCTATTGTTGCAGCATGCCATGTTCGTAGAAAAGCATAATCTTCTTTGCCTGTATGTTTATCTTTATATGCATACATTAACAAATCTCCGAATCCAGCTCGATAAACTTGTTTTTGTGCCCCATTCTGAATTGCACTCGAATTTTTAATCAAGTTGCTATTTGCATTATCTTCAGAAAGCTTTCTATAAGCTGGATGAATTCTATTTCCATATCCTAATCCCGGAGTTACTTCTCCATTATTAGAATCTTTACTCCAAAAATTTAATAGTGATGGATTTTTCACCATAGCTTTCATAATAGGAGATTCCGTTGCAACTTTAGAGTCAATCAAACCGCTTACTCCTGCACTATCTATGGTACCAGAGGAACAATCTTTCACAGTTCCATCTCCATAAGTTATTTTACAAGTAATTGATGGGTTAAAATTACTAGCATATTCAAAATCCTTTTTCACACCAGCATCGATTTTCACATCTTTTACCCAGTATGTATTCACAGTTTTTGTTGTAGTCTTTCCATTTGCACTTGCTGTAATTGTGTTTACAACTGTACCATTTGCTTTACTTCCACTACTAGAAATAGAAACAGTTACATCTTTAGTTCCGCTTTTTTTACCGACTATTTCTGTTTTGACAAAGGATTCACTTGTTGACATACTACAAGTTTCATCGGGTTTGGACGCTTTGTATGATGTATATTGGTAATAATCATGTGCCGTAGTATATTCCCAATCTTGTGTAGCTGTTACATCACTTGCTGTCAAATCTTTATCATAAATTGGTTCAGTGATATTTAATTTAATATTTGGGTCGCTGTATTGTGTCGGAGTATATTGATATTCCGGTTTATAACCATAGGAAACGTCATCTTGAACACAGCTTTCAGCATGAACCTTTATTGTTTGTGCATGTAGTAATCCTATTCCAACAGATAATATTAATCCTGTAGAATAGAGTAATTTATTCATAATCATCACCGCCTTCTTATACATAATTTATAGGTTTTTATAGTTATACATTAAAAACTACCTTTTTGACGAAAAATTAAATAAAACCCTTGAAACTTCAAGGGCTTTTGTTTAATTTTGCTCGAATTTGTATGTCTCAGCAATAGAACGAACTAAAGCATCTGTTTCTTCACTAGTTTGTGAAACAGGTACTTTGATTGTTAATCCGAACATTTTATCTTTCCCCACGTTCTTACGTAATGCATGAACACGAAATTCATTGTTTTGTCCAATATAGTAAGCATCATATTTGTCTTTTAACTTAGGGAAATCTGCTAGTTTAACTTCTTTTGGTAATTCATTTGTATTTACTTTTGTAGCAGATAAAGCAGAACTCTTAGCAGCAATTACTTTCCCTGTTGAAGGTAATTTTTCAGGAACTATTTGAAAGCCCTTATATTTTCCTGTTCCGTTTAAGATATCGCCATCTGGATTTGCATCAACTTTAAACCCTTCTGGTGTTTTCACAGAAACATTATTGTTTTTCATATCTATTGTTTTTGCTTCTATAGATTTTTCTTTTCCATTCACTTTAAAAGCAAGTTCACTACCAGACGTTTCTTGAACAGTCGGTTTTTCTTTGTTTGTTGCTTCGTTACCACAAGCTCCTAAAACTAAAGTAGTTACCATAACCATTGGTAAAATTAATTTTTTCATATATCTATCTCCCCTTAATTTTTTTAAAATTTATATACTATTTCCCTATATTTGTCTACTAAAAATAGAAATTATTTCACATCATTGTTTACGTATGAATCGTTATTTTCTGGACTATTCCGTTTATCATTTTATACAACAACAAATTACAAAAAATCGAAAAAATTAGAGGTTCGCCATACGTAATCATCAATGAACGCCAAAAATCTAATCAAAAATCTATTAAGACGTAAAAAATTGCATAATAAAAGACCCCTATTCAGAGGTCATCTTAAAATGATAAAAATCCCGGTTGTGAATATTCTTTAATTAATCTCTTATCTGCCTTCTCAACCTTTCCATTTCGAATCCAATACCTAGGTTCCTTCCCTACATACATGTGAATGTTGAGTTTTAATGTTTCTAAAGGATTTTCAATCCCTTCTAGCAACATTAACAATTTATGCGCTTCTATGGCTTCCCTGTAGAGCAATAGGTCCAATAAGGGAAATTCATTTTTCTCTTCTTTTATAAAGAATGTGTCGTTTTCTTTACTTACATGCAAATGAAATTTTCTATTACCTACAAAAAATTCAAAAATAAAATAATCGATGATTGGGTTGTACCATTCATTCGGTACGATTTCCATTCCTTCCTGCATTTGAAAGTGTTCTTTTTCTTCTAGGCACACATTTAAAGCATAACCATTTCCGTATTTAAAGTGATGAACAGCTCCAACTTGACCCAATACATTTGTTATTAGATTTTCATATTTTTTCCCAGGGTCACTTTCGAAATCCACGATAACAACATTTTTAACGACTCCATACTCTATGTGTTTTATTCCTTCAACTGCTTTTACGTTTTTATCATTTTTAAACGTTTCCATTAATAACTTTTCAATTTTTTCTATATCCATTTAATAACACCCCTTTGTTTTCTATTAGTTTTTTGTTTCATTTACCATTAATATTTTAAATATATAAGCAATTCATATTTTTTTATACCTTTTATCTTATAATTAAGAAAAAACATATAATCTTTGCATCTAAAATTTAAAGTTGTTCTTATTCAAATATTAGGTTTTGTCCCTTTAGTTTCATTATACTTATCCAGAATTAGTGGTCAAACAATCACATTCAAAAGCAATTTTTTTATTTTTTTATAAATAAAAAAGCCCGCAGGCTCTTTCTACTCTTTCCAGTTATTTATGTACTCTAAAATTAACTCTTTATCCGTTAAAGGTATTTCAAAACCTGCTTCAATTCTAATTTTTTGAGCAATCATTTTAAACAGTTCAGTGTAAATTTTATTCGAAGCTTCCCCATCATTTTCTTCAGCAAATTTAAAATCCATATCCGTAATTAGTTCCTCTATAGCACGGAGCATTAAGTCTAAACCTCCGAAATGAGAAAATTTCTTTTCATATTCCCCTTCGATTACGTAATTAATATTTTCTCCAAATCCTTCTATTTTCCCATGCTCTTTCATTTCTTTTCCTCCATATTACATTTTTGATTTTGAATTTCTATATTAAATTATACCCTAAGAAACAACAAGAAATATAACTAAAAAGTCATTTTTAATGCCTTGATTCTTATATTCTCAGCAGCAAATAGCAAGTTACCTTTAAATTAATTGAAAGTTGTTAAATCGTGCTATAATTTACAAAAACACATTTAAAGGAGAAAACAATGACTGATTTTTTCAAAGATGCAAAAAACCTTACTGAGATTATGGAAACTAATATCGTATTAGAAGATAAAATTCCAGATAAAATGCCTAAGTATACTTCAAATTCGTTATATTCATTTATGGATGCTGACCGCGACCCATTTGGATTCATGAAAGAATCACGCTTAAGACAAGCTTACATTGCTAACGGTATGTTTGGATTTGTAAGTTGGAAATGGATAAATCCATTTGTAGAATGGATTGGGAACCGTAAGTGTTTAGAAGTAATGGCTGGACGTGGATGGCTTTCCTATGCCTTAAGAGAAAAAGGCGTAGATGTTATCGCAACAGACAATTTTTCATGGCACAATGGTGAAAATTATTCTTCCTGGAAAAATACTGTTACATCACTTGAAGAAATAGATGCTGTTTCAGCTGTTGAAAAGTATGCTTCTGAAATAGATATCGTCATTATGTGTTGGGCTTTTATGGATAACACAGCATATGAAACAATAAAAAAATTGCACGAAATCAATCCGAATGCATTAGTCGTTTATATTGGAGAAGGACCCGGTGGATGCACTGCAAACGATAATTTTTTCAATCATTTTCAGCGTATAACAAACGATGAATTATTTGAAAATGCTGCGAATAACTACGAGCAATGGGATTGTATTCATGATAGATTACTTCTTGGTAAATACGAAGAATAAAACATTAAAAATCTATTAAAAAGTAGCGAAAATAAAATTCGCTGCTTTTTTTAATTTAAATGTTATTAATAAACAAAAGATATGAGGAACTTCCTCTGTTTTCAGAGAACCGAACATTTAAAACAAAGGGAATTTAAGACTCGTTATTAAATTATTTAATGGGTAAAACTTATATACTATGAAAAGAAAGGAGTTTATATGCGATTTATTAAACCAATTTTAATAGCTTCTATTGCGTTACCAACTTTGTTTGTTCAAGTAACGAATGTACAAGCTGCTTCAACCACACCACTTTTAGATTTATGGACTGATGAATCTAAAAGTAAAAGTTCAAATCCAAGTGATACGTATTATTTATATAGAAAGCCTGTTAAAGGAGCATTTTTTAAAAATGTGTATTCTGGTTATACATTTTATTATCCCTATGCATGGAATTTAGATGCTCATCAAATTCCAAATTATGCACGTTTGTATCATTATAATTTCAGAATAGATATTACAGTTCAAAACACAGCTCAAATTTATTCGACGAATGCTGCGTATATATCTAAAACGACCGCCGATATTAAAAAATACATCACAAAAGATTCTAGTTGGTCCAAATCTAATGGAAAATTCCGTTTAGTTGAATACAGCCGACCTGTAATCAAAGGAATTTCTGATGATATGAACAAATATGCGTATTTATTTGTTGAAAAAGGAAACTTTGTTTACACGTTCCAGCTTAAAACAAGTGACAAACACTATGCACAAAAACGAAAAGACTTATTGTATATCGCGTCAACTTTCCAAGCTACAACACCTAAAAAATTTGATTTAAAAAAGACAACAAAACTAAGTAATCCAGATATTTCTTATTCTTATCCAGGGAATTCACTACGTATTCCTAAAAATTCATTTATGATGGGTTTATATACATCAAATAGTCGTGATGTTGAGTTGTTGAGTAGTAAATTAAAAAGTGATATTGGTTCACAGTTCTTCTATAAACCAATCGATTCTAACTTTGATTCATACACAAAAGAACTTCTTAATAAGAAACGTTTACCTGTTGTAACGTTTTTATTAGAACAGGGAAATGGTGTTAAAAATCCACAAATTACACGAGACATTATTTCTGGAAAATATGATTCTAATATTCAAAACTGGGCGCAAGAAATTAAAAAATTAAATGGTCCTGTTTTTATTCGTTTTGGAAATGAAATGAATGGAAGTTGGGCGCAATGGAGTCACCAAAACAACTATAATGACCCGGATTTATATAAACTTGCCTATCGTCATTTTGTAGATATTTTCCGGAAAAATAACACAAATAATGCTTACTTCGTTTGGAATCCGAATATTTCATCTTCACCCAATTACGAATGGAATCATGCGACGATGTATTATCCAGGAGACAAATATGTAGATTGGATAGGGTTAACAGCTTATAATTTCGGAAATGGAACATTTAGTCGTTTCTTATACTTTGATTCTTTATATGAAAATCTTTATTATGACTATAGCCGTGCCTTTTCATCCAAACCTATGTTGATTGGTGAATTTGGTAGCGTAGAAAACGGTGGTAGTAAAGCAAAATTCATTTCAGATTTCTTTGCAAAAATACCTACAAAATACCCAAACATTAAAATAGCTTTATGGTTTAGTGCAAAGCATGATAATTATAATTTCAGTGTTGGAACATCACAGAGCAGTGTAGATGCATTTGCGAAAAATATGCAAAATAAAAATGTTATCAAAGGATTAAAGTAGACTAAAAATAGTTTGAGAAGTACGTAGTTCATATATCAATAGAAAAAGCAATGGTGTTCATTCTCCCATTGCTTTTTCTGATTCAATTATTTTCTATTCATATCGTTTATAAATTCTTTTATAAATTCTTTTATAAATTACAAACGTTGTTTTCGTTCGTCTTTCCACTTCTGAATTTCAAAACTTGTTTTATAAAAATAAAAAAACGCATGTGTTATTACACACGCGTTCTGTTTTTTTGTACAAAGTCCCAAACGAATGATACATCATCAGCAGACTCTTTTGTTTCATTTTTTGTACTCTCCTCTTTAGGAGAAGCTGTTGCAACTTGTTTTTTATTTACAAAATCATAATGAACTACATTATCATTTGTATTCACGCTGACAGCTTTTGATTCTTCTTTTTTACTTTCTTCTTTTGACTCTTCTTTCTTAGATTCTTCTTTAGATTTCTCTTTAGAAGTTTCTTCTTTTTTAACTGGTTCTTCTTTAGATTCCTCTTCTTTAGATTCCTCTTTTTTAGATTCTTCTTTTTTAGATTCTTCTTTTTTAGATTCTTCTTTAGAAGTTTCCTCTTTCTTAGAATCATCTTCCTTAGTTTCCTCTTTTTTGGATTCCTCTTTAGAAGTTTCTTCTTTTTTTGAATCTTCTTCTTTAGTTTCTTCTTTTTTAGGTTCCTCTTTAGAAGTTTCCTCTTTCTTCGTTTCTTCTTGTTTAACCGGTTCTTCTTTTTTAGGCTCTTCTTTTTCTTTGTCTTTTTTGAAAACGTTAGAAATGAAATTCTCAATTTCTTCTGTCACTCCAGAAGATTTCTTCTCTTCTTTCGGAGTTTCTTTTGTTTCAGATTTATTCTCTTTTGTTTTTTCTTTAGAATCCTTAGGAGCTTCTTCTTTTTTCACTTCTTCCTTTGGAAGTTCTTTTCCTAGGTATTCATATGCAGCATAAACCGTTGTTAATGCTACACTTTTCAGTGCATTATCTGTTTTGGATAAATCATTTCCATAAGGACTAGAAACGAAATATGGTTCCAAAATTACCGTTGGTCTCTTACTTGCATTGAACATTCCTAAATCTGACCTTGAAATAGCCTTTCCACTTTGAACCTTAGGCAATGCTTGTTTTACATAACCTGTTGTAATTTCGGCTAATCGTTGACTCTCAGGATGTCCCGCTTTAAACAAAACTTCAGAACGATTTGCAGATGGATTATCTGCTGAATTTTCATGGAATGAAAATGCCATGTCAACATTATTTTTGTTGAAGATTCTTCCTCTTTCTACAACTGGAACAAAGTCATCGTTATTCTTACGAACCCTGATAACAGTTGCTCCTTGTCGTTTGAAGTATTCTTCAGCAAAATCAGCAGTATTTTTTGTGTCATCCGCTTCGTGATGCCCATCAAGTGCAACTGTTCCTGTATCATGTTTACCATGTCCTGCATCTATTGCAATGATAACTCCCTCTAAGCTTTTAGAATCTGGTAATTCTGTAAGTGTAGTTGTTTTATAATCAGAAGAAATACTATTAAGTTTATCTTCTTCTTTCTTGTATTCTGCAATAACCGCTGCTTGATTGTTTTTAAATCCATCATACAGTTCATACGGTAGACCATTACCATTTCCCTTTGCAGGTTTCTGAACCTCTTTTTTCTTTTCAGCAGATGCTGACTTCTCAACTGGTTCGGATTTTTTAACTTCCTCTTTCTTCTCAACTGGTGCAGCCTTTTTAACCGCATTTTCTTGCTTTTCTTTTTCCTCTAATTTTTGGTGAGCTTCTTTAATAGCTTCTTCTGAACGACTTTCCCAGTCCTTAGATGGTTCAAAGACATTAAAGATTTTAGCAACGTAAGTTACGTCACCATATGCAGCTTCTCCGCGCCAATCATGGTTCGGTTTGAAACGTGCCATTCCTGTTTTTTGATAATATTCTTTTGCAAGATTACTAGATTGTTCTTTCATAAATGCTAAAGAATAAGGGATTCCCTCTTTCTTTGCAATTACTGAAACCCTAGAACCAAAATTATAGGAATGAATAGCTTGTCTTACATCACCGTATGCAAGTGGGTCAAACATATTGTTTAACTTCATCATATTTTCAAAATGAGCTACTCCATATTCAATAGACTCTTTAGGGTCCGTAATTGAATCCGGAATCTCATTTTTCGATTGACTACTTTGCATTGGGTCAGCTGAAAGAATTTTTTCATCTCCGCCTGATTCCTGTTGAATTTTTGCTAACAAGAAATCACAAAAACGTTCTAATCCTTTCTTTTTTAATTCAGCCATTAGCATAGGACGTAATGCTTCTACTTTTGGAGATACATTTGCCTTCCCATTTTCTAAGTATTGAATAGGGAGGTTTTCTTCTCTATAGAAGTCTTTATTTCCTTTTAGGGATGCCATTTGTTGTTTGTTTTCAATAACAAGACCCCTAGTCACCACAGATTCCTTCACTTCTTTCGGAAGCTCTGCTAGTTCGCTTTCAAGTTCTTTTTGTAGACTTGCGCTTTTTGCCTTGATAACTGGTTCAGATTTTGCTTTATATTCCCCAGTTGCATAACGGAAGTTATCACTTTTTTCGATATCTACGAATTCGTTCGGATGAACAAATTCATAAAACTCTTTTGCTTTGCTATCGTAATTCATAGCAACAGAGTAGTCTAATTCCGATGCTGAACCAAGAAAAGTAGCTTGGTCTATCTTTTGACCCTTTTTTATAGAATCAGCAGGTGTGATTCCCTTCATTACTGAGAAGTATGTTAATTTCCCTTTTTGATGTTCGATTACTAAACCGTCTTTAGAAACTTGAAAAACTTCTCCTTTATCTGGTGCATATACTTTTTGGTCCGCAGCCTTGTAGGTAACAGATTCTTTAAATTGATTATCTTTCACCTCTGATGTAGACACAGCTACTCCTTCTTTCATTAAGACAGGACGAATAGCTGAGTATTTTACTTTTTCAGACTGTGACTTATAAAGAGTACCAATTTTTTCATGTCCAGCAGAAGTTTTGAAGTCTTCTCCTTTTACACCAAATTTACTTTCTGGTGAATAAACTACTTCTCCAAGAACTTTTGTATCAGCTTGCTTTGCTTTTTGAACATTTGCTACGTGATTTGTATCTGACGATGAAGTTGTTGGAAACGATGAAAATGTTTCCTTTACTTGCATTGCTCCAGTAAATCCCATCGCAGACAAAGCAGCAATAATTGTTGCTCTTTTTACATTTTTAGAAGTAAGTAGATGATTTATCTTTTTTCTTTCCTCTGGCGCTAATTTTGCAATTAACACATCTAATTCTGGGTCCATAAATCCTAAATCTTCTACTAGTACCAAGTGTTTTGGTGTTCTCATTTTTTTGCCTCTTTTCCTTTTTTGTTTTTTTGTTTTTTTGTTTTTTGTTTTTTTATTTTTCACGAATCTATTTATTATATAGCCAGCTTTAATTCCATGATGTCATTGTAGATATTTACTAATAGATTTTCATAGTTTTGTTTTTTATCAACATCATTCCAAATAATATCTCTAAGTGATGTTCCTTCTCCAATGATATCTTGTCTGCTATTTTGCTTATCGAATTCAGCAACCTTTACTTGATTTGTGTCTTTTTCAATAAAAATCAGGTAAGCATCTTGATAAAAACAAACAGAAACTCCATCTTTTTCCCATAATCCTAGTCCGTCGTTCTGCTTTAAATCGTACTCTTGAGCCATGTACATAATTTCAAATAACAACGACTCTTTAATCACCTCAACATCTTTGATTTTCGCTCTTGCTTTTGTTGCTGGATTTCCAGCTAGAAAAGCTAGATTACGAGGTGTTTTTTTGAATAGTTCTTCATCAACAGTGAAATCTTCGAAAGAAACTTTTTCAGTTTGTTGTGCAATTGGATTAGAATCAACAAGTTGAAAATTCGGTTGTTCCTCTTTCTGTTCAATTCCAATGTTATGCGCTCTCTTAAACTCATTCCACTCTTCATTATGTTGTGGTTTAAGTTTTGCATAACGAGAAATTATTTCTTCTTTCTCCATATTAAGAACTTCTATATCTGCTTGAATTTTCCGTACCTTTTTCTCATCTCTTGCTAGAGATTCTTCTATATCATCGATTTTTTGCAGTAAATACTCATAAGTAGGATTTTCAGGTGCCATTTTTTCTCTCTTTTGGTCTAATTCAAGTTTTTCAGCATTTTGTCGCATTTGCTTTTTGTCATAAACACTAATATCTTTCTTTAGACAATCCAATCTTTTTTTAACAGCCTTATAATCTGCCTGAAGTTTTTTTAGTTTCATTTTCTGCTCTTTGAATCTGTTTAATTCCGCCTGAACAATTTTTACACTAGCTTCTTCGCTTAAAGCGTCTGATGCATTTTTAAATTTCGTCCAACCTTCTCTAATTGTTTTTACAGCAGTTTCTTGCACTACCTTGCCAAATACCTTACTAAATAACACTACTTTTTTTCCTTTTAGTTTCAATTCGATTTGTCTTTTTGATAGTCCAGTTGTTGTTTTTTCTGTTTTCTTTAACTTTAAGTTCATGTGAATTCTCCTTTTTATTCCCTTTATTTTCTGTCCGATGTCTTCTGTCTGAGGGAAAGTTTTTTTAGTTTTTTAAGTTATACTACAGATTTCAACATTTTCAACAAAAAAATCTCTTTTTTATGTGATTTTATAAGCTTTTATTTACTAAATCCCTCGCTGTTAAAAATAACCATTTTGGATTTTAAAATAAAAAAAGAGAATTCATATGCATAATGAATTCTCTCTCAAGCTTTTATTGTTAAATTTTTAATTGGTCATACCTTTTTTCAACATTTACTTTATAACCTTCTGCTTCTACCATACCAGAAATGAAGTTTTCTATTTTTGAAATTGTGTCTTCTTCCAATTTTTCTACATCTTCTTTGTTCTTGCTCATCAGTTGTTTTTTACCTGTTTCAACAGCCTTTAGATAAAGTAATCTTCTGTCTTCGTCCGTATAAGTGAAATTTACAAATGGAACTAATCTTTCTATACTCTGCAATACTACACCAACTTCAGTATCGAATCTCGATTTATCAAAATCCGTCCTAAAATCTAATTTCGGTTGGTCTAAGTAAATGGTAATGTTTTTACCATCAACTTTAACAAATTCTTTCTTATCAGGAAACACATAGTCCATAGTATATGTTGCTTTTAAGTCAGCATTATATTCCTTTCCAATCAATTTTTTCGCAACTTCTTTTAATGCTTTCTTTACCATGCCATCCTCTTCACTGTCTAATAGTGATTTATGGAAAGCATCTACTGAATTAAAAGTATATTTAAAATCATTTACAGGACCACCTATTCTAAGCTCATCTCGAAGTCTATCTGTAATTATCTTAGATACTTTAATTTGCTGCGCTTTTAATAATTCAGCTTTACGATGATTCTCCTCAATTGTTTTTGCTTTCGCTTGTTCACTGTAGTAATGCATACCACCACCAAACGCAATACCAACTGTTAGAACTCCCACAGTAACTTTAGCAAAGGTCTTTTTCCATGTTTTCATTTTAGTTCCCCCTGAATTGTTTTTTTGTTTTTTAGATTAAAACAGAAATTTAGGAATTAAGGAGAAACTTTTTCAAAAAAAATTAAAAATCCCTTTTCAGAATCTCATTTTCAATACATGTAAAAGGATAGTTTCTTAGTTTAATCAATTTCTAGGGGATTTTGAAAAAGTATCGAGCAAATAGAATCATAAAAAATAAACCGCAAAAATTATTTTTGCGGTTTTTCGTCTAGTTATATCTATTTTTTAGTCATACTATTTCCTGCCCTAGTTTTTCACAAAACAATGCTTTTATTACTACTTGGAAGTAAATCACACATTATTTAGTAACGAGATACCCCACCTGACCCGGAGGACCAAATCTTTATTGTTTTTCCATTTATAAACTCCACAATTATTGACAAGCTACACACGTCAATATCATCTTCTGTTACTATATCCCATTTTTTATCATAGTCTTTTAAGTCTTCCGCATAAGCATTTTTAACTAAATCATTTCCGAACAACCCCTGAGCGCATTTCAATATCTCTTCATTTGTCATATATATTCCCCTATTCCATTTTGGATTTAAATAATTATAACTCTATTATATACGTTTTATTCTTCTTTTCATGAAAAACCTCTTAAGCTATATCTAGGTGGATTATTCGACATATTATATGAATATTTATTCCTTTTGAAAATTAAGTTTCTATTCTTTTGTTTAATTCTCTCTTTATTTCTTCAACTTGCTTATGTAACTCTTCCTTATTTGGAGTATGGTGGAAAAGATATCCTAAGTTCAATAATTTTCCACATAATTGTTCTAAAGTTAACTGACCATAATCCATAATCATCATCCCCCTTTAAAAGAGAATTTCATTTAACCAATCCAAAAAACAACATAGTCAAAACCGTAGTCTTTATTAACATGTTGAGACTCACCTATGTCTTCAAGATGTTTTTCGAATTGTATTTCATGTTCTTTTTCATAAAGCTTCACTTCTTCACCACTAAGTAACTCTTTGACGTAGAATTCTAATGCTTCTTTATCCATATTTATTCCTCCTTGTAATATGTTTTTTGTTTTTTATATCATTTGTTAAAACGGAAGTAAATCATCCATTTCCTTGCTCGTTAGTTTTCTTTTTGCTGATTTCTGATACTTTTTAGGAACATTTTCAATTCCTTTTAACGTTTCTGTATTTGTTTTCTCTGCAACCTTTTTCACACATTCAGAACCTAGTTTCACGATGGTTTTACCGTTTGAGACAATGAATATGTTTTTAATAGCCGTTCCACAATGTGAACATGCCTGTTTTCCTCTTACTTCTTCGTGTTCAAAACCAATTATTTCATAATCAGCTAATTTTGCAACATCTACATTATATAGCTCTTTCATCTTTTCATCTCGATTCCGCAAGAACAAATGTTCTGATTGTTGCTTTTATTATATAAAAATCATTAAAAAATATCAATGACTTAATGCAGAAAACACTATCCTTGCTTCTTCATTTCATATAAAAGAAAACCCACCTTAATTTAAGGTGAGTTTATCCTTTTAAATGCAAATAGTTTTATCAATAACTACTTACTGTTTTGAAATCCGATGCTTTGATATACAATTGATTATTATAAACTGCATCATCTGAAGTGATTTGATAGAAAGTTCCTTGTGTTGTTTGAACTTCCGATAGTTTTAAAGCGTAAGTACCTATAGCTAATTTTTTCGCATTAATTGGATTATTATTGCTCATCGTATATGCAGTTACACCAGCAGACACTTTTCCTAGTGGATATTTTTTTCTTTCTCGATTTCCATACATTGCGTCTAATTTATTCATGTAACCTGCAATTTTTTCTCCCCAATACGCATCGGAAGCATAATAAACATTCATACCTTCTGCTTTATCTCCCACAAATCCTCCGTTATATCTCCAATCGCTTGTATTTATATAATTCTTAGATACATAATCCGCACAATAATAAATACCTTCTTCTAATGTAGCGAATGCTGCTGCCCCATCATAAGGATTTGAATCCACCGCTTTAAATCCAAATAGATTATTCTTCTCTTTCGCAATTTTACTTTTACCCCAAGCACTTTCATGAATCGCATGTGCTAAGAAATAACCAACATTTATATTGTATTTATTAGCTGCTCCTACAAAATACTTTCCAGTACCAATCAGTGGACTATCTGGAGAATTAGCACGAATATAATTATCTATTTCTTCAGCTGTGTAAGAAGCTTTCATTCTAATTGGCATATACATAAAGTATTGGTAACTATCTTTCCCATCTATTTGTTTCGGATTATATGTGTAATATTGTTGTCCTGTTACTAAATAATCCGGCGCAGTACCAACTTCTAAATCATAATAACTACTATTTCCTTTATAGATTCTATGGATTAACTTCCCTCTAGAATCTTTTTTAAATGACGAACGATTTTCTCCTTTTGCGAATGGAATTAAGTTAACATCTGCTTTTGCAATAAATCCATCTTTTCCAGCATAACTAATATACACTTTATCATCTGTAATTTTTGTTACTGTCATTTCTGTATCTGCTTCTACATAGGTAACTTTGCTTCCTGATAGATTATAAATATCTGCTACTTTATTCGCTCTTGCAAAACCGCTTTTCATATCTATGACAGCATCATTTACTGTTAAATATGCATCATTATCTGTTGAATTAGCAAAATTAATCTTTGCAGTATTTAAGTCCTTGTAGTAGTTACTTCCTTTTGTTGTTGTAACTTTATACGAACTCATAGGAACCTCGGAAGAACCACCATCAATAATAGGATAACTTGATTCTTCACTTTTAATCCATTTCTGCCCAAGCCATGTTTCAATTAAATAATATCCTTTTGTTTTTGCTACATATGGAACTGGTTGTGCTGCAACTGCTTGTATAACTGGACTAGAAGCAAATGGATAATCATATATTTCCGTAGTTTTATTCAGATTCAATGTCCCTTTTGAATACGTAATTACATCCGTTGCTTCTGCACCAGATGATTCTTCTAAATTCACAAACATTGGTCCAAGCCATGTTTGAATTTCATACCAATATTTATCAACACGCCTTGATGCAGTTAATACCTGAGGAGCTACTGTAGCACCTACATACGTATCACTAGAAGGCGTTCTATATAGATTCAATCTACTTTGACTATTAAGCAGCATAGTCCCCTCTTTATATACGTTTGTTTCTGGTTGTGGCTCTTGATATAAATTTAAGTATGCCGCAGAGACATAAGCTGTTTGATTGTTGTATTGTATCGTAGCCCATCCTGACTGCACTTCTTTCACATCTATATTTGAATATTGAGTCAATTTACCTAAAACGACACCATTAGTAGAAGGTGCACTACGCACATTTAAGTCTGTTGCATTGACAACTGCTTTTAGAGCCATAGGTTTAGGGAGAATAATATCGTTTCTTACAGGTGGTTCTTGAATTTCTCCTGAAGTGGTATATGTCCATTTTTCCCCTAACCATGTTTTAACCTTAAACCATCCATTTTTTGATTTCCCTACTACTTGAACAGTTTGTGGAGCGATTGATTCTGTTCTTTTCGTTTCTTCAAATGGCAGTTCATACAAAAAGACTCTTTCTGTTAATTTTATTTGTTTCCTATATGGCATCGCTTTTATTTCTTCTACAGCTCCATTTACATTTCGTATCCATCTAGGACCCATCCATGTATTGACTTGTATCCATTCTCCATGTATTTGATATACTTGAAGATTTTGCGGTGATACCGTACTGTTCGTTACACTATCAACATTTGGATTTAAGTGTAAATTTAATCTTTCATTATTATGTACATAAGCTGTATAAGAGTAAGAAGGTTCATCTAATGATAAAGACCTTACCAATGCCTTAGTTGTAACTACATTTTTCATAGATGGTTGAATCTCTTTCTTATATGTATCCTTCTCAATATTATCAAAACGAGCCTTAATTTCTTCTTCTGTTGTTCCAGACTCTTTGTTGCTTTGAGCATGTACTGGAGCAGAAGAACATAACATAGCCAATGCAATAGATACATTGGTGGAAACTAATTTAATTTGCTTTTTCATAATCGTTGTTCATGGATTCAAAAACGAATCCATATCCCCTTTCATAAAAAGACTTCTCTATATAATTCTTGTTATTTCTGAAAACCTTTTATTATCTTTTTATTGATTTATTTCAAAATGTCTAGTATTGAACCGTCAGTTGGAGGTGAAAGTTTTGAAAAAAACATTATTCTTTTCTGCTTTTGGAATGTTTCTTTTATTTTCAAATACAGAAACATTCGCAGATTCAATTCAAGTAAAAATAAATGGAGAAACTCGTGGATATGACCAAACACCAATCATGCGAGACAATCGAGTATTTATACCTATAAGAGGAATCTCTGAAGACACAGGAGCTAATGTACAATATTCTGGCAACTTAGACAAAAAGGTAACGATTCAAAAAAAGGGCACAACAATAGAATTCGTTATAGGAACCAACAAGGCGTTAGTTAATGGCGTGGAAACTGAATTACCTGAGTCATTTGTTTTAAACAACAGAACCATGCTACCATTACGATTTATTAATGAAATACTTGGATATCGTGTTGATTGGTCAGGAACGGCACAAACTGTTTCTATCACAACAGACAGAGGTTTTATTGCAACCAGCGTAATTAATAATAGTCAAAAGTATATAGGAACACCTTATTTATTTGGTGGCACATATGAAAAAGATAAAAAATTCGATTGTTCATCTTTTGTACAAAAGGTATTTGGAGAAAGTGGAATTCAACTTCCTAGAACATCTATTCAACAATCACAACTTGGCTCAATAGTGAATATGAATAAACTAAAAACAGGAGATTTAATTTTCTTTGATATTGAAAATGTAGGCAAAGTATCTCATGTGGCTATTTATATTGATGCTAACACTTTATTACACGCTACTACTTCAAAAGGCGTAAATTACACTACGTTCTCGCAATATTGGAAGGATAGAATGGTTATGGCTAAAGATATACTTCAATTGGATTAATATCTTTAAAACATATTGAATTCTTCTTATTTCTACGATATTTGTTTTTAAAACAACAAAAGATGACTGTTTAAATGGTCATCTTTTTGTATGACACTTTCTTATCTTAATTCATAATATTTTTCTTATTTTTCCTCCTAGACTCTCAAAAACAAAGTATAATAACTGTAAAACTTTTTGAGGTGACTGAATATGTATTACAAAACAGAATTAGATGGATTTAGAACAATTTATTCGAAAGATGCTATTAATCCAGAACAATACATTACGATTTATGATGAAATTTACGAGGATGATAATGCCTTATTTAAGGTCAAAAACATTCATGACAACAAATTGAATGCAGCTCTTGTAAAGGTATTGAATCTTTCCGTGGTACCTGAGGAAAATCAATTGAAACCATCGCAGTTATATCAATTTGAAAATGTTCTCTTATCTACTGAAGGACGAGTAAATAAGAATCAAGTAATTTCTTTCAACAAAGAATTTTACACTGTGAAAGACATCGTAAAACAGAACGGTCCTAAAGGATTAGCTTTAGAAAAAATCGAATACGTATCTACTGTTAATATGTATACGATTTATAGATATAAGAGTACGGATGGAAATCAAGAAGAATTCCAAATCCTTGATAATTACAAAGATGCTCTTATTCGGTTATCTAAATTAAGAGAACAAAAAGACGGTTATTTCTATCGATTCCGTTAAGCGACATTCTACATACAAAAAACCAGTTAATATTTATTCTATTAACTGGTTTTCTTTATAATTTATATTTTCAATTGATATAGCTAAGCATTTTCTGTCTAGTAGTTAGTAAGGAAAAAATTTTTCTTTAATTTATGTACCTTCATCGAGTTAGATTAAACAACTAGTTCTAGTTTACAAAAATAAGCTTACTTTACATTTTAGTAGATATTCTAATGCTTCATCGATAGCAGAAAAGTTATCCCAATTATCATTCAAGGAAGAAGTGTTTACATACCACTTTCCATCTTCAAATGAAACTTGAATTTCACTGTTATCTTCAGCTTGTAATCCTTTTAAATTTATTTCTTCTTCGGCTTGTTGTAAATGAATAAGTATATTTGTTAATTTCTCTTTAATTTCATGTATGGTTTTATTTTCGAAATCATAAATTACTTTTGCTAGTGTGCTTTCATGACAACTTGGGCAGAAAAATTCATTTTCTGATTTTAATAATGTTTCAATATGGTTCATATGCACAATATCTTCAATATCTATATCATCTAAATCCAGTTCTTTTCTCGTCTTATATGTCCAAGCTTCTGTACTATGTCTTGCGTGACAATTTGGACAACTCAATAAAATAGTTTTATCCATTTAATCTCCCTCATTCCAATGTTTTTTTATTTATGTCATTTCATTATAAGTATAACATAGTTTTTTGTATATCTTAATTTTCCACAAAAACGTTCTATTTTGTTATTTTGGTTGCTATTCGCATACATTTCATAGTATGTTACAACTATTAATAAACAGGAGTTGAAAAAGATGAAATCATCATCAGCTATTTTTACACAATTAGGAAACATCATTCGAAAACTAAACGAGAAAAATATCCGATTAAATCCAGTTCTTACGGAAGAAGAAATTAAGAATTTTGAGGATACACATAAGATAACATTACCTGAAGAATACCGAGAATTTTTAAAATTTGTAGGAAATGGTGGTCCTGGACCTTATTATGGTCTTATTCCTTTGCAAAAATCAGCAGTTGAATCTGTTAATAATGATGATTTAAAAGACGAATTGCAAACAGAAATGTTCGAAGGAGAATTTCTTCAACTTTCTCATGAAGGATGTGGTTATTATTACGTACTAGCGTTAACTGTAGAGGAATCCGGCAACATATGGAATGATAGCAGAGCAGCTAGTTACGGTATGCACCAAGTAAAATATGGTTTTGGTCATTATACTATCCCCTATGGCTTTTTAGATTGGTATGAGCATTGGATAGACTCTGGTGCAAAAGGTATGGAAGAAATGATTTCTAATCTGAACAATAATAACTAAGTTTTTTATAAAGTTATCACAAGAAGCCTATTGATTATATATAGGCTTCTTATTTTTAACTTCTTTCGCAAAAAAGTTGTCTCTTTTCGGTGCTTTTACCAACACCAATGAATAGTAAGGTTTAATACAAAAAATATAAAAAACAAAAAACCTTAAAATATGTGAAAATGTTTTTCTGGATTCTATACTTTTTTGTTTCTGAATTTGCTATAATGATTTTATCATTAACAATAAGGAAACAGGTGAATGAGTGATGAAACTATTAAATCGTATCGTTATTTTTTTGGTGATTACGTTTGCGCTTAAAATAGTATACGACACTGTACATACTATTAAAACAACAAAGAATTTTGAACTCCCAATGATTGAAACACCAGAATTATTTTTAAATATTTCTTATGTTTTGTGCGGTGTAATTATATCAATTCTTTTATCTCAATTCAAAAAACAGAGAGAACAAAAATAGAAATCAATTCAAAAAAGACAAAAGGAATTATATATCCCTTTTGTCTTTTTTAGTTCTTTCTGCTCCATATTATCATCAAAAAACTTAAAGATTATAGATACACGAATTTAGAATATCCAAATAGTGCATATTCACTTATTCTTGTTATGCTTGTTCTCTCGCAGCGCCATTGCTTCTTTATACAACTTTTCCGCTCTTTTAAAACGATTTGGGTCCGATATTTCTTGTAATAATTCTATTGCTGTTTCACCTTTTGCAACTAGTTTTTGTCGTTTCACTTCTGGTTCCTCCACTTTTCATATTCGAAGTTTTTTCATCCTAAAACAATTGAGCCTCTCATGATTTCATGACCTTGTTTTATGAGATATTCATTTTGGATATTATCCAAACACTTTACTATTAAATTTAGAATTTGATAATTATTTTTTTCTTGGTATCTGTTTTCTATATAATTGCGTAATGCAATTCCATTCTCTACCTTGTTCGGACTTACCCTTTTTCCACCTATCTGAACATAATTACCCAATCTATGATGCAATTTCAATATATCTATACTGATAATCTCAATACATCTAAGTACAATTTCATTCCCTTTATCATCTAAAACTATTTCAAGTGTTCGTAATTTTTCTTGAGTTTTATTATAATCCTCTTCATAAAGAGATATTTTCTGTATTTCCATATTTAAAAAATCATCAAATACTTCTCCTATTTGTACTAACCTTAATAGTTTGTCTTCTTCAAAGGTTTCTTTCCATATTTCTTTTTTATCTACAACAGAGAACAGTAGTTGTTCCATGTTTATTCACCTCTTTTTGCTTTCGTTATTAAAAAGGATACAATAGCTGTATCCTTTTGTCATAAGTTTATTTTTAAAATTTCCTATATATCTTTTTTAAAATGGTAAGTCATCCGGATGCACCGTTTCTAGTTTTTCGAATCTACGAGGCATTTTATTGAGAGAATATACGTATTCTTCTTCTAGTTTTTCAAAACAAGATATAAACATTTCTTGCCCTTCATATGCCACGCACATGTTTTCACTAAAAATATTTTCATCCCTGTTCAAATAATAATTATTATTAGCAAAAATAAGGAATTCTTGACCTCTTGTTGAAAATTCATCGATTCGTTCACCATTAACCAACATATTTCTTAAAAACTTGATGTTATTCCGCTGCCATGCAACTGAATTAAGAAGTTCAAACTTCTGAATGTTTATTTCCGTATTTTTATATGAAATTTTAACCTCGAATGTGTATAAGTCAATGTTGTACTTTTCAAAGTATTCCTTTGTAAGTTTCATATTTAATACTTTTGATTCTAATAATACTTGTTCTAATTCTTCTGCTTTTATTAATATTCGTAGTAGATTTTCCTTAATATGATTGTTCCATACGTTCTTTTCATCCTTCATTTCAAATACAATCTGCTCCATATTTGCACCTCTGTTTTTTACTATCATAGCATATAATTTTCATTTTACTTTAAGAATAAATAAATATACCCACGATATTTATTTATTTTTATTTAATTCAAAATAATTGTGGTATAGTATTAAAAATATTTTTTAAGGAGAATTATTATGAAAAATAATCCATTCGCTAAAATGTTAGAACTAGAAATTTTTGAGGATAAAAATGCACAAAAGAGAGAAGAAAAAGATGAAAATTACATCCCAAGAGAGAGCGTTCTAGCGAAATTATCGGAAAATAACGAGGAGTTAATTCAATTTATCAATATGGTAAATCCTTTTCAAGATTCTATGAAATACAATCATTCTTCTTATAGAGAAATAGAAAGTCATATTCGAAAGCTATTTCCTTTATCTAATGCTATTACAAAAAAATTAGGTGAAGCAGGTACAAAAGCAGTATTAGAGAAATGGGAAGATGGAATCAAACTTAATATCTCTAATCACAAAGAAGAAATCTTAGAAAATATTGATTTAGATATTTCAGATGAAGCATTAGCTTATATTTTTACATCACCCATTGTGTATTTAACAAAACAAGTCATTATTGATAAAAAAACTGCTTTTGCAGCGTCTAAAGCAATAGTACAAATATCTCTTAGAGCTGCTGAAGCTACTTCAAACTTAAACTCAGAAGCAAAATTTTATGTAAAAGACCACTTTGAGAGAATTATTCAAAAGGAAGAAATCGATTCAAAAGATATTATTCGTTATAAAAACTTAAAATACAAAGTTTTAGATGAATCTGTAGAACAAGCTTTAGAAACAGACTCTTATAAATTAAGTACAACTATCTTAAAGGATATTTCCGTGTATTTACAATTTATAGATATCCCTAAAGACCGAATTCTTAAAGAGTGCGAGGGTACATTCAAACGCTTAATTGACCAAATAATAGAAGCAAAGAAAAAACATGACGATGCTTTGCTTTTAAAGAATTCTCCTGAATATACAGATGGAGTTAATAAAAGTATCCAAGCAATCAAAAAACAGATAATGAGAACAGAAATGATATACGAAGAATTAAAAGATAAAACAAAAAAAGCTCTAGAATCTGTATCTGAATTACATGATGAAAGCAGCACTCGTGTAGTGCAATGGAATAAGAAATAATTAAAAATCACATTACAAACAAAAATCTTGAACAAATACAATGTTCAAGATTTTTTTATAATTATAATTACTTATCATAATTCGACCAATCGAAATCATCTTCATGGTCTCCATCGGATGTTTTTTTGTGAAGGTCACTCAGACGGAAACTATCTTTTACAATTTTTGCACTACCTGGTTTGACTACACGAACACCTGTTTTTTCATACATAATTTCTCTCATAGCCGTTATTTCATTAGGTAGATGCCAATTAAGCTTATAAAACAGCCTAAACAATTCCTGTGCCCAACAATTATCACTTGTATATTTTTCTTTTAATTTGTTTGTTTCTTCTCGATTGAATTCCGCCATATTTATCATCCTTTCTGCATTTCGCAGCTTTGTTTTTTTGCTATTATAGTATACAAATGCAGATTTTGATTAAAATTACAAAACTTCATAGAAACAGGTTTCTTATTACATTAGTTTTTCATCAACATTTCGCTAAATGTCTATCTAATATGTTTGTTTCATATAAATATGCTTTTTCTAATACAGGGAAGAATCTAATAAAAAACCTTTCCATAATGATTTCCATTTGCTCATCAATTGTTATTCCTAGATTAGACATAAATCTTTTTATGGCTTCTTCTTTCTCTTTTTTTACTGTAAATTCATTTTTTCGTTCGCCTATTACTACAAATTCAAATGATGTTATTTCATCCGATAGATACTCGTTTGAAATCTCCATTTTCTTTAGTGGAATGATTTTATCCTCTATACGAAACATAATTTCTAAAGTATAAAGACTAACCTTGTAATTCATATCTTTATATAAGTATTTCTTGCTGTTACGCAAATCTTCTTCGTTTCGCTCGAAGTCTTCTTTCATAAGCCTTATTCTATCTATATTTAACTCTTCTATCTTTTCCACTATTTCTCCAAGTTCCATTAGAAATTTCAAGCGATTTTCTTCTATATAACTTCTCCATATATTCATATTATCCATAGTCTCAAAAATAACAGTTTCCACAAATTTTCTCCTTTGTTTTTGGTAATTATATCATTTGTTTTATTCATTATAAAAAAAGAGCGCATTTGCACTCTTTAAAATTATACTGTTATTCATCACTATCACTATAATTCACTTCTGGTTTCAATTTGTGATGTTCTAAAATGAATTTTTCTAACATGATTCTTTCAACACTATCCATTTTTTCTAATTTACCTATAGCATATTCTTTCCCTCTACGAGTTAATTCTAAGTTATCAGTTAAGAAATCCACTTCTTTTAGTTTATCGATAATTTGTACTGTAGATAGTCCTCCTGTTATAAATTTCCCAATAGGATTATCCTTTTCTAATTCCGTTAATAGACCATTTTTCTTTCTTCCCATGACATTTCCTCCTAATTGATTCTTTCACTTAGTTTAATAAGATTTAATAACAAATTTTCTTGATATCTTTCTTGCTGCTCTGGGTTCATTTGTTGAACTTTATCTTCTAACCATTCTTCTAATAAACCACTTTCTGCTAACAAGATTATTACGTCATAATCATCATTGTTTCCAAAAAATACAGATTCTTGACTATGTTCCCATATAATATCAAACATTTCTTTGTCTTCTTTTTGGATTATTTTCTCTAAAAATGTTCGTCCTTGGAATTTGAATTGTTCAATTTTTTCGTTTGGGTCAGCTCCTTGCTTTAATAATTCAATAATAATATCTGTTTTTTGTCCAACTTTATTATCATGTGCACATGGTAACATATGACTTTTAAACAAATGAGGGGCGTCGTCTCTTATACTAGATTTTAGCATAAAGTTTAATCTTCTAGAATGACTTTTAAGTTCTTCGATATCTCTGAAAAATTTATGATACGTAATAGTATTGTCGTATTGCAAAACATGGAATTTTTCAATGCACTTCCATATAAATTCATTATTCCTTCCTTCTGATATGATTCCATAGTATTCTTGGAAAACGACTAATTTATTTTTTTCATCATATTGGTCTAAGAAATTTCCAGCCGTTCCATATGCGTTTATTTTCAAAGCTTGATAGATAGGTGTTGTGTAATGTTTAGGTGCTCCCATTTTTAAAATTCTCCTTTTGTTTTTTGTATTATTATATCATCATTTTTAGTTATCTTTTAAAACAAATAACCAGTAAAAAAAATGATTATTCACATCGACCTTAATCTATAAAAATACATCTTATGAATATAAAAACCCGTATTTTCCGTAATAATATTTGATTACTTGCATAAAAACGCATTTGGTGATTCTTTGGATTTATAAAAGTATATGGCATTTTCATCTTTACTAAAGCTTTTGAACATAAGAAAAAGACCGAATTCGGTCCTTTTACACTTTAAATTTCTTTTTCAACTTTTTATATTTTCTATATGAACGTCTAACAATGTTTAACATGAAATACGGTATCTTAACAGGGAAAGGTAAATTATAAATGAAAGGCAAGTAAAATGTAAAATATGCTTTTTCTAAGTCTTTCCACTTACTATCTTCTTCTGTTTTTAAGAAATCCGATACATCGACCACATATCCCTTTCCATTTTCCATCATCACATTTTTTCCGTGAACATCACAAGGAGTTAACCTCTGTTCTCTTGCGTATTGTAAAGCCTCGTTTATATCAAGGATTACTTGCTTTGGAATTTTAATACCTTTATGAATAGCATCATATAATGTAATTCCTCTTAATCGTTTCAATACTATGAAATTTTCTCCTTTATATATAAGCTTCGAATAAGAAGGATGATTTCCAATTCTTCGGTATACTTCTGACTCCTTGTCAATGCCTTCTCCTTCTCGCGCGTAAACTTTCACTACCCATTCTTTATATTCTTTGTGCATAAATACTGCGGCATAATTACCTGTTCCTAGACACTTCCAAGCTCTAGGAATATATTTAACTACCACAGGCTCAAATTCATCTTCACTTCTTATGCTTGTCTCCTTTAATAGTTCATTCTTTATTAATTCCACAAAACTATTTACATTCATCATTTCCACTCCGGTTTTGCTAGAAAGCTTCTTATTATCTTTATATTCTTTAGTTAGCAACATATCTTATTTCTCCTTTGATATTTTATATATAATAAGAGACATCTAGTTGTTGTCAACAAACATATATGTATTGTAATAAAAAAGCAGCGAGCTGCTTTCTACGCCTTGCGTAGTTCTTTATTTTAAAAACACCGCCCTTCACTCCGTATCCGGGCTTCTGTCGCCTATTCAGCGCTTCGCTTGTTTCCTTTCCATTTGTTCATTATCACTTCGTTCTAAGTTGATTCCTGTTTCTTTAAACCTCCTTATTTACCCCTATTTATTCCTATTTGTTCTTTCAGTCTTATTCATATATTTCACTCTTCACTTCGTTTCGAGTTTTTGTTCCTTATCTATTCCTATTTACCCTCATTTAAACACGCAAACTTATGACGATATTCTATGTATCTCATTCATATAATTTTTCATCATTTTAGTAAAGAGGAATATATATATTTATTTAGTTGATTTTATATGTTTTTATCCCCGCCTCTATATGGGGAAAGCAAACTTCTTCGCTTTGTTATAACAACTAAATAAACCATCGCTAATTGCTCATAGCAAAATACATTATTACGCTCGAAGTTGTGTATATAACCTTTTTACATTCTGTTTATATTATTTATATACATTGTATATAAGATACCTGTACATATATATATTATTGTTTACTGCACTCCGTTTTATCTATGTACAATTACTTCCTATTCCTATGTATTAATCACCATAAATCTTACCCTATCTTTCCTCACCTTTCTTTATTTATAGTAGCAAGGATTATAATCACTTAGAAATACATATCCCTTTCTTTTCCCAATCAATCCTTACTATCCATCCGACAACACCTATCAATTATATTTTGTTTCTATGAGAACATTTACAAAAGGAGCATGCTATTCGCATCCTCCTGAACAAAAGCCTAATGGCGTTCTTTTTGTTTGGTTATGTGTCTGCTTATCATAAGAAAAAGCCCAAATATGTATTTGGACTCTCTTATTTTACTTTCTATTTATTTTTTAAATATCTTCAATCGTTATTTCCTTATGTTTCTCATACATTAAAACAGCTGTTAGCAGATTTCTAAAGCCTCCTTTTAGTAATCCTTCATATTCAAAGTTACTTCCATCAATCAGTTCATCATGCCATGTTACATATATTGGTTTTAATGAATCAAATATGATAATACGACTATTCATATCTTCATAACTTGATTCTGAATCATATACACTAAAATGTAACATTAAAGTTGTTTGTATGATATTTCGATTTCTTAAATCTTGAAAGAAGTGTGGCAATCCATCTACTGTTACATTGTTATTTTCTCCCCAAATATCTTCTACTGCAATGTTCTTATCTTCATTCATTCGATGGTCTTTAAATAGAACATCTTGTACTTTCTCCATAATTTCATCCACTTCTGGTTCAATAAGTAACATTCTAAAATCATTTTGTTTTTCCATGAGAATAACCTCCGATATTGTTTTTGTTTTTTATATTATATATATAATTTCAGAAAAAGGTTTATTTTCATCAAAAAGAGCAATGGAAGTGATTCCATTGCTCTATATTTCTATTAGTATTCCACATTAGCAGAAAAAACTATTAATATATCAAAAAATATAATCCCTAATATAATGCCAAGCCAGATTAATAATTTTTCTAAAAATACCCTATCCAAAAAAATTCCTCTTTTCGTCCAAATTCCATCTTTCATAAAAAAGATATCGAATTCAATCGATATCTTTTAGAAACTTCTTCTATTGTTATAGGATTCATGTCTGTAAGCTACAGAGAACCATACCCCTATCGCACCAATTAGTATATTCATTACCCATATTGTAATAAGAGCACCGTTACTAGGTTCGATATGTAAGTAGTCAAAATCTGCGAATTCTTTTCTTTTAAACTTATCCGCTACCATGTCACTTACCTTTTCCACAATAGGAACAAAGTCTTTTATCTCTTTTTGCTCCATCATGAAATCTCGAATCTCTATTTTTAAGATTTCTACCTCTGACCACGAGAATGGATACACCCAATTAAGTGTCCCGTCCTTTTTCATGGAAAACGCAACAACAAAATCATTCTTGTTACCGCCTTGCCATGCATCCTGTAGAGCAAAACCATAATCTTCAGGTTTGTCTCCTACATTCACGAAAATTAGATTTACCTGCTTCCATGAACGTTTTTTACCAGGCTTTTCAGGGTCAGGCACCATTTTATTGAGCTCCGTGTTCTTTTGAGCTAAAACTTTCAATGCTTCCATTTTATTTGGAACTTTACCTACTATTCTATCTACATAAAAATAATTTTGTACTTCTGATGGGTATTTTGGCAAATCCGGAAACTTATTCAAGTCAATATCAGGATGTTTATAAATACTATAAGAAGCCTGAACCTTATTTGTATATGCATGTGTAGAAGCAGTTGGAGTTTTATAAGGAAACATCTTTTCTAATTCACTTTTATGATTTGGGAACGAATCATCCATTCTTCTGCCATCAGGTGTCCTTGAAACATAAATCCAACCATCATCGGTTGTTTTAATATGGTTCTCTGCATCATGATGCACCCAATAACCAGGAGTAGTTGTACAGCTTTGTTTCCCTTTTGAATCCGTTGTACATGTTGTACTCGGTGGAATCCATTCATCCCATTCTTCATCATGGCTCCAATCTTCTATATAACCACTCCGAACTTCTGTAGCCCTAGTCTTTGCTGCATAGTCTATCCCTATGATAATTCCCATAGAAGCAAAACCAAGTATGGTGACTAGGATTACTCGAAGCCAGTTCTGAGTTGTACAAAATTCGAAAATAAAATAGGCTAGTCCTAATAATATAGCTGGAATCCAGAACATCATTATTCCCCTTTAATATTAATTTCGTTGTCCTTGCCTGTTTCGAATGTTTTTTCTGTTTTTTCTGAAGTTACAACATATTTGTTCGCATCTTTTTCTTCAAATCTGAAAATTATATTCATAATGACATATTTTCTAACAGCAGTATTGTATTCTCTTACTTTATCTGAGATGTTTTTCTGACTGTTGTTGAATTGTTCACGAGAAGCAGCAATCTGAGTTTGAAGTTTAGAGTAAACTCCTGTGTCTAATTGCGGGTTGTTTTCTTGAACCATCTTCATTAGAACATTTTCATCTTTCTTGTAACGACCTGTGATGATATCCGTATAAACCTTTTTAATATCATCTGCTTGCATATCCGTAACTTGCGCCATTTCTTTAAATGATTTCCACATCTTATCATATTCACTCTTATTCGCAACATGCTGCGACTTGATGCCTTCATCTAAAGCTACAACTTCATTACGGTGGGTCCAGATGGTTGAGAAGGATATGATTGCCGTTAATAGCAGGAATCCAAACACACCAGCACAACCAATTAATACTTTTTTCAACATAAATTCCCCTTTTCGATTTCTGAATTTGGAAACAAGAATATTGTAACCTAATATTAAGACGTTTTCAAACTCTATTTACTCAAATCCAGAATTTTTTTAGAACATATGTTTTTTTCGACGTAAAATCAGGAAACCTTTTTATCATATACAAATATACCCAATTAATCACACGCTTAACATAAGCCTTCCTTCCCTTTTCACATGCAAACTTATATAATATGAAAAACAACGCTGGGAGGAATAATACATGAAAAAAGATGTCTTTCATATGCTAGATTATATTCATTATGAATTGTTTCAAGAAGAATTAATGGATTGGGCAAAGATTAATAACATTAATTTTAAATACACAGGCACTATCAGGGAAAACATTAAAAGAAATGATTGTAAGTTAGGTTTTGTCATTTTAGAAATCATTTCACATGATACAGAAAAATCAATACTTCTCACAACAGAGAATGAGCTTTCCATCGAAAATAAAAGAAAAACAAAATCATTTTATATTCCTACTGTGGAAGTATGGCTTTCCGTAGAAAAAATAAATAACCATCAATATTCATACGACTTTGAAGAATACATTGATATCACTCTTTCTGATTTAATTCCTTATCTTGAACGTCATTTAAAATTAAGCATAGAAAAATAACTCCTTTTTCTCAGTATTTATATGATAAACCAAACATAGATTTTGCATTTATGAGTGCAGATTATCGATTCTCTCGCTTAAAACAATAACTTTTATCTTTTTGTACCTAAATCTAGTTCCTGTATTATAATTTATGAAATGCTTTTTAAGGGGACTTATTTATGGATACATATGAGAAATTTAATGTAAATAAATAATCTTTTTAAACACAGGCATTGAAAAAAATAATTATTCTTGGATTACGGAGGAACTACAATGGAAACTAAAATGAACTACTATTCAATACAAAAAGGAAGCGAAAGCGGAGAATATTTAGCGGTAATTAAAGCTCATAGTGGTTACGAGGCACTAGGATACTATTGGGAAGAGAAGAACGATAACGGATTACTACCAGATGATATCTACGTTAGAAAAATCCATATTCCTGAAGTAAGTAGGTTACGAGCTGCGGGAGTTCCGTACTTCGACGACCTAAGTTATTGAGCACTCTTTTGAGTATCTTCCTTAATTGCATTTTTCCTAGTAAATAAGCAAGATAATACAAATACATTTAAGGCGCAATGGTTTTTAAACCGCTGCGCTTTTTATTTTCTTTATAACGGTAAATCAAATATATAAATATTTTTATACATTTATTCAAAATAGCCTTATAATAATAAAGAACCTTAAACATACAGAATGGTAAAGGTTTATATATCTCAAAGGATTTAACTTTTTGGAAAAAAATAAAAAAACAATTAAAGGAGAAATTAAAATGAACATTCAATTTGAAACAAGAGAAAAACAAGTAGATGGACAAAAGGAATATCATGTATACGATGTTACAGATGGAAAAGAAGTATATGCAGGATGCGTGAAGAACTTTACATGGAATAAAAGTTTAAAGGATGGCGGATTCAATAGATTTGAACCATTTGATGCAAATGATTCAAGGATTAGCACTGACGGTTCTACTGTTGAAAGAGCCCAAGTCGAGGCATTAATTGGACGTGTTCAAAAAACATATGTAGATATTGTTAAATACGAAAAAAGAGTATCAGATGAGTGGGAAATGCAAAAAGACCATGCGTTGAGACTAGGTGTCAGTGAAGAACAATTTAAGCGTAATTATAATACTAGAGCAGGCATTCAATTAGTATTAAACCAAGAAAATAGTTTAGAAGAATTAAATCACAAGCTTAATGAATTGGTGTCATTCTCTAAATCAGACGTATTCTTAAACATCAGCAGTGAAGTAGTTAAATCTACAATTAATAACGCTATCTATATTCATGAAAAAGACATTGAAGATACTACAAATCAAATGGAGAGAACCAAGGGCTATCTAAAGAAATAACCTAATAATAAGGACCAAAGAACCACATTTTCAGGAAGGATGCAAACGATGGATAAAAATATTATTTGGAAGGATAAATCTTCATATAGTAGAGCCCAACGAGAACAGGCTCCAAGTGTATTAACAGCAACAATTGGAAAAATAGATATCACTGTTCATCGACATATTTTCTATAAAGGATGGGTATTGTCTTCAAGAGCATTAGGCATCGAAACAGAACAACTTGATTTTGAAAATCTTGAAGATTGTAAGAAGCAAGCCTTAGAAAAAGTAACAACTCTTTTGGAACGTAAAATTAAAGAATTCCAAGATGTACAATCCACAATCAACAATTTATTAAACTAGTAAGTTTATTTTTAATCCGAAACTATAATAAAGAAAACCCTACTTATATGTACAGTAGGGTTTTTTGTATGCATTAAACATAATGAATTAAAATTTCGAATCAAAAAAGAGTGTATATATTACACCCTTTCCATTTATTATTTTCTACCACTCTTCCCTTTTCATTACATCTAATAATCGAAAAGATTCAATTTTTTCTTTTTGTTCTTGTGTGAATTTGTGTTTTTTATCTTCTAACCACAATTCTAATAATCCCTCTTCTGCTAACAATTCAACTAAGTCGAATATATGACCTGGTTCAAATATAGTTTCTGGAAATTTCTTAAAACCTATATCAAACTTCTTTTTGTCTCTACTTCTAATCGAATTTGCAAAATAAAATTCACCATAGTTTATTCTATCTCTAAATTCTCTTATAGTTTTTAACATGACTATTGCCATAATTGTAACGGTTATTCCCAAAACAATTGTAGAAGTAACATTAGGTACTCCTGGTAATAGTGTAGATATACATCCAAAGAAAATGATAATTCCACTCACGTATAAACATTTACCTATTCTATGAGACACCCTATTCTTATTAATTTTGAAAAAGTCAGCAAATCTATATGTCACCAAACCTATTGTGATGTACATAATTGCTACGCCGATATGTATCATACCCTCTTCTCCTTTTTGCATTTCTTATACTACAATTTTATCACAGTAAAATTCAATGGGTAAAAATTATTTATGCCATATAAATAAAAAACAGTAAATCCCGCAAAATGGATTTTATTTATGCTAGTATTTCACTTATAAAGACCAATAGCCATATTTAATTGATGGGGGAATTTAATATGAAGAAAATGATGATTACTGTTTTACTAACAGCTATTGTTACAATTATGTCTGCTTGCTCTGGTGCTGCAAATTCAATGCAAGCAACTGGGAAACACATGAGCTCATCCAATTACCTTTTAGTTAAGCAGAGCGGAGGTAAAGTCGTCGAATCTGAATTAGTAATAGACAAAGTTGTTAATTCAGAAAAAGACTCTGATGGTTGGTTTTATATTATTCCGAAAATAAATAATGTAGATAGTGGGAATGACAAACTGTATAATCGTATGGGCGGAGATGTATCAGTTCGTGAAGTTCCAACACAGCAAGTATTAGATTACTACATGAATTACTACAATCTAAAGCCTGAAATGGTAATCAACTACGAAAAAATAAAATAAAGTCTACATATCATAAAGCTGCGGCATCGCGGCTTTATTTTTGTATAATCGAGTCTTTTTAATTCAAAAATACATTTTAACTACAACCATATATGATTTCCACGATAATAATATTTTGTGATACAATCTAGAAAACTTGAAAAGGTACTATGCCTTCTCAATCGAAAGGAAATGATGAAATGAACACAAAAGAATTCAAACTAACTACTGAAGATTTATTGATTTTACTGAACAGCACAAGAAGTATTTTATCTGAGAAAACAAAGTTATCGTTATTTGAGCAATTGATTCAACGTTACCACGAAAAGAGAGATTTCAATTTATATGAAGAAACAATTAATGCATTCTACGTAAATAAACTTTCTTTCCATCTTGGAAAAACTTCTTTGCATATTGATATATCACTTCCGAAAACTATCAAAGTGATTGATATGATTGCAAAATATGAATCGATTTCTACAGACGAGATTCCTCAAGAGCATGCAAAATATTTATTTGCATTGACTAAAGAGTTTATTCTAGTAATTGAAAAATTGGTTGATAAAAAGGCATTTGAAGGAGATTATTCATTATTATCTCATCAAGTTTCAATGTTAAAAACAATTCTAAACAAATCCAAAAATAATAATGACATCATCACAATATTTGATAATGTGATTCGCAATATCGAGGAGTCTAATCCCCTATTATTAGAACACAAAGAAGAAAAGAAACCTATCAAATTTGGTGAGCTTGAATTGACTTCGCCTCTTTATAAAATGTCTAAGACAGCATTTCTAGGTATTTTAGAAAATCTACAACTTTATAAAGAAGATGATTTTTATAAAATTGTAGAACATGCACTTCATAAATATGAACCAAGAATTTTTCATGAGGCAAATCAATCTGAATTACCCATTTATATTACTTCCATGAAAAAACTAACAAAGAAAATGAATTTTCATTTTTATGCACCTCATATGGTTTTTAAAAACAGGAAAAAAGAAGACCTAAATAACATGTACTACCATCCGCTGCCATGCAAAACAATTGAGGAGTTTTATATAGAATATTGTTTATTCCTTGATGAACTGGAGAATACCGGTGTATTTGGCTCCACGGAAAAGACATATCTTCATTATCGTTTTCTAAAAAGTAGTTTTCATTTAAGTGATACACTTGCGCAGCATTTTGTTGACCATTCAGAGATTCTTTTAGAAGAAATAACATCTCGATTGAAACATAAGGATGCTTCTAAAATAAGTCAAATTTGGACAACACCATTTACTTATACAGAATTAGATGAATTAATATTTTTGGATACAGGTCGCGACTTGAGGGAAAATAGCTTAACTTACGAGATGCAACTTGTAAACGGAGAAATAATCGGAAAGTGGAAAGGAAAAACGATTAGAGTACGAGGCAATGGATATAACTATATCGATGCTCCAAGAGGAGACCTATCTGTTACGGAATATGATGTAATTGAAGACATTCAACGTTCTGTTATCAAATTCATACTCCCTTTGTCTAATGTCCGTCTTTCGGAACGTATGAAAGAATTAATTTCTTTTTATTCAAACGACATTTTACAGATTGAACTAGATATGATTAATGAAGAAGAGATATCAGCATTGAAATACTCAAAAAACATAAATTCATTAATCGCTAAAATTCTAGAAAATCGTTTAGAAAACCAAATACTAAATGACAATGAGATTCAGTTAATTTTTGATAATACATGTTGTTTAACTAACCTACCATTTCAGAAATTAACCAGCTCTATTGTAATTTCTTATTTAAAGAAAGCAGTTAATAAAAAGGTACTAGATATTCAAAAAGAAGATGATTTAGCTAAGTTGTTTATCATTAAAATGGATGATAAATCCGCACAAAATGCTTTTCTAGCAGAAATACTATATGAAGTTTCTCCTGAAATGACAACTTATTTATCATCGTTAGTAAATGAGGATGAACTAGAAAGTGATATGTCACTTGAAGATAGAAAAAACGAATTGATATCTAGATATTTTTACAAACATTTAAAACGTAATGGTCAAAAAGTCGACAATTTGATTCTTTAAGATTCATAATTAACAGTAAACATCTATAAGCGAGCATTTGCTCGCTTTTTTTAATTACAATAATTATCTTTCTAGCAATTGCTATCCCCTCTTCCCTTCTATTCATTGAAAATTAACCCATTAATCTATTTCATTAAAAACCTTATTACCAATTTCTATAATTAAATTAAAACAATGATATAATTTTGAAAAAAGGAGAAACTCCATGAAAGAAAATACTATATCTCTACAAACAAACATTGAAGGTATGATAAACTCACCTGAACTGCACATTTTAAGGAAACAACTTATGAATTTAGTGCAAACTAATGAAAGCGAAAATGATTACTATATAAGGGAAAACATTAATGGGAAACCTTATAATCCAAACAATAATTCTTTAAATAACATATCCAAAGTTGATGATGTATTAATCGAAACCCTACAGAAGCTTAGTCCATTTATGGTACAAAATCCAATTACGACGACATATATGAATTTTGACTTAAAAGATATTCTTAGTCGATTAATTCCATTCACTAAGAAGCAAATTGAAAGAATGACGGAAAATACACGATTAAGGGTTGTAAAACTCGCCTTGTTAGGTGTAGATAATGCATTAACAGTACATAAAAACATAACTTTAGATGAACGAAAAATAATGTTTTACGATACATTCGAATCTGAAAAATTAAGAATTCTCATGGAAGACAACGAGGATAAAATAATTGTTTTAGAAGAAGATGCTATTCATCTTATTCGTAATATCTTCAGTACAGTCTTATCTAAATGGTTACACTACTATATGGGACTTACTACAATCCCGAAAATTCCATCTTATATACAATTTCATCAAAACGAAGAAAATTATATGCTTTATGATTTATGCATAGAAACACTAAAACAGTTCCCTCATCTCGATGCATGTTATATGGAAACTCTAAAGAACAGCATTGAATGTTACCTCTTAGAAGGACATACATTATCCAAGGAAGAAATTTCAGAAATAAGGGAATTCAAATTTTGTCCTTTTCTACATGAATTATATGATTATTCCTTTTTAATTAGTAAAAGTGATAATAATGAAATAGTTCCTAACAACAAAGTAATTCAAGGTAATCTTGGATTATTTCAAAAGACGAGAAATGTAGTTAAATTATTAGATGAATTATATATACTAATAAGAAACCCTGCTGATTTTGAAAACATCGCAGCGCATATATTATCTTTTGCAGAACTTGTACAATCGATTTCTTCAAGACTAGAAATTACAACTATTTGTGATGCTTCCGGATTAGAATTAATAGCAGAAGTAATTGATTGCCTTCCTAAATTGGAACAAATGTTAAAAAGACAATACTAAATGACAATGGGATATATCTATATATATCCCATTTTTTATTTCCCTCTTCTCTCACTTATTCCTCTGCATTTTAATATATTGTTTTTAATTTTTAGAAAATTGTTTTATTTCAAAAAGGAATCTACTGAATTATCAGTAAATATATATCACACCTTAGAACTTTAGTTATTTAAACTATCAAAATTAAAAATGGAGGATAACATCATGAAGAAAAAACAAATCGCATTACTCACTTCTTTATCTTTGGCAGCAACGCTTACTATGGCGGGTTGCGGAAAAGAAACTCAAGAAACCGCAAAGCCAAAACAAGTATTACATCTTGTAGAAACAGCTGAAATCCCTACTATGGATTCAACCTTAGCAACTGACGCCGTATCTTTTAAAGTATTAACGAATACAATGGAAGGCTTATATCGTTTAGATAAGAACAACAAAGCAACTTCTGGAATGGCAGAGTCAGTTGATATTAGTAAAGATAAAAAGACTTACACGTTCCACTTAAAAGATGCAAAATGGTCTAATGGAGAACAAGTAACTGCAAAAGATTTTGAATATGCTTGGAAACGCGCTGTAAATCCAGAAACCGGTGCGCAATATGCATATATTATGTTTGATGTTAAAAATGCAGAAAAAATTAATAAAAAAGAATTACCAGTATCACAATTAGGTGTTAAAGCAATCGATGATAAAACATTAGAAGTTCAACTAGAAAAGCCGGTACCTTATTTCCTTGAATTGGTTGCGTTCCCTACCTTCTTCCCATTGAATGAAAAATACGTTACTTCTCATGGTAGTAAATTTGGATTAGAAGACGAGACGACATTATATAACGGACCATTTATTCTTTCGAATTGGGAACATGAAAAAGGTTGGGAATTAAAGAAAAACAATTCATATTGGGATAACAAAACAGTTAAATTACAAGAAGTTGATTTTAACGTAGTAAAAGAAGTATCTACTACAGTTAACTTATTTGAAAGTGGACAAATTGATGGAGGAACCATTTCTGCTGAATTTGTAGATAAGTACAATTCTAGTCCTGATTTAAGAAAAATAAATGAACCGACAGTATATTTCTTACGTTTTAATGAATCATCAAATAAATTATTATCTAATGTTAACTTCAGAAAAGCTATAGATTCTGCTGTAGATAAAAAGTCCGTAGTGGATGTTATTCTGAATAACGGTTCTTCTCCAGCCTATTACTTTATCCCAAATAACTTTGTATCTAATGCAAAAGGCGAAGATTTCCGTAAAGTAAATGGAGACCTTGGTAAATATGATGAATCTCTAGCAAAAGAATATTGGAACAAAGCGAAGAAAGAAACTGGTATCAATACGATTAGTCTAGAATTATTAAACTTCGACAATGATAGTGCAAAACGCATTGGCGAATACTATAAAGAACAAATTGAAAAAACATTACCAGGTGTAACGATTAAAATTAAACAACAGCCATTCGCACAAAAATTAAAGCTAGAAACCAATAAAGACTATCAAATTTCTTTATCTGGATGGGGTCCAGATTATCCAGATGCAATGACTTTCTTAGATATGTTCACAACGGAAAATGCTCAAAACAAAATGGCTTACTCTAATAAAAAGTATGATGAATTAGTACAAAAAGCAAAAAACACAATTAACCCTCAAGAGCGTTTTGATGCTGAGTTAGCAGCTGAAAAAGTATTACTGGACGATATGGCAATTTCTCCGGTTTATCAAAGAGGACGCGCTATGTTGCAACGTGAAAATATAAAAGATTTATATTACCATCCAACAGGCGGAGAGTTCTCTTACAAATGGACATATATCTCAAATAAAAAATAACTTTAAAACCCTTACTTTTAAAATAAAAGTAAGGGTTTATCATTTATATTTACATCCTCCCATTCCTAAACATTAAAACCTTCAAGAAGAATTTTTCTCAACAAAATAAAAAGCACCCACAAATTATGTAGGTGCTTATAGTGGTCTTCCTGTCGGTCCCACCTCATAGAATTCCAATTTTGAATCATTCTCCATTATTTCTAACTTCATTTCTCTAGAATCAACAAGATGTAATCCCGCCTGCTCTGCTATATACCTACAAAGCCAAATAAGATTTTCTTTCGCACCCTTATGCATTTTATTCAGCATTTCAAAACTAATAAGTTTCTGTTCTAATGTTGAAAGTGAACTATATTTCATTTTATTTAAATCATCTTTTATTTTTGAAATTGTTGGATTAGCAGCTGCTTTAGACATTTCTTTAATTATTATTTGTTTTGGTTCAGAAATTTCAGGTTCTTGAATTTCTTTTTTATCCCAAGAGTTCGGGAAATCCAACTCATATTTTCTTCCTTTCACACTCAAAAAACCATATTTTTTTCTTTTTACACTTACAAATATTTTTTCCATTTGTAACCATCACCTCTTTCCCTATTAAAATATCACATAATTTTAGTTTTCGTGAAAATTCCTTATAAAACGAAATTCACGCCTAATTTTACTGATTAAATGTAGGGGTTTCCCCATTCATACATAATGTATAAATGAGCCCTGTATTACAATATGATAGGTCTCTTTATCATATAAGAGTAACTCTTCTACCTTTTGTTTGTTTTTTGTTGCAAACAAACAACAAAGGCACTATAATCAATGCGTTTTAATAAGAAAGTAAGGTGACTCCTGAATTATGAGGAACACTGTAACCAAAAAACTAGGTTTTATTATCAGTATTATGTTTTTGCTGTGTGTTGTAGCCATGTCAGTCGTAAACTATAACATCAGCTACAGAGAAATTAAAGATGCTGCCGGCGTAGAATTAGTGGGTTGTGCCAATATTACCACTGGTTTATTAACACCAGCAGAAATCGAAGGATTAGTAAGTAAGGATAAAACATTATCGAAAAAAGTGGGCGAAACTATCTCTTGGACTGTTGCTCACAAAAAGATATTCCTTAATCAATATATTCTTTCTACAGATGGCACAATTTTAGCATTAGATGAAAATATGGCTAAACAAGGTTATAAAATAGGTGATAAGTTCCCAATTTCTGAAGAATCTTTGAAAATGGTTACTCATCACAAGCATACTGCATATTCTGATATATATAAAGAAGGAAACTATGACAGAATCAGCGGATATGCTCCTATTTATATTGACCACGACTCTTCAAAAAAAGTAGTAGCAATCAGTGCAATAGATTTTGATGCTAAAATAGTACAAGACAGAACGATTAAAACAATTGGAACAGGATTATTATTCGGTTTGATTCCAATATTAATAGTTACAGTTCTAACTATCTTATTAATCAGAGCTACTATTAAACCACTTGTTGAGTTGAAAAACTATGCAAGAACCGTTTCTGAAGGTGACTTAAGTATCAAAGAACTGAAAGTGAAAGGAAATGATGAAATAAGCGAACTAACCGAGAGTTTTAATCAACTTGTTCGTAATTTCAGAGAAACACTTAGTCATGTTTCAAAAAATTCACTTCAAGTTGCGGAAACATCACAAAGATTAAAAATGAATTCTGAAAGCTTAGAAGTAAACTCTAAATCTATATCTACTCATATTCAAAATGTAGCTACAAGTAATGTTGAACAAGTAGATACTTCTGTGAAAGTAAATCAAGAAATCACTAAAATCTTTGAAGATGTTAATAGCATGACTCAAATCATTATAGAAGCTGAAAATTCATCTGTTGAATCTTCTAATAAAGCAGACAGAGGAAACATCGTTGTTGAAAATACGATTACGCAAATGCAAAACATCGCTGAAAAAACATTGCAAATTAATAATGCTATGGGTGAATTAAAGAAAAAATCTGATGCAGTAGGCAATATTGTTTCTACTATCACTGACTTTGCTGAACAAACTAATTTATTAGCTTTAAATGCAAGCATTGAAGCAGCTCGTGCTGGCGAAAATGGAAAAGGTTTTGCAGTAGTAGCTGACGAAGTAAGAAAACTTGCTGAACAATCCGGAAAAGCTACACAAGAAATTAGTGAATTAATTAATCAAATTCAAAAAGAGACACTAACAGTGGTAGGAGCAATTACTGAGGGTTCTAATTCAGTTGACGAGGGAATAACTCTAGTAGGAGATGCTAAACAATCATTCGAAGACATTTCTGTTTCTGTTAAAGAAATTAATCATCAAATGAAAGAAGCATCTGACTTTGCCCAATACATCAAAAATAGTGTTGAATCTATTCTTGAAGCTGTTGAAATCATTAAGGAAGCTACTGCTGTTGCATCTAAGTTAGCGCAAGAAGTAGCACAATCTTCAGAAGAGCAAACTGCTTCAACAGAAGACGTAGTAACTGTTATTAAAACTTTATCTGAAATTGCTGATGAATTAAAGAATAGAGTGAATCAATTTAAATTTGAATAATAAGAAAGACGAGGAATTTCCTTGTCTTTTTTTTCATATACATATTAATATTAACTAGAGAAATAATAATTTTTTCTTATATTGACGGAAACTTTACCCATTTCATAGAATATAATTAATTAATTATAATTATCGTATTCTCATTAAATGTGTAACACAAACTAGACTATATGAATTCCAATCAAAGGAGGCTCACGTTTATATAATGACAAATTCTCAAAATGATAGTGCCAATACGGTAAAGGCAAAACGCCAAGGAACAGTTAAAAAACAAGTTACTAAAAAGGTCAAACCGAGAAAATTAGAACCCAGCGAACAAAACAATGATTCATCCATAGAACAATCTGTTCCCAAGAAAAAAACTATTAAAAACAAATCCACGTACAAACGAAAGCCTAGAAAATTAACACCACTACAAGAAATGAAGAACAATTTGAAAGAACCTGGCAACGCAAGAACATTCTTTATTTTATCTCTAAGCATCTTAATTGTTACATTATATGCTTTTATAGTAGAGGGCACAGTAGTTAGCTGGATACAATCTGGAATAGGCATCGTTCTTGTTTTTCTCTTTTTTGTACTATATCAATTTTTATTGTTATTTTTGGGATATAAATTAGGCTCTAAAAACAAGAATAAGAATACTGTTACAAATAAAAAGAAACCTACAAAAAGCAAAGGGAATCTAAGTGTTTAGACTTAGACTCCCTTTGCTTTATTGGATACAATTAAACTTCAATATTAGCTAATACTAATTTTAGTAACAAAAACTTTAATTACTTTACCCTCTTTCATCCATGCACCAAATCTCTTTTGTAAAGCAAGTTCAAGATTTTGCTTTCCTGGAGCTCCTGCTAAATCTTCTGTTGATTTAGACATTAATGTTTCCAGTGCTGTAGATACCATTTGAGAATGTCTTTCTTCAAGTTCTTTTTTAGCTTTTGCATTTTCAAGAACAACATCAAATGCAACTGTTATCCTTCCTCCATCTACTAATTCTGTTGAAATTTCACCTTTTTCTCCTTCTGTTTTTACAGTTAAACCAAGCAATTCGCTTGCTGATAAATCTTCAACCTTTACTGTTTCTTCTTTACCTTTATCTTTTTGCAAGAAAAACTTCCATCCTGCAAAACCACCACCGCCGATAACAAGTAAAGCTATTACTATGATTACGATTTTTTTCAACCATGTTCACCTCCGTTTCAATTGATTTTTAATTTTAATATAATGAAACTATAATTAAATCAAGTATTTGAAACATATTTTCATACCTACTTAATTTACATTCTTAAATAGCATCTATATCTATTAAGCTCTCTCATCTACTGTTTCGTTTTATCCTCTTAAAATGATAAAAAAGTGTAAGAATATCCTTATTCCAAGGAAATACTTACACCTGAGGTTAATTAGACTGTTAATTCTCTCGTTCTATTTTTTAATGAACGGATGACCCACTTTGTTCCAAACTTTCTACTTAATTTTAAGTTTAGTTTTTCTAGCAATTGATGAAAAGTTATATTATTTATGTCCTTTGAGTGATACCAACTTAGATTTATATATATTTCTTGTTCTTTTGATTTCTGAAGGAACTTTTCATAGGATTCTTTTATTCCACAAGTATGTTTACACTCAGATGGCATATAACTATTTTCAAATACAGACGGTACATAAGTTATTGGATTATAATCATAATATCTATCATCCTGTTGATGGATAAAATAAGATTCTTGATGTTCTAACATGTAGTCCAATATTTCTTTCGCCGTGCTTTTTTGATAGAAACTTTGTCTTTTTTTCCTAGTTAGAAATTGAAACAATGTAAAATCTACAATTACTCCTTTATATTCCAACCAACAATGGAAAAAATCATCATCGCCAAATGTCCCGTACACAATATTCACATCAAATTCTTTCTGTAAATATCCCCCAATCAAATGAGAAGAAAGTGCACACTCCCCAGGGAATCCATATTCGTTTTTTAAACTTTCAATATGTGGACCTGCAACTTCATTTACTATATCTGTAAAAATAAGAATATCTGACATTTTTAAACTCTCCCCGTTATTGATTTCGCTAATAGATTTTTAATATTTTATATCAAAATAAGCATTTTTGTTAAAATACCTCATACATAAACACGTTTATTTTAAATTTCTATTATTTTCTTCTTTTTTATTATTTTTCTCATTATTAAATTATCCTTATCAATAGTCTTTGCAACTAAAAAAAGACCGCTCTCATGAGCAGCCTGTTTGGTTATAATGTTTTATTCATAAATAGGAAATCCTGTGAAAAATCCACTTCTGTCACATTGAGCACATCCTCCGCCTCTACATCTTGAACACTCAGACACTTCTCCATATCCAAGACCGAAATCATCCATTTCATCATCAACAGGTTCCTTCTCATACTCGAATGCTTTAATTATGGTATGTGATTTCTTTGTATCACTATCAATTTCTAATGTTTTTCCCCATGCATCCCTTATATCAAAACGTTCTCCAGTTTCAATAACTTCATATAAGCCTCCATCCATATTAGCAAATTCTGGTTTAAAGTTTTCATCAATTAATTCAGATTCATATATTGCTCCATACAGATGGTTTTTCCAATTACCATTTTCATCAGTTTCTAATGGAATACGTTTCACAGAAACATTTCCATTTAAAATACAGATAAATTCACTACCTACTTTCCAACTTTCAACTTCTTTGCAATCTAAGTCTCTTTCTAAAAACTCGAAAGTGAAGTCGTGACCATTTGCATGTTTCATTTCTTCTTCCGGTACATACTTTCCAACTACCGTTTTTACAAAGGTTAAAGCCATTTGAATGTAATGGTCGTATTCTTCATTGTTTTCATGTCTAGGTTTTAATCCATCCATATAAACTCTCCACAACTTTTTCTCAATAGCTTTTTCTTCTTCTGTTAAACTGTGTTTTAAAGCTTCGTATCTATGATAAAAGTAATTTTCAACTCCTACAATATCAAAGAGTGCAGAAGCAACTCTACGAAACTTATCTTTCTTTGTCATAATCTTTTCTCTTTTAGTCATACTGAATCATCCTTTGTGTTTTTTTTCTTTAATTTTACCATGCAATTTTTATTTAGGGCAAACAAGTACCATATAATGTAATCCATTCTAATTTCCCATCTTTTAATAACCTATTGTAGTTCAACAACAAACGAACTAATTCTAATATCATTTTACATTTATCCAAACTAAGCTATACTATTTAAAACAACATTGGAGGAAATAATGATGACAAATGTAATTCCGTTTGCAAAGATTAAATCTTTTAAAGAAGGACGAACAACAATGAGAGATATGTTGGACTATTTACATGAATATAGAGGCGCTGTGGTAATCAACCTTAAGATTATTGACAGCGTTGGAATTATGGTTATGTCTAACACAATTACCTTTGCTCATGTTAAGCAAGATGAATTCCGTCCTCAACTATACGTAATTGAGAGTGGCGGCAAAATTGAAGCTTTCTTAGAAGATAAATCTTTGGATAAATATATCTTAACTAACATCGAAAATAATGGAGTTTACTTATCTTATACATACAAACTATAGGAATATGATAAATTTTCCATTTGATTTCAATCCATGATATACTACAAAAAACAAAGAGTAAATGGAGGTTATTTCATGTTAAATGAATTAATTCAAATTTCTAAGGAACTGTCTACAGATGAAAAGATTTCTTCTTTAATTAATTCTATAATTGAAATCAAAGATGAGATAGAAAATTATCACCTTTCTGCTTTAAATAATGCCCTAATTAAAATTAAAGATGAGATAATAAAGCAGCGGCTTTCTGATAAAAATTATATTAATGATTTAAAAAATCGTCGTTTATTATTAGAAGATGAACTAGGAAAAGAATTGGAGAAGCGATTGCCTTTAAACATTGATAAAGAACAATTATTGAACGACATAAAAACTTGGGCAGAGGAACCTCTAAATCCACCTCTATTCATAATTGTTTCTAATTACTTTTACGAAAAGTTAAAACATGACTCAACGTTTATTTTAAAAATGTCTTATGTTAGCGCCAATTCTCCAGGAAAATTTTATACGGTTTTAGGACATTCCCAAAGACTATATAATTTAACCAAAGAAGAATTAAATAAATTTCCTAAAGACACTGTATTCTCCGAACACTTTCAAGGTTAAACATTTAAATTTTTTAAACTAGTGCATTTGCACTAGTTTTTTTATTCTATTTAAAACACAAAAAAGCATCCATAACAGATGCTCTTTTTATGATTTTTCTTTTCTCTTAACTTATTGCTTTGCGTACAACACAATATCCGTTTCTTTATCTTTAACTTGTTGCTTTACGTAAAATACAAAATCACTCAATACATTTATCATACCATCTCTTTTTTCTTTACCATCCTCATAAAAATCAAACCATGAAAATAGTTCATTTAGTAAGTCTTCAACTTCATACTTTATATTAAACGTTAAAGAACGAGCACCTATTTTGATGTTCGATTTAGCATTTTTAGGTCTTTCGTGTATGGCAAACTTTCTATTTCTATACTTCATAAAAACTCTTAATCCCTCATAGTATGGGATGATTTCAAATTTATCTACAGAAAAAGATATTAACTCTTGCTGCAACTCCCCTACTTCCAATGCATGTTTTAATCTGTAATCTTCCAGAAATTTAATCCATAATTCATTTTCCTTATTAGCCATTAGCAGTTCACCTTATTCCATTCATTATGTAGATTCTATTTATTTTCAAACGTTATTTAATTCGGCTTCCTTTTCAGTTAATAAATCAGATTCTTTTACTTCTCTTACTAACGCATCATCAACTTCATAACTAACTTCGATACCCTTTTTATCAACAAGGACTTTAATCCCTATAATTTGAACAGGAATATACGCATTAAACACCCATACATACCCATTATCATCTACGTTGAATTTTGTATTTAGATTAATTTTCATGTTAATTCTTCCTCTTTTCTCAATTTTTAATTATGGATTTATTTTCATTTATTTATAAGATAAAAAAGACTTCCGAAGAAGTCTTTCCATATATATTTTCTAGTGTATTCCTTCAATAATTACTTTTGCCTTTTTACCAGCTTTCGTTTTCGACTTATTCTCAGTAAGCCATTTCAAACAGTCTTTTATAATAAAGTAACGTTTTTGTTGATTTTTATTCCATCCTAGCTTCTCTTTATTAACTTTCTCTTCATGTGGCATACCTTCTCTTGAGTAATTGTTGATTGTGCAAGTTGTAACTAATAACAACTTGGCTAGTTCTTTGCTATCCACTTCCCTAGATAAATTCTCCACAGTAGTTCTTTCTTTTGTTAATTGCATATGCATAGGTATTTCCTCCCAAATCTTTCTTAAATCATAGCATGTATTTATAATTTTGGACTAAATATCTTAAAGTTAAATGTAACGACTCCTAGTTTTTAAAAAACCTTCACGATATCTTATTTTATGCAAAACACACATTGTGTCAACCATTAACTAGTTTTAATAAACATATTCTTTCACCAATATATTTATTAATCTTAATGTCATTCTATCTTATCTCCACGCAGCATTTCCTGCATTACACATCTCAACAATATCAAAATCATCTAAGTATGTACGAACTAATTCTAGTTCTTTTTTAGTAAACACATCAATTTCAATAAGGTCTTCATACTCTTCGTCTCCAGCGACTATCTTTTCTGTTCCACGTATATAAAAATTGAAATCTACTAGTTGTTCATCTTTCTTTGATATATGTACTACGTATTTTTGAGATTCCGAAACAGCACCGATATACGAATAACTTTTAGAAGTAGATATTTCATGTGCTATCCATTTTGCATCAATAAATGATAAATTTTCTAAAATTCTCTTAGATTTATCAGATAAAGCAATTAAATACTCTAACCTATCTTCTGATTCATCCCTAATTTTTAAGATATAATCTGTCCACTTCTTGTTGTATGTTTCTAATGCCAACTCCATTTTTCTTTTACTCTCTTGATATGTAGTCATATAATTCTCCATTTTATTATTAGTTTGGATTTTAATCATTAACTATCTAAATTTTTATTGTCGCTTGATTTCTCTTTCTTTTTACGTAATACCGTTGCAATCCAGTGAACTATCACAAGAATAATCCAAGAAAAAATAAAAATAAATGGCACTTCAATAATCATAACAAAACCAATATAGTCTCCAAAGGCATCACTTGGATTAGTAAATAATGAAGCATATAAAATAGCTGTAATGAAAGAAAAAATAACAGATAGTACACTTTTAAATGCGATACCTTTTAAACTTTTTCCTAATTCTTTTTTATAACCAGATATGAATTGAAATATTGATAAAACTATTAAACCAGGTATAGCAAAAAACACACTCTTCACTCCTTTTAAAAAAAATCTAAAAACAAAAAATTAGTTTTCTGTCTTTTGTAAAAAGCATATTACATACATCAAGTCAGGATTTCATTACTTTTTTATTCATTAGGAACACGAAATACAGGTTCTTAATAAGAAAAAGGAATAGAGCATTCTATTCCCTTTCATAATCTAATTTTAATGATGCGAAGTTTATAAGGAATATATTTTAACACCTATAGGAATTAGCAATAATGAGCAACCACCTTCTTACTTAACACTTCGCGCTTAAGACAAAAATTTCTCTTTATAAATGATAAAAATATACCTTACTTATGTAAAAACATTTAGTAATGACTAGATTTTTTATGCAATTATAAGAAATAATATGCATATATCTTTATGTACTTTTTAAAAACATCGTGGAAAACACCATTTTATTATTTTTTCTGTATTTATTTATATTTATCAACTAATCCAGAATCTTTAGTATAGATAATAGAGTGTTATCTTTACTAAATAATAGTTTAATAGAATGGATTTTTTTCGCATCTTCTCATTTTTATCCGATAATGTTTATTCACATTTTATTCCTCTGTTTATCCCCTTTTCAGACATAAAAAAAAGAACCTGTTTTATAAAAAACTAGTCATTGTTTTTACATGTTAGAGAATAAATCTTGACTTGAGTGGAACGAATTAGGCGTGGAAACTTACACTTCAACCACCTTTTTAGAAAGAAATTTCTTGCCTTTCTAGATATAAACTATCATATCTCCATATCTCAGTCAACACTCGTTCTGAATTCGCCCCTTTTTAAAACTATTATTTTCCTATTTTAAAAACACAGAATGTTTTACTTAATGAAAACAAGCAATAATCTCAAAAAACATGTCATTGTAATCGTTTTTGATAATTTGGTGAAATCCCCAAAAATAACTCTTATTTTTTCTCTTCTACCACTCCAACCTAATGTTATTTTATTACAAAATTACATCTTCTCTACCAATACTCCCGAAAAAAACGACCTTTTAAAAACCTCTATTTTTATCCGTTCAATATATCATTCAACACATAAGTTATTGTGTTGAATAAAATTAATTTTCAGTTCGTTTTTATCCAGAAAATAAAATATCGCAACTTTTAAATATTTTCCAACACTTTTCTTAATATTCATTTATAATGTTAAAAACAATTTTGGAGGTATTACCTATGCAAAACAAAGGAATAGCAAGTATCGATATGATGGCAAAACTAATGAAAGAATCTAACCAAATTAGATTAAATCATCAAAAAGAAACAAACGAATCAAAAGATGAATTGTTAAAAAAAGCAAAAGCAAAAATGAATACATTTTTTGAAAACGTTCTTGAATCACTTCCATTAAATATGGTAAATGTGTCAATAGAAGGTATCGGATTAAATATTTATATAAGAAAAAATTCTCTTAGAAAAGAAAACTTCGACTACTTAAAGAATGAGTCAAGTTCATTTGCAACACCAGTGACAGAAATTCCAGATTTCGTTATTATCAACATTAACCCTAACTCCTATAACACCGGCGATTATTATTCGTTAAATGATGATTGGGGGAAATGGTATTGGGCTGGTCGATACGTACAATCTATCGAAGAGAAACAATTAATTTTCTTGATTCAAAATTTCAAAGAAATTAAAAAGGCAACTGAAGAAACTATTTTAGAAGAAACGCAAAAAAGAATAAATCACAATTCTCAAATTCTACAGCAAAATGTAGAAAATATTGAAGTCTTAAACGAGTTTATTGAAACAGAAATTTAATCATCTAAGATACCTGTCTTTTACAGGTATCTTTTTTATTGCGTTTCAAAATATAAATCGATATTTTCCAACACTTTTTTCAATATTAACTTATAATATAAAAAACAATTTTGGAGGAATACACTATGACAAACAAAGGATTAAAAAACATTGAACTGATGAACGATTTGATTACACAATCAAATGAAATTGTACGTAACCATGTTAAAGAAATGAAGAATGAGAAACAAGAACTTCTTGAAAAATCTATGAATAAACTTCATGATTTTTTCCAAGATGTTTTGCATTCTCTACCATTTCACATGATAAATGTTACTCTGAATAGAGGAAAGAGCAATGAGATTTGCTTTTTGATACGAAAAAATTCTAATTCAAAGAACACTTACTTAGATTTGTTAAATCACAATTATTCAATCATTTCTAGTGATATAAAGAAATTTACAGAGAAAGAAGACTTCGTTGTTTTCTACATAAAAAACGGATACAGCACTAACTACTTCTCTTTAGATAAAGATTGTGTAGGGAAATATTGGGGGACACTTAACAATAAAATTCACAAACCAATAGAACAACAAATTGTTCTCCTAGTTAAAAACTTGAATACAATCAAAGAAGAAATTCAAAATGCTATTCTTTCAAAGCAACAAGAGGAACTGAAAAGGAACGACAACTTTATACAAACAGATACTGAAAACTTAGGTGCTTTACAAGCATTTATCAAAGAAAATTAATTTATTTAAGATGCTCTTTTACTAGAGTATCTTTTTTATTTCCATTTATATTTCTTATCATCATTTTTGAAATAAATGGAATTCATCCCCTTCCACAACAAAAAACAGACCTTCAATTTTAGGTATTTTAATGATTTTCAAGTTCATCAAAAACTAAATTGTCGCATAGGAAGCAAATGCTAAATTTTCATATCAAATTATTTGTTTTTAAGTTTTCAACTAAAAAAAGCGGAATAACTTCCGCCTTTAATAATTTATACTATCTCAATTTTTGTTCCAACTCATCATGAAGGTCATTGCACTTAGAAATAAATTCCTTGAATTTTTCTAACACAACTGAATCCTTGGAGAGTTCTATATCTTTAGTTCTACTTAATGAATTGATTGCATGAAAATCATTAGATAACAAATCTAATTCTTTCCTGAAATACAACATATGTGGTTGAGGAGTAAATATGATATTCTTTTTATTCTTTTGCTCCTCTTTTCTTAACTTTTCGGACCTCTTATCAAGTTCATTGAAAAGATTATCATTTGAATGTAAAGCATCGTTAATCTTTTCACTTTTTTTCACAAGGGCGCCCAAAAGAACTAACGAGTCTAAAGGAGGCAATTCCATTACCAATCTTAACAACTCATCTTTATCTTCATTATTCTTAGAAATATAATTCAGATAGTCTTGTTCTAGTTTTTTCATATCTCTATTGTTTTCCGAATGGAACAACTCTAAAGTCTTTATATTTGGAATAACTTTTTCACAAAATTCCTGTAGCTCTTTTTTGAATTCCTTTCTTGTTTCGCCTTTGTTTTGTAGTGCATCTGAAATGTTTTGTTTAATATACATAATATTCTCCTTTTAACTTCTTTTTTCCTAAATCATACCATTATTTTAAGTTCCCAACTTAAAAAAAAAGCGGAAAATCTCCGCCTTGTTAATTAATACTTTCTTTTTAGTTTAGAGACCACTTCTCTTCTTGAATTCGTAATAAAGTTCATCACTTTTACACAAAACATCATTACCTTTACCATGTACAATCGATTTCAAAAAAATCAAAGATTCTAACCGAGGCAATTCTTTAACCATTTCTAACACTTCTTTTTGAATTTCTTTATGATTGTCATTATTAGAAATATAAGAAACAAAGTCTTGGTCAATTTTTTTCATATCTTCGTTATTGTGTGGTGAAATTGTTCCATATAACCCCAAAGGATAAACGCACTCTTCACAAAATTCCTGTAACTCTTTTTTAAATATTTCTCTTGTTTCACCTTTGTTTTTTAATACATCTGCAATGTTTTGTTTAATAATCATTTTTCATTCTCCTATTTTGTTTGTTTTTCATATAGGTTATCATAATATTTAATTTTATCAACGAATTTTTTTCACTTTTTGTAATAGATATTTTATCTACTAAAACAAAAGGGTATCCTAAAAATTCTTGCAAATAATAGAAGTAGATTTTATATGAGGTGATATTATAATGAAAATTTTTATTGATACTGCAAATTTAGAACAAATTAAAAAAGCTGATAAGATTGGTGTTTTAGCTGGTGTTACAACTAATCCTTCATTAGTTGTTAAAGAAGGCGTAAAGTTCGAAGATAGAATTACTGAAATTTGCCAAGCGGTTCCAGAAGTTGAATCTGTATCTGCTGAAGTAACTCCATATGCAGTTACTGCTGAACAAATGATTGCAGAAGCTGACGAACTTATTAAAATTAATGGCGGAGACAAAAAAGTTACAATTAAACTTCCTATGACAGTAGCTGGTTTAGAAACTTGCCGCTATTTAACTAAAAAAGGCGTAAGAACTAACGTGACACTTATCTTCACAGTAAACCAAGCATTACTAGCTGCTCGCGCTGGAGCAACTTATGTTTCTCCATTCTTAGGTCGCTTAGATGATATTTCAGAAGATGGTGTACAATTAGTTGCAAAAATCGCAGAGTTATTCCGCGTTCATAATTTAGATTCTCAAATTATTGCTGCATCTGTTCGCCATCCTGACCACGTTACTCGTGTTGCTTTAGCTGGTGCTCACATTGCTACTATGCCGTATAACGTTATCGAACAACTAACAAAGCACCCTCTTACTGACTCTGGAATTGAAAAATTCTTAAGTGATTGGGAAAGCACAAATAAAAAGTAATATGATAGTAAAAGGGCGTCCATATAGGGCGTCCTTTTTTATTCTATTTCTCCCTCTCTCCCCCATTGATTTTCATCCACGAAAATTTATTCTCTGTTGGAATAGTAAAAAGCACCCGGTTATACCAGGTGCATTAAAAGTGCTAATTTTAGTGTTTCATATAAATGTTCTTCCATATCTTCCTTAAATCCGAAATATGTTGAGTAATCATAGTAGAAACTTTTCACGCCTTGGTATTCTTGAACTTTCCATGCGTCATCCTCTAATCGAAAGTTAATAATGCCCCTTTCCATCATCCCTTCTGCGCCAGGCATGTATCCATATAAGTCGTAGTGCACAGGGTCATGTTGAATATCACGATTATTTCTATCTTCTTCAATCTCTTCTGTTGTAAAAATGAAAGAAGCATTTCCATTATCGAACTCCTGAGATACTAATTCGATATCAGGAAGCGGCTTTTTCATTTTATAATCATTGATAAAAGATTGTATACTGTTTTCCTGTGACTTAAATTCATTCGATTGCAATATCAATGTTTTTAAATCATCTAACATTTTCTCAATTGCATTATCTCCATTTCTTCCTGATTCGTACTGTGCTTGTTTAATTTTTAGGTTCCATTGTCCTTTACCATCATTAGTAATAATACCTTCGAATTTTAAAGGACTTGTTTTAGAACAAACACCTATTACATTTAAAATAACTAATTCATTTTTTCCATTAAACGTCGGGCTTCCTAATTCTACTTCTTGCAACATTACTTTACTCATTTAATTTCCTCTTCTCTTTTTTTGATACATTTTAACACGAAAGAAAAAAATGGAAGTAAACTTTTCAAGGTTACAAGTTATTTTAACTCTATACAGCATAGGAACATCCTTATTTTTCAGAAAACCTTTCTTATGCAAAGGAAAGGACTGAATGATAATGGTAGAGTTACAAGAACATTTTGAACAATTCTTAGAAACTAGTCCTGATGAATACTCCCCCACTTAGCAAAGCTTGAAGTGGAGGTTTCTAACGTTTCGACCTAACGGACGATTAACGTCAGGGGAGTTAACACATTAGCGAGCTGTTTCACGCCTAACCCCTCTATCCCATTTGTCCATGCATTTGGGATTACTTTTCGTAAAATATTAGCCGCAGCGTTTACATCTGCGTTAATCAATACTCTGTTTGCAGAACGATACATACCACGCTTAATTCGCTTCCCTGAAAAAGTTACATTTTGGTTATTTACTCCATACGTTGGAATGAAATCATCATCTAGAAAACTTGCTTTCGATGTATACGATTCTTCGGTCACAACAACTTGAATGCCTATGGCATTTGCTTTGTATGTAATCATTTGAATCAATAAACTATGCGGAATATGGCAGAATGACTGGTTATTTCTTTTTCCCATATTCGTTTCTTGTTTCCAACTTTTATTTTGACCAATAACAATTTTACAAACCTCTTCTTCTTGAGCTAGTTTTACAATATGATGGCTAGCTTTATGGAAGATGTCTTTTATTTTCAAGTAACGTTTTTGATGAAGTTTTTCTATTCTTTTAGAAGTAAAAGGTCCTTCATTTGTTTGTTTACCTTGTTGTAGAACGCTTGTAAAATGACTCTTCATTTTGTTGTAATATTGATTTATGCTTTTGACGTGTTTGCCCTTAACAAGAACAGGTTTCATGCCTGTGTTTGTTACGATGGTTGCGAGGTTATCAATGCCTAAATCAATACTCATATAGCGACCATTCTCTTCAATAATTTGTTGTTCTGAAGGAACATCTACCACCAATTCCACTACATATTCATTGTATTTTGGAATTACACGAACTTGTTTCAGTTTACCTTCGGTAAAGCCTAGTTTCCCAATATTTAATTGCAATTTCGTCTTTGGAAACTTTAAACATCTATTGTTTTTAATTACACAATCTTGGTTTGTATACAAGATTTCCTTTTCAGAAGAACGAATATACTTTGGAATTCTAGGTTTCCCATTGTATTTGTTTGGATTCTTTTTATAGTCTTTTAAACTAACAAAAAAGGATTTCCAATTTTGGAATACAGTTTTCATTATCGATTGACTAGATTGCGTAGGTAAAGCTCGATAATCATTCTGAATCATCGCTTTAAATAATGCATCCAGAAAGTTATAATCTACATAAGGTTTTTCTGTAGTTGGTTCTGAAAATAAGTTGCATTTTACTTCTTTTTGCTTCTCTTTTGGTTTCAATTTTTCTTTTTCCGATTTCTTTTGATAGGAAATAAGTTGTGTGTCATTCATTTCTCCAATGTTTTTATGAATATTATCCAGAACTTCTTTTTGCAAAGGTTGTAACTCTTTTTCTTGTGTTAATCCAGTGTACACCTGACGTATATAAAAATTTGTCGTGTTATACATATTCTTAGCGTTATGACAAGATTCTTGAAAGTAAGAATACATACGATGCCCTTTTTTAATCCAGATTTGAAGAGTTTTATAGTTTGATTGATTTTCCGTTGTCATTTTATTCACCTCCTTGTTAAGGAGATTATATCAAAACGAGAACGTATGTTTCCACTATTTTTTCTTGAAAATAAAATATTTTTTTCGATTCACCTCACCACCTTCACTTACGTTTAGAGGTGGGAGTCCTCTCGAAAGACATGATAGATTAGAATACCTTCTTAAATTAGGAGAAGACTTAAATAATATACGCATTGTAAATGTTCGAGAAAAAGTCATTGATTATACCGAAAGTAAAGAATTATTATATGAATACACAATTGAATTTTCAAGAAACGCTTTAAGATGTCACCTTTATTTGGTCGAATTCTCAGATGACAATTCACCATATGAAAGAAATGCAGAAGTATTAATGGCGGATGGCGAATCATTCAACCTAGATGCTGAAGATATTCGTTATTATGCTTTTGTTTTCGCGGAAAAGCTTTTCTTAGATATTGATTACGCAACTTATTTCTTACAAGTATTTCTTCAAAGATTCGAATCGTATAAATGTGTAAAGAATTATTTTAATGCACAAAAAAGACTGGCTTAATATTAAGTCAGTCTTTTGTTCGAGAAGTTTTACTTTGAAGATTCGCATAAAGTATAGCATCTTGCCAAGTCCCTATCAACCTTCTTATAGTAGTAGCACTCGGTCTTCTTCCTGATTTCTTATACAATCTCTCACTTACAGAACCCGTTTCCTCATAAAACTCTGTTAATTGTTTAACTATCCACTCTTTTTGATTGTCTTTTAATGGGCGTTTTACAGGCTTATTCGATAGTCCTGATATATTCAAGGCTGTTTTCCAGTCTCCTACCACTCTTCTAATCGTAGTAGCACTTGGTTTTCTCCCTAACTCTTTATATAAACGTTCACTTAAAGAACCGGTCTCTTCGTAAAATTTATTAAGTTCCTGCTTAATCGTCTCTAAAAACTTATCCTCATCTGGATACCTAGGGCTTTTTTGTTTAGCAGATGTTATTTGTGCTTCATGTATTGCCTGAGTCCAACTACCAAAAACACGATAAATACTAGTTACAGTAGGAAGTCTACCAGAAGCTCGATAACTATCCTTATCGATTTTCCCAACATATTCATTGTTATGAAGTTGAAGTTGCCTTATCGCATACATTTTAAAATGTAATGCATCTTCCTCAGTTACAATAGATTTAATGTATTGGTATATTCCTGCTGCTTTAAGAGCATCTTGCCAAGTACCAAAGTAATTCACTATAGTATCCGCTTTAGGACTCCTGTTTGAATCTCTATATACACGAATCGTTATTTTCCCTTTATACTCTTCTGCCAACTCTCTCAATTGTTCTATAATCTCTTTCTTTTTCTCGGCGTGCTTTTTTTCTATTTCTTCTACATTACCTCGAAAAGGGAGCCCGGCTTGTTTCAGTACATTACTCCATATACCAAACTCTCTTAAAACAGTCTTTATATCGGGTTCCGCTTTAGAATCTATATAGTTTTGTTTCGTATAATATACAGACCCACTATTAGCATGGAGCCCCCGGATATTTTGTATAATAAATTCTTTCGAGTATATTCTTTCTGTGTATTGTCCCTGCTCAATATTAGCAACACGCAAAGCGTTATTCCAAGAACCGAAAGCACGATTTATATGTTTAAAACCCTCTTTTTTGTATCTTTTTTTAAATAGTTCTAAGGTAATATGGTTATTGTTTTCTTCATAAAATCCCCGCATTTGTCTAATAATATCTTCTTGATATATAGTAACGTCAGATTCTACATAAGGGACATAATCAATAATATTAACCGCATTGTTCCATGAACCAAAGACAGTAATAACTGTATCAATATCAGGTATCCTTCCTGAATCAACATACTCTCGCATCGAGGCTACCCCATCGTTTTCCTCTGCCACTTCCATAATTTGAACCAGTATTTGGTTCTCTAGATTCGAAAATACTTGTTTCATCTATTTCTCCTTTGTCTTGAATATTTAAACGAAATATCATAAATAGTCATTCACAAAAAGAAATACGTGAAATTCTAATGATAAACATAAACATAATTGATATACGCTATATTTTAAAACGTATACTAGTAAAAATCAATTCAAGACGAATCCCAGAACAATAAAAAAGAGTCCTTCTAGATGAGAAGGACCTTATATTGATTTATGTCTTTATTTAACTTGCAACTTGTGCATTTCTTTCCCATAAAGGTACAAATGTTGATTTCAGACGTTCATCAGAATGCCACATTCGAATCTTTCCTTTTAAAGCAACAGGGTCAATGCTTGTAATATCACCTTTCATCATATATCGACAAACAAATCCTAAATGCTTCAAAATTTCAAAATACAATTTAACATTGTTTGTTTTCTCCAAAAACATGTAAGTAAGTGGTTTATAATAAGTAGAATCGTTTTCATTCAATGTATGGTACGTAAACTCAATTTCCTTATCATGTGATGAATTATAAGGTTCTACCCATTGCAGTCTTTTTATCTGATTCATTCTTTCCCCAGGTGCAACTTCATTGAATATGCTTTCTAACCGTTCTTTAATTGGTTCAGGAATTTTTTTAGCCATTTGTTTATTCATTTTCACCAAAAGATTTAAGTAATCTTGTTCATCCGTAACCTCTACTATAGCTTTACGCCAAGCATCTCTTAAAATTGGACTCCATTCATATGAAAGAGATGGATAATTGTCTCTAAATTTTTGATATACCCCAATACGCTTATCTAAGGCTACAGCTTGCAATTTCTCTTTTAAAAGTTGAGATACCTCCTCTTTCCTTGGTGGAACATAGCTCGTATTTTCTTTAAGTAATGTCACTTGACACATTTTATCAAATCCTCGGAAATTACGTGTATATTCCATTGGGTTCTCTTCGTCTATAATCTCCATGTAATAATAACTGAAATTACTTTTGTCCCTTCCATCCCAAAAACCTTTTGTAATATAATAACCTGTAAATTCACGCTTCAAATGACCATCATACACATGAATCTTATCACCTACTTGCAGCTGGTTTAGGTCAGTAATTTTTTTAGGAAGTTTAGAAAGCGCATTAACAGGTAATTTCTTTTGCTCTTCAAATAAAAATTCTGGTTTAATAGTAACTTCCATGTCACCCAAAAATAAATCTAATTGACCTTCTGGAATTTCATTGAATAGTCCTTTTTTTGTTTCTTTCACTTTTGTTTTTTTCATACCTATCTTTACCCCTTTTGTTTTTTAACAAATTATAATCTAATTTTTCATTCAATGTGAAAAAACTATCGGTAGTTTCAGGAAACCATCTCTATTTTCGGGTTTATCAACATAATCCAAACATCAAACATTTGTCATTGAAACGCTCTTAATGACGTTTGTTGGATTTTTAATTTTAAAAAAGTTTAATTAAAATCAATCTATATTTTTCTTCAATAAACCGGCTCTATTGTTGGTCTTATCAACATAATTCAACCATCAAACATTTGTCATTGAAACGCATCTAATGACGTTTGTTGGATTTGTAAGTTTAATTAAAATGAATCCATATCCATAAAAACATTTTGGATTTAATTCTTTACAAATTCAAAATATCGGTGTAAAAATTAATTGCTAGATTCACTTCTAGCAATTCCTAACTTTAATTTATTTTTAGGTACATATCTTTGTATATGTGCCTCTTTTTTATTGACTTTTTACCATTCGCTATTATTATTTATTTGGTTAGAAACTGGAAAATAGAAATGTTTATCTAGGAGCTAATCAAACACAAAAAATAAAACATTAGAATTAGGAGGCGATTGCATGCAAATAGATGCTGTAATCAAAGTCATTTCTCATTTTCGTGAGAATGCGCAAGACATTTTGAAGTTAATTCAAAAAAGTCAAACCGCTCATGCAGAAAGCGGTTTAGTAACAAGAGTGCTAATGCACCCTTTTACACAATTAAAAACTTTAGTGCAATCCGCTAAGGTTTTGAAAGGAACAATTGCTGTACAAACTACAATTGTTGGTTTGTTATCATTCATTGGATTTTCCTCTTATACGGAAATGCCATATTGGGTGTACGGTGTATTATTTCTATTTTGGTACTTATTATCTTTATTACAAGGTTTGTATTTAATGCAGAAAATGGACAAAAATAACCCGTTTTTCTTCTACAAACTTTTCAAAGTAATGCACCCTGCTATGTATAAAGCTTTTGAAGAATTAGCAAAAAACAGCGATTCATTTAACAAGCTATATGACGATTTACAAAATGGTAAATTAGCATTGGATGTCCTTTCCCAAACAAATGTAATGGAAAGCATAGCTTCTGTTGAGTCTGCATACAAGCAAGAGGTCCAACATTATCAAAAGAAACAGAAAGAAATAGAAACAAGATACAAAAGTTTAATCAACAAAGTCACAAAGGTAACGCAAGATTTAGCACAAGAAAAAGTATCATATGAAGACCTAAATTTAGCTTTAACACCGTTTTTAGTTTACAAAGAAACTGAAACAGAAGTCATTTTAGAACATGACACTACTTCATTTGATACCATTGATTCATATGAAAAAGAAGATTTCTTTAAGCAATACATGTTTATTAAAGAAACAGATTCTGTTGATACCATTTTATTTGGAGAACAGCAGAGTTTTGATTTTTACACTTATATTTTAAGTGTAAATGGTCAACGTTGGTTTATTACTTATTTCAACGAAGATAAGAATAACCTAATAACAGCTGAGTTTCTTTTAGGATATATTGTATCTGAAAGCAGACTCATCAACATTTTAAAACAAGTAATTCAATTAAAAACTAAATAAGGTAACACTTAGGGGGAGACGAAGGATGCTATTATTCTCTATCAATGACAAGGAAAAACTCGATGAGTTTTTAAAAAATAAAAGAGAAGAAGAACAGCGAGAACAAACCATCCTAAATGAGAAGACAACTGAATTAACCGTGGAATTAAAAAATGTAGTTTTTAGTTTTATGGGGATTAACAGAAAATAAAAACATATAGACAAGGTTTTTTACTAACCTTGTCTATTTTTCTATATTATTTATCCCTCTTTGTATTGCCTGTTTTGCATTTTCCACTACAGTCTCTGTATTTTTTCGTAACGTCTCTTCGACTTCTCCTGCTTTTTCTCTTTTATCTGCCATAAACTTTTCTAATTTCTCTTTATCGTTAATAGAAAATATGTTTTTATCATCGTTTCTCATGATATTTCCTCCATTTCATTGTGTTATCATATAATATATTCTCTAATCTATTTAAATAACCCTCTATAACTACATAATAACAAATTTTATTCGCAAATGGTTAACAATAACGCTGCTTTCGTATAAATCGCTAATTTAAGTTAAAAAAAGACCTCTTTAATGTAAAAAGGTCTACAAAATATACTGTATTTGAATTGTGCATTATTCGCAACTTAATATCTGAATTCCAAGAAGAATTGACGTGTCATATATACATACTTCAATATCTTCATACTCGTTATTTTCATAATCTATTGCTATACCTTTGTATCCAAGTATTCTTGTTACAAATTCGTCCATATGCGTATAACCTTCTGGTTCTTCTAAATCAAGGTCATAATCTCTAGCTATTAACTCATATCTCCTCGAAAAAATATCCTGACTATCTACGACGACTTTAATAACTGTATTTCCGAAACTACTTATTTGCCAATTATCAGTTGTAGCGAAATATATACCTTTCCCCCACCTTCCTGATTCATCAGGTAAGCGAAACCCATTTTTCATAATACTCTCAGCTTTTTCCTTCGAAGTCCTGTGATACAATGCTATTTCCATTTAAACTGCTCCTTTATACTACAAATAGTATTTTTATTTTATAGCATTATAATCCTTATTTTTGAAATTCAATTAAAAACAATGATATTTGAGAAATCGGTAAAAAATAAATAACATAATTTCTTTTCTAAATCTTTTTTTCATGTTATTAAACTCATAAAATTATCATCACGAGTTTCATAATAACAGGAGGTTAACATGCAAATTTTAAACAGAGAATTTATTATATTAGATATAGATGCAACAACAGCTGAAGAAGCTGTTAAAGAATTAGGTATTCTATTAGTAGAAAATAATTTATCAAATAAAGAGTATGTATTTTCTTTATTAGATACATATAGAATGGATATCAATCCTTTTGTACTAAGTCACATGGTTGCAATAGCACAAACAGATGCTTATGAAGATGTTCACGATGATGCACTAGTATTAGTTCGCTTAAAACACACTGTTGATTTTGGGAAATTGAGTAATCAACCAGTTAGATTGTTATTTGGTATAACTGCTACTAATAGTGATACACACTTAAAAATGCACAATATGGTTGTAGAACTTATTAATAACGATACTGCATTTAGTGCTTTATTAAATGAAAAAACTCCAGATTCATTATTCGAAGTTTTACAATATCATTTAAACAAACGTAACCACAACTGAGCCATATCAATTGGCTCTTTTTATATATACAAATAACAGTCTTTTTCAAAAAAAGAACGCCTTTTGGCTTTGGTGTAAAGAATGCGTAAGTCATTCTTTTTATATGTGTTTAAATAACAAATAAATATAAATCAAATAAACAAATTACTAACGGCTTGGCAGAACAAATTGGGAAAGACAAGAATAGCATATACATACGTTACCTAATCGACATATATCCATTAACTTAATTCTTAAGCGTAGCTTACGATATACGATTACAAATGAATAAGTTTATTAGAACAAATGTATTCAAACTAAGGACTTCTAGGAAAGGCTAGGATTATTACAAGGAATACAAGTGATAACTAGGAAAAGCTTGGGGAACTATGCGCAGCATAACGAATTACTAATAAACGAAGCGTGATAGACATTTAGGTCATGTAACCATTTGATGCCGTACCTTGTTACCAGTAAACAGGAGCGAGTTTCAATGATATGCGATAGCAAATAGGACAAATAACAGTATGAATACTAATGTATGTTTCTATAGGCGTCATATCACCTCAAATCATCCCTCCCCTTCTACCATGATTCGTTACATAAACTCTATTACCAATAGTATTTTAGTAACTTTCCAATCATGTATTTAAAGCATGGATTAATGACTCATAATAATATATTCCTTTTGAGCTGCAACGCTGCGTTTTTATTTTTAATCATAACTTCTGATTAGGATATGTTATTATCATGAAAGCGGAGGTGGAACCGGAGCGAATGTTATCAAGTGACTGGATACTTATAAATATGTAATGAATTGATATTGAATTGATTTATTTTGCAAGGCAAAAGCGGCTTGCCGCCTATAATGAAATGTTGATACGAATATCTCTAATTTTTATATCTTTTAATGAAAAAAGCACTACTAATCGTAGCACTCTATTTTAATTATATTGTAATTCTTTATTACTAATATCTCTTCCTTGCCAACCATTGACATGGAACGGGTTAAAAATATCCTCATTCATTGCTTCCGAATCATCTCCATATCTATCTAACCAAATATCTGCCAACTCAAAAAGTTTCGAGATGTTCTGTCCGTATCTTTCTAATACTTCAGCTTGTGAAAGTTTCTGTAATTCTATATTTGATTCCATAGAAATTCTAGCTTCTAAAGAACACATTGCAGCTGTTCCTCTTACATAAGCCTGAACCTTCCAACTATGTCCATATTCGGGTGTTACATAAACATATATTTGATTCCGTACTTTTTGATAATGTCTAAACGTTGGACTGAAAAAATATCCTTCTGGAACGTTTACCCCTAGTATCTCTAACATTTTTGAATATGCTTCTTTTGCGTCAAACATTTAAAAATTCTCCTTCGGTTTTTGATACATTATATCATAGGCTTTTATTTTTCATACACAAAAGACACAAGATACTCTTCCTTAATATTTTTATTTGTACGATTTAAAAAGGAATATTCTTTTTTTCTTATTAATATTAGTTAAATAATATTAACGGAGGGGTTCTTATGGAACTAGAACAATTTTTCAAAAACACAGATTACAAACATAGCTATATCCCTGAAAAAATTAAAAACATATTAAACAACATGACTTTAACAGACTTTAACCGTACAAGAGATGGAAAGTACCAAACTTTCTATTTTCATTTTACATATAACGAAAAAGAATATATATTAGAACATTGTTTTCTATATCATTGGACAGGTGTAGACCATTGGTTTAAATTCAAAAAACCATTCTTCTCTCCTAAACCATTCTATTTAACTATATCTGAACTAGAAATCCTTTCAAATTCATTAATGAAATCTGTTAATGAATGGAACACAGATAAAAGAAGTCAGCCCAAACTCAGGCTAGTATAAGAAACTAAAGCATATCAATACTGATATGCTTTTTTGTATCTATCTGCATATCTAAGTTCGTAGTAGTAAAAGAGACATCAACAAAAAAAGCCCAGCAAAGCTGAGCTTATATTTTTTCTAATTGTCTAGGTTGTGATTCGTATTCTTCTGGGGTATTTGCTACAAATGACATTGATTGTTGGTTCCTATCATAATAGCATTGACTTAATTTATATCCTTTAGGAATTGCATTCAATGGAACACTTCCAATATATTGATACTTTTGCTCAATTTCTTGTAAATCTTTAAGTTTTAATTTCCCCTTCCCTTTTCCTTGTATCCATTTATCATAATCTCTCATATGTTGTCTTTTTTTATCCATCAATTCTAAATATAAATGAGGGTCCCCTAAAATATGAATAGTTTTAATAAATTCTCGTGGGATTCCTCCTCTTACTCCTACTGTACCTTGGTGAGCTAATGAATCTTCCCAGGTTACATTCAATTGTAAATCCGTTCCTTTTTTTATCGCTCTTTTAATTTCATCTTTTACAAATTTACTAAAAACTATATCTTCATCAAGCGTAAGGTAAACCTTTGGAATCTCACATTCCAAGTAAATAGGGAATATACTGCCTGTTAACCACCACTGCGCTTCTTTAACAGAACTCCAGTCTTCACCATATTTACGTTCTAATAGTCTTTCAGTAGAATTATATGCATACCAATAATGCCATTTATTTGTTAGATAAACAATATCTTCGTTCGAATATGCCTCTTCTTTATCCCAGTTATTGTTCCCTGTTTTATTTCGAGGTAGAATTCCGTTTTCCAGTATAGAGTTTAAATAGAATGTATTTGTTCCATGAAACAATGTAACCGTATCATTTCTATCCTCTTGGTTTTTCAACTTTTCTAAATCGAAATTTCTTGCTTGTTTCATAAATTCATTTTTTAATTCAATTTGAATAGGGTTTTGCATAAATGTTTCTCCTTTTTTTAATCCAGTATAACATCGAAATTGTATTTTAAAAATCGAATATCCCTAATTTAAAAAACTGACAGGAATAAAACTGTCAGTTTAATGATTAATATTTTTAAACTTCTCTGCAAATCAATAAATATTCTTTTTGGAGCTTCTCTCTCGACTTAACTAATACGTTTAAGATTATTGAATAATATCTTCTCGTTACGAAACATAAAGCATAAGCCATCTTTAGCATAATAAATAGGACAAATAACTTTTTTACCGTTTGCTTTAACTGGGACCTCTCCGATTTGACCAAAAAGGACATCGGGAAAAGTACGTTTAAATCTTTGTTTTCCTACTCTGATAACTTCGTCTTGTAATTTATATTCCCATTTCATTTCTGATTCGAAAAATTTCTCCACAAGTTTCTCCATTAATTTCATCTTGTATTCTCCTTTTGATTTTTATACACTTTACCACAAAAAAGAAAATTTATTGCAAAGATACCTATTTTGTACCAAAATATAATTATCAGTTTGTCTATAATTGGGGATTCCAATAACAAAGGTGGGATATTATGAAGCCAGATATCATAAAACAAGTTAACGAAGGTCAATATCACTGGACCATAACCGATTTAAAGAATGTACTAGCATCAGTAAATGGTTGGTGGGGAGCGAATGGACTCGAAACGACTTGGAAAGAGCTTGTTGAATACCTCAACAAAGGTACGATTCAAGTCCAAATAGAAGATTGTCCTATATATCCAATCCCAGATAGAGAAGTCAATTTTGAAGAATGGGTACAATTTGATACATATGCCACTAGACGAGGAAACCATCAATTGGTACATATGCGATGGTGTGGATATAGATGGATACTCGAAAAGACAGGAGAAAAACCCAGAGTTCTAACATCAGGTGCAAATGGATATGTGGAAAGTTTTAAAATGGCAATTAAAGCCGGAGAATCCAGTGCTTTCGAAGTAATGGACTGGTTACGTCAAGGAAATAAAATAGCCATTATCCCCTATCCTGTTGATTCTAAATTATACGTTTATATATTCAGTGCAAAAGAGGAATTTATAAAGGAGCAAGAAGAGAAAATCTTTGATGTTCTTGATAAAGTTCGTAATCATATGAAAAAAGCTGAACAGGAATATTTAGAAAAACAAAACTCTGTCCCAAAGGAATAACACCCAAATTAAATACCAGTTATAGTGTTTAATAGCCGTTAACTCCCGCCTTTCAAAGGGAATTCGCGGCTATTTTTTTGTAAACAAGTAATATACTCTATACTATTTTTCACCCAATGTCTTCTTTTTCAAAAAGACTCCTTGTAACAAAAATGTAATGTTTATGTAAAAAAATTCAAAAAGGTCTAACGATTTTTTCTTGCAAATTTACATACACACAAACATACAAAGGAGTGTTAAGATATGAAAAAAGTAGGCAAAAAAACAATGCCAATATTAGTTGCAGGCTTAGCCCTGTTTGGAGCAGCTCAATCTGTAGCCGCAGCATCACCTGGTGATTACGGTAATCGTTTTATGCAACAAGGAATGCAAGGAAACGATATTTCAAAAATACAACAAGATTTAAAGAGATTAAGTTATTTTAATACAAATACAACAGGATACTATGGTTCTGTTACTAAACAAGCAGTTTTAGATTTCCAACGTTCGCATGGAGTACCTGACACTGGAAATGTTGGAACTCTTACGAAAAATGCACTAGCTTCTGAAATTACAAAAATTGAAGGTTCTACTTCAAATGGAAATGGTTTATTAAAACAAGGAAACAGTAATAACGAAGTTAAACAATTACAGGATAACTTAAGAAAATTAAATTACTTCCATGTTAATTCAACAGGATACTTTGGTTCAGTTACAAAATCATCTGTAATACAATTCCAAGGTGACAAAGGTTTATCTGCTGATGGTATTGTTGGTCCTAATACAAAAGCTGCAATTGCAAATGCTTTAAATGGTACTTCTACACCATCTCAACCTTCAAATGGAAATGGTTTATTAAAACAAGGAACTAGCAATAGCGAAGTACAACAATTACAAGATAATTTAAGAAAATTGAACTATTTCAACGCTAATTCAACAGGATACTTTGGTACAATTACAAAATCATCTGTAATGCAATTCCAAAGTGACAAAGGATTATCTGCTGATGGAATCGTTGGTCCTAATACAAAAGCTGCAATTGCAAATGCTTTAAATGGTACATCAGTAAATAATCCATCAACTCAGGTTCAGAACCCATCTTCAAGCAAAGCTGATGCAATTATTTCAACAGCAAAAAAATACCTTGGCGTACCATACGTATGGGGTGGAACATCCCCTTCTGGATTTGATTGTTCTGGATTTGTTTACTATGTACTTAGACAACACGGAATAAATAACTTACCTCGTGTTTCATATGACATGTTTAATGTTGGAACATCAGTTAATAAATCTGATTTAAGAGCTGGAGACCTTGTATATTTCAAAAATACATATAGAGAAGGCATTTCTCATGTAGGAATCTATATTGGTGATGGACAATTCATCCAAGCTAGTAGCGGCGATGAAAAAGTAAAAATCAGTAACTTAAGTGGTTCTTATTATATTCAACATTACGCTGGAGCAAAACGCGTATTCTAAAAAACGACCTACTCTTTATTTAAGAGTAGGTTTCTTTTTTGTATTTAATTCAATCAGCATGTTTTTACATTTTTACCTGAACAATAACAACTTAACGAAACAAATGTTCATAAAACTTAAAAATATACTCTTTTTCATCGAAAAAACACCGTTTATATTTAAAGAAACTTCCTTAAATGATTTTTAATTTCTGGTTGATTTTCTTTCAAAAGACAGTATTATACAACAAGCTTAATAAAGCTTTTTGAAAGGAGGATTTTGGATGATTCAAAAACTAAATGAAATTCATTTAGACGCATTAAAAGAAGTAGGTAATATCGGTGTCGCTAATGCTGCTACTTCCCTTTCTATTTTATTAAATCGAACGATTGATATTACTATCCCGTCTGTTGACATCGTTGACATAGAAGATATCTGTGAATTTGTTGGAGGAGAAGAAGAAATAGTGAATGCTGTGTTTTTCAGAGTCATAGGCGATTTTGAAGGGAATTTCTTTTTAATTATAAAAGAACACTCTTTAAAAAAACTAGTTCATAATCTCTATACAGAAAATCACTTAAATATGTCCAATAATGTAGAAATGGATTACTCATTATTTAATGAATTTGGTAATATCTTAGCTGCTAGTTATGTTTCATCTTTATCAGATTTAATATGTTCAAGATTATCACTTACAGTTCCTCAATCTGCGAAAGACATGGCAGGTGCCATTTTAACATATGGAATACATTCTTACGGAGAAATAGGAAATGATGCTATGATAATTAATACTTCATTTTATTATGATAACGAAAAAATAGAAGGATATATGCTATTTTTACCAGAACCTAATACATTGCATTCATTTTTTAATAAATTCGGGATTGGTTTTTAATGAAAACTTTAATAGTTGGCATTTCTGATTTAGCAGTAGGAAAAGACGAAACTGTATTACAAACTAATGGTTTAGGTTCTTGTATAGGTATTATATTATATGATAAGACAACTAAAATAGGCGGATTACTTCACATCTTACTGCCTCAATGCACAAAAGAAAATGAAGAAAACAAAGCCAAATATGCCGACACTGGTATTCCTCTATTATTAGACACTATGAATTTGCTTGGAGCAAATAAAAGAAGATTACAAGCAGCCATTTATGGAGGAGCTGATATGTTTCAAAACCTTTCTCGTTCTTCTCTTTTAAGCATTGGAAGTAGAAACATAGCAATCACTAAAAAAATTCTAAACGAAAATAATATTCCAATCATCAATTCTAATGTTGGAGGGCACAAAGGTAGAACTATTATATTTGATTGTAATACCGGGAAGGTCAATATTAAAACGTTAGGAGAATCCGTAACAAATTTCACTTTTTAATTCTTAATATCCAATTTAAAAACCACCTATATATAATAGGTGGTTTTTTATTAAACTTTGAACTTTTCTACAGATACATTAAGTTCATTCGCCATGCCACTGTTTTCTTCAGAAACAGCAGAAACACTTTGAATAGACGCAGTAGTTTCTTCAGAAGATGCAGTAGCTTCTTGAGAACTAGCAGCAATCTTCTCTGAAACCTCAGACAGATTTTTAATTAAATTTAAAATTTGATTTGCTGATTCTACTTCTTCATCTGTTAAGTTCGCAATATTTTTCATTTCGTTAACTGTATTATTAATGGCTTCAAGAATTTCTTCTAATGATTTCCCAGCTGTATGCGCACTTTCTACTCCTTCTCCAACAATTTTTCTGCTTTCTTCCATTTCTTTAGCTGATTTCTTCGTTAATTCATTAATTTTTTGAGTTAATGCAGCAACTTGATTTGCTCCTTCATTAGATTGTTCAGATAATTTTCGAACCTCATCAGCAACTACAGAGAAACCTTTTCCATGTTCTCCTGCACGAGCAGCTTCTATTGCTGCATTTAAAGCAAGAAGATTTGTTTGTGCAGCTATGCCTGTAATTGTATTTGTAATCTGACTAATTTCTTGAGAATACTTTTCAAGTTCTTTGATAACTTCTTGTGTTTGTTCTGTTTTCACTTCAATTTCACTCATTCTTGAAACTAACTCTTTTACATTTTTTGCACCTGTTTGTGCTGTTTCCATTGTTTGCTTAGAAATTTCACTTCCATTCAATGTTCTTGTTTTAGCCTCTTCTAATAAATCATTCAATCCATCAATTGCATTAGCTGCTTCAATAGTAGCATTTTGACCGTTTTGAGCTTCCAAAGCTACTACCTGAATAATCTCATTAATTCTTTCAGACGATGATGTAATTTCTTCAATAGAAGATGCCGTTTCTTCCGATGCAGAACTCAATTCTCTTGCAGATTGACCCACAGAAGAAATGAGTGTTCTTAAATTCGAAGACATCGTATTTAAAGAATCCGCTAATTCTTTTGTTTCATCTTTTGTATTTATAATTAATGCTTCTGAACTCAAATCTCCTTCTGCAACCTTTTCTAAACGTCTTTTTACAAGATGTAAAGCTTTTGAAATTCTCGTAGAATAATAGAAAACAAATCCAGCCCCAATTACGATTGTCAATAAAGAAACAATGATATTTTTTTCCAGAATGTCTTTTGCAGACGCATTAAAATCCATCTTATAAGTTCCAGCAGCTACAATCCAGCCCCATTCCTTAAACTCTTTAGAGTATACGATTTTTTCCGCTTGTCCATCTTTACCAGGAAGTTCCCAATTATATTCTGCAAACCCATCTTTTGCAGCTGCATCAATAACCGTTTTACCCACTGGATTCCCATCAGGGTCTTTTGAATTATATATATTCTCTCCTTCTTTATTTGGGTGTACTAACAATTCTCCCTTAGGCGAAATTACATATAAATAACCGTTTTTAGATAAATTGACTTCTTTATTGATATCTCTTGTACCATTTTCTTTTTTAGGACCTAAAATTGAAGTTGCTGCTTCCTCTTTAGCCTGTTCCAAAGTAATATTACCCTTTTTTACTTGATTGTTTAAAACCTTCATCTCGGCTATTGCTTGGTTTGTTGCATTTTTCAATACGATTCTTCCCATTGCATCTAATTGTTTGTCTGCTTGATTATAGCTCATAAGACCTATTACGGTATTTGAAATTATTAACAAACCTGTAGAAACAGCTATAAATTTAGTTCTAATATTCATCCTATCACTCCTTAATATGAATTTAAATCTTCTGCTTTTTTGCTTTTGAATTTATATCATTATTTTTAAAAAAGACAAACATTTTTTGCTTTTTTTTAAGTTTTATTTTAGGATAAATACTTGTTAATAAATCGATAATTAAATATAAGTTGTGATAAAAAATAAAAACCTCATTCAATATTCAGAATGAGGTTCATCTTTTATGTATTTTTTCATTATAACTCAAGGTATTAACATGAAATAACGTGCTTTATAAAGTTGTATCGATAAATTCGTCATCTTGTCGACCATACTGTTTCATCGTTTCTATTGCATTTTCAATAGCAATTTCTTTCGTATCGTAGAATTTACAACACCACGTTGTACCACTTTCGTCCACTCCATGAATATTAACTCTACAACCTTTTGGATGTTTAATAGTCATTGTTCCTTTGTTCTTCATCAGTGTTTTCCCCTCTCGCGATTGCATTGTTTTCTACCAAAATCAAAAAATTCGAATTATCCATTAACTGTTTTTTAGCTTTTCTTGAATTTTCAATTCCATATTCAACTGTTTTACGGATTCTTGATACGAATTAACATTTTCTTTCGCATGCTTTACAAGTTGCTGAGCCTCATCAAGTTTTTGATTCCAATGCTCAATAAGTTCTTTTTGTTTTGATAAATGAAATTTATTCATTTGTACTGTTTCGTCACTCCAAGGCTCAACATCGATTGGAACAATTTCACTCACATTTTGACCGTGATGCTTTCTATGGTCAATAACTTGTTCTTCTGTATATATACCTGCTTGTGTAATATCTTTTGTATATCCAGAATTATTAGGACCCCACCAGATATCTTCTCCCGATGGATTTGTTTCTTTATGTTTCGTCCATTTTACACTTTTAATATAATAAACTGTCATATTACTCACCCTTTTTTAGAGATTCTTATTACACTGCTTTCAATTCCTTATTTTTAAATGTAAAACCACCTATCTCTCTACTTGTTCTATTAATTTCTTCATTATCAAATTTAACTAGAGCAATATTACCTTCATTACTTGTAGGAATGATAGATTTAATTTCCCCTGTCTCTCCGTTTGCATCTGTCCAGGGAGAATTTTCTACTTTAACCTTTTGTCCTATAAACACTTGAATTCCTCATTTCGTTATTTTCACTTGGTTTTATCTATCATATTCTATCATTTTTTTTATGAATTGTATAAACTTTATACTCCCCACATAAAGTTTCTGAATTTAATTTATTTTATTTTTTTAGTCCCCTCAAAAATTATTTTTCTTTATTTTATAAAAAAAATTCAAAATCTCCCAAACTGCTTTTAAAATTTCCTATAATAGAATAAGCGAATTAATTATATTTAAATGCTAAAATAAACCGCAAAGGATGATACATATGCAACGTAAGATTAAAATTTTAGGAACAGGTACATATTTACCTAAACGCAAAGTAAATTCAGAAGAAATAGATGCTCTGATTGGCGCAAAAAAAGGTTGGTCTGAAAATAAAGCTGGCGTAAAAACTCGCTACTTTGTTGAAGATGAAACTTCTTCTTTTATGGGTGCTGAAGCTGCTAAGAAAGCCGTTGAAAATGCTGGATTAACCCTTCAAGATATTGATTGTATTATTTGTGGAAGTGGTACCATGCAACAACCTATCCCTTCTACTGCCTCCTTAATTCAAGAACAGTTAGGACTACAAGACTCAGGAATTCCTTCTTTTGATGTGAACTCTACTTGTTTGAGTTTTATCACAGCTTTAGATATCATTTCTTATCTTGTTGAAGCAAGAAGATACAAAAATGTATTGATAGTTTCTTCAGAAATTTCTTCAGTTGGTCTGAATTGGGGACAAAATGAAAGTAGCATTTTATTTGGAGACGGCGCAGTAGCTATGGTTATTTCAAAAAGTGTTGAAGAAAATTCAAAAATTATTTCTTCTCATATGGAAACTTATAGTTCTGGCGCTCATTTATCAGAAATTCGTGGTGGAGGTACTAATATTCACCCTAGAGAACATCGAGAAGAAAACAAGGAAGATTTCTTGTTTGATATGAATGGCAGAGCGATATTTAAACTTTCTTCTAAATTAATTCCGAATTTCGTAGAAACAATTTTCAAAGGAACCGGTTTAACAATTAATGACGTTAAGTTAGTCGTGCCACACCAAGCAAGTGCACCGGCTATGAAACTCATTCGTAAAAAGCTTAATGTGAAAGAAGAAAACTTTATGACCATTTTTGAAGACTATGGAAATATGATTTCTGCTTCTATTCCGCTAGCTCTTCATGTAGCAATTCAACAAGAAAAAATTCAACGTGGAGATAAAGTTTTATTATTAGGAACTTCTGCCGGATTATCTATCGGAGGAATTTTACTTGAATATTAATAAAACGGTGAAAAATGTATTGGTAACAGGAGCTAGAGCCCCTGTTACTTTACATTTATGCCGTTTATTTAAAAGCAAAGGAATGAATGTTTTCGTAGCGGATTGTACGCCTTATCCAATATCCAAAGCTTCCAACGTTGTTTCTGAATTTTTTCTAATACCTTCACCAAAACTCAGCACAAACGCATTTGTGGAGGAAATAAAGAAACTAATTCAAAAATTTCATATTGATTTAATCATTCCAACCTGCGAGGAAACGTTTTATCTTTCGAAATTTAAAGATGAATTCAACTGTGATGTATTTGTCGATACGATTGATAAACTAACATTACTTCACAATAAATTGAACTTCATTGAATTTATAAAAAGTATTGGTTGGAATGCTCCGGAAACGATTCATACAAATGATATGAATCAATGCAAAGAAAGCCTGATTCAATCATCTCATCATGAATTTGTAATGAAACCTATCTATTCTCGATTTTCGGACAAAGTTGCATTTACAACAAAAGAGCTCCTTCTTTCTGAATCTGAAAAGCTTCTACCAGGTTGGATTATTCAACAGCGCATAGAAGGAAACCAATATTGTTCTTATAGCATTGCGAAAGATGGGAAATTATTAGCTCATACTGTTTATAAAACAGAGTTTACTGCTGGTCTAGGAGCAACTATTGCTTTTAATCACACAAATGTACCATCCATAACTCAGTTTGTATCAGATGTTGTAGCAAAACTTAATTTTTCAGGTCAAATTGCTTTTGATTTTATCATGGATAATTCAGGTATTCCTTACCCTATCGAGTGTAATCCACGAGCAACTAGTGGGTTACATTTATTTTCAGAACAATTAATACCCGTTATAACTGAAAACAAAAATTCAACATTACTTACTCCTTCTTCTGACCAGAAAACAGCTTTAAAATTAGCCTTACTAATATATGGTCATCATTATTGGAGCAGTCCGTTGAATTTTACAAAATGGCTCCATACATTCTTTTCTCACACTGACATTGTTTATAGCAAAGAGGATAAAAAGCCGTTTTTCTATCAAGTTTACAGTATGTATCAACTATGGATTCAAAGTAAAAAACACAAACACTCACTATTGGAACAAACGACATATGACATATCATGGGATGGTGAAGAACAATGAAAGCTTTAGTAACAGGAGCCACTGGTTTTTTAGGACAAAAATTAGCTTATCGATTAGCTAATATGGGATACGAGGTTACTGCTATAGGACGAAACAAGCAAATTGGACAAAAGCTCGAAAAATCTGGAATTGAATTTATTTCTTGTTCTCTTGAAGAACGAGAGCCTATTATTTCTGCTTGCCAAGGAAAAGACTACGTATTCCACAGTGGAGCATTATCTTCTCCCTGGGGAAAGTACAAAGATTTCTATAACTCCAATGTTATTGGCACAAGAAACATTATTGAAGGAAGCAAGAAAGCTGGTGTAAAAAGACTCATTCATGTTTCTACACCAAGCATTTATTTTTATTATGATGAACGCTTAGATGTAAAAGAACACGATACGCTTCCTAAACAATTTGTAAATCATTATGCCGAAACCAAATTCATGGCTGAACAAGAAATTGATAAAGCATTTCGCGACGGTCTTTCGACTATCACTATTCGTCCACGAGCTTTGTTTGGACCTGGAGACAACGCCATTCTCCCCCGCCTTATCAACGTTTGCCAAAAGGGTGTTTTTCCAAAGATAGGAGATGGAGAAGTCCTTATAGATATTACTTACGTGGAAAATGTAGTAGATGCTCTTCTACTTTGTATGAATTCAAGCGAACAGACACTAGGTCAAAAATATAATATAACAAACGGAGTTCGTGTGAATTTATACAATATTATCGAAGAAGTAATGCAATTACTCGGAAAAGAGTTTCGATACAAAAACATTTCATTTAAGAACGCTTTTACACTGGCTTCTCTTATGGAAGGAATCTCTAAAACTATATTATTTGGGAAAGAACCTATTTTAACCAAATATACCGTTAGTGTTCTTTCTAAGAGTCAAACACTCAATATCGATAAGGCAAAAAATGAACTAGGTTATGTACCTCAAGTAAGCATAGAAGATGGAATTCAAAACTTTGTAAAGTGGTGGAAAGAAAATGAAAATAAATAGTCTTAAATTATATGATTGTGGATATTGTACTCATCCAGAAAAAATAGTGTATTCAAAAGGACCTTGGAAACAAATAGGTTTCCCTGCTATCGTAGGATTACTAAACCATCCAAAACATGGTTATATATTATTCGATACCGGATATGCAAATCATTTTATGGAGGCAACAAAATCGTTTCCGTATTCTGTATACGCTAAACTTACCCCGGTTTATTTTAAAGAAGAACAATCTATTAAAAATCAATTATCAAAAGATGGCATATCAACAAATGATATCAATTATATCCTTATTTCTCACTTTCACGGGGACCATACGGCTGGATTAAAGGATTTTCCACATGCAAAAATCCTGACATTTGAAAAAGCCTACAATGACATCAAGGGGAAAAGTAAATTCAAGGCTCTTACAAAAGGTTGCTTATTAGATACGTTACCGTCTGATTTAGAAGATAGAATGCTCTTCATAGACCAAAAGCCTAAACAACTATTATCTAATGAATATGCCCCCTTTAACGAAGGATATGACGTATTCGATGATGGTTCCATGTTTGCAGTAGATGTCACAGGACATGCTATTGGACAATTCGGGGTTTTCGTTGTTTTCAACAGCAACAAAACTGTTTTCCTTTGTTCCGATGCCGTATGGCTGAGTAAAACGTATCAAAATTTAGTTTTTCCAAGCTTTATTACAAATTTCTTAACTGCTGATTCATATTCTTATCGTATGAATATCAATAAATTACATGAGCTCTCAAAATCTTCACCTCACATTGAGATACTACCAACCCACTGTAGTCTAACTTGGAACATTGCTAGAAAGGGTGTTATTTATGAATAAGCTATCCATTTTAAAACAATATGTAAAAACGAAATACGGAAACCGATTAAAAACTAAAGAGCAGCTTCAAAAATTTCAGAATGCAAAGATAGAGAAACACATTGCTTTTGTCTTGCAGCATTCCCCTTTCTATAATTCATTGTATGGTGAGTTCTCACAAGAAACAAAAGAAAAACAATGGTCATCATTACCTATCATCGATAAACAAACGATGATGGATAATTTTGACCTTTTAAATACAGTTAAAATTAGCAAAAAGGAAGCATTTGAAGTTGCAATTGAGGCAGAATCAACACGAGATTTTACTCCAACTATTAATAATGTCACGATTGGTCTTTCTTCCGGAACAAGTGGTAATAGAGGTATTTTCTTGGTTTCGGAAGAAGAACGTTATTTATGGGCTGGTTCAACCCTAGCAAAAGTTTTACCATCCAGCATTTTAGGTAAACACACAGTTGCCTTCTTTTTACGTGCCAATAGCAACTTATATGAAACGACCCAAAATAAACGAATTTCTTTTCATTTTTTTGATTTACTAGACGAATTTCAGAACCATATTAAGCGTTTGAATGAAACACAACCATCTATTATCATAGCGCCCCCTTCGTTGCTTCGGAAAATTGCTGAATGGAAGAACGAAGGTCTCATTCAAATCAGTCCAATAAAAATTGTCTCAGTTGCTGAAGTATTAGAAGACATCGACAAAGAATTCATACAAAGCACATTTAACCAAATCGTTCATCAAGTTTATCAATGCACAGAAGGTTTTCTTGCTACTACTTGTGCTCACGGAACCTTACACATAAACGAAGACCTTGTGTATATAGAAAAAGAATATTTGGATAAAGAAAATGGAGTTTTTGTACCTATCATTACTGATTTTTCACGTAAAACACAACCGATTATTCGTTATCGTTTAAACGATATATTAATTGAAAAAAAACAACCATGTCGCTGCAATTCCCCTTTCTTAGCTTTAGAAAGAATAGATGGTCGATGTGATGACATGTTTTTTGGATTTAAAAAGGATTCAAATGAAACGATTACTATTTTCCCGGATTTTATTCGAAGAGCCGTGATGCTTGCTTCTGAAGAAATTCAAGAATTTAAGGTTATTCAGCACGCTGATTCAAATATCGAAGTAAAACTCAAGTGTTCTGATAACGATAGACAGCAAATCCAAAATAATATTCAGCGAGAATTGTCGAATTTATGGGTTTATAAAAACTGTAACGTTCCTTCTATACGATTCTCAGAATACAATATTAAACCATCAGATAAAAAACTAAAACGAATCGAGAACCTACACAAATAAAAGAATTAATTTATAAAATCAAAAATAAACAAGCCTGTATCAACAATTTCATAAATGTTTGATACAGGCTTGTTATATTTATCGCACCAATTCTCGGTATACACTTAATACTTTTCCTAATATAGTTACTTTTTTTAAGAATATAGGTTCCATACTCATATTCTCTGGTTGCAATCTAAAACAATCTTTTTCTTTATAAAATCGTTTTACTGTAGCCTCATTTTCTTCTGTCATTGCCACTACAATATCTCCGTTGTTGGCTGTTTTTTGTTGATTTACAATTACTAAATCTCCATCAAAAATTCCAGCTTCAATCATACTTTGCCCCATAATACGTAGGGAAAATAAATTTTCATTTATATGACCAGGACCAATAAGCGGGAAGTATCCTTCCACGTTTTCAAAAGCAGTTATTGGTTGACCAGCCGTCACCTTTCCAACAATCGGTACTTGTATTAAGTTTTTTTCTTGTTTGATTTTCTTAACATAGTTCACATCGTAGTGTTTAAGCAATTGAATTGCTCTTGGCTTTGTAGGGTCTTTTAGGATGTATCCTTTTTCCTCTAGTTTTTCCAGGTGTCCATGAACCGTAGAACTGGAAGCTAATCCAACTCTCTCTCCGATTTCACGTACAGTTGGTGGATACCCTCTTTCATTAATCTCTTCATATAAGAAATCCAAAATTTTCATTTGACGAGAACCAATATCCGGCATATTAAATACCTCCTTATTTGAGTCCAATACAGTACATATGTTTGTATTTTTAGTTTAGCAAAAAAACATCATTTCAACAACAATTTTAAAGTGAATTCACCAATATTTTTTGAATTTAACTTTTTTAATTTATTTTCTATATTTTTTGTTACATTCTTATATAAAATATAAAAAAAATCAGCATTATAAGAACACTACTTTTTATTATATATTCATAGATTACATTTTTTCTATAAATAAATTCATAAAATAATTAACCCATTATATTAATTACTTTAACCAAACAAAAAGCAGCGGTATTTTTATGAAATCCACTACTTTCTAATTTTACTTTTTATTTTTTAATCGACCCTAATCATAAAATCAAATACATCTATTCTAATCATTCCATTTACTGTCCAAATATTTCTCATAAGATTCAATCACCAATTTCTTGAAACGATTCCTCGTCTCATTTAGTTCCTCTTTACGATAAAAATGAAACTGCATTTCGTTATCAATGATAATTGGATAACCTAAAACTTCTAAATAGAACATTCCCCTTTCTTCCATAAAGAAAGGCTTTTCTTTCATAATTCTACTATCAATATCCACAGGCTCTTCATTATTATCCAATAGATAATTTAGAATCAAATCCAAATTTTCCGACTTCTGCAAAGGTTCTATTTCCAATAATGCAACATCAAAGTTTTTTCTTGGTGTTTCAAACAAAGCTTTTGTTTTAGCACTCATATAAGCTGCTTCCAAAAACCTTTCGAATTCTTTAGCCAAGCTTTCTACAGATTCCGGTTCAGCCTTGAATTCCAAACTATCAATATCAGAAAGAATAACCTTAGAATCGTCCCTAGTCATCGTCAATTTCCCTGTATGTCCTCTATAATAATAGTTAAATTCATTAGCATAGTATTTTGGCAAATAATTAAAATTTGTTCCTGGTTGTTCCCTTACTGTGTTCGTTATTAAGTCCATCAATGCATTAAAGCATTGTAGTTCTTTTCGATACAGACCATCTCTGAAATCAACAAAATAACTTCCACTTTTAAGCTTTAAATTCACTTTGTTGGGCAACCAATTTTCATTTTTTTCATGTTCTTCTTTTCCGTAATTATATAATTTATCCCTTATACACAGCCCTAACATTACCAACGAATCCTTTTCGAACACATACTCTGTTTTATCAAATATGATTCCATCATATCCTTTGTTTTCCGATAACCACAACAAATATTCAATTGCTGTTCGACTATGATGCTTATCCATTTTGTAATTATTTATAAACTTCCTACAAACCAATACATTGTTATCAACGACATAAGAAACCTCACAGTATCGGTCACTTTTAAGACCCACGACAAAAGAAAATTCTTCGTCTTGTTTCATAAATCTAATCTGTTGAGGTTGAATTCGTTTTCTAAAGTTCTTTTGGATTAATTTTAGTTCCATCTGGTTTCATCTCCGTTTTTTCTTACATTTTAACAGAATTTTTCATTTTATTAGGATTTTATTTTATTTTCACTAATACTTAGGTAAAAGGGGGAAAATAATGAAAGACTTTATCATGCATGTTTTAATGTTTTTGAGTGACTTAGGGTATTTAGGTATCGCACTTGGTTTAATGATAGAAGTAATTCCTAGTGAAATCGTTCTTTCTTACGGTGGATTCTTAGTTGCTCAAGGTAAAATTACGTTTATTGGCGCTGTTATCGCTGGTTCAATAGGCGGTTTATTCGCGCAACTATTTTTATATTGGATTGGTTTATATGGCGGCAGAGCCTTTATATACAAGTTTGGAAAATATATATTTATTCAAAAGAAACATGTTGACCTTGCAGAAAAATGGTTCCAAAAATACGGCAGCGCGGTAGTTTTCTTCGCAAGATTCATTCCTGTTGTAAGACATGCTATATCGATTCCTGCTGGTTTATCTAAAATGCCATTAAATAAGTTCATAGGGTATACTTCTATTGCTATGGTACCGTGGACTATTTTATTTTTATCTTTAGGAGTTAAATTGAACGACAATTGGGAACAAATCAATACAATAGCAGAACCTTATGTTAAACCAGTAATGTTTGCATCTATTACATTAATCGTTATGTACCTTGCATTTGTGATTATCAAAAAGAAAATCATACTAAAAAAAGAGAATCTTTAATGATTCTCTTTTTATTTTTCTATTTTCATGTTTTATTTTGTTTGTTCTTCATCTATATGATGCTTTTCAGCTACATCATCCTTTCCTTCCTTCACAGAACTTCCTACATGCTTTTGGGTGTTTTGGTTTAACACTTTACTATCTTTTTCTTGAGTTGCTGTTGCATATCCGTACCAAAATAATGCCCAAATTACAGCCGATATTCCAATCAAAACATGAACAACCTTAATCTTCTTCATATGCTTATACCTGCCTTCTTTCTTTAAACATTAGAATTATTTTTTATCATTTTCTTTTTTCGTTAAAATTTCCTTGTGTAGTTATTGATTTATTTCTAAATTATCTGAATTTATTTCATTCTAATAAAAAAGCGTCATTCCGATAATGGAATGACACCCTATGTTTTAAAATATACTGTCCAATTAGAATTAGAAGCCTAAAATATTATGTCCTGCATCAACATGTAAAATCTCGCCTGTTACTCCGCGTGATAAATCACTTAGTAGGAACATCGCACTGTCTCCTACTTCACGCTGGTCAACTGTTCTTCTAAGAGGTGCATTTTCTTCAATTTGACGTAGAATATCATTAAATCCACCAACACCTTTTGCAGCTAACGTACGAATTGGACCAGCAGAAACAGCATTCACACGAATATTATCTTTTCCTAAATCATTTGCTAGGTATTTTACATTCGCATCTAAAGCAGCTTTAGCTACTCCCATAAGATTGTAGTTTTTCACTACTCTTTCTCCACCTAGGTAAGTTAATGTAACAATACTTCCACCTTCAGTTATAAAAGGCTTTGCTTCTCTAGCTACTGCAACCAATGAATAAGAACTAATATCTTGTGCTAAATGGTATCCCTGTCTAGATGTATCAATAAACTCGCCTTGTAAATCTTCTTTATTTGCAAATGCAATACAATGCGCTACGCCATGTATCACGCCTACTTCTTTCCCAATTGTTTCAAATGCTTTTTTCACATCTTCATCGCTTGTTACGTCACAAGAAACTAATAATGATTCTTGTCCATCAAGAGTAGCTACTAATTTTTCTACTCCTTCTCTTAAACGTTCTCCCTGATATGTAAATACAAGTTTTGCCCCATGTTCATGTAATGACTGAGCAATCCCCCATGCAATACTTCTATGATTAGCTACACCCATTACTACATATGTTTTATTCGTTAATAAACCCACAAATTTCACTCCATTTCAAATTCTTATTTGTTATCATAGAATTTCTATTATTTTTTCAAAACCCTTTTTAATTTATTACCTGGTACTAAATTAAAGTATTTTATAAAAATAGCTATATATTCTTACTTTCAAGCATTCATTTTCTCTGTGTTTTCGCGGTTCCTGTATTAATATTATTTCCCTGTATTTTTACAGATTTCACTCTATCCTCTCCCACCTTAACTTAAAACTAACCTATTGATTAATCATTAATAGGAACTATCTTTTCATAGTTTTTTTAAAAAAGTTGTTGACATTCAAAAAAACCAGAGTATAAAACACTTATATTTTATATTTTAAAGGAGCTTTTTTTATGAACAAGAAAATTAACGAACTGTATTCTATTCTTCCAGAAGAAAACAAAGCACTAGCAAAATTAATTCAACATACTTTTGAAGAAATTAAAAAATTGGAAGATTATCATAGAATACTAGCTGCTTCCAATGCTGTTGCAGGAATTAAACCTGATATACAAGAAGACCTTACTTTTAAAGAAACATTAAAAACAGTGAAAAATGTTCTTATAAAAGAGTTGGAAAAGACTGTAGAAGATATTCAACATCGTGGAGATAAAAATTGGATTAAGCATTACGAAGATGGCACAATATAAAAAAGAGGGATTATTTTTGATTCCTCTTTTTGTTTACATTGTCTGTTCATTATAAGCGATTATCAGGTCCTTTCTGATGTTTGTATTGTTATTTAGAAAAAGCATTCTTCAGTTGTGCCTCTAAAAGTGAAGTATCTACAACAGAACGAATTGAAGCATGCAATAATTCCTTAGCATCTAACTTCGACCATTCAAGTTTATAGCCCGCATTTAGCGCTAATTGTCTAATGAATTCACGATTAGAACGTCCGTTCCCTTCTCTAAATGGATGTATTACATTCAATTCAGCCATGTAGTATGCCAATCTTTTCGGAAACGTCTCAAGAGTTTCATTTTTCAAAAAATTCTCTTGCTGCAACTCCCTAAATAAATCCATTAAACCAGATTCCACATAAAGTGCTGGAATGAATCGAAATCCACCTTTAAAGATATCTTCCTCTCGAAGTCTACCAACGAAGTATCTTCTATTTGAAAGATTTTGTTTTTTGCTTAACACGTTCATTTCCTTTTCACTTGTAGGATATACATCCCCAAAGATAAATTTATGAATTTCACACAAATGTGCCAAATCAAAATTACCTTTTACCATATATGGATTGTTCTCCAACTCGATTAATCTATTAGCTGTCATTTGTTTTTCAAATGACTCTAATTCATCATGAGTGCGGAGGTTTTGATTGTTAATCAAAACCTCTGTATCTTTTCCACTTGTTTCAATGTAAGTATATCTAGATGTAGTCATTTTTTATTATCTCCTTTTGCAATTCTTGCTGCGTTTTTTATAAATTCATTTCTGTCAATGCGTCCATCTTGATGAGCACGTAAGTTTTCTTCCTCTTCTTTGGTTAACTCCATTCCTTCTACACGAAGAGAGTTTAAAGCATTTTGAACTTTCTTTTCCTTTTCCGTCATAATGATGACCTCCTAATTGCTTTGATTACACTATAAATGAAAATACGTTTTTGTGTGAAATAATTTATTCTTTCTACTTATATTTTACCACGTTTACCCAATAGCAATCTTAAATACTATAATCATCCTTTGTTTTTTAAGTTAAATTAAATATTTCTGAAAAATTTTTCTTATCAAAAAAACAGTTACTTCACATAGTTAAATTAAGTGAAGTAACTGTTTTGTACGTTATATACTATTTGATAACCGTTATAAAAGTATTCATTTACTTGCTCATTTTCGCTATAATTTTTTTCACATACCTTATCATGCATCCAATATTTCACCAGACTACTTTCTCTCATCAAATTTTCAGTTACATCGCATCCCTTCTTTTTTGCCGTTAAAAAGACACTATACCTTCCTGGAGTAAGCCCATGTTGTAGTGCTTTATCTCGAAACTCTTCATCCATCTCTTCGTATCGAACTTTAAACCCGTCTCTCATGCTAATTTCTTTTGTTACTTGATTCATCTTTTCTAAACTTTTATCTTCAGTTCGAGAGGTTTTTGTTACAACAATACACGGCTGATATTGTTTACTGACTGAACCTCTCTCTTTTCTATGAGATATAGCAACCTCCATTAGTTCCTCTACATCTTTACCTTTAAAGGATTTCAAATCAATTGCTAATTTATATCCCTGTTTGTTATAACCACGTATATGCAAGATTTTCATTTCATCATCTAATTCGATTTCAATGCTGGATAAAGTATCAATAGAGATATATGTGGACGCCTGTACTTGATAACTAGGAATTACAAAAGAACCTATTACAACAGAATTTATCATCAAATAAACGAACCTACGACCTTGTAAAGAGTTTCCTAACATAGAAATCAATACACGTACAAATGTGGCATCCAATACACGTAAGAATGTAGAAAACAATATATGTATACATGATTTATTTTCTCCTCGGTAACGCTCAAAATAAACTTCATCTCCTACTTGCGCACCGTCTATTTTTTTCCCTTTTACAATATCAGCTCCTGCTACTGCTAATATCATATATTTTTTATGAATCTCTAAAATCAATCCCTGTTTCATTATCCCCAGTATCCCTCCTTCCAAGTTTCTTATTTTTATATTTATATTTTTAAGAAACATTTCGTGACATAACAAATGACGCTTTCTCCCAAAAAGCGTCATTTGTTATGTCATTTTATTTTCCTACATCAATTATCTCTTATATTTTTTCGTTAATATGTAGCCCATGATTTCCCTCGTTTAATTAGTTCCAACCTAGGTAGTTGTGAACAAAATTTGTCACCGTTCCTTTCAAAGAATATCATAGATTTATATAAATACTCAACACCTTTTTCGCCTGTATAACAAAGTCCTTTTAAATAATCTGTATATGGACTTTCCTCTAATTCGTTGAGAATTTTTAATGCTTCCTCAAACTTTCCATTCTTAGCATAATAATGTGCTATTTCTTCCCGTTCTTCTATTGATGATTCATCATCATAAAGATTATAAAGATTTTTAACGAACGGAACCATACTTTCTTTAACCTGTTTTGCATAATTTTCAAAACCAAATTCATTATAAGCTTTGATTGACTCACTCATGAAAAACAATGTTTTTTCTGCGTCTTCATATAGATAAGACATCCCTAGATTATAACAAGCATCTCCTGCTGCTTTCCCTCTAGAATAAGGAGATTGAATAATTCGATACGAATATTCCCTACACTTTTCCATATCATAGCTGTATCTGTAGGCATCTGAAAAAATCATACATACTCTTTTTTCAAATGATTCCTTGATATAACTGTTAGGTAGTTTACCTATCCATACTTCTAAGTGTTTAGCAACTAAAAATAGATAATCGAATTTTTGGTGAATATACATATTGTAAATAAACATAATTCTAAATAAAATTGCACTTTCTTCATATGCTATTTTAAAACTCAAACCTAATTCTGGCGAATTCCCCAAAAATTCTCCATTAGCCACTTTTTCATACAGTTCGTACACCCTAGCGCTCTCTACTGTCTGACAATTCTTCATTTTTTTGGCTTTTTCAATTAAAAAATCTAATAAGCCGGTCATCTGATGTCTCGATGCGTACTCCATACACATGCGGATGTTTTCGGGCTTCTTACACAATCTAGCATATCTATCCATTAATTCTATTTCTTCCTCTGGAATTAATTCCATTATGATAGATAGAATAGTCGAAAACCCAATTTCAATTTTTTTATTTAAAAATTTCGATAAGTTTCCAGGTGTAATATTAATGCGTTTCGCTAGTTCGTTTGCATTAATGTTTTTTTTCTCTAAAATTTTTTTTACTATTTTATCCAATCTTCTTCAACTCTCCTTGAGAAAATCATAAGAATTCCTACAAAAATGTTAAATATTCATATTTAAAAATCTGCATCAATGCTATCGCAATAATATAACATTCATACCGTTTATAAATATTGTTCGAAACATTAATAACCGTCATCAATTTTTTAACCGGAACCTTTTTACTTTCTAATAAATATGCTGACATTTCCCTATCTTCACAAATCGCATCACAAATGCCAAATATTTTATTCTTTTCTTCTCTTTTTGGTGTCACTTGAGCCAAGTCATCAAACCTTACCCCAAATTCGTTCAACTTCTCTTGAAAATGTCGAATTTCAGCAGCCCTAACAATCGATTCCTTCCCACTAGAAATTTTCTTTGCAACTGCGACACGAATTTTCAAATCTGCGAACGATTCAAAATCGGTATTTTTATCTATTTCAAATGTAAATATTGCTTTAGTAAAAGCCTTGATTCCCTCATTCACAATGGAGATACACGCTTTAGATTGCACTTTTCCAACAGTTTTCTTCACAAATTTTTCATATGTAACTAGAAATGTCTCTATCTCTTTTTGGTCTTTTCTATCCATTCTAAAAAAGTGATTATTCATTTTTTTACATTTTCTAAATAACTTAAACATGAACATGCTCCCTATGTGATTTTGGCACGATATTAACAGTAACATAGAAAACCTTTCACTTTCAATGATATTTCGCTTGATTTTCGCATGAAAAATATGCCAAATTCCATAATGATGGTTCTATAAGAATAAATCATGTTTTTCAAACTAAAATATGGAACTCATGATAAAATGAGAGAAAAAACTCGGAGCTGATATTATGACTCAATATGCAGACTTAGACTGGAATAATCAAGGTTTTATGGAAGAATTAGAAACGATGTGTAAAAAACATCCTCATGCTATTCAATATTATGAAAAAGAACAAGGATTTTCATTACTTGTCATGGCATTATCTATGAATAAGTTATCATTTGCTGAATGGTTAGTAGACAATGGTGCCGAAGTAAATGTTTTACAAGATGGAACTCCTCTTGGTACTGCTTGTTTAAATGGAAACCCAAAGATAATTAAAAAAGTTTTAGATAAATGCAATGATAAATTTAGGAAGTTAATCAATCCTGTAGCACAAGCTATTTATTCTACTAACACAACACATATTGATGTTTTATTAAAAAATGGTTACGACATCAATGAAAAAGATAATTATGGCTATACACCTTTGTATCATGCCATTTCATCTATTGAAGATTTTGATTTTCACGACCAATCTGAAACGATATTAAAACGTCAATTTAAAATGTTAGAGCATGTAATTTCTAAAGGAGCCGTATTAGATGAGTCTTCAAAAAATGCATTAACGTATCTTTTTGAGATTACTAACGAAGAGAACACAAGAAATGTTCTTTCAATGGTTTCTTATTTTATCAATTCTGAATCTAAAAAGAACGAAGAAAAAGAACCACCTCTTTTATTCTTACTTGAATGGCTATTAAAACAAGGAGCAAATACTAATATCGAAAGCGATAAAGAAGTATCCTTTTTATCTGATTTAGTAAGTATAAAAAACAATAAAGCTTTCGAAATGGCATTACCATTTACCAAAGTCAATTTGTTACCTACACAAACACAATTCAACCTCATTGCATATTCTTTTGATGAACACAAAGTGGAATTGTTATTGAAATCAGGAGTTGACCCAAATGTTAGTTCACAGGAAGGCGGATTCATTTTACATTACTGCTTACAATATAAGAAGTTTAATTTCGCTTCCTTACTTCTTCAGTATGGTGCATCCTATGAAAATAAGAATCAATATAATATAGATGCTTTACTTCATTTACTTTGCTATGCCCGCGTAGAAAATGAATCACTTGGAGCTTTACAAACACTTCATATAATTATGAAACAAAAACCTAATTTATTAGACTACAAATTAGATGAATTAATTCTTGAATCAAATATAAAAGACATATTTGATATAGCTGTAGAAAGACGTGTTTATCATTGGTTCGAACCATATGCTTCTTCAGATAGTTCAATACAAATGACTAATGAAGAAAAATGGTTGTACCAAGAAAAGGGATTGTACAATCTAATGCACGAAGACAATCCTCCTATTGATATCATGTTCAAAAGTAGAAATTAAAAATAATAAGCGCTTATTTACAGCGCTTTTTTTATTTTTCTTTTTCAACCTCCTTCACCAAGCAAACATATTAAATATAAAACAATTGTAATGCAAAAAATCACGTATTATAATAATAAAGAAATAATTTTAAATCCTATTTAACATACGACGACGACTTGTTGAATATTGGAATAACATCTTATTTCTTACTGAAAACCCGCAGCGGCTGCTGTGGGTTTTTGTATGTCTTCGAATCCTATTTAGCTTACCGATTTACACTTAAGATAGAGTCTCTAAAAAAAGTAAAAAAGAGCTTACTCATAAAGAGTAAGCTGTAACTATACTTTCTATATTATGAAACTTTCAACAAGTTTAATGTATTCAAATAATTGATTGCATTATAAAAATCACTTTCAGTCATTAAGCTTCCTCTAGGTGAACCAGCAATACTTGCTCTTCCCCCTGCTTCAGTTCCCCATATTTTTTGAGCTATTACTTCACAATTCACACTTCCATCTGAATTAGCGATTCTAACCTCTTTTTTACCCGCATGAAATACAACCGTAACAGGAACAGATTTTTTTCTTGCCGGTGAATAATAGCCAGCACTACAAAATACGTTTTCTGTTACAAAGGCGCGAATAAAATCATCTTCATAACGTAAACATGATTCAACTCTCTCATTTACATTTTGAGACCATCTTTTCCCGTTTTCAATTAATCTATTATCTCCATTCATAATTCGATTAATAGCATTCATGTGTTTTTTTACTAATTCCGTAACATCTGTCAATTCTCTAATTTTAGGAACCGCTCTTTCTTTAAAACACCATGCCCAATATGCTTCAATCATCTCTTTATGTTTTGTTTGCACCTTCCATATATGATGAGGACCATTTAAATCTATATATTCCACAGAAGACCAAAATTGTGGATTAAACGGCTTTCTCCCCAGTAAATGCATAATTCCTCCAACCGTGTCAAAATCAATATGACTAATAACGATTGTTCCATCTGTTATAGTAGGAACCTCCATATTATTACACGGAGCAGGATTCGATTTATATTCAAGACTATGATGTGCAAGAGTGACAATAGAACCTTTTAATACCTTTAATCCATATTCTGCTTCAACAGTTGCTACCGCCTGAATATCTTTCGCATCCTCCCATTCTGGTGCTAGTAAAATTTTTATTCCTTTCATTACTTATTCCTCCTTGTATTTTTTAAAATAGTAATCGATTTATCCGAATTGTCAATATTTTATACGTGCAAAAAGTTACTTGTAATTTACAAAAAGTTACAACCATATACTATATAATGTTCTTATTTTTTCGTATAATTTTATAGAAAGGAAATGAATTATTATCCATTTACCCTCTATTCATCAACTTAAAAAAGGAGAATTGCCATATGAAACGTTTTTGGGGATTACTTTCTATTTTGATTATCGTAGCAATTGTTTCATTTTTAGGCTTTACATATTTTTTTCAAAACAATACAAACTCAGTTACTACTTCAGAAGATACAAAAAGCCGTTCAAATGAGCCCCTTGATTCCAAACAAGAAAAAGTAATAATACCCGATGTTAACCTATTAGAATCCTTTAAAAAAGGAGAATTACTTACAACGCTTCATCTTGGGAAAAACAAAGAATCTTTGACTAATGAATTGGGACAACCGCAAAAAATAGAACAAAAAGGTGATTATGTGATAATGCAGTATAAAGACGCCTCTTTTAAAATTTCACAATCTTCTAAGTTGAATTATGAGACTCAAATTAGTGGTAAATACGTTCAAAATTACAGTATAAAACAAGTTAAAGAATCCATTGGAAAAGAAAATAGTTCTATTTTGTTTGAAGAAGGTACAAACAACGGAAAACATTACTTAACCTACACCAGCCCTAGTGGAGACCAAAACATTCTATTTGAATCAATAGATGGAACCAGAGTTGATTACATAACTTTTAGTTATATATCAGTATCAGGAAGCAATTAAAAATCGGGGACGCACTCCCCGCTTTTTAATTTTAATTGTTCATTTCTCAAATACTCTTCTAATACCACTTCATATACTTCCAACACCTATAATTTCACTACAATAATCAACTATCTCTTATGTAAAAAAAAGGATTAATTGATTTTTCAAATAAAAAATAAAAAAATCCCCTGTATTTTGATGTTTATTCTAAATACGGGAATTAGCAAGGAGGTACTATTTAAAGATGAATTTTAATACTATGTCACCATACGAATTAGGTGAACACAAGTCAAAAGAGAGTCTTCCTCATTTGATTGTTTATTTACATAATGGAAGTGATAACGATAAACGTTTAGCTGCTTCTGCTATTATAAAATTAATGAACGCAGATATAAATTGTTATTCAGCGTTACCATTCTTATTAAAAAATATTAAAAGTCCTAAACCACAAGTTAGGCAATATACACTAAAAGCTTTACGTGAGTTCACTATCCCATCAGAATACTACGGAGAAATTACAGAAATTTATATGGAGGATGAAAAAGAATACAATAAATTATTGGCAGAAGAAATATTGAAAAAGTTTGACACAAATGAACCTATTGACTCACCTGTATTGCATAAAAGTTACACTGCTAATGATAGCATTGATACTAAGCACAATGATACGGAGTCTGCCCCTGAATCTTCAGAACGAGGATACGTATATTTCATACAAGAAGATTATGCAGGAAGAATTAAAATCGGAAAAACGAAAGATATCAACCAAAGGCTTGATACTTTTAATGTCAAATTACCGTTTCATGTTGATTTATTACATGTAATTGAAAGCAACAACTATCATTATACGGAGAAGTTATTTCACATACTGTTTCAAGCTAAACGAGTAAACGGTGAATGGTTCGAACTAAACGAAACGGACATTACGTGGATAAAATCTGGGAAGTATACACAAAGAATCATGCAATCCATTACCACTGTAAAGAAAAGAGAAGAAAATACAAAATCAAAAGATACACATATTTCAATTACCCAAAAGCAAATATCATTTTTATCTTCTCTTTTAGAAAATAGTCGTTTGATTCTTACTAAACCGATTGCAAATTTATCAGCAACCGACGCAGCCTCATTAATTGGTTACTTATATAAAGGTGAACAATTGCCGAAACACCTAATTGGAACCATACAATCAAAACGTTATTTCCATATTAACTAACTGGATATGCAATTCATTCCCATATATGAATTGCATATAATATTCACATGTATTGAAGTTTCTTTCATTTATTTGAAAGAAACTTTTTATTTAGGCTTTTCATCTTTTTCTCTTCCTAATTCTTTTAACAGTTCAATTGTTTGTTTACTTAAAGACCTAATACTTCCGTGAATACAATCCCCTTTTTCTGTAAATTGCCAATCTAATTCTCCTACTTGAATGTAAAATTCTTTTCCTCTTTCTTCGTATACTTCTTCTGCAAATAACTTCCCATACCATAATGTCGGCATTATTACTTTTTGGCAGTCCGTAAATATTTTTCTTACCATTTTCATCCTGGCAATATCGTTGCAATTTATTTCTTTTAGTTTTTTATATATTGTCGATTTTATTCTTACATTTTTTTCTTTTATATTCACAATGACGAACCTCCTTTAGGAGAACATGTACCTATTTTTCATCATTCCGAATGAAAAATATTCCACACTTCAAAAGGTAAATAATTCTATTTCATGAAAAAAACGTCCTCAAAGGACGTTTTAAGCTCTATATCGTTTATTATTTTTATCTTCTCTTACAACACCTTTTGTTCTTAGTAAACCAGTCATCCCATCAACATAAACATTCTCTTCTTCATTATCTTTTTCTTCAAGACGATTATTTACATTAGTCGGCATATTCGTTTTCACTCTTCTTTTGAAAATTTTAATCAGAACAAGCGATGCTGCACATATATTTAATGCTTGAGTTAAATATAAAAACATTCTTGATTCTTCGGCAACAAAAGAAATAGTTGAATGGTACATACTTAGCATCACCAAAGAAAAACCAATCGCTATAAAACTTGTTAGAGCTAATTTATAACGTTTTAAACCATAGAATAAAATAGGTGCTAAAAATGCACTTATAAACATTGCATCCTTCATAATGTGTGACAAGTACAGTAAGAAATCCACTTTAATATCACTCCTTTAATCTTTCATGAAACTATTAATAGTTTCATTTTTTAAAGTGGACTTCCTTTAATTTTATGATTTAAAAACTTTCTCTTTTTCTAATTGTTTCTTATATGATTTGCATAATCAACATATCTCTTCAATGATAGTTCTAATTTGAAACCGAATTGCTTCATAATCTCTTCATTGCTTTTCCCTTCCATAATAGCTTTTAATATGGCTGTATTTCGAAAATGTTGAGGAGCCAAGCCTTTTCTTAGTCCAGCTCGTGATACTTCCTTTTGCAACATCCTTTGCAAACCAATTTCTGAAATTCTTTTTGGATAAAGCGGTTCCAAACTTTCATTAAAAACATAATGATAGGTTCCTAAATTAAAATGAAATGCGCAAAAAAAGCACTCTCCACTGTGCATTTTCGGTCTAACCGCTTCAGGTATTTTATTATAATAGGCATAATAAATATTTTTTCTCCATTTTGGAATTTGTATTTCCCTCGAATTACTGGTTTGTGAATTTACCTTAATAATACCTTTCACAAAATTTATATCTTTCATATCTAAAGAAACTACTTCTTGCAGAGTTAAACCTTCATAATACATCATATAAACAATACTCAAGTTTCTTTCCACTACTAAAGGTCTCTTTTTAATTTGCCTATTGCTTAACCCCTCCAATGATTGAATTCTTTTTTCCAGTCGTTCAAATTCTTCTTCTGATACAAAGTCGTATTTAGTTAATTTCTTTCCTTGTGCATCTATTAGTTTTACATTTATTTCAGGTATTGTAGCGTTTTTATTTATGGAATTATAATATATCGCCATCCTTCTTAACACCGTAAAAATTCGATGAAGCGTTCTATCTGAATATCTTTTTTCATTTTTTAATACATCAAAATAAAGATGGTATTCTTTCATATCAAATTGACGCCACTCTTCAAAACTCAACTCTTTTCCATCTCTAGCTTTTTTCCATTTAAAAAAGTCCTCTAAGTCATACGAATATCTTTTTAATGTAGATAATTGCCTCCCTTTACTCTCTAAATGAGATAAATAATCCATTGCATAACCTGGAAGTTTTAGTTTCGTAAATAAATCCAAACACATCACCTACTTATATTCATAGTTCCTTTATTATAACAATCAGAATTTTAGATTACAATATTTTGGTACGTGAAATTATTTTTCATTCTCATTTATAAAATAATTTAAAAAAGCTCTCACTCTGAGAACTTTTAATTTAATGTATCATTCTATTTTCGCCTTGCCTCAAATCTTTACGATATTCAGCAAATGCTGCTTTCTTTATTCTTTTCAGAATTCCATCGACTTCTTCAAGGTCTTCTTTGCTTTTAGATAACAATGATTCGATTTCTTGAATCATTTCTTTACGCTTTTTACTCATCATGTATCACTTCCTATTCACAAAAAACAAAACAATTATTAAGACTTTTTATTTTTGAACCATTTGTCTTACTATCTTTAACCTTCTCTGTCTTTGAAAAAAACCTTCAAATATAATCCACATATTCTCCATCATCATATTTTACACAAAGAAAAAAACTAAACCCAAAAACATATAGGTTTAGCTTTTTCGTTTGTTCTCTTATTTTTTGTAACTTTTATCTTCTTCTCTTCGGTTGAAACTCAATAATGTATTTTAATTGATGCTGATTTTCACGGTAAATAATGTATTCATTATGTAGTAAAGAACTTCCTTCTACACCTTTAACACTATCATATCCTGCTGGTGCTTGAATATGGTAACGAGCATTCTTCTCTTCCTTGATTCGTCCTAATGCCACTTCTGATACTAACAAGAATGCAGTGTCGAATTTGTTTGGATTCCCACCGAAACGTGCGCATGCATATTGGCTTGATTTAGTAGATTGGTCTGCAAAGTATATACCAGGTCCAAACATAGCGCCTGTAATATACACACCTTTTAACTGATTCGGCATTTTAATGTGTGTACTCAAAATACCTGGTAGATTTGCTGAACGTGTTCCGTGGAATAACAGTTTAGTATTTCCCACACTATCATCAAACGCAGGCGCATTTTTTTGAGAAAGTGTAAAAATTCTCTTTACCTCAAGATTGACATTATGATGACGACTTTGTGAATTGACTACGTAATCAACAAGCTGCTTATACACCTTTGTATTTTTCGCTAACGGAGCGATATCAGAAGCCAATTGCTTATATCTTTCGTCGATATTATCGTTATACATAATATTTCCCATTCGCAGAGAATCCTCATAGAACTTTAATATATTCATTTGGTCGTTGATTTCATTTAACGTACGAATTGCTACATCTTCTTTGCTTATTCGTAATCCAAATGCTTTTGGAATATGCATGTAATACTTATTAGAAAGCTCTAATACATCATCAATCATTATATGAGTTTTATTGTTGATGATATCCGAAATCTCTTGTAATATTGAACGACCTTTATTGATTTGATTAACTGTTAACTTACCAAGCGGAGATGAATTTTGATTATCATTATTACCAACGGCTAAGTAATTTAATTGAACCTGTGCCTCTTTAAAAATCTGAGAAACAAATTCCTGTACACTTTGATGAAGTTTACTTTTTACCTTTTTTACCTTCTTGACTTTCACTTCATCTAAATCAACCAACTCTTTCGCTTTATCGCTTCCTGTATTGCTTTGAGCTAATTCTACCTCTTTATAACCTTTACTCAATTTACCCTTAAGTAATTTGTTATATTCTTTTTCCGCAATATCCAGAGACATAGCTACCCTTTGGTCTTTTTTACTTGTTACTCCTAAACGCCCGTATTCGGTACTAATTCGAAAATACCCATCACATTTATGTAATTCAATTGTATAAAATTTATTGGAATTCTTAACTACATCAAAAAAATTTAATGAACCTTTTTTCAACACATCATAATTCAAGATTTCTTTATAACTCTCTGCCTTTAATCCCAATGAACTCACCCTTTGCTTGTTATCATCGTTTCTCAAACATATCCATAATATTTTGAAAAAATAAAGGGAAAATCCTAGTCTATTTCATTAAAAAAATTTAATTTTCTTTAAAATGAAAAAGTCCTTTGGGGTTATTTTTGGAGACTCCTACATTCAACTTTTACACACTCTGTTAGAGGTCTTCCTACACACTTATTGAATGTTAGAAAACGAGGTGAAATACAGTGCATATCGAAAATTATATTTACTTTTCATTGATATATTTATTCTTTTCGTTATTTATGATTTTTCGTTTCATTAAAGAAATTAAAACAAAAGAAAAATCGAATAACTTATCGTTTTTAATTGCTGCATTTGGCAGCGGATTAGGTTCTATCAGTTTCCTCTTAAAAAAAGGAATTACACAAATCATTCTTCTCGATTTGACAATTTTTCTGATTTTACTAGCGGGAACACTATCTACAATTAAATTAGTTAAACAGAAAAAATCAACTAAACATAAACAAAAAAAATTCTCATATAAGAGCAAGTAGTTTAATTTTTATAGGAGAAATAAATGAGTTATTAGTAGGTTTTCTAATCTAATATCTAATCCAAGATAAATCATTATCATTTTTATCAAAAGTTTAAATTTCATGTATAATTATGGAGAAAGTGTACTAAAAAATTGACCGCTATCGGGTAACAAAAAGGAGAAAATAATGAATAACATCGAAATAGAGCAATTAAAAAATAATTTAGCTGTGAAAGTTGGTATTTTAGAAATTAAAGTGAACAATGGTGAAATTAATGATGACACAGCACATAATTTAATAGAACTATACAAGGAATATGAGGAGAATGGCACAACAATCGAAGAATTAAAAATGTTGTTTGATGATGTTGTATTAGCACTAAGTTAATAGTTAAGCAATTGGGAAACACTACGTTTAGCTAATTCCTCCATTAACAATATGAAACGAAAGTAAATAAAATTAAAAACACAAAGAACTATATAGTCCTTTGTGTTTTTGTGTAGTTATTTACATTTTCCCACATGTTATCTAAGTTTCTTAATATAAAGAGATACTCTTCGGAATTATCATCTACCCTTTTTTCTGGTAACATCTGAATTATTGTTCATTAAAGGTATTTTAGCTTCCAATACCAGTAAATAATCTACGGCATCATTTATGTTGTCGAAATCTTCAATTACTGTAGTCGTAGGATTTTCTTTATATCTTACGTCGATTTTTTTCTGCTCTGTATAATAATCTACGCTAATACGATTTATTTTTTCTGATTTTAACCCAATAATACTCCCACCATACGCCACTAATGGCGTTAACATTTGCTCAAGGATTTTCCCTTCTTTATAAATCTGTTTACTTTTTTTAATAATCACTAAAGCTTCATTACTACTTCCACAAGAAGGACAGAAAAAATATGGATTTATCTCTTCAACTTCTTCCTTATTGGTAAGCGGAATAATGTCTTCTTTATCAATATTCATAATCCCTAGTTCATACCTAGTACGATATGTCCAAGCTGCTGTTGTATGCCTATTAGAACATGTTGGACATACATATACTCTATTACTCATGTTTCCTGTACCTCCCTATTTCATAATCATCATTATAAACCTCGCGCACCAAAGAAACAATTAATTTCATACAACATGATTGACATTATGTGATTTTGTATTATTTTGTTTCAAAAAAATTGCGACAACATTGTCTGCATGCAGGAGGAAACACTATGACACATCAAAAACAAAGACAAATTTTACGTATTAAATCAATCTACATATTTTTAAAGCAATTAGGCATGTCTAAAACATCTCATTTAGCTACGGAATTTGGATGTACAAAGAAAACCATCCAAAATGATATGCGTATTCTTCAGGAAAATAACAGAGTAAAATGTGTTAAACCTGGTATATGGAAGGCTATTTAATACGAAACAAAACAAAAAGCATCTAAATAATATTTAGGTGCTTTCCTTTACCTCAACTTCAAACACTTTTTAAAGTTATGAGAGGTTTTTTGTAAATTTAAATAAAAAACATAAAATTTATCCGAGCAAAGGACATACTAATTAAAGACCATTACATCGCGTAAAAAGGTTAATACATATAATAGGACTTTATGCATTTTTTATTATTAACTGTTTTATTTATAAACTGGACTTAGGAGGCTATTGAGCGTGGACAACAATACATTGAACAAAATTATATTGATTAATGTTTTTTTATTTTTCTTTGTATGGATTATTATTCTTCTTGCCGGTGCTGATATGCCACCTCCGCCAGGTTTTATTTGGGTTATATTATTAGTGGCTTTTCTTGATGTGGCTCAATTTTTTTATTTAAAACGATTTATTCCTAAACTTTGGAAGAACTCAAAATGGTTATTCTTCACAAATTTATTCTATTTCTTTATTGGTGGCTTTTCAGTTGCTGTCCTCACCATAATAACTGACCCAGACTTATTTTTTAGCATAGGCATTTTGAATACTACAATTTGGGCAACTTTGATTATCATGTCTGCTTTAATAAACGCTGTGGTTTTCTATATATTTAACACCATTCTCATAAAGATTTTAGGTAAGAATATGGTTCATACTAAAAAATTCCCCAAAATTTAAAATAAATATAATCCAAGTGAAAAAAGCATTATTTATAAATTCTTTTTTTATTTAATTATTACGTTAAAGTAAAAGGTTGATTTAAGACAAAAAAAAATGAACTCGCCTAAATCCAAATGGAAGGCGAGTTTCTGTTTTTTTACTGTTTTTAGTCTGGTTGTGCTGTCATTAAATTGAAATTGAACGAAATTCTGTTAAGTCGAGTTTCATACGATTTAGTTTCTTTTCAAGAATATTTCTTTGTCCAATGCTATAGTCTTTCGTTTCCAATGCATTTTCCAACTCTTCAATTTCTTTTGTTAAAGTAGTAATAGCGTAGTTTAATGCCTTTTGTATTTTCATCTTAATTCTCCTTCGATAGTAAGGGTCAATGTGTAATAGTGACCTTACCATTCATTTTTTTTAAAATTATATACCAATTACAAATTTTTGGTGGAATTTCACTAGAATTTTAGAATACATTGTTTCTAATTCTCAATATGTATGATGGTTCATATAGCTTGTTGCTATTTTTAAAACGATTAATATGATATAATTCATAATATTAAGAAAATAAATTGAAACAGGATGTGTGATTGATTATGAAGCAAAATGCATGCCCTCAATGCGAATGTCAAAATATAAAAAAAGGAGTCATGTTTTCCGGGGTTGCAAAAGTTAATATGTATTCTCCAAATAACTTAAGAGACAAACCCTCTCCAATGTCAGCAGAGTATTGTGGTGATTGTGGGTACGTATTAGCATTTTATGTAGATGAACCTAAAACCCTTAAATAATAATTACATAAACTTATTCTAAAAAACCGGTGTATCTCCAAAAACAACAACTTTCATTGTATCACTCATATTTTTAAAAATTCTTTTTCAAAACAAAAAGCCTTGCACAAGTTAAGTTTAGATAACATGCGCAAGGCTTTTTAACAAGTCATTTTATAACATATCATCGAAGGGCTAAACATTTCCATTATTAATACCACTCCAACAGATAAAATACCAACATGATTTTCAATAAAACAATCCAAATTTGGGATATAATGTTTATAACAAATGCAAATAGGGGGAAATTCAATGAAACATTTAGAAAAAGAAGTTAGAGAGATTTTCGAGACAAATAAATTGAAAGCTTTGGTAGATAAAGAAATTGATAATGTAGAAGATTTCCTGAAACAAGCTGAATTAATTTATATTTGCAATGAAGAAATGGTAAACACCACCAAAGTATTTTTAGAAGAGATAGAAAAAATGGACTACAAAATAATGAAAGATAGCATTAGAAATTTAACGGTTGTCATATTATTAGGGAATTACTTTATCCTAGATGGGAACGAAATCCTGAAAGAAGGAGTTGAGCGTGAATTAGATATATATACCGAGGTAAACAGCGTGGAAGAATTCGAAAATGCTGTTACGGCTCTTCATTCTCCAACTAGAATTTCGTCGGTGAAAGCAGAGATTAGAAAAGGAACAGATGGTCGAGGTATGGATTATCTGCTAATTAAAGAACTTAATATCGGAATCGTAATTTAACATCCATAATAAAAACATAAAGAACGATTTTTAAATTATATTTAGGAGATTTACTCCCAAGACAGTAAAACAAATAACGTAGATATATCATACATGTACAATATATCTACGCCTTTTTTATTTATTTTACACCTGAAAAACTGTTTTATATTTCAATCATCCTATATGGTTATACAGAGTGTATGATGGTATTTCCAATCTCATAATCCTTATCCTCATGTGAAATTCCCTTAAAAGAAAAAAGCCTTGTACAAGTTAAGTTTAGATAACATGAACAAGGCTTCTTTAACAAATAATATTTTATAAAATATTATTTGTAGGCAAACTATTTATATTAAGTTTTTGCCTAAATATGCTTTTCTGCGTTCTTCTTTTAAGAATTGTGGTATTGGATTATTTATTATTTCTGAACCTAAACAATCCAAACTCGACATCGACGCAATACCAACAGATAAAATACCCAATTCCTTTGCAACTTTAGCTGCTAATTTTCCTATTTGGGGATTTTCTTTATTTTTCACAATAAAAATCATGTCAAATCCTTCAATAGATTTTTTAACGTCTTGTTCATTCATATCTACCGTAAGAATTTCTTTCACCGGTGTAGAATTAGCTTTTATTTTGAATATTAGGGTCATTTTGTTTTCTCCTTGCATTCATTCATTGTGAAATTCTATATGAGATACAATGCCCTTCGCAATTATATCGCTAGTCTTCTTAAGATTAGCGATTTTGCCTTTCTTAGTTAAATGAGCCTTCAAATGCCCCTGTATAATGTTGCTAAAAACTGTTTTGTTATCTTTTTTGGTATGGAAATTCCCCACTTTTCGAATGATTTGCATAAATTCTTGTGGGTTAATTGGTCCTTTGACATCAATATTTACATTATCATAATGAAATACCAATTCTGTTTCTCCATTAGACCATGTTTCCTGCTTTATTAAGTTTTCATACTCTATCAAAAAGCTGACTCTGAAATAACCTAATTTGTACATAACAACTACTGCTGCATCACTTAAAATAGGAAAAATCCCTTTATCATCTATATAAGAGTGTAGTTCTGTCGCACTTGATTTTTTCTCATTGTACCCGTCTGCCATGTATTTTTGACTTTCTTCATCGTAATAAACGGCAAAACCTTTATAAATATGACGTAATTCCATATTATTTTCTTCCTTTCAAGGACTTAATATTCTCTAAGACCATTTTACCAATTCAGAATGAAAAAATACTGTTTTTCTGGTTTTTTTTATTAATTTATAAAAAAAGACCGCTATTACTTTAGCGGTCAACTTAATCTACTTTCTAACATTATGATTTTCATAACTTTCAATTACGCTTTTTTCGAACTTCCTTAAATACATCTTTTAAATATAGAGCAATACCATCTATTTCATTTTCCGTTTTTCCCATACCTATTTTTATTCCTTTTGACATAGCCTTTTTTACATCTTCTACAGTTTTATTTTTTCTGTATTCCCATTGTCCGTCTATTCGCTGTAATAATTCTTTTTCTGTTTTTACACCCCCGAAACACAACAACTCAGCTACATCTTTTAATGAAACTTTCATTCCTTATTCCCTCTTCCTATTTGTGAATTTTAATTTTTCATACAAAGATTTGTTTATCCTTTTTTCTTAGAAACCCAACTTTCAATACTGTATTTACTTACATGAAGAGGCATACCGCTTTCTAATATCAGCGTTACAGTAGAACCCAAGCTATTCTTAACAGATACTACACCGCTCAAGTAATCCTTGTATTTTTCGAAAAATTCCACATCTTTTCCTTGGACATATTCATTCTCTGCTTCTTTTAATTCATCCTTATAAGATTCTATTACTTCTCTTATCTCTAATTGATTTAGTGTACGAACCAATCCATAATTCCATTCATATTCTATATTTTCTTCTTCATAGAAAAATACATCCCCGCCATTTTCACTATTCTCTGCGATTACATATAAATTATTTGGAAGCAATTCTTCTACACAAACATCTTCGTTTTCATCTTCCCCTAAATAGTCCACTTTAATTTCTTTTTCTTTCACCTGAAAATGCAGAATATATTGTTCATATTCAAATTCGTAATTTTTACTTTGTTTCATATCAAATGAAATATCTACCAATTCAACATCCTCTATATCAATGAATTCTTGTACATTTATCATGACTGGAAGTTTATTTTCTTCCCATTTTTCTTTAATAGATTCTTGAAGTAATTGTATTAATTTTTGTTTCATAGCACTTGCTCCTTTTTGTTTTTTTATATTTTAACACCTATTCATTTTTTACGTGAATCTTTTTAAATAAACGGCTCTTATATAAAACATGTATGAATCGCAACACCTTTTTTCAAATACAATTGTGTACCAATTATTATTTTTCTTTGAAATTAATTTTCAAAATTTAAATCAACAAATATTTCAAATTACAACTATAATTAATTCAAGGAAAATATAAAATAAAGGAGCAATACTAATGCTAAAAAAAGAAAACTATCAATCTACAGGCATTCATCTATTGGCAGATGGCAAAGAAGAAAGATATACTTATATCGACAATGAAAACGAAATCGGGAAAGTTCACTTATATATAAGCGAACAATCGTTATTCATTGATTTATTCGAGGTATTCGAACCATATCGTCGAAAAGGTTGGGGCACTAAATTTATTACAGAATTATTTAGTTATTTCCCTCAAATAAACAAAATCTGGGGAATGTCAAAAGAAGAAACATTGGACAATTTTTGGTATAAGCAAAATGGGTTCTATTTCACAGGTGAAGGACAAGACGAATACGAAGGTTACTTTTTCTTCGAAATTCAAAAACCACTTTCTTAATAGATATCAAAGATATATCTTTTTTGTATTTTCTACTAAATAAGCAACAGAATCATGTTGCAAACCGGAGGAATCATTCATGGAAGTAACTTTAACAAGCAAAAAAACAAATCGAGTAATTAAGGCATCTTACACCGCTAGGCAGATATTAAATTTTATGGACGAAGATGAACTAGTTTTAGATATGTGCCAGTGCGACTGCCAACCTGTTGGTGAAACGAACGTTGTAGAGTGCAATTGTGAGGCAGAATGGGAAGATTACAAATTATCTTTTGAAGATGAATAATGAAAATGATGCACCATTTTGAGAATGAGAAAAGAATCTATTGCCTTTGACTACGGTAGTTGCATAGAGTAGATTAATTACTAAGGAAATGAAAAATACACACATATAGTGAAAAGGACGGGATTAATAATGCCTAAAATCGAATGGCACGAAGCAGACGCAAATGAAAATGGAATAGAAAAGATAGCATTCCAAGACCTAGGTGAAATTACTCCAAATGCAGGTAAAATTGTTGGATATAATGGCATTTTAAAAGGCGATGAAGTGAAATATGGATACAAAACTTACAAAATTGTTATGGTATCTAGACTAGGTGATTTCGGTATTTCTTTAGACGGTAAACTACCATATATCAATAGAGTAAGCCCAATTTCAGTAACGCTTATTAAAAAGGGCAATTTGCACCCTAAATCTACATTGTAAGTTGTATGTAAGACAAAAAGAGTAAGACATAAAAAATAGAAAAGGTGATAGTTATGCTTATATGTCAAAAATGTAATAAGGGTATTCAATCTGGAGATTTAATCGTATATGTTCGAGATGTCGATTTTAGCACTCTAGACGGAGAGTATTGCAAAGAACATGCTGAAACAGTAGAAAATGAATTAAAAAAGAGTAGATTGGTAGAAACATATAAAGGGATAGGTATTTACCGTAAAGACGATACTTATGGGAATGTACGCTACTATCCTGATTGGCAGTCTCTTGTTCATTACAAAGAATTACAATGGGCTAGAGATTATATAAATAGAGAATTAAACAAAAACTAAGTATAATTTTTATATAATTACAGAATTCAAAATACAGACAAACTATATATATTAAAAGCGGTGATTTATAATTTCACTGCTTTTTTATCACTTTTCCTTGGTATTTTTTCTACTTTCCCTTCTGAATCGATATTAGTTTAAGCATAGGAGTTTCGAAAAAAAATTCAAATATATTCTAAATTAACTATAATTACTCAGCAAGAGAGGTTTCGAAAAATGATTAAACTTTCAGGCGTATCAGAACCACACCTTTGGTGCCATTCCTGTTTTACAAAAAACGACAAAGACGAAGTAAAACTATTTTGTATATCAATTGAATTGCCCATCGAGTCGGACTGTGTTGATGTGGCAAACTTTAGGCTTTGTCCAAGTTGTTTAAAAGATTTAAAAACAAAAATTTCAACAGTAGTTTAACAAAACTATGCTAAATTAATAATCTACATACACGAATATGGCACCTGCTTTGTCCATTCTGTAAATTAAAAAAATCAGTTGATATGAAGAAATCAACTGATTTTTATTATGAATCATTTTCTATATATCTAATTTTCTTTTAAATAACCAATCTATATTTCATCGATTTCAAGTGGATTTATATATGAAGTTTTATCTGGATTTATCTCAATTACTTTTCCACCTAATTCTTTTATTAATGTTTCAAATGAATCTTTATTATTTTCAGCTTGTAAAATATTACTTTTATTATCCATCTAACCATTACCCCTAACAATTCAACTTCTCTTCTATTTATCGTATTTAATTTTTATTTAAACCAACCTTTTTTTCTGAAAAATACAGCCATAACTAAACTAATCAAAAACATAGCTCCTAAAACAATAAAATATCCATATTTGTAACTTAATTCTGGCATATAATCAAAATTCATTCCATATATTCCAGCTATAAAGGTCAATGGCATAAAAATTACTGTGATAACTGTTAAAGTCATCATAATAGCATTTGCTCTATGCGCTTGTATCGACAATTGATTATCGCGAATATCTGATGATAATTCTCTATTTGTTTCGACCATTTCGGTTAATTTCATTAAGTGGTCGTAAATATCTGTAAAGTAATGTTTAAAGTCCAAAATTCCATCGATTTTCGATATATTTATGATTCTATATAACAAGTCCCTCATAGGAACAATGCTTTTTCTTAACATAACTAAATCACTTCGAACTTCATATAGTCGTTCCATAATAATATTTGTTGGCAGCACGTTCTTTTTATCTTCTAACATTAAAATTTGGTCTTCTACTTCGTAGATAATTGGGAAATATCCATCCACTAAGTTATCAATTAAGGCATGTAGTACATAGACCGGAGAAATCTCGTCCATATTCCCTCTTTCTATTTTTTGTCTCAACTGAGAAAGCCCATCTAGTATGCCTTTATGAAAAGAAACAATATAATTTTGTCCTAAGAATACATCCACTTCTTCTGCTTCATACGTTTCTTTATTTAAAGCAGTCAACACTAAAAATGCATACTTATCAAGTTCACCTTTTTCATAAAAGTTTATTTTTGGTCGCTGAATAAAGTGCAGACAATCCTCTATCGCAAGAGGATGAAAATTAAAGTGTTTTTCTAGTAACAAAACCTCTTCTTCTGTTGGATTATCAAAATCCACCCAATACCAATCTACATCTAAAGTTGATAATTCTTTGATTGTAATATTTTTGATAATTTTTTTCTCTTTTGTAACAGCAAATACAGTTATCACATTTTACACCAACCTTCCCTTTTTAAAAGTTTGTTGTTTCATTACTAGCAATCCCTATTTTCATTGCTTTTTTCTGCATTTTGAACAGAATTTATGCCACCCTAAAGCAAATCCCAGTGTAGTGAATTCGCCCATAAATTCCTTTCCACACTTTTGGCATGTTGTTTTCTTTGGGTTCGGCTGCATTGACACAGTTACCACCTCACTAATTCATTAAATTCGCCCCTACATCTTTACCCCAAAACTATATTATTTAGAGTAATAATTTTTATCTTAATCCGGAGCACTTGTTATTTCATCGATTTTCCGCAAGAAATCAATAGAAAAATCTATTACTTTATCACCTATCACTGGATTCATGTGCATAGTAAACGTTACATATCCGAAAACATCATACACTACCATTACTTCTTCCTTTTCAATCCACAACTCTGCTTGTAATCCTTCTTGCGTACATTCAAAATCAACAAGTTCAGAAGAAAAGTATTCACCAATAAAGAAGCCTTTTGGTATTTCTTGAGCAACTAATTTTAAATCATCGTCCCCGTACATCTTTCGCCAACATTTCTCTATAATTAAAATATCTTCTTTTTTGTTGGTAAACAGAAACAGGTATTTATTATCTCTAATTTCGAATTTCACTTCTCTCTTTCCCCACTCTATTACACCTCTTTGCCTTCCTTTTTTCTTTGTTACTACATATTTTGTTTTTTTTATTTCCACAGCGAAGTTACGCACATATTCCTTTTCATTTTGCTTAGATATAATCTCTGTAACATAAAAAAAGTTCATCATCATATCTATTGATACCTCCCCAATTATTCATTAACTATAATTTCCCATCATTGTATGTTTTTCTTTTTTCGATATTTAATTTGTTTTGTAGTTAATGTATATGAAATAATGTTCTCGCAGCGATTGTTGTTTTTTAAAAGAGGAATTACTTGAAAAAAATTAAATAAAATATATAATGAACACGGGTCGAAAGACATTCGGGGGTGGCTCTCGAATTCTCTGCGTCGGAGACACAAAATATGAGACGTAACCAAAAGTCACCGTTGACCAAGCAACGAAATAACTCGATAAGGGAGAATAAATACCTCATCCCGCCGTCCTGGACTACGGGTGCCAGTGTCGTTGGCAGGCAACATAAAAACCTGTTATTTACCTCTTGAGGTTCGAGGGTTGGCGAGCAACATAAAAACTTGGTTTATTAATTCAATCTTTACATTCGTAAATGAGGATTGCTATTTACGAGTTTAACATTGCTCAAGTGAGCCAGGAATAACAATTAGGATTTGTCCAAAGACGGACCAGGAATTTTAAAATAAACTTTGTGGAGTGGATAGCGGATTCCGTTACCTTTCACAAAATTCTAAAATACATATTAAAATAACCATCAATTTGTAATAGAATTTGATGGTTATTTTTCGTTTATATTGAGAGAAAAGTTACGTTATTTACTTCTAATTTGTTATACGTGCTGCATACTATAATGTTAAGTTACAGATAGTTCCGTTAGTATGTATATTTGATATCATTTTTAAAATCTCTTAATTATTATTGCAGGTTTTAATGATACGTAAATGTATAAATGATTAAAGATTCATTTAATAGAATAATGAAAGGTGTGAAGAAAATGTTGGAGGTTTTAGAATTTATTTTTAAAGATATATGGCACTTTTTAGGAACAGCAATCCTTTTAGAAACTATATTTGGAGGCATAAGAGGTTTTATAACTATCAATAATAATAAAAAGGATTGATAGTTATTACACAATCTTAAACCCTTACAAAAACAGCAAAAAAATAAAGCTGCCTCTATCTAGGCAGCTTCTTTCTTAATTCAGAAAATCTTGATTCACAATAACTTTAATGTGTTTTTTCAACACTTCAAAATTACAAGGAGCCATTCCTCCTAATTCTCCATCCAGATTAATTTGAATATCCTGTTCTGTTCGAATTACCATATTATTTGTTTTGAAATGAATGATTTTAGGGTCATTTAAGTGACCACCACGCAATAATAATGTCATCAGTTTACCGAATTCTGCAATATTACACTTTTTCACAAATAATGCATCTAAGTAACCATCTTGATAGCTTGCAAAAGGAGCTAGTTTCTCAAACCCTCCTACTGAATTTGTGTTTGTTACTAAAAACATCATAACTTCTTCTTCAATCACTTTACCATCCGTTTCAATTTCCACTTTAAAAGACTTGTTTGAAGCTATTTTCTCAATTCCTTTTAAATAATAAGCAAGTTGTCCAATAGCCGTTTTTAATTTACTTGGAACTTCATATGTTAATTCAGTCAATGAACCCCCACCGGCTATGTTAATAAAATAACTATCATTCATTTTGCCTATATCTACAGCTTTACTTTGTTTTTTCTTTAAAACTTCTAATGCTTTGTTGATATCTCTTGGTACACCAATAGCTCTAGCAAAATCATTTGTTGTTCCAAGTGGTAAAATAGCAAGTTTTGGTCTATACGGTTTACCAGCCATTCCATTTACAACCTCATTGACTGTTCCGTCTCCACCAACCGCTACAATTAAATTAAACTTTAATTTTGTTACTCGCTCTGCTTCTCTAGTGGCATCCCCTTTGCCTTTCGTAGCAAAAGCAGATGTTTCGTAACCCATTTCTTCTAATGTATCTAAAATATTTGCTAAATATTTAACCCCTTCTTCTCTACCAGAAGACGGATTATATATTACTCTTGCTTTTTTCATTTATTTATTCCTCACTTCTTAAAAATCAATGTTTTTAAACTTGGAATCACTCTATGTAATTGTAAAGACACATATTTTATATTAACAAAAATAAAACCAAATTCAAAATATTTTTTGTATCCATATTCTGAATACAACATGAATAAACAAAGGTTGCTTAAAATAAGCAACCTTATGTAAATTATTCGACTTTAGCCCATAAATCTTTCCCTGCCCAAGTGAACACTCTATACCAACCTTTACCTATCCATTCTTCAGAAACAAATAAATTTTGAGATTTCACGGTCATAACAGGTTTTTCTTTTTTATTTGGCTCTTTATAAAGAGGAATTTCACCCTTTACTTTTACAAAACTCCATCCTTCAAGAATTGGATTCTTTATCTTAATCCAATATTCCTTTTTATTTAATTTAATGGAATACCAGTTTCCTGCTTTCGAATCAAACGAATCTACTGTTGTATTAGCAGGAATTGTTTGATTGGTTCTCGATTTTTCATTCGGTTCCGTATATAACATCGTTTTTTCTGTTACCGTTAATTCTCTACCAAACGATTCTTTTTTTAGTGGTAATCCAGCAATAACATTATCCGACTCTTTAAATCTATTTAATAATTCCTTTTCAATCTTTTGATACTTTTTAATATCTCCTGTTTCTTTTTGATGTGTTTTTATATCAATTACAGTTTTTGTTTCTGGGTTAAAATATTTTCCTTCAGCAACGAATGTACCTTCTGGAGCATAATGACCGCGTTCTCCTACTACATGGGTATTATTTTCAAATAAATTCTGCCCGAAAACTTCTTTTTTGTTCAATGATACATCCAACAAAGAAGCAATAGTAGGCATCATATCTAAATGCCCTCCAACACGTTCAATTTTTTCTGCTTTCAAATTAGGAGCATGAATGATAAATGGTACTTTCAAAGCATCCACTTCATCATATTTACGTCCTAATAAGTTCTTCATCGCCTGTTCATCTTTTTTATTTTGGAATACAGGTTCAATTCCTCTATGGTCTCCATATACAGCAAAGATTGTATTATCCCATTTACCAGCATCTTTAAGGTCTTGTATGAATTGACCAAGAGCTGCATCTGCATAATGAGCTGCCTCAACATAGTCTCCTACCATCGTACCTTTATAGTTTTCAGGAAGGTCGAACGTTCGCAATTTACTAGGCAATACGAATGGATAATGACCAGACATACTAATTACATGCGCATAAAATGGTTCATCTTGTTTCCCTAAAATTTTTGCAGTTCCTTCATACAACACTTCGTCTGAAGAACCAAACGCCATTACATCTTTTTCCTCGAAGTCTTTTTTATCATAATACTTATCAAATCCTAAAGCTGAATATAATTCTTTTCTATTCCAAAATACTGCTCTATTCGTATGGAATGTTAACGCCTTATATCCTTCGTCTTTTAATAACCTTGGAAGACTATTAAATTCTTGTAACGATGCCCCTGTAGTTGCAACTAAAGGTGGCTTCAATGGATATAGAGATGTATTAAACATAAATTCTGCATCTGATGTAGACCCCGCTCCATTTTGCAGATAGAAATTAGGAAAATACACACCGTCTTTAATAAGAGCATTTAAGTTAGGTGTAATCTCTTTCCCGTTTATATCTTTTTCAAGAACAAAACTTTGAAATGCTTCCATTTGAACTACTATCAAATTAGGTTTTTTCTTATCTAAAAATGGTATATGGATTTCTTTGTCTCTTAAAAACAAAAATGCTATAAAGAACAAAGGTACCAATAAAATTAAGTTAGCCTTTTTATTCATTTCTTACCTTCTTCCCTTCACTTCTCATTAATAACTACTCTATAATTGCATTTACTTGCATTCTATTAAAACCCTTTTAATATATCCTTCACCGGAGCAAGGAAAAATGAACATTTCTTTAAAAGAAAACATTATAAAACCTAATATAAAGGAGATACCCAAATGAACCTTCCAAATAAAATATCTATATTAAGGATTTTTCTCATTCCCATATTTTTATTTTTCTTATTGTCACCGTTTGATTTAGGTAGCATATGGATTTTCAAAACAAATACACTATTAGCTTTGCTTGTATTTGGAATCGCCTCTCTTACAGACTGGTTAGATGGTTATTTAGCAAGAAAACTTAACTTGGTTACGAATTTTGGTAAATTTTTGGACCCACTTGCGGATAAGTTACTCATGACAGGCGGTTTTGTCGCACTTGTAGATTTAGACTTAGCTCCAGCTTGGATTGTAATCTTGATTTTATCTAGAGAATTAGCAATTACAGGTTTTCGTGTAATAGCTGCTTCCGAAGGAGTAGTCATTGCAGCTGGCTTTGCCGGAAAACTTAAGACTGTCATTCAAATTATTACTATCATCACATTAATTCTTAATTTACATCCTCTTCTAAATCAAATTACATTGTGGACTTCTGCCATCATCACAATATATTCAGGAATTGAGTATTTTGTACAAAACAAAGGGGTATTACAAACAAAAGAAAGAGATATCAAATAATAGCAATGGGTGTTATATATGAGAAAACAACGTTGGAGAAAAACAAAAACAATATACTGCTGGCTTTGCCCAAATAAGATTAACAAAACAAAAGAATTCAAAATCGATTCTTGGGTATACAAAGGTAAGTATTTCGTTAAATGCAACGAATGTATAAATATTAAATTTCCAAACTACTAAAAGAGGGGCTTACATGCTCTTCTTTTTTATTTTTAATTGAGTTTTTATTTTTTGTAGTACAATCTATAAAAACTCGAAAAGGTGAAGAGCCTTTTTATAGAAAGAGGTTATGTAATATGAATGCTGTTTCTTCTACTGATGTTGTAAATCAAAATGTAATCATGATTGAAAGAATGAAGGAAAATGCAGTAAAACTCCTTCAGGTGGCTTTCCAACTAGCAGGTAATCAATATATCTTTAGAGGTGATTACTCTGAACAAGATTTAATTTCATTGGAGGAATGCTTTAATCATTTATATCCTTTGGAAGAACAACCCCCGTTGACTACTACATTTATTCCTTTTGGATTCTACTTAGGTGAAGCATTGGTTCAAAATATACCTGGTGCCAAATGGAACTGTTTGTATATCGATGAAGGGGATTTATTCGGAATTAAAGTCACACTTCCTACCGATACTGGAACAATCCAAATTCGTCCTTTTCAATGGGTTCGCAATTTTTGGTTCAACAGAGACGGAAATTTTGTAGAATTATATAGAAAGCATAAATATCTTAACAAAACCATAGTAGCAACCTAATACATTAAAATTCATAAGTGACCAAATCTAGGTCACTTTTTTTATCGAAAATCCATAAATTACATTTCAGGATTTAATTCTTTTCTCATAAATAATATGGAAAGGAGTGATTTTCGTTGTCATTCAAAACTATTAAAGCGATTACAATTGGTGCTGTCAGTGAGATGACAGGATTATCAGAACGACAAATTCGATATTATGAGGATAGAAAATTAATATTTCCTGACAGAAGCAATGGAGGAACAAGAAAATATTCTTTTGACGACATTGAAAAGTTAGTTGAGATTTCAAAAAAAGTGAATAAAGGCGTTTCCACATACAACATAAGACAACAAGAAAATAGAAAACAACAAGAGCAAGAAAAAAACCAATCTCGCGATATCAGAGAAAAAATGTTACAAGGACAAATAAATGCTGCTTTCAGAGCTCAACATCAGTCCTCTCGTTTCAATCGATATTAGCAATTAAATTAAAAAACCCATCAAAATATTGATGGGTTTATTTTTTACGGTAAAAAAAGGTTTCTTCTGTATCAAATTCATATTTTGCAGGACTAAAGATTTGTTCAGTGCTGCCTACAAATAAAATACCATCTCTTCTTAATGATTTGCTAAACTTAGTAAAAATACTATCTTTTGCTTCTTCCGTAAAATAGATAAGTACATTTCTGCATACAATTAAATCATATTCCGAAGGATACGTATCTTCTAGTAAATTATGTTTCTTAAATGTCACCGTTCTCTTTACTTCATCATTTATTTTATAACCTGAGCCATCCTTTGTGAAATACTTCTTCTTCATTTCTTCTGGCACTTCCACCATCGAACGTTCAGGATAAAACCCTACTTTAGCTCTTTCAATTACATTAGAATCAATATCTGTAGCCAAAATAGAAATTTGAGATAACGGCATAAATTTAGAAAAAACCATTGCAAGCGTATATGGCTCTTCCCCTGTTGAACATGCTGCACTCCAAATTTTTAATTTTCTTCCGGATTTCAATAAGTTAGGAATGATTTGTTTCTCTAATACTTCCCATCTCTTATAGTTTCGATAAAACTCTGTAACATTTATTGTAATTCTATCTAAAAATTCATCAAGAAGCTCTCTCTCTTTTGAAATAGCATCATAATATTCTTTAAAGTTTTTGTATCCTCTTTTGTCACGAAGGCTTTCTAATCTTCTTTTCATTTGCGATTCTTTATATTGAGCCAAGTCGATTCCTGTCTTCTTTTTAACTAATGCAATGAAATCATGGTAATCATTTTGCATCATTTCACACCCCTATTTTTAAATAATGATTTCAAACATTCTACACTGATATTCTAAAAATGCTATTTTTTTGTGTATTTTTTGCTTATTTGCCATAATTTTCTCCCTTTTATATATCCTTTTTTGTTGAAGTAGTTTTCTCAATTTATAATCCATAATTAAAACACTACAAAGAGAATTAACATTTTTTAATCTCATTATTTGGATTCAAGGTATAATTAACATTGAAAAAAAGTGAAAAGGAGCAAAACGACAATGTTTAAAAAAATCGATTTAACTCTAAGTGAATTCATTGAGTATTTTAAAGAAAACTGTATAGCTGAAATCAACAAAGGGTATACAGCTGAAGAAATATATGACACTGGGTTCGACTTTACATTCATCGATGCTGCCGGAAGAAACAACAGATACAACGAATATTTTATTTTCTTTACAAACGATGGATTTCTAAGTGTGAGATACTTTTTTGGAGGAATCATGCTAGAAGACATAAAACAATTGGAAGGCGGAGAGTATTTAGATATTGTTACAATAAAAAAAGAACTAGAGCAAAAAGCAAATAAAAATGATGAAGAAAAGCAACTTTTACAGAAGTTCGAACAGATTTTAGAATATGATAAATTGCGCATATTAATGTTCGACGATTTAAAACAATATAGTGAAGAAGCTAGTCAATGAACTAGCTTTTTTTAATCCTTACTTATTTAATACAAAAAGGAATGGCAAATATAAAATTCACACACCCCTTCTTTTTTATATTATCTAATTAGGTCTTGAGGAAGATAGATATTCCCCTTGTAATCTAATGCCGTTCCATCCTCTAGTATAATCGCAATATCTTCTATACCCATAACGAGTTGTTCCACACCGGTTCCATTTAATTCAGGATATTTCTTTTCCATATCCTCTACTTCTTCCAAATCAACAACAATTTCGTCCCCTTCATTTTCTGTTTCTTTCTCATCTCCCGATAATACATGGGATACATTACCCATTAATCCTGAATAATAAGCCTCAATTGCTACTATCTCTGTTCCTGGTTGTAAATCTTCTAGTGTCATTTTTTTCATTTGTATTTCCTCCATTTATTAATATTCTCTTAGTATATTTCCTTCAAAAACATATGAAATTGAACATTCTTCTCCATCATTGACTGCTAATTCAAGAACCTTATCTAATAATGATTCATCCTCTATTCTGAAAAGTTTGATATATTCATACTCCTCTTCTTCATCGAATTCAATTTTTGCATTTATTTTAAATTCATCAATTGCCAGTCTCAATATTTCTTTTAGGCTTCCTATATCGTACTTATCAAAACCTTCTACTTTCTTTTTTGCGCTTTTTACAAACTCTTTTACATGTATTATCTGCACAGAATACATAAGAATTCCTCCTTTGGTTTTAATAATTATAAAGCTAAATTAAAAATAATAGTAAAAAAAGTCAAATTCATAATTAATTCAAATTATGAATTTGACTTTTTTATATTTTATCACGATTAATCCACTAAGAATTTAACCTCTACCGATGTAGCTGTTTTGATATTTTGAGCAGAAATCGGTGCAGAAACAGATTTATTAGCTGATTCTAATCCAGAAGTATAAGGGATTCTGACATTATCTCCGCCATTATTTGTTTTCAAAATCTCTACTGATTTAATACCTTGTATATGAACACCAAGATTTTTAGCAATCAATTTTGCTTTTTGCTCAGCATTGTCTGTTGCATTTTCAATCGCTTCATTTTCAGCTTTTTCTTTATCTGCTAAATCAAATGCTAAATTATTAACTGAAACGTATGGTGAATTTGCTACATTATCAATTACATCGCTAATTTCCTTCACATCATCAATTGTTATTTTAATGGAATTTTGTACTCGATAAGCTTTGATTGGATATGGTGGTTTTTGATTTTGGTAGTCCCTTACCATTTCTACCGAATAGTTCATTGTTTCAACATCTTTATTATTTATGCCCATTTGACGTAGCGAATTATATAGTTCATCCATTGTATCCGCAGCCATTTGTTGCGCTTCTTTCGAATCTTTATGTTCGACCGTTACATCAGCATATAGATAACCGGTATCTGCCTTCATTTTACTATTACCTGTACCAACAACTGTAATCGTATTATCTGGCGAATAATTCTTTCCATCAATCACGATAGGTTGTTTATCACTAGTACCCAATACAGTAATAGCTAATAATCCAAAAGAACACAATACGATTCCTCCTAATATTTTAGTATTCAAAAAAATCACCTCCTCCTATGTTATATACCACACTTTTCCATAATCATTTAAAAAATTCATATTCAGTACCTCATATCAAGAAGTAGAACATACAAAATTTAAAATTACGCAACTTAGTATATATAATCATTGAAAATAAAAAAGACACCTGAAAAAGGTGCCTATATATTTTTAATTTCAGTTATATGCTGGGTTAGAAATCCGGTATTAACCAGTAAATCTCCCTTTGCTTGTTTTATAATTTCGTTTTTTGTTTTAATTAAGAGATTTTTTTCATGTAAGCAATATACAAATACATGTTCATTTGTATCTGTTGTATCTATTACATTTAAATCAATATCATCCGACAACATAAGTTGTCCCTGAAAAACTTCACTTATAATAAACTCGTTTTCTATATGTTTATTTTTCTCTATCATAAGTAAAGCCTTAGATTTTTTCACATAAATGAAAACAATATCCTCAATATCTTCAAAAATAGGATATGCAGATATTAGCGTATTTTTTAATCCTTGTTCGGATAATCTTGTTCCTAATTGTGCGTTGATTTGAAATTTCATTATGAATCTCTCTCCTTATTAATATTTATTATTCCATTTTAATGGTCTTTTTACACTATTTTTGATAACAATTTCATTAGATTCATTTACTTCTGCTTCAAAAATAATACTACTCTTTCTGAAAAAGAAACTATCTACACCTTTGAATACTGTATTTCCTACGATTTGATATTCTCCGTTTACAGGGTTCAATTGAGTAGTAAAACAAAATACTAAATCTTCCTCACAAGTAAAGATATTAAATTCTTGACCGAGAGGATAAGAGGTAATATCTACAGTTTGACATAATTTTTCTAATGCAAGAAACATTCCGCCAAGCTCACACTTTCTTTGTCTGCTTCGAATCAACATATGAGGTGATACAAATAAAGTAAGTGCATTTGTTTCTACATCTTTTTCAAAAACAAAAGGATTCCAGCTTCTTTTGTTCCAAAATGGAGTTGGAGAGACGCATTTCTCCGCCATCGCTCTAATTTCTTCTTTTGAAAACTGTTTTTCTTCAGTTTTCTTTTGTTGTGTTTTTTCCTTCGGATTGATTTCTAAGAAAGCCATGAAGAATGGTCTCCCCTTTCCGTTTTTTGTATACAAATAACCCAAAAACGGAAAAGCGCAAGAAAAAAGCAGAACAATTAAATTGTTCTGCTTCCTTCATATTAATAGTTTAATTCGCTGTTAGCTTTCTTTTCCCCATCAACATACACTTTTATTTTTTGCCCCTCTTTTGGCACTACTGCCCAAATGTTTGGCAAGTATCTTGGAATGTTATTTTTTGATGATGGGATGGTAATATTATCACCATTAAAATACATACTAGAAGAAGAACCTCCATCCATACACATCGCATTTATTGCACCGCGTTCATATAGGATGTCCTGTACCTCTTTGATAGATGCACCTATGCTTCTAGATGGTTGACGACCATCAATAACAACCATAATAATGGTTCCATCTGCTTTTTGACCAATGGCTGTTCTAGGACCAAGACCCCATCCGCCATCACCTTCAACCATCTTTTTACCATTCACAATTAATTGCGGCTTAAATCCAGCTGCATGTTTTACTCCTAAATCTAACAGTTCATTACCAGAATATTTACCAGTAACCATTTCTCCACGTCTCGTAATTCCCGCGACAAAACCCTTTTCATCTGGATATTTATTTTTAATTTCTCCGTCTTCTATTGCAATACCAGTTAAACTTCCTCCGTTTCCATGACCGTTTTGGTCAACGAATCCAGAAGCGTTAATTGCAGCGAGGGCATTTTCACGTTCAGCAATTTCAAAAATCTGCTCTCCATGTTTTTCTAAGCTAGAACTTGCTAGTTTTACGTTCAATGGATTAGAAACTTCTAAAATAACACCTTCATAATAAGAAGTTGGACTATATTCTTTTTTAATATGTTCCAATTTAACTACGAGGTCTTTATTTTCGAAATCTTTTCCTTTATAGTGTCGTCTATTTTTACCTTCTGCCGTACTATTTTCATAATTTGGATTTTGGATACCTTTCAATATCTTATCCAATTCTTCTTGCGGCAGAAATGTATACTTAGCCAAATCCCTATGCTGAGATGATAAAATCATTTCAGCAATCGTTACACGAACTTCGTGTCCTATTGCAGTGAAAAATAATGCGATTGTTCCCACAAAACAACAGAAAACAAAAAATCTAATACAAGCCGATAAAAACTTTTTCATTTTCACAACACCTATTATTTAAAGTTTTGAAAGACAAAATTGGCTTTAATAAAACTAGGAAAACAAACAAAACCAATTTAATCTCTTTATTGATTCCTCTTTTTTTAAAACATTCCTTTGCGAAAACAAATAAAAATCTTAAATTCAAACAATCTATCCCCGTAAAATGGTATTATCTCTGCAATCAACTAATATTACGGAGGCTTTTATGGATTCTAAAATTATGCACAATCATTTTCGTTTTCTAATGAACAGTAAATGGGCAGGAAGACAAAATCACGAAGACTGTCTTGAATATTTTTTTAAAGATAAACGCGTTATGGATTGGATTTGTATTTTCATCCCCCTAAACACAAATGGAGAGATTAGTTGGAAATACTTCTCCGGAACAAAAGCCTTAGATTCTTCTAGAGGCGATAAAATAAAAAGAACACCTCATTGGTTTCAACAACTTGTAGAAAAAGCTCAAAACAAGTTGAACGAAATTAATGTTTAAAAAATAAGGGAATTTATTGAAGCTATATAACTTCAATAAGTGGAAGAGGTGTTTTTATGGTTAATAAGATTTTTACTATATTAGCAGCAGTTGGAGTACCATTATCCGTATTGGGTAATACACTTCACTGGAGTCAAACGCTAATGTTTGGTATTTACTGCCTTACAATTATTGCACTATCTAGTTTCATGGGACGAGCTACTGAATCCTTATCAATTATTAGTGGTCCACGAATTGGCGGATTATTAAACGCTACATTCGGAAACGCAGTAGAACTCATTATTTCATTTTTCGCTTTAAAAGCGGGACTGACACAAGTTGTTCTAGCTTCCTTAACTGGCTCTGTCCTTGGGAACTTACTTCTTGTAGGTGGTCTTTCATTCTTTATTGGTGGATTAAAATATAAGAGACAAAGTTTCAACGTATTTGATGCACGTCATAATGCAGTATTATTAACATTTGCCGTAATTGTTGCATTTGTTATTCCTGAAGTTTTTTCTTTAGGCATGAATAAAGAAGACACATTCACGTTAAGTATGGGGACTTCCATTACTTTAATTGCTTTATATTTAGCAGCATTATTCTTTAAGTTAGTAACACATAGAGGTTCATATATCGTTCAAGAAGAATCTAGCGAAGAACACGAAGAGGAAACACCAGAATGGAGCAAAGGCAAAGCAATCGCTATTCTTGGTCTTACTACTCTTGTAGTTGCTTACGTATCTGAAGCTCTTGTACATACGTTCCATACAATTGGACAAACATTTGGTTGGACAGAATTATTTATCGGGGTTGTTATTGTAGCAATCGTTGGTAATGCAGCAGAACACGCTTCTGCTATCGTTATGGCATATAAGAATAAAATGTCAGTCGCTGTGGAAATTGCCGTAGGTTCTACACTACAAGTTGCAATGTTCGTAGCTCCTGTACTTGTTATTGCTTCTATGTTCCTTTCTGAACAAATGTCCCTTGTATTTTCATGGCAAGAGCTAGTTGCAATGGTTACAGCTGTTTTCTTAACTATATCTATTGCCAACGACGGAGATTCCAATTGGTTTGAAGGTTTAACATTACTTGCTGCTTATATCATAATGGGCATCGGTTTTTACCTTCTATAATTCATTAAAAAAGCAAGTCCCTCTTAATCGGACTTGCTTTTTTGATTATTTTTAACCTAAAAATTCAAATCGATATACAATAATAAAAAACGATATATAAAAAGGAGAATAACAATGACTATAAAAGAATCAGAATTCCAATCTACACTTGAGGAACTTGAAGAAATGGATATGTGTCCCGCAGGAAAAATTTGTCCAACATGTAACACAGAAATTAAAGAAATGTACGATGACCACCCTTGTTTAGGTCATTTCTGCCAATGCGGTAGAAATTATACAGATTAAAAAATACATTTCATATTAAAAATTATGAGGAGGAAAACATATGAACTATACTGTTGTTTTCACAGATTCAAAAGGAAAAGTTTTAGATGAAAAACCATTTCAAGCTAAAAGCGAAGGAGAACTAGTAATTTTAGTTAATTCTTACGCAGCGCAATCAGGTTTAAAAAATTACGAAGAAGACATTGTATGGGATGCTTCTGTTGTTGTCAAAACAGGAATCTTAAAACGTAAAGAAAATAAAGAAGTAGAAATAGATGATACATCTGATTACTTAAAAGAGGTATATTGTCGTTCTTGTGGCGAATCAGATAACGTTATTTATGTCGCAACATATGCTAGTGGCGATTATTATCGTTGCACTTGCCCAGAAGGTAAAGAAGGTTTTCACGCATAATAACATATATTCACATTACAAACTTAGAGCTCATTTACGAGCTCTTTTTTAATATCAACTTTAAAAATAATTTAGTCGATTCACCAAACAAAAAAACGCCTCTCTTAAGAAAGGCGTTTATCATTAAGATACTAATTCTTCACCGATAATTTTCACTTCTGTTTCTAATTCTACGTCAAATTTAGCTTTTACTGTTTCCTGGACATATCTGATAAGTTTTACATAATCACTCGCAGTAGCTTTATCTACATTCACCATAAATCCAGCATGTTTAGTAGATACTTGCGCTCCTCCAATTTGCTTTCCTTGCAAACCGCTATCTTGAATTAACTTACCAGCAAACATACCTGGAGGACGTTTAAATACACTGCCGCAAGAAGGATATTCTAATGGCTGTTTTGACTCACGTAAAAATGTCAATTCATCCATTTTTTCTTTGATTTCATTGTATTCGCCTTCTTGCAAAGCAAATGTCGCTTCTAATACAAGATACCCTTTTTTAGGAATAACACTTTTTCTGTATTCCAATTCTAAATCATCTCTATTTAAATTCAGAATTTCACCATCTCTAGTTAGAACTACTACACTTTCAATAGCATGTGATACTTCGCCACCATATGCTCCTGCATTCATGTATACTGCTCCTCCAACTGTTCCTGGAATACCACAAGCAAATTCCAATCCAGTTAGATGGTTTTCTAATGCAAACCTAGAAGTATCAATAATAGTCGCTCCACTTTGAACAATTATCTTATTGTTTTTCAGAGAAATATCCGTTAATTTAGTTAAATTCAGAACAATCCCTCTAATGCCGCCATCTTTAACAATTAAGTTTGAACCATTACCTAGAATAGTGAAAACTATATTATTTTGATTTGCATATTTTATTACGTCTTGTACTTCTTTATACGTAGTAGGTAAAACAAAATAATCCGCATTTCCACCTGTTTTAGTGAAAGTGTAACGTTTTAACGGCTCATCTTTTTTAACTTTATTACTATCTAATATATTCAATAAATCATTATATACTTTATCCATTTTCATAACCTCTTCACTATGACTTTTTCCTAATCATTATAATAGATTTAGTTTTAAAAAAACCGAATATGACATTTTTTTTATAAATTCAAGAAATAAATTTTACTAAAATCCAATTTTCCAATAATAAAATGTGCCAAATAAGTAACAATCACCCTTTTCGACACATTAATTTTTGCATATTACTCCATTAAGCCTTTTTTCTGACAATAATCTTTTACTGCTTCATTCAACATAAATCCTAATGTAACACCTGTATTCTTATTATATTGTTTTAAAACATCATGTAATTCCCTATCTATATCAAACGTCATTTTCTTTGGTCTTGGCTTTTCCTCAATAAGACCAGATGCGGACGTTTCTCCCTTCTTTAATGCCTGTAACTTTTGAAAATTATTAAGCCCTTTGGACACGCTCTATCACCTCTTGATACAAAGAATAATAATCTTGCAATGACTCACGTTGCTTTGCATATTTATCTGAAAAACCCTCATGGTTAATTAATCGATTCAAGGTACTGCGTCTACGGATAATTGTACTAAACATATAATCACCGTAATCCTCTTTCGCTTGTTCTAGCACTTCCATGTCCATTCTACCTTTTTGAGTTTCCACCATAACAGGTAAAATACCTAATAACTCAAGGTCTGAATTAATACTTTGATTTACTTCTAACACTGTATTTGAAAATTTACTTACCGCTCTATATCCAAATTTTTGTGTTTGCATCGGAATAATTAATTTCTCTGTTGCTGCTAAAGATAAAATTACTCCTTTAGACAATGATGGACTTGTATCTATGATGATATAATCATAGTCACCTTCTACCTTATGTATAGCTTCTTTTAACAATAAACTCGAATGCCTAATATTTTTTTCATATATATACTTATCTAATAATGCCAAATCACTAGTAGCTGGCAATATCGATAAATTTTCATTTACTTTATGTATGCATTCATTTACATCTTTTCCTTGAATCGCTTCAAATACAGAACGACCTTCAAATTCATCTTGGTCCATTTTTGTTAGGTTTTCGGTTGCATCACCTTGAAAATCCATATCCACGAACAATACTTTTTTCGCTTCCCTCTTTAAGCCTTTTTCAGAAGAAGTTGATAATAAATGAGCTAATACAATAGCTGTAAAACTTTTAGAACTTCCACCCTTTGCAGTAGAAACACCTAAAACAACTGGTTTATTCAATTCCAATAACCTCCCTAAAACCTATTATAATTAGTTCCTGTAAAAATAATATTTTTACAAATAACATCCTTTTTATAATTAGACATATTGAAGTAACTTCTTTCATTTTTCTTGTTTATCTAAGTCCTGAAAGATAGTTTTACATGAAATAATAGTTGTTCATATCTTAATTATCCCTACCCTATATAGAATTCACTTTATGTCATTTCTAAAAAAATGGACCAAAAAGTTGCATTTTCTACCTAATAGTTTATAAAGCATGCGGACGGAGGTGATATTGTGAAAAAAGGTTTATTGGTAGCTTTATCATTAGCAGGTGCAGCGGCTATTGCTGCGGTAGCTTTACATAAAAGCAAATGCCATCGTAGTTGCAGAGAGGGAGAATGTCCTTGCGAAGACGGTTGTTGTTATGAAATAGATAACGAAGTCGTTCCATTCCTTCACCCAACTGACAAATAAAAAAAATGAGGGGAATCCCCTCATTTTTTACTTGTTCATTCCTTCAAACAGCAATACTCTTGCTGGAGCTGCATCTGTCCCTACTAACTTAATTGGTGCCGCTACCATGAAGTATTCACCTTGCTGTACTTCTTTTAATCGTAGCCCCTCTATAACGATAACGTCATTAGCGAACAATGTTTTATGTGTTGGGTGTCCTTCTTGACTACGTTCTACCCCTAACGCATCAATACCCACACCTCTAACTCCGTTTTCTGCTAAATATTCAGCACCGTCTTTTGCTAAGAAAATAAAATTAAAATCAAATTCTTCCGTAAAAGAATTTTTTGTTTTAAACAGTACAAAATCTCCTTTTTGCAGGTCGAATTTTTCTAAATCCGTTTTTGAAATGCCATCCTCCACACTTGTTAAATCCAACACTTTAGCTGTTCCTACTAAACTTTCTAAAGAAATAGATTCAAATGTAGAACCATTGTTCTCCATATGAAGTGGTGCATCAATATGTGTTCCAGTATGTAAGTCCATATCAATACGAGTTTCTGTTACGTATCCATTTGTAACACGGTTTAATGTTGGTTGTTTCTCTTCTTTGTTTTTATAAACAGTCATACCTTTGAAAATCGGTGTTGTTATATCATGTACTTTCATTTTACTTCCACCCTTCTTGTATTATCCAATTATTATTTTTTAAAATTCTTTCGTTTACCTACGTCGAATTCTGAATTTGATTTCCATATTTTTTAAAACAATAAAAAACAAAGGCTTCTTTTCGAAGCCTTTGTTTCTATTTTGGATTCTGTTTACTTAATCTTATATTGTGTTCATGTAGTTCGTATGTTTTTGAAAAATAATGTTCACCAGAACCATCTTTTTTCGTCACATAATATAAGTAGTCATGTTTTTCAGGGAATACTGCTGCTTTGATAGAAGCAATACCTGAATTCGCAATAGGTCCTGGTGGAAGACCTTTATACATGTATGTATTATATTGTGTGTTTAGTTTTAAATCTTTATATAATAAACGAGACTTTTGTTTATCCATCACATACTGAATCGTTGCATCTGCTTGAAGCTTCATTCCTTTTTTAAGTCTATTATAATAAACTCCTGCAATTCTGCTTCTTTCATTATCAGACGCAGCTTCTCTTTCTACAATAGATGCAACTATCATAGCATCATAAAATGAAATGTGATTTTTCGCTAATTCGTTAATCCATTCTTTAGGGAATTCCTCTGCTGTTTGCTCTAGCATAACCTTCACAATCTCTTCAGCAGTCGCTCCTTCTTTCACTGTATATGTTTTTGGGAATAAAAATCCTTCTAACTTATATTTAACAAGCGGTTTATTTGGTACATGTTTTAAATACCAAATTTCCGGATATTTTCCATAGTTCACAGCTTTCATAAATTCTTTTTTTGTAGTTAATCCTTTTTTCTCTAATAAATCTGCTATTTGTCTAGCGGTATATCCTTCTGGAATCGTAAACTTTGATTTATCTTCCATAGTCTTACCTTCTTTTATCTTACTGATGATTTCATCTAATTCCATATCTGAACTTAGTTGATATTTTCCGGCTCTTAGGTCCGTTTCCTTATGGTATCTCGCATAGTAATAAAATACTTTAGAATTCCGAATTACCCCATCTTTTTCTAAAACTTCTGAAATGGTTTTCAGAGATGAGTTCATTGGGATGTCTACCACGATTTCTTTTTTTACATTCGTGTATGGTTGTAAACATTTAAACACATAAAATCCCAACGAGAGACCTAGAACAAGCAATAGACCTATTACTATCGCTAACACACGCAATAGGGTTCTTTTCTTCTTTGGTTTTGAAACAAATTGGTTCTCTTCCATAAAAAAGCCTCCTTTTGACTTAAATGGTTTTCAACAAAATATATACTTTCCCTTGTATATTTAACGGTTCATTTCCATTTTTGTTAATTTTTTATGTTTTATTTTTTCTCACTTCACTCTCTTGTTCTTACTCTTTGTAAGGTTTCATACACGAAGAAAAATAATATTAACAAAAATTTAAAATTTTTTCTGATTTTTTAAGAAAAACTTTTTTGAAATTGATACAATGTTTTTGCGAGTTATTCACCTTATGTAATAACTCAAACATCAATCATTAGGAGTGTCACTTATGAAAAAAACATATAATGTAGCAGTTGTTGGAGCAACAGGAGCCGTTGGAACTAAAATGTTAGAAACCTTAGAAAAACGAAACTTCCCAATCAATACATTAAAAGTTTTAGCATCAAAACGTTCTGCTGGAAACACTGTAGAATTTAAAGGAAAGTCATATGTAATTGAAGAAGCTACTCCAGAATCATTCGAGGGCGTAGATATTGCATTATTCTCTGCTGGAGGCAGCGTATCCGAAAAGTTAGCTCCAGAGGCTGCAAAACGCGGTGCTGTTGCAATCGACAATACAAGTTTCTTCCGCATGCATCCTGATGTTCCATTAGTGGTACCAGAAGTTAATCCACAAGATATTCAAAAACATAAAGGAATTATTGCGAACCCTAACTGCTCTACAATCCAAATGTTAGTAGCATTAAAATCAATTCATGATACATACAAAATTAAACGCATCATTGTTTCTACATACCAAGCTGTTTCTGGTACTGGATACAAAGCAATCGAAGAATTAACTCACCAAACAGAAGAAATTTTATCTGGTTTCCCTGTTGAAGCAAAAGTATATCCTCATCAAATCGCATTCAATGTATTACCTCAAATCGATGTATTTGAAGAGAATGGATTCACAAAAGAAGAAATGAAAATGATTAATGAAACACAAAAAATCTTTGGAGATAACTCTATCGAAGTAACTGCTACTTGTGTACGAGTACCTGTATTACATGGACATTCAGAATCTGTATACATTGAGACAGAAAAACCATTTGAACTTTCTGATGTACGCGAAATCCTTTCAAATTCAGAAGGCGTAAAAGTTGTAGACAATCTAGAAAAACTAGAATATCCATTACCTATTCATGCTGCCGGTCAAGGTGACACATTTGTTGGTAGAATTAGAAAAGACCTATATCATCCAAATGGTTTGAATATGTGGGTAGTATCAGATAATTTATTAAAAGGTGCTGCTTTAAATGCAGTACAAATTGCAGAAAAACTAATTAATGAAAAGTAATAGTATTTTATTGAAAGAGCCCCTACTTTAAATGAAATTAAGCAGGGGTTCTTTCAATTAAAATATGACTTATATCATTCAAGGAGAAAACAAAAATGAACGTTACGCAATACAAATCGATATTAGAAGAATTTAACGCTGGAGAATTTAAAAATGTAGAAACATTATTCCAAGGTTTAGAAACACATGAATACTCGAAACTAACCATGAGTTGCAAAAGGTTACATTTCATTTTAAATGACAGACGCTATTTATGTGCAGAACTAGGAATCGGAAAAATATTTCCTGATGATGAAAAAATCTTTGTTTTTACAGACATATCAATCTTCGAAGACAATAACTGGTCTTCCTATTTCAACGGAGCAATTTTCCCAGGATATTTAAATGAAGCCAAAGCCATACAAAAAGAAATAACAAACGTATTAGAAAAAATACAAATTAAAATAGAGAATCAAAATTTAGCTGACGAGTTAACAATTATCGATTACTCTACACATACAATCAAAGAAATCGAAAGTATGACTGAGCAAAAAATAAAAGAAGACCAATACCTTTACAATAAATATCATAAAAATGTATGAGAAATAAATAAGAAGCTCTTATTTTTAAAGAGCTTCTTTGTTATGTTATCATCTTCTTTTGACACCTTCCCCCACCTAACATTCCGTGTTTGAGGAAAGGGTCTAATCACTTGAAATGATAATCAAAAATGCCTAAGAATTTTTCTTAGGCATTCTCAACAAATATACTTCTCCCATAGTTGCTCCTTGAGAGTTCATTAATTTTTTCTTTTTCTTTTGCAGTGAGGTAATTCTCATAAGTTTTCAGGTACCTCATATCATTGAAACCAAGTTTCTCTGTTAGCTTAAGTGGGTTCATCCCCCTTTTAATAGACGCCAAGGCATAACTATGTCTAAGTTCTACAAAAGATGTACGAGGCAACCCTAATTGTTCACAGTAACGATAATGAACCCTAAGTAAGTTTTTAGGTGCAATTGGCGTTCCGTTAGATGTCATAACAACTAAATCTAGTGGATTATCAATTTTTGATTCTTCCTGAGCCTTCAATCTTTTTTTCAATTCAGCCATCGTTTCACTGCTAAACTTCATTTTTCTAACCTTAGAACTTCTCTTATGGTCCTCCGTCTTATCCATGAGTTCTTTTCCATCATGAGATAATATCTTAACTATTTTTGCTAGTTTGTAATGAAAACTAACGTTTTCCCATTGTAGTCCTAGAGCTTCTCCTTGTTGTAAACCTTCTTTTAGCACTAGATACATAGCAAGGTAACTGGGATGCTCATATAAAGCGTCCAAGTATGTTTTTATTTGTTTTTTATTCCAAAGCACCATTTCACTTTGTTTTTTCTCTTTAGGAACCGATACCTCTTCTGCCGGATTTTCAGGAATGATTCCTACTTCCTTCGCCCGTTCTAAAGAACTACGAATAACGATAAAAACATCTTTAATAGTGCTAGTTTGATTCGGAATTTTCTTTTCCATTTCATCAACAAAGTCCTGTAAAACGTCTTTATCGATTTCTTCTATAGCAAAGTCCCCTATTTGGTTCTTTATATGTACATCTATACGATTTTCATATCTTGCGAGCGTAGATTTCACTACTTCTTTTCGTTTCTCTTTTATCCACTCATCTAGAAATCTTTCATAACTCATTTCCGGATGAAGTAAAGCTAATGACATTCTGATTCGCTCCCTTAATACATAATTTCATAACATCTTAATTAAATTATACATGATTGCTTTTGAACGGTAAACAACCTCTCTTTTCCAAATATTTTTCTCAATAGAAAAAGCAAGACCATTTGTCGCCTTGCTTTTCACTTTTTATTTTTCAAAACGGTATTTCTTCTAAGCATATACAAGGAATTTTTGTGCTTAACCACACTTCATGTCCTGCATATGTGAATTTTGTTCCTAATTCCCTTGCCATAATTGTATTCACTTTCACCATTTTAGGATTTTTTCTCCTTTTAGCTGCCAGGTCTGCAAAAGCCCGCGTCTCTGATAAATGCACATCCTGACGGTTCATGGGTCTTAATCCCTCTTTTTCATCCATAATTTTCTTCAAAGCATGCTCATTTGTTCCATGAAATAAAAACTCTGGCAGCTCACGATTAATTCCAGGATGCAAAACATGATAACTATGTCCGTATCTTGCACGAACTTTATCTCCTTCTATTTCATAGCGTTTTTTATCAGAAGCATGTACAATTTCTACAATATCCTGTTCAGTTACAAATGACCAACGCTTTTGTTTACTTATAGCTATAGTTAAATCCTTAATTTTGCAATACCCGTATTCATCCACTGTAATGCCATGCTTCTCTGGTTCATGTCTCAATATCTTACTCATAAAAGCGCCCAATGGGTCTCTCATTTTACTTCGCCCTCTCTATTATTTCTTTTTGGATTTATATTGAATTCCACCTGTGTTTCATAATAGCCATTTGTTCCAATCGTTTTTAATAAATATAATACACAATAAATAAATAAATAAAAAATGACTTCTTACCTGTTATTATCATTTTGAAACTGTTCCTATCAATCTATTATAATTTCCCTTAATATATTTATCAATCCAGAAAAATATTTATACCGATAAGAAAATATTCATTTTTACACAGACTCTATTTTTAAAACAATTTATACCCCATTACCATTCACAAATAGGTGTATGGTAATGAAAAAATGAGCAAAATAAAAAGCTCCATCAAGATTTAAAAACACATAATAATGGTTAAATCTTCTTGGAACTTCTGAATTTAGTTATTCTCTTTTAATTTTTTAAATGTAGCAGCTTCTTCTTCAGTTACCATGTGAACTGAATTATTGTATACAATACGATAACTTTCACCAACTGTAATTAAATTAGCATGTAAAAGGAATGAATCATAATCATATTCACAAACTTCTGCATAAAGTGTTTTTTTCTTTAATAACTTCGACATATATAGACGATGATTTCCTTCACTTAAAAAATACATTTCTTTGATTTTTATCAGTGGAGCAGGAGGTACTTTATTCGGTCCATCTATCTCAAGAAAGCCCTTTAAAATAGAAAATAATTTGGTAATTCGAGGATAATTCCCTCTATCTTCTTTTTTATCAAACGCCCAATTATCACCAAATATGTTCTTTATATCAACGTGTTCTTCATATGTTTTATTTGGTGCCCAAATGTAGCAAGGGAATTCCGAATACGCAGATTTTCTCTTTTCTATATCAATCACAGGATAATCTTCAGCTTTTTCCCATTTCTTTAATTGAAGCTTCATCTTAACATGTTTTAATACCTTATCTACCTCTTCTATAGATACATCATCAACATATAGAAATTCAATTTCGCTTTCATCACTTTGAATTTCTATACTTCCTGTAAAATCTTTTTGTTTATGTTTTTGATAAAGCCCTTTGACAATACTAATAACCTCTTCAATCTCTACAACCGGACCAATAGTTTCTATTGGCTTTGAAAAATAGTCCTTACAAACATTAATTAAATACAAACAAACACTCTCCCTTACATTTATCTTCTAATAACTAACATCCTCTTTTTCTTCTTTTGGAGATAAAGAGTCCGTAAAATAATGTATTTTGTTCCTTCTTGTTTATATGTATGCATCTATATATCAATAATACCGTAAAAATTACGTATAATCAAATGTGAGTTCATAAAAAAGAAAATAAAAAAAGAACAGGTATAAATTCTAACTTAGAAAAAATTAATAAATACTAAGAAAATAATGGTCTTCTAACAAGAACTGCCGCTATTTTAAATAAATTTGAAAAGAAACGATTTCATTTTAAAAATGCATCTTTCACATACGATACACAACTTCCCTATTTTATCACTAATTATCTATATTTTCATATACTAAATTTAAGATTCCTGAAATTACCACCTATTGTTTTTAGTGATTATCCAGCATTTCGTAAAAATTACATAGTTACTCATGTGTAAAATTTTATGAACAAATCCTTATATATGATACAATGAAGCGAAAACTAGAAAGAGGTGCACTCATGAAACAATACCTACCTACAACAATCGATGATTTGTTATCAAATTTTAACATCGAATTAAAACCCGTTGACTCTAAAGACTATTTATCAGAAGAACAAATCCAAACAAAATTAAATGATTTCAAAAAGTTTATTGCTAATAATAAAAACCGTTTTGGAGACTACGAAATATTAATAAATGAACCTCATTCTACAGGATTTTCAGCAATATTTTTTTCTTTTGATAATCCAGCAGATACAAAAATGAAAGGTCGATTTATCATTCAAGATGGTAATCCATTAGCAGAATGTTGCGACTTTTGCGACCAGCGCTTAGCTTGTCTTGTAATAGCCGAATACGAGCTCGATGGTAAATGTGATTGGGATGACGATACTCAAAAAGAAGTATTAAAAACATTAAATCAACAATTTACTTTTAATTACCCTAAAGAAAACGTAGGTTCATTTTTATTAGAAAATGGATTTCAGGAGAAAGCATACGGAGATTACGCAATTAAAGATGTATATGAAAAAGACGGAATCATAGTATATGTTCATTAATCAAACTAAAAATTAAAACGAAAAAAGTGTCGGATATATTTCCGGCACTTTTAATTATATTGTTTTCTATTTCAATACTTTCATCTATTTTTATAAATTTAAGCTCCTGTTAAAAGCAAAGGCATTTTTGTTTCTAGACATTCATTTTTGAAGTATTGGAATAAAGCTTCGGAATTTTTTTCTATATATTTACCGCAAAACGTTTTTTGTCTAGGTGTTACATTACACTCTATTCCATCAACTATTTTTTTACAAGCTTCCCACCCATAACTATATGCCTTGCCGTCTCTAACCTTAATCTCGAATCTCACTCCCACATACTGCTTCAACATAAACGTTATTTCAGCTTCGTTCCCCCATTGTTGTACAACTACCGTATGGATTTTATCAATATGTAATTTCATAATTTTTTCTCCTTTTTTACATATTCTAACATGGATATAAATATATAAAAAAAGAAACCATATATCTCCCTTAGTTTCACAGGTTAATGGTTCCTTTTTATTTACAATCATTTCATTAAAACATTATTAAAAGTATTATGGATTTGTTTTTGTTCTGAGAAATCTAATACTGCAAAAACAATCTTTTTATATTGATTTTGTAACTTCGGATTATTATGTATCGCTTCTTTAAAATAACCGGCTACATCTTTTGGGTTATTTTTAAACACACCACATCCAAATGCACCCAATACAATAGTTTCATAACCATGATGAATTCCTAAAGAAAGTATTTTTTCAATTCGTTTTTTCATGACTTGATGAATTTGATTTTGTGCCACCATACTTTCTTTGCTTCTCACAATACCCGCATTTACTGCTGGAGATGTTACAAAAGAAACAATATATGGCTCATCCAATAAGTTCCCTTCATCATTTCGGAACACTGGAACATTCGGTGAATAAATCATGTAATCTGAATACAAGCACGTTTTCAATTTACGATTATATTCGTACATTTCTCTTTTGGATATGAGTGTTTCATAAAGTGCTGAGGAACGAGCCAAGCTTTCTTCTTGTGCTGAACTTCCATTTAAAAAACCGCCGCCTGGATTCCTAGCTGAAGCAAAGTTTAATGCTAAAACTTTATCAAAACCTTCTCTTCTTAATCTCTTCGCAACATTTAAGGTAGAATCATTTGTTACTTCGATTATAGTTTCGTTAGTTCCGTCTGTATTTATTTGAGTCAATAACGCATCAGTATCTTTAGGTGTATATAAAATTGTATTTGCAACAGAACGTTTTATCGTATCTTCGATAACTACTTCCTCTTTCATATCATTTACATACAAGCCATTCTTTACAATTTCAAGCGTTTCTTTTGCGATATTTGCAAACTTTTCTCTTTTCCCCATCATAATCGCTACCTTTCTATATCTCATTATTTATGATTTTGTATTTATTTCATTTTTTCCTTCGTTTTCTGTATTGAGCAATCAAAAACAAAGCAATACCATTAAAGGTATTGCTTATCAGATTTTATCATAAACATACTTCGCAAATATTAGAAAAGCGAAGTTTTTTAGAAATCACAATTAAAATTCTTAATTTTTTCTTCCACATAAGGAGTTAAGAATGATTCGAATAAATCTATGATTTCTTTTACCTCTTTATTACTATCTATTTCCTCCCTATTTCGGTTATGCAATAGAATTGTTTTTACCAAAGAAGCTTTGAATCCATGTTCTAAAGCAAACAGAGCTCCATCTAAAGGGTAGTACCCTGTTCTTTTCACTTTAGGGGATAATCCTAACTTGTGCAAAAAAGCTATCTCTGTTTGTTGGGTTGTTTCCGCAGTTTTTAAGATATCTCTATACTCTTGACTATCAACATTAAAATACTGTTTTAACCAACTTTCATTTAATTCCGGCTTCTTCTTTGAATGGCTTTTCACATCATATTTCATCCCCAGTACAACCAATGGGAAATTAGAATAATCATCAATGTAATAATCTGCTGCTGGCAAATGGTTCTGGTATGAACAAGTTACAATATCTAATTCCTTTCCTGGAATCAAATCTAATTGCCTATCACCGATTACTAAGTCTATATGATATTTTTCATGTAAATACTTATAGGATTCTGGATTTGGTTTCTTAGGGAATCCGGAATCTTTTGAAACTATTTCCTCAAAGTAATGGGACATATTATAAAATTCAAGTATCTCCCTCACCGCATCCCCAGATTTGTGTGTCATGATAACATTCTTACTTGCATACTGTAAAACCTTTTCAATATGGGGGAACGGCTTATTCAGTTCAGGAATCACATCATACTGTTTACTATATACTCTTTTTCGTTGTTCTTCATTAAATTCCAACATATCCATCGCAAACTTCGCATTTACTTTTACTAATCGATATACCTCCTCTTTAGGTATGATATGTTTTCTTTCATCAGCTATCTCCTGGTATATGTTTTCAACTATATTTGGATAACTATCAAACAAAGTGCCGTCAAAGTCAAATAATATTCTCACTTCAACACCTCCTAGCTCCTCAAAAACCTAAATAATTATAACTTAATTTTTTATAAAAAAAGAAATTCTCCACTTATGTAATAATATAGATTTATGAAAAAGCAAGGTTAAAAATTGAAAACTGAAAAATATACATGCGAAATACAAAACAATACCTTTTTAATTATGGAGGAAGATATGTGAAAAATTTTATTCTTATTATTGTATTTTTAGGTCTATTTGGGGGGCTTATCTATTTTATGACGCCTCAATCAGAAAATAGCAAACACAAACCCACAGAACAGATAAAAATCTCTAAAATGCTTCAGGCTTATAACGAAGAAAAACACAAAGCTGATTTATATGGAGATAATTATGTATTGTGGCTAAACGAAGCTAATAGCAAAACTTTAAATCCAGATAACATTGATTCCATTACCAAACCAAATAAAGAAAAGAACAAATACGAGAATCATTTCTTTGGATATCAATTTTCGTATCCATCAAATTGGGTAGTTGATAACCATCAAGCATCTTCCTACACTAGGTTCTTCACAAAAGATTTTAGGGTGGATATTTTTGTACAAGATGTTAAAAAGGCTTGGACCTCTTCGGATGGTTTTATTTCTTCCACTATAAAGACATTAAAACCTTACATCACTTCCGATACAGAATGGTCCCAAAATGGGTATTCTATCAGAAAGATAGATTATAACCGACCTCTTATCAAAGGAATTAAAAATGACTTAAATTATTATAGTTATTATTTTATTACTGAAGGTAAACTTGTTTATACATTCCAAGTAAAAACAAAACAAGAGCTACTTAAACAAACGAACAAACAAATGAAAGAACTAGTAAGTGATTTTAAAACGACTACACCTATAGACATGAATTTAAACGAAAAAGTAAAAGCCTTTAACAAAAATCCAGATGTGATGTTACAGCATAAAAACAAGACATTGAATATCCCTAAAAATCATTTTATGATGGGAGTTTATATGCCAAAACCGCTTGAAATTAAAGAATTAGAATCATTTTCACAAAATCACATAGGTGCTCAGATGTTTTATAAGCCGGTTAACTCAGACTACGATATCTATGTGGAACAATTAGTAGCAGAAAATCGTTTACCTATGGTCACTTTCTTATTTGAAAAAGCGAATAGCGACGAACAACAAAACGTTACTATGGAAATATTAAATGGTGAATTTGATTCAAATTTCCTTAGTTGGGTAAATGGGATTAAGAAAACCGAAGCCCCTGTATTCTTACGTTTAGGAAACGAGATGAATGGTAAATGGTCCGCTTGGTCTCATAAAAACATATACAATGACCCTGATTTATATAAGCTTTCCTTTAAGCATATCACTGATATTTTCCGTAAAAACGAAGTTGAAAATGCATACTTTGTTTGGAATCCTAATAATTTTTCTGCTCCATATTTCGAATGGAACGAAGGAGCTGTTTATTATCCAGGAGATAATTATGTAGATTTTGTTGGAATGACATCATATAATTTCGGAAAAACAAAATGGAATGACTTCCAATCAATCGAAGATTTATATGAAGATTTATATTGGAACTATTCTCGTTCTTTCTTTGCCAAACCATTAATAATCGGAGAATTCGGTTCTGTTGAATATGGCGGAGACAAAGCACAATGGATATTAGATGTATTCAATAAAATCCCATCAAAATATCCAAATATCAAAGCAGCTTTTTGGTTTGACGAAACTCACGGAAAATATAATTTAAAAATCAAAACTTCTCCAGAAAGCGCAAATGCATTCAAGGAAGGTATGAACAAAGACGAGGTTATTAAATCTTTACAAGATACAAAAATCGCGGAAGCAGCACATTAAAAAGCATAAGATAAAAAGAATAACAGGAATACTTTTAATTAAGTATTTCTGTTTTTTGTATGCAATTACAAAAATGTCTAACCATACATCGATTAGACATCTTATACTAGTCTTTTTTCAAAGAAATATGAACCTCTATAACTCCAATTTCACTTTGCATTGGAACAGAAATGAATATGTTGTGTGAACGGAAAATTGAATTCCCTTCATTAACAACCGGTGGTGTAACATCTACAATCACACCTTCTGTTGAAATTTCAGTTGCAGATGTTCCTGCAATCCAGTTTCCGAATTCTTGAATAGCACTCCAACCCATATCATCGATTTCTTCAACTTCAATGCCACCCATCATTAATCCTACGATTTTTTTAGCAGTGTCTAACTCAAAAGAACAAATAATTTGACCTTTCAGTTGTCCGTGTACACCTAATATCACAGAAACTTGTCTAGAATCAACTGCAAATTTCCCCGCATACGGAGCTAATGGTTTCGAAGTTAAGCCAAAGTAGTTTTGGAAAATACCTTCTGTTGCTCTACACACAGCATTAATATATTTAACGTCCATTGTATCACCCCTACTTTTAAAACAAACCAACTATACTTGATTTTCGAAAAAAAACAATATTTTAAGCACTTTTTATTTTTCTGTATTCATATAAAATAAGCTGCCTTTATAAAGGCAGCTACTATTCTTGTGTATGTAATTCTATTTTTAGTTCTTCTTTTTTCACTAAATTTATATTCATTCCATCATATTCTTTTATCTCACAACTCCCATCTCCATAATCCCATATTAAAATATATTTCTTATTTCCCCAGTAACAAATATCACCCTTTTCTAGCACTCCATCTCCTCCCAGTAGTTAATTTTTTATAATTCCAACTGGTTTCGCGATTGACCAAAGTTCCTGGCTATCATAATCATTTTGTAAAGTTTCAATCCAATTCTTATATTTTCTTGAAAAATCTTTTATATTAAGAGCTGTTGCCCATGTTGAAGACCAAATATTCGCCAATTTAAGCGGAATTACAATATTTCTATTTACTTTAACTTGTAGGTCGGTACTTTCAATTCCGACAAAACATATACTATTATTACTTTGAATAAGCTGCATAGCTCTATCATCTTTATATGTTGTTGGGTCAAATTCTATCTCAATAAATAAATCTGTTCCTTCAAAATGAATTAAAGCTAATACAAATCCTGCTTCCCCTTTTATATATCTAAAAGAAATATTTCCTTTATTTAAAAACTCTATTTCATTATTATCCATATCAAATAAAAATAATGCTTGAACATATCCTAGATTATTAGGTAAAGCTTCAAATAACGATGCACTTTCTACATTTTTTAATGATTCACCATCAAACATGGTAAACTTAGAACCTATTGGAATAATTTCTTCATAATTCCACATGATGTCACCCCTCCAGCAGTTTTAGTTTATTCTACCAAACAACTGTGATAAAAATCCAGCTTGAACATTTAAAAAAACACATCCCATAATTAGGATGCGTTTTCAAGATGTTTTTTACTTTCATTTTTTGGACCAATTATAAATGTGAGAATTAGCTCATGTATTCCATCTCTTCTTAATTCCTTTACAAAGTTTTTCATTACATTCATCCATACTGATTTTAGCCTAGCCACTTCTCCATGTTCACGTAGTTCCATTTTAAACCCTGTTTTATCATGCACAAGCATAACAAAACGTTTAGGTTCAACTATTAAAGTTATCTTATATGGCACTCTGCGGACTTCCTTTTTACAAATTGGTGTATAAACTCTACCTATAATGTTTAACTCTCTTTCTATTTGACTTCTCCTCTCTTTGAGTTTTGTTCTTTGATAATACTCATTTGCTCCTTCAATTTTCATACCATTTTCCATTGCAAATCTTAATAGCATTTCTTCTTGTTCTTCAGACATACATTGAATATTAAAATCTTTCATTTAAACAACTCCTCAATATTTTTATCCATTGTATATCGTTTTGGTATATTTTGTTAAAAATATACTTTTCTTATTTTCGTTACTCATCTTCCACTTGATGAAAACTCATATAATTCAGAAAAAAGCAGGGTTTATCCCCTACTTGGCTTATTTTATATATAATGCTCTATTTTTTTCTAAGGATGTGTTTCTATGTCAAAAACCCCTTCAATTACATATGTAGACTACGTTAATTTTTACACTGGTGAATTCGTGCAATACATAAATGAAGGAATTCATACTATAACAGATGAATTATTAGTTTTAACTCGAAACCATAAACATGAATTCGTTGCGATACCTAAAGATAAATTTTATGAAACTACTATATTAGATGCTTCTATCACCAAACAAATTCAGAAACAAGCCTTACAAATTGAATCTTTTGAATCTGTTCATTATAATAAAAATAATTCATATTATGTAATTGGCGAAGGGGTACACTTAACAACGAATGAGTTATTAGTATTCTATTTTGATTCTAATCAAAATTTTTATTTATCCCCTCTACAAAAATTCCATACAGAATTCTCGAAAAAGGACGAACATGAGATGATTGTGTAAAATCATAATTCTATTTAAAAAACATTAGATTATGAGGCTTATTCCAAATTATTCTCCCCTTTTATTTATTATCGGGATTATTTTTATTGTGATTATGAATTATGTTTAATGTAATTTCTGTTTTCCATACAATTTAAATTCATAATAATGAACTACAAAACAAAAAGGAGAACTAACATGCAAATCGATATTCAAATTTTAAAGGATTCAATCAATGAACAGATACAAGCCATTAACGATGGTTTATCGGGCAAAATAACGCCAAACCTAAACAAATTCGACGCTATTAATCAATTAGGAACAATTTCAGCCATTGTCCTTGGAATGTATCAAAAAGTTGAAAATGAAAGTGAAGATTTCAAAGAAGAAATTTGGAATTTAAAAAAAGAATCAGATACTTTACTATCTAAATTATTCTCTGAATTAATGTAAATGATTAAAAAGCACTTCGATGCATACCTTAAGTTTAAAATAGCAACAATTCTTATGCCTATTAAATTTACTACCATACATAGATTAATGACATTAAGAAACAAAGCCCATTACCATATTAAAAGATATGGAATGGGCTTTTATTAACATAAGTATCAAAATCAACCTATTTTTTTCTGAATTAAATTCAAAAAAAACTCAGTTATAAAAATACTGAGTTTTTATGTCTAAACTTTCTGTTTTTTATCATTATCTTTTTTATGTATATATTACCGATGTCAATGTTGCTATGTATAATTAAATAATAGTTAATAATTCATCTGCTACTCTTAATGCATCTGCCCTATCTCTATAGAACTCCACATTATCAGTTGGAATACCAAGTTGCGCAGCAGCAGTATAACTAATTATTTCTAATACATTTTTAATCGAACTTTTAAATTCTCGATTATCTATTCCGTCTATTTCCTTAATGAACAGCATAGATTTCCTTTCTGTAATTTTATGATTAAGAATTTTTATCGCATCATTTATAGCCTTCTTTTCAAACACATTAGACAGATATTCTTTCTCCCTATTAAAAAATTTAATAAGAACCTCTGCCAAGAAAAAGCTTATCGCGGCTTGGTCCAAGTGCACATACACTTCTTTTATCTCCTTTATGTACTGTTCTCTCTTTTCTTCTACAATATTTTTTGCCATATCAAACCAACCCTTCATCATTTTTTCCATTCTTAATTCTTACATATGATAAATTGTTTTCAGAATTTGTCAACAATTCAATTTTACATTATTTGGTATTTATTTTTATAACATTTGATGAATATATTCCGATTTACCCTCCTTTTTAAGAGGGAAAAATGATAAAATTAAGAATAACTTTACTGAATCCAAAGGGAGGAAAGCATTTTGAATATAGTAGAAAATAAAAATGTTATTTATATGTCCAATCATGTATCCATTGATGACTTGGCTACTTTACATACAACATTACCAGATAATGTCCGATTTATTACATTTGATAATTCGGAGTTTATTCATAATGAATCAAAGTTAAAAAACCGAAAAGTTACGATATTTAAACAGTTAGACGCAGAAGCTGTAATGAAGACTATACGTTTAATAGAAACAGGAGAACCGGTTCTCTTATTCCCGGAACTTAAGGTATCGAAAGCAGGTACTCTGCTTCGTATCTTTACCGAAATGGCGTTCATTGCTTTCAAAGCACAAGCAACCATCTATCCTGTTTTTATTAATGGCGCGGGGAAAAATCCAAATAAATTTCGTTTCGTGGAAAACATAGTGCAAACCAACAAGCCATTTGTAAAAGTAGGTACTCCTTTTACTCTTTCTCAATTCGAAAAAGCTTCTGGAGAAAAAGAAAAAGAAAAAATTGCGGCTTTTATACATTATCAATTAAATGAATTGAAATTTTCTTGTTTAAACAAAACAAACATAAATCTTTATAATGAACTTTTAAATGATGCAAAAACATACAAAGATAATGAATATATCGTAAAAGATACGGGCGCTTCCCTTTCTTATAATAAACTTATTCTCAATATTAATGTCATGAGCCAACGATTAGAAAAGCTTATTACGGAAAAACGCATCGGTGTTTTATTACCTAACGCTATTGCTCATGTTGTAACACTATATTCTTTATTTAAGTTAGGTGTTTCTCCAGCAATTCTAAATTTTACAATGGGCGAACAAAACTTAGTTGATTGTTGCGAAACAGCAGAATTAAAAACAATTATCACTTCATCTGCCTTTGTAGAAAAAGCCAACTTACAAGACCTCTTATCTATCTTAGAAACTAAATATAAAATCATATATTTGGAAGAAGTAAAAGAATCTATTAACAGTGTAGATAAGTTAATGGGTCTAGCAAACAACTACAGGCAACAAAAGGCAAACTTCTCATCAAACGAAGTTATTCTTTTCACGTCAGGTAGTGAGAGTAAACCAAAAGGCGTTATACTAACACACGACAACATATATGCTAATGTTCAGCAGGCATTAACATCATTAGATATAACAACCAAAGATAAGATGTTCAATGCTTTACCTATGTTTCACTCATTTGGCTTGTCTGTCGGCACGTTTTTACCATTGATTACTGGGATTCCTGTATATCTTTATCCATCACCTACACATAGTAAGGAAATTCCGAGATTTATCTATCAAGATGACATAACTTTATTTATTAGTACACCGACCTTCTTAACTCATTATGAAAGATATGCGCATCCATTTACATTTAAAGATGTGAAATACATTATTACTGGTGCAGAAAAACTTAAGCCTGAGATTAGAGATAATTGGATGAGTAAATTTGGCATCAGAATTTTAGAAGGATACGGCGTTACTGAAGCAGCTCCGATATTAGCTTTAAACACACCTTTGTTTAATAAAAATGGCTCGGTTGGAAAGATAGTTCCGGGTATGCAGCACAAGATTAAACCTATAGAGGGAATTGAAAACGGAGGCAGTCTGTTAGTAAAAGGTCCAAACTTAATGAAGGGATATCTTATCCACGGAAAAGGATACATACCTTTAACAGACTGGTACGACACAGGCGATATAGTAGAGATAGATGAAAACAATTTTATTACAATTAAATCTAGATTGAAACGCTTTGCTAAAATCGGTGGAGAAATGGTATCTCTGAACTTAGTTGAGGAACTAGCTGCGGAATGTTTTGGTCACACTAGTTTTGCAGCTGTTGCTATCCCAGATAAAAGAAAAGGTGAAAAAATCATCTTATTCACTACCAAACCTGTTGAAGAAAGCTTCTTGAACACACAAGAAAGAACGTTCAAAAAGTTTATAAAATCTAACAAGCTTTCTTCTCTTCTCATTCCTTCTGAAATCGAAGTGTTTGAAAACATCCCACTATTAGGAAGCGGAAAAACAGATTATGTGACAATACAGAAATTGGCACAAGAACGCTTTAACCAATAAACTTCCTACAAACACCATGAATAAATTTTCATGGTGTTTTTGTTATATCAACAAAGAACCGACCTTTAAATCTAGTTCTCTTTCTAAAAGTAATCAACCTTATTACAAATAAAAACCCCTCCTGGTGTGCAACAGGAAGGGTTCTACCGCTTCAAAAGAAGTGATAATAGCTCTGCTAAAGCTATAAATGTATTTTGGCGAAATCATAATAAATCCTTTTTATTTTTAAAACAACAAGATTTACGAAAAGAACCTTTCCAAAATACTAAGTATTAAAAATACAAAAATTGTACTATCGAACCTATCTAATATTCCTCCATGACCAGGAAGAATTCTCCCTGAATCTTTTACATTGAAATTCCTTTTTAAAGCAGATTCTATCAAATCACCAATTTGCCCAAAAATAGAAACGACGAGAGTCATAATAATAACTTCATAAATGTTTTGGAATATATTCGTACATAAGTAAAATACAACCCCTACAGTTAATGCTGTTATTATTCCACCTATTGAACCTTCAATTGTTTTATTGGGACTAATCGATTTGAACAACTTCTTTTTCCCAAAGTTTTTTCCCACAAAATATGCGCCAGAATCCGTTGACCAAATCAATAACAAAATAAATAAAACATACCAAAAACCATGTACCGCTCTTTCTTCTGCAAATGCAATAAATCCGAATACAACATAAATAAATCCTAGAGCACTAAACCCTGCTTTTTCAAACGAATACTCATTCTTTGTGAACAATATATACAACATCAATGCAAAAGAATATAAAAGGACCCATACTGTTTTATCAATATCTATTTGTACAGCACTAACTAAAAACATAACAACACTGATTACATTTCCAGAGAAAAGAGGAAAATTATATTTCCCTATGAAATTTCCCATTTTATTAATTTCATAAAGCCCGATTGCAGCTAAAAGTAATGTAAAAACGTAAAAAGAATATCCCCCTAAATACAATAACATTATAAATAGTGAGCCGGCTATTGTCCCCGTAATCAATCTTTCTTTCAATACCACGCACCTACTTTCTATCTTACTTAATTTTCTTTATTTTAATTATTTATTCATCATCCTTTTTACTTTATTCATATAAGCAGAAAAAGCCTAATCTTTATAGAATAAAGACCAGGCTTTTGTTTACTATATGATTGTATATGCACTATGCTATCGCTAAAGCCTTAATAGTTCTCTCTAATAAGTTATTTTTATCTTTACAATTCAGCATTTTAAGTTGATGAATTAATACCGGCAAATTAGCTAAAACAAATTTATAATCTGCTAATGTAATATCAGTATCCAAACTTTCTTCTAACATACTATTATCAATAATTGTTCGGTCTACTAATACTTTATTTTGTGATTTGCTATACATTGCTACAACTTCTTCTTCTATTTGTTCATATTTTTGATTTAAAATTTCGATTGTAGTAGTTTTTAAAACCATTAAATCTCCCACTAGAAAAACATTTTCTTCAAAGCCGTTCATTCGACTAACCATATCTAATAGCATAACTGCTCTCTTTTCCTTAATTGTTAACGCTTGATTTGATATAGTAGCTTCGATTTTTATGTTTTCCTTCAATTCTTTAATATGAAGGACATTTAAATCAATCATCATCCCAAGGAGTTCTTCTTCTAATTTATTTCTGGCAATAATTAATTTTAATCCATAATGTTTAATGATGTTAAAGTGTTGCTCATAACGTTCTAATTCTGAAAAACGCATCCAAAATGTTGGTTGTTCTTCCTCGATAATCATTTCACCAACGCTTTCTTCCATTTCTTCTTCATTAATTTCTGGTCTTTCGGTATAAGCTTCTTTATAATGGTTGTTTTCTTCATTATAAGATGTAGCTTCATGATGAATGACTCCCTTTGCTCTTGGAGCTGCATGCGACACATTTTCTTCTACTCTAAATTCAGAAGAACCTTCTTCCTTAGATTCTTCCTCTCGAAGATAAACTTCATATTCTCGCAAAGATTTAATTTCATCTTTTTCTACATTTTTCATCGTCAAAGCCATTCCACGTAAATACGTAATATCGTTTGAACTATTGCCTTTAAAGACAGTAAATTTCATCTTCTTTTTTATTTCTTCTTTGTTGCTATAACGTGACAGTACCGATGCGTATTCATCCACATCTTTTTGTTTCCCTTTCAACAAAGATTCTTCACTCAGCATTTCTGCATACATTTTTATCATATCTACAAAATCAAAATATTTATTATCATGGATAATATCTTTTCTATCCGGTTGTTTTAAATTTAACGCTTTATCTGTAATATGTAGGTCGCCTTTTAAATACGGAAGACTATTAAATTTTGTTACCAATCTACCTTTATAAAAGATATTTAATCCTTCCGTGGACCATCCACTTTGAAAAGCCATCCAACCTTTAAAAAGCTTTCCTTCATTTATACTCATTTCAAAAGGCGAACCATCGCCTTCCGTTAAATTTTTCTTTTCTTTTTTCTTTCCGTTAAAATAAATATCTAATTCGTGTATGTATTTTCCTAATAAGGTTACTCGTTCTTCAATATCAGTATAGTATGTATCTTCTATTTTAAAATTATGTAAAATTAATTTAAATCCATCATAATTCTTTTCTGTTTCTTCAACTAAAATATCAGTATTGTTTGTTGTTAGCATTTTTGCTACGTCAAAAACAACACGAAGATTTCCTGTGAAAATTTCAACATAATCTGAAACAGTAATAACGCTAAAAAAACCTACGCCAAATGGATTTTCTGTATTTTTAACATCATCATCCCAGCCACTATCACTCATGCTAAATAAAACTTGAGGGTTCTTTAGAATTTGCCCATCATTTTCTATAATCATAATATCATTGTAGCTTTCATATTCAATAAATACATTTTTCGCTTTCGCCCTTTGTGCATTTTGAATGATTTCATCTAAAAACGTTAACTTATCTTTAAATGTGCTATTTCTGAGTAATCTTAATTGGTTTAATACGTTAATTTTTACTTTTACATCAAATGTATTCATAATGATTCTCCTTTGTTTTTCATTTTTTGTTTTCAAACCTCAAATTGATTCTCTGTTTAAAAACAAATAAAAAACTTTGCGTATTATTCGCATATTTTTTAAAAACAATAATATTCCTCAAGTAAATTCAGAATCCCCCACTTCAAAAGAGAAAAAAACATCTATCTCTCCAGTTATATTCATAAATAGAGAAACAGAAAACGTAAATCTTGGTGAAGCAGGAATCATAACAATAAGTAAAAAAAGCAGGCATTAATTCGCCTGCTTCTCATTATATATATTTTTTTCTAGTTTTGGAAGAGTCTCTAGTATTTTCATTAAATAATTTCCGTAATCTGCCTCTCCTAAGAAGATTTCATACAACTTTTTACCTGCATTTATTTCTTCTAAAATTTTCTCAGATGTCGCAATAAAGGACTCTATAATGTCATTAAAACTATGTTCCTCAACAATGTATTTTATTCCCTCTAAGTTTTCGCTAATAATACCCATTTTACGGATTTTGAATTTTGTTATCATATTATTGTTTAATCCATAAGAAATAGGACACACTTTTAATTTCTTATAATCCTTTATTTCATTATCTGTTAAAGTATGGATTCTTTCTAAATAATAATCTCCAATATCAATCACATGCCCAGTTGCAACATTAGGAAAATACTCTGAGCATCTAATAAGATACCCCATAAACAATTCGCTGCATACATCTTTATTTAAGCCATCTAAAGCCTTTTCTTCTTCTATCTTAAAGAAATGTTTGTTCATTTCTCTTAGAAGTATTTCAATTTGTTCTAGAAGATAATCCATATCTTTATTTTTAAACTCAATTGCCTCTTCTCCATATTCAATTAGGTGATGCAATCTATTTTCTAAATAATCATCCTCTAATAATATACTTCTTGTTAATAATGCTTTATTTCTTTCCCTAATACTATTCATCATACTTTCTATTCCTACTTCACATAATTCTTGTTTTGCTGACTTAGTTAGGTAATGAAAATCTTGTTCTAAATAAAACTGATTAAACATTTTAGACATTCCCGTCAATTCAGTCGTAAAATTCTTTTTAAAGGGACTAAGTTGTTCAATGAATTCATATTCAAGAACACAGGTACTATATAAATCCCTTAACTCTTTTGATAAAGATTGTTCTGTACCACGTTCATTTCTTAGTAAATGCGCATCTCTATTTATAAGTCCCTTATATTTTTCATCCTCAAGAATATTTAAAATTCGTTTGTTATTTGTCATCACTTATTCTCCTTTTTGTTTTCTAATTCAGCCATAATTTCTTCAATTGTTTCTAAGTTAGCTGCCAAGCTTTCAGAATGCTTCAATATTTTACTCTCTACTTTTGAATCTATAGCTTTCTGATATGCATCTAAAATAAGCAACCACGCATTTAATAAGGTCTCTAGCTCTTCTGCATCAAATAATTCTTTTAGTTGCTCGAAATGTTCGCATATTTTAAAGAACCCTTCGTAATCGTATTCGTGTACGTATAATTCATTTTTTTCGTTTTCTCTAACAAGTTGATATGTAAGAAATCTTATCTTACACTTTGGATAAACTTCTTTTAATTCATCAAACATCGCACGATATATTTTCCCTGCAAAGTATCTGTGTATTTCATTAACAAAATAATCATTCATGTCATCGATTCCTGTTAAACAACTTATTCTATATTGAAACAAAAGCGCATCACTATGGGAACTTAAGCCTAATTTATAATTGTTTTTTCTGCTTTCTTTTACATCAAAGTATATATACATTGCTTCTTTCATTATTTCTATAAATTGCTGCTCCAGAAAATCATACACACTCTCCGATACCTCTTCTGCTTCCTCTCCATTTTTCATTACATATTCCAGTCTATTTTCAAGAAAGTCATTTTCAAACATTGTTCCGTGAAGCAGCAGTCTTTGTCTATTTACATAGAATGTTTTTTGTAAACCTTCAATACCAGCAACAATTAAGTCTTTTTTTGTGCCTTCTTCCATTCTCTTAATAGTTGTGTTATATCCAAATAATTTAGCTAACAGCGTAGAAAATACTTTTTTATCAGAATTAACACCTGAAACTTTATAAGGAGAAAAAACAGTAATTAAATACCCTACTCCCTCTAGTTCTCTTTTTAACTTTTCTATTGTTTTCTTTGTAGGTCTATATGGGTTTTCAATTATTGTTTCTTGTTCTTTCTTTCTATTCTCTTCTCCAATTTGTTCTTTTATTTGTTTCTTAAGTTCTAATTTATTTATGCTTTTTAGTTCTTCAACCAGCTGTTTCCCTCGTTTCATAAACATTTATTTTTCTCCTTTTCTATTTTTTTCTTATGATATCACAAATGAAATATTAATGGGAAAAGCCTTCCATACTATCCTTTGAAACATTCTTATATATTTTAATGAGATTTAGAATTCAATTTTAATTTTATTGAATTCTAAATCCAAAATAGATTTCTGAATTCACATTAACCTGATATAATAATAGTAAAAAAGGGAGATTAAACGATGAAAGAAGATTTATTTTTTTTATTAGCACATCAGCAAGAAGCAGTAGCTATTCAACTTATTGAAAATGGACATTACTGCTTAAAAGATATCGATGAAGATGGGACCCCTGCCATAGTAGCAGCAACCCTCTGTAATTGCTTTGAAGTGTTGAAGTATCTAATTGAAAAGAAAAATGAAAACATTAATGAAGCAGGAAACAACGGAGATAATGCTTTGAATTATGCAGCCTTCAATGGGAATTTGAATATGTGTAAATATCTAATTGAAAAAGGCATTAATATACACCATACAAATAACAAAAAACAAAATGCTTTACACAATTGTTTTAAACGCAGAATAAAAATTGATGTGATTGACTTACTAATAAACAATGACATCAATTTTTATGCAGAAGATTCATTAGGCTTTAGCCCTATCATACATGCAGTACAAACCAACAATATTGAAGCCGTTAAACGTATGACACAATCTAAAACATTTAATATCAATAAAAAGGTCTTTAATCATACTAAAAGCATTGTTGACTATGCTTGTTCTTCAGAAATGATTAATCTATTTGAACAGTTTTATTCTAAAATGGATAATTTTTCACTCGAATCCCTTTATCACATTAGATTTAAATTCATTCTAGCCAAACAATAATACCTTCTTAACATTAACATCCTTTTCAAAGGATGTTTTTTATATAAAAAAACGAGGAGAATTTTCCTCGTTTTAACTAATTACACCCTTATGAATCTTAAATTAACTCTAACTTTTTATTTTAAAATTTCTTATGATTACATATATTATTTAACTATCTTTCTTGTGCCTGTACCTCAGACTATATTTTCTATTCCTACAGGAAGAAAATAACTTAGATTGTCAGTAATTCGATTTCCAACTCGATAACCAAATGCGCTTGGCTGCCCATTCAATAAAAAACAACCTACCATAATGTGACCATCTAAAGTTCCGTTCTCTGTTCGAAAAGAAGCTTTAGGTAATTCAACGTATTTTTGATACACGGCTAAATAATCCGTATAAGATTTATTAGGGTCTTCCATTATCTTGCTACCCTTATTATCGTAAATCTCTACAGTATCTCCTTCTCTTCCGAAACATGGCTTCTTTATGTACGGAACCCTATTTAGAAGAAATGTCTCTTCTTCTAAATATGTAGGGAGAAAATGTGTACGAATCCATTGGCGCTCTTCCTCTGTAAAGAAATCACTGTTTTCTTCATGCAATCCCCAAATAACAGCTTGTACCGCTTTAGTTTGCAACAGAAATGCACTCGGAGGATTTATGAATGCCAATTTATTTTCTTGCACTAGTTCTAATAGCTGCAATCCTACTTTTGAGCCTGTATCTGGGTCTTTATCTAAAATTAAACTTTCAATAGGAAACGTTTGTCTATATAAAACATCTATAATATCTCCATCCGGGTCAATAAGACCCTCTCCCTCGATAATACGTAATTCTTCTAAAGGCACATATTTCGAAGGCACCCCCGCAATTTCTTGAAGATATTTTACAGTGTATTTATCTTCTTCATTCTCATCGTGCGAAGTGAATACAATATTAGGAAAATTTCTTTTTTCTAACTTAGCATAAGCCTCTTCTATCGCTGCACGAATTTCTTTCCCTAAACGTTCTTCTTCTTTTTCATTCGGATTTACTAAGTTGAATTCATCGCAAACTAAACCATTAATATGGAACAACTCTTTAATAAATGTAGGCGTATCGCTATTGATTTCCATTACACAATAGGCATCTTTAACTTTTACCAAGTCCAAACGAGAGATTACACTTTCTGCCCTTATTGTCTTTAATTTTATAAATTTCAAAGTTTCTCTTGGAAAACCCATTTGCATTAACGTTTCATCGTCGACATTCCTTAACAGCCCGCAAATTTTAAAAAACACTTGAGCAATCTTTTCTGCTGCTGTTTTAATTTTTGCTTCTTCCTCTTCACTAATTCGATATACATCATACAAACTATATTCTTGTCCGTACATATTAGCCCAGTAATTCGGAATTTCTCCATAAAAGTTTTCCCTTTTCGATTTCTGCGCGTTCATTAGAAAGTACCTACTTTCTTTTATTTTTAAACTACTTATGTTATCTTACCTGCTCTTCCTACTGTCATTTATAACATATTGAAAAAGTTTAAAAATAAAATTCCAGAAAAACATTTTCGAAGTTTTAAAGATGATATGATACATTTGTCATTTTATTAATAAAGGGGAAATTAATTATGAATTTAACATACTACATTGAACGTATGTTTAATGAGTTCGAAGAGTTCTATCAATACAGAAAAGACAGCATTTCCGAAGATGAGATTTATGCGAGGCAGCTCTGTGAGTATTTTGTTAAATCCGGGAAACAATATCAGTTAAAGTCAACTGAAATGAATGGTGAAGAAGAAATCCTTGTCCTTGAAGAAATGGGAGAAGTCACTACATTTTCCGATGAAAAGAATTATTCGGGATTAGGATTAAATATTGAATTTCGTCTATACAATGCTTTTGGTGACATGACTCTTCTATCAGTAAAGCATATGAACTCACATTGGGAAGTAATACGCTATCTCCTAAAAGATGTTGTTGATGTACCTAATCGTGGGCAAATGCTCAGAGACAGTTCCGAATTAGATGAAGATAGACAAGTATATGTTATATATGTAACAGAACTACCTTCCTAATACTGAAACACCCTCACGTTTTATCATTGATGTGGGGGTGCTTTTACACACTACGCCAAATTCTTTTACCAAAACAAAAAAACCAACTACAATTTCGTCGCAGTTAGCCTTCTTGTTGAATATACACTGTGAATATTTCCTGGTCCTCGCAACTCAAATAAACAATACTATACATACCTAATTCTTCGCAGTAAGGACATTTATCCGGAAGCTCTTTGATAGGAGATATAATGGATTTCTCACAGCATTCACATTGAACAACCGTACATGTATATTTGTTTCTTTTCAACGTGAGCACTCTCCTTTAATTGCACCTGTAATAAAACTTCATCTTATTATATTAATTAGATGAGTGTTATGCAATACGAAGTTAACTAAAATTAACAAATAAACCCATCCCCTATATTTTTTGTTTAAAATTCAAGTCAGCCACCAAATCCTTTACTTCCACTTCCAAAACCATTTCCACCTTTAAACGATGAACTATTCTTGTAACTTTTATATGAAGAATTGGCATACAAAGAATTTTTGTTCGGATAATACATACCACCATAATAATAATGCCCATAGTGCGCGGAATTATTGTCTCCACATTTATACACTCCATCACCCTTATCAAATTTCCAATTCTTACATTCACCATCTTTTGGTTTAGGAGGCACACTTTTTGCGCAACCACTCAATCCTATCGCAGTTATACCAGAAATAATACCAATCATTAATTTTTTGGTTTTCTCCATACATTTTTCACTCCTATCTATTAAATTTTTTATGCATCTGATTTTTTCTTTCGTTTCAAATAACGATAAAACATCCAATTCATTAACCTCTTTATTTATCAGAAATGATTCATTCCCAATACTTCTGTATAAATAATATTTTTATTATTTATACAGAAGTTTACAAAACATCACATTACTATCTTCAAATTATTTTTATTTATTCTATGTAAATTACCCACTTAACAAAAAAGCATTGTTTTCTGCCCCTTTTTCTCATTAAACACCTTTTTATAACTCTTAAATTATTTAGTTTTGTAAAAACAAGAAAATGAACTCTTAAAAACAGGCGATATTTTTATATATTTTATAACATAATTATATAAAAATTTATGGATTTATTTCTTTTTGGTTTACATTTATGAAATTTTAAAAAATATTTCCTACATACATCATGAAACATTTGCAACTAGTAAATTGATTATTTTCGGTTCTTTTATTTCTTTTAATATTACATTTCCATTTATCATGATACTTTCAGTGTTCTAAGTCGCTCCGTCATTCCTTATAATATCAATGTTTCTGTACAAATATTATTAATAATATTTGTACAGAAACATACAGGTAAATCACCTTACAAGATAATTTCTAAATCTATTAGAATTCAACCGGATTCTTACATCTCTTTGATTTGCAATTCTGAATAACTTCCCCCTAAATCTTTCTTCTCTTTAAATCAAAATATCCTTAAATTCAAAATAAAAGGTATACTATAGGAAATACATTTCCAAAGGGAGCTGTTAAATATTGAAATCTAGTAAAAAGTACACGATAAAAAAGCAATTAGAAAAGGCAAACAAAGAGTTGTACCAATTAGAACACGCAAAAAAAATTATCTCTACTGAAAAATGTGAATGGAAGCAGCATGGAACTATAAACTCTAGAACCTTACAACCTAGTTATTCCAATATTGTAATTGAATTCGCAGATTTATATTATCCCTGGTACCCTGTACTTGAAAATACAACTCTGCTCTACAATACGTTTAGTTATTTGCGCCCTTATACGATAAAGTTTGTTCACGTATATGGAGTAAAAAAACCATTTCAAGTTTACCTTATCGACCCTTTCAACAATGAAACTACATCAAAGCATTTTAAGTCTTTGGAAAAGGCAACTAAATACATTGATAAATTAAAAATAAAAGTTGAAAAAATGTATCAACAACAAGTAAACAAAATAGATAAATTTGTTGAAGTGAAAGAAAAAGAAATTTCCGTTATTAAAAAAGCACATATCTTTTTTAAATCAGCTTTTTAACTCACATTAGAGACATAGCGCTAGTTATTTTACTAGCGTTTTTTCTTTATCCTTGACATGTATAATTACCCTAATATTAAAGGTGCTTTTAAAAAAAATGGAAAATATTAAACGTTATCACTAAAAGGAGTAAAAAAATGGAACATATCATTCAATTCATTGATTTCTTGAAACAATTTTCTTATCTAGGAATCATTATTTTACTAACTTCAGAAACTATACCCTCAGAAATTATATTACCGATGGTTGGGTATTGGGTATATCAAGGGGATATGAATTTTTATTTAGCCGTATTATCCGGAGTAATTGGAGGAACAACAGGTCCCCTTGGTCTATACGCAATAAGCAGATTTGGAGGAAGACCTTTTATTTTAAAATATGGAAAGTATCTTCTTATTAAAGAAAAGCACATCGATGCATCTGATGTATTTTTTCAAAAATACGGTTATATCGTTGCGTTTATCGGAAGATTTATCCCAGGAATACGAACTGCAATATGCATCCCATGCGGAATTTCTAAAATGAATGCTTGGTTATTTGGATTGTATACAATCATGGCAATGATACCTATTTCTACATTATACGTATATTTAGGACGAAAATTAGGAGAAAATTGGAGCAAAGTTGGTCCTACCCTTTCTACATACTTAACTCCCATCGGAATCTCTATTTTTATACTGCTAATTATTTATATAATAATTAAATTTTTAAAATCCAAAAAATAATTGTCTAATACGGAATCCACTTCTCATATGAATTGGATTCTTTTCTCTTAATTATTCTTCTATCATCTAAAAAAACAAAGAAATCATGCTATAATTAATATAGAGTTGAAGCCAAAAGAGACATAGGAGTGATAAGTTTGAAACAAGAAACGATTTATAATAACGGAGAATTTAAATTAGATATCGAATTTGAAGATGAATATGGAACGTTTCGACTTAAAGAATTACATCTAGGTAGCTATTTATCTGAATTAACATTCGATTTAAAACACAGCGATAAAGTAGTTGAATTTATCAAGTCAATGCAAAATGTTAGAGTGATAAGCTTGAAACAAGAAACGATTTATAATAACGGAGAATTTAAATTAGATATTGAATTTGAAGATGGAACGTTTCGACTTAAAGAATTACATCTAGGTAGCTATTTATCTGAATTAACATTTGATTTAAAACACAGCAATAAAGTAGTTGAATTTATCAAGTCAATGCAAAACGGTAGTAACAGTTAAAGCGAAATCAAAAAACAAAGCAGCTGATATATAATCAACTGCTTTTTCTATTACTAATAACTATTTACAAATTCTTTTATTATTTTTTCAATCATACCACTTTTGTTTTCTTTGCAAATGATTTCTTTTTCATTCCCTCTTAAATCACTAATATAGTATATATCCTGACGGAATCCCCATGATGACTCTGTTTCATATCGAAGTATTATAATTTTATTGCGGAAAACATACACACTTAATTCATAATCCATTTTAGCAATAGATTCGGTATTAAATTCCCCAACCTCAACCACTTTATCATAATCAATATGTTTTTCTAGCTCCACTATAAGTTCTACAATTTTATTTAATCCGTAATTAAACGTAGTTTGAAATTCAATGGATTCTTTATCTATTTTTTCATAATCCCCTACTCCGCACCTCGAATCGATTTTTTTGTATATTGTCGAAATATCTATTTCAGTAAGAGATTGTTTAGGTTGCAGTTTCAATTTCAACATAGAATATTGACTCATATATTATCATCCTTTATCCATTTATTTCTTTAATATAACAAAAAACTTCGTTAATTACGGAGTTTCCCAAAATTTATTTTCATCATATTTTTAACAAAATCATTCATATATTCTTTTTCATACATTTGTTGTTGCGATGAAAAAGGAGCTGAATAATCTGCTCCTTTTATCATATATTAACTTAATTCCATTAGTGGCGTTTACTTAGCCACAACACACCTGATTTGGCGATTCTAGGCACTAGACCAGTAAATGGCAGTTCAAATATACTTCCAAATCCATCATGTTTACCAAGAGAGCCTAAAGTTCCTCTTAATTTTATTTCTCCTGGTTTTTTAGGAGTTTCACCCCTTAAAATATCATATAGTACATCAGCAATTTGAGCACCTTGATGCTGCGCTAATTGTGCACTTGGAGAAAATGGTAACGATGCGCAATCTCCTACGATATAGACATTTTGATGACTAAGCACTTGATGATATTCATTCAATAAAATTTTTTCTTGGCTATCCTGCGCAAACGGGAGTGCTCTAACAAGATAATGAGGTCGAACACCAGCTGTCCATATTGTGGCATCACTTAATAAGCAAACCCCTTTATTACACACCGCTCCCTCTTCAACATAATCAACCTGCGCATTATGAATAACCTCTATATCATTTTCAGCAAACCATTTTTCTACATATTTTTGAACTTTCGGGTCAAACGGTCTTAAAACTGCTTCTCCTCTATCCAAAAGACGTATATTAATGTCTGGTCTACTTTCTCTTATCTCAGCAGCAACTTCAATTCCACTTAAACCAGCTCCAACTACAGTAATACCACTATATGCTTTCGCATTCCCGATTGCTAAAGATGCTTCTCTAGATTTGGATATAGTTTGGATACTATAAGTATTCTCTTTTGCCCCTTTTACATCATGATAATGGTCTTCACATCCTAAACCTATAATTAAGTAATCATACGAAATCTCTTCATCTTTTACAGAGACTATTTTAGTATCAGGGTCGATTTTAGTAATCTCCCCATACACATAATTTACTTGGTCATGTTCCGGAAAAGAAATTCGAACTTCTTTATCTGAAACCGTTCCCGCAGCTAATGCATAAAACTCTGTTTTCAAAGAATGATATGGATTTCTATCGACTACAGTGATTCTTACATCTTTCGGCAATTTTTTCTTAATTAATGAATTAAGGATAGTTGTACCCCCGTATCCTCCACCTAAAATTAATACTTTTTTCATTTCCATAACACCTTACCTTTATTAAAAAATTTATCGTTTTATAAACAGAAATTATTTTCTAGTCAAGTATTCCGACAAAAACTGTTTAATTTCTATCTAAATCTTTTTCGTTTTTTTCTCTAATAACCTCTGTAATTATAAGAATTTCGTTTTTTGAGAAAAATTCGCTTTATTGATTTCAAAAGCTCGAAAAATCTCGTTTTTTGGATATTGTTAACTTCAATTTGTTATTATAGATATGGAGGGATGCAACATGAAATTATTATTAGAAAAAGCCATTCAATTAGCTGTCTTTCATCACAAAGGTCAAGTTGACAAAGGTGGGAACCCATATATTCTTCATCCTCTTGCCGTAATGATGAAAGTTCATAAACTAGAAGAAAAAATAGTAGCTGTACTTCATGACATTATTGAAGATACACCATTAACATTAGATGATTTAAGAAACGAAGGGTTTCCAGAATTCATTGTTGAAGCTGTTGATGCCATAACAAAACGCAAAAAAGAAAGTTATGATTCATATATATACCGTGTTAAACTTAATCCTATTAGTAGAGTTGTTAAACTAGCCGACATTTCTGAAAATCTAGACCTAAGCAGAATTCCAAATCCAACTGAAAAAGATTACTTACGCATTGATAAATATAAACACATTCAACAAATTTTAACGGACGACGCTTGGATTTATGAAAATAAAAAGTGGATTAAAAAAACAGCATAAATAAAATCCTAAAAACAATTACAACTAAAAATGCCCAAATTCACCTTTTTATAAATACTAGGAGAATTTAGAGGCATTTTTTATATGAGTCAAAATGCAAAAAACATTGACATTTTATAGATTTTGCATATTATTTCCACTGAAAATAAAACACAAGGAGGTGTTTATATGAAATTCAAAAAAATTACTGGTACATGTATTTTGCTATCGGCAATATTAGCCTTTTTTCCCGAAACCTCTTTTGCTATTGATACAACTAAACCTTTTGTTCGTTCAGCTACTATTTCTCCGAACTATATTACGAATGGAAACGTTGAAATTCAGCTAAATGCTAGCGATATAGACTCAGGGGTCAAAAGTATTAAGTTACCCGATTCTTCTGTTGTAAACGGTACAACTGCCCTTTTTACTGCTACTCAAAACGGGAAATACCTATTTACAATTGACGACCTTGCGGGCAACACATACACACACACTGTTATTGTTTCTAATATTGACAGAACAGCACCAACCATTTCTCATCTAACTCTTATCGAGAAAAAAGACAAAACTTTCAAAGTCATAGTTGATGCAGATGACAATGTAGAAGTTAAATCCGTCGTTTTAAATACAAATCAATCTATTACCAAAGGAGCTAATGATGCATATTATGTTGCAGACAACTTAGCAACCGCTCCCACTTCTGTTACCGTAACAGATACAGTTGGGAATTCTACAGGCGCAATCAATTTTTTAGACATTCCAACAACTGGATATTCGCCAACTAACGCCACAAAAGGCAACGTAAAAGTATCTATTAATGGCACTCAAAGTTTAAGCTATAAAGTTGGTTTTAACAATTATTCATGCTCCTCAAAACCCTGTACATTCGATTTAGTAAAAAATGATGAAATATCGGCAACTAACTCATCATTAACGAAAACAAGTACAAAAACATTTGAAATTACTAATATTGATAAATCTACATCAGTCTTAAATTTATCAGGCACTAGAGCAAATTCTAAAATCTCTTTAAATTGGAATCTAGCTCTAATTAGCCCTATTGTAACTTGTGAAAGTTTATCCAAAGGTAAAACTACACCTACTGTAATTGGGAATTCTTCTTCTTTCTCTGTACCAAATGAAAGTTTCCAATGCATTGTTTCAGGAAGTTATCAAGGCTACCCAATTGAATCCAATTCATTAACCATACCGCCGGATTATAATCAAACCATCGATGTAATCAATCCGATTGAAAATTACCGTAAAGAGCAATTTACCAAAGCCTATGTAGAGTACAATGAATTAGGCGAAACTTATTACATAAACGTGAATCGTAGTGACAATGGTGATAAGAAAGTTCCTATACCTGATTCACTAAGATAAAAAAAACCTCGCGAAAGCTGGGTTTTTTTCTTTTCTTTTACAATTATTAATAATTATAGATTTTTTAGGAGTGATGATATTTGAATAAAATTAGTGTTATTGGAGCAGGCAGCTGGGGAACAGCACTTGCAATGGTATTGGCTGATAATAATTATAACGTCGTTTTACATTCTCATAGAGAAGCAGTTGCAAATGAAATCAATCAGTACAAAACAAATTCCAAGTATTTACCTGGCATAACGCTTCCTGTCAATATTTCTAGTACAACATCATACGAAGAAGCTTTACAATCTTCTAAAATTGTATTAATTGCTATACCTTCTCATGTTATGAGAAACACAGCAAAAGACATATCTTCTATCTTAGAAAAAGATACTATAATCATCCATGCAACCAAAGGAATAGAAAATGACACGTTGTCTACAATGTCTCAAATATTAAGGGAAGAACTACCATTAGAATTTGAAAATCAAATATGTGTTTTATCTGGTCCTAGCCATGCAGAAGAAGTTGCAAGGAAAATCCCTACAACAATTGTAGCCGCTAGTGAAAATATCGATTTAGCTAAAACTGTACAACAAATATTCAACAATAACTATTTCAGGGTTTACACGAATTCTGATGTAATAGGAGTTGAATTAGGAGGAGCCTTAAAAAACATTATCGCCCTTGGTGCAGGTATATCAGATGGATTAGGTTATGGAGATAATGGGAAAGCTGCTCTATTAACACGCGGATTATCCGAAATTATACGTTTAGGCGTTTCTTTAGGAGCTAGAGAAAGTACATTTTCTGGTTTAACTGGAATGGGAGACTTGATTGTAACCGGAACTTCTAAGCATAGTCGAAATTGGAAAACAGGAAATCTATTGGCTCAAGGATATTCTTTGGAAGAAGCTTTGACACAAATTGGAATGGTAGCAGAAGGAGTAAAAACTACAAAATCCGCTTACCAATTATCTAAAACAACAGACATAGAAACCCCTATTACAAATGAATTATTTAAAATTCTTTTTGAAAATAAGTGTCCTAAACAAGCAACTCACGATTTAATGAACAGAGTACACAAAGAAGAGATATAATTAGATTCGTTTTCAAACATAAACAACTCATTTTTAAATCTTGTCTATGCGCATCGTATATTTTATTGTTTTTATTTAAAAATCATAAAAAAACACTTGTTTTTTAGCTTCGTAAATATTTGTAAGTTAGCCTTACATAATACTTATTAAACATTTAAATTTGAATCCTGCATCTTTGATTACTAACTCAGTAATGATTGATACAGGATTTTTTACATTCTCAACACTTCTTCCAATAATAATTTTTGTCGTTTTATTCTAATTTTAGTGTGTCAAAATGATTAGTTTTTGATTACCAAATACAGCAAAGTAATCTTCTAATCAAAATTCATTTATTTTAATTTTTCCTTGCTCAATTTGTTTTTTCTGTATTTATTTAAAAATAATTTGTGATTTGACTGCTTTTTTGTCTATTTTCTCTATACTAATGAATCAATTCATGTTTTTTTTCTAAAAATATATATTTGGTGAAGAATGATTTTCATTTTAAATTAAGTATCTTGTCGACATATTATAATTTACAAAAAATAAAGAATGGATTTACATGCTGAACGAACAATTTGAGTTAGTAACTTTTAATTTTTAATACAAGAAAAGAGCGCAATTAATTTGCGCTCTTCTTATAACTCATACTCACGGAATCCGTATGTAGAAACAATTTTTGTATCATTATAAACATATTCTTTATTTTCATGGAGATGCCCATGAAAAAATGTCTTAACGTTATTTTTATCTAGTAGCTCTTTAAAAGAATTGAAACCTCTATGAGAATCTGTGGAATCAAAACTCTTTTGGAATGCAGGATTGGAATGCGCAAGGAACACATCCACTTCCTTTAAATCTCTTATATATTCATGTGCTTCCCATTCTTCATATTGAGCAGAATTGTGTTTATTGTTATATCGAGGAGAACCTCCAAATCCCGCAAATACAAAACCATTCAACTCAACAGTTTTCCCGTGAACATGTATAACATTTGTATTAACAAAAGTGTCCAACACATCATGATTACCCAATACACCAATCAAAGGAACGGGATTAGAAAAAGAATTTGTAAAATGATTACTAAGACGCTTTACATCTCTCCAATCAATATCCCCTAATAAAAACACAACGTCAGGTTTTTTATCAGGAATTATCAGTTCTTGTTTATGAATATCCGAATACACGAACACTTTCATCTTTATCACCTATTTTTCAAAATAAAATTATATTTGCAATCTGTAAAATACTTATCAAAAGTATTAAATATGGGAAGACACCTTATAGTTGGTGCTTCCCTTAGTTGTTAATTATTCACATTCAAATCTTAAATAAGTATTTTCTAAGCCTATCCTTTGCTTTAATGTTTTTCCCAAAGCATAATTATTTGGTAATTCTTTTTCAATAACACAAATAATATAACCTGCTTTTCCCGTTGTTAAATTAGTTAGTTGTAAGTAGTTATTGTTGTCGTAGATACAAGAAATAATATATTCGTAGAAATCATTTTCTCTGTCTTCTCTATTCATACCAACATCGTACAACCTAACTCTTGCTCCCGCCCATATTTCCTCATCATCATCAACATTACTTAAAGGTATCCATTTTGAGTTATCCAATATCTCACCCTTTTCTTAATTCCCATACAATAATACTAAGATTTCGGGTTGATTTCAAATATCAACATTAGAGCCTAAAACAAAAAAAGAGTTTACTTAATATAAGCAAACCCTTTAATAAGCTATTCCATTCTTTCTTCAAGATATTTAACTACATCGCCAACAGTTACTAACTTTTCTGCATCTTCATCAGCTACTTCTACGGCAAACTCATCTTCAACTTCCATAATAAATTCAACTACATCAAGTGAATCAGCACCTAGGTCATCTTTGAAAGTAGCTTCTAAAGTAACATCACTCTCAGGCACTCCAAGTCGGTCTACAATAACTTTTGTTAAACGTTCTAATACTGTCATTTTTATTTCCTCCAAATAATATGAATTGTAATTAAATTGTATATGTAAAATATAAAAAACTTCTCAATAGAATTAGTTTTTTCATTCTGGATTTACTACTTGGTATTAATTCCTATCAATAAAATAAAAATCCTTCTTTTTTCACACAAATCCAAAAAAAAATAGTAAAATATTCTACGTTGAGACTAAAACAACAAAGGGGCTATTTATGAATACAGTTCACGAACAATTAATCAATGCTGGTTTTAAACAAACCGAAGATAAGTATATTCTATTCACAGTTTTTGGGGAGTTTATTTTGAAAGAAGAACATAGATTAACCGAGCGATATACCTGTAGAGATTACATAATCAATACCGAATCAGAAACTTTTTCAGGAAAAATATATACAAATAATCCAGAAAACTTTAGCCTTACACTCAACAGGTTATTAAATCAATTCAATTCTTTCAATATGACTAATTTTGTTTTTCAAAAAAACGAAGAAAAACAAATAGAAATACTTATTTAAATACAGAAAATAGAATCAAAGATGCTGTTTGCACAGCTTCTTTTTTAATGATTATTTTTCAAAATCTATTTAAAAGGAATATCATTACTTAACACTAAAACAAAAAAAGTAACTAGATTAATGGAGGTTTTTTTTATGAGAAAATATTTTGGTACTGATGGCGTTCGCGGAGTTGCTAATGGCACTCTTACTCCCGAATTAGCGTATAAACTTGGTCGCATAGGTGGATATATTATTACAAGAGGACAAAAATCCAAAAAGTTTGTAGTTGGACGTGACACTAGACTTTCTGGAGAAATGTTGGAAGCTGCTTTAATAGCTGGTTTAATGTCTGTTGGAGTTAAAGTAATCAAGCTTGGCGTTATTCCAACTCCTGGTGTAGCTTATCTTACAAGAAAATTAAGTGCTCAAGGTGGTGTTATGATTTCAGCTTCACATAATCCTTTCGAAGATAACGGCATTAAGTTCTTTAATCATGAAGGTTATAAGCTAACAGATGAAATTGAGTTAGAGATTGAATCTTTATTAGATGCAACAGACTCGTTACCTAGACCCACTTCCGAACATGTTGGTTCTGTAGAAGTAGGTACTCAATATACAAAATTATTTATTGATTACCTAAAAAGCACAGTATCGAACAATTTTTCAGGATTAAAAATTGTTCTAGATTGCGCAAATGGTGCTGCTACTTCTGTTGCTCCTGAATTATTTACAGAATTAGGCGCTAAAGTCATTACAATTGCCAACAAACCAAGTGGAATTAATATCAATGTTAATTGTGGCTCTACTCATCCAGAAGTTTTACAACAAACTGTTATCCAAGAAAAAGCTGATATCGGTCTCGCTTTTGATGGAGATGCAGATAGACTTATTGCCGTTGATAAAAATGGTAATATAATTGACGGAGACCAAATTTTATATATTTGCGGAATCGCACTTAAAAACAAAGGTTTATTAAAAAACAACACTGTCGTTTCAACAATTATGAGTAATTTTGGATTCAAAAAAATATTAAATACAGAACAGATTAACAATGTTCAAACTCAAGTTGGAGATAGATATGTATTAGAAGAAATGATAAAAAATGATTACGCACTAGGCGGAGAACAATCAGGACATATCATCTTTTTAGATTACAATACAACAGGAGACGGAATTCTAAGTGGCTTACAACTTGTAAATGTTTTAGTAGAAGAAAAGAAATCATTAAACAAACTTGTTTCGCCATTCAAGAAATACCCACAACTTTTAGTCAATGTTAAAGTTAAAGATAAAAACGGTTGGAATCAAAATCAAGACATATTAAATGCTATTCAGACACATGAAGCTGAATTAAATGGCAATGGAAGAATTTTAGTACGAGCTTCTGGAACAGAGAATCTCATTCGCGTAATGGCTGAAGGAGAAACAGAAGAAATTGTAACTTCAATTGTAAACAATATTGCAGATGTAATTAAACAACAACTTAATTAAATTCAAATAAAACGCATGGGGATTATTATCTTGGTTTAATAATCCCCATGCGTTTTCTAATTCTGAATTATAATTTAAATTAGATTCATTAACAATTTAACAATTGTTTTGAGTTCTGGATAATTCTTTGTATTTAAGATTTTTTCTATATCTTCTTCTGTTTGTGCAGAATTTAATTTTGCAATAGTTAACTTAGCAGCAACTATTTCTTTTTGTTTTTCTGCGAATTCACTTTTATCCAATTCTTCTCTAACTAACTTTTTTACTTCTTCCTTATCTTCTAACAACGTAATTTCTACAATGTCCGCCATAATGAATCCTTGTTCTCTTCCGTCTGACAAACGGATATCGAATTCAGGATTTTCTATTTTGATGATATTCCCTTCTACTTCATAAACTCCGCCCAATCCACCATCATACTTGATTTTAATTTTTTGACCTATTTCGAACTTTTCAAGTAAAGAAACACAATTTGAAGGCATATTATAGGTTTTGTTTAGTTCAATATTCATTTGTATCACCTTTGTCATTTATATTTTTTATTTACATTTTCATTTATATGATAACATATTAGAAAAAAGGAGAAATATCTATGTCAGAAAAAATTCACGAAGTAGACTCTCAGTACGCAAAGGAATTCATCAAACTATTAACTCCTATTGCAGATTTTTCTATCATTCCAGAAGGAACTAAAATTTTTAGTTCCCACTCTCAAAACCCTTTATTCTTTGATACTTTTATTAAATTAGAACATCCTGGAATTAAATACATAAGTTCTGTAGATGGTAGAATTTATACGTTTTCCGCACAGGGATGGTACTTTTGGGACGAAGAAACAGCCTTTAACATCTTATCATCCTCAATAGATAAAAATGGAAGAAGTTTGTTTGTTAATGGAATTATTCACGAAAGACAAGATATTATAGACTTTTATCTTAAAAATAACTTGTTATTAGACATTGCTGATTACGATGGAAAATCCCCTTTTTATTATGCTGCCAATACTAATAATCACGTATTATGCAAGCAATTATTAGAAAAAGGAGTAGACGTAAACAAAAATAGTTTAGATAACTATGAACAAACTGCTCTTCATGCAGCTTGTTTCCTTCCTAGTAAAATTACTGCAAAAGAGAAAGAAGAAGCTGAAACTCGTTATGTTCAAACAATATCGCTTCTTTTGGAGTTAGGTTATGACGTAAATGCAAAAGATACTGATAACGACACACCTTTAATAACTTGCTGCCATCAAGATTCATCTAATCACAAACCAGTAGAATTATTACTAAATGCCGGCGCTGAAGTCAACGTTGTTAATGTTGATAGAATGTCTCCTCTTCATTATGCTGTTGTACAAGACCATGTAGATATAGCAAATCTACTTTTAGAAAACAATGCTATAATAACCACAAGAATTGTACAAGATATAAAGTCTGAAAACATGGTTGAATTATTCGAGAAGTATATTACCAAAATGGACGAAGAAACAGAGATTGCATTCCGAATAAACGCCTTAAAAATTGCGCTAGTATAAACATGAAAACATCCTGTAGATTATCAGGATGTTTTTTCTTTAAAAAATAAATAATCATCCCCTATTTCCCTCTTTCTTTAAAGGGATTTTAAATGTTTTTTACAAAAATAGTATGCATAATTTGAATAGAGAGGTCGATAGAAATGGAAACTATGTTTAAAAATAAAAATGTAATCGTCCTTGGTTTAGCAAAATCAGGATTTTCAACAGCTTTACTCTTACTAAAATCTGGTGCTAATGTTATTATTTCCGCACTAAAAAAAGATATAAGTGATTCAAATATAGAATTATTACATACATTAGGGGCAAAAATCATATGGGGTCCCCATTCTATAGATTTATTAAATAATAATATAGATTTTATTGTTAAAAACCCTGGAATACCATACAGTATCCCTTTTTTAATAGAATCTAAGAAACGTAACATCCCTATTTATTCTGAAGTCGAAATTACATCCCCTTTCCTAAAAGACACCATTGCTATAACAGGTTCTAATGGGAAAACGACTACCACAACACTTATTCAAAATATACTTAGTTTACACAAAGATACTATTGCTTGTGGGAATATCGGAAGACCTTTAAGTGACGTAGTTGTAAAAGAAGAACAAGACAAAACTCTTGTTATGGAACTTTCTAGCTTCCAATTAAAAGGGACTCGAACATTCAAACCTTTTATTTCAATTCTGTTAAACATAAATGAATCACATCTTGATTATCATAAAGATATGAACGACTACGTACTATCTAAATCTATGATAACGAAGAATCAAACAGCTGATGATTTTTTTATTTATAATATAGAAGACCCAATTCTTCGGGATGTGGCAACAACAACAACAAATGCTACAACTATCCCCTTTTCAACAGATAATTTCAATACAGAAGGCGCTTGCGTCAAAGAAGGTTGGATTTATTATAAAGGTGAACGTTTTATGGAAACAAATAAAATCGCTTTACCCGGCAAACATAACTTACAAAATATACTTTCAGCTTTAATTGTAGCTAAACTTCACAACATTCCAGAAGATAGTATTAAACATGTTTTTGCTACTTTTTCTGGAGTAGAACATCGTCTTCAATATGTAACTACAATTAAAAATCGTAAATTTTATAATGACTCTAAAGCAACAAATATTCCAGCAGCAAACAATGCAGTTTTATCTTTTGAACATTCACCTATTCTAATTGCCGGTGGCTTAGACAGAGGGAATGGTTTTGAAGAGTTTATTCCAACATTAAGAAAATGCAAAGCGGTTTTTGTATATGGACAAACTGCTGATAAAATCGTAAATATAGCCGTTGACCATAAACTTAATCATGTTTTTAAGGTAAATTCTCTTGAAGATGCTGTAGTTAAATCTTATGCAAATTCTTCCGAGAAAGATATCATTCTTCTTTCCCCGGCTTGTGCTTCTTGGGACCAGTTTAAATCCTTTGAAGAGAGAGGCAATCAATTCATTTCCTATATTCATCAATTGAAAAAAAACCAAGACGTTCTTGTATAAAGGACGTCTTTTCTATTGATATGGATAACAAATTGTTATTTTTATTGACTTTTGTAAAAATTTTCTTATTATTCCACATGAAAGGAGTGATTTGATGATATTCACAATTGTTTTAGTTGGTTTAATTGTTTTAGGATTATTTATATGGTTTGGAACATACAATTCTTTAGTTAAATATCGAAATTGGGTTGATGAATCATGGGCACAAATTGATGTTCAATTAAAAAGACGTTATGACTTAATTCCAAATTTGGTAGAAACAGTAAAAGGTTATGCATCGCACGAAAGAGAAACATTAGAAACTGTTATTGAAGCTAGGAATAGCTTAGTAAACAATGATAATGTTTCACGCGAAGAAACTATGGTTCAAAACGACATGTTAACAGGAGCATTAAAAAACATTTTTGCGTTAGCAGAATCTTATCCGAACCTTCAAGCAAACCAAAATTTTCTTATGCTTCAAGAAGAACTTTCTGGCACTGAAAATAAAATTGCCTATGCTCGTCAGTTATACAACACAACTGTAATGAAATACAATACAAAAATTCAAACTGTACCTACAAACATCGTAGCAGGAGCTCATGGATTTGAAAAACGCAACATGCTAGAAGTTGCTGCACAAGAAAGAGAATCCGTAAAGGTTTCGTTCTAAGTGGTGATAACCTATGTTATTTGAACAAATAGAATCTAATAAGCGTAAAACCTTAGTTATCATATTCTTTTTTATGTTGTTAACACTCGCAACAGGAGCTGCACTTTCATATTATTTAGTTGGTGATTTAATTTTAGGACTATGTATTACAACAATTTTTACTGCTATCTATGTACCCATATCTATAGCCTCTGCTAAAAAAATTGTTATGAGGATGAACCATGCAAAAAAAATCACTTCAAGCAAAGAAGCTCCCCACTTGTGGAACTCTGTTGAAAGCTTATCTATGGTTGCTAGAATACCTATGCCTGAAATTTATATTATTGAGGAAGAAAGTCCAAATGCGTTCGCTGCTGGAATCTCTCCAAATAACGCTTCGATAGCCGTTACAACAGCTTTATTAGAAAAATTAAGTCGAGAAGAAGTAGAGGCAGTTATTGCGCATGAAATAGCCCACATTCAAAATTATGATGTACGGCTAACAACGATTTCTTTGGCTTTAGTTGCAATCATAGTAATGATTTCAGATTTTGCTTCTAGATTTTTGTTTAGGAATAGTGACAATAAGAATCCATTTATCCTTATTGTCTCCATCATCCTATTAATTCTGTCACCACTCATTGCATATGCTATCCATTTTTCTTTATCTAGAAATAGAGAATTCTTAGCCGACGCAACAGGTGCCGAACTATGCAGAAATCCTAAAGCATTAGCATCAGCTCTTCACAAAATATCATTAGATGATGACCCTGTAGATAATATTCCAATTTCATCAGCGAGCATGTATTTTTCAGAACCATTTAAAAAAGAAAACAAGAAAAGTAAGTTTTCTTTTAATAAGTTATTTGCTACACATCCTCCTGCTGAAGAAAGAATCGAAAGGTTATTAAATATGTAATAATAAAAGGTCCCTTTAGTTTTAAAGGAGACCTTTTATTATTAACACAAAACATTCACTAGTACATCAAAATCTTCTTCAACAATGTGCTCTTTTGAAAATATATCAACTAACAAGTCTTTCTCTTCTTCCACCCCCATTACACTCCCGGTTTCCCCATCTTTTTTTACAACTATAAACGTATCTTCTATATTTCTTTTTAAAATCACTTTATTAATCTGTTTCCCTTTATTTTCTTTACATATCAATACATAACCATAGGGTAAATCCATCAAAGATACATTTCCACCCAATACACCTTCAAACACCTCTAAAGTACAGGGAATATTACAAATCAAAACATCTTCTTTTGGTTGTACAATAAGTGCTTCAATCTCCAATGTTTTCTCCCCCTCCTTTTTCGTTATAGTCTTTAGATATATTAAGAAGCCCTTTGAAAATCCCCATACCATTCTCATTATAATTAGCCACCAATGCATGCGTTGCTAAAGTAATTAATCTAACTTGAGAAATACCTGTTTCTACACTTATTTTTTCTAAATCTCGCTTTAATCCATAAGGAAGTCCTACGGTTATTCTTTTTTCCTTCTCTTCCAAATTCAAACACCTTCTTTCTCTTTCATCCTTGTTATGTCCATATTAACACTCCATAAATACCCAATCAACACTTAAATAATATGAAAGCGGTGTGAAAATGACACCAAACCGTTAAACCTCCATTTTTTTCTATATCTTATTAGGAAAAATCTTTTTTCTTAAAAAATCATGTATAGAATTCGAAATAAATGAGGAGGAACGAACATGAAAGTAATGCCCTTATTTGGAACTCGTCCAGAAGGCATCAAGATGGCTCCGCTTGTTAAAGAATTAAAAAAACACCCAGAAATAACATGTGTATTTGTAAATACAGCACAACATAGAGAAATGCTTGACCAAGTTTTAGATTTATTTGATTTAAAACCTGACTATGATTTAGATATGATGAAAGAAAAACTACCTCTTCCTAAAATGTTCGCTAAAATGGTTGAAAAAATTTCTGACGTTTTAGAATCCGAAAAGCCGGACTTGGTACTTGTTCATGGAGACACACTTACTACTTCCGCTGGAGCATTAGCTGCTTTTTATAATCAAATCCCAGTTGGTCATGTAGAAGCAGGTTTAAGAACATATGATATTACATCACCTTTCCCAGAAGAAGCTAATAGACAAATAACAGGTGTTGTAGCAGATATACATTTTGCAGCAACACAAACAAACAAAAACTCTCTTATTCGTGAAGGGAAAAAGGAAGATATTATTCATGTAGTCGGTAATAGTGTAATTGACGCATTAGTTGATGTAGCAAATCGACCATTTGAATTCCAAGAGCCTCTTAAGACGATTTTAAATTCTGGTTTAAAAACTATTTTAATGACAACTCATCGCAGAGAAAATCTTAGTCAATTAGGCAATGTATATAAAGCTATTAATCGTATTCTTAACGAACATGATGATATACAAATCATTTTCCCTGTACATAAAAATCCTGCGGTTCGAAACGAATTATCTCAACACCTAAAAGAAAGTGACAGAGTACACATCATTGAACCTCAAGATTATACAGTTTTTGCACAGTTAATGAAGAACGCTCATTTCATCTTAACAGATTCTGGAGGAATCCAAGAAGAAGCACCCGCTTTAGGTAAACCTGTTCTTGTTGCAAGAAACAACACAGAAAGACCAGAAGGTGTCGAAGCTGGAACTCTTCGCCTCTGTGGAACAGAAGAAGAAAGCGTCTATGCAGCTATAAAACAATTATTAACAGATGATGATATGTATCAAGTCATGAGTGGAGCGAAAAACCCTTATGGAATAGGCGATACATCTCAACAAATTGTTGATATCATTTTGAAAAAATACTAAATAAATCATCCTAGAAACTCAGTTTCTAGGGTTATTTTATAATAAGGAGCCCTTTAATATGTTTACATTAAAAGAACTAAATTTCATTTCATCAAACAATTTATCTTATAACGAAACTTTAATTTCAAATGTAGCTATAGACGGAAGAAAAATACAACCAAATGGTTTATACGTCCCTATCAAGGGAGCAAATAATGACGGACATGACTTCTTACAACAAGCTATCCAAAATGGAGCTGTTGCTTCTTTATGGGAAAATGAAGTTCCAATCCCGCATAATGTTCCAAAAGATTTTACATTTATTCAAGTCCAATCTACTTACCATGCATTTCATCAAATCGCTACATACTACAGAGAAAAAGTAAATCCAATCGTGATTGGAATTACTGGTAGTAACGGAAAAACAACAACAAAAGATATTTTGTATACTATACTCTCCCCTTCTCTTATAACTCATAAGACAGAAGGAAACTTAAATAACCATTATGGAGTACCGTTAACATTATTATCTATGCCACTGAATACAGAAGTCGCAGTAATTGAAATGGGGATGTCTGGATTAAGAGAAATCGAAGAATTATCTACTTTATCAAAACCTGACTATGCCATCATTACAAACATTGGTGAATCTCATTTACTTCAGTTAAAAACCAGAGAAAATATCGCTAAAGCCAAACTTGAAATCACCTCTGGATTAAAAAATAAATCATCTTTATTCTATGACGGTGACGAAATCTTATTAGCTGGAACAGAAGGTACTCCTTTAAAATTCGGCTTACATTCCAATGAGATACAAATAATCAAACAGACAAATAACAGTATTTCCTTTAGTTTTTCAGATGATATTTATGAATTACCTATCATTGGTAAACACCATGCGAAAAATGCCGCTTATGCTATTTCTATTGCAAAAGAACTAGGAGTAAAAAGTGAAAACATTAAAAAACATCTTTTTAATATTCAAGTAACTGGTATGCGCATGGAACCATTTATCGGTATTAAACAGTCGTTATTATTAAATGATGCTTATAACGCTTCTCCTATTTCTATGAAGGGTGCCATTAAAACAATTGGAGACCTTACTGGATATCAAAATAAAATTTTAATTTTGGGAGATATGTTAGAACTGGGCGATAATGAAGAACAACTTCATAGAAGTATCGTCAATTCTATAAACAACACCATTACACATGTATTTTCAATGGGAGAAAAATCTAAATGGATTCATGATGAAATTAAAAAAACATTACCAAATATTTTGTCATCACATTCATTTAGCCACGAAGAAGTTGCAAAACAAATCCTTCCTTTATTGAGTGAAAATACTGTTGTTATGGCAAAAGCATCACGAGGAATGAATTTAGACAAGGTAATCGAACTTTTAAAGCAATAATTCGGAGGAAACATGACTATTTTTATTTTAGTTTTAAGTTATTTAATTGGTTCTATTCCTTTCGCATTAGTAATCGGGAAAGGAATTTATAAAGTAGATATACGTGAACACGGTAGTGGAAATCTTGGTGGAACAAATGCCATGAGAACATTAGGAAAAAAACCAGGCAGTTTTGTTATGTTAGGAGATGCTCTAAAAGGCACTTTAGCTGCATCTCTCCCTCTTATTTTCGGAAGTGACCTTCATCCAATTTGGGCTGCTGTTCCTGCAATACTTGGGCATTGTTACCCCATTTTTGCTGGTTTTCGAGGTGGGAAGGCTGTTGCAACAACAGCAGGAACTATACTGTTTTTATTACCCGTTGGTTTCTTAATAGGCATTATTTCATTTTTAATCTCTTTAAAAATTTCAAAGTATGTTTCTTTATCTTCTGTTATATCCGGTATCGCAATATTATTTTATTCATTTACCGTAGACATTTACACGCAAATATTTACTTTGCTAATTACATTATTCATCATATATAAACATCGCGAAAATTTTAAAAGGATTAAATCTAAAACCGAACCTAAAGTTACTTGGATTTAATGACCTGAAAATATTTTCAAACCAGTTATGCTCATTTCAGATTTCCTCATGTAATCAAACACAAAACAAAATTACACTATTAACAAATATAACCCATGTAAAAATCACTAACAATTAAACATTAGTTAGTGATTTTTTTGTCTAGTATTTTCAATTATTTAGTTTCTTTAAATATCGATTTAGTCCAGAGTCATGTTTACGGATATCTTTCAATGTTGTGGACCAAGCTTCGTAATCTTCAGCCGATAAATCATCTAAATTAAATTCACCTGCAATATTTATTTCATCATCGGGAATGTTTAATTCTTCCATCTTATCAATCAAACAAACAAATAAATCACGCATTGTGCTTCCTTCCAAGCTGAAATCTTCAACTCTTTTTCTTTCATCTGCCGCTCCACAATTTGCTATATACTTATTCCCTCCTACCAACATAGGTAAAATCTCTACTACAACGTCTAAACGGAACATACAAATAGTCCTCCCTTTAATCCTTTTTTAAATACATACTGACTGCTATGTACGTTTTCATTCATTATAATTCACTTTTTATTAATATTGTAAAATTATCAACATTCTTTAACAAATACATTTAATCCCTTAAGTATGGGAATTTTTCAAAAAAAAGAAGCCATAATAGGCTTCTTTTGTCCAGATTGTAGTACGTAAGGTAATCTTTTCTCATATTTTAGTTTCATTTTTTATATTAAAAAACTTTTATTTCAATATTATGGTAATAAAGTTTTATTCTTCTATTTTTTGAAAACACTTTTAAACATTCAGATATTCTTTAAGGTGCATGTATCTTTCAACTAATATTAGTGTTACAGCGACAATATATTTCCTGTTTCGTTCTATAGTTTTTTTGCTAACTTCAACTTTATGTAACAGTTCTTTAATAGGCAGTTTCTTTTTTTCATAAAGATAATAAACAAGGTTATCATCTTCTGATATTATTTTTGCTATCTCAATTGCGTTTCTTTTAGCACTTATGTGTTTAGGTACTTCTTCTGCTAAATTATCGAATTTTATTCCAAATTCCCCTAACAACAAAGAAAAGTTTTGAATTTCTTCTATCCTCTCCTGTTTAATTTGGTCTAATAAGTATTGAGAATACGAAGCATTTGTTTCATTTGTATCTGTTATATCTTCACTATCAAAGTTATTGTTTTGCGAATTTGTTTCTTTTCTCCAAAAGTCCACCAGTCTTCTTTTTATAACGAGAGCTGCAAAAGAAGTAAAAGTTTGTGTGCTATCTGTTGTATAGTTTCGAATTGCTTCATCAAATGCAATAAGACCGATACTAAACTCATCCGCTTCCCTTAGCACATCTTTTTCTTTTTTGGTGATTTTAGACAAGGTTTCTAAAACAAAGTCTGTATATTCAGCAATAAACTCATTACGAAGTTCTTCATCGCCATCTTGAATCTCTTTTATCTTTTTTATCAGCTCCTTTGTCTCTGGTCGAATTCGAAACATTCTTTTAAACACGTAGTCAACACTCTCCTGTAAAATGAAACCCGGCTGACTTGATTTTTTTACTTCCTAAACTTTCAGTGAGTTTTATTTTTTTCATCACTCCATATTTTGCTTCAAATTCACACTTTTATCAAGAAGTATTTTCTTACAAAATATACGAATAATATAAAAGAGATGCTTTGCATCTCCTATGGTTTGTAATGTAACGTTTAATTTTCTTGATTTAAATATAAGTTAATTGTTTATTTAGGTTGATTTCGCCAGCGAATTTCCAATAAGATAAACCTAAAGAACGTTTCTCGATATTATGTTCTTTTGATAAATTAACTTCTTTTAATATCCTGAATTCTTCAAAACACTTGTTTTTATTCATAACCACAAAATAAAATCCTTCATCGTCTTCTCCTTGATATTTCACAACTTCTAATAAATATTCTACCTTTAAGAAATCCATTAATTCTTTTATCACAAAATTTCCTCCTAAAACGCTTATTCAAGCAATTGTTTTCAAATATTGTAACTTTCTTTTTCAGAAGGTAAAGAAAAAAATTGAATTTCTTTACAAATCATCATATTTACCTAAATGTTTTCCAGAATATATTTCCTTTATGAATCTTTTAAAATACTTATAAAAAAAACACATTATGAAAAAATACGCTACAATTACATAAAAAAACAAACCTAAAAGGAGAATATTAATATGCAATATAAAGAAACAATCCTCAATAACATTAATCACTTTATTCAGGAACATGTAATACCAAATAAATTAGAAATTATTACAACAATTGACAGGGCTACAGAACTTGAATTCGATAATTTGAAACTTGTTGATATTTATTTTGATGAAGCTACAACACATAGTCGGTCTACTTATCAAAATACTTATACTACTTTGGTTCATGTTTTCCAGATAGGTCAAAAAACGGTTGAATTATCAATTGATGAAAATATTAGTTTCGAAGGAATATACCCTCTCGATAATTATAATATTCATTTTTCACAAGAAGACGGAACCCAGATAGATTTATTTGATGAAAATTTTGTAGATTTTGGTCTTCATGAGTATTTGAATTTATATGAGTATAATGAAATCATCGGTGAACTCAACTTAATTTACAAGTTCAAAAGCGAATCTGCAAACAATTATGTTACTGAATTAGAAGATATTAAGAAATGCATTCCTACTATCACTCATATTGAGTCATTTTCCATAGAAAAATGCATCTTGCATTTTCCGAATGATGTTTCTATGTGTGTCGATGTATCTGAAATTAAGAAAACTATTGAAAAATACAAACAAAAAAACAAATAAGGAGATTGTTATGATTACAAATAGCAAGGTATTAAAACGTTCTCAGGATTTTTTTCAGAAACACCTTTTAGAACAGCGTTTAAAACTAACAATGAAATTACAGGATGAATTACAATTCGAATTAGACGATTTAATTTTATTAGACATTTACGTAGACAAAAAAGAAGAATTGCACAAACGACGAGTTTTCACAACTTATGTTCATGTTTTTAAATTAAACGACTCAACTATTCTGAATGTAGATATTTTTGAGGAAGATGCACAAATAAGAGATATAGCTATCACAAATAATTATTATTATACCTATGAAGAAGATAATGGTGGAAGTTTATTTCAAGAAGGAAACTCAAATGATTTTGGATTATGTTCTTTATTAGAAGAAATGGAATACAGAGAGTTTTTCTTAAGTGAATACGATTTATTGCAAGAATTTTCTTCTTCTAAACACGTTTTGGAAGCTCAAAATTTGTTTGCCGAAGTTCAAAATAGTTATCCAGGATTAGAAGACATACTTTATTCTGGTTCTGATGATGATTTTATTATGAAATTTCATACAGGGGCTGAAATAAATGTTTCAAAACAGCAAATTTTAAACGGTCATACTTTAGTCTTACAGAAAAAATAAAATAAACATTCTAATATTATTAAAGGAACCTACTCTAAAAGAGTGAGGTTCCTTTATAACTCTATTTGGAAAGTTTTAATCCCATAACGTTCTAAATATGCTTTTGAAATTTCATCTGGATAACCTATTGAATAATATACTTCCTTTATTCCTGCACCATTTATTTTTTCTGCACATGCCCGGCAAGGGAACGTAGTCGTGAAAATAATCCGTCCATCTGTCGAAATTCCTCTTCTTTGCATGTCGAATAAAACATTGGCTTCAGCATGGAAAGCATCACATTGATATTTTTCATTATATTCTCCACTCTTTAATAGCCCTTGTTTTCTTGCTTCAAATCGAGGACAACCTCCATCTATACAGTGCTTTGAGCCCGGCGGATTCCCGTTATAACCTGTTGCAAGAATTCTTCTTTTACCTGCTTCCAAACTATCTACAATAACAGCTCCAACCCTTCTAGTTCCACAAGTCGCCCTTGTAGATGACATAAAAGCTTGAGCCATAAAATATTGTTCCCAGCTATCTCTTTCTCCCATTGGAATGCTATCAACTAATCCCACTACTTTTTTTAAAATCGACACTTATATTCTCCCTTTCGATTTATCTCAAAGTTCTCGTTACTTAATTAAATCAGTTACTTTTTGAAATAATAAATTCCTTTGGTTATTGTCTCAGCTGGTCCTTTCATTAAAACTTCATTATTTGAATTCCATGTAATACATAAATCCCCACCAGCTAAATGAACAGTAATTTCTTCATCTTTATTCATATGCCCATTTAATATAGAGGCTACCGTTGCAGCACAAGCACCAGTTCCACATGCCTGTGTAATTCCTGAACCTCTTTCCCACACTCTAAAATGCATTTCCTTGTTATTGATAACCTCTACAAATTCAACATTCACACCTTCGGGAAATCTTATATCTTTTTCAATACTAGGTCCTAGAGTACGTAAAGGAGCATCATGTATATTATCAATAAAAAATACAGCATGGGGATTCCCCATCGAAACACCTGTAACATGCATAGTTTTATTTTCTATATTAAATGTTTCAGAAATAACCGTATCGGGTCCCTCTCCTATCATTGGTATCTCTTTTCTTCTCAGTTTAGGAAATCCCATGTTTATTGTGACTTCGTTTACGATATTATTCTTAATATGTACCTTAGCATGGACTATTCCTGATATTGTTTCAATTGTAAATTCTGTAACTTGTACTATTTTATTTTCGTAAGCATATTTAGCTACACATCTTAATCCATTCCCACAATTTTTCGCTTCCGAACCGTCATTATTAAAAATCCTCATTTTAACTACTGCATTATTAGAAGGACAAATTAAAATCAAACCATCAGAACCAATTCCTGTATTTGCATTTGATACTTCAATTGCTAATTCAGATAGTAAATTTTCATCAATATTTTCTTCAAACATGTTAACGTAGATATAACTATTTCCTAGACCATGCATTTTTGTATAGGGAATTTTTTTCATTTTATATCCTCCAAGCATTCTTTTCTTAATTTATAATGCAAAATGTTTAATAAGATAAGAATTCAACCACCCCTTTATACGGACAGTTGAATTCTTATTATTTTATGGACTCTTTATTAAATCTATCTTCAATTCTTTTCGTTACAATTTCTCTTGCGAACTTCATAGCATTGATGTTTATTTTCTTTCCTATAAGTTTTCCATCAAATTCGCCAAATTCAACTTTAATAGTATCTAGTTCTTCTTTCATAATATCTTCAAAAACCCTTTTAGGAAGATTCTTAGCAATTATATCCATGTGTTCTAATTCCAATTCTTCAACAAGAACACCTTCATCAATCAATTTATTAAGTATTTTTTCAACACGAGCTTCTGTAGCTGCGAAATTCGCAATATGAGCTTCAATTGATGTATCAGGTCCTTTATTTTTTGTTTTTACTTTCACCTTTTTTACTTCTTTAAATTTTTCTCCTACACATTTTACAAATAACTGATTTCCGTGTTTATCACGATAATCATATGACTTTATAACAATACCTTCATGAAAAACATCTTCCATTGTTTCAGGTTTTTGACCTGTATATTCAATACCATCTTTTGTTACTGTACGTAAAATTTCTTCAATCTTCTCTAGATTCAAGTATGGTCCTTCATAAAGAACCTCCTCTTCCTTCATACCTAACTCACCAACTAAATAATCTCTTATTTGTTTGTATATTTCGGAATCTGGCTTGATATATTCTTTTGCATTGTCATCAAATATATTAAATAAATAAAAATGACCATAAGCATCATTGGGATATGAAACCGTATGTGAAACCAACCATTCACCAAATATTTTATATCCTTTTGGCAATCTAGATGGGTCTACTTTTGAATGTACATATTGATAAAATCCTCTTAAATTATTTTCTTCATCCAAAACGGTTTTTCTACCATATATCAATAATTCATTATCATCATTTGCCTCAAATTGTGCATTTGCTCCATCATATTTAATTGCTATTCTAATAATATGACCCTTAGAGGCAGCTTGAATCAAATAATCCAAAGTTGTTTGATGACCTAACCTTGGAATATCCATATACTTTTTCATATTCATCCTCCCTTTAAATTCAAAACATGTATGTTTTGAGGTTTTGAATGTATTTTTCATTGCGAAAAAAACTTACAAAACCTAGTTAAAGAGGATGAAATACCCTATTTTTTTCATAAAAAAAAGACTGATTTCCAATTAAGTAATCAGCCTAGTAAAATCATATAATTCTTTTGATTGCATTCTTTTTTATTTTTTCAACAATCTCTGGTATCGGAGATTGATAGAAATCTCTAAAATCACGTTTATTCACATCTTTTATTTTAGGTTTTTCAAAATCATGTGGTAATTCATAAACCTCCCACAACCACTTAAATTTTCTATCAGATTCTTTATTTTCATCATTAAAATTACTTATATGTTCATATCTAATATTAAGATACCCTTGTGCTTCATCTAAATTTTTAACATAAAATAATCCCATTTCACTTATAGGAGCATTTACAGGTATTCTTATTACTGCGTATATACTCATATTATCCTCGCCTTTCTTTTTAAAATTTAATATTAATATTTTAATACCATAAATTTCAAAAAAAGGGCGTTTTTTATTTACTTTCATACTTATTTTGTAGTTTATTTTCTTTTTATTTAATGAATTACTTACTGTTGTTTCTACTGAAAATTTGTGAACTTTTGTGGAATTATATTAAAGGTTTCTTTGAAAGCAAAAATTAATTATCTTGTAACTCTTTGATTTTTTCATAATAAATCGCCAACATTTTTTCTTTCCCTTTTATCTTCGGCTCATAATATCGCCTGTTTACTAAGTTATCTGGTAAGTATTGTTGTTTAACAAAACCATCTACATCATGTGGATAAATATATCCTATGCCATTCCCTAATTCTTTCGCTCCTTTGAAATGGTTATCACGAAGATGTTTTGGTATTTCTCCAATGTTTCCATTTTTAACATCCATAATTGCCTTATCCAATGCTTTATATGCCGTATTACTTTTTGCACTTAAACACAAAGTAACTACAGCAACACTTAAAGGAATGCGAGCTTCTGGGAAACCAAGTTGCTCTGCATCATCACAACATTTAGATGCTATTAATGCTGCCTCTGGATTTGCTAATCCAATATCCTCCCAAGCAATTACCCTAGTACGTCTTACGATTGTTTTTAAATCACCCGCCTCTATCAATTTGGCAAGATAATGTAACGCAGCATCCGTGTCACTACCTCTTACACTTTTCTGATACGCACTGATTGTAGAATAAAATTCAGAGCCACTTTTATCCATAAGAAATGATTTTTTTTGTAAACTTTGTTCAGCATCCTGCAATGTAATGACAATTTCCCTTTCTTCATTTGGTTCAGTAGAAAGGACAGCTAACTCAACTGCATTTAGGGCTGAACGCATGTCTCCGCCACAACCATATACAAAATACTTCATAGCTTCTTCTGAAACTTTCACTTTATAATTACCTAATCCATTTTCTTTATCGGAAATTGCTCGCTCGATTCCCATTTCAATTTCTTCAACTTCCAGAGGTTTTAATTCAAACAATTGGCATCTAGACCGTAGAGCTGGAACAATTTCATGCATAACAGATTCAGTTGTAGAACCAATCAAAATGAATTTCCCATTTTCTGTATATGGTAATAATGTATCTTGCTGTACTTTTGTAAAGCGATGAATTTCATCTATAAATAGCATAACAGGTTGTTTTTCTGCTTCTTTAGCCACCTTTTCTATGTCTTTTTTTCCAGCAGAAACAGCATTCAATTCAAAAAATGGGATATTTGCACTTCCAGAAATAGCTCTCGAAACAGAAGTTTTCCCTGTCCCTGGAGGTCCATAAAGGATGATACTAGATAATCTTCCTGACTTGACCATTCGAGAAAGAATACTTTTTTCTCCAACTAAATGTTTTTGACCTATAACATCTTCTAATCTCTTGGGTCTCATTCTATATGCTAACGGTTCGTTCATAAGGCAAACTCCTTTCTTTCAAATACAAAACATAAATATAAATTGTATACCTTTATTAAATTACCTAAACAAAATTCAAAACTAGAAGCACTCGATTTGTAAAATTCAGGATAATAAAGGGTTTTCAAAAAAACACGATAAACAAATAACACAAAATCGCGAAGGGGAAGAAATAAGAATGAAAAATATTACTACAGAAGAATTCAAAAACGACTTAGAATTGCAAGGTATCTTAATAGATGAAAAAAATCAGCTGAATATCGGCTTCATGTATGAAAATCATACATTCATTCAAACAGCATCTTTCCAACTAGAAAAAGAAAATTTGATTTTTGAAAATAAAATCATAATGCATTTAAATTCCGCAGGTATAGAAAACCCATGCCCTTTCTGCAATGAAAAAGCTGAACATTTAGTTAGATGCGAAGCATTAGAAAACTCAGAACTCCCTTTTGTAGTAATTGATGCTGCATTAGAAAAGATAGAAACAGAAAATGTGAATTAAAAAAAGCCAGGTAGCCCTGGCTTTTTCTTATGCACGTTGTTTATTTAAATATTCATCCTTGTATTTATTAACATCTCCAGCACCTAAAAACGCTAAAACACTGTTTTCAAATTCATAGTATTGATTTGGAAGTTTTTCTCCTACTGTATAGGAACTTGGATTTTCTAGTGCTTCAACAATGTCTTGGCTTGATATTCCCATGCTATCTGTTTTTTCTCTTGCTGAACCGAAAATATCAGCTAAAAATACTGTATCAAAGCCTTCCAAAGAATCCACAAATTCATTAAACAATGCTTTTGTTCTTGTATATGTATGTGGTTGGAATAAGACTACAGCCTTCTTATTTGGATATTTTAGACGAATACTCTGTAAAGTCGCTTTAATTTCAGTCGGATGATGCGCATAATCATCAATCACAACATTATCTCCTACTACAGTTTCATTAAAACGTCTTTTCACTCCACCAAAAGTTGCAAATCTGTCTACAACAGAGTTTAATTCTCCGCCAGCTAAAATTACAACACTTGCTACAGCTAATGAATTAAGAATGTGATGTTCTCCTACAGAAGGAATAGAAAGGGTAACTAGTTTTTCATCTGAAACCATTACATCAAACGTAGTACCATTTTCAGAAACAGATACATTCTCTGCATAGATATCATTATCTGAAGTTAAACCATATGTCCAAACTTTAGCATTTGTTTTTAATTCTTTCGTTTCTTTTTGCCCACCATATACAATTAAAGCTTTTTTAACATTTTTAGCGAAGTGTTGGAATGAATCAACTACATCTTCTTTTGATTTAAAGAAATCTGGATGGTCATAATCAATATTTGTTACTACAGCATAATCCGGATAATAAGATAAAAAATGATTTTTATACTCACAAGCCTCAAATACAAAATTCTCACTTTTTGGAGTACCTTTTCCCGTTCCATCTCCAATTAAAAAACTCGTAGGATTTATCCCTGATAAAACATGAGACATTAAACCTGTTGTACTTGTTTTTCCATGTGAACCACTAATAGCAATTGAAGTATTAAAAGTATTGATAAATTTCCCTAAGAAGTCAAAATAAAATTGACCATTACCATACTGAAATGCTTGCGCTACCTCTGGATTAGTTTCATCAAAAGCTCTTGAAATTACTACCGTTTCATCTTCATTTACATTTTGTGTATTGAATTCTGTAATTTCAATTCCTTTTTGTTCTAGTGGAACTTGTGTAAAGAAGTGTTTATTTAAATCCGAACCTTTTACTTCATACCCCATACCGTGTAAAACTTGAGCTAATGCACTCATTCCAGAACCTTTGATTCCAACAAAATGAAATTTATTTTTATTTATCATATTTAAAAAGACGCACTCTTATAGAGTTTGTCCTATTCACCTCTTTCTTCTATGGTCGCATTCATTATATCGAATTTTAAAATCAAATATGTCAGTTTTTCTGATTTTTTCTATATATTTTTTAAAATTAAAATGTAAAATATTTGTCTTGCAAAAACAGACTTTTTAACTAAGTTAAAAAGTCTGTTTCATTTATAAATTTTGTTAATTTTCCAAAAATATTAAACGAGCTACTCTTTGCATATCTTGTTATCATTGGATATTCTTTTCTGTAGTGTGCACTTCATCTTCCTCTAATTTCTCTTCATAGTATCCAGTCTTGTTAGCATTTATCAGAAATGCACCTATAGGAATACCTATTATAATTCCCAACAGAATACCCAATAAGAATTTAGCAAAAAAGAATATCAATAGTATCCCTAACAGTAAACTCAACGTAGTATAGAAAGCATAATCATTTACTTGTTTTAGAAATGGCAATCTCAAAATCACATCACCCTTTTTCATAAAAAAACCTTAAAAAAGTAAAGTATTTCTTCACTTTACAAATACCTCGCAAAAAGTAAAAAACCTCATAATTTAACTATTCCCCTAATTTTTTATTTCTGTTATATTGTGTTTCAAACAACCATTCAAGTTTTTCAACTAAGTCTACAATCTCTGTATAAATAAGAATCTCTTTGCTCATTCTAGTTAAATGAGAAGAAATAGCTGTTCCTTTTACACATACACAAATGATATCAATTTTATAGTTATCAGCCCAACCCATTTCTATTCCCAAAGGTATTGTTGGATAACTCACATCAGCAATCATTACTTCACATTTTTTTAAACACTCTTTTTCATTTGTTACGTTTTCACTAAATATAAACTGATGTTTTTTCAATATTTCACTGTTTAAAATCACGTTATGTAAACCTTCATTTGTAACATTTTGATGCCCAACATAAACTTTCATGGTCTCCATCTCCTCACGTCTACATTTCCTATAATTTTAATATGTTTCTAGGTAGAAGTGAAGTTCCAAAATTGAGCACCTTTTAAAATACATTTTTTTGTTCTATACTGTATATTGTATAGTCTACCTGTCTACAATGCTTAATAAACACTTTGATTGGAGGATAAAACATGACTAACAAGAAACAACGTTCTGATGGTTGGACACAAGAAATGGACGAAACTTTAGCAGAAACAGTTCTTTCGACGTTAAGAGAAGGAAAAACGATGAAAGATGCGTTTTCAATTATAGGCGATAAATTTAACAAAACAGAAGCAGCTGTACAGTTTAGATGGAACAGCGAAGTAAAAAAAAGCTACGAAGATGCAGTAAAACTAGCGAAAAAATATAGGGAATCAATTAAAAAATCAGCAAAAAAAGAAAAGAAAGCAACTGAACAGGCAACTAAGAAAGAGAAAAGAACCGGAGTAGGTAAAGTTGATAGAAAGGTAGAAAAACCTATCCAAGTGACACAACAAGAAACAACTCCACCTGTTGCGATTGAGGAAAAGTCCATTACTCCTACATTAAGCGAAACAACTTCTATCGCTGCCCCAGTTGATAAAGACATTTTAGACTTGTATGATACTGATTTCTTGAAGATGGTTACAAACCACATTGGAAAATTTAATTCATTAACAGAAAAGGTCCAATACCTTCAACAACAATTATCGGTTAAAGAAGTTGAATTATCAGAAGCAACAAGTCAAATTGAACTACTCACTCAAAAAGAAGCTAACAGCGAAGAACTTCAACAACTTCGCAAAGAGAATGAAAAACTTAAGCAAATCAATGGAAGACTCAATAACGACCTTCAAGAGTTCACTATGTTAGCTACCGCTATTCGCAGACTTGAAAACCCTAAAGATTCAGAGGAAACAGATGCCTCTTAATATAGCCACCAATTTTTAAAAATAACCCTCTCTTTTGAGAGGGTTACTTAGCATTATCATCATAATTATTAAATAAAACAATTTTTCGATACTGTTCTTCTCCAACCCAGCCCTTAAGGTTATTTTCTACCTTAAGAGATAAATTCTTAGGATACATATGAAGACTTACTAACTCCATTACAGTTTTGATAAATATTTCATCAAATCCAAGGTTCCAAAGGTAATGCATAACCAAATAAGCACTAACATTTTCATGTCCCAAGAAGTTAGCATAACGGGTTTGTTCTCCCTTGTAATTGAAAAATGACTTACAAAAGCCTTTTCCTACATCATGAAATATACCCGCATATAACATTTCTATTTTTTTCTCATTTTGATATTCTTTATGTATTTGGTCATAGACATAGTAAATATGCCTACTTGCTGAAAAACTATGATATGTAGAGTCTTGCGGAAGCTCCCAAACGCTATTAAATTCAGGAATCTTTCTTAGCGTTTCAAAAACTACTTCATATGATTTATTTTCTAATAAAACAGAAGTTAAATCTTTTTGTTGAACATTTACATCTTCTTTATAAAATTTATATATTACTTCCGAAAATCCCTCTCCTTTTAAAGGCATTTGAAAGTTCTTATACATTCGTGTTATAACATCTTTTCCAACCGTTCTCTCTCTTAATTTATCTCTTTCAACACAAATTTCAAACGGAGTTAGAAAAACATAAGCTATAATTTCACAACTTTTTTTGAATTGTTTTATAAACGCTATGCGTCTTTTTCTAGAAACATTTGTGGCATCATATACTACATTCTTACCTTGAGAAATGGCATCTTTTAATCTTCTTTCTAATTCTGAAAAAACAAGATGGGGGTCCTGTTGAACAGATTCATCCCCAAATAGTTCTTTTCTTAATTTATCACTCGATAAATATATAACATTTTCTTCTTTTGCTATTTTTTCACTTTCATAGGATTTACCACTACCTGGCATACCTATCATCATATACACTTTCGGCACTATTGTTCATCCTCACCTAAGATAGTTAAATAATTTTTGTATATGTACTCCTTAATATTCGGTTCTTTGTTTTCCAGCACATTAAAATAAAAAGATAGGTACTCCTTTTTCCCTTGCTGCATGAAGAACAACGCAAATTCTTTTCTGCTCTCTAATCCTTTTTCTTTTGCTGTCTTTACAAATTCATGAATTTCAGAATACATAACAGATTCAACATCATTTAATTTATTTCTGAACTCTTCTATTTCAGCTCTAAACTCTTCCGGAACTTCGAAAATCAGTTCCTCTAACGAACCCGTAACCCACGACATCACTTTTTTCTTTAAAGACAAGCCGTACAGCATACGATGCACTTCAAGGTATTTCTCACCCTTAACTTTTAGGCGAAATGCATTAAGCCCATCTCCCCATCTGAGGACATAACCTTCTTCGTTGTAACTTAATTGTGTTTTTTTGCCCAAAGCTTCTTGCAGCGTTAAACCAGTGTTTTCAGCAACTTTCATACCAATTTGATTCGCTAGCTTTAACAATTCCTCAAGTGGATAATCATAGCCATCCTCAATTCGTATAGCACCTAGTAATACCAAATCTGACACTCCATCATAATCAACTACGACTCTGGTTCCTTTATCGATAATTTCAGTCAACAAAGTAATCCCATTAATCTTTGTTTCATCCACATGTGAATATTTTTCTTCCCATATTTTTTGTGCAATAACACTTTGGTCTGATACAAATGACCCTCTTGTTGACCAACGAAGTCTTCCATTTAAAAAGTAGGAGATTCCCAGCGAACCATCCATTTTAATCGCAATAGTAGGTTCACTATTTGGTATTCTTAATTCCAGACCGCAGTTTTCCCCATAGTTAAAAAACTTTGGGAATGGACGGGCAAGAATTTCACCTGTTTCCTCGTTTATAATTAACCCTCTGCATGCTAACGTCGCAGCATTCCAATATTTCTCGTATACAGCCAAGTCTGTATAATTTAAAATCACAATGTTTTTATCTTCCGGATGTTCTCTTCTTGCTATAAAGCCTTGTTCTACTTCGTTTCGGTAGGTGAAATTAATCATAATTCTATTCCCCTCTTTCCTTTTGCTTCATGATTTATCTGAATTATTTTTAAATATTTTTTCCGAAACCTTTTCTGAATTTAAATTTTGGCGTTAAGTAGTTATACAAAATAAAAACACCGACAATTGATTTGTCGGTGTTCTAAATAATTTATTATTTTTCATAATATCTAAGGACGTGTTGAACATATTTAGGGTCCCCAGTCATCCCAAAGTTTTGTTTTAACCACTTTGAATACGCCTGTGCATTTTCAGGTGAATAACCTTCTAGCCCATTCTTTTTCAACCACCTAATAAAGTTACCTCCGAAATTATACGATTGTAACGTTAATGGTATATCTCCCTCTGCACTTTTAAATACTGATGAAAAATGTTTCAATCCCTGCACTATGCTTTTTTCCGGGTCAGTAATTGCACCAGGTTTTAGACCAGCACTTTCTGATGATTGCATTACATCCGCAAGTGTACCGCTAGATTCCTGCATAATTAAAGATAATAAAACATCTGTATAATCTTGCAGACCATATTTACTAGCTTCCCTTTCAACAATACTTCTGTACCTTTCTACATCACCTGTAACTTTTGCATGACCATTTTTATAATAATCATTTACAGAAGGATTTACCTCCTCAGGTTTAGGAGATATTGGAGTCGGTTCAGGTACAGGCTCTGGAGCAGGTTTTTCAATCTTTGTTTCTTCAGCCGGTTTCTGTACTGTCTCAGTTTTTGGCGGTGTCACCTCTATTGGTGATTCTTTTTTCTCATTTTGTTTAGTGATGGATGTTTCGTTACCCTCGCCATATTTTTTATATGCACTTTCTGGCGTTATTTTTGTTCCAAAATCAATATGATTTTGAGACGGTATATTTGATGTATTATTCATAGCATTTTTTATCTCTTCCTCAGCATCTTTAAATACCTTATGAGGACTATTTGCATTTTGTTGATACAACACTCTTTCAAAGTCTTCTGTTGCACTTAATTCCTTCTTAATTTGGGCATAATCTTTGTCTATGTCTATTGCTGACATTGAATTTGTTCTATTTCCACTTATAGAATTAATAATAAATATCACTTCCTTATGTTTTTCTATTTCTGCTTCAGAATTATTTACTAGAGTTTCTACTCCTTCAAATAAAAAAGAACCTTTCACCCTTCTTCTTACAAAAAAATATTAGACCATATTCTTTAAAGGGATGTTTTCTGAAGCATGGAAATATTTAGTGATTTTAGAGTATTAGGGGTGTCAATATGTTGAAAACGAAAATTACAGGTATAGTTTTACTTTCAGTGGCAGCAGTTACTGCTATAAGTTCAATCACTATTGTTCCAGCAGGTCACAGTGGCGTTGTTCTTAATTTGCAACAAGTTCAACCAAAAGTTTTTTCAGAAGGATTTAACGTTAAAATTCCTTTTGTGGAAACAGTAGTTCCTATAGAGGTTAGAATCCAAAAATCAGAAAGTTCTCAGATGTCTGCGAGTCGTGACATGCAGAATGTCACAACAACCGTAGCCGTTAACTACTCTTTAAATCCTAATTCAGTAAATAAACTATACAAAGATGTAGGTTTAGATTATAGAGCTAGAATCGTAGAACCTGCAATTTCCGAATCTTTAAAAGCGGTTACTGCTGAATACACAGCTGAAGAGTTAATCACAAAACGTACTGAAGTTTCTGCGAAAGTGAAAGAAATGTTAACTGCAAAATTAGCTAAATATAACATTACATTAAATGAAATTTCACTCACCGCTTTCGCCTTCTCAGATGAATTCAACCACGCCATAGAAGGAAAGCAGAGCGCTGAGCAGGATGCTCTTAAAGCAAAACGTGTTTTAGAAAAAGTAAAAATTGAAGCAGAACAAAAAATCACTTCAGCACAAGCAGAAGCAAAAGCTTTAGAAATGAAAAAACTAGCGGTAACACCTGAACTAGTTCGTTTGAAAGAAATTGAAGTACAAGAAAAAGCGTTAGATGTACAAGAAAAAGCAATCAACAAATGGAACGGTACATTACCGAATGTTACAGGTGGAGCAACTCCTTTTATTGATATAACTGGTCATACACAAAAATAAAAAACCCCATATGGGGTTTTTTATCAATACAAATGCAATTACACCCATCCCTAAAGAGGAAAAAATTAATATTTTTTTAAAATTACATTGTAGTTTCTATTAATTCATAAAGTGAGGAATACTAATATATGAATAAAAAATGGTGGAAAGAAAGTGTCATTTATCAAATTTACCCAAGAAGTTTTAATGATTCAAACAATGATGGAATTGGTGATATCAAAGGAATAACACAAAAACTAGATTACTTACAAGAACTTGGAATCAATGTTATTTGGTTGTCACCTGTTTATAAATCTCCAAATGATGATAATGGTTATGATATATCAGATTACAGAAATATCATGGATGAATTCGGAACTATGGAAGATTTTCATGAGATGCTAGAAGAAGCGCACAAACGAGAAATCAAAATCATGATGGATTTAGTAGTAAATCATTCTAGTGATGAACATCATTGGTTTATCGAATCTAAAAAATCAAAAGATAATCCTTATAGAGATTATTACATTTGGAAACCTGGAAAAGACGGAAAACCTCCTACAAATTGGGGGGCTGCTTTCGGAGGTTCAGCATGGGAATATGATGAAAACACAGATGAGTATTATTTACACTTATTTAGCAAAAAACAACCGGATTTAAACTGGGAAAACCCTACTCTCCGAAAAGAAATTTACGATATGATGTGCTACTGGCTAGATAAAGGTGTTGATGGCTTCAGAATGGATGTTATTAACTTCATTTCAAAGGACACATCTTATCCTGATGGTCTAACTCAAGAAGGTAATAAATATGGTGATGGTGGTCCACACTTTTTAAATGGTCCTTCCATCCACGACTTTTTACAAGAGATGAATAAAGAAGCACTAAGTAAATATGACACTATTACTGTTGGAGAAATGCCGGGAGTTAATGCAGAACAAGGAAAACTTTATACTGGTGAAAACAGAAATGAACTTAATATGGTCTTCCATTTCGAGCATGTTGACTTAGGGAATGGTTCTTATGGAAAATGGAATCCTGTTAAATGGAATCTAACCCAACTAAAAAAAATCTTTACTAATTGGCAAAAGGGATTAGAAAAGGATGGTTGGAACAGCCTGTATTGGAGTAACCATGACCAACCTAGAGCTATTTCTCGTTGGGGAAATGATTCTCCAGAGTACCGAGAAGTATCAGGTAAAATGTTAGCTACCCTATTACACACTCTTCAGGGTTCTCCTTATATTTATCAAGGTGAAGAAATTGGGATGACAAATGTTTCATTTGCAAATATCAATGATTACCGAGATATTGAAACACTAAACGCTTATAAGGAACTTGTAGAAGAAGGTTCTTTAAGTCGTGAAGAATTGATGAGAGGCATACATGAACGCAGCCGAGATAACGCAAGAACACCTGTTCAATGGAACGATACAGAAAATGCTGGATTCACTAAAGGTACACCTTGGATTCAAGTAAATCCAAATTTCAAAGAAATTAATGCTGAATCTGCTTTAAAAAATAAAGATTCCATATTTTATTATTACAAAAAACTCATCGAACTAAGAAAACAAAACGAAATAATTGTCTATGGAACATACGACTTAATTTTAGAAGACGACGAAGAAATCTATGCTTTTACACGTACATTGGGAGAAGACAAAGTTTTAGTAATCTGTAATTTTACTAACAACTCCCCTACTTTCAATTTACCTAAAGGTATTGATTTCACATCAACAGAATTACTTATTTCTAATTACGAAATAAATCAAAATGAAGATATTTCTAAAATAGTATTAAATCCATATGAAGCTAGAGTCTATAGACTAAAAAAATAATTGATTTTATATGAAGGACTGCTAAAATCTTAGTAGTCCTTTTCAATCGAAAATTGTTAATTAAAGGACAAAGCATTTATTTATTTAATAATATTGAAAACGCTTTTATTTTTAGGAGGCTATAATCATGAATAAAAAATGGTGGAAAGAAAGTGTAGTATATCAAATTTACCCACGTAGTTTTATGGATTCGAATGCTGATGGAATTGGTGATTTAAAAGGAATTATCAGCAAATTAGATTACTTAAAGGATTTAGGCATTGATGTCATTTGGATTTGTCCTATGTATAAATCCCCTAATGATGATAATGGTTACGATATCAGTGATTATCAAGACATAATGGATGAGTTTGGTACAATGGAAGATTTTGATTTGCTATTAGAAGAAGTACATAAAAGAGATATGAAAATCATTTTAGATTTAGTTATCAATCACACGAGTGATGAACATCCTTGGTTTATCGAGTCACGTTCTTCTAAGAATAACCCTAAACGTGATTGGTATATTTGGGAAGACGGTAAAAATGGCAAAGAGCCTAACAATTGGGAGTCAATCTTTAGTGGCTCAGCATGGAAATACGATAAAGAAACTGACCAACATTTTATGCATATCTTTTCAACTAAACAACCCGATTTAAACTGGGAAAATGAAGAAGTACGTAATGCGCTTTATGATATGGTAAATTGGTGGCTTGATAAAGGTATAGATGGTTTTCGTGTAGATGCTATTAGTCATATCAAAAAGACACCAGGATTTCCTGATATAGATAATCCAGAAGACAAAGAATTTGTTCCATGTTTCGAACACATGATGAACGTTGATGGAATCGATAACTTCTTATCTGAATTCAAAGATAAAACATTAAAAAACTATGACATCATGACTGTTGGCGAAGCTAATGGTGTAGGTTTAGATGATGCAGATAAATGGGTTGGCGAGGAAAATGGATATTTCAATATGATATTCCAATTTGAACATTTAGGTTTATGGGACAAAGGAACTGACAATTCCGTAGACGTCCGTGCTCTAAAGAAAGCACTAACTAAATGGCAAAATGGTCTTGAAGGCAGAGGATGGAATGCTTTATTCTTCGAAAACCATGACCAAACACGCTCTGTATCCAGTTGGGGGAACGAAAAAGAATATTGGGAAGAAAGCGCAAAAATGCTAGCTACTCTTTATTTCTTTATGAAAGGCACACCTTATATTTATCAAGGACAAGAAATTGGAATGACAAATGTTCAATTCCCTAATATTGAAGATTACAACGACGTTGGAATGTTAAATTACTATCGAATCGAAAAAGAAAAAGGTCATCCTCACGAAGAAATAATGAAAGTTATTTGGTCTCGCGGCAGAGATAATTCCCGTACTCCAATGCAATGGAATGACAGTCATTTTGGTGGATTTACAACAGGCAATACAACCTGGTTTGGGGTAAATCCTAATTACAAATCCATTAATGTCGAAAAACAATTACATGAAGAAAACTCTATTCTTAATTTTTATAAAACCATGATTAAAATCAGAAAAGAACACGACATCTTTGTTTATGGAAACTATGAGCTGTTATTCGAAGAAGATGAAAATTTATTTGTTTACACTCGAACATTAGGCAATGAAAAAGCATTGATTCTATGCAACTTCAGTGAATCCAATAATACGTTTTCTCTTCCTGAAGAATTCGTTTCAGAAAATACTCAACTGATTCTACATAACTATCCTATAGAAAATGTAGACAGTTCAAGAATTATATTAAAACCATATGAAGCCAGAATATACATTCTAAAATAAATTTTATTTAAACGAGTCATTTCTAGACATTCATAAGAAATACAACAAAATATATTTCACTATACCTAAAAACGTAAATTTGAAGGTAAACACCTTGATAATTTATCGGTATTCAACATTAATTTTCAAAAATAACAAAGTGGCATCGGAAACGATGCTGCTTCTAATCTTATTAAGGAAAACGCTTACTAGGTTTTTATATATTTATTTTTAAATAATAAACAGTTACATTTTAGGAGGTTTTTTATGTTAAAAGAAGCTATTTATCATAGACCAAAAAATAATTTTGCCTATGCTTATGACAATAAAACACTACATATTCGAATTCAAACAAAAAAAGATGATGTAGAAACAGTAAATATTCATTTTAAAGACCCTTTTCATTGGAATGGGGCTGGTCTAGGGCATACCATAACACCTATGAAAAAAGTAGGTTCAAATGTTCTATATGATTTTTGGCAAGCTGAATTAATTCCACCTCATCGCAGAGTAGAATATTGGTTTGAATTATCTGATGGAGAAGAAACATTATTTTATACAGAACGTGGCTTTTTTGAAAATGCTACAGACATTAAGAGTCAATTCAAATTCCCATTTTTAAATAATGTTGATGTATTTACTGCCCCGGAATGGGTAAAGAGCACGGTATGGTATCAAATATTCCCAGAACGCTTTGCAAATGGAGATTCTTCCCTTAATCCAGAAAATACATTGGAGTGGGATAAAACAGAACCTACACCAGAAAACTTTTTTGGCGGAGATTTAGAAGGAGTCATTCAACATTTAGACCATTTAAACGAATTAGGAGTAAACGGAATTTACTTTACCCCTATTTTCAATGCTAGTACCAACCACAAATATGATACTACTGATTACATGAGCATCGACCCTCACTTTGGTGATACAGAAACATTAAAAAGATTGGTTTCTGAGTGCCATAAACGCGGAATCAAAGTAATGCTTGATGCTGTATTTAATCATTGTGGATTTTACTTTGAGCCTTTTCAAGATGTTCTAAAAAACGGAGAGAATTCCATATACAAAGATTGGTTCCATATTCATGAATTCCCTATAAAGACAAATCCGCTTCCATCATATGATACATTTGCATTTACCCATATGATGCCAAAATTTAATACAGAAAATCCTGAAGTTAAGAAATACCTGTTAAATGTGGCGCGTCATTGGATTGTAGAGTGTGATATCGATGGTTGGAGATTAGATGTAGCTAATGAAGTTGACCATCAATTCTGGAGAGAATTCCGCAAAGTAGTTAAAGAAACAAAAAAAGAAGTATATATTTTAGGTGAGATTTGGCATGATTCAATGCCTTGGTTACAAGGAGACCAATTTGATGCTGTAATGAACTATCCATTTACAGAATTAGTATTAGATTTAATTGCCAGGGAAAAAATTTCAATTTCAGAATTCAAAAATGGAATTGAAGAACTATTATTTAAATATCCAAAGAACGTAAACGAAGTAGCTTTTAATCTGTTAGGTAGTCACGATACCGCGCGTATTTTAAACATTTGCAATCATAATAAAGATAAGCTGAAATTGTTATTTTTGTATCAATTAATGTTTAGTGGCTCCCCTTGTATTTATTACGGTGATGAAATTGGCATGGATGGAGAAAATGACCCTGGTTGCCGAAAATGTATGATATGGGAAAAGGAAAAACAAGATACAGAGCTATTTACATTTGTACAATCCTTAATTAAATTAAGAAATGAAACACCTTCTCTTTATACAGGAGATATTGTTCATCATCCTCACAATGATGTATTAGTTTTCGAAAAACGTTATAAAGACGAAAAAATATTTATCATTATAAACCCAACAAACACTGGAAAAGAAATAAGCTTTAAACATCATCATTTAACACAAATTTTATCAAATTCAGATAACAATACTAATAGTCAACGTATATTAGAAGTCCCACCATACGGTTATTATATCTTCAAATAAGACAGCATATATGCTGTCTTTTTTATCATCATTTTATTTTCCATCAGAAAAAGACATCCCAATTCTATATTCGAATTGAGATGTCTCACACGTTAATATTATATTCTTTCTTCTGTATCTACATCAAAGAAGTGAACTTTATTCATATCTACTGCTAATGTTACAGTGTCCCCTACTCTTACATCTGTACGAGCACTAATCTTTGCTAGAATAGTTTGCCCACCAAACTTAGAATATAAAATCGTTTCGGCTCCTAATACCTCGAACACTTCAATTTTAAAATCCAATAATGCATTAGAGTATGTTTCCATCATAATATTTTCATCGTAAATATTTTCTGGACGAACACCTATAATAATATCCTTTCCATCGTACCCTCTTTCATGAAGAACCTTCACTTTAGAATCTGGAATACGAAGTTTCACATCACCAAGAACAAAGTCATTCCCAATCAATTTTCCACTAATCGTGTTCATTGCTGGACTTCCAATAAATTGCGCTACGAATACATTGTTTGGATTTGTATAAACCTCTTTAGGTGTCCCTATTTGTTGAATTAAACCATCTTTCATAACAACAATTCTATCAGCCATTGTCATCGCTTCTGTTTGGTCATGTGTTACGTAAATTGTTGTGGCACCTAAACTATGATGTAATTTAGAGATTTCCGCACGCATTTGTACACGTAACTTTGCATCTAAATTAGATAACGGTTCATCCATCAAAAACACTTTTGGATTTCTTACAATTGCACGACCTAATGCAACACGCTGTCTTTGACCTCCAGATAATGCCTTAGGTTTTCTTTCCAACATTTCTGTTAAACCAAGAATTCTTGCTGCTTCTTCTACACGTTGTTTAATTTCTTCTTTAGGAAATTTTCTTAACTTTAATCCAAATGCCATATTATCATACAGATTCATATGTGGGTACAAAGCATAGTTTTGGAAAACCATCGCAATGTCACGGTCTTTTGGAGCAACATCATTCACCTTTTTACCCCCCATAGAAAGAACGCCTTCTGAAATATCTTCAAGACCTGCTATCATTCGTAAAGTTGTAGATTTTCCACAACCAGATGGACCTACAAATACAATGAATTCTCCCTCATCAATTTCTAAATTAAAATCGGTTACTGACGGTTTTTCTGCATTTGGATATATTTTATAAACACTTTCAAGTTTGATTTTAGACATTTTTATTTCCTCCCTTTTTAAACGAAAGCTTTAGCAAATAAGGATATTAACCCTTATTTGCTCCAGCCGTTAATCCATCAACTATATGTTTTTGGAAAATGATGAATAGAATCGTAATTGGAACTGCTACTAACACTGCTCCTGCTGCAAAGTTTGTAAATTGAGTGTTCCCTCTTCCTGTTACCATCTCAAACAATCCAATTGCTAATGTTTTCTTTTCTGTGGAAGTTAAAACTAACCTAGCGAAAATAAAGTCCATCCAAGGTCCAATGAAATTGTTCACTGCAACAAACACTAAAATTGGTTTAGATAAAGGCATCATAACTCTGAAAAACACAGTTGCATGTCCTGCCCCATCAATTCTTGCTGCCTCTTCTAAGCTACGAGGGATTCCATCAAAGTACCCTTTCACTAACCAAGCGCCAAACGGAATGGCACCTCCAGCATATACTAATATCAATCCAAGATGTGTATCTAGTAGACCTACTCTATCAAGTAATAGGAAGATAGCTATCATTCCCATAAAAGATGGAAACATTTGTAGAACTAACATAGTCATTAATCCTTGCTTACGACCTGGGAAGCGATAACGTGAAAACGCATATCCTGCCGTTACTACCAGTACGGTTGATAAAATCATATTACCAGTAGCAATTTTTAATGTATTCCAATACCATTGGAAATAATCTGTTTTCTCAAACAAGTATCGATAGTGGTCTAGTGAAAAATGTAAATCTTTGAAAGATGTAATAGTTATAGAGTTTCCAGATTTAAAACTTCCTATGATGACTAAGAAAATAGGAAATAAAACTACAAATACTAAAACAAATAAGAATACATAACTAAATGCTAAACGTAAAAAATTAAAAATCTTCTTTTTCCCCATCATGACATCATATCCTCCTCTTTGAACGCTTTAGTTTTTCTGAAATTCCAAACAGAAAGCGTTGCTATAACAATGAAGATTAAAATAGACACAACTGATGCCATTGCATATTGATGTTGTTCTAATGTCATCTTATAAATCCAAGAAATTAAAATGTCAGTTGAACCTGCATATTGATAATCAGGATTTACCGGTCCACCCTTTGTCATAAGATATATCATATTAAAGTTATTAAAGTTACCCGCAAAACTCATGATTAATAGCGGAGCAGTTGAAAACATCACGATTGGCATTGTAATCTTCCAAAACTTTTGTGTATTCGTAGCCCCATCAACATCAGCAGCTTCATAAAGTTCTTTGTCAATTGTAGTCATAACACCACTCATTAGAACCATCCAGTAAGGGAATCCAAACCAAATGTTCACGACTACAATTGTGATTTTTGCAAGTAATGGGTCACTTAGCCAATAAATCGGAGAATCAATAATACCAAATTGCATTAAATATTGATTTATAGGTCCAAATTCGCCACTAAATAAATTTTGCATAATCAAAATAGATACAAACTGCGGAATAGCCCAAGGTAAAATAAATACGGAACGCCAAAAACGTTTGAGAACGATTCCCTTTTGATTGATAATAATCGCTACAAATAACCCTCCGAAGAAAGTAGTCGCGGTAGAAAGAACTGCCCAAATAACCGTCCATAAAAATACGCCTTTAAATGTCCCACTCCACATGCTCATTTGGAATAAATCAGTAAAAGTCTGTAGACCTACCCAATCTACCAACCCTTTAGGTGGTATGTGGTTTGGTGAAGAATAGTTTGTAAAAGCTAATAAAACACCAAATAACAACGGTAAAACTGTTAAAAAAGCCGTGCAAATAATCGGTGGTAATAAAAGCAAAACAGGAAATCCATTTTCATATATGTTTCTTACTGTTTTCTTAATGCTGTTTGGCTCAATGCCAGCTTCTTTTTCTTTCCCAACTTTATAAGCATCACGTACATTCAACACATATGTCCACATAAACAGGGACAGTGCGATTGTGAAAATTAAACCCATAATCAATAGATGTATTGAATTATCACCTTGAATTACATTAAACCCCTCAATATGTTGTTTAGTTTCGCCTAAGGTAAATAATCCCCACATAGCATATTTCAAATCAGCAGAATACATAATGATTAGATATAATTCTAATAAAATATAACTGATACCTTTTACATATTGACGGTTATATAGTTGACCTAAACCCATAAATAAGGCTGACAACAAAGCTGCTACTTTTGATTGTGAACGCACAATATCCACCTTCCTCTTTTCTAAAAATACAAGCCAATACCATGAATTGGTACTGGCTTGCTATTCAATTACCCAAGCAATTTCATATACTTATTATTTCTTTTCAGCCTTAATAGAATCTTGAATTTGCTTAGTTGCACTATCTAGAGATGCTTTTGGAGTAGCTAATCCATTCCAAATAGCAGAGTATGCGTTTTCCATTGGTCCCCAAACTTTTTGCATTTCTGCAATATTCGGCATTGGAACAGAATGTTCTAATTGTTTCGCAAAACCAGAAAGAATTTCATCTTTTTTAATCGCTTCACTCTCTAGAAGTTTTTTAGAAGGTGGTAATTGTCCAGTTAACTCATAACGTTTTTGAAGCATTTCGTCACTAGTAGCAAATTGAGCTAATAACGTTGCTGCTTTAGGATATTTTGTATAAACACTTACATAGTAAGCTTTGATTCCAGAGAATGATGTAGGAATTTTTCCATTTTCAAGCGCTGGTAATGTAGTTACACCAAAATTCACTTTAGCATCTTGATGATTCTTAATATCCCAAGGACCAGAAATGCGATACATTAATTTCCCTTCATTAAACATAGTAGATATTAAATCACCGTTGATATCTTCTTTTTTAAGTGGTAATAATTCATCATGAATTTTCTTCATAAATTCACCAGACTTAATAGCGCCTTCTGAATTCAATCCTAAATCTTTTGTATCGAATCCTCCATCTTTGTTTTCACCAAATACATATCCACCATTAGCACCCATAAAAGCATAATTGAAATAGAAATTACCTGGTTCAAGCATTAAACCGTATTTTGGATTTTTACTTGTAGAACCTTTTTGGAATTCTTTTGCCTGTGCAAATAACTCTTCCATTGTTTTAGCCGGTTCTTTTACAAGGTCTTTGTTATAATATAAAGCATAAGTTTCAACAGCTAGTGGGAATCCATAAAATCCATCTTTTCCAGATGTACCTGTGATAGCTGCGTCAACAAAGCGGTTTTTGTAGTCATCACCAGACATATTAGGGAAAATACTTCCCGCAACTTCCATATTTCCTACATGGTCATGCGCTGCATCAAATACATCGGCACCTTTTCCGGTTGGACCTCCTGCTTCAATTTTAGCAGCAGAATCTGTATGGTTTACTTTTTCTACCTTTACAGGCACGTTATATTTTTTCGTAAACTCTTTTGCTACATATTTAGCAAACTCTCCTTCAGAATCACCATTATCCCAAAGAACTAATTTAGCACCTTGTTCTGGTTTAAGTTCAGCAGTTTGAACGGGTTTATCTGATGGTTTTTTTGAATTATCATTTGTAGCCTTTTCATCCCCATTAGAACAACCTGCTAGTAAAGACGCTCCAATAGATAGGGCTAATACACCAGAAAGCACTTTTTTTGTTGATTTTTTCATACTAAAATCCCCCTTAATTATATTAAATTTTATAATAACGTCTCCTATTTATTATCAATCGAAAACGTTTGCGTTGTACTATATCTATATATTTCCTTATTTTTTTATTAAACCTTCTTAAACGCTTTTTTTATATGAAAGCGTTTGCTTTTTTCTATATTTATATATTATTTTATTTTTTTGTCAAACCTTTTTTTATAATCATTTATTACGAGTAGAACTTATACAAAACAAAAAAGAAGCCTTTATTACAAAGACTTCCTTTCTCAGAAACACTTTCATCCTTTAATTTTCTTTTTTAAAGGCAACTGACTTACATTCGATTATGTATGTAAAATTAAAAAGAATTTTTTTTGAATTTCTTTCTTTTTTTCGCCAAAGGATTGGTTTTCACAACTCGAATAGAAACTGTTTTGGATTCTTTTTCTGCCATACAATGTTTAATCATACTTGTTGTGATTTTTCCCTGTTTAACCAGCATTGCAAAATCAAGTTGAGATTTAAATTCATCTTTATCAATCTTTGAAACATGTGCTAAAGCCTCTCTATCTAAAACTTCTCTTTTGTTTTTTCTAATTTTAATAACAGCAAATTCACCATTAGGTAACTCTACCACCGTTGGTTCATCTGCATCCCCTAGAAGCCTGGCAATATCCTCTTTTAACATGTCATTTTCAACTTTTCTTTCTTTTGCAATTTCATTATTAGATACCACTTTTATTACGTTTTCTTCAACCTGTTGTTTGTCTAACTGGTTTTGAAACATTTCTTTTTCTTCTACTTGTACCTCTTCTAATTTCAAAGCGTTCGCATTCATTTGGATTTCTCCTTCCATGTTTAAGATATTTTCATTATAGGGATTCTGAATTTAAAAAACATAAAATTTCCGTTTTTTATTCTGGATTTATATTTTTGTGAAAGAAAAATTAAAAAAGACCCCAAAATACAGAGGTCCTAAAATTAAAATATATTTTCTTTAATCCTATGCACATGCATAGTAAGCCATTGCGACTGATGTTTTAATCTTTGATTCGTCAAAAAGCTCGTTACCGACAACTTTATCTATTTCAAAGTTAATTTTAGTAAGGGCTTCAAGACACTTTTCATAATCCCATTTCAAAGAAACAACTTCGTCTTTAATAATTTGAATGATTTGCTCCTTGTTCATACATATCATCCTTTCTAATTTATTTTATGATTTCTCTGTATCTCAATTCAGGGCATTTAAGTAAATCGTAATTAATACCTTTTTCTTCTAGATAATCGTAAAACTCACCTTTGAATTTATCAGCATTATACTCTTCATTGTATTCTTTGTACACCTGAGCAATTTTTTCTTCAGTTACTTCACTCTTTCTAAATAAGAAGTATTCGATATCTTCTCCATTATTGTAAAAATCGATTTTTACAACTAGAAATTCCTTTCCTAATTCCTTTACGATTTGTCCATTCATTTTCATTTTATTTTCCTCCTTGGTTGTGATTACTATTTTTAATGATTATAGCCGATTTATTAGTTTATAGTTAAAAAACATAATATTTTTCATTCCCCCTTTGTTTCATATGGTTCTTACATTTTTTTTTAGAAAATATCATTTAGGAAAAATGAACATTTCATAAAAAAACATATAATTAGTTAAACAATGGAGGATTACATATGACACAAATATATGATGTTATTATTATTGGAGCTGGTCCAGCAGGACTTACAGCAGCTATTTATGCTGCAAGAGCAAATTTAAAGACCCTAATGATTGAACGTGGTGTTCCTGGCGGTCAAATGGTAAATACCGAAGAGATTGAAAACTTCCCTGGTTTCGAAAGCATATTAGGACCAGAATTATCTACTAAAATGTTCTCACATTCACAAAAATTTGGTGCTGAATACACTTATGGAGATGTAAAAGGCATTAGCATAGATGGTGACTACAAAATAGTAGAAACGTCAAAACAGAATTATAAAACAAAAACAATTATTATTGCTACAGGTACCGAACATAAAAAATTAGGCATTCCCGGAGAAAAAGAACTTTCAGGAAGAGGAGTTTCTTATTGCGCCGTATGTGACGGAGCATTTTTTAAAGAAAGAGAATTAGTAGTAATTGGGGGCGGAGACTCTGCTGTAGAAGAAGCATTATATCTTACTCGTTTTGCTTCTAAAGTAACCGTCATCCATAGAAGAGACCAATTCAGAGCACAGCCAATATTACAAGAACGATTATTAAATAACCCAAAAGTTGAAATCATTTGGAACCACACTGTAGATGAAATTCTAGGAGAAAAAGTTGTTGAAAAGCTTTCTATTAGAGATGTAAATACTGGTGAAAGAAAAGAATTTAAAGCAAACGGAGCCTTCATATACATTGGCATGTTACCTTTAACAGAAGCATTTAAAAACCTACCTATCTCAAACGAAGAAGGATTTATCATAACAAACGAAATTCTTGAAACATCTATACCAGGAATATTTGCAGCTGGAGATTGTAGAGAAAAAATGTTAAGACAAGTTGTTACAGCTACCGCAGATGGCAGTATTGCTGCTCAATCGGCGCAACACTATATCGAGAGTTTGAGTTAAAAGTATAAACTAAAAAAACGTTGGATTAATCCAACGTTTTTTATTTTAATTGTCTTTTATTAATTTTTCTTCATACTTCTTTTCATAACTTCAAATAATGCCTCATGAATATATTCAGGATACTCATTACTATCTGATGGATACATCCAAAGTTCAATTCCTTTATCGACTAGGATATGCCAGAAATACTTTTCTGTTTTTACGCAGTAGTATTCAAAATCATCATTTTTAGCCGCCTTGAATTTCCCCTTAGCTCTCCACATTTCAAAACGTTTCAGGTCCTTATACTTCTCAAAAACATCGATAATTTCAACACATTCCTCTTCTGTCTTTCCCATTCCAATTAAAGCATCCATTTCTTCAATTTTTTTCTCATACATGTTATCTGGAAAATTAGTAAATATTTGATTACTCATTAAATCTTTAATATTACGAATAGGTGGATGCATTAAATTAAATACACGTCTTTGTTCTTCAACGCCATTTAAAATCTCTCTTCCTACACCTTCCCTATATGGCACTTCAAATGTTTCAATTTCTTCTCCTTCAATTACTACCATTTTGTCCTTCGTTTTAATGTTAAAATATGCATTTTCAAAATAGAACTTCATATTTTCCACATTATATGCGAACTTTTCTTCCAAGTTTTCCATTGTAAATGTTTTTTCTTCATCCAATAAATGTTCTAGTTCATTTTGCAACTGCAAAACTGGAAGTATTCTTTCTTGGTATTCTTCATCTAAACATCCTAAGGAAATATTGAAGTTTTTAGGCTTCACTATTACCTTGTCATACATTGCACACTCGCAAATGTCCTTATCCTTTAAGGCTACCATACGAAATTCGTCCATTATCTCCTGAGGATAAAAACTACCATTTAAAAACAGGGCATTCAATTGTTTTATTTTTTTATATCCCTTCCAGTATTCAATTAGACATTGCATCATAGCTAATATGGTTTCATTCGATATTTGAATTTTTTCAGGGTTGCTGTATCGCATATTATCCGATATTACTCTTGTGAATTTTACAAATGCATTTCCAAATTCTATATCTTCTAATCGAGCTGCAATTTTCACAAAAAGTGTTTTATTTACTATTTCCCTAGGTATTCCTCTGACTTCACGAATGTCTTTCTTAACTAATTGAATATTTATTTCTACATTTTTCGTTCCGAAACTTACAGAAAAATCTAATTTACCTTCTGATTGGTTATAGGAAAAAACCTTATTCTCTATTTTAGTTTTTAAATCCTTTAATGTTTGCATCTTGTATTCTCCTTTTGATATCTATTTTTTTAAAATGATATCATGAAAATAAAATGTGTGATGAAAAGACATTCACATATTTGTTCGCATATTGAACTACCCCCACGTACCTCTGCGCTTGATGTGGAGGTCTTCTCGTTTAAAATGATAAAAAAATCGGGAAAAGCCACAAACCGCTTACACTCTTTTGTTATAATTTTCTCGTAAAAAAGAAACATCTCAGAGGGAGACAGGCTACTATGAAAAAAAGAATAGCGCTCAGTGGAAAAATGACAACAGGGAAATCTACCTTGTCACAAGTATTAGTCGAACAAATGGATTTTCAAATCGTATCAATAGGCACTACAATTAAAAAAACTTCTACACTTCTTATTGATAACCCACCTTTACTTTTTCAGTATTTAAAACAAATGGTAAAAGAAAATCACAAAGCACAAGAATTGTTTTTTTCTTTATTAACTGCATATAACAAAGGATTCTCTCACTCAGAATGGACCAAGAATACAAAAGGAGAATTGATTAAAAACCAATCTTTCAGGGACTTACTTCAAGTGGTTGCCACAACCGGAAGAAATTTATTAGGGGAAAATGTTTGGTGTGAATTCGCAAAAAATGAAGCCTTTCTTATTTTAGAAAACGATATACCTGTAATTATCGATGACCTACGAATTCCTTCAGAGAAACAACTATTTGAACAAAATGATTTTCACATTATTAGACTAGACATCGAAAAAGAAGAACAGATTAGACGTATTTATAATCTTTATGGGGAAATTGATGAGGAACTTTTAAATCACCCTACCGAAACGGCTTTAGATGATGCATGTTTTGATTTTCGAATTGACACAACACATCTAACAGTTGAAGAAGTTAGTGAACGATTAACTCATTTTATAACAACCAAAGATAAGAATATCGTTATTTAGTTAGGTAGGTATTTAGGATTTTCATCACAATTATATTCTACATAAATACATAACTAAGGAGATTTTCTTATTATGAGCAGACGCAATGCCATTTTGTTAGTAGGATTATGTTATGGTATTTTCATATCCATAATTACACAGTTAATTTGCCATTTACCCATTATGTCCATTGTTTTTGGAATTATAACGGGCTCAGTCCTAATTATTACACTAGCGTTATTTGCTGGTGCATCAGAATCAGAAAAAAATACTATAGATTACATTCCAGACAAATAAAAGTGAGCCTTAGCTCGCTTTTTTTGTTTAATTTTACATAAAAACATTAAATTCTTAGTCCGATATATGAGACATCCACCCTATTTTTCATCTTAATCATTTAATGATACATTCCCCTTTTTCGTACATACCATAGTAATTATACATATTCCTATAATCATCGAATCACAAACCAAAAATCAAATGATTGACTCCAGTTATAAAACTTTTTCCCTTTTTTTCTTTATAAAATTCAAAATGATTATATAAGTAATTCAGTTTTAATGTCTGGAGGTAATTATGAATAAATATGTTACAGTAGAACAAATTATGAAATTTCTAAAGATTAAACTTGTTTCTGGAAGTGAGGGATTACAAAAAGAAATTACAAAAACTGATTTCCACAGACCAGGTTTACAATTAGTAGGTTTCTACGACAAATTCCCTCGTAAAAAGGTTCAAATTATAGGAAACCAAGAAACATATTATATACAATCTTTAAATGAACAAGAACGAAAAGTGGCAATACAACGATACATAGAGGCTAAACCAATATGCATTGTAGTTACTAATAATCATGATACCTCTTATTTCGAAGAACTTTGTACACAAAATAACGTACCTTTATTTTCTACTAGCGATGGAAGTCACGAATTCGGAGATAAAATGGTTAATTTCTTAGAAAAATCACTAGCGAAAGAAATTGGCATACATGGTGTCTGTATGAATGTTTTTGGTGTCGGAATTTTAATTCGTGGGGATTCTGGAGTTGGTAAAAGCGAAGCTGCCTTATCTCTTATTAATAAAGGTCATCGATTAATTGCTGATGATTTAGTTATATTGAAAAAAATAGGTCCCCATGCACTAATCGGAACCCACAATGGGTACAATAAACACTTTTTAGCATTAAGAGGAATTGGATTAGTTAATGTTCCAAAAGTATATGGTTCTGGTTCAATACAAAATGAAACTAAAATCAATTTAGAAATTAAACTATCTACTTGGGACGATAGCAAATACTATGATGCTATTCAAGCTGAAGTACACTATGTTACATATCTTGATACTAAAATAAAACATATCGAAATCCCTATTAGACCAGGAAGAGATATCGCTGAATTAGTAGAAGTAGCTGCAAAGAACTGGCGTTTAGAGCAAGAAGGATATTTTGCTTATGAAGATTTTCAATCAAGATTCTAAAAAAATTACCTAAAATTACCATCTTTAACTATGAATAGCGATTATCATTCTTTGTTATATTAATATTATATTCTACAAAGGAGTGATTGATAAATGGCTAAAGATAATAACAGAAATCAAATTCTTGTAAACGGTGCTGAATCTGCAATCGAACAAATGAAATATGAGATTGCTCAAGAATTTGGAGTAAACCTTGGACCAGAAACAACTTCTCGCGCAAACGGTTCTGTTGGTGGAGAAATCACAAAACGCTTAGTTACAATGGCTCAACAACAACTTTCTGGTGGAAACGCTCGTTTCTAAACCAATAAACAAAGGAACGTTTATATAACGTTCCTTTGTTTATTTTTTATTTTAATGATTTACATGATAATTTTACATTATCGTTCCCTCTTAGATAATCAATTTCTTCTTTATATTGACCAAATGGTGTTTCTAAGATAATAGGAATAGTCGAAAATACCTTGTGATGGCAAATTTCTCTCAGTGTTTCTTTTGGTATATAACCATCCTCAGCTCCAATATTAGCATGTCTATCTTTTTTAGAACCAAATGGATGTTTCGAATTATTTAAGTGTAATACTTTTAATTTATCTAATCCTATAATCTCGTCAAATTGTTCAAGAACTCCCTCTAAGTTATTCACTATATCGTATTTAAAAGCGAAATTATGACAAGTATCCAGACAAACCCCCAAAATTCCCCTTTTATCTTCATCTACTCCATTAATAATTTGAGCGAGTTCTTCAAAACTATTTCCTACTTTAGTACCATCACCTGCCATTGATTCTAACAATACAAAAGTCTTTTCTTTTCCTGTAAGAATTTCATTTAAAGAGTTAATGATATTTTGAATCCCAACATCGACTCCTTGTTTAACATGAGCTCCCGGATGAAATACAAGATATTGAATCCCTAACTTTTCTGTTCTTTTTATTTCCTCTTTGAGGACTTCAATTCCGATACGACGAGCTTTTTCTTCTCCCCCTAAGTTAATGTAATAAGGAGCATGTACAACAGCATCTTTAATATCCAGTCCATTCTCTTCCATCAATTTCATTGCTTCTTCAATATTAAACTCTTCAATACTTCTCGCTTTTCCACCTCTATTACTTCTTGTATATATCATAAATGTATTTGCATCATAGCTTAAAGTTTCTTTAACAGCTGCTAATAGTCCCTCTCCAGCTATACTTACATTTGCCCCAATCTTCATTAGAACCACCCACCCTTTCATAAATAATTGTATGTATTATATCTTCACGTTTATTTTTTCGTTTTTTTGTTTCACCTTTACTTTGTTAGCTAGTTTAAGGAGATAAATTCAACAAAAAACGAGTTTATATACAACGTATGTATATTACATATATATTGTATACATTTCGTACAGATTTTGTATAAACTTATTATAATCACACAGAAATAACTGTTAATAAAGGACTTTATTCTCTTCTTTACAATATATCTATACTTTGTTAACGGAGGTTATAAAATGAACAAATATGCAATTATATTAGCCGCAGGAAAAGGCACTAGAATGAAAAGTGATTTACCGAAAGTTCTGCACCCTGTTTGTGGCACACCAATGCTTCAGCACATAATAAATAAACTAAAAAAAATTGATATAGATAAAATCATAGTAGTAATTGGTCATAAGGCTGACAAAATTAGAGAAACAATACAAGATGATGTAATTTTTGTAGAACAAACTGAACAAAACGGGACTGCTCATGCAGTGTTACAAGCTGTTCCTCATTTAGCTGGAAAAGAAGGAACTACTCTAGTTATCACTGGGGACACACCACTAATCGAAGAAGTTACGTTAGAGTCCCTTCTTCAGGAACACATACATAGTCATTCTAAAGGAACTGTCTTAACGGCAATTCAAAACAACCCAACTGGTTATGGAAGAATTATTAGAGAGTTCAATTCTGTAACCGATATACACGAAGACAACAAATTAGGAAACGTTGTAGGAATCGTAGAAGAAAAAGATGCAGACGTAATCCAAAAGAAAATTATAGAAGTGAATACTGGTATTTTCGCTTTCGATAATCAAACCTTACTGGAAGGTTTACCTAAGATTGAAAATAAAAATGTGCAAAACGAGTATTATCTAACAGACATCGTTTCTGTGTTTATAGAAGAAGGCAAAGAATTTGGTGGATACCTATTACAAGACCCAAACGAAGCAATGGGAATCAATAGCCGAGTTCAACTTTCTGAAGCTGAAACTATTATGAGAAAAAAGATTAATCAAAAACATATGGATAATGGAGTTACCATTATTGACCCTTCTAATACTTATATTGAATCTGAAGTAACGATTGGTAACGATACTATTATTTACCCTGGTACCGTTATTAAAGGGAACACAATTATTGGTTCTGGAGTAACAATTCATTCGAACTCTGAAATCCAAAATGCAACAATCGGCAATTACTCAATCATACGTCAATCTGTCATTCACGATAGTGCCGTTGGTCAATATGTTCAAATTGGTCCATTTGCTCATATTCGTCCAAAGACAGCAATCAAAAACAAAGCAAAGGTTGGTAACTTTGTTGAACTTAAAGGAACTACATTTGGCGAAGGAAGCAAAGCAAATCACTTAAGTTATATTGGAGATTCTAAGGTAGGAGACGGTGTTAACATTGGCTGCGGAACAATCACGGTGAATTACGATGGGAAAAACAAATTCAAAACAATTATCGAAGATGGTTCATTTATTGGTTGTAATGCAAACCTAATGGCTCCTGTAACAATTGGGAAAAATTCTATTGTTGCTGCGGGTTCTACTGTTACAAAAGATGTACCGGAAGATGCGCTAACTATTTCTAGAACAAAACAAGAAAATAAAGAAGGCTATGCTACCAAAATTAAAAACAGAAGATAAGATTAAAAAGCGGATTCATATATGATTCCGCTTTTCTTTTTTCTCTCAAAGTAAATTTTTTTATTTGGCTAATTGGGTTTATTTTCACATCTTTTTCTTTTTTATATGGTAAAATTTTAAAAAAAGCGAGGTATTTCTTATGGAACTTATTATGAAGCTAACAAAGGAAGAATTACAAAACCTAGAGCAAACGAAAGAAGGAAAAGGATTTTTCTTTAAGGAAATTACAGCAGAGGAAGATGGTGAATCTTGTACAATTGGAATTCTCTCTGTAAGCAGAACTTCTCTTGTGAATCAAGATTTAAAAGTAGAAACCGGATTTTTTAAAGTTGAACTTTCTTTAGGACAAAACCATTCCCATCCAATCATTGTAAAGACACTAACCCAAGTTTATACAGTTGTTAAAGAAGAAGTTGATAATGTTGTGTTTGGAGAACATATTTTAATTAATACCGTGAATGGCATGCGTATCAAAGTTTTCATACAAAAATAATAATACACACATTAAGAACCTTTATGTTAAGTACATAAAGGTTTTTTACTACTTATTAATCCGATTTTACAAAAAAAAATAAAAAGCCATAGGCTTTTTATTTTAAGAAGCTATCATATTTTCTATCAATTAAATAACTATTAACTCTACTTGCAACATCTAACGCTACACCTACAATAATAATTAGTGATGTTCCACCAATTTGTATTTGTGGAGGCAAAGCAGTAATTTTACCAATTATCATAGGAGTAACTGATAAAAATGTTAAAAATAAAGCACCGATAAGCGTTAATCTTGATAAGATTTTAGAAATGTAGTTTTCTGTACTTTTTCCTGGTCGAATCCCTGGAATAAATCCACCGCTTTTCTTAAGATTTTCCGCGATTTTTTCAGGACTCATTTGTACAAACGCATAAAAATAAGCAAATAGGATAATCATTATCGCATAAAATGCCATTCCCACCGGATGATTGTAGTTAAAGTATTTAATGATAAATTGAGCTACTTCACTGTCTTTAAAGAATTGTGCGATTGTTGTTGGGAACATTAAAATTGAAACAGAGAAAATTACAGGTATTACACCAGCAGAGTTGATTTTAATCGGTAACGTGCTAGTTTGCGTTCCCATGTTTTGATTTGGATATTTAATTGAAACTCTTCTCTCTGCTCTTTGAACATGAATAATACCTACGATTAGAAGAGAAACAAAAATTAGTAGTAATACTGTTTTAAGAATAGCAATAAATACATTATCTACTCCTTGAATATCCGTTACATAGTAGGCATAAGCAGCATTCGGAATACCCATTGCAATTCCTGCTGTAATAATTACAGACATACCTTGTCCAATACCCTTTTTATCAATTAGTTCTCCCATAACCATTAGAATAATAGTACCTAAAGTGATTACAAGTGAAATAATGATATATGTTTTTACAGTCGGATTTGTAACTAATCCTGGAAACATTGCATTAAAGCTAAACGCCATACCAAATGATTGAATTAATGCTAAGATAATCGCTAAATAACGAGTCAATCTTTTCGTTTTCTTCTTTCCTTTTTCGCCTTGTTTATTCCATTCAGTTAACTTAGGAACAACATCCATTTGTAATAATTGAACAACGATTGAAGCTGTAATATACGGAACAATACCTAAAGCAAATATTGAAAATCGTTGCAGCGCTCCACCTGAAAGCATATTAGCGAAACCAAGCATTCCACCTTGCTTAGATAAATTATCTAATAACGATGAATCAATACCTGGTACAACTATGTAAGTCCCCACTTTATACAGGAACAGCATTAAAAATACAAAACCTATTTTTTTTCTTAAATCCTTAATACTAAAAATATCTCTGAATAGGCGCAAAGTCGTATTCACTCCTTACTAAAATAATAATTCTTTTATATTTACAATAAGAAAATCTGAAAGAGCAAAAAATCCCACCAAAAGCAAAATAGTAACTACAACTGCAACAAAATCTTTAGCTACTTCATTTCGCTTTGACCATCTTACCCTTTTTAATTCAGATTTTACTCCCTTAAAGTAATTAACCATCTTATTCATAGTAATCACCCCATTTTCTAATTTCATCCACTTTTATATTCCTCATAAACTCTATTTTTCTTTTGAATAAATCTTATTTTTCAGGTTTATTAAAGACAATTAAAAGAATATAATTCAGAATCACGTTTTAATGTAATAAAAGAAAAATCACATCGCACACATTCAGATATCAATTTCAAAAACAATCTATTATTAATTGCATTAATAAAGCATATCTCCTTCTTATATTCAGAGCTTTTGTTGTTTATATTGTTTCATTTTTGCTTGTTATTATTGATATGAATTTTTTCATAAAAAAAAGAAAGAAACTACATTTCGTAATCCTTTCTTTTTATTATCATCCTATTTATCTTCACTACTAATTTCTGTAGGAATTTCTTCAACATCCACTATGAATCTATCCACATAATAAAATAACATCTTGCCTTTTGCTGTTATTATTTTGTTTGTTACTTCCGCTTTACTTGAAGATAGGATAAGTTCACTATCATCTTCAAACTTAACTAAAAAATCATAAAAACCGGGAATCATTTGGTATCCTTCTTGGAAAACACATATACATGCCCCTACTCCAACTGTTGCTTCAGCTTTCTCTTTATTCTCTAAATCTTTGGCTCTTTCTAATAGAAAATTTGCTTTTTGAGCATTTTTTTCATACATATATCTAAGATAAGCTATAATCCCAACGATTATGATAGATATTCTTACATTATCAGAAAAGATAGGATTTGCATTATCAGAAACAATAGGATAACAATAATTTATTATTGTCATACCTATGCATAAAATCAAAACAATTAAATGATACATTCACCTGCCCCCTTTCTAACCCCTATATATTTATAAAAACAAACCAAAACCCTAAACATTAACTCTTTATTTAACACACAAGCAAACATATATGATTATTAAATAACATTTAGTTTTATTTAATCTTATCTCCGCATTTTCCATGAGTATTATCAAAATTCAATTTGTTCAGTTTTAAATCTCCATTCTCAGCTCCAAATATACATGTTTTTACAATTCTATCTTTTTTTCATATACACCCCTTCTCTTAATGATTCGTAATTTATCGCTTGCACTTAATACTTCAAATAACATATTTTTACATTTTTCAGAAAATAAAAAACCAGAAATTAATTCTAATTTTTTTTTGGTTTATTTCGATATAGTTTATGGTTATTTTAATTTCTTTATTTTCAGATATACTGAACAAATAATTTTCGAACAATGGTAGGTGAATAATAAAACTATGTCTATTTTTAAAAAGAATGCCCTAATAGCTATTGTTAGCTTATTTTTAATTTCATTAATTATCACAATTAGTGGTTATTTCATTCAAAAAGACTCAATGTATGGTGTTTTAAAGGAATTATCATTAGGTCTATCTCATTATGGTAAAACTGTAACCTTTGGAACCGAAATGAATGAAATCTACGAAAAAAAAATACATGACCAAAATAATAATATCCAAAAAGAAATGAGTAAAAAATTATCGATTTTAACAGAAGAAAATCCACAAATATCTCAAGGTTATCTTTTAGATATCAACCTAAATGAAAAAAACGAATTAAAAATGATAGGTTTACCACAACACGTATTGGATTCTGGATTAAAGATAGGAGACAATTATCCGCTTAATGACGTAACGTTAAAAGCATATAACACGGTACAAGAAACCAAGAAAACAGTTGTAACCGACATTTATAAAGATGACTTAGGTACTTGGATTTCAGTATATGAACCTGTTTTAGATGATAAAGGAAATCTAAAAGCGATTTTCGGAATCGATGTTGACGCATCTTCAGTAGCAGATGGTCAAAAACATTTCATCATATCTGCGTCTATCGTTTTTGCTGTAAGTATTATTTTCATACTACTTCTACAACTTTTAATTACTAACAAAATCTTAAGCCCAATCAAAAAGATTTTTACCGTTATAGAAGAAGTTTCTACTGGAAATTTACAAATACGTATTGACCATCATGGAAAAGATGAAATCGGAACACTTTCGGTGAAATTCAATGAAATGTTAGATAATATTTGTCAAACGTTAAGTTACACCAAGGCTACTTCAAAAGAAATGGACTCATCTTCAGATAAATTGAGTCAAAGCGTAGAAGTAAGTAACTCATTATCACATAACATTGAAAGTCTTTTAATCGATGCGAATAATACAATAAAAAATCAAACTCAAGCAACAAATGAAAGTTACAATATGGTGATGGACACAACTCATGCCATTCATCAAATGAATCAATATACAGAAGAAATTAATGATGGCTCTAATGTCATGGTAAAAGAAGCTTCTGAAGGAAACGAATTGCTATTCCGAGCAAGTCAGCAAATGGGAGTTATTTATGAAACCATTTTGGATGCCTTAAAAGTTGTTAAATTTTTAGAAGAACGCTCAAAACAAATTGAAAATATCGTAGAAGTAATCAATGGAATCTCAGACCAAACTAATTTGTTAGCTTTGAATGCTTCTATAGAAGCAGCTCGTGCAGGAGAACACGGCAAAGGATTTTCAGTTGTCGCTGAAGAAGTAAGAAAACTTGCAGAAGATTCCAATTCACAAGCTCAACAAATAGCATTCTTAGTTAAAGAAATTCAAACTGAAACGCAGAATGTTGTAAAAACCATGAACAAAGGAAACGAAGAAGCTCAAAACGGAATTAAATCTGTAGAAGAAACTCAAAATTCGTTCCATCGAATTATGGAAATCGCTCAAAGTCTAGCTGAAGAAACTCAAAAGGTCTTCCAAGTTTCAGAAGAAATGTCCGCTAACATGGGGACATCACTGAAAAACTTTGACGAATTGAAAAGATTAGCACAGGACTCTACGGAGAAAATGGAACTAGTATCATCTTCCAACAAAAATCAATACGACCAAATAAAAGAGTTCAAATCAGAATCTCAATCTATAAAAGAAATTTCCACCGAATTAAATAAAGAATTAGATAAATTTAAAATCTAATTGTTATTCATAAAATCCATGCATTTAGCATGGATTTTATTATGCAAATTCCAAAAAGGTTTTTTATTTTTTCGAAAAAAAATCAAAAAAGGTTGAAAAAAAATAATTTGAATATACAATAGATATGCTCCAAGAATATTACATAAGGAAGTGTTACTAGATGAACATGAATTTAAAAAACCTATTCCCTAGTGAAGATGGGAATACCGAAAACAGAAATGTAATGTTGGGTTTAGTTGAACAACTCTTAACAGGGCTTGACCAACAAAAAAATCCTAACACAGCAATTTTAGGAGAAGAAAAAGAAAAAAATGAACTGTTTTATACAGAAATCATTAATTCTATAAATATTCCCCAAAATGGCATTCCAACTGAAAAAATGGTTGAAGAATTATTAGATTTGAGTCAGGGACATCCATTTGCTAATCGAAACTATTTGGCAAACGCTATTCCCCTTTCCAGTATACCTGGTTTATTGGGTCAATTAACAATGGCTTTACTAAACAGTAACTCGATTTGGGATGTATATGGTCCTGCTGCTACTGAAGCAGAAGTAAAAGTAACTGCGATGCTATCCAAACTTATTGGATACAATCCTGAAAAAAGTTTGGGCTACACTACATGGGGCGGTCAAGGTGCCGTTTTCAATAGTTTACGCTTAGCCATCGCAAAGAAATTTCCGAATTCAAACAAAGAAGGAGTACCAAATAATTTATACTGTTTTGCATCAGAATTGGCTCACTATTCTACTCTAAAGTCAATCGAAGCTACAGGCATTGGTTCAGACCATCTTATTCGTATAAAAGCAAATAAAGATAACAGTATGGATATCAATGACTTAAGACATCAACTTCAAAAAGTTATCAAAAACGGTGGAATTCCTATTTTTGTTGTAGCTACAACAGGAACAACTGATTCATTTGGAATAGATGATGTTTCTACTGTGAAGGAAGCTTGTGTAGAAGTAGAGAAAGAACATGGTCTTTCTTCAATACATATCCATGCGGATTCTGCGATGGGCGGCATGTTTTCATTTTTCAATAATTATGATTTCCAATCAAATCCTTTGAAATTCGAAAAAGATGTATTATCCGAAATACATAATATCTCAAACAAAATGAGAAATTTACATTTCGCTGATACTGTTTGTTTTGATTTTCATAAATTAGGACAAACACCGTACATTACAAGCTTTTATCTTGCTAAAAATGCAGAAGACTTTAAGTATCTAGACTTAGAATCAGACGAAACGCCATACATTGGTCATCGTGGATTCGGTAACTATCATACAGGATATACCCTTGAATGTTCTCGAAGTGGAAGTTCAATTCCTATTTATTCAGCTTTACAGACATTCGGAATCGAAGGGTATCAACTGTTACTTGGACATTTTGTTCGTTGTAATCTTGAATTTAGAAAAGAATTACTTGGAGTATTCGAAAACGTAGGGATTACAAATGAACAAAACGGAGGTCCAATTATCACTTTCCGTTTTTATGAAAAACATAATCTATGGAAAGATGAATTAAACGGACAATTAACTAGTCAAGAAATAGAGAAAATTAATCATTTGAATTCAGGATTTACTGATTATTTGGGTCAATACAGACACGATGTATTTTTTGGTGATACCACTAAACAATGTTATGTAAATGTCCGAAACACTGATGAAAGATTACCTATTTCGGTTATTAAAGCTTTCTTCATCTCTCCCCATTTAGAAATAGAACATATTAAAAATCTTGTTCAATTCCTAAAAGATAAATGGGATGAATATATGGAATTACAAAAACGTAATGAAGAAAAAGTTTTAATGCCCGTATAATGAAACAATATATCAAAAAAGACACAGTTCCTGTGTCTTTTTTCTGTGATATAAGTATGAATTCTTATCTCTATAATCTTTTTAAAGTGGCGGATTTTCGACTCCTAATTGAATCCAATCTTCTTTTGGTGGACCATACACACCAAATGGTTTTATTCCTGCTTGACGCATAAGAACTGTAACTTGTCCACGATGATGAACAATATGCTTAATTAGCCCCATTAAGATTGAAGCATTTGATTCTTGCCTTCCAAAAGCTTCTTGTATTTGCTTTAGGGATTCATCTGTCCATTGCTCTTCAATAGCTTTAGTTGCATCGAGGCTTAGATTTTTAAAGGTTTCAGCAATCTCCTTCGCTGAGTTTGGTACACTTTCTGCATTTTCTACTCTATCTATCTTCAACCCGAAATGAGCTAAATAATCTGGAATGTTTGTTGTAAGATGCCATATAATCCTTCCCAAAGTACGCCCCTCTGGATAAACTTGTTGTTTTAAAGATTCATCTGTCAAACCATCCAAAACCTTTTGAGTTAGCATTGCTTCCCTATTCCATTCCTTAATAAAGTCTGAAATTGTTACATACATAAATAATTCCCCCCACAATCAAATTTTTTTCGAAATACAATATACAAATTTGCTTCCATACCTTAGTTTTCCTTCTTGAATTATACCTACTGGTTAATTTGTTTTTTAAATTAAAAAAACAACAAATTATATGTTGTTTTAAAATTCTTCTTTTAAGAATGCAAACATCGGTGTTTTTTCACCTACATATGCCCCTAAAACGTTATACGAGAACCATTCCCATGCTTCCTCATCTGTCATCCCATCTCTTTCTACAAGTATTTCAATACACTTTCTAGAATCATATAATACGACAGTTAGACCACATCTTTCTGCAAAACCCATAATTGCATCATCATATCCATCAGCAAACAATACATCTTCATATAATTCGCCTAGATATTCTCTTACTTCTGCTCCGCTCATCAACAATCCCTCCTACCGAAAAAAACTCCTTTCATACTGATTTAGTTATTTTCTTAATTTTTGAGATTGTATCACGGAATTTTATATGTGGTAAAAATAAAAAAAGAAGACAAATATTTGTCTTCTTCTGATTATTATACGCGCCTGAAGAGATTCGAACTCCCGACTCTTCGCTTAGAAGGCGAATGCTCTATCCACTGAGCTACAGGCGCATAATATGGCTCCGCAAGTAGGATTCGAACCTACGACCTATCGGTTAACAGCCGATTGCTCTACCGCTGAGCTATTGCGGAATATTTTATTTTGCTTAATTATATTTCGATAAAAAGATAAATATTCCTGTTTAAATATTAAAAGAACAGGAATATTTATCCCTGTTCCTTCTTTAATGTAATTTTTTCTTGTTGAAATGCATCCCTTTAACATCATTAATATGCCCAACTGCAAGAAACGCTTCCGGGTCAATTTCATCAACCATAGATTTTACTTTTGCTTCTTCTAAACGGTTAATAATAAGAAAAATTATCTTTTTTTCTTCATTACGATAAGCGCCCTCACCATTTAAATATGTAACTCCTCTTCCTAAGCTTTCCATTAAGGATTCTGCTATTTCTGTATGGTTATCACTTATAATCCATAATACCTTTGACTCATTCAAACCTGCTACCACAACATCAATCGTTTTAAATGCAATATAATATGTTAACAGACTATACATAGCTTTATCCCAACCAAATACAAACCCTGCGCTGCCTAATATAAAGACATTGAAAAACATTACTATTTGCCCTACTGAAAACGGAACTTTCTTGTCTAGCAAAATAGCTAAAATTTCCGTTCCATCTAATGAGCCACCGCTACGTATAACAATTCCGACGCCAGCTCCTAATATAATTCCTCCAAACACAGTAGACAGGATTGAATCCGTTGTAATTACAGGGGTATGATGAAGAAATGCTGTAAAAATAGACATCATTGCTACACCATATAGTGTACACATAGCAAACGTTTTACCTATCTGTTTATATCCTATATACAAAAAAGGTAAATTAAGAATCATTAATAGAATACCTAATTTAACATCAGTTAATGAAGATAACATAATAGAAACGCCTACAATTCCACCATCAATAATTTCATTTGGAACCAAAAACAATTCTAATCCTGCCGCCATCAAAAACGAACCTATTGTAATAAAAAACATTTTCTGAATAATTCTTAATAAATACATTGATTTATTTTTTTGAACCGTCATTTTTTCACTTCCTCTCCAAAAAGTAATTCTCAGTATATCGATTTGAAGTTATTGAATCATGAAAGAACTCAATTTCAGAATCCATGAATCTTGATTAAAATAACCTCGTTTACACTATTTAAAACATTAAAGAAATACAGATGGCACCCTTTAAATTAAAATTAAAATTTTGTATAAAAACGATAAATTCTGATACAAAAAAACAGGAGAAGATTAAATCTCCCCCTGTAGTAACTATTTCCACCATGTATCAAATACTGTAACTGCTCCCTGACGTTTATGTTCAGTTTTTAAGTAATGCCCTTCTAATCTTTTTCTACTCTCTTCTTTTATTTCTTTTCCTTCTAAATAATCATCAATTTCATCATATGTTACCTTTAACGCTTCTTCATCTGGAATTTGTGGTTTATCATCTTCCAAATCAGCTGTAGGCACTTTTAAATACAAATGTTCTGGACAACCTAACTCTTTTAATAACATTCTTCCTTGGCGTTTATTAAGTCTGAAAATAGGAACCAAATCAGCTGCTCCATCACCATGTTTAGTGTAGAACCCTGTAACAGCTTCCGCAGAATGGTCTGTTCCTAACACAACACCACTTTTTGCACCTGCTATGCTATATTGTACCTTCATACGTTCTCTAGCTTTTTCGTTCCCTTTTAAGAAGCTTGTTAATTCGATACCTGATTCTTTTAATGAATTCACACTGGCATCCACAGCTGGTTTAATATTTACTGTAATAACTTCATCTGGTTGGATGAATTGAATAGCATCTTGGCAATCACTCTCGTCTTGTTGTAATCCATATGGTAATCTTACAGCGACAAAAGAATACACTTTAGTTCCTATTTCTGTATTTAATTCATTCACTGCCATTTGAGCAATTTTACCCGTTAAAGTAGAGTCTTGTCCTCCTGAAATCCCTAACACAAAAACTTTAATAAACGGATGCTTTCTCAAGTAATCTTTTAACATAACTATACTTTTACGAATTTCTTCTTTTGCATGAATAACTGGCTGTACTTTTAAAGCTTCAATGATTTGTTCTTGCAATGTATTCATCACATGTTACCTCCACTAAATATTTAAATTAATTAACTTGATTTCTTAGTAACTCTCGCACTTCCATTAAAATCTTACCCAGCATGTTTTGCCCTGTTTTATTCCTACCAATTCCCCAGAAGGAATCTGTTGGACTATCTTCTACAAGAACTGCATTTCCAGTAGATAATAACAATTGTTTTAGGTTTTCATGTTGTGTGAACTTTGCTAATACCGCTTCTTTCATAACATCTAACCTTCTAGAATCCCAATCTTGATGAATTTTATGTTTTCTGCTTGAACCCAAAATCTTAGCTTCTTTTGGAGTTTTAGCTAATCGAACCTGTTCCTGATATTCCGGTTCCACAAACTTTATAGATTGAAAATAATGTTCATTAGTTGCATACTCTTTTCCATTAATCACAATAGAATGAAGACTAAAATTACTAAATTCAAAATACTTTTTTGCCCAAGAATAAAAATAAATTGTTTTTTCTCTAACCATTTTAATTTAACTCCCTACTTCTTATCGAATTATTTCTTTATACAATCCTTTTTCTTTAATGTAATCATAACAAGAATCTGGTAACAAATATTGTGGTTCTCCACCACGAGCAAATTCTTCCCGAATATATGTAGAACTAATCTCCATTGCCAAACCTTTATCCAACAACTGAAATCTTCCGTCATCATGATTTCTTAGCATTGGAGAACGACTAATCGTTTGCAACATGTCAATTCCATTTCTCGCCATAATAATAAATTGATTATTTGCTATTAAATCTTTATCCATTGTCCACTTACCATCTGCGATATCAACTAACAAATCCGCTCCCATTATGAAGAACAATTCTGCATTTGGAAATACTTCTTTAAAGTGTTCCATTGTGAAGTAAGTAAATTGCTTTTCAGGTCGCACATTCATTTCGTATGTATCCAAAATAAACTTTTCATTTTTAGCAATTGCCAATTTAACCATTTGCTCTCTATGGATATCTTGTGTTTGAAGAGTTTTATCTCTACGTGCTCTTCCGATAGATGGCAAGAAAATAATGAAATCCAATTTCTTACGATGTGCTACAGTAGAAGCTGTCCATAAATGAACATTCGTTATAGGGTCAAATGAAGACCCATAAAAACCAATTCTTACTCCCTCTTCAAAAAGCTTTGTTACGTTTTTCCCTGGGTTCAACTCTTGAAAATACTTTATTAATTTTTCTTTAGAAATAGACATTATTCATTCCTCGATTCTATAAAAATATTTATTTGTATCGTTGTTCCATCTTTTCATGATGAGCTAAAAATGCTTGTTCTAATGTGATTCCATAATATTGTGCAACTTTAATCAATGGAAACAAAATATCTCCTATTTCAGAAGCCATCTCTTTTATAATCAATTCCTTGTTTTCCTCTGTTTCATCTGGTCGTTGTCTACCTGTTTCATAGCGACGAACTTCCCTACTTAATTCTCCTAATTCTTCGACAATACTATTTAAATCCTCTCTTGGGTTAAGCGACCAGTCCTGTCTCTTAACCCTTTCCATTACTACTCTTTCCATTTCAGCAGTTTTCATCGACCTAACCCCACCGCTGTTTTTTCTTGAACTTCTTTGATTTTTTGCATTTTATTATCCCAACATTTTTGACTTAAATCTACTGGATATTCTTCTGGGTTCATATCACGTTTGTATTCATCCCATAGCAAATTTTGATTTTCTTTTGCATACTGTTGGATTTCCTGTATTTTTGGCAATTGATATACAAGTTCACCATCAACAAAAATATCTTGATGTAATTCCTTTGCTTCAAAATTAGTAACAAATTTAGAAACAAACGTATGAACAGGATGGAACATTTTTAGTTTTTCTTCTTCTTGCGGAGTTTCATCTGCCATTGCAATGTAATCACCTTCAGAACGATTATTAACGAGATTGATAATACGATATAATTTCTTTGAACCAGGAGTAGTTACTTTTTCTGGATTTGCAGAAATTTTAATTGTGTCAATCATTTCTCCATTGTCATTCTCAATTTGTACAAGTTTATATACAGCTCCAAGTGCGGGTTGGTCAAAAGCAGTTATCACCTTTGTTCCTACTCCCCATACATCAATTTTTGCGCCTTGTGCTTTTAGATGCATAATTGTGTATTCATCCAAATCATTAGAAGCAACAATCTTAGTATTTTTAAAACCAGCTTTATCTAACATTTTACGTGCTGCTTTAGATAAATAAGCTAAGTCTCCACTATCCAATCGGATACCATTGAATTTAATGTTGTTACCTAATTCTTTCGCTACTTTAATTGCAGTTGGAACACCAGATTTCAATGTGTCATATGTATCAACAAGGAACGTACACTCCTCATGTCTACGAGCATATTTGTGAAATGCTTTGTATTCATCTCTATATGCTTGAACCAATGCATGTGCATGTGTTCCTGCAACAGGAATACCAAATTTCTTACCCGCTCTTACGTTACTTGTTGCAGAAAAACCAGCAATATAAGCGGCTCTTGTTCCCCATACTGCTGCATCAAACTCATGAGCACGTCTTGTTCCAAATTCCATAACTGTTTGTTCGCCCGCTGCTTGTTTAATTCTAGCGGCTTTAGTTGCTATTAACGTTTGGTAATTTACAATGTTAAGCAAAGCTGTTTCAATCAATTGTGCTTCCGCTAAAGTAGCTTCTACTTGAAGGATAGGTTCATTACCAAATACTAATTCTCCTTCTTTCATCGCTCTAATTTTCCCATTGAATTTCATTGTTTTTAGATATTCTAAAAAATCTTCTTGATATCCCAATTCATCTCTTAGGTAACTAATATCACTTTCTGTAAATCTGAAACTTTTAATGTATTCAATAATTCTTTCTAATCCAGCAAAAATAGCATATCCATTTCCAAAAGGAAGCTTACGGAAATATAATTCAAACACTGCACGTTTATTATGCATATTGTCTTCCCAATATGTTTCTGCCATGTTAATTTGATAAAGGTCTGTATGAAGCGCAAAGCTATCATCTGTGTAATTTTGATTCATTGTTAATTCCTCCATTTTCTTAAATAAATTATGTATTACCAGTTTGCTTGAATATAGTCCCAACTTTGTATACCAACACCATCGTGTGCAGTATATATTTTTGGATTCAAACGATTTTCTACAAGATAATCCCAAACCATCTTTGCTTTGATATCTAAACGTTCATGTTTTTCACGTTTGTCATAGAAAGAGCTTCTTGTGAAGTCCTCATATTTTAATTCCATTATATTAACACCGCTTTTACCCTCAATAGCAGCTTGTTTCACGACATATGGTATTGTTTGAATGATTGCTAATGCGCCATTCTTTTTCTTTTCCAATTCCATTTGCTTTTGAAACATTTCTTCGCGTATTTTTCGCTGTTCTTCTGCACGTTTATTTTCCTGTGCTTTAGCTGTAATATCTTTTAGTTCGTTTAAATCTATGTTTTCTATTTTAAAATTTTCTAAGTTTACTTTATCTAAGCCCATTTAATTTCCCTCCATTCGAAGAGAAGCAAATACTCCTCTTTCTATTAAATCACTTCAGCACCTAATACATTTTTAAAGTGCTCTAATGCCCATTTATGACCTTCTTGATTGAAGCTAGCCACTGCTTTTTCGTGTATTACAATCTTAAAACCACGTTGATAAGCATCGATTGCTGTATGTAATACGCAAATATCTGAACATAGAGATATAATGGTAAGTTCCGTGATTCCACGTTCTCTTAATTTTATTTCTAAATCTGTTCCAGCAAATGCAGAATATCTTGTTTTATCCATATAGTATACATTATCACGTTCTTTGATTTCTTCATAGAGGTCTTTCAGCTTCCCATACAATTCTCTTCCCTCTGTATTTTCAATATTATGAGGTGGGTATAACTTTGTTTCTGGATGGAATACATCCCCCTTTTTATGTAAATCAATTGCAAACACAACATAATCTCCATTTTCAGCAAACTCACGAGTCAAGCGTACAACTTCATTTTCAATTTTTTGAGCAGGTTCTCCGCAAGGTAATGCTCCTACTACAAAATCAACAGTATAATCAATATTTATTAAAGCTTTCATTATCAGCACTCTCCTATTATATAATATTTTAAATGTTAATTGTACTTTTTACAGTTATTATTTCTAAAAATAATGGCATCTTCCTAGACACCTTATTAATATTATTTATTTTTTTAAAAATATTTCGAAACCATTTCCTCTTCCCCCATAAAACGGTATAAATTAGCGGGTCTTTTTGAGTTTCGTTGGGTTTTTTTATCTTTATTTTCTACCTTTGTGATAAAAGTGAAATTCTTTATTTTTTTAAAGAAGTTTTCAGAATCAATGCTTTTATGGTAGTATACCGCCAACAACACATTTCGGAGCTCAGCTACAGTAAATTCTTCAGGAAGAAATTCCTTCGCTAAGTTTGTTTGCATCATATCACGTTTAATAATTTCTAAAGCATCAGCAATAATTTTACGATGGTCAAATGCTAATTCTAAATTGAATGCTTCTTCCATTGTAAATAATTCTACTTCTGCTGCATCATCCGCTGCTTTTCGTTTTTCTAAATAATATTCTGGAACAATTGCATAATGAGCATTAGAGATAATCCAACCTCTCTTATCACGACCAGGTTTATCATAAACACCATAATGTTTTAAATGAATACCCTTTACACCTGTTTCTTCTTCAAGTTCTCGCTTAGCAGCCATAAAAGCATCTTCATTAGGTTGAACGAATCCACCAGGTAATGCCCATTTTCCACCTTCAATATTTGGTTCTCCCTCTTCATCTAATTCAGCTCTTTGGATTAACATAATCTTAAGAACCTTTTTCCCATTATCTTCATCAGGAACAATGGTGAATACAGAGATATCTGAAGTATATCCATCTGGAGTCACATATTTTTTAGCATTGTAATTTTTTAATACTTCCTCTTCAGTTTGGTACTTACCCATATTTCGCATCTCCTTTTTTATTTAAAACTAATACCGTCTTACCTATGATATATATTTAAAATTTTTTTTGTTTTTTCCTTCTTTTTAATTGTTAACTGTACTATTTACATTTAATATAACGGCTATTTTTCAATTAATCAAGTATTTTTTAAAAATAGTTTTCAAAACAACAAAAAACGTTGATACATTAAACATCAACGTTTTCCTATTTTATCTCATCGATTAAAAAACTTTCAAACCGATATCTTATCAGTCGTTTATCGGTCCACGACAAACACCTATCGAGCCAACATTTTGTGAGTCGCTTATTGGTTTGCGACAAGTATGCCGGCGAGAGGACTTGAACCCCCAACCTACTGATTACAAGTCAGTTGCTCTACCAATTGAGCTACACCGGCATATTATGAAATAACTCATTCAATATAATGGCGGTCCCGACGGGATTCGAACCCGCGCTCTCCTGCGTGACAGGCAGGCGTGATAACCGCTACACTACGGGACCAATATGGCTCTGACGGTAGGACTCGAACCTACGACCAATCGGTTAACAGCCGATGGCTCTACCACTGAGCTACGTCAGAATATATTTTTAAATTTAACATTTTTCTTTCGAAAAGGTTTTAAATTATGGCGGAGTGAGAGGGATTCGAACCCTCGCACCGATTTCTCAGCCTACTCCCTTAGCAGGGGAGCCCCTTATAGCCACTTGGGTACCACTCCTTGTTATTACTATATTTATGTTTTTTTCATAATAATCCTTTTTTTATTTTCTATAAAATTGGTGATGCGTGTCGGGAGCGACCCAACTACTGAAGACCCGTTACAGTGAGCCCATTGTTCAGCACTTAAAAAAGACGCATCAAAATTTGTGGTAGATATATGTAGGGAGTAATTTCAAGGTTTATTCCCCTACCACTAGGAAAAACCTTTCGTATTATATAATGCAGTTTATCTTTTTTCAAGAAAACGCATTATTTTTTTATTCGTACTTCAACAATTGTATACTTTGACATTTTATTTCCCCTATTAATTTTATCTATCTTTTTATGTTTATTTGTTCGCTCATATTGCCAAATTCAGAATGTATTTTGAGTAAAATAAGAAAAAATTATTTATTTCTTGCTTTTTCTTTTTTTTCCACTACTATATATGAAACTATTGAAAGGGGTGTTCTACCTATGGGATACACATTCCAGAAGGCAACACGGCTTGATATTCCAGAAATTTTGGAAATAGCCGACTCACATTACTATACATTTGGACCAAATGGCTTCCTTGTCTCAAAATACACTTACGAAATTATTTCGGGTAAAATACATAACCCAAACAGCCAAATTTTCGTAACTAAAAATGCAGACGGAGAAGTTGTTGGTTGGATTATTCTATCAAAAATATTCCACACACTAACGATGAACGGTCTTACACTGGACAGATTCGAGTTTAAAGACGAAGCTGATAAAAATGTATTAATGTCACTAAAACATTGGCACATGGAACAAGGAGCTGTTCGTAAAGACATGCTACATAAAGGCGTTGGTAGTTTTTATTATCATTCCATGTTCACGATGTTTCCAGACCATAGTTTTAGTAGTAATGTTATCACAAAGCCTGTATTTAATAGAGCTTCTGTGAAAATCAAAGGAAAATATGGGTTCCGAGTTGCTGGAACTTTCGAAGCGGAGGAGCATAAAGAAATTAAGAATTTACAAATGACATTATTTATTAAACCACCAGAGAACGAGCTTACTTAAAGAGGTCGTTCTCTTTTTTCTATAGAATTTCATTTTTACTGTATAATATTGAAAAACTAAAACTAAGGAGCAACAACAATGACGACTAAAAAAAGAAATATCGACTTGATTCAATCACTAGAATTAATTTTTAATCCCGATTTAAAAAAAGAAGTATCAGAATATCTAATTCAAAAAAATTCTATTCACAAAGAGGAAAACTCTTCTCTTAAAACGAAAAAAGAACCAGTAAATCCTTATGTTCCTAAGAAAACCACTTTTGCAAAATTAGCTTCTGCTAATGAGGAACTAGCTATTCTCTTAAGGGGTCTTAGTCCCTTTATTCGATTTGCAAAAACAGGACCAGATACTGTAGAAGAAACAGAAATTGAACCAAAGAATTTGTTTAAAAAAATAATTCCATTCACTCAATCTCAAATTGATAGAATGAACTTAGATACGAAAGAACAACTGATAAATGCAAACATATCAGGTATTAAAGAAACTCTTAAAAAATATAGAGACTGGTTGCTTGATGGAAACAAAATCATGTTCGAAGATACATTCGAAACCGAGAGGTTACAATTTTTATTTAATCAAGGGCAAGAACCGATAATATTTAACGAGAAAGATTATGAATATATTGAAGAAATTATCACATATTCTATTTTAAAAATATTGCGTTTCAAATTCGGTATTACGGAATTTCCAAAGTATCCATCTTATATCGAAGAATCATACATTGAAAAAGATTATTATCTTATTTATGAAATTCATATTAAGTTGTTAAAACGATTCGAATGCTTAGAAAAAGATTGTATTTCTAGAATAGGAAGTAATATTACTTCTTTTTTAAGCAATGGAAATAAATTAACGATTGAAGAATCAATAGAATTCAAAGAGTTTAAAGCATGTCCATTGGTTTCGGAACCTGTCGACTTCTCTTTTTTCACTGACACATTGAATGGAAATGTTGTAGGTCTATTTGCGACGAAACAATTGGTTTCTATTGCAGAAGAATTACATGAATTAATGCACCCAAAAGACTTTGAAGAAACGGTATTAAATCACTTATTATCGTTTAGCGAATGCATCAAAAAACTTACTCATAACAAATCAATCCTTGAAGTTGCTGATGATTCTGCACTCGAATTAATTTTGTCCACTTTCAATACTCTGTCGAAATTGAAACAATTGATGTTCGAAACAACAGAAAAATAATTTAACACATAAAACATTAGACTTTGTATCTTTTAATACAAGGTCTTTTTCTATTTTCCCCAAAGCATCATACGAAACCAAACAAAAAAGCCGCACTTTCCATGCGGCTTTCAACTATTACTTAATCATTTCTTTTACTTTATTTACTACATTTTCTGTTGTGAATCCAAAGTGTTTAATCACTTCATCACCTTTACCAGAAGCACCAAACGTGTTGATAGAAAGTGTTTCTCCTTCGTCACCTACGTATTTCTCCCATCCCATAGAAATTCCCATTTCAAGAGATAGGCGATGTTTTACGTTTTTAGGAATAACTGCATTTTTGTATTCTTTAGTCTGTTTCTCGAACAATTCCCAAGATGGCATATTTACTACACGTACACGAATACCTTCTTTATCTAATTGTTCTTTTGCATCTAAAGCTAATGCAACTTCTGAACCTGTTGCAATTAAAATCGCATCTGGAGTTCCTTCACTATCTGCTAACACATAAGCACCTTTTGTTAATCCTTCATAATTACCTTTTGTTCCTTCAAGATGAGGTAAGTTTTGTCTAGAAAGAACAAGTGCAACTGGCTCTTTTGCATCTTTCAAAGCATATGCCCATGCTGTGAATGTTTCATGTGTGTCGGCAGGACGAATAACTGTTAAATTCGGAATAGAACGTAAAGCAGCTATATGTTCAATAGGTTCATGTGTAGGTCCATCTTCCCCTACTGCTACACTATCATGTGTAAATACATATGTTACCGGAAGTCCTTGAAGTGCCGCTAAACGAATAGATGGACGTAAATAATCATTAAATACGAAGAATGTTCCACCAAACACTTTTAAACCACCATGTAAAGTCATACCGTTTAAAGCTGCGCCCATCGCGTGTTCACGAACACCAAAATGAATATTGCGACCAGTCTCTTCTTCTACAACGAACTTCTTCTCTGTTTTGATATCTGTCATATTAGAATGAGCTAAATCAGCAGAGCCTCCAAAAATACTTGGAATTAAATTAGAAAAGTAGTTAATTGCCTCTTGTGAAGCAATACGAGTAGACATCGTTTTACCTACCTCAAATTCAGGTAAGTTTTCAAATACTTCTTGTTGTAATTCACCAGAAATAGCTTGTTTTAATTGTTTTGCTAATTCAGGATAAGCAACTTCATATTGTTCAATTAAAGATTCCCAAGCTTTTTCTTTTTCAGCGCTTTCTTTCTTTACTGTTTCCATTACATCTTTTACTTCTTGTGGAACGAAAAATTCTTCTTCGTAATTCCAACCATATGATTGTTTTGTTTTAACTGCTTCTGCTACACCTAGAGGAGCACCGTGAACTTTGTTTGTTCCTGCATTTGTACTACCAAAACCAATCACTGTTTTAATTTCAATAATTGTTGGTTGTGTTGTATTTGCTTTTGCTTCTTCTAACGCTTTTGAAATAGCATCTACATCATTTCCATCTTCTACTCGAATATATTGCCATTTCGCAGATTCAAAACGTTTTTTAATGTCTTCAGAGAAAGATAAATTCAATGCACCATCTAAAGAAATGTCATTAGAATCATATAATGCAATTAGTTTACCTAATCCTAGATGTCCAGCCATTGAAATAGATTCATAGCTCACACCTTCCATCAAACAACCATCTCCAACCAGTGTATATGTATGATGGTCTACAACTGGGAATCCCTCTTTGTTGTAAGTAGCAGCTAAATGTTTTTCAGCCATCGCCATACCTACTGCCATTGCAATACCTTGACCTAAAGGACCTGTTGTGGCTTCGATTCCATCTGTATGTCCATATTCAGGATGACCAGGAGTTGCACTTCCTAATTGTCTAAAATTCTTTAAATCTTCCATCGCTACATTGTAACCAAATACATGTAACAAACTATATAATAAAGCCGAGCCGTGACCAGCAGATAATACAAATCTATCACGGTTAAACCAATCAGAGTTCAACGGGTTATGATTCATATGCTTACTCCATAGTGTATATGCCATTGGAGCTGCACCCATAGGCAATCCAGGGTGTCCTGAATTCGCTTTGTTAATCATGTCAATAGACAAAGTACGGATTGTATTAATAGCTAAATTTTCTAAATTCATAGCCATATTAAATTACCTCTTTTCTTTTATATAAACAAAAATAAGAACCCCTATTCATGGGTGTTCAGTTATTGTTCTAAAAACAACTATTATATATCCTCGTTTTGTTTACTCATTTTTCATACTGAATCAATGAGCTTTATGAGAACATAATTAATTTGCTAATATATTTATTTTTCCCTTTAAACAAGAAATTTGTTGGAAAATAAAAAAAACAATTTATCCCATGCAAACAAAGGATAAATTGCCTATTATATCAACCCAAAATTTATTGGTTAATATTCAATTTTTTCAAAATCATTCTCCGAAGTTATCTTCGAATAACTTTAACATTTCTACAAGAGTTTCATCTTCATCTACACCTGTAACACGCACAATTACTTCTGCCCCTCCAGGAACACCTAGAGACATAACTCCCATAATAGACTTCACGTTTACTACACGACCAGCATATTCTATTTGTACTTCTGATTGAAACTTACTAGCTGTAGTTGTTAATTTAGTAGCAGGTCGAGCATGAATACCTGTTGTATTATTTACAGTAATCTTTTTTTCAAGCACGTATAAACACCCCTGAAATTTAAAATAATAGGTAGCGCCCATCCATCCAATCACTACCCATGATAATCTCATCATGGTTTTATATGTCGATTATCACCCTCGTCGCGGGCTTAATATTTCGGATACCATCAAACCGTACCATGAAAAGTCGATGGTCCTAGCGACTACACCCTTTTTTTCGATAAAATACCCATTGGATATTTTAACTATCACATATAAGTCGGCACGTAGCCTCTTGTCTTTTTTCCTCAATAACCTTTTTGTTATTGAGCCTCAATTATTAAAACCGTCTCCACAGTAAACAACAATCAGGAGACAATACGCCAATGGCACACTGATTACAATCAGTAATCTAATACTTAAATGCTTTTCTACGTAGAATTGGGGCATATAGCCCCACATGCATGTTTATTACAAGCTCCCTAATCTACACATCATCGTGAGATACCCCTCTTGTAATACACCAACCGCACCTTTCACTCTTTGCAAAATTAATCAGATAAGTTAATGGAGTACATCCTCTACTTTTCGTACTCAACCCAAAATTATATCTTTTTCATCTTCAGTTAATTAATTTCTAAATGAATTCTGATTTCCCTTAGAGAATTTGAATTCTATTAAAAAATTAAAAACAAATCATACGTACTACTTCTGCAACCGAATTAATAAGAATCGCTCCGAACACCAATAAAAATGCTCGTGAACGACTAATCTCTTTTAACATAAGTTCTTTCTTTACTTTCAGTAAAACTAAACCCGCTCCAAATAACACAGCCATCGCTACAATTAGATACGTTAGACTAGGTTTAATAAAAAACATAAGTATTGCATCTGTTAAAAAGAATCCACATAAAAGAACAACCAATATCATATGTACACTCTTCTGTGGTTTTGTTGATGTTTTTTGCATAATAAATTCCTCAATTTCTTTACATATTTTCTATTTTTAATTGCTGATATAATTCTTTTTATGCTGACACTAAATTAGAATTAGAAAGCGAATTAGAAATGCTATTTTTCGCACTTTCATACAATTCAATTTTTACTTTGAATTCTTCCTGCTTTTCTTGTGCATCTTGTATGCATTCTGTTCGTTCTTCTTCTGAAACAGGGTCATCTAGAAATTCTTTGTGGTTAAGATATTCTCGATTTTGATAGAACTGTTCATCTTCAATCGCGTATTTTAATTCTTTGTTATATTCCTTCAAAATATCGTCAATCTTAGTTATGTATTCTTTTACAAACTCTTTTTTAAAATCGTTCATGAATGTAGCAAGAGTTTCTTTTTTAAATTGTTCGTTTAATTCCATTACCCCATTTAAATCATACGTTCCCTGCTTTATTAATTTATTCTGGTTTTCTTTAAATAAATCCAGAAAAAAGTCATTTCCAAATACAATATTCTCAAAAAACGACTTATTAAAATCACAATCATAATCATAATGATGATTGAAATCCAAATTATGCTGTCTTATTTTGCTTTTATAAATAGAAAAATAGTGACAAGCATACTTAAAGCTTTCTTCCTGCGTAATTTCTTGATAGAACATATTATCCATAACATTTCCACCTCGCTCATTATTTCACCGTTCCATATTATCATAAAAATCTATAACAAAATACAGAAACCGGATTTAATTTCACTATTTTCCTTATCCCAAAACCAAAAAGACCGATATTATCAGTCCTTTTATTATTCTGAATATGCTTCTTCATCTACTATAACTATGACATTCGGATGTTTATGAAGTATAGATGCAGGGAATTGTTCTGAAATGTTTCCAGAAATTAATTCTTGAAACGCTTCTTTTTTCTTTTCACCATTAACTAATAACAAAATTTCTTTACTATTCATTATGGTTGAAAGTCCCATTGTAACTGCCTTTGTTGGAACTTCGTTTATATTTTCAAAAAATCTTGCATTTGCTTGTCTAGTAGATTCATCTAAATCCACTATATGTGTAACAGATTCAAAAGAAGTACCTGGTTCATTAAAAGCTATATGACCATTCCCTCCTATACCAAGAATCTGAATATCAATGCCTCCATATTTTTTTATTAACCTTTCGTAAGAAGCACACTCTTCTTCTATATTTAAAGTTTCCCCGTTTGGTATATGTACATTATTTTTATTGATATCTATATGGTTAAATAAATTATCAAACATAAAATAATGATAACTATTCGGATTTGTTTTACTTAAACCCACATATTCGTCCAAATTGAAACTTTTTACACCTTTAAACGTTATTTCTTTGTTTACATTTGCTGCAACAAGATGTTCATATAATCCAAGTGGAGTACCTCCTGTAGCAAAACCTATGTTTAAGGCAGCATTCAACTTTAATTTCTCTTCTAAAATTGAGAATGCAACTAAACTCATTTCTTCATAGTTCGCAACTTTAATAATCTTCAATTCGCTCACCTCCAATTGTTTAATAGCACAGTTTTATGAATTGTAAACAAAAAGACACTTCTATCGTTGCTTACACACTTATAGTTGAGAATTACATTTGTATAATCTGAAATTTTAACTATAAGACCCCTTATAATGTTACAATATTTAAAAAATATCACATTGTGGATATTATTAGGAGGAAAACAGGATGAAGGTAGATTTCATTACATTAAAAAACACAGTGAATGAAGAGACTTTGGTGAAGGAACAAATTATTGCAGCAAAAGAAGAAGTTGAAAATGCTCAGATTAAATATGAAAACTCTAAGAAATCGGAAGAAAAAGAGAGAAATGATGTAGTAAAATTAAATGGATTTAGCTTAAATAATGCAGTTTACTCTTTGATAGGAAAAAAAGATGAAAAGTTAAAAAAAGAAAAGGCAGAATTACAAGAAGCCACTAATAATGTGCAAACAGCAGAAGCAACCCTTTTAGAAAAAAGAAGAAACCTAAGCGAATTAGAATTGCGTTTTAAAAAAATCGAAGAGGCTAAAATAAAATACAACGCTATACTCTCTTTAAAAGAAAAAGAACTGTTAAACAAAGGGCTATTAGCAATAATCGAATTGAACCGTTCATTAGACTCTATTCAAAAGGAATTAAATTCTTATGAAAATGTCCTTAGTTTTATCCCTGACTTAGAACTACAATTAACAAAAACTATTTCAGCATTAAAAGAAGCAGAAAACCTTGGGTTGGCAGACATTGCTACAAATAACCTGGGGATTTCATTATTAAAGAAAGACGCACTGGACGAAGGAATAAATGAGTTAAAAAAATTAAACAAAATGCTATCACAATTAAAAAGTTTAAAAGATAGCATAAATATCTCCAAAGAAAATACGACCAATATATCAGATGTATGGCTCGATGACAATGAACTTTTAATGGCATTAGATTTGTTTGTAGATAATATATTCGTAGATTGGCAAGTACAACAAGATATTGAAAGATACTTAAACTCTACAATGGAAATAAAAAAATCAATATATAACTTTAAACAAATTTTGAAAAAGAAACAAAACGAACTCCTAACCGAACAACAAGTATGTACAAGTAATAAAATCAATATAATTGAGTTCCATATTCTTTCTCAGCCAAATTAACAAGAAATTATAAACAAATTCAAAAGACCTTGCACTTAAACAGTACAAGGTCTTTTTCAAAACTATTCTATTTTATTTAACTCTTTTTTTAGTTCTCTAACAGTATCCACAATGTCTGCATGTATAATTGCTTGAAACATTTCATCTTTGCCTGTTTCCTCAAGGTTAATGATTGCCATTTTAGGTTCCTTATTTTCTTCCCAATCATTCATTACATATACAAAATGCCTTGGAAGTGTGTTTACAGGATACACTTCCAGTGATGTTCCCAAAACAATAAATACATCTGCTTGTTCAAGAGACTCTTCTGCTAGTTTATACCCCTTGACTGCATCTCCAAATAAAACTACATCAGGTTTTAAAATGAAATTACATATACCTTTCGTTGTTTCACGACTACATCTTGGTATTTTATTTTCATTGATATATTCTAAGTCATACACTGTTTTACATTTCGGGCACGTTGCAGTTTTTAATGTTCCATGCAGTTCAATTACATTTGTACTTCCTGCTTTTTGATGTAAACCATCTATGTTTTGAGTTAACACTGTTACTTCTTTCCCTAACTTCTCAAGCTCTGCTATAAATAAATGACCTTCATTTGGCTCATAATTACCTGCTAATTTAATTTGAAAAATTTCTTTATATTTTTCCCAAAACTTCTTTGGCTTCCCATTATAAAAAGAACGAGAAATATAATATTCTCTATTCACATCTTCAGTCCATACGCCGCCTGCACCTCGAAATGCGGGAATTCCCGACGACGTACTTACCCCCGCGCCTGACATGAAGACTATTTTTTTAGATTCCTTTATCCATTTTGCTAATAGTTTAATTTGGTCCATTACCAGTTCCCCCACTTCCATTCATTTCCATATGTTTATTTTATTAAGCAACAGATACTACATCAAATTTTTCCCCATTAATACGTAACGCATGTAATTTCCCACCAAACACAGCAGCTCCATCAATACCTATTTTTGTGCCACAAGGAGATACCCATATATCATCACTTTCATCTTTGTGAATCAATCTTGTTGGAGTATGTCCGAATACAATTGTATGATTGGTCTCATTCTTACCATAAATAAATGGGTTGCGAATCCAATTAAAATCCAAATCTCTTGTATTTTTCCAATCCGCTTTATATAAATCTACACCTGCATGTACAAAAATATATAATTCATCATAAAAATATAAAGGAAATGTTTTCAGAAAAGAAATTTCTTCTTGAAAATAATCATTTATGTAATTCGTCAAAAAAGCAGGTGTATGTTTCCCTATATTTGTCCCTTCCATAAAAGAAGACACTGTTTCATATCCACCTTGATTTAAGTATACCACTGATTGAGTTGCAGGAGATTCTAACCAGTTTAAAAAGAGTTCTTCATGATTCCCTTTAATCACTATAGCACCATAGTCTTCTACTAATTTTTTTACATGCAACAAAACATCTAAACTTCTATCTCCTCTATCAATTAAATCACCCAAAAAAATAAGTTTTTCTTCTTTTGGATTCCAGAATTTCAACAATTTTATCAACTTGTCATAACAGCCATGAATATCACCAATCACAAAATATTTATTCATAAATATCCCTCTATCTTCATTCCGTTTTGTTACATTACTAAATACACATACATTATTCTTAATTACTAATAATCCTAAAAAATATTTTTAAGAATTCTTAATTGAACCTACATTATAGCAATCTTTGCTGCTGTATTTTTCAATATCACTGTTTTTATTTTGAATTTACAAAAAACCTCTAGAATTATCAGATGCAATAAAGCAAAGCAAATACAGTTTTACACCACTTCTCTTGGTGTTTTTCACTTTAAATTATTTTCTTTGTTTACTCTCTCTTAACTTTGTCAAAGATAAAAATAAAAGGAGGAATAACTTATGCAAGCGCCTCACGAGTTCTATCACGGAGCATTAAAAATAGTTCTCAAAAAAAGCAATCAATATCCCCTTTTAAAAGGAAACACCCTTACCGTTTTCGGAGACTACAACAATCAAATAGATTTTTACTTTGATGAGACATTTATTATGCTGGAACGTGATTATAGGTCTGGGGAGTTCTGTAAGCTACAAAAATATTTTTTTGTTTTAGAAAATAACACTTGGCAAAGAAGAAACATAAATCACAAAAGTGTCATCCTTAATCTTCATCGCATTAAACCACATATTTATGATAAATCACGAGATAAACATACTCTACAGTTAACCTTCCCCAATGACGAAGAAGGAAAACGCTGCTTAGAGTATTTCAAAAACGATTTAAGTCAAAAATTTAACCTTGTTGAAATGCACCATTTTAGAAGACGCTCTTGGAATAATGATTTAGATTTATTGTTCCGTTCACTAGGTATGGGTAATGAAATTCTATTGGATTTACCCATTAAAAATGCGGAACAGTTTAACTCCTTAATGAGTTGCTCAGCATTATCCGGTTGGGAAGATATTCTTATGGAACAAAGAGTAAAAGCTTTGTTTCAAAGTACAAATGCACATTTTCTGGTTAATGGAAACAAAATAGAAAGAGTTTCTTAATTTACATGAAATTTTACAAAAGAAAAAGATAAGAGTATAAACTGTCAGCTTTTCGTTATATTGTTTCAACATGTATCCTTTCTTTTTCACTATTCTTATTCGCCTAACATTTTTTATATTGTAGCATTTTAATCTCTCTATACTAATACAAATGAATAAAGACCATTACATGATTAACAATAATGGTCTTTTGATATTTATTGGTTCTCTATTTCTTGTTGATACTCAGTTAGCTCTATTACTTTCATGTGATTTTTAGCTAATATATCAGTATCCAATTGATTTTTCTGTTCCAAAGTCTCAATCATCTCTTGAATTCGATTTATTTGAAAACTAACATTCAGCTCATTTGCCAAACAATTGTCCATTTCTTCCTCTAATTCGGGATATTTGAGCGCAAATAACCGGATAGCCTCATCTTCTCTTTCAACCAAATATTTTTCTTTAATTATACGAGCATCTTTTTTTAACGAAACTCTTAATAGTTTCAGTTCCGAGAAACATCTTACCTTTTTTTGAATAGCCTTATACTCCATTAACGCCATTTTTTGACTTATTACTTGCTCTATTCTTGACTTAATTCTTTTATTTATAATTTGGTTATGTTCTTCTAACTTATCGATAGCATCATCAATGTTAATTATTTTTATTTTGAATTCTTTTATTTCCACATTTTCATTTATACCTACAATTTTCTCTTGAACTTCTTCCTGTGTTTCAGCAATCATCTTCTTTGTTTTTAACTTTCCATTTATCTTATATTCCGCTTTGAACAAATACATTACGCACTCTCCCGTTTTTATATTTCATCGATATTACCTGTCATATAATATGGGGTGTGAACATGGGAAAAATTTCACTCATCTCTATATTTACGTTACATTTTTATTTCTCCAATATTTATTTACCACTTTAAACCATTAATTTCAATCTAATATATAATATTCAAGATATCAAAAAAACATATAAAGGAGAATCAATTACTCATGAATCTTACACTAAAAAAGAAGTATTACAATCCTATTAAACCAACCAATTTTTCTGACATGGACAAGGAAGTTTTAAAGAAGGCAATAGCTGCTATGGAACTTCAAGAAACTAAGTATTATGTTGAAGAAAGCAATTCTTATCAATTAGTTTGGCAAGACATTCTTTTAGGCATCCTTACAAAAGAAGAAGCAACAAGCGGACTAGGTTATTTCATTTGTCACTACGGCTATAATATGTGGAATGATTTAAGTGATTTGTTTGATGAAGTTTTCAATATGCCTAAACCACCAAACCAATTATTTGATTTCAATCGAGCACATAGAGAAACACAAGAATATAAAGATTTTGTAAAGGTATACCATAAAGAAAAATTGCGTATCATTCAAAAATATATAAATGATTGGAACCAAAATGAATCTACTGTTGTAGAAAAAACATTAGTAACTGCATAACTTATTTATTTAAGTTATGTTATGAAACATTGTTGATTTTCAACGAAAAATATAAAACATTTTTAATTACAAGCTGAAGGGATATATTTTCTTCAGCTTTTTATCATCCGATTTGTAAATAAGTATATCCTATTCCTAGTAACAAATTTAACAGCAAAAAGTACATATCCATAACACAAAAACCACATCGAATTAACGATGTGGTTTTACAAGACGCTTCAATATTAACTATCCATTAGTTTGTTATGTATTATATTATGTTTTGCTGTATGCGTCTTTTTTACTAGGCACTTAGATTTTAACTTTTTATACATAAAGTTGTTCTGATTATTTTTTATTTGCTGTATGTGCCTATTATTATCTTGAAAGCTAGAACAAAATGACTTATGCCGTTACTTGCTCATACCTTTCATCATTCAATACATCCAACATAAGGTCGTATGGATTCATGAAGTTTCCGCGAATTAGATTCGTAAAAATTGTCGGGCTCGCTCCTGAAACAAATTGAACTCCGTTATCGTCCATTGTCATTGGAAACTGAGCGTTTCTTCCGTTAACATTCCAGAAAACAAGCGTTGGAAACGGAACATTCTTTTCCTCAAAACGAGCACGTAGCTCTCGGAATAGTTGATTATTCTTTCTCATATTTGTAGCTGAATCAAATTCCATATCAGACACAATATAAACCTTCTTAACCATTTCATCATCAGACACTCTATGTTTAATAGCAGTATCCAAAATCAGTTCAAAGACAGCTTCTATATTTGTATTTGAATCCCAATATGTACGAGACATATTACGAACTTTTTCACAGAATGTAGCACCTTGCATTTCAATTAGTTGTGGCTTTTGACTAAAACTAATGAAATGATTTTTAAATGGTCCATTATTTCTTTCTGCATGATAAATACCAATAGAAAGAGCAATCTCAATTGGAAGTCCTTCCATGCTTCCAGATGTATCAATAACAGAGATAGCATTTTCATGCGCCCCATTCACGTAATCCGGCAAGTTATCCCACATGGTATTAAGAACTTCCTCGTTTTCCGCATGTCCAAATACAATGTTGTACTTTCTATCATGAATCACTTCATCATATGAAGGAATCTTACGTACAATCTCATAAGGGAACAAATCTTTAACGTTAATTTTCTTTTCGCCTTTTGCTACAGCAGATAGAAATTCACGATATCTTTCTTCATCATTACGGAAAAATGCTTGACGATATTTTAACCCAGCTTGAGAAGGAAGTTTATCATATTCGATTTCTCCCCATCGTCTTTCAGTCATTACAGACTCAACGATGTTAATTTTCTTACGTAAGCTAGACAAAGACTTACGATATTGTTTAGGAGTTAATCCTAAGATTTCACGAGTTTTTCTCGCTAATTTCTTTGTTTCGTAAGATGACGCATTTTCTGATTTTAACCATTTACCAAGTAAAGATGGTGTTTCAGAATTCATGTCATTTTTGAATTGCTCTTTAATTAATTCTCCAGCTCGATTTTCAAGCTGTGTGCCAAACAAATGATACACATCATCCCAACGTCCAAATAACGAAATCAAATGAATGTTTTTCTCCATTGTTTGTGCATGGTGATTCGCAAGATACTTCACGATAGTACGGAAAGTGTTACGTTCCCCTTGTCCACCACGAATATCTCTAAAATAAAACAATGCTTTCATTGCTAGCAATGGATTTTCTCCAAATGCTTTTGTGAATAGAGTAATAATCTCTGTTTCATCTCTATATCTTAAAGCTCCACCCTGCGCAAAGAAATCTAAAACTGCACTCTTTGTTGTTGCAAATGCACGAGCTCCATTTTCAGAATAAGCGACATTAGTTTCGTTTTTTAAATGATTTAACATAACGACTATCCCCTTTATATTAGAAATTTTATTTTCAGAATCATCACAAGGCACTCAATTTTGAATATCAATCTCTTTTCAAATATCTTCACCTGAGTAAAAAATTGCTGTTTGTGCCTTTTAACCCCCAAGACGCGAATTGCATCTCTTAAATCCAAATTAAAAACTTATTAAACAATTATTTTGTATAAACAAATTATTTGATTTATGTTTCTTGTTTGTAGCAACATCTGTACGAATCTCAACATTTAGGTATCTTTTACAATAATACTGATTTGCTGGTTGCGTCTTTTTGGGAATGCTTCTTACTATATCTAGGTACATCAAATTTCAAATTGCGGTTTTTTATCTTATGCATAGATATTTAGAACCATTAAAGTAAATCTTTGTTTTAATCTTTTAGATTTAGTTATGAATTTGTTTTGCTGTTTGTACCTGCTTCAAAATCTCTAGACACTTTTAAAAGTAATTTGAACTATTTCTAGTTCCCTCTGAATCTTATTAATATTTGTTCATCAAATTTTAGTAGATAGCATATATGTATTAAGATTGCTGTTTGTGTCTAATAGGGAAATCATTTGTTACTTACCATTTCAATTTAAAATAAAAAAACTAGATGCTTACGAGACTCTTACTTTTACTAAAGGATTAATGTTCTTGTTCTTAATTCTTTTATGTAATCATGTTTGGTCTTTTTGCTGTTTGCATCTACTTTATTTTTGAATTTCTAATTTATTAAGTTTCTAAATTATGTTTTAACAATAAAAAACTAGACGCATTACTTAACGACCAATGTTGAGTTAGTTTGTTGTTTGCTGTTTGCGTCTATATTATGAAAAGTTTTGTTAAAACTAATTTTCTTTATTCTTTTATTATTTCCGAATTTAATAATGTGACTTCTAGAAAATAGTTAATAAAATAATTATATATATCAAGACACTGACAAGTTGGATAAGTTGTATCCTCTACATTTAATGTAATAAATTGCTGTATGTGTCTTATATAACTAGGTGCTGCTCTGGGTTAAACTTATACGAAGTAATTTCATTCAAATTTTAGGTTAATAAATTGGATTATTAATTCGCTGTATGCACCTAAATATAATTATTCTATTTATGTAACTAACTAGGCGTTGTCAAATGTTTAACTTTCATTTCATGTTTTGATTCATTTTGTATGATTGATAATTTTGTTCTTGTAAGAATTTAATATACATTAATATTCTTGCAGTAAACGCCTACTTTTCTTCATGTCACAATCGACATCATTATATTTATTCGTATTTTTTATAAACCCTTCTTTTTAAATTACTTTTTTATTTATTTTCATATCCTGAATTTCCAAGAATATAATGCTCTTTAATTAAAAAGTCAAAAAAAGTTGCAGTTTTTTAATGCTGCAACTTTTTTAAAAATTGTTTTCAAAACAAAACATACTTTTTTATCATTCTTTTTTTGCAATAGAAACAATTCTTTTATATACATCATATAAATCAACTTGTTCATCCGACAAACCTGCTTCATCTACAGATTTTGGCATCCCATACACAACACACGACTCTTTTGTTTGCGTTACTATATAGCCATTTTGTTTCTTTGCCTCCCTACATCCTTTTAACCCATCTTGCCCCATTCCAGTTAAAATGACAGTTAATAATCTTTCTTTATATATTGAAACCAAAGAGAACAAAGAAACATCAACAGCAGGACTAAATACTTGTTTGTATTTTTCATTGTCTTCCACACTAAAAATATTATAATTTCCACGTTTATATATAGTAGTTTGATATCCAGCTGGTGCTATGTATATAACCCCTTTTTCTACTATTTCCCCATGCTCTACTTCTTTCACTGGTAGTTGACATGTTTTTTCAAAAGAATTAGCCATCAAAGAAGTGAATCCCTTTGGCATATGCTGCGCTACAAGTATAGGTAGTTTAAACGTAGATGGAATTTTAGGTAAAATTTCTCTTAAAGCATTTGGACCTCCTGTAGAACAACCTATAAACACCATATCTATCTCTTTTTTTAGAAAATCTTTCTTTAAATTTTTCGGCATTATTCTTTCTTTATTATCTAATATCCTAACATTCGCCTTTGTAGCTACTTTTAATTTCTCAAAAAAATTACGAATCGCTTGAGGGTTAGGATTATAACTTAAAATTTCTCCCTTTAGAATACAATCTACGGCTCCGTGTTGAAGCGATTCTAACGCATATTTCGCCCCCGATTTTACATACTCACTTACCATAACAATCGGCTTTGGATTAGTCTTCATAATATGTTTCAAAGCTTCGATTCCATTCATTGTTTGCATTTCTATATCCATCGTGATAAGGTCTGGATTCAGTTCACATACTTTTTTAATTGCATCTTCTCCATTTCGTGCAATACCTACTACCTCAAACTCATTATTTGTTTCTAATAAACTTCGAATTTGCTGCCTTGCAAAAGCCGAATCATCTACAATCAATACTTTTATCTTTTTCATGCTTACCTCCCTAACAATTACTATCTATATAAAAATCTTAAATCACAAATACGAACTAAACTTTTTTATACATTACATTCATCGTAAATAAACAATAAAATTTTACACTTTTGCAACATTCCTTTTTATGGAAAAAAGACCTTTTCTTGCTATGCTTATACTAAGAGTTTATACTTATTATATATTTCCATGAAAAATATTATTAATTATGTAGATAAAGGAGAAAGCATATATGAAAGTCGTAGTTTTTGAACCTCAAAAACAACCATATGTAGCTCAAATCGAAGAATCTTTGAATGGTTATAAACAAACTGTAGGAGAAGAATTATCTTTTCATCCGATTCAAATGGATGATGGTACCGTCTTTCAATTAATAGCAAATGACCAAGCAGTTTTACATAACCTCCCTAAGAACAGAAGATTATATCGTGGAGATACCGAATACGACATGGTAAGAGGAACATTCATCATTGTACAACTGAATGAAATCGGTGATGAATCAATTAGCATGGACGAACAATACATTGAATTTATACTTAGTAATGATTTCGAGTGGGCAACTGAAGATGACATTGACCCTATCATATCTTCATTTAAATTTTAAGAAAATAACAAGCTAATTAAGGACATTATTTTTACTTATTTAGCAAAAAAACGCAAGAGTATAAACTCTTGCGTTTTTGTTTCTAGTGTTCAATTTTTGAACGATACATATGCTTCTTTTTTTAAATCTACTTTCTTTTTAAAATCCAAAAATTCTGCAAAACCATCTACCTCAATGGTTTTAAATTCTGATACTTTTTCTAAAAAAATAGATAAGTATCTAGACAAATGATACGAAGATACCCCTGGTTCTCGATACAAGTATTGTTTTAACAAAGGGAACTGTGTGGATATGGAACTTTTTGTATACAACTCCATACCCTCTAGTAACCCCCATGCCTGACCTATTTGAAAGGCAAAAACTTTGAATATATCTTCTTTTGAACCTGACTTTCCATAGTCGTCAATAGAATGAATATCAATACTTTGCAACACCTGAACTCTTTCTGTCCAACTTGAACTTTTCAAAGCCTTCTTTACGACTTTTCTATAAGATGTTCGAGAGCAATGTGATAATATACATCTTACAGCTCGAATTACTTTCATTAGCACATCTCGCTCTACCTTCCGTTTTATCCGCAGTTCACACTCTTGTTCATGCAAATCATATGTATCATACAACCCATTATTTAATTCATCAATGCTTCCTTTAAAGCAATCCACTACTGTTCCATTTTCTATCACCATTATGTTTCTGTTTTCTTGTTTATCCGAACAAAACTCCTGGCATTCTTGAAAAGTAGGCATCTTCTCAAATACATACACTACATCTATATCCAATGAATCTTCTGAACCATGTCTATATTTCACTATGTTTCCCATAACATACACCCCTAAACTCAAAACATATAATGGTTTGTTTTTATTTAAAAAACTATTATTTATTTAATAAGTTTTGCAAAATCATAGTGATTGCAACACTAGCTTTATAATTTTTACTCATCCCCCAAGTACCTTCTCCAAAACTGTCGCACAGGGATTCTTCCGAAGGACTAATTAATTTTAAAAGAAAGGCAATTTGCTCTTGTTCATCCATGCGCCCAAATATTCCCTCGAAACGTTCTAAAATATCTTCCTTGTTAAAATTCTCTCTTTCTTCTTTTAAGCGTTCTATCACTTTCCGCTCTACTTCTGCTTCAATTAAACGTTGAAATTCTGCATTCATATTTTTATCCCCTATCATTTATTTGTTTGATATTCAATGAAATCTGTATTGTCACCTAACAGGTATTTTCCTTTTGTCCATGTATCCTCTACAAGATACAATTTACTTTTTACATCCATTTTTAATAACTTAAATCCTGGTTTTTCTTTACTGACTGCATTACATCCCATTGGTATCATTTCTACCTTACTAGCATTATTATTGTAGATATTCTTATTTACATACCGACAATCCGTATCTTTGTCTAGGACAATAGATAATTCTGTATTTCCTATCACTTGATTACTAAGCTCTTTAAAATTCAACTTACCTATAGACTTTGAACTGGCATCAATTATTTCAGGCTCTGTATTTACACCAAAAGCTGAAAAATAGATGAAACACAAAAGCAAAATTAATGTAAAAATTGGAAATATTCTTCTGAAATCATTCATATTTTACACCCTTTCTTTTGTACTATGCTTATCATACAAAATTACAAATTATTTTTTATTGAAATTCAAAAAATAATTAAAAATAAAACAAACGCCTGCCACTTAATAGGAGCTATGAATCTACAATTTGATTCAATGCTCAATGTGACAGACGCTTTTCGTAAAATTTTACATTTATATTTAGTTTAAATAATTGTTTAAATTATGGTAGAGGAAGAGGGATTCGAACCCCCGCGCCGCTTTCACGACCTCTCGGTTTTCAAGACCGACCCCTTCAGCCAAACTTGGGTATTCCTCCATAAAAAACGCAATCTATTTAATTAATTGCTTCTTAATAATATATTGTTATGTTTTCATCTTTTTCCTTCTTTTTTAATACATTATTAAATGCTTTATTTTTTAGAAGTAGATAAAATTCCATTTAACAATTGTCATGTGCTCTCGGCAGAGGCTTGGCTTGTGCAAATAAAAGTATAATTCTATTTTGTGCGTCCACAGAATCCCCATTCATTGGATTTCGATATTACCTTTTACAGCTTTAGTGGCATGCTCCAATCACCTCCCGACAACACACGACTCTAACGAACATATGCTTCCAGCCGGAATCGAACCGACGACCTCTTGCTTACCATGCAAGTGCTCTACCTACTAAGCTATGGAAGCCTTGCATTACTATAATTAATTCAAATGAAATTTTATTTTCCCTGCATTCATCTGGTTTAATTTTTAAAAATACTTTTTATATGCAAGCAATGCTATCACTGTTAGGAACAAGGCAATTAAAGATTTAATTACCGTAGATTGAAATTTCAGCCTATCATATCCACCTCTATAACCTTTATCTAAAATAAACAAAGCGACTCTTAAAATTAAATATATCCCAAATAAAATACATATAACAGTAAGATATATTGCTAAAAATCCTGTAAGATGCAGTGCATATAGAAGACATGCATTGATACACAAAACTAATAAAATAAATAAAAAAGTTGTCACTTTAAATCCCCGTTCGCATACTGTTCAAATTCAGAAACTAAAAATTCTTTAAATTCTTGTTTAGTAGCAAAATTATTTTTTATCAATACATACCACATATCTAATAGTTCATCAGAAATTTCTTTTCCCTTACTTAGAAGAAACTTATTTATTTCCTCTACCATTTTTTCTTTTTCCATTTATAAAACCTCCATTGAACTCTCTCCACCTACAGTTCTACATTTGAGAAAGGTTCCTGTAGCTAGAAACATAAATAAAAAAGAGGGTTTCCCCTCTTTATTTCCTACAAATCGCCTGACACGCCAATGCAGAAACAAGGGGAGAAGAAATCTCCCCTCTTTATTTCCTACAAATTGCCTCTAGGGAAGGTAACTAACCCACGAGATTTTAACATGGTTTCATTACATTGAACTTCGCTCAGCATACACCTATGGACTTACTTTTTGTTTAATCGGAAATTATTCGGAATAAGCCCCCTCACCGAACTATGTCGACTCCTCTACACTAGTTCCTACCGCCGACTTGCCTTCGCTTATCGATATCACATCGAGAATAATTGCTTTGATAAGCATAGTTATATTCATAAGTCCCTGGCTATGTTAAGCCACTCTAAGGTTATTCTTTGGTTGTTAGGACTCCATGACACCGCCAAGTGTCTCCCTCACCGTTCTAGTTGGCAACTAGCCACACAACCCTATGAGGTTGCAACTTCCCAATAATGTTTCTAGCTCAAAGCATTTTGTATCTGCTCCATCTTGCCATCCGCATCTAGGACTCATAGGATAACGGTCCACCCTAAAACATAACTTTACATCACTACAATTATTAGTAATTTAAACCTTTGATACCGAGAACCGGGCTCGAACCGGTACGCCTTTAGGGGCGCGGGATTTTGAGTCCCGTGTGTCTGCCAATTCCACCATCCCGGCAAAATAAAAAAGAGTGATTTTGTACACTGTACCTTCGACTTCAATCACACAAAAGCCAAATATAACTATTGATGCTTGCGAATAACTTCTTCTAATGCATCTATTGGTCTAAATCCAATCACTGTATCTACTACACTACCATCTTTTAATACAAGTAACGTAGGGATGCTCATCACTTCAAATTTAGCAGCTGTTTCTGGATTTTCATCCACATTCACTTTAGTGATTTTTACTTCATCACCCATGCGAGAGTCTAACTCTTCTAAAACTGGAGCAATCATTTTACAAGGTCCACACCAAGGAGCCCAAAAATCCACTAACACCAATCCCTTAGATGTTTCTTCTGAAAAATTGTTATCTGTTACATTTTTAATAGCCATATTCTATTCCTCCTCATATATTAAAAGGATATAAAAAGACCCCTTAGAAAAAGTGGAATCATTTTATCCTGATACATATTATCAGGTATTTTAAATCTTAGTATAAATTTCTTCTAAATATTCAAATGTAGAATTCCCTCATATAGAGAATTTTTAAGATACCGATGAGAGGACTCGAACCTCCACCCTTTCGGACCTGATTTTGAGTCAGGCGTGTCTGCCATTCCACCACACCGGCATATAATAAATGTTGTTTTTTCACTGAGATATTGCGGAATAAATAGCTGCTGGTCGGGCGGCGTATCCGACATACCTATTAACTGAATATTTTTCAGCGTGCAGGGAACCTTTCCTGTCGTCAGCAACTTTGTTACGTCCCTGGAGAGATTTGAACTCCCGACTCTTCGCTTAGAAGGCGAATGCTCTATCCGCTGAGCTACAGAGACATGTATGGTGGACCCTGTAGGACTCGAACCTACGACCGGACGGTTATGAGCCGTCTGCTCTAACCAGCTGAGCTAAGGGTCCATTTATCTATTTTTAACGTATTAAACATACATTCAATTTTACTCGCTTTATGCTTTTGATTCTTTAAATATGAGACTATATTAACAGATTCAAAAATGTTTGTGTTTGTTTTTTGAATTTATTTTTATTACTTCTTAATTTTTCTTCTAACATTTAATAAGATGTTCAATCAAGTATAATTATATTCTGGATATGTTTCAAATCTCCTTCTTGAATATGATTTTTTTGAATTTATTTCTTATTATTTATGATTTTTTGTTTATTGCAAAGATATTTTTATCTTTATTTTTCTATAAGTCTATCATTCTATGTTTATTTTTTGTTACAATAAATAAAAAACAATACAAGAAGGGATTGCATTTACATGAATCAAGACCAAATTACAGCTTCACAAATAGAAACTATACAAACAGCTGGGTTTACAAAGATAAAATGGTACGACGAGGACCTAAAATACTCTTATTTTGATGCTTTACTTAACGAATCAAAGGTAGAAGTAAGAATGACAGAACAGTCTTTAGAATGGCGATACTTAGGAATTCCAATTGAAGAAGTTGAATGGTTCTCCATTAAAACCTCACAAAATACAGAAGAACAAAATGAAGAATATATTAGTGAATTAAATAATGACGAAAAACCTTTTTCTTCCGGAATTATGGATGATAATTTTATAGAACCAATGGAACATGTCGTAAAAGCAGCCGAACCAGTTACGTTAGAAACAGAAATTGAAATAGTAGAACCGATTACGTTAGAAACAAAAGTAGAAATGGAAGCAGCCGAACAACTTACTTTAAATGACTTGTTTGATGTCGTTGCAATCGGTTCATAAACAATGCATGGAACATTATATTGTGTTTGTATTAGTAGAATTAAAGATTTACCAGACATAGATTTGAAATTCTTTGCAGTTCGAGTAAAAAAATTTCTTCCTGATGGTTGGGAATACATAGACTCTCTTGCACCTAGCAAAAGATTATTCTCGGATACGCAAAATCTCAAAAAAGAAGGCTCTTGGAACGAAGAATCATTTCAAAAATTTTACAAACCCCGTTTTAGGGATGAAATAACCAACAACCCTCAAGCTAAATCAGACTTAAAACGAATGGTTCTTGAACTAAAAAGTGGAAAAGATGTGGCTTTTGCTTGTTATTGTGGAAATCATCAAATTTGTCATCGTGGTATTATAGGTGAAATTTTTGAAAATGTGGGATTTCAAGTTATATATATTTAATCAAGACGTTGTGCATTATTATGCCAACGTCTTTTTTACTGTAAATTCATTCTGCTTTTCATACAAAAATATTGAATGATTATATTTTTTACTTTATATCTCAAAATGTTATCGTTACGAATAAAATTTCCGTTCTATTATTAGGAGGGCTAATTAGCGATTTAATTTTCAAAATAATTAGTATCTTATTATGGAATCATTATCATCGCTTACGTTTCTCAAACAATTAAGTCAATTCCTTAATTCATATTAAACTAGGAGGTTGTAATGAATGAAAAAAAGCATAGGCATTAAAACTCAAATACTTTTAACTACATTTGTATTATTTTTAATTTCCAACATTATAATTTTAATAACTTCTTATCGTATTGGCGCAGATAATTTAGAAAAAGAGCTACTACAATCAACTGAACTTTCAACAAAAAGTTTCAATGCACTAACGAATACTTTTTTTGATGACACAGAAGAAAAGTTAAAAATGTTTTCTAAATTTGAATCAATTTATGCCCCTTCTCAAAACAATTATGCAGAATTAGAAAAACTATTTAAAAACTATAAAAACACTTCAGAAGACTTAAACTCTGCTTATGTCGCAACAAAGGATAATAAATTTTTGAGCTACCCGCGTAAAAATTCAGGAAGTGGTTATAAGCCTACTGAAAGAGATTGGTACAAGAATGCTATAAAAGCTAATGGCAAAGCTGTTTGGAGCACTCCTTACAAAGATGCTTTTTCTGGAGAACAGGTTATAACAGTAAGTCAAATGATTCACGAAAAAGGAAAAGAACCAGTTGTTATTGGTTTAGATGTTTCATTGAAAAAAATTCATTCTTATTTAATGGATACTAAACTGGGTGAAAATGGATTTATTACTGTTATAGGAAAAGATGGCAAGATTATCGAACACACTGATGAAACAATGAAAGGACAGGATTTAAGTTCAAAACCATTCATTCAAAAAATGCTTACTAGTGGAGAAGAAAAAGGAAAAATTGACTTTACAGAAGGTGGAACAGATAAGATTTTATTTTACCAAAAGAATAAAACTTCAGATTGGTATATGACAGGAACTATTATAAAGAGTGATATCCAAGAGAAAGCTGCTTCTGTAATACCAGCCCTACTTCTTATTGGTTCTATTTCTATTCTTGTTTCTGCAATAATTTTATATGTATTAATTAGACGTATATTTAAACCATTACAACAACTTTCAACAGAAATGAAAAAAGTTGAAAAAGGTGACTTTTCAGTTGAAGTTCCTGTGAAAAATAATAATGAATTCGGTCAATTGGCAAGAGGATTTAATCACATGATTTATCAAATCAAAAATATGATTACTTCTATCGAAGGAACTTCTGTGAGTGTAAAAAACAAAGTAAATACTTTTGTTGAAAGCATCGGAGAAAATAAATCAGCAATTAATGACATCGCCTTTACAATGGAGGAAATGGCAAATGGTGCAACAGAACAAGCTAATTTAACAGACAAGAATACACAAAACTTATCTGTTCTATCAGAAGAGATTTCACAAATAGAAGAACAAAGCAAAGGAATTTCAAAACAATCAGATGAATTATTAATTGTTTCAGACAAAGGAATGAACCAACTTAAACAATTACAAGAACAATCTACAAAAACAACCGAAATGACGAAAGGTATGGTCTCAGCTATTCAATCTCTAGATACAAACTCTAAAAGCATTAATAAAATTATTAATACTATTTCAGAAATTGCAGAACAAACAAACTTACTCGCTTTAAATGCAGCAATCGAGGCGGCTCGTGCTGGAGAATCTGGTCGTGAATTTGCTGTAGTTGCAGCAGAAGTAAGAAAACTAGCAGAAAAATCTGCTGAATCTAGCAAACAAATCACACAACTGATTCAACAAATGCAAAAAGACACTAGCGGAACTGTTAATCTTATCGAATCTACTCATGATTTAATTCAAGAACAAAGCAAATATGTAGAAGATACCGAAAAATCTTTTGTATTAATTATTGAAAAAATCGAATCGAGCAAAGCTATGATTGATGAAATCACTAACAAGATAAACACTGCTAACGAAAAGAAAGAAGATATTTTAAAAGAATCTATTAAAATTTCAGATATAACTCAAGAATCAGTTGCTGGTTCAGAAGCAATCGCTTCATCTTTAGAAGAGCAAAATGCTTCTATTGAACAATTAGGTCAATTAGCTAATGAATTAGGAGCACAAGCTGATGAACTGTTATCACAATTCAGTTCACTTAAGAAATAATAAAACAACATAATTTAATAATAAAACCACTTACATCTATTCATTCTTTGTAGGTGGTTTTTTTATTTTTAATCCATAGAAAAAACCCTTAGAAATTCTAAGAGTTTTCTACATTGCCATTCCGCCATCAACAGATATCGTTTGACCCGTCATATATTGAGCATCCTCACTTACTAAAAAGCGAACTACTTTCGCAATATCTTCTGGTTGTCCAAGTTTATTTAACGGAATTTGTTTTAAAAGACCTTCTCTAACCCCTTCACTTAATTCATCTGTCATATCGGTTTCAATAAACCCTGGCGCAACTGCATTAACTGTGATTCCTTTAGATGCCAATTCCTTCGCCATTGTTTTCGTAATACCAATAACTCCAGCCTTAGCTGCAACATAGTTAACTTGACCCGGATTTCCTAATATTCCTACAACCGAAGAAATATTTACTATTCTACCACTCTTTTGTCTCATCATCGGTCTAGTTGCAGCTTTCATACAATTATAAACACCTTTCAAATTGGTATTGATAACAGCATCCCATTCTTCTTCTTTCATACGCATCATTAAATTATCTCTTGTTATTCCAGCATTATTTACCAAAATATCAACTTTTCCAAAAGCACTAATTGTTTCTTTAAACATTTCTTCTACTTCGCTAACAACAGCAACATTAGCCTTAATGACAAGAGCTTTTCTACCTAATTTTTCTACCTCTTTAGCTACATTTTTAGCAGCTTCTTCGTTTCCAGAATAATTAATCACAACATCTAAACCATTTCTTGCTAATTCCAAAGCAATTGCCTTACCAATTCCTCTAGATGCCCCTGTTACAATCGCTACTTTATGCTCTAATTTCATTTGAGTTCCCCCCTACTTGTTTTAACTTTTCAATTACATTATTCATAGTTTCTATGTCTGATATAGAATAAACATTTACGCTTTTATCAATTTTTTTAATTAATCCACTCAATACTTTTCCCGGACCAATTTCAATAAACGTATCTACACCATTTCGAATCATATATCTAATACTATCTTCCCAAAGAACCGAAGAATACACTTGTTCTACTAAAGCGTTTTTAATTTCTTCAGCAGAAGTAATTTCTTTTGCATTTACATTTGCTACTACTGGGATTACTGTATTCATCATATTGATAGAACTTAAAACTTCTTCCTTCAACTTTTCAGAAGCAGGCTCCATTAATTTAGAATGAAATGGTCCACTTACAACCAATGGAATAACTCTTTTAATTCCACTTTCTTTTAATTTCTCAGTAGCCAACATAACTTTTTCTTTATGACCTGAAATTACGATTTGTCCTGGACAATTTATGTTGGCAATTTGAACTATCTTTTCTTTATCAGATACTTGCTCACAAATCATTTGGATAGTATCTTTATCCCCGCCAAGAACAGCCGCCATTGCCCCTACTCCAGTAGGAACTGCGCTATCCATAAACTCTCCACGTTTTTGTACAGCAATCACTGCATCTGCAAAAGGCATCGCACCCGATACCACTAATGCAGTATATTCTCCTAAACTATGCCCAGCTACATAATCTGGATTAGGTAATTGTTTTTTCGCTAATTCATATAAAGCATAACTTGTAGTTAAAATAGCCGGCTGTGTGTTATAAGTAATTTTTAATTCTTCTTCCGGTCCTTCAAAACATAGTTTTGATAAATCCTTCCCTAACAAAGAATTTGCCGTAGAAAAAATATCTTGCACTTTTGAATTATCATTATAAATATCTTTTCCCATGCCTACATATTGAGAACCTTGTCCTGGGAATACATACGCTAATTTATTCATATCATTACGCTCCCTTTATATTATTTAGTTTTATGATTAGGTACTAATTATTAAAAAAAGCACAAAACCCTCTTTGTATGTTATTAAAAACAATATCCCTTTTAACCATCAATAATTTCTCTATTGCATTCGTAGCGTACAATCTTTTCTAATTTAAACTAAAACATACATTCGCAAAACTTATGTTCGATAATGCTGGAAAAATTATCTCCATACCCCTTATAATAAAGATACACTAACGAAAAGGAGGAACTAGACTTGAATGCTATTATTTATTGTCGAGTAAGCACACAAAAGGAACAACAAGAAACTTCTCTTGTTAGACAAAAAGAAGAATTATTAGCTTTAGCTAATCTACACCAAATGAATGTAATCAAGATTATTCAAGAACAGGAAAGTGGATATGAGATAAATAGAAATGGCGTATTTGAAATACTAGATACTATTAAAAATGAGAAAGTGGATGCGCTTCTTATTCAGGATGAAACTAGAATAGGCAGAGGAAATGCTAAAATTGCTTTATTTCACTGCATTTTAAAGCAGGACGTTAAAATATACACAAATAGCCAACAAGGAGAATTAGAATTATCCGAAGCTGATTCTATGGTATTACAAATTGTTAGCATTGTTGAAGAATATCAAAGAAAGATTCACAATTTAAAGATTCAACGAGGTATGCAAAGAGCCGTTAAAAATGGCTATAAGCCTCATAAAAACATAAAAAACAATCATGAAGGAGGTAGAGAAAAAAAGGAGCTTCCTATGTTAGAAATAGTAAGATTAAGAAATTTAAAACTTACATTTGAAGAAATCGCTGCTACATTACGTGGAACAGGTAATTATGACGTTAGCAAGGCTACCGTACACAGAAGATATTTAGAATATGTGGAAGAGCAAAAGAGAATTGAAGAAGAAGAATTAAAAAAAGGGATATTCTGATTTTTAGAATATCCCTTTTCCTTACTATTTTTCTTCATTTGTACTTAATTTTGAATTTTCATCTAAACAAGCATTATAGAGCATATCAATTTGAGCTTCATTTCTTTTATTTAATTCTTCAATGCTCCAAGAAAATTCGTTATTTTTACCATAAGTTTTATGAAGCAAATTTATTTTTTCTTCACGCGTCATAGCCATTTTTTAGCCCCCTCTTTGACTTAATTTCACTACTTCTTAAGAGAATCCTTCCCAAATAAAACCCATGAATACGGAATGTAATTATAAAAGAATCTCACTACTGCCCAGCTGCCAAATAAAGAAAGTAAAAAGGAAATGACTTGCCAACTATGAAAAACAATTGGAGTACCTGAATCCAATACCCCTCTAGTTATCATTAATACAACGGGATGAATAAGATAGATACCAAATGAAGCAGCACCCATACCCATAAAGAACCTTTTTACTTTTATAGAAAATTTAATTTCTGCATAATGAGCTATGATAAAAATTACGAGCCCTGCAAATAAAGCATGCATAGTCCATCCAAGTTCAAACCATTTATTAGAAAGATAGAATTCTTTTGTTTTTGCTAAATAGATAATACCAACATAAAAACAAAGTGAAAGTCCGTATCCAAAAAAGATACTACATATGCAAGCAATACTTTTCTTTAAGTCTTTCGTCCACTCTAATATCTGTTGATAATAAATTCCAAAGAAAGCTCCAATAAAATAAAACATCATATAGGAAAAACAAATTGAACCTTTCATTTCAACTTGAAAATATTTTGAATTTAAATATACCCATAAAAATTGCAACAATATCCCATGTATAATTGCATACTTCCTAACGAATTTAAATTTTTGAAAGATATACAGCAACACCGGAAATAAAACATAGAATTGCACAGTTATAAATACAAAATACAGATGTGTATGCGCCTTTCCAGTCGCTAAAAGGTATACTATCCTTTTAGATTCACTCTGCCAATCTCCCATTCCATACAAATATCCTTTTATAACCCAATACAATAAAGAAACGATTAAATAAGGCAATAATATGGTTGTAAAACGATTAACATAAAACCTTTTTAATAACTTGGTATTGAGAGTCTTGTCATAGTAGCTATAAAAGAAAATAAAACCACTTAAAAAAATAAACGTTGGAACCCCTAAACTACCCAACACATTAAAAAAATTATAAATAGAAAACATAAAAGATTCGTGCGGGCTCGAACCAAGACCAGTAGACGTACAGTGTACGCATAGAACAGCCAACATAGCAAATGCTCTAGCGTACTGTATTTCGTCTAGAAATTTTTTATTTTGCAATGTATTCACCGTACTTATCCTGAATAGCTTTTGTTACATTTCCTCTTGTACCTTTACCTAGTTTTCTAACAATTGAGCTCCCCTCAACATCTTCTTCGAATTCGATAATAGGAGAAATTTCACTCACAGACGCTGAAGTAAACGCTTCATCTGCTTGTTTAAAGAATTCGACAATAAATGGTGTCTCCACAACTGGGATTTTTAACTCTTTTGCTATTTCAATAATAGTTAGTCTTGTAATACCATTAAGAATAAAATTATTTGCAGGATGTGTATACAATACTCCGTCTTTCACTACGAATACATTCGTTGCACTACCTTCAGTAATATATCCGTTTCTATGAAATACTGCTTCTTTAGCTCCGCGTCTATAAGCCTCATTTTTAGCAATAACGCTTCCTAATAAATTCAAACTCTTAATATCACAACGTGCCCATCTAACTTCTTCAGTCAAAAGCACTTTAATGCCATTTTCCATCACTTTTAATGGTCTCTCTTCCTCTTGTACTACATACATAATGTATTGTGGTTCAGATAATTCCTTATCCACATATACATGGTCACGCTTCCCTACACCTCTAGAGATTTGGGCATATATATAACCTGAATTATAACCACTTTTCTTGATTAAAAAGTCTATTTCTGACTTCAATAATTCCATATCAAATTCAAAATCAATATCTAATTCCTGTACACTTCTTTTAAATCTTTCTAAATGTTCTTCTAAACGAAATAATACTCCGTCATAAAAACGTATTACTTCGTATACTCCATCTCCAAATGAATAACCTCTGTCTAGAATAGAGACCTTGGCATCCTTTAAATCTACAAGTTTATGATTGATAAATATTTTTTCCATAAGTTAGCCTATTCAGGCTCCCTCCCTTAATTTTATTAATATTTTATTTTTAAATAAAATATTAAATTCCTATTGTATTCCCTTTTTTTATGCTCATTTTTAGGAATATTAAAAATTATCAATCATATTATCGACTTCATTTAAATGTTTTTCAAAAAGTTTTAACAATAGATAAAATTTCATGATAATATGTGCAAAAAACGTGAATAGCTAGAGAGCTATTTTACAAAGGGGATAATTAATATGTTAGTAGATGAGGCTTTAGTTATTATTGACCATTACGAGTTTGAAACGAGAGATACTTGGAGAGGTGCTCAAGCAGGAAAAATGCGTGGTTTTAAACAATATTCAGATGAGCAACTAATCGCAATAGCTCGTGATAAGATTAATATAATGGGCGCAGAATGGCATCAGTATGTTTTGGATTATGAAGAAAGAACCCGATTAAAAGCAAGACTAAATTCATACGATGTTGAGTGGGTTAACAGCCCCTACTATAAGCATAATCCACAGAAACAACTTCCAGAGGATTATGAAGAAAGAGTACAACATCTTCAAAATAGAATTGCTATTCTGGATGCTCGTTTAGAAAAACGAAAACAATCTATTGGACGTGTTTCTCGACGTAAAACTACAACACAAAGAAAATATGCATAAAAATAGAGTCTTAACTAAGACTCTTCTTTTTTATTTTATTTTACTTATTAAAAGCTCTTGTTCCTTACGAAAAAAAGCAAAATAATTTCACTTTTTCTTTTATTTGTTTTATAACTTTAAAACCATTGTACAAAGGGGGAATATATAAAATGAAATGGAAAGAATTATCTCCAAAATTATTAGGAGCACTCATAAAAAAGGATATTCAAGCAGAAGACGGCTCGATACTAATCAAAAAAAATTCAATTCTATCAACAAACATAATTTCTTATCTCCTTAAAAATAATATAAAAAAAGTACCTGTTTCTTTTTTAAAATTGGACAATGAGCTCCTATTACAAATGGAGGGATTTATCGTTAAAAGCAAACAACCCCTTTTTTGGGAAGAATATATAAATACCATTGAAGAAACAAAAGTGTTTTTTACACTTCTTGAAGAAGGCGCAATCGAAAATCCTGAACCACTATTATTAAAAATTCATAATTTAATTGCACTATTGGAAGATGAAAAAGAATTTTTTGAATTTGCTTACTCCGTTGAAGGATGTTCAGATTCTTTGTATCGTCATTCTGTTAATGTCTCCATTGTATCTTTCTTACTTGGAAATCTACATACACTTATCGAAAGCAATACCTTATTAAGTCAGATGGGCTATATTCATGACATTGGCAAAGTCAAATTAGATAAAAATATATTAAATAAACCGGATTCTTTAACAACAGAAGAAAAATTTCACATACAAGCCCATACTTTATTAGGAGAACGTTTACTAAAATCCATAGGTGTTTATAAAAAAGAGTTGCTTGATTCTGCGCTTCTTCATCATGAATCCCTACACGGAGACGGATATCCAAATAAAATTCCCAAAGAATCTATTCCTATCAATGTTCAAGTTATTTCAACAGCAGATGTTTTTGACACTTTATGTTCGGATAGGGTTTATAAAAAAAGAGACAGCATGTTCGAGTCCCTAAATAAACTTTATTTCGATTCAATTGATGGGATTTTAAATCCAATCATTGTTTTCCCGTGGATTGAGTATATGTATGAAATGTATTTAAATGAATATGTTATCTTATCAGATGGTTCAATAGGCAAGATTTATTATTTGAATCCAAAAGACATCATTCGTCCTATTATTGAATTAGAAAACGATACATTCTTAGATTTGTCTCAACAAAGAGATTTATATGTTGTTGATTATTACAAAAATTAAAAAACGAGGAAAAATGCCTTTTCTCCTCGTTTTTTATTATAATTGATGCTCGTAATATACTTCCCAATCTCCTGCGTCATTTTGCTTATAAACTACAAAACAATCTACAACTCTTCTTTCCCTTATCTCTCCTTGATAAATATAGGAAATTTCTCTTACCATAAATCCATAAGAGTAACCAATTTTAGTATCTATTTTTTCTGGATAAAATCCTAGATTTTTTTCTTTATAATCACCACTTTTAATAATTTTCCCTATATATACTCCGTAATATTCTCTCCACCCTTTATACATATTCATTAAAAACGTATTATAATCTCTTTTTTGATAGGCTTCATACATTTTTGAATTTAATTCTTTAATTTTTTCTAATTCTTTCTTTTGTTCTTCTGTGAAATCCGTTTTTTCTTGATAATAAACTGCTCTTTCTGATGGTGTTTTTTCATAAAAACCCGGTATTTCATCCACTTGTGTTTTTTGATTTTCCCATTCCGGCGGCAATTGCACTTTAAAATCGATTGGCTTTGAACTCAATAAATACGTATAATCTTTCTGTTTTATTTCTGCTTTTTCTCTATTACCATCCATAAATAATTTATTTTCATCTTCCTTACTAGCAAATCCAACCAAGCTTTTTTCTTCTTCGTCATTTTTATCTTCACCTTTCGGCTCACTTGGTTTTTCGGTATGATTTGTAGGCTCTTTTGAAATTACGTTTGTGCTTCCTTCATGAGGTTCTTCAACCGGTGGTTTTTTAAAAAATAAAAATAGCATTAATATTAATCCTATAAATAAAATAAAACCAAAGAAAATTAAAACTTTTTTTCTTTTTTTATCCATTCCAAAGCTCCTTTTTAACAAAACTAATATATTTTTCGAATCTCTACTCCGTAATAACCATCAGCATTCACTAGATTTCCTTCAGCAATTAATACTCCATTAGCAAATAGCTTTAATGGTTCATGTACTTCTTCTTTAAGTTCAATAACATGATTTTGTTCCATTGACAAGAAGTCTTTAAGTGTTTTTCTTGTAGTTCCGTATACCAGCTCCATTTTTACTGTCACATCTTTCAATAATGGATTAACATAATTTTTACTACCACCAGAATTATCATCTTTTTCTATCTTTAATTCTTGAACTTCTTTTTTCGGTTCTCTTAAGTCTAGAAGATACTTAGCCATTTCTTTTGCATTTTCAACAGATATAACTTGATATATTTTCGATGGTTCATTAGAACCTATTTCTAAATCCAATGAAATACAAACAACTTTTTGATTGTTACCTTTTATACGAGAAATTTCCGAATTAAAATTATCTATTTTTATTTCAGGAGGTGAAATATCTACAGTTTTTTGTAAAACTTTAAACATTGCTGTAGCTGATTTACCCATTATTTGATTTACTGCTTCTTTAAGAGCACTTAATGTCATTTCATCCATTTCTCTTGTTTCATCTATCTGACTTGTTATAGACATCATACTATCTGAAATGCGAAAAGCATCACTTTTCTTAAAGATTAATGAATTTTCCATTTCTAATCCTTTGGTGTAATCTACGTTCAAAATTACATGCGGTATATTTGCACCTTCTACATCGTTTTCTTCTATCAGTTCAACAACTGGATTTTTTATAAGTGCAGTTTGACCCAAAAGAGCTGTTAATGTAGCAGACGCTGCACTGTATGATGTATTCATTATTTCTACAATTACTTCTTTTTCTTCTTCGGAAAAATTTAAATTATTTCTTTTATTCTTTTCTTCGTCAATTAAATCAATTTGACTTTTTTCCATAGCAGTTTTCTTAGAATTTATAAAAGAATTATTATTTTGTGGCATTGCATCAGAAGCAGCAAGCAAGAGTTTATCTATTTCCTCTTGCGAAAATTCTTTTTTATCTGTTTCTTCACTTACAGTTTCTTGTAACATTCTATCTATTTCTTCTTGATTTATTTCACTTTGATTATTTTGAGTTAATGGTTCTTGAGATGAAGTTTTATTTTCAACCGATTCACGTTTTAACAGTTCAACTGCATCTTCGTGAGATACTTCATTATTTCCCTTTGTATTTTCATCAGTTGTTGAGTTTACAAGTTTATTTATTTCTTCTTGGGACATTCCGCCACTTGGATTTTCATCTTTTGTTCCTTCTTCATTGTCATTGGAGTTTTCTTGCAATACTTTATCGATGTCTTCTTGAGACATTTCTCCACCTGTATTTCCATTATTATCTTCATCTGAAGTTCCATTTAGGATTTTATCAATCTCTTCTTGAGACATTCCGCCATCCGACATGACCATTCCTCCCTTTCTTACATTTTATTATTCTATATATTATTCACGTTTTTTTTAATTTCACTTTCATAAAAACCTAACTTTTTACGGTTTTACAGAATAAACCAAAGAAAACTTTCACATTCATAAGTGCAGTTCATCAATGAACGTTGTAAAAAAACATGAAATACATTGTGATTACAACATACTTTTTCAAAAAATCATAATAATTCTAAAAAAGTATTTACATCGTTCGATTATTTGTATATACTATGTATATACAAAGTATATTAACAATATAAATTCATTATATACATTAAAAAACAAGGTCTCGCCCGACCTTGAAAGCCCCAAAAAAACCGCCCACTCAATCAAATAACTTTAAATTGAAAGGTGGGAAGGTGTTTCTTCGCCCAAGAAACACAAATCAATATGTTAAAAACTATTTCTAAGCAAGCAAAAACTATTAAACGCAAAAAAATTATTTTTACAAGTCACGAATCACAAACAAAGAAACAAATACCTGTAATTCAAATGAACACAAAGAAATCTTTGATGAAAAATCTGCTCATCTCTAAATTAATTTTAGAATCAGTATCTACTGAAAATAATGAGAAAATCTTCACATTCAAAGCAGATTTATTTGACACTTTATTTCACATCAAGGAAAATCTTCAAACAAAAACAAAAGTCTTGTATCAAGACTCCTTTATTCTTGATAACAACACTCTTATCTGCAACAATTTATTACAAAAGTTTGCAGCATAAAAAACCAAGCACATAGCGTGCTTGGTTTTTTATTGTGGCGTTACTTCTAACGTCAATGCTGCATCTTTTAATACAACTTTTGCTTGAAGAGGTAATTCGACTTTAGAAGTCACATTACCTGATGCATCTTTATCTTTCAATACCAAAGTAAATAACACAGTTTGACCTAATGTAAATTGTTCATAATCAGCAGTTGGATTTAATAATACTGTTGGATAGTTTACATTTGGCGTAGCTGAATTTTTATCATGGTCTACAGCTTCCGTTCCAAATGTAAGTTTCATATTTTTAAATTTCACTCTTTCTGTACGATATTTATAAACAATTTCTGCATATAAGTCTCCGCCACCTGTAATTTTAGCAACTTTTTTCTCATCTTTTACAAAATCAGCAGTTGCATCCGGTGTTAACAATGAAAACCCTGGATAATTAGCAGACAATCGATATGCACCAGCTGAATTTCCTTCGGCTTTTAAAATTGGCTTAATTTCATAAACATTCTCGTTTTTCAAACGTTGTTGATACTCATCTTCATAAGCTTTTTCTCCAGGTTTACCTTTTTCAAGTGGTTTTTGCACAGCAACATAAAAACCAGTTGCTAAATTCTTGAATTCGTACGTTCCGTCCACCCTTACTTCAGCACCATCAATTAGTTTTGTAGTAGTTTTAGTTGTCGGATTATAACTATATAAATCTAACGAATCCTCAAATTTCAATCCTTTTACCGTTAATGAGCTTTCACCTGCTTCAACAACCAGAGAATCTCCAAATTTGTAAGTGACGTTCTTAATAGATACATCATTATTCAAACCTTCAATTAATACTATTGTATCTCCGTAAACAACTTCACTGTCGTTCATTTCAGTAAAGAATTCCACGCTATTTTCACCAATAATTGCCTGTGCTTTTGTTTCAAATGCTGATTTAATATCTGCCAAAGTATGTGTATCATTAACTGTTACTGTTCTTGTTGTAGTATCAACTTGTACATCTGTAGCATCTTTATCAAATTTAACATCATATATAGTAGACTTTGTGAACTTATTATCTACTTTAGTATGATTAACATGCACTACTAAATTTTGCACATTACTAACTTTTTCTGGACTTCCTAGTTTATCAGTTAGAGATTTTTTAGAAACAAAATGAATACCCTCTTTAGCGATAGCGTGGCGTTCAGACAGGATGCCTCTTATTTCACCAACTGTTGCCCCAGATTTTTTAATATGAATAATCTCTTTGTCAGTTTCAAGCTTTGCTATTGCCTCTTTCACAATTACAGTTCTTGATACTTCAACAGCTTTATTCCCCGCTTTATCTTTAGCATTATATTTTACTACGTATTTTCCTGGTTTATTTGAATTAACAGCATCCCCGCTCTTAACTACAGAAGAACTAATATTTCCATCGACGTTATCAATTACTGTGACACCTGCATCTTTATAAGTATCACCTTCATAAATAACAACATCTTTTGACCCCTTCAGAGTAATTACTGGAGCTGTTTTATCGATAATAGGTGTCTTTTCTCCACCTGGATTTTTCATTAGGCGATAAGAAAACATAGCGGATTGCAGTCTGTCTCCTTTTTCACCAGCCCCAATACGATTTTCTGTAAGACCTGATGTAATTCCATATTTTAAAGATTTCACAACAGGAGCTTTAGACCACGAAGGTAATTTTGAAGCATCCACGAATTTTTTTAGACTTTCATTTACTTCCTTATCTGTAATAGTAGCCTTTACGTTATTAAGTTCATAAGCACGTACGAGAATCGTTAACATTTCCTCTCTCGTAATAGGAGCATTGGGAGCCATTATAATTTCTCCATTTCCTTTCGTTCCTTTACCAGATATAAGACCTATATTATACGCTTTGTTTAGTACATCATAGTGCCAACTTGTGCCTTTTTTAGAATCCGCAAAATTCACATTACGGTTTGTTTCACTTTTATTATCATAATTCACAACGCTCAATAACATTGCAGCAAATTCTGCACGAGTCACTTTTTTGTCTGGTCTGAATGTATTATCATCAAATCCATTAATCTTCCCTTTTTCAAATAACTCCTTTACAACACGTTTAGCTTCTTCATTTTTAATTTTGTTAAGGTCACTAGGAACCTTTTCTGCTGCGAATGCATTCATTGGAACACTAGAAACAACAACTCCTGCCAACATACTTGTTATAAGAGCTTTACTTATTTTTTTATCCACATCTACACCTCCATAAAATTTAACCGCCAACTCAATTGGATGCAAATTCCTTTTTTTGGCTAATTCAAAATAGCAACTTTTTACGAAATGTCAACTTTTTTGGTTTTTCATTTGCTATATTTAAAGCAGCCAATTTCACTATTAAATAAAATTTCTAATCAAATTCAGAAAGGAGGATATTTACTATGAAGGTATATGCTTTACAAGCAACTGAACATGATGTATTACAGGCTTTTCTCGAAGAAAAACTTGAATCTACTATCGATTTTTCTTTTGATGAAAACGTAGATAACCATCTCATTTATGTTGTAAATGGTAGAATAGCAGCATTTACATCAGTCTCATACGAAAATGAAATAGACAACCTATTTTATTACAAGATAGACATCAAACACATAACTGAACCAGAAGAAAGAATTTCTGCCCCCTTCATATTTCCTAAATCTGAAGATGAGTGTTTAAACGTGGACAATAATGAACTCAAACAAATTCTTAATTTAATTCACAATAGCACATATAGTTTTACATATTACTTAAATAATGCAGAAGATTTATTCATAAGAGAAAAAAACAAAATAAAAAGGCAAAAAAAGAAATCAATTCAAAATGGTTCTGAGAATCCACCAATAGAAAATACGAAACAAAGTAATATTTCAGAACCGCACCTAAATGCTCAGTACATTTTAAAAGAGTTAGCAAATATTCTTGAAATTGATGTTTTTATTGCAAGAAATGACCAAAATAAAGTTTTTAATGAAGAGTTTTTAGGTGATGGAACTTTGGACGTTCTTCCTTATGAAAATATCCCAAAAGAATCTAAAAACATAATCTCTTTAATAGATGTAATTTGGTTCAAAAACAGTGTACCTTACGCTGCTTTCGAAATAGAGACAACGACTTCTATATCCAGTGGACTTTTACGATTTTCCGACCTTATATATACTTTAAATATTCCTATTGAGCTTTACATAGTAACTACAAGAAATCGCGAGAAGAAATTAAAGAAAGAGTTAAATAGACCTATTTTTAAAAACACTAGCATTTCTCAACGTTGCAAAGTTATTTACCTTGATGATTTAAAAGCACTATACAAACTAGCAAAACCTTTGAACGGATACATAAAAAATAACATTTTGGACCGTATCGCGTATGACTTTTCTTATTTTGAAGAAGGACCAGGAAATTAAAAAAACCGTAGCTCTGCTACGGTTTTACTGATTATAATGTGAAACAAAATCATCTAGCATTTTAAAATATGCATTTTTTATTTTTCTTAACCAATCTGTCTTCTTTTTTAAAACTTTTGGATAATCGATATTCTCCAGCAACCTAGCAATTTCTTTCTCCTGTTGAGTATTTTTGTTCATTTTATTATATGTTTCTTTCCCTATTCCATTTTCCATAAATGATTTCATAAACGTATTATCTTCTCTGATTTCAACAACAAAATCTCCTGATTTCGTATCAAAATATGAGCCATTCTGGAAAAGCGGAACTACACAATCAAACTGTGTCTTTTCTCTTTTTTCTTCTACTCCAGGACAATAATATACAATTTGATGCGATACAAATATTCTTTCGTTTGTACTTACTAAAAAGTGATGCTTAATTGCATGTACACTTTCAAAACCTTCTTCTTTTTCTTCTTCTATAGATATCCCCATAAGAACAATATGACTAATTATTTCTTCGCTTTCTGAAAATAACATTGTTAATCGTTGTTCTTCAAACTTATCTTTAATAAAACAAGAAATACTATCAAAAATTCTTCGATACTCATCACTAAACATCGCTAAAGGTAACAAATGTTTTTCTTTAAAGTTATCCTTTATCCATTTATTAGCGCTGTCAATATCTACGAATTTAGCTATAACTTTTTTGTCATGTTCTTCGGCTATATTAGCAACCTCTACTTTAAATTTATTTTCGCTTTCGTCATCATTCTTTTCTAGAATTAAATATTGATTTTTGTTTAGTTTCATATTTCATTCTCCTTATTTTCTTATATTATATCTCTTATTAAAAAAAAGAGATAATAAAAAACCCAACCAATGTCGGTTGGGTTTCGCATTACATCATTTTCATAATTAATATAACAGATACAATTGAAAACAGCACTTGAGTTATAACAAACAAACTGAATACTTGTTTTTCTGAAAGACCCACTAATTCAAAATGATGATGAATTGGGCTCATCTTAAAAATTCTTTTTCCTGTAAGTTTAAAACTAGTCACTTGCATAATAACAGATAAAGTTTCAATTACATATATCATCCCAATGAACAATAATAAAACTTCTACTTTTAAAATAATAGCCATACCTGCCATTACAGCACCTAAAGCAAGCGAACCTGTATCACCCATAAATACTTTAGCTGGATTAAAATTAAACATTAAAAATACTAATAAAGTTACAATAAATAAAATTGCAAAAGCAAACACTGTTTGATTACCTTGTAAATGAGCAATAAAGGCAAATGCTGAAAAAGAAACAATAGCATTTCCAGCTAATAATCCATCTAATCCATCTGTTAAATTGGTTGCATTACTTGCACCCACAATTAAAAACATTACAAAGACTGTATATAAAATACTACCTAAATCTATAGTTTGGTTCACAATAGGTACAAATACATTAGTATCTACATTACCTACTTGAAGAATTAAATAAAAAATTGCTGCTCCAGAAAATTGTAATACAATCTTTTGTTTTGATGTTAATCCTTCATTTTGTTTTTTTGTAATTTTAGCAAAGTCATCTACTCCGCCAATAAATCCAAAAATTAAAATTAAGATAAGCAAAGATAAATTTTGAATTTTTGTATAATCTACAAAGAAACATGACAATATCACAACCGGCAGCAAGAAAATCAAAGCACCCATAGTAGGAGTTCCTGATTTTTTCAAATGAGCTTTCGGACCATCTTCCCTTATAAACTGTCCGAACTGTTTATTTTTTAACCATTTCAAATAAAACGGAGCAAGTAAAAACGACATTAATAACGCACTTAAAATCATAATAATAATATTTAAATCCACAATTTCCACCGACCAATACAATTTAAAAACTGAGAGACTCGAAAAAGTCTCTCAACAAACTTAAAAACTTTTACCTCGAATATTTACAATGAGTTATTTACATTTTTTTGAAAGGAATCTATAATTAACACTACAGATTCCTTCTTTTTAAACATCCTCATTAATCTTATTCATACTTTCCAGATTACCATTTCTTTTAAATCTCTAAATATGAGATTCTATTATTCTACAGTAACTGATTTTGCAAGATTTCGTGGTTTATCCACATCACACCCACGATGTAAAGCTGCATAATAAGAAATTAATTGGAACGGAATAACTGACACTAACGGTGTTAAAGAAGAATGTACCTCAGCTATTACAAATGCATCTTCTTCTGTTTCTAATCCGTTCATAGAAATAATACATGGTTTAGCACCGCGAGCCACTACCTCTTTTACATTCCCGCGAATACTTAAGTTCACATGTTCCTGTGTTGCTAAAGCAATCACTGGTGTATCTTTCTCAATAAGAGCAATTGTTCCATGTTTTAATTCTCCGCCTGCAAATCCTTCAGCTTGAATATATGAAATCTCCTTCAATTTCAGTGAACCTTCTAGACCTACATAATAATCTAGCGCTCTTCCGATAAAGAAGCAGTTACGTGTTGTAGAAAGAAATTCACTTGCGATTTGTTCCATTTTTTCTTTTTGAGTACATAGATTTTCCATAACATTTGCGACAATAGCCAATTCTTTTGTCAACTCAAAATTCAAATGAATACCTTTAGATGTCGCTGCCACATTTGCTAAAATCGCTAAAACAGCAATTTGTGCTGTGTATGCTTTTGTTGACGCCACGGCGATTTCTGGTCCTGCATGAAGTAATAACGTATAATCAGCCTCACGAGAAAGCGTTGAACCCGGCGCATTTGTAATTGTTAAAGCTTTATATCCCATTTCTTTCACTTGAACTAATACTGCACGACTATCAGCTGTTTCTCCACTTTGAGAAATAAATATAAATAATGGATTTTTAGAAAGTAAAGGCATATTATAAGAAAATTCACTAGCTATATGAACTTCCACAGGTATTTTAGCCCATTTCTCCAAAAATTCTTTTCCAATTAAACCTGCATGGTAACTCGTTCCACAAGCCACAATGTAAATTCTATCTGCTTCATTAACAGCATCAATAATTTCTTTATCAACAGTTAATTTTCCAGAATCATTTTGGTATTCTTGAATAATCTTTCTCATTACTAATGGTTGTTCATCAATTTCTTTTAACATGTAATGAGGATATGTACCTTTTTCAATATCGCTTGCATCTAATTTGGCAATGTATGAATCTCTTGAAATCACTTCGCCATTAATATTTTTGATAATAACAGAATCTCTTGTTACAAGTACCGTTTCTTTATCCATTAATTCAACGTATTCATTCGTTACTTGAATCATTGCCATTGCGTCAGAAGCAACAACATTGAATTCTTCCCCTAAACCAACTAACAGAGGACTTTTATTTTTTGCTACATAGATTACGTCTTTATTCTGTTTGTCCAATAAGGCAATTGCGTAAGAGCCATGTAGAACTTTTAATGTTTTACGGAATGCCTCTTCAACTTCTAAACCTTGATTTACAAATTTCTCAATTACCTGCACAATAACTTCTGTATCCGTATCACTTTTCAATAAAACATCTTTTAAATATTCTTTTTTCAGGATTTCGTAGTTTTCTATTACCCCGTTATGAACAAGAGTAAAACGCGCAGATTCACTTTGATGTGGATGTGCATTAACCTTACTTGGTACTCCATGAGTTGCCCATCTTGTATGACCAATTCCAGCAGCAGCATGAATATCTTCATTTACTACTTCACGCAAATTCAGAATTCTACCTTTTTCTTTAAATACATGTACGCCTTCATCGTTCATTACAGCTATCCCTGCTGAATCGTATCCACGATACTCTAATTTCTCTAAACCTTTTAATAAAATTTCTTTTGAGTCTTCCTTACCGATATATCCTACAATTCCACACATAATTCAATCTCTCCTTATTTATAAAGATTTATTATAAAGATTTATTTAAAAAACGAACGATGAAGCGCTTGCACTGCTTTCTTTTCATCTTTTTCGTTAATCAATAACCAAATTGTTGTATTTGAATCTGAAGTTTGAATTACTTCTATTTCTTCTTTTTCTATTGTTTTAATAATGGTTGCTACAACTCCTGGAACACCATTCATTGCATTACCTACTATTGAAACTTTTGATACATTTTCCTCTTTTTCGTGCTGGATTTTTTTAACTTTTAGAAATTGTTCTAGAACTACAGAATCACTCTCTGTCACTGTAAAATAAGCAGCTTCTTTTGTAATGTTAATAAAATCCACATTAATTTCTGATTCTTGAAGAAAGTTAAAAATGCCTTGGAAATTTCTTAATTCTGGATTATGTTTTTTTCCAATTGTATATCTATGAATTTTATTCGTTGATACAACTCCAGAAATCATAACTTCCTTAGCATCGTATTCCCTTTTACTTATGGATTTTTTTGTTACCTTAGTACCTAAACTATTAGAAAACGTAGAGCGAATTCTCATCGGAATTTCATGTTTCATTGCCAACTCTACTGCTCTCGGATGAACTACCGTTGCCCCACCCCAAGCCATTTGAGCAACATCTTCATAAGAAATCTTTTCTAGATATTTTGCATCCTTAACAACTCTTGGGTCAGCTGTCATTATTCCCTCAACATCCGTAAATATGTCTACCACTTCTGCCTCTAACCCAGCAGCCAACGCAGCAGCTGTTGTATCACTACCGCCTCTTCCTAAAGTGGTAAATTCTCCTGTTGTAGTTACACCTTGGAATCCTGGAACAACGACTACTTTTCCTTCTTTTAATTCTGCATTTACTCTTTGTGGCAATACATCCATAATAAGTGATGAACCAAACGTATCATTTGTAATTATACCCGCTTGACCACCCGTAAGTACAACGGAAGAAATTCCCTCTTTCTCCAAGATGGAGCAGAATACCGATGCAGAAATTAATTCTCCTGTAATTAACAATAAATCTTTTTCTCTTTTGCTAACTTCCCCTTGCAATAATGATAATAAAGTATCAGTAGCGTAAGGGTCTCCTTTTCTACCCATTGCAGAAACAACAACTACAACAGATTTTCCATTAGCTAGTTCCCTTTTGATGTGCGAAACGCAATGTTTTCTTGCCTCTTCTGTTGCAACTGAGGTTCCACCAAATTTTTGTACTATTATCTCCATACCATAAGGTCTCCTTCAGAAAAAAATGAATTCAAATATCATATTCAAACTTCTTTTTCTTTTTTATATTTTTGTTTAAATAATTGAATTAATTTACGATTACCTAACATGGAATTTGCTTACTTCTACATATTCCAATGCTTTATTGTTTTTTTAATTGTAACAAAAAAACCTTTAAGAATGATTGAATTTCATTATTTATTCGTAATTTAAAAAGATTTTTTTAAGTTACGTACAAATTTATTTTAAGTGTAAAAAAAAATTACAATTGAGGAGTGACACACAAGTATGTTCTTAGAACGCCTAGTTAAAGTTTTTAGTGCCCTTATTGTGGTTTTTCTCTTCGGATATGGTGCTTATTTAAGCTTTAGTATATTTGTTTGGAAAGATGTTTATAAAGAGTTACCAGTCCAAGAAAAAACCATAAAACTTATCAATGCTGAGACCGGTTTAGAAGAAATTGTATATAAGAAACAAGCTTTAAAAGATGGACAACCTTTTGCTTTTCTATTGCTAGGAACCGATTCTGATACCATAGAACATGGTAGAAGTGATTCAATCATCATAGCTGTAGTAGAACCTAAGAAGAATACATTAAACCTAGTATCAGTCCCAAGGGATACTTGGATGCTTAATAAAGCTACTGGAAAGTATGATAAAGCTACTCACGCTTTCAATAAAGGCGTTTCCAATACAATTGATAGTCTTGAAAATTATTTTCAAATTCCAATTGATTATTATGCATCAATCAACATGAACGGATTTATCGAGATGATAAATGCAATTGGTGGTCTTGATATCACTGTAGAAAAAGAAATGCAATTTTATGACCGCATCACAAATCAATACGTTAGAATTAAAAAAGGAACGCACCACTTAAACGGAAACGAAACCATAAACTATGCTCGCTTCCGTGGCGATGGCGAAGGTGATTTCGGAAGAAATAGAAGACAAAGACAGGTTATGGTTGAAATTATCAAACAATCAGCAGACCTTCAAAACATTAAAAAAATCAATGAATTAACTGGCATTTTAAAAGATAATTTTAGAACAAATGTCAAATCTTCTGCTATTCCTTTGTTCTTAGGTCAATTAGACTATGACGACACTTTGAAAATAAATCAAGTTGAATTACAAGGAAATCCTGCTAGAGAAGGTAGAATGTCCGTTGTAAAAGTAGACGAAGAAGAAAGAATCAAAGTTTCAAAAGAACTTCAACAAAAATTGGATTTGTACAAGAATTAATTTCTCCCCCACTTTATGTGGGGGTTTTTCTTCGTTTCAGATAAAATTACAATAAAAACTAGACAAAACACCTATTTTTAGATATTAAGCGTTTGCGTTATATTTAAAAGAGGTGAAGACATGAGACTGAATATCGCTAATGATAAACCTCAAATGATTGATTTCCTAGACAAATATTTAAATTTTCATCTTTTAAATCAACATGTAGAGGCTGTAATAAATGGAATCAAACACGAGGGAGAAATCACAAACACCATTACGTTCGAATATAAGAAACCCTATTACGTAATGACAGTCCATATCGGAGAAACTATTGAAGAAATCCCAATTTTACTAGACAAAACAAGAATTCGCATAGGAAAAACTTTATTCTTTTTCGAAACAGAGCGACACGCAACGGTTATTGAAATACAAGAATAAAAAACAAGTAAATTACTAATCCCTTTCGCCTTTATCCAAGTCATGTGATAAAGGCGTTGATTTTTCATAAGGGTTTTGAATATTTCTTTAAAAAAATACATAAGTCTATCAACAATTTTGTTCACGAAGGGAGCTTTAAAATGAATAAATACAAAAAAGCACATACACTTGCCTTTAGCTTTGGTATAACTTTGCTTCTAGTTTCTCAAACTGCCCACGCAGAGAACATAAAGGAATTACAAGATAAAAAGTTACAACTCCAACAGCAAGCAAATGATTCTGCTAATACAAAAGAACAATTACAGCAAGAATTAAATCAGGTTGAATCTGAAATTCAAACCCTTGAAATGAAACTTGCAACATTGACCAAAGAATTAGATTCTACAAACAAAGAAATTACAACGAAAGAAACTTCAATACGAAACACAGAGAGAGAAATCAATAAGATATTAAATGTTATTAAGGAAAAACAAATAGATTTAGAACAAAAAAAAGCGAAACTTGAACAAAACTTAAAACTTATGTATTCTAGTGGGAATGTTCAATTTCTAGAGTTCTTATTTCGCTCTGACAGCTTATCTCAATTTCTATTCCGTTTTGAAAAATACACGGATATTATGCACAAAGGCGAACAGCTTCATAATGAAGTATTAGAAAAAATTAACTTCATAAAGACACAAAAACAACTATTGGAAGACAAAAAAATAAAAATAGAAACTGAGAAAACAGAACTTGAAACAAAAAAGAAATTACAAGAGTTTCAAAAAACTGAACAACAAAATGTACAAAACGATTTAAATGCAAAGAAAAAGCAAGTTCAACATTCAATCGATGAAGAAGATGAAGCTATGGCAAGCTTATCTAGTGCTATTGCCGAGGCAGAAAAATCAATTCAATTTGAACAATCTAAAATTGAAGAAGCAAAAAGAATAGCAAAAGAAAAACAAAAACAGTTACTATTACAGCAACAACAGAAACAAGAGCAAGAGAAACAACAACAGAAGCAACAACAACAGAAAAATTCTTCAAGTTCAAATGCATCTGAATCAGCAAGAGAAAGCAATGAAACTAGTCAAAATTTAGGAAGTGCAATATTAGCATACCCAATGGAACCAGGAAGCTATACAATTACATCACCTTATGGATATCGTACTCACCCTATTACCGGTAAGAAAAAATTACACAACGGAGTAGATTTTGGTGCACCAAGGAATACACCTATTTATGCAGCAGAAGAAGGTTATGTTTTATATGCAGGACATGCTAATGGATATGGTAACTGGATTGTAATTAAACATCCTAATAATGGATTATATACAATCTATGGTCATATGTATGACGATGGTGTATACGTAAGTCCTGGAGAATATGTGTTCCGAGGTCAAAAAATAGGTGGAGTTGGCTCAAATGGCGGAAGCACAGGAAATCATTTACATTTCTGTGTTGCTACCTCTTTTGATGGAGGAACATTTAGCTATGCAAACCCATTAAATTACATTAATTAAATTCTTCTTTGCCTATCTCCTCGTTTTTCATTAAATAGATAGTGTCACTGAAAATAATAAAAAAAACAAAAAGGTTAGGAACATTATTTAATAATGCCTAACCTTTTTTTATCATATATCCTTACTTACACTACCTTAATCCAGAAAATATTTATTTTCTAAAAATATAGGCATTGCGAAATACACTTACTTGCTAAAATTACTATTGGTAATATCATGTAAAACATATGCTAAAAAGAATATTACACTTTCATTTTCAAATTTATGTTGAATCTTTTGTAATTGTCTATAGTATGTATCAGCATATTCACTAGGGTTGTTTTTCATTTCTAAATTAGCTTTAATTAAAGCATCTAGCTTATCCGAAATATCAACCATTTTACCTTCATATGTATTATTTTTAGACTCTACCATCAATTCTATTATTTCTTCTTTTAAAAACTCCGGCAATGACTCAATCATTTGACTAGCTGCATTTTTTTCATACAATTCGAAAGCCTCTTTAATCTTAGGATTAGAATGTTTTACTGGTCCCAAAATATCACCTGTAACGGCTTCTACTAAATCATGAAAAATAGTTTTACCCGCTAATAAATACATATCTATATTCTTACCATATTTAACGTTTTCTAAAAGACCATTAAATATAGATAGAGCAGTCGCTCGGTATGTATGAGAAGCATCATTATCCTTTACTAGATTAAAGTTCCCTTTCCATCTAGCTATTGTATCCAGCATCAAAATATTATTCAGGAATTCATAAACCCCTTCTCTTTTATCGAATTCATTCACCAACCAACGAATAGATTCTATTTCATGATTTACAAGCTTATCGTGAAATTCTGTAAACTTTTTTCTGAAAATAGGATTCGAACCATATAACATTTCTCTGTGACAAAATAACATAGCATCAAATGTATCAATACCATCCACAAGCCTACCTTCAAAGGACATATCTTCTGCTTCCACTATGAAATCCCAAAAAAATGCTTGTAATGACTTAGATAAATACGAAACAATTTCCTTACTTGCTTCTTGTTCAAAACTACGAATATGCTCTTGAACAAATGGGTCCTTTTTGGTTACATGTTTAATAGAACCCGTAATTGTTTCATTTAAGTCATGAAACAACGCTTTCCCTATTATTCGGAATTTATCCACTTGTTTTCCGAATTTCTTTTCTTCTATTAACGCTGCCAATGTAGCATAAGCTGCGCACCTAAAACTATGATTTGCTGCATTATCATCGAAGTGAGGGACGTATTCATCCCAACGGGGAACGTTTTGCATATGGATTACAGTTCTTATAAATTTTCCATTTTTCATTTTTTCTTCCACCTTTTTGTTGCTATTTTTAGTTCCTTACATTATATATTATTAAATTCAGAAATTGTTTAAAATGGCTATTTTTATTAAGGAGGTACAATAAATGTTTGAACTTAAAGACCCAATTGTAACGAATGTTCTTCATTCCTTAAATCAACATGGCGAAAGCGCTATATTTGGTGGATATATCCGAGATATTTTATTAAACATTAATCCAAAAGACATAGATATAGCCACAACCTTATCAACGGAACAAGTTATTTCTATTTATCCAATGGCTAATATAAGAGAGACCATATCTGGTTATACAATAATTTCTTTTACCATTAAAGGAAGAGTATTCGAGATAGTTCCCAATTCAGAGGATTTGTTAAAAAAAGCATCGGACGCTGATTTAAACATTAACTCACTAACATATGACGGAAATCATTTAATAGATGCCACCGATTCCTTAAAGGACTTCGAAAAAAAGATAATTAGCAGTGTGAAAAATAACTTCGAAGAACTTGTAGCAACTAGTCCTTTCATTTGGCTTAAACCTTTTAGGTTATCTTCTACTACAGGGTTTATAATTGATAAAGAATTACTAGATACTTTGGAAAAGACCAAATCAACTTTAAATTTAATAAATAAAAGCATCAAGACACAAGAAGGATACAAAATCTTAAATTCAAAATACCCCCTTCTATCACTTGAATTTTTATCAAAAATAGGTCTAATTTGCCCTTTTGAAATTAAATTCGACCCTAAATCTATAATCTTACCAAATTCACAAAATAACTATCATTTGCAGTTAATAGTTTTTGCCTACGCAACTTCTACTCACACTATAAATGACTTTTTAACGCTTTATGAATTCCCCGAATCAATTAAAAATAATTTTTATACTTTAATGTCACTTTTATCTGGAGAAACATCTACTACTAACTTTAGGTTATTAAATCAGAAGTTGCTTCTTGAACGTTTATTGCAAAAAAAATAGAAACAATTAAACTGTTTCTATTTTTTAAATCTTTCCTTATAAGCATTAATACGCTGCATCATTTCCGCTTCTATATCTGCATCATTTTCATTTTCTTCTTCATAATGCTTTATTGTAAGACCTTTCTTTTTATTTGAGTTTTTCATTTCTTCTTTTTGAATTTTATCTGTTGAAAAATCATCGTCTAGTAAAATATCTTCTTCCGTATCAATTTCTTCTATTTTATTTTTTGTATATTTATCAAAATCAAATTCAAAAGCACTATGTTCACTTCTTGCTTTTTTTGAAACTGATTCTATGAATGCAAAATCACTTTCATATTCATCTTCCACTCCATCATCTTCATAGTTATACTCATCAGGTCGATTCGGAGTAAATTCAGATTTTATATCATAGTTTGAATATAATTCATCATCAGAGTCTTCTTCATAATTAATGTGTTCTGGATACTCTTCTGTTTCATGCGTTATATGATTGTCTTTTTTATTTTTACCAAACGGAAAATATGATTTTCTTTCTCGTACAGGATATACTTCTTCTTCATATTCATAATCACTTGTATCTTCACCATAAAAACTATTTTCTGTTTGTTTAGTTTTGTTTACCAAACTTGCCAACAAGAATAAAAACGCTAAAATAAGCATTCCTAAACCAGAATACAAAATATACCCAATTGTTTCTAAGTTCATTATTAAAAACTCCTTTCTATTTAGTAGGATTTCCACCTAAAATCTGCAAACTAACTTGCTAGAGGTGATAAATTTGAATAACCAACAAAAGTATTATTTGACTGACGAGCAAAAAAATCAAAGACAAGCTCGACTAGAAGAAATTATAAACATTGAACTCCCAAAAAATGCTGAAGAAATCGAACGTGCAAAGGCACAGGGCGACCTTTCAGAAAATGCCGAGTACGACGCCGCAAAAGAACATCAAGCCAAATTATACAAAGAGAAAACTGAATTAGAAAATTTACTTAACAACGCCATTATTATTAAAGAAAATGAATCAAATGATAAAGTAGAAATTGGACACTCCGTAACCATCGAATGGTCCGACGGTAAAACTGAAGTTATCAAACTTCTTGGATATGGTAATGGTAAAACCGAAATTTCCATTGACTCTCCATTAGGAAGTTCTTTAATGGGCAAAAGAATAAATGATTCAGTCATTATCGAGGCTCCAATTGGTCGTTTGCAACTTAAGGTTTTGGAAATCAATTAAAAATAAAGACCAGTGTTTCTTACACTGGTCTCTTTTTATTATTAAAATATCTATAATTATAAAGAAATACAAATCCAATGTAAGAACCTAAAGGAATTATTATTGCCGCTAATACTTTTATCCAAAAAGGAATTAAAATATCCTTTGGTTTCTCAAAAACAACATTTTGTGTCGACACCACATTAACTGTATCAATTTTTTTATCGTTTTTTATGATTTCTATTTCCCCTAATTTCTGACCTTTGCTTATTCCTTTTATATACAACAAGTCTTCATCTATCTTTTTAGGGGTAAATCTTACATCGTATGCTGAATTGTCATTTTTTTGCATAGTTAAGTACAACGATTTTTCTGGTTTTACTATTACCTTTTTTTCTAAAAAAGTCAATTTTTTATTCCATTTTTCTTCATCAACAACCAATTTTTTTGTTAATTGGTCCATACTGTACTTTGATATTTTTAGGATATCATCATAAATATTGTACTTATCTGTAAGCTTGTTTGCTCCAAATATCACATTTACAACACGAATTCCATCTTTTTCGTCAATTTTCATTAATGTATTTCTTGCTTCATTTGTAAAACCAGTCTTTCCACCTATTGAATCTGGGTCATCGTGTATTTTACTCTTGTTCACAATTGGTACATCTTTTTGTAAATCAGTTGTTACTTTATAATGTTTTGTTGCCATTGCTTTACGAACTAAGTCATGTTTAATTGCTTCTCTACCAATCAAAGCCATATCATATGCAGTTGTGTAATGTTCTGGGTCATGCAATCCATTTGCATTTTTGAATTGAGTATCTAAGGCACCCAATTCTTCAGCTCTTTTTGTCATCATAGCTCCAAAAGCTTCTTGACTGCCGGCAATATGTTCCCCAATTGCACAAGCTATATCATTTGCAGAAATAGTCATCATTGTAAACAAAGCTGTATCTCTACTCAATTTTTCGCCTTCTTTAAATGCAATTTGAGAATTACTTCTAACTTCATTGACACAAGTTTTTGACAGCGTAATAGTTTCATTTTCCTTAATATTTTCATCTAACATCAAAGCTGTCATAACCTTTGTTACACTTGCCGGATAAGCCTTTTGATGAGAAGTTTTATCGAATAAAACATCTCCCGATTGTGCATCTAAACTCACACCATGATTTCCAATTATATTCGGTTCTACGCTCTCCGCAGAAGCCGAATTGGAAATAAACAACGACATAAACATCGACAACATTACTATAATATTAATTTTTTTTACCGTATTCAAACTTTCACCCAACTTCTTAATATAATTCTAAACCCCGCATTTAAAGGATATATAGATTCTAGATTGAACCATAAAAAAGCAGACAGTTTTTATCTGAAAAGGAGTGTGCATCCTATGATTATTGATTTTGAAGGATACATGTCTTCAGATAAATTCGAAAATGGTGTAATAAATACAATGCAAACAACAAATACTCCATTTTCTTATTATAGAGAAGGCTTTGAATCTCTCGTTATTTTAGAGAGACAACCATTATTTTTCGTTTTTTTAACCTATATTCCAACAGGGCATCATACACATTTGCCTACATTAGAACAGTCTATGAAAAACGAAAATGGGCATCCTAGACAATCAACCGGCGAATGGGTAGTTGATACCATTTTCCAAACACGCGAAGCTGACGCAAAGAGCATCTTTACAAAATTAGAAAACCTAAGTATTAAAGATAACATAATAACATTTATAAGAGAAGAATTATATCGTTTTTAATTTTTTACCCTTCTCAAAAAGAGAGAAGGGTAATTTTACATATTATTCATCTTTTAATTTGTATCCGATTTTAACTAATTTCTCTTCAATTTCTTTAATTGATTTAGCCCCTAATTGGTCTAATGCTTTAAGTTGTTCTCTAGTCAATGCCAATACTTGACCAATAGTATTATATCCAGACTTTTTCAAACAATTATATGGTCTTGGAGATAAATCTAAGGTTTCAATCAACATATCAAAAATTTCTTCTTCTTTTTGTTTTTCTTCTTCTAGTAATTCAAATTCCTCAACAAACTCTTTCATATCATCAAGATATCTTAAATGGCTTATTAGGATAAACTTAGCTATTGTAATCGCTTCTTTTGGCGAAACAACCCCATCTGTTTCTACATCTAAAACTAGTTTTTCATAGTTTGTGTTTTGTCCCACACGTTTTTTTTCAACATGTATAGATACATTTTTTACTGGCTTGAAGTCTGAGTCAATGCGAATTACATCTTGGAATCCTTCTTCTTCAAACTCTTTATGCTCATCTGCATCTAAATAACCTCTGCCTCTTTTCACAAAAATTGTAATGTTAACTTCCTTATCTCCTGTAAGCTTTAAAAATTCTACATCTGGAGTAAGACACTCAACACCTTCAGGAAGAGCAATGTCTTTAGCGTAATAACTACCTGCTTTTTTTCCGGAAAATTTAAGTTCCATCATGTCTTCTCCAGGAACAGAGAAAATCATGTTTTTTAATCTAGTAACTAACTCTGTACCATTATTAATAGTACCTGAAACATGTTGAAATTCATGATTCAAACCTTCTATAAGAAGACCCATTACAGCAGTCCCTGGAATACTTGATAATAAAACCCTACGCAAGTCATTTCCTAATGTTCTAGCATATCCTCTTTCTAAAGTAGAAAAATGAAATCTTGCTCTTTTATTTGAAATTTCTTCATATTGGACTTCTATTTTCTTAAATCCTAAATTCAAAGTGAAACACCCGCCTTTTTTTATTTTTTAAAAGAACCTAAACACTCTATTCTATCTCGTTATTTTTGAATTTCTTTGCGAAATCCTACCTTTATATAAATCCAGAAAAAATAAATGCATTTCAAATCCAGAAAGTGACATAAATCCAAAATAAAAGAGGGCTCTTTGAGCCCCCTTCTATTATTCTTCGGAATACTCAGGGAATCCAGTTCCAGCCGGAATATTTCTCCCTAGAATAACTGCTTCTTTTAATCCAATAATTTTATCAATTTTCCCTTTAACCGCAGCCTCCGTTAAGACGCTAGGCGTTTCTTGGAATGATGCAGCGGATAAGAATGATTCTGTTGATAATGACGCAGTTGTTATTCCCATTAGTACAGGTATGAATTCTATTACTTGTTTTTCTTCATTACGTAATTGTTTATTCTTTCTTTCTATGTATCCTTTATTCAGAATAGAGCCCATTACTTCGTCAGAATCACCTGGATTGAAAATTTGAACTTGTTTCGTCATTTGTCTAATGATTACTTCAATATGTTTATCATTTATTTTAACACCTTGACCACGGTATACTCGTTGCACTTCTTGAAGTAGATACTCTTGTACAGGTTCTATGCCTCGTAACTCTAATAATTTATGAGCATTAATTGAGCCTTTAGTTAATTGCTGTCCAGGAACAACTTTCATTCCATTTTCCACTTCAATACCCACACCAAGGCTAACATGATAAACTTGCTCTTTACCCTCATCAGTTATAATTTTAATATCCTTTAAACGACCTTTTTCTATGATAGAGACCGTTCCGCTAAATTCAGAAAGGATGGCTTCACCTTTAATCTTTTTTCTCGCCTCAAATATTTCTTGAATACGAGGTAAACCTTGTGTAATATCATTACCAGCTACCCCACCAGAGTGGAAAGTACGCATTGTTAGCTGTGTCCCTGGTTCACCAATAGATTGTGCAGCAATAACACCAACAGCTTCTCCTCTTGGAACCTCTTTATTTGTTGAAAGGTCATATCCATAACATTTTTTACATACCCCTTGGACTGATTCACAAGTAAGCAGAGAGCGAATAGGTACTTCTTCAAATAATTCGGCTATTTCTTTCGCTTGTTGCTTGTTAATAAGAGAATCTTTTTCGAAGATAACTTTTCCATCCAACATTAAATCTTTTCCTAATCTTCTACCTAAAATTCGCTCTTCCAATTTCTCAACTCTAGGTTCAATGTCTCTAACTAATATATAACTTTCTGTTTTGCAATCATCTTCATTCACCACAACATCATGCGCAACATCTACAAGTCTACGAGTTAAATAACCAGAATCGGCTGTTTTTAAAGAAGTATCGGCTTGTCCCTTACGAGCACCATGAGAAGAAATAAAGTAATCAAATGGGTCTAACCCTTCTTTAAAGTTCTTCAAGATTGCGCGTTCAATTGTTTTACCAGAAGGGTCTGCCATTAATCCACGCATTGCTGCTAACTGACGATATTGATTTTTAGAACCACGAGCTCCTGAATCAATCATCATTTTTATTGGATTAAAACCGCCTCCATCAAGAGTATCAATTGATGCATCTGCAACTTTCGCACTAATTTTTGACCATTTATTCACAACAAATTCATGACGGTCATCTTTGGAAATACGACCATATTGATATAATTCTTCTATTTCCACCATGTCAGATTCAGCTTCTTTAATGATATCCCATTTATGTTCCGGAACTACAACATCTGCTAAAGAAATAGTTAATCCAGCTTTTGTAGAATATACAAAACCTTTTTCTTTAATATTATCTAGCAATATAGCTGTTTTTTCTTCTCCGATTTCATTGTATACCTGAGAAACAAATTCTTCTAAGAAACCTTTATCAAAATTTTTGACTTTCTTATTCTTTAGATAATCTAGCGTTTCCTCAATATCATCAAATACGCCTTCTGTCTCTATTAGATTTACTACCCCATTATTCATAAATGGAATTCCTTCTGGCAAATCTTCGTTAAAAATAATCTTACCAGGTGTGGTAACAAGGTATTTACCATTAAATCTATCATCATCAGCTACATTTAAAATAATTTTCGTATGATAAGTTATGTATTTATTTTCTAAAGAAGAATAAACATCTCTAACACTTGCAAAGAACTTACCTTCTCCTTTTGCACCTTCCTCTTCAATAGACAGGTAATAGCAGCCTAAAACCATGTCTTGTGATGGAGTTACAGATGATTTACCATTTTGCGGATGCAACAGGTTTTTAGTTGCCAATAAAAGAATTCTTGCTTCTGCTTGGGCTTCGCGAGAAATCGGTATATGTACAGACATTGTATCACCGTCAAAGTCGGCATTAAATCCAGAACATACTAAAGGATGTAATTGAATTGCTTTTCCTTCAATAATGACAGGTTCAAAAGCTCGAATTGACAATTTATGTAGAGTTGGTGCACGATTAAGTAACACTGGATGATGTTGTACGATTTTTTCTAAAACATCCCACATTTTATCGTTTCTATTTTCAATTTGACGTTTTGCTTGTTTAAACGTTTCTACATAACCTAATTCTTTCATTTGATTCATTACAAATGGTTTAAATAATTCAAGCGCCATTTCACGAGGTATACCACATTGATGTAACTTTAATTCAGGTCCAACTACAATAACTGAACGCCCCGAATAATCAACACGTTTACCCAACAAGTTTTGGCGGAAACGCCCTGCTTTACCTTCCAAGTAAGAAGACAATGATTTAAGAACACGTTTACCAGGTCCCGTTACAGGATGTTGTCTGTTTTGATTGGCAATTAATGAATCCACTGCCGCTTGCAACATACGAAGTTCGTTTTCTTCAATAATGCTCGGAGCTCCTAGTTCTTTTAAACGTTTCAAACGATTATTACGATTAATAATACGACGATACAATTCATTTAAATCAGATGTTGCGAAACGACCACCATCTAATTGAACTAATGGTCTTAAATCAGCAGGAAGGACAGGAATCATGTCCATAACCATCCACTCTGGTCTATTTCCAGATTTTCTGAAGTCTTCTACTAATTTAAGTCTTCTAGCAATATCTTTTGCTTTTAGAGTTTTTGTTTCTTCTAATTCTTTTTTTAACTCTTCAGCCATTTTATCTAAATCAATTTCTGCTAGAAGTTCTTTAATTGCTCTTCCGCCAATATCCACTCTAAATGCTTCGCCATATTTCCCATATAATTCAGCGTATTGTTTATCTGTAACGACCTGTTTCTTTTGAAGTTGTGTACTCCCTGCATCTAATACAATATAATTTTTGCAATAAATTACACTTTCTACATCTTTTTGTTTCATATTTAATAGCAGAGGAATGTAATTTTGTTTCTTAAAATACCAAAAATGAACAATTGGCGTAGCTAGTTCAATATGACCCATTCGTTCACGACGAACACGGGAATGTTGTACTTCTACCCCACACTCTTCGCAAATGGTACCAACATCTCTTTCCTTTTTGTATTTTCCACAACCTACTCCACACTGATAATTTTTGGTTGGACCAAAAATCTTTTCACAGAACAAACCGTCTTTTTCAGGTTTAAAAGTACGATAGTTCACAGTTTCTGATTTTTTAATTTCCCCAAAAGACCATGATTTTATGGTCTCTGGGGAAGCTAATTTAATACTTAAGTGTTCTTTACCAGATACTTTCGCCATCTTCCCACTCCTCACATTTTCAATTCAGCATAATGAAACTTGTTTATTCTTCTTTTTCAAGTTTTACGTCTAATCCTAATGACATTAATTCTTTTATCATTACTTTCAATGATTCTGTTTGCCCTTCTTGTTGCATTTCTCTGTCACGAACAATTGATTCATAAAGTTCTGTACGCCCAATTACGTCATCCGATTTAACAGTAAGCATTTCTCTTAACATATAAGCTGCTCCATGTGCCTCTAATGCCCAAACTTCCATTTCTCCAAAACGTTGCCCACCTAATTGAGCTTTTCCTCCAAGAGGTTGTTGCGTTACAAGTGAGTATGGTCCAGTAGAACGGGCATGCATTTTGTCCATTACTTGATGGTTTAATTTCATCATATACATAACGCCTACGGTAACTTCATTTTCGATTTCCTCACCAGTAATACCATCAGTTAATTTAAATTTACCTTTAACAGGCAATCCAGCTTCTGATAATTCATTAACAATATCTTCTTCATTAGCTCCATCAAATACTGGAATCTTGTAAACTCTATTAAGCGCTCTTCCAGCCATTCCTAAATGAGTCTCCATTATTTGACCTATATTCATACGAGATGGAACTCCCAATGGATTGAGGACGATATCTACAGGTGTTCCATCTTCCATATATGGCATATCTTCTTCTGGCACAACTATTGCAATTACACCTTTATTTCCATGTCTTCCAGCCATTTTATCCCCTGGAACCACTTTACGTTTTTCTGCAACAAATACTTTTATTTGTTCTTTGACACCACTAGGTAATTCACAATCTTCTTTAGTAATTCTTACAACATCAATTACAACGCCTTTTTTACCATGCGGTATTTTTAGCGAAGAATCTCTGTAATTTTTACCTTTATCTGCAAAAATAACTCTCAGCAACTTATCTTCTGGTGTGCTATCTTCTTGGCTTTTTGGTGTTACTTTACCTACCAAAACATCATTAGATTTTACATAAGAACCAACTTTGACAATTCCTTCTTCATCTAAAAATCTTCTATTAAACTTCGAAACATTTGGAATATCGACTGTTAATTCTTCTGAACCCGCATTAGTATCTCTAATATCCGTTTTGTATTCTTTAATCATAATTGTTGTAAATGCATCTGCTTTTACAAGTTTTTGATTAATTACGATAGCATCTTCATAGTTGTAACCTCTCCATGTCATAAAGGCTACAAGTAAGTTTTTACCCAATGCCAAGTCCCCATCTTGAGAAGATGTACTATCCACCAAGATATCTCCTTTTTTCACTTTATCACCCACAGTTACTCTTATTTTGTGCGTGAAACTAGTATCAGCATTTGTTCTTTGGTATTTGTGTAAAATGTACTTCTTTTCACCTAATTTGTTGTAATTTACAATTACTTCATTAGATGTCACCTTTACAATTTTCCCATCTTCTTCTGCAACGTATGATGCTCCTGTATTTAAAGAAATAACCTTCTCCATACCTGTTCCCACTATAGGTCTATCCGGATTTATCAGTGGAACAGCTTGTCTTTGCATGTTTGCTCCCATAACTGCTCGGTTTGCATCATCATGAGGTAAGAATGGTACTAAATGAATCCCAACACCCACGATTTGCCCTGGAGAAACATCTACATAATCTACTTGATTTTTATGTATCGCTGGATATTCACCTTTTTTCCTAACCGTTAATTTTTCTTCTTTAAAATTACCATTTTCATCAACGCTATCTGCTTTAGCTATATAAAACTCCTCTACTTTATCAGCAGTCATATAAACCACTTCTTTTGTAGCCTTTGCTAATTTTTTATCTACTTTCAAGTAAGGAGTTTCGATAATTCCATATTCATTTATGCGCGCATATAAAGCTAAGGAAGTAATTAAACCGACATTCGCTCCCTCTGGTGTTTCACTTGGACACATATTTCCATAGTGGCTATAGTGAACATCACGCACTTCGATTCCAGCACGGTCTTTTTGGAAACCACCTGGTCCCAATGCTGAAATTCTTCGTTTATGTCCTAACTCTGCGTAAGGATTTACTTGTTCAACAAATTGAGATAATTGACCAGAACCCAAAAACTCTCTCAATACAGCAACTAGTGGTCTTACGTTGATAAGAGATTGTGGTGTCATTTTTGAGTTTCCGTCTGCCATACCAACATTTAATTTTTCTTTAATATTCTTTTCTACACGGTTCATACCAATTTTAAATTGATTTCTTAAAAGCTCTCCGCATAAACGAACTCTTCTGTTACCTAAATGGTCAATATTATCAAAGTTTGCAATTCCACTATTAGCTGTAATCACATAGTCTATTGCAGAGATAATATCTTCTACACGCAATAACTTTGTATTTCCAGGTTTTGTACCTCTAATCTGAACTTCTTCTCCTTCAGAATTAAATACCCATAGTGTAATTCCATCAAATGTTTCGAAAAATTCTTTGTCGATTATATCTCCCTTTTGATAGCCATTTATATCTCTAGCTAAAACTCTTCCTATTGCTCTTTCTTTTACAGAAAGTTTTTCATTAACTTTGTGTCTACCTACAGACAACAAATCATATTTTCTAGGATTTAAAAGCAGATTTTCAATATGTTTTTGAGCTCTTTCTAACACTCTTGGTTCATCTGGACGTAAAATATGGAAGAAATCCAGTAACGCCTCTTCTTGAGTTTTAGCTTGGTCTTTTTCAAAACTAGCTTTAATAAAAGGATGATGATTAAACATTTCTAAAATTTCTTCTTCAGAATATCCACCTAATGCTTTAATAAGTAATGTTGGTGGTATTTTTTTCTTACTCAAATCAACATACATCCATAAATTATCTTTATTATCAGTATCAAATGATAACCATGCACCTTCATCAGGGATGATTTTAGCCTGATAGTTATACTTACCTCTATTTGTCATCGAACTAGTTACATAAATTCCCGGAGAACGAACTATTTGATTTACAACAATACGTTCAATTCCATTAAAAATAAATGTTGCATTGTCAGACATATAAGGAATTTCTCCAAAAAAGGCTTCAGACTCTATAACTTCTCCCATTTCTTTGTTGATTAATCTAAGCGTCGCTTTTAACACACCACTATATGTCATATTTTTCAGTCTACCTTCAGTTGGAGTTACTTTTGGTTCCTCCAATCTTGAAGAAATGTACTCTAATACAAAATTCCCCGTATTATCTTCAATAGGAAATACTTCTCTAAAAACTTCATCAATCATTTCTTCTCTGAATTTATTAAATGATTTAATCTGATTCTCAATTAAATTCGGAATTGGAATCACTGTATTAACTTTAGCAAAGTTTTTTTCTTGAACTACACCCATACACTCACCTCATTATTATTTCATAGAAAAAAACCAACCCAAATGCCCCGATTAATTAACTCGTCAAGATTCGAATTGGCTTTTTCTGTATTTAATCAAAAATCGGAATAATTAATGGCTTTCTATTTAAATGCTTTTCTAGCACTTCTCCGACCTCTTTGTACAGCTCACGCTTCGACGAATGTTTATTATTTTCATTTTTTTTCATGATTTCCTCTACTACAGAATTAACTTCGCGATAAAGCTGTTTACTGTCATAAGCTGCAATAATACCTTTCAAAATAACACGAGTTTTGTATCTGTGAGGAGTTTTCTGAATTTGAATAAACGCTGCCCCGTGATTAGCTAATCTTCCACGGTCTTTCATAATATTAAATTCAACATCTCCCAAACCAGATTGGTCTACAAAAATAGCACCCGCTTTAACCGGTTTGCTTTTCTTTGCATATTCCTTTGTGAATTCTAAGACATCACCATTTTCACATACAAAACAATTTTCTTTTAAAACTCCTGTTTTATTTGCAAGTTGTGCATGTTTTTTCAACATACGATGTTCTCCATGAACAGGCATGAAAAACTTTGGTTTAAATAAACTTAATATAAGTTTTAATTCTTCCTGATAACCATGACCAGATGTATGAATACTTCCACCTATAACTACATCTATATCTAATTTAGATAATTCATTAATTAGGTGATTTACTGATTTTTCATTCCCAGGTATAGTGTGTGAAGAAAACAATACAATATCACTTTCATTTAAAGTGATTAAAGGATTTTTATTTTCCACCATTCTTCGTAATGCCGATGTTGGTTCCCCTTGTGAACCTGTTGTTATAATCAATAACTCGTTTGGCGAATACTCGTGCATTTGTTTATCTGAAATAAAAGTCTTCTCTTTTGCCTCCAAATAACCCAACTTATGAGCAGCCTTCACGTTATTCTTCATACTTCTACCTATTAATACTATTTTTCTTTTTTCTTTTTCTGCAATTCGAACCATACTTTGGATTCGATACAAGCTAGAAGCAAATGTCGTAGCTATTACTCTACCTTTTGCTTTTGCTATTAATTCATGCAAAGATTTAGCAACCGCATCTTCAGAAGGAGAAAATCCTTCTTTTAAAGAGTTCGTACTATCGGAAAGCAGCAACAAAACTCCTTCTTTTGTAAGCTCTGCAATTTTAGCAAAATCTAGTGTTTTCCCGTCTACAGGAGTATAATCCACCTTGAAATCACTGGTGTGAACAATATTTCCGTGAGGAGTTTTAATTACTAGTCCTACGGAATCTGGGATACTATGATTTGTTTCAAAGAAAGATACATGCAAATTTTGACCTTTTATTTCTGTATCTTTATCAACAATTTTTAGTCTTTTCAATCCATCTTTTTGACCTTTTAATTTATTTCTAATTAACGCTGTTGTTAATTTAGTTGCATAAACATCTACATCAAATTCTTTAAGAAAATATGCAATTCCGCCAATGTGGTCTTCATGACCATGCGTTATAAACAAGCTCTTCACTTTTGCTCTATTTTCTTTTAAATAATCAATATCCGGTACAATTAAATGTACTCCATACATATCAGCAGAAGGAAAAGCCGTCCCTGCATCCACAACTATTATTTCATTTTCATATTCAATAGCTGTCATATTTTTTCCAACTTCATCTAAACCGCCTAGCGGTATAACTTTAACCGTACTTAAATTACTCACTTCTATTTTTCCTCCTTGCTTTTATCAATTAAAAAAGGGGGTTCACCCCTTTAAGCGTATCTATTCTTAAACATTCATTATTATTTTATAAATTCTTCTAAAAAAGTTTTTTCTATTTTTTATTATTGTTTACATAATTTAATAATCCTTTTCTGCCATATCCAATTACTAAAAATAGGAAAATAGATACAAAGAACATCGTAATTTGTGTAGAATTCCAATTTATATAAGTTTCTATGACATATACAAAAAGGAATATTTGGACAAGCGTAAAAATGCCGAATGAAATTATACTATCAAACCATTTAGATGCTACAAAAAGTGCGGCAAAATATAGTAACACAATCAACAAAGAAGTAATTTCTTCATATGGTCGAATTATCATTACAACATAAGTTACAGAAAAAGGCATAAAAATGGTCGCTATCATTCTTTTTATAGTTAATCCCAGTGTATTTCTTTTTTTGTTCGGAACTTCTATAAGAGAATACATATCTTCTTTTTCAATAAATATTAAAGTCACGACAAACATCAGAATAAATACAAACGAAGAAAACTCTCCTGTAAACAAACTTAATAAACCTACTGATGATAACCCTATTTCTATAGGTTTCATAACTCCATAATGAAATACTAACGGATGAAAAATAGTAGCAACATTAATATATAAAAATAGCAACATGACATAAAATAATGTATTTTCTTGTGATACAAAATAAAGCATAAGACTGCTAATATAGGATATTATTGCAAATGACAATGTGCCTCTTGGACTCATATTATAATCCTCCTCCCTTTTCTTTATTGTTTCTATGAAACTCTACTAAAAAATTAATCGTTCTATCGTAATAAATAACATCAGGTTGATTTTCAACCATCCATATTTTTTCTAAAATATCTTTATTGTTTAAGATATTTTTATATCCATGAAAGCCAATAACCCCGTCTCCTAAAGGAACAACATCTTCTCTTTTAGAACCAGCAAATCTGTTTGAATCATTTATATATATCAAAGGAATTTTGTCCCATCCTATATCTGTTTCGATAAATTTTAAAAACACTTCTGCTTCTGCTTTAGTTAAAAACGAGTATCCAAACGAAAACGCCCTTCCAAAATCTAATGCTCCTTTTATCCGTTCATTAAAAGAGATAATTTCTTTCCATCTATACAAATCAGCTGCAAGTTCTGTTCCTCCTCCAGCCATATTTTTAACCAAAATATCTCCGTTCCATGTTGTTTTTTGTAAAATCTCATTTAATTGCATTTTCAAAATTTCAATTGACTCAAATTCAGATAATCCTTTACTATATCCAGCATTTACAACATAATATTTTGCATGGATTTCTTTTGCGAATTCTAGGTCTTTTAAGATTTCTCGAATTGCGATTTCATTAGGTACTGCTAAATTTGAAGACACATCTTTACCTGCAACCTTAAATCCATAAGGTGCTAAAACAATCACATTTGAAATTCTTCTCTCAAATAAAAAGTTATAATAATTTTGTAATTGTCTCTCACTTATATCTGGCATCCTTCCGCCTCTAATGCTTCTCGAAAAGAATTGAAAAACATTACCTCTTGTTTTTATGACATCATTACTCAAACGTTTTAAGTTACCGGCAAACCTTATATGAAAGCCAATTTTCATTCTAGTGGCAAAAAGCCATACACCGCCTTTCATTTTCTTTAAATAAGACAACGTAGTATATTCAAAAATATTTAGAATAATTTTCAAAGTAAAAAAAGAGACGAATATTTAACTATTCGTCCCCGTCTTTTACTTTACAATATTCAACAACTTGATTTCTTCCATGTTCTTTAGCCCAATACAAAGCTTTATCCGAACTCTTAGTTAATTCATGTATGCTTGTGCCGTCTATTCCATAATAAGCTATTCCTAAAGATATTGTTATTGGTTTAACAAAAGGAACCAAGCTAAGCTTTTTACGCAACCTTTCTGCAATTTCAACTGCTTTATCGTTTCCACCTGGAACTAATACACAAAATTCTTCTCCACCTGTTCTTCCAACAACATCCATTTCTCTTAAATAAGTTTGGAGAACTTCCGCTACAATAACGAGAGCTTCATCCCCTTTATCATGACCATATGTATCATTAAAACTTTTAAAATGGTCAATATCCAGCATAATTAATGCCAATTCGTTTCCTCGTTTTGCTTGTCTTAACAAATAATCAAATTGATTTTCAAAATGTCTTCTATTTGCTAATTTCGTTAACGGGTCTGTTAACGCCATTCTTTCCATCTCTATCAACAATTTGGCATGTTTCATACTAAACATAACTTGACCTGTATATGTAGCAATCGTCACATAGTCATCTTCGTTAAAGTTAGATATTATTTTTTGTCCATTCATAACTTCTTCTCTTTTTCCGAATATATCCAAAACACCCCAAAGTTTTTTCTCTAGTTTAATTGGAACCCTTAAATGTTTATTTGTAATTATAGGTTCTTTACCATCTTTAATGGAAATTGTTTTCGATACTTCAAAGCGTTGTTCATCTCCTGATGACTTCAATAATCTATATCTATCCTCATCAAGAACATAAATAGCTGCACATTCTGAATGGAAGAAATTCTTAGGTGCTTCAATCAATTCTTCAATCAATTCATCGATATCAATTTTTTCATTAAGGGATTTGGTTCTAATAAATACATCCATAAGATTTTCATTATCTTTTTCCCTTAATAACAACTCCATTTCTAGCTCCCTATTTTTCTCTTCTCTTTCCAAAGAAGTTATTTGTAATCTCTTTATTTCATTTGATTTCTCTAATTTTTCGTATTCTTTTACTAAGAAAAATAAAAATAGACCAATTGAAAAACCTATTGTAACGTAGTCTTTACCTACGGCATATAGAATTAGCCCCGTAAACATAGCTGGAATTATCAATATATCTATTTTACTTGTTTGACTAACAACAGAAGTTGTTAATGGGAAAATAACCAAACTTACTAACTCTTTTTCTCCCAAAAATAACATTAGTCCAAAAATAATTATTAATTCTGCGTATATAGCTATTTTACCCACTGGTAACAATGCAAGACCAAACACATATAATGCCAAAACTACTAACTTAGTTAAAGTTAAAGTATTCATATTTCCAGCAAAAGCTCCGCTAAATAATTGATTTACAAAGAAAATAACCATTATTAGACGAAAAACTGAAAATACAATCCCATATATTTTTTTCCTTTTTATCTCTTGCTCATTCATGACACACCCCTCCTTTTAAACACTTCATTTATATTTTTGTTTTCTACATTAAAAACGCTTTTTTTCACATTTACATTAACAATTATTTACTTTTAAATCTCACAAAATTAAATATTTGCAAGTCTTTTGCAATAAATCTATGAACAAAACAAAAAAAGATAGTAGGGATTACCCTTACTATCTTTTCTCTCTATAGTTATAGTTATATTTATTTAAATAAAATAACTTCTTTAAACTCTCTTAAGATGTTTATTTGTTGAAAAAATACTACCAAATAACCCAATTGCTAAAGCTAGACCAAACAGAGGTAAAATTAAGCTTTCTTGAACAGTTCCCACTTTTAATAATGACAATGATGACATAGGTAGTTCTTGATTTATGTAGCTAACAAACTCTCCATACAATTTAGCAAATAGATAATATGCTGCTATGCTAGATGTTCCCATCAACAATAATGCCTCTAGAATAAACGGCATTCGAATTGTTAAAGAACTTGAACCAATTAATTGTTTAATACCAATCTCATCTTTACGTTGTTCAATATTCATTCGGATAACCCACATTACTAAAAGAACAGCAAAAATTGAACCTCCGATTGTTACGTAGTAACCTATTTTTTTAACTTTTTCAGTAACAGTTAACATTTTATCAATATATTCCTTGCCATAAAGGACTTTTTCCGAGTAATCCAAACCGTCTATTTTTTTAGCTACGTCTTCAATATTTTCTGCTTTATGTACCTTTACAATAAATTGTGCTGGAAAAATATTTTTTCCATTGAAAATATCTAGAACTTTGGCATCGTTCCCCATCTCTTCAATCATACGATTTTGGGCATCTTCTTTACTAATGAATTTAACTTCGCTAATTCTCTTATCTTCCATCAATTGATTCTTCATTTCATTGTAATTCATATGACCATCGGCTATATCTACCTGAATTTCTAAACGTTGATTTAATTTTGATGAAAAATATTCAGCAGTAGTACCCGACACAAATGATATGGAAAATGCAACTAAACAAACAAGAGACATTAAAAAAGCAACCGAATTCCACCAAAAGTTTCTAATCAAACCTATTGAAGCTTCTTTAACCCATAATAAGAAAACAAACACTCATTTCGCAAGAGAGACATTCTCTCCTACTTCCTCCTCTCAACATATTTTTTTTCTTCCTTTTTCCACCCTATACCCTTTAAAATTTCCAATTTATTTCGTTCAGCTTCGCTCAATGCATGCATATCAACCTCTTCGTCTTCTAACTCTTCTGGTTGAATATCACTGATTAATACACCTTTATCCAATACAATAACTCTTTTTTTCATAGTTTGAACTATTTCTTCACTATGAGTCGTCATAACTATAGTAGTACCCGAATCATTTAATTCTTGGAGGTGTTTCATAATAATCCAGGTGTTTTCAGAGTCTAAATTCCCTGTAGGTTCATCACAGAGTAAAATAATTGGTTTGTTAATAATAGCCCTAGCAATAGCCACTCTTTGTTGCTCTCCACCCGACAATTCTTCTGGTTTTTTTCGATACAGGTGTTCAATTCCCATCATTTTCAAAACTTTTAATGTTTCTTCTTTAACAATGAAAGGGTTAACCCCCAAGCAAGAAAGAGGATAAGATACATTTTCATAGACCGTTTTGTTATTTAATAATTTGTAATCTTGAAAGACTACGCCCATTTTTCTTCTAAGATTTTTTGTTTTAATTTTTCTTAAACTTTTATCAAAAATATCAATGTTACCTTCACTAGGTAATTCATCTTTGTATAACATTTTAAATAGTGTTGATTTTCCAGAACCCGATTTCCCTGTAAGAAACAAGAATTCTCCTTGTCTTATATCAAAGCTAACATTTGTCAATGCAGCAACATCTCTTCCATACCTTTTCGAGACATTTTGTAATGAAATCATACTAACCCTCCTCATTTTCTCAATTATTATCAACAACACCTTCAACATAATTGTTTTCAAAATAAATAGAACAAACCCTTTTCTAACAAAAAAAGCATAGCTTTTTAAGCTATACTTTTTATTTATAAGGAATGTAGGAGGTATCCTTGTTTTTCTATAACAATAATTTGGTTATTTTTTTCAAAAATCCTACTCTATATTTCTATTTTTTTCTTTATTTTGAGAAGCTATATTTAATAACACACCAACAGTTCCTAAAAGCATAATACTCGACGTACCACCATATGATACAAATGGTAACGGCATACCTGTAACAGGGAACATTCCCGTTACTACGGATACATTAATTGCTACTTGGAAGAAGAACATACTCACAATTCCAGTTCCTATTATCATTCCAAAGCAATCTGGAGCTTCTAATGAAATAACTATTCCACGAAGCAAGAACCATACAAAAAGACCAAATATGATTAGTATTCCGATAAATCCCCATTCTTCTCCAATAATTGCGAGAATGAAGTCTGTATGACTCTCTGGTAGCCATGAGAATTTTTGACGACTCATTCCTAACCCAAGTCCATCTAGTCCACCACCAGCCAAAGCTCTCCAACTTTGTATAATATGGAATCCAGAACCTAGCGCATCTTTATATGGGTCTAAGAAACTAAACATACGTTTCATACGAAACGGGAACATTAAAACCGCAAGTAAGGCAAATACACCAATTGCTCCACCGGCAATAGCTACATACTGTTTTTTCAAACCAGAGACAATTAGCATACAAGCTGCACTAAATATCAAGACACCCGAAGCACTCATGTGTTTTTGCATGAATACAATACCTATTATCATAGCGCAATACGCTGCAATAGGAAGAATCCCTTGGAATATGTCGTTTAATACGCCCATTCGTCTTCTTTTGTCAATCATGCTTGCTAGCGTAACTATCAACGTAATCTTTGCTAACTCAGATGGCTGAAAAGTAATACCAAAGATACTTATCCAACGAGCTGCCCCGTTTACACTGACAGATGAAATTCCAAAAACAATCATTAAATTTAGAAGGATGGTTACTATATTCAATAATAAAATATAGCCACGTAAACTCTGATATCTAATCTTTGATATAATCAACATAGCTATAGTTCCTAAGACCAAATAAACAACTTGCCTATCAAAGAAATACATCATATTGTGATATTTTTCTCTTGCCATTATCGAACTAGCACTAAATACAAAGGACGACCCTATTGCCATTAGCGCTATCAATACTATGGACAATTCTAAATCTAATTTCAACTTTTGCCATTTAATTTTTCCAAAAAGCTTCATCTTTTGGAGATTACCTCCTTTAATTGTTCTGTACCTATTTTTTGTTTTAGTTTTTATAAAAACCTTTTCCTAACAAAAAAATAGAAGGGTAAGTCCCTTCTACTCATTAATAACTGCTTGCTTAGCTTTTTCAGAGAAGAGCGATTTCTCTAAACCTTTTTCACTGATAACAACTTTTTCAATGAAATTATGTATTCCTACTAATTCTTTTTTAATTTCTTGATATCTATTATCAATCATCAGACGACGTTCCTTAGCTTCTTCAACAATTGTTAGAGATTCTCCTTGTGCTTCATCAAGCTTTTTCTTAGCTTCATCTAACAATTCTTCTGCACGTTTTCTGCTTTCTGTAAGAATAGTTTTAGCTTCTTTCTTAGCACTTTCTCTTGTTTTTTCCGCATCTTCTTCTGCCATAAGAACCATACGTTTAAATGATTTTTCCATTCTCTCAACTTGTCTTGCTCTTTCAACAAGGTCTTTCTCATATTGTTGAAGTTCTTCTGCTGAGCGACCTTTTAATTCAGAAGTGATTTTTTGCTGAGATTCAAGCAATTCAATCTTTCTATAAGAAAGTTTAATATCTTTTTCTAATTGTTCAACATCATTTGCAAGAGATTGAAGGTAATCCTCAACCTCTTGCTTTCCATAAACTACTGTTGCACCAAGAAGACCTACTTTTATTTCCTTAAATTCTTTTTCTTTTATATTTTCACTTAAACGATTTTGCATACAAACATCCCCCTATGCACTAGTTACGCCCTAGGTTGCGCATGAACGAAGGCATATCTAAACCTTCAAAAATACTATTCATTTCTTTTGTTACAAAATCATTATTTCCCTCATATTGTTCTTCCGCAATCGGTTGTTGAACTGGTTCTCTTTCCATCATTGGAGTTCTTTCCATCATTGGAGCTCTTTCAGCTACAGGTCGACGTTCCATATTGCGGTCTTGTAAAGAATTCACAAGACGAGCATTGTTTGCCATAGGAGCTGCAACTTGCTTATTTAATTCTGGAAATCCAGTGGCAACAACAGTTACATAAACTGTGTCTTCTGGAATCGTCTCATCTAATACAGTTCCAGTAATAATTTCTGCATCCTCAGAAATATATTGAGAAATGATTTCGTTTGCTAAAATGAAATCTTCGTAATCAAGATTTTCATTACCAGTAATATTAAATAGAATACCTTGAGCACCATCAATGCCTTGCTCTAATAACGGGTTTCTCATTGCAGCTTCCGTCGCTTGTCGAATACGGTCTTCACCTGTACCAACACCCATACCCATTAAAGAAGCACCACGAATAGACATGATAGTTTTAACATCAGCAAAGTCTAAGTTGATTAAACCTGGCTTTGTAATTAAATTCGTAATTCCTGTTACAGCTTGAAGCAATACATTGTTTACTTCTTCGAATGCTTTTTTCATATTGAATTTTTTGCCTAAAGCTTGTACATGACCCGTTAAACGGTCATTAGGAATCGTGATAATTGTATCCACATGTTCAGTCAATTCACGTTTTCCTTCCATAGCCTTTTTCATACGAGAACGACCTTCGAATCCAAATGGTAATGTTACCACAGCAACTGTTAGAATTCCTTTTCTTCTAGCTACTTCTGCAACAACTGGAGCAGAACCTGTACCAGAACCACCACCAAGACCTACGGCAACAAATACTAAATCATATCCTTCTAACATTGCTTCGATATCTTCAATACTTTCTTCAGCAGCTTTACGACCAATTTCAGGATTAGCACCAGCACCAAGACCACGAGTTAGTTTAATACCAATTTGTAATTTCTTAGGTGCGATTGATTCTTGAATTGCTTGAATATCAGTATTTACAATAGCAAAGTCCACGCCTTTTACATTTTGAGAAATCATATAATTAATAGCATTGGAACCGCCACCACCAGCGCCCACCACTAACATTTTTGCACCTTTATATGCTTCTAAAATTTCATTAAAGTTCTCCATTATAGTTACCTCCTAAAGTACCTTTTCATTTTCTGATTTCCATTTTTTATATTCGTTGACTGAACATTTATTCTGTACTTGTCAATAAACTATATTTATCGAAGAAATTCAGAAACCCTTTTTATTTTTTTTATTTTTTATTGTTTCTGAATTTATTTTTTTACTTTTATTAAAAACGTCATTTTTTACCTTTAAAATCCAAACCAATCAGCTAAATTATAAAGCTAAAAACTATTAAATTAACATTAAGACGATAGTTTATTTAATTGTATCCACAAATATATTCATTCAAAAAAGAACCGACTGTACATCGGTTCTTTTAATTTATTGCATAAAAGAACTTAATCGTTAATGTATTCTGTATTTATAACCTTTTTATTCAAGTCTAATTTAAGATTGGCATTGTAATAAGACCCGTTTGGATAACGAAGACCATCAATTCTTCCAGATTCTCCATCTTTAATTAATTTATCAACAACATTTACAGTAATTTTATCTTCATTTTTCCAAACAGTGAATTTACAACCTTCCTTCCAATTGTTACATCCAAACCTTTTTTCATTTTCTTTAATTTCACCTTTTTGACAGAATGGACATTTTAAATTAGTTGCTTTATTTTCTGACTTCGTTTTCACATCAAATGCGAAACTTACTTTTTTATCTTCAAGTTTTAATTTAGCATCAAATTTACCTTTACTTCCTGTAAAACCTTTAATTTCATTTGTTAAACCTTTTTCTGCTAACTGTTTCACAGCAGATATTGGAATTTGTTTTTTGGCTATTTCCTTAAATACAACAAAACAAGGATTTTCAATAGAATTAGTGTTACAAGAATACACTTTCCCTTTATCCGTAACAGAAGTTTGACAATAAGGACAAACAGCAATTTCATCTTTATCAAAATTAAAAGATAATTTCTTTCCATCTAATTTTAATTTTGCATCGAATTTTTTACCTTTATTAGAAGTAAAACCCTTAATGAGCTTTGTCTCACCATTCTCAGCTAATTCCTTAATTGAGCTAGGCGCAATCTTTTTCTTCCCTATTTCTGTAGCAACAATAAAACAAGTTTCTTCTGGTGTACTTGTTCCGCATACATACACTTTTCCGATATTTTTAATGCCAGTACCACAATGCGGACATGTGGCAACCTCTTCTCCTCCATTTTTTCTCGGAAACGCAACTGACCATTGAGTAACACGTAATTCATCTAAAATGCTTTCGATATAACTATGCAACTCATCCATAAATACATCAAACTCATACTCATTTAATTCCATTTTTCTCAATTTGCCTTCCCACTCAGCCGTAATCTCTGGAGACTTTAATTTTTCCGGGCATACTTCAATCATTAACATCCCAAAATCACTAATATCTAAACTTTTACCTTTTTTGATTATGTATTCTCTATTCAATAATTCTTTAATTATTTCCCCACGGGTAGCTACTGTCCCTAAACCAGCTGGAGCTTCTGCTGAATCCAACGCTTCTTTCAGTTCATCCGTCGCCAACAATCTTTTCGGATTTACCATTATAGCTAGCAAAGAATCGTAATCATATAATTTTGGCGGCGAAGTTTTCTTAGAAATTTCTTTTGTTGTGGAAACGACCCTAGATTCCCCTTGTTCAATAGGAGGGATATTTGCATCTTCTGAATCATCATCCCCGTCTTCTACATCCGAACCGTAAACTACCTTCCACCCTTTATCTACTTCAATTCTTCCTGACGTTTTAAAAGTTTCTCCTTCAACTTCAGTAATTACTTCTGTTTTTTCATACATAGCAGCAGGATAGAACGCAGATAAAAATCTCTTTACTACCAAATCATAAACTTTTCTTTCATCACCATTTAAGGCAGATATCTTAGGTGCTATATTTGTAGGAATTATAGCGTGGTGGTCTGATAACTTTTTATCATTAACCATACGTTTATTAGTTGGTATTCCATTACTTAAAATATATTGTACATGACTTGAATACGTATCTACATTAATTGCATTTAAAATTGCAGGCAAATCTTTTACATGACCTGTCCCGATAACCTCTGACTCTGTTCTTGGATAACTTAGCATTTTATGCGTGTCATACAAAGATTGAGCAATTTCTAGTGTTCGGTCTGGGTCAAATCCAAACTTTTTACTAGCTTCTCGTTGAAGAGTAGTTAAACTATAAAGAAGTTTAGGATTTTCTGGTACTTTTTTAACTTCCTTTTTTACTATTATTCCATCTTTCCCTGAAATTTTTGCTATCATTGCTTTTATTTCTTCAAGTTTCCCAAATTTTGTATTACTTAGTTGTTCTTTAAACCAAAGCCCTTTATAAACTCCTCCAAATTCAGCTTCTAATTCAAAATAGGTTTCTTCTTTAAAGTTCATAATTTCTTTTTTTCTTTGCGCTAATATTGCCATTACTGGTGTTTTCACGCGCCCCATACTCAATGTAGCCCCTGCTTTTGCAGAAAATCCTATTGAAAAATTCATACCTAGCAATAAATCTGCAAACGACCTTGCATATGCAGCTTTAACCCTCGGCACGATAAAATCCTGACCTTTTAAATCATTTTCAATGATGCGCTGAATATTTTCAGGTGATAATACTGCCGATTCATAAAAACGTTTAACAGGACCTTTAAACTCAAAATGGTCAATTAATTCTTGTGCAATTAATGTCCCTTCGCGTCCAGCATCCGTAGAAACGATGATTTCCGTAATATCGCTGCGCTGAAATATAGCTTTCAATTGATTATATATTCTTTCATTCGTAACTTTATATTCAAATTTATTATTTGGTGGATACCAAGGAAGCGCTTCTAACTCCCATTTTCTGTCTCCCCAATTTTCACTGTCCCTAGGTTCTTTTAATCCTAAAATATGCCCTTGAGCCCATGTAATTATGTATTTATTACTTTCGAAATAACGACCAGGTTTATTTAACCTAAAAGAACCGTATTTCTCCAAACCTTTACTCAAGTCTAAAGCTTGAGACTCTTTTTCTGCAATAACTAAAGTTTTCAAATCTCATCACCTCTCCCGCGTAAGTATACCATGTGATTTTCTGAATTAGTTTTAATTTATAATTTTATTATCTTGAAAAACATCCACAACAAAAACCCTCTTACTATAACAGGGTTTCGGCTTTTTCTTTATAAACATGCACTTATATTTTAAAATTCAATTAGAAATACTGATTGCTCCATATCTTGTTTTATTCGTACTTTTATATATTCCTTCATTTGCTAATCTACCTATTCTTTTTAATTTAGGCACAGCCAAATATATTCTTTATTTTAATTTCCAATTTTTGAGCATTTTATTTTCCAAGATTCTTTTTGCTTTAATCCAAACGGGCTGATAGTTTCCAATTGGCATTACTAATATTGTTCGTACAAATAATCGTTTACCAAACCATATATCTGTAAATACTTGGTCTCCTATTAACACAATATTTTCTTTTTTTATTCCCTTTTGTTCAATAAATTGTTCCACTTTTTTTGTTTTTGGTTTTTTACATTTTCCTAATGCAGCTAAATTATGATGCTCACCAAAATCTCTAGCTCGTTTTTCCGTGTTGTTAGAAACACAGACAACTTCTATGTTCTCCTTTTTTAGTTCATCTAGCCATTTATTTAAATGTTCATCTCCCATTTCATTATGTGGAGCGAGCGTGCTATCTATATCCGATAAAATTAGCTTTATATTATTTTTCTTTAACCAATCAACGCTAATATTTGAAAAATGTTCAAAATAAAAATCCGGTTTAAAGTAATTCAAAATTAATCCCTCCCCCTAATAAAAAAGAAGCAGCTTTTTTAAGCGCTTCTTATACACCGATAATCCTTTTAATTCTATACTTATTACTTGATGATAAATCTACCATTTTTAATACTTCACCTGTTTCCTCATCAATCAGTTCCACAACAGGAAGAGTTTTGCTGAAAAATGTATTTTTCACTTTGGCTATTGTATTATCATTTAAAACAACTAGCATTCCCTTTTTGTAGGGTTCAAAGTTCTCTTTAAATATTTCAACGACTTCTTTACCAAAAGCATGCCCTTTTTCTTCTTCAATCATTTGTGAAACAATATGAGGCAAATAAGAGTCCCTATAAGGTCTAAAACTAGAAAGAGCATTATAAACATCCGCAATTAATATCAATTGTCCTAATTCCGAAATTTCAGGTCCTTTTAGATTATATGGATAACCAGTACCGTTATATTTTTCATGAGTTTCTATTACAAAAGATACTTCTGCATCTATGAAACCCGCTTTTTTCAGCATGTTATATGATTCTTCTGGATGTTTTCTTAAAACCTCGTATTCCTTACTAGTTAACTTCCCCTCTTTATTAAAAAGATTTATCATCTTTAATCTTCCAATGTCATGAATTAATGATATATATGCAATTTTACCTAAAGTTTCGTAATCCTTAACCTTTTTCATAAGTATACTCGAAACTACCAAACTAATATTGATACTATGTGCAAATGAATAGGAATCCGCTATTCTTAATTCGTTTAGCATTTTTGCAACTTTTTTATTGTTAATAACCTCATTATGTATATATTCATACAAAATTTCTCCAGTTTTTTCTTCCCATAAAGTCGTCTTTAAAAAAGCAGATTCTATTACGTTCAGAGTAAAACTTGTATCTTCGTAACTTCCCATTGAAATAGTTTTATCATAAACAATAGTAAAATCTATTCCATAGTGTTCTATTTCTTTCAATTCTTTTTCTCTTAAGACGATTCCCCTAGGCAAAGCCAATAAACCATCATGTCGATAGATATTTTGTCCTAATCGTGAAAAATAAGGTATTTCTTTAATGGGCATGATTTTCATGTTAACTCACCCCTATTTTTTCTCTTTTTTAAACCACTTACCCAATTGTGTATACCATTCTTCAAGATAAATTCCAGCTTTATCTTTAGAGTCTAAGATGTGGTTTTCTTCTGTAGTTTTTTCACTTTTAACAACGTTAACTTGAACAGGCACTTCGTTACTTCTAACCATCCCTAGCTTTTCGCGAGCTATTTCTTCAACATATTTTTCTGTAGAAGTTTTCTCTAGTTTTTCCACTAACAGCTTATTTTCATTATCCGATTCCATAATGCTTTCTTCTAACCCATTGATGTGATACCTCATTTGGATAATAGATAAACTTTGAGAAACAATCACAAAAAATAAAATAGAAACTGTTCCTACGAAAATAATGGATTGCCACGATGTATTCAATCCTCTAAAATAAGTATAGACTTTCGTTAACAATTCTGTATCTCCCTTCTACTCCGTTTTCTACTTTTACATTTTTATTTAAAATTAAAAAACCTTTAAATCCTTATTCATATATTAAAAAACTACCTATAATAGGTAGTTTTAAATGAACCATTCGTTGTCCTTATTTTCATTCACTTTTTTGTTCTTTCTTAATAACGTATAAACTAAAGAACTCATTGAAAGCAAAAAGACAAAAACCATAATAATTCGTTTCATCATAAGCCCTCCTCATAATCAAACCCAGCACAATATATTATTTTTTTCAAAAAAAGTCCAATAAAAATAAAAAAAAGAACCGACTTTAAAAGTCGATTCTATAATTTTATTGTCGAAATTTTTTCAATGACTCCTTTTTTCCCATTGCTAATCTCAGCTAAAACAACGGAGCCACATTTTATATCATTTTTCACATCTTTCCATAGTTTAGAGAAAATAACCGGACTATAATAATCTCCATCTAGAGAAATCATTTCTATCCTAGCCATCTCTCTTTTGTATTTATCTATCTTATTTTCTACTTTCTCAACTATCCCCGCAACATAATTTTCTTTTTGAGAAATAGCATTTTTTAGTTTCTCCCGAATTTCTTCAGGAATAGAAAACTCAACATGACAACCTTCTAACTCTAAAGCAACTTTCTCTCCTAGTGTTAACGGCGTCACATTTTCTTTGTTCGATAAATGCGCTAATACCGCATGTCTCTCTCCAACGGAATCAAATGCTCCGATACGCGCAAATGCTTCAAGATTTCCATTATCTACACTCGGCGTCGTTTTAATTCGCTTAACTACATCGTAAATGTGCTTGAATGGAACATTATTTCGCGCCTCTACAATTCCTTTAGATGTTTTTACCCCAACACCGTTCACCATTTGGAATGCACAACGAATAGCATTTTCCTCAACCTGGAATTCATCTGTAGATAAGTTAATATCTGGCGGCAATATTTTGATTCCCATTTGTCGAGCCTCTGAGATATATTCAGCAACCTGTTTAGTGCTATTTCCAACAGATGTCAATAACGCTGACCAAAATTCCAACGGATGATTCGCTTTTAGATAAGCAAGTTCATAAGTAATCATAGAATAAACTACTGCGTGACTCTTATTAAAACCATATTTAGCAAATCTTAAAATGATTTTAAATAATTCAATAGTAGTTTGTTCATCACGTCCAAATTCAACAGACTTCTTAATGAACTTTTCTCCTTCTTTCTTTAACGCCTCTTCATCTTTTTTAGAAATTGCTCTTCTAAATACATCAGCATCTGCCAAGTTATATCCAGCCCACACACAAACAAGTTCATTAATTTGTTCTTGGAATATAATGATACCCCTTGTTTCCTGAAGAGTTGGATACAGTTTATCTACATTACGAAGTTCATTTCCTTTTTCATCAAACATCTTAATAGGTTCCCCTGCTCTTTGTGCATATACAGGAACGAAATCCAATGGACCCGGTCTATTAAAGGCATTTACCATTACGATGTCATCAAAACTTTTAACTCCTATTTGTTTAATAACATTTTTAGCACTAATAGATTCAAGTTGGAAAATTCCTGCTAAAAATTTTGCCGTTTCTAACAATTCTAGAGTTTTTGAATCATCCAGAGGGATTTCTCCAAATTGTTTTCCAGTTTTCTTTTCCACTAACTGTTTTGCCATTTGAATTACATCCAAGTTTCTCAAACCTAAAATGTCAAACTTCAAATAACCCATCTTTTCCAATGAATTTTTATCTGTATCATTTTGAATTTGAGTAACCAAATTCCCTTCCTCATCATACATCATTGGTAAACCACCTTCTTCTAGTGGTTCACCTGAAATAATAATTCCAGCTGCATGAATTGAAGTTGTGTTTGGCATATTTTTAAGTGCATATCCTTGTTCAAGCAACACACGAACATCTTTTGATTTCCCCATAAGTTCTTTTGCTTCCGGTTTTTTTTCAATTAGTTCGCTAACACTGTTATAAGACTCTGGTGAAAATTTCATCATATCTGTAACAAGGTTTTCTGGAACTCTCATTTGTTTTAACATATTATTATTTATGTTTTTAAATCCATAATTGGCTCTTGTAATAATATGAGAAACAAAACCTTTACCATATTTGCGTCGAAGATATGCTATCAACTTACCGCGAGTTTTCTGACTAACATCTACATCGATATCCGGCATACCCTTACGATATTTGCTTAAGAATCTTTCGAATTGCAACTTATATTTTATAGGACATACTTTTGTAATATTTAAGCAAAACGATACAATGCTCCCCGCTACTGAACCACGACCCGGACCAATAATAATACCATTCTTCCCTGCGTAATCAATGAAGTCCCAAACAATTAAAAAGTAATCAGAGAAATTCATTTTCACGATAACTTCCATTTCTTTAATTGCTCTATTAATAGCAACTTCATCAACACCATATCTTTCTACTAATCCTTTAAATACCAAGTGCCATAAATAACCTGCGCTTCTGATTTGTTTTTCAGAAGCCACTTTAATATATTCCTGGAATCGTTTTTTGAACTTTTCACTTGGATTAAAATCCAATGGAACTGGGTAAGAAGGTATTTTTATAGCCTCTTGGTCAATAATATAATCCGCTTTAATTTGCGATACAATATCAGTTGTGCCATCTTCTATATCTTCCATGTAATCAAACATTTGTTCAACATCTTCCACTGTAGGTAATACATTTTCAATATCTTCGACAGTATCAAGACCTTTCATTTTTGAAAAGTAATTGAAACTATCCATTTGTTCCTCTTTCAAAAACTTAATTTCATTAAAAGGAATAAATTTAATGTTCTCATCAACAAGAACTTTCTTAATTTCTAAGTTCTTTTCTTTGTTATCCTGTTCAAATGTTTCCTGTAAACCAACAAACAAAGTATTTTTTTCAAGAAATGTAGTTAGAGTTTTTATAACTTCTTTGGTTGCTTTAGAATCAGCATTTCCTGCATCAACGACTATTGCCATATCATGCAAAATGTTCTTCATTCCTTCTAAACCAAAGTTTCTTCTTTGGTTTTTGTGGAATCTAGTGCTTAGAGCATTTAGCTTCTTTTTACCTCTATTATTTCGAGGATAAAGTGCTAAATCAATTACATTAGAACCAATTCTAAACGGAAATTTGCTACCAACAATTGGTTTTAAACCTGTTTGTTTTGCAGCTTCTGAGATTTCAAATAAGTCATGCAGTGTTCCATCATTAGTAATTGCAGCATAACTTAATCCGTTTGATTTCACAGCATGAAAGTAATCCTCGATTTCTATTATACTGTTTTGATTCATTGTACTTTTTGCATTCAAAATTGCCATAAAGCATTCTCCTTTTTTGTTTTTTTATCTTATTTTATCATGTATTTTTATTTTTTCTGAATTTTATTTTCCTTATGTCTGGAATATAACATCTTTTCATATTTTAGCAATGAAATTCAGAAAAATACACCCCTGTTTCTATATAGATTTCTGAATTATATTTATTCATATAATAAAAAAGGCTCCATTAAAAAATGGAACCTTTTTATGCGTTTATTCGCATTATGTATTATTCTTGAGTTTCTGCACCATTTACAACTTCTGTTTCTTCTGTTTGAGGAACTAGTTCAAGAGCAACAACAACTGCCTCATACACTGTTTGTGTATTACCAAAACCGTCATCATAAGAACGAGAACGAACATAACCAGAACCTTTTACTTCAGAACCAAGTGGGAAATCTTCCGCTACACGTTTAGCAAGACCGAAATAAGATACACTTGGAATATAGAATGAACGGTTATTCGTATTAATTGCAATCGTATAATCATTTACGACTTTCTTTTCACGATTTAAACGAACTGTCCATTGTTTATTGCCTTCTTCATCTAATAAAGGAACAAACTTTTTAGTTTCTGGGTCACGCAATGGTTTTCCTGTTTCTTCATCACGAACCGGAATATATAATTTATCTACTAAATAACCTTGGAAATCAAAGCGATTTAAATATTTACCTTCTTTTAATTCAGAATGAACAATATGATTTACAAACCCTACTTGTTCTACTTTACGGCTATTTTCTTCATTAATAGTATATGCTCTCCAAGAACCACGGATAAACACTACATCTCCAACTTCTAATTCTTTTTCTAAACCATTCAGATGTTTTTCACTAACTATAATTGGTAAAATAGAATCATCTAATTCTTTGCCTTTATTAGTAATTACTTTAGTTTTAAGTGAAAAGCGATAGAACTTTTCAACCACTTCATTAGTGTCTTTCTTAGTAATTTCGTGGCTAAATGCTAATGGTTCTACTACTTCACCACACCATACCGTACTGTTTATTCCGTTATTTTTTTCGTTCATTTCAAATTAACCTCCTAAAATTTTGGGTATTTTATTAATGCTCGCTAAGCATTCTCATTTCTTCTACAATGATTCCTTTATATGCCCTTACTGTAATCCACATATTATTGTAGAAATCCTTTTTTATTGCTAGAAGGTCTAACTCGAATTGATAATCGCTTATTCTTTTTTCGAGTTCATCGATATCTTCTTGCAAGTGTTTAGTTTTGATATTAGCTATATCATCCAAATCAGCTCTTGTAGGTCTTTCCGGTTTGATTGCACGAGCAACTTCTTGTAAATACGCTTTTTTCAAAGAAGCATTTTGTTCATCAGAATTCATAATTTCTCTCATTAATTCTTGAGTTCTACTCATATACAATTCATGTTCTTTTGAAAACTTCTCAATCTCTATTTTTCGAATCTCACTTTTTTCAATTTCAAGAAGATTTTTTTTAGCTTTCGCTGCTGTTTTAGCATCTTTAATTTCTTTCTTGAATTCAACCGCTTGATTATCTAAAAAAGTAATTTGTTGAGGAAGTTCTAAAAGAAGCCTTTTGACCATCTCTTTATCTGGAGTTTTGGGAAGATTAGTCATAAACAATTTAACATCTTCTGCCTTGATTAGGTCATATTGTGGATTGAATTCTTGTGACATGAGTTCTAAGTTCTTATCCTTTTCCATCAATAATCACTCCTTGGAAATTATTTTTTCTTTTTTTCTTATAAAACCTTTTTTAAAACAGAAAATTTATTTTTATGTTGAATATCTTATATAACTAGTTCATTAATGAGCTAATTATATCAATTCGAATTCTAAAAAAATTAAATTTTGAATTTTAATTTCAGAAAGGCAGAGATGTTTTTAATGGAATCAACAAAAAATCTTACTCTCAATAAACAAGAATACGTAGTTTTTGAACTAAGTGACGAGTATTATTGTGTAAAAATAGATACTTTAGACAAAATTATACCAACACCTTTAATTAGAAAAGTTCCTAATTTACCAAAATATATTAGTGGCATTATAGACTTTGAAGAACAAATTGTTCCTATCATAGATTTAAAAGAAAGAATGAAATTACCTAAAACATCAGGAACTGAAGATTTCGTTCTTTTATTTGAACACAATGATAAATTAATTGGTATTCTTGCCGATTCTATTTTCGAACTTAAAGAAACAGATGTACCTCCAAAGAAAGAATTCACCTATGTTTCAGAACATGTCCGTATTTTTTCTGATGGAACAATTCGAATGGATGATAAACATTTTAATAAAGACAGAGATTCCTCCGAAGAACTAGTTATTTTACTTAGCATAAAAAAAATATATGACATTTTTAAAAGGGAGTTGATAAATAATGGAACTGAATGAATTAATTAATTTATTTTTATATGAATTAGAAGAAGAATTAGAAGAATATTCAACAACTTTTTTTGAAATTGAAAAAGAAGCCAATATTTCGTTGCTTGATGATTTGTATATTAACGTACACACTATTAAAGGTAGTTCAAAATCGTTGCTCAATAATTTAAATAAAGAAGATAACCACGTATGCAAAAATCATGTAGAAAAGATTGCTTTAATCACCCATACATTTGAAGATTATTTAGAAATCTTAAAACAAAAAGAGGAACTATTCGAAGCAGATGTTTCTATACTATTAGAATTCGATACTTTAATTAGAGAATTAAAAGATTATATTGAAAATGAAAGCACTGAAACTATGGAAGAAGAAAAAATTGATATATTTTTTAGTAATCTAAAATCTCATAATGAAGAAGACGAGGCTAATTTAAAAAATTTAAGTAAAAGACACTTTTTTAACATTACGCTAATTTCTGATGAAGATTACAAACATGGCTATTTAACTATAGTGTATAGAGAAATAGAACAAACTTATCCTGATTCATTTTTCATTCCTAGCAAAGATGATTTATTAAAAAATAAAGATTTTGATTTAATTACAATTCAAATAAATTCTGAACACGAACAAGATAAAATACGAGACTTTATTTTGAATTTGGATAATGTAGGTGAAGTAACGAACATTCCTTATAATAACAGAGTAGTTTCTTCAGCTCCAAAAGATTACCAGACAAAATCTATTAAAGAATTTATTGATTCTAACAAAAATGAACCTAATAAAAGTTCCCGAAAAAGGACTAAATCCCAGCCTTTAAGAATATCTACCAGGAGAATCGACAATGTGTTAAAACACACATCAAAATTAGTTATATTAAAGAATAAATTGGACCAATTTCTTATCCAAAATGATTTTCTTACTGGAACTAAGAAAAGAAAAGAATTAGAAGAACTTTTTAATGAAATAAATTCTCATGTTGATTATTTACAAGAAAGCGTATTAGAGATTCGTATGACATCTTTTGAACAATTATTTAATCGATTCCCAAAAGACATACGAGAACTTTCAAAAGAGTACAATAAACCTATTAAACTTAATACAATTGGCGGTAACACCGAAATCGACAAAAGCATACTGGATGAATTATTTGACCCCTTTATGCATATCATTCGAAATTCTGTTATTCATGGTATTGAATCCCCTGAGCATCGAATTCAAAAAGGGAAAAATCCTGAAGGAACAATAACAGTTCAAGCTAAACACGATAAAAACAGGGTCATCATAACTATTTCTGATGATGGAAAAGGCATAAATCTTGAAACTTTAAAACAAGTTGCCATTAATAAAAATATTGTTTCCCCTTCGCTTGCAAACAATATGAATAAACAAGATTTACTGGAATTGATTTTTAAATCTGGTGTTTCAACTTCTGAAAAAGTGACGGAATATTCGGGTCGAGGAATAGGGATGGATGCAGTTCGAAAAAAAATAGATGCAATTAACGGTTCAATTTCCGTATCTTCTATTGATGATGTCGGGACTAATATAACTCTTTTTCTTCCTTTAACTACAGCTATTATAGAAGGTATGATAACTAAAGTTAATAACGAATACTTTACTTTCCCTATTTCACAGGTAGAAGAAGTTATTAATATTAAAAAAACAGAGGTCCGTACTTCTTCTGACAAAAAATATTTCTTTTTAAAAGATAAGGAAATACCTATTATTTATGCGGAAGAATTTTTCGGTATGCAACTAAGAGAAAAAGATGACAATCCATTTTTTAAAATTATGATTTTACGCTCTCATAATTACATAGTTGGATTAACAATTGATGAATTTTTAGGTCAACAAAGTATAGTAGTAAAATCTATGCATCCATTTGTACAAGGAGCAAAAGGAATTAGTTCATGTAATATACTTGGGGACGGCTCTATCTCATTAATAGTTGATTCAAACGACTTGTTATATCATTTAAATCATAATTAATACATAAAAAAATCCATTGGTATATTAATACCAATGGATTTTTTTAAAATCTACCTTTTTTTAATACAAGTTTAATTCCACCGATGATAAATAAATATCTTAAATCAATAACTTTTTTTAATGATGTAGCTACAAAACCATACACTTTTCGTTTCCCAACTATACCAATAGCATCTTTACGACCCAGAGAAGCAACAGTCCCTTTAATTTGCGGCTTAAATGAAATTAAACCCTGTTTCTTGCCTTTTATAATAGAGGTTAAATTTTGACCCAAATTTGCACCCATTTGCATAGCTATTTGAGCTGTTGGAGGATATGGTCTTCCGGTTTCTTCATTCATAATGTAAGAACTATCTCCGATTATAAATATATTTTCAAATCCAGGCGCTTGTAAAAATTCATTTACACCGACTCTACCTCTTACATTTTCAAAACCTGATTTTTCGATAATCGAACTACCTCTTACTCCAGCAGCCCATACTACTGTACCAGCTTTTATTTCCTCTCCATTTGCCAAAATAACGCCTTCTTCATTGCACTCTTTAATTGGCGTACCGATAAAAAATTCAATTCCTTTTCTTTTCAATCTTTCTGTTGCGTATTTTACTAAATCTTCATCAAACCCTGGTAATACTGTTGGCGCTGCTTCTACGCATGAAATTCTCACCTTTTCTCTTGGAATATTATATTTTTTACAAAGGTTGGGCACATTTTCAGCAATTTCACTTACAAATTCAATACCTGTGAATCCTGCGCCTCCTACAACAATTGATAAACTATCTTTATTATCAGATTGGCTATTATAATTAGCAAATTGATTTTCAATATGATTGTTCAACTGAGTAGCGCCATCGAATGTCCATTTTCCAAATGCATATTCTTTCAGACCAGGAATACCGAATGTTTCTGATTCTCCTCCTAATCCTACTACTAGATAATCATATTCCAATGTAGAATTACCTAAAACAACCTTTTTTTCTTCCGTCTTAATTTCTATAGCTTCATCTTTTATAAAATTTATTTTATTTGTATTAATTAATTCTCTAATTAATACTCTTGTCTTTTCTGCCGGAAACGTACCTGCTGCTGGTTGATGTAACTCAGTAGTAAAATAATGATAGTCATTTTTATTAACTAAAGTAATTTCCACTTCATTCTTGCTCATCTTTTTTTGTAATGTAAGAGCAGTTAACATTCCACCATAACCTGCTCCTAAAATCACTACTTTTGATTTACTCATAATTTCATTCCCCTTCTCTATATTTAAATGTATTCAACATTAATTTATTTTTTTAAAAAAGCTCGTCTAAATTACGAGCTTTTTATCTAATTAATTGATTTGCTTCCTTGTCCAACACTTTATCATAACTTAAAAAGGCTCTTTGATTTGCTTGAAAACTTTTCTGTGAATTCAATAAATCCACCATTTCTTTAGACATATCTACATTAGATAGTTCTAGCATATTAGATTGAACTTCAGATTGGGATATTGGCAATTGATTAATTCCCCCCATATAACTAAACATCGTACCTTCTTCTTTGTTTAGATTTGGTCTATTATTTTGAGAAATTGCCCTCATTTGAATTTTCCCTAACAAATCTCCCGTTTCATTATTTCTAACATTACCTTCCTTATCTATCATAGGATTTACACCTTTAGGAACTGTTATTTTTTTATTATTTGAATCTAAAATGTACGCACCTGACATTGTACGTAATTTTCTTTCATCATCTAACTCAAATTCCCCATTCCTAGTTAGGTATTGTTTGTTATCCTTTGATACAACAAAGAATGAAACATTTCCATTTGGTTTATCATTAACAGTAACATCTAAAGGGCTATTCGTAATTTTAGTTTGTCCAGGTCTTAAATTTGTTATAATCCCTTCATCGACAACCTTATTAGAATAATCCCCGATAAATGTTCTTGCTCCACCCTCATTCCTATATGCACTTTTTTCTTCAAATACTTTTGACATCATTGTATCAAACTTAAAACCATTTGAATTAGCATTCGCTATGTTGTTTGCATGCGTATCTATATGATTCTGACTAGAAAGCATACCCATAGCTCCTATATAAATACCTTCCATTCATTTCACCCCTTACCCACGCGCTCTTATTTTGCCATCTATAGTTTCATCAAATAGATATTTCAATCTATGAATTGCTTTTTTATGTATTTGACTGATTCTAGATTCAGTTAAAGATAATTCTTCTCCAATTTCTTTGAAATTTCTTTCTTCGTAATAATATAACTGCAATACTTTCTTTTGAACATCATTCAACTTTTTAATTTTTTCTTGAAGTAAATTTTTTTCTTCCTTCATCAAATAATTTTCTTCCGGTGTTTCAATCCCTCTATCTTCTTCCGCTTCGAAACCTATATTTTTTCTATCCAAATAATCTTCTTCATAAAACACCTTAACTTCTTTTTCCTGAAGGATTTTTTCATAATCTTCAACATTCATATTCAAAGCATCTGCTATTTCTTGTTTAGAAGGAGTTCTGTTCAACATCTGTTCTAATTCATTTTTCTTTTCAATAATTTCTCGAATACGTGTTGATTTAATACGAGAAATACCTAAGTTGCTTTTCTTATAATATCTAATAAAGTCAAAAATAGAACCGGTAATTCTAATTTTTGCATAAGTCTCAAACTTATTTCCGTTTATCGGATTAAAACGTTCTACAGCTTCAATTAATCCTTTATTTCCTTCTTGAATTAAATCTTCTTTAGATAACCCTTCTGGAACAGAGTGATAAATTTTATTAACTAAATAACGTACATAATAGCGATAGCCTTCAACAATTTTATTTCTGTTTTCAATCGTTCGATTATTAAAGTATTGATTCCAAAGTTTATCGGATACCATTTAATTCACCTCTAAAAAAACAAAACCTATCTTTCCATAGATTCCACATTACATGGGAATTCCTTTAAAAATCATGTAAATAAATAAAAAAAAATGCTCCTATAGGAGCATTTTAAGCAATTATTTTTCCTTCTAAAGCCGTATCTTTATTTAAGATTTTTTCTGACAACATTCTTTTAGTTGGGGCATAAATGTTTTTCGTAATATCTTGACCATCAGTAACATATAACAAAGGTAAATCTGTAAAATTAAATACATTCAATACACTGCCAATATTATAAGTTTCATCCAGTTTAGTAAAAATCATAGAGTCTATTTTCACCTGTTCAAATCGACTTAGTGTTTCTTTTAAATCACGAACTTTACTAGTAGAAGAAAGCACTAAACACGTTAACATTTCTTCTTCATTTTGTGGTTTTGCAATCTCAAGATACTCTTTTACAGATTCAATTGATTCCTCTACAAGAGGATTTCGTCCCACTGTATCTATTAAGATATGGTCTACCTTATTAACATTTTGGAAATATTGAATTGCCTCTTTTAATTCTTTTGCGCTTTTTGCAACAATTGTTTCTGCGTCCATTTTCTGTGCGTATTGTTCCAATTGTTCTTTAGCTCCAGAACGGAAAGTATCGGTAGTAATAAACCCTACTGTTCGATTTTGACTAATAATTTCCCAACCAATTTTTGCAAGGGTTGTAGTTTTACCAACTCCTGTAGGACCAACTACACAGATAATTTTTTTCTCTTCACTCTTCATTGGACCCATTACATTGATTTGATTTTCAATTAGCGAACGAATACTTTCATTAACTTCATTATCTTCAATATTAGGAACACCTTTGAATTCTTCTTCAACTTTTTCCACATAAATTCGTGCTGTTCTATCATCGACTTCTTGCTCTTTTAAGTACGATTCCATTTTTTCTAAAGGCAATGGAAGACTTTTTTTCTTTTCTTCTGTATTTAATTTTTTAATCAACATATCAACTGTATTCATTAACTCTTCAATTTTTTGGTCACTAACACTTGTTGTCCCATTTGGTGCAACTTCTGAATTAGCTAACATTTTTAAAAGAGTAGCTTTTCTTTCATCTGTATTTAAAGCTTCCTGTTGATTATTATTTTTTTTATTTTTTGTTTTTTCTTCTGTTTTGGATTTTTTTCCTTCTGCTTTTACTTTTGGTTCTTCTGCTTTTACTTTTGGTTGTTTTGGCTCTTCATATAAAACAGCTTTCAACTCCCACTTTTTCGACCAAAATTTCCAACCATTACGGAATGTTCTATCATAAAAAATTTCAGAACTTGGATATTTAGTCTTCAGTTTTGATGCAGCTTCTTCTCTAGTTCTTCCGTACTCAGTTACCACTTTACTAGTCATTTTTTAACGGAGAGGAGACCTCTCCATTCACCCCCTTATTTCATTTTTATTTGATGATTGCGGAATACTCTACTAAAACTTCTGGTTCCATCTCATCTACACACAATATTTGAATATCGGTATTATACCTTCTCAACGTTTTCAAAATTCCAAAACGAAAATCTTTTCTTCTAACAACAAGTATAGGCTCTCTGTCCTTTAATCTAACTTTTCGAATTGCATGGGCTAGTTGTTCAACTATATATGTTTCAAGTTCTATATCCCAATTCAAAAAGTAACCTTTATGTCCATCTAGAACAATTTCAGTTTTTAATTCTACTTCTTCGTCAAACAGTATCGCATGTATTTTACCATCTCGACTTGTTGCCTTTTCAGAAAGTTGTTTTGAGATTTTTTCACGGACAATAGCCATAATATCGTCTACGTTATTATAAATTCTTTTGCCGTCTAAAATTCCCTCTATTATAGTAGGCAAATCTTGAATGGATATTCCTTCTCTTAACAAATTCTGTAATACCGTTTGCACTGTAGATAAATTCAACTTTTCTTCGTTAATTTCTTCCAGTAACACTGGGTAATCATCTTCTAAGGTAGATAATAATTCTTTTACTTGCTGCCTATTCAAAATTTCATGTAGATTTTTTCTTATAGACATATCTAAATGGGTAACCATAATACCTAACGGTTCAAGCACTTGATAATTTTCAATTCTAGCCTCACTAACCGCATCCTCTTCAATCCAATAACCATCTTCATTAAATATAGGGTCCTTAACAGGTTCAGCATTAAGTTCTGAAAGCGTGTGAGGAGTTTTAAGTGCTAGTAAATGTCCACTTTTCAAGACACCCTCTGCAACTTTTGCACCTTTTATTTTTATTACATATCTACCTTTTGGTTTTAATCCAGTATTATCTTTAATACTTATAGCCGGCACCCTTATACCAAGCTGCGTAGCAATCATTTTTCTCATTAATTCAACCTTGTTTTTAGCTTTTTCATTTCGCAAAACTAATGGGATTAAATCTACACCCAACTCTACTAAAATTAAATCATTCTTTCTAGCCAACGCTACATTGTCGGATATTTGTGCTTTTTCTTGTTCTTCCTCTTTATCTTTAATTTCTGCTAATTCTTTTAGCATTTTTTCTTCAGTTGCTCTTGTAAGTTTTCTTTGGTGTTGGAATCCTAAATACATAATTCCTCCCCCAATGCCAACGAAAGGCACCGCTGGTAATTGAGTAAATACGCCCATAAGGATAAATAATGCTCCTAATGCATAGACGACCACACCATTTTTCATTAGTTCATCATAAATACTTCCTGGTAAGGTTTTTCCACTATTATCAAATACCCTTGTTACTACTAATCCTGAAGCAATCGCTAGTAACAATGAACCAATTTGATTTACAATTCCCTCTCCAACAGTAAGTTTAGTATAAACATTTAAAGCCTCTGCAAAAGGCATTCCTTTTTGAGCTATACCTACAATTAAACCAAAAATGATATTTATAAATAAGATGGCGATTCCAAATACGACATCGCCTTTAATAAACTTACTTGCACCATCCATAGCCCCATAAAAATCAGATTCCATTAATATTAATTTACGTTTTTCCTCAGCTTCTTCTCTGGTTATTTCTTTTGCTTGTGCCGACGCATCAACTGCCATCTGCTTTCCGGGCATAGCATCTAACGTAAAACGTGCAGCTACTTCTGATGTACGACTCGCACCATTTGCTACGATAAATTGGAAAATAATAAGGATAATAAACATTACAGCTCCAACCATTAAATTGCCATCAATAACAAAATTTCCGAATTGCTCAATTACATGACCTGGCTGTCCATCAGTTAAAATCTTTCTCGTTGTAGATACGTTTACAGAAACCCTAAATATACCCACTAATAATAAAATAGAAGGGAATGTTTTCATTTCATTCCATTCATTAATTCTTGTTGCGTTCATATAAACCCAGGCTGAAATACCCAGAATAAATACAATTACTAAATCCAAAATCCATCCCGGCAAAGGAATCAATAATGCAACAATAAAAGAGATTGCTAACATTATTGGAAAGTAGTTTCTAACCTGATTAATCATTTCTTCCTCCTAATATCAGAGTTCTATTTGATTCTTTTCTATTAATTGGCGCAGAATCATCGCCACAGCTTCAAACATTTCCTCTTGTATTGGCTGATTAACATCCACATTAAAATATAAAGTACGGGCTAATGGTTTATTTTCAATCATCGGAACTTTATGTTCTTTAGCTAAAGTACGCATATATAACGCTAATTGTTCTTCGCCTTTCGCAATGACAACTGGCAAATCATCTTCACCTTTTTTGTATCTTAATGCTACTGAAATATGAGTCGGGTTATTAATAATAACTGTTGCTTGAGGCACTTTTTCAGTAACATCTTTTTGAAGCAATGCAAACATAAGTTCTTTTCTTCTTCTTTTAACTTCTGGACTTCCTTCGTTATTCTTAGATTCATCTTTAACTTCTTCTTTTTTCATTTTAATTTTCTGTTCATGTTCCCATTTTTGATATAGCATATCTATGAGAGCTATAAAAAATAACAAACTTAATAACGATAAAAAAGCAACCTTATATACTCCAATAATATTTTCAAATGCCTTTTGCCAAGGAACCCATATTGAACCCGCTAATATACTAACTTTTCCTTTTAAAACATAGTAAGCTATAACTACGAACAGTATAAGCATCGCAAAATTTCGAAGTACCTCTATGACCTTCTTCCTTGAAAATAATTCCCCAAAGTAACCTTTAAAATTAACTAGTTTCTTAAAATTAGGCTTAATAATTTTAAAAGAAAAAAGAAATTTTACTTGCAAAACATAATTGATAATATAAAATAATGTACCCAATACAAAAACAGGAATCAATGTGAAAAATACTTGCTTAAACCCACCAATAATCAAATCTGGCGCTTTAGCGCCAGTCATTATCATATTGTATAGAGAGGAAACTAAATCTAGCATGTCTTTGGCTAATTTACTACCAAATACAAACAACAGTATTGCAAAGGATAGTAACGTTAAAAACGTTCCCATTTCTTTACTTCGAGCCAAGTTACCTTGTTCTCTCTCTAACCGCCTTTTCCTAGGGGTGGCTTTCTCGGTTTTTGCATCCTTAGCCAACTATTATCCCCCCTTATAAATTTACTTTTTAAACATATAATTGAAAGAATGAATAAACTCTTCAATTACTTTTTCTGAAAGATGTTGAAAAACATCTCCCATTATTGGTATTGTTATTGCTAAAAAGAGAATACCTGCACCTATTTTAATAGGAAACATATTTGTTAATATTTGTGTCTGTGGAGCTGTTTTACCGATAATTAACATTACAAAATTCACAACAAACATGGCACCCATAATTGGTAAAGCAATTTGCACCGCAGATGATAGCATATAACCGAAAATTGAAGTAACAAGTTCTAAAAATTCTTTTTTTCCCAAGAACATTAATGTTTCTGTTAATTCAAATGAGCGCACAATAGTCATTATTAAACTTTGTATTCCACCTAATGAAATAAAACTAACAACAAACATGATATTTAACATAACACCTAAAATAGTATTGTTTTGCTTTGTTGTAGGGTCATATAAGCTTACTGATGAAAATCCCATTTCCATATCCATTATTGAACCTGCTATTGTTGGTATCACCATAAGCATTTCTACGATTTTAGCCAATGTAACACCAATAATGACCTGCATTATAATGTATCCTATTAATTCAAATTCACTTTGAAACGTACTGACTTCCACCCTTCCAACAACAGCTAGAGACAAACCAACGGACAGAACTATTTTTGCCATTCTAGGTATCATTTTTCCGGAAAGCAAAGGTATCATAAACAAAAATGCCGATATCCTCGCAAATGCGCAAATAATTACTGTTAGATTATCCCCTAGATTCATAATAGCGAAGGAATCCTATCCCAGGTATCTGCTATTAGTGTAACAAGGGAATCAAACATCCAAGGACCCATTACAGCTAAGACCAATACAAAACCAACTAATTTAGGTAAAAAAGTAAGTGTTTGTTCCTGAATACTCATAACAGTCATTAGAACCGCTACTACTAAAACAATAACCAAACTCGATATCAATGCTGGCGTCATAATTTCAAAAGCCTTGTAAAAATACTGTCTAAATAATTCTATAAACAGGGTTTCATCCATAAATCTCACCTCTTGTAACTGTTTTTTTCTTTTTTTCCTTTTTTCCTAATCATTTTATTTTTATAATTTTCTCTTTATAAAAAAAGAGCTCATAGACTTAGCTATGAGCTCACTTGAACAGTTTTGAAAATAATCTCTGTAATTTTTGAGTATCCACCTAGATAAATGAAAATCAATATTTTAATAGGTAAACTTATAATCATAGGAGGTAGCATCATCATACCCATGTACATTAACAATCCACCAATAATCATATCAATAAATATGAATGTCCAGTATATCATCATACCGGTAAATAAACCTTTTTGAATTTGAGTCAAACTAAAAGCTGGTACAGCTGCTAGTATAGAGACATCTTTATAACTGGTAGGTTTTTTATCCCCTCTTATTTTCATCATCATTGATAAATCTTTTTCATATGTATTGTCTAGCATATATTTTTTTAATGGTTTCTCAGCAATTTTTAACGCTTCTACTGTTTCAATTTTATTTTTTTCTAAGGGAACCCAGGCTTCTTTATAAACCTGATTTAAAACTGGGAACATTATATAAGCTGAGATAAAAATTGCCAAACCAATAAGAACTTGGTTAGGCGGTATGTTCATTGTTCCTAATGCTTGTCTAGTCATACTTAAAACAATAACTACATAGGTGAAATGTGTAAACATAATTACCAATGAAGGTCCTATTGACATAAGGAAAACCATTAGGAGCATTTTTACAACAGGGTCCCCACCTTTTTCCTCACTACCAATTTTAATATCTATAAATCCATCATTAAGTGAGTTAGAGGCAGAGTGCACACTTGGAACTGTTTCTGCATATGCTTCTTGTCCGAAAAGAAAGAGAGCAAATATAGCCACCAAAAGTGTGATTATTCTATATTTACTCATTTTCATTATCATACTCGTTTTCTTCCTTTTCCATAGTTTTTTCAAATCCAGAATTCATCAATTCTTCAAAACGTTTTTCTTTCAATGGAGTAGTATTTATTCCATTAGGTCCAATAACCACAAAAACAAGTTGTCCATCTACGTCCAATAAGTAAGAAGATGTTTGATAAGTTAAATTAATTCCATCAATAACTTTAATTTTCCCGCTATCTCCAATTTTGTTAAACTGATTTGTTTTCATTTTTTTTACAAAATAATAAATTCCAGCTCCCATTGCACCAAAAACTATTATCATTTGAAATAGAGACCAAAACATTTTATTCTATCTCTCCATTCTTACTTATATTTTTCAAAAACTCGCCTTTTTTAGAAATTACCTCTGTAACCCTCAATCCAAAATTTTTGTCCATTAGTATTACTTCTCCAATAGCGATTTTTTCTTCTCCTACGTAGATATTAACTGTGTGTCCTGCCATTCGGTCTACTTCTATATAATCCCCAACCTTATATTTGGACACTTCTCCTATATTCGACTTGCTTGTTCCTAATTGAGCGATAACCTTCAATTTTAGGTCTGCCAGCTTCGCAATATCATTTTGGATATTACCTAATTTCTGACTTGCTGAACCTGAAAAGTCTTCAAATTCAACTGAAAAAATTTCTGGTTTTCTTTCCAATATTATCACTCCTTTTAATCTTCGTTTTAAGCTTCTTGCACTTTATCTGCTATCTCTTCTTCCTCTTCCGTGTAATTCAGAAAACGAAAAGCTTTTTTACTTCTATCTTTTCCTATTAAACAATTAAATTTATGTACGCCAGCGGCATAACCTTTAACCGGTTCTGTGACTTTATTATCAAATCTCAAGAAATCCCCTACTTCAATTTCTGCAAGTTCACTTACAGTCATCGTAGTCTCACCGACATTAACATAAATATCTTCTACTACATTTTTTAAACCTTTTTCAATATCCTCTCTATAATTATTTTTTTTCTTATTATGAGAAAACTCCATAATGTTCTCAACAGTTAATTTATCAATGATTGGCTCTACAGATTCATATGGAATCACCAACCTTATAGTGGACTGCCAATGTTCATTGCTAACAGTCAAATTAACAAGTGCAACCATATCTGTTCCAGAAGTTATTTTTAACAATGTTGAATCCGTTTGATATGCAATGAATTTTGGACTTATTGGCGCAACACTATCAAAAGCTGTTTCTAGGTTTTCATAAATAACGCTTTCTAAAAGTTTCACTGCCGTTAATTGTTCGATATCAGTTAATGGTATTCTTTCTCCTAATGTTTTTGGTAGTTCATTTCCTAACCATCTTTTATGAATAGCCATGATTAAAGCTAAATCTATTTCCACTACTATTTCATGCAAATCTGGATGTCCTAAACTTGTTATAAAGAAACCATAATAATCTTTGGTCATGGTATCTGCATAATCTGCTACAAATGCTACCTGCTCAACTCCTGAAAAATCAACATTAATAGGAGTCCTTAATCTTGCAGTTAATGATTGTGACACACTCTTCGAAATTGTATTCGCGATTCTTTCAATACTTTGTAGATTATCAATACTGAATTTTTCCGGTCTATTGAAATCATAAGCTTTATATTTAGAATTATCCATTTCAATAGCATCTTCTCCACCTGTTTGAAAAGACGATATCAAAGCATCTATCTCATTTTGGGATAATTTATCATTACTCAAATTTTTACCTCCTTTTTATGTTTCTGTATTAATTGCTTGCTATGGCTTTTTTCACTGTAATTAAGAGTTCATCATCTTCAAAAGGTTTTTTTATAAAATATTTGGCACCTGCTTGAATTGCTTCTACCAAAGAATCTTTTGCTCCTACCGAACTAACCATTACAACTTTGCTCATTGCATCAATTTGTTTTATTTCTTTAAGGGCTTCAATCCCATTTTTCTTTTTCATGGTTATATCCATTAATACCAGGTCTGGTTTATCTCCTGAAATGTATAATTGCTCATACATTTGTACTCCCATTTCACCGTTTTTTGCCATACCTATAATTTCATATCCGTTTTTTTCTAATAAATCTTTCAAAACCGCCCTCATGTAAATGGCATCATCTACAATTAAAATCTTTTTCTTATTCACTTATTTTCCCCCTCTTCTCCTAATTTCACTATTTCAACGTACATTTTTCCTCCGCGAATAAATATATTTCCTTCTCCAATTTTTTCTTTTCCAATTTTGATAGTTACAATATCTTTTTTTGAATTTTCTAGGCGATACGTTGTTCCTTTTGAGATGTTTAATAAATCTTTAATACTTTTTTTAGTATTACCTAATTCAAAACTAACCGTTAACGGTATTTCATCTCTAGTTTTCATCATTCACACCCTATTCCTTAATTGATTTACAAGTTCTTTGTAATAAGATGCTTTTGCTATTTCTTTCATCTTTATTTTTTCTCCTGTACCAAGATGCATTGTAAAAGTATTTAAAACTAATTCCTCATCTTTTGGATATAACTCGACACTATCTTTACCATACTTTAATTCTGGTACATCAATTATGACTCCTTTACCAAAAACTACAGTTAAAATTTCAGTCATATTTCCACCTAGTATATTCATTACCTCTTCAACTGCATTAATGGAAAGTTCATCCCATTCCTCAACATCTTTTTCTGAATTTAATCTCTTTTTAATTACGTACTTAGCTAAACACATTGCATCTTTTTCAGTTAAAAATACGTGTGTTTCTCCAATTTCCCCACCGTTAAATACAACCGTTGTATATACTAAATCTTTAATTTCCTTTTCAATATCCGCCATACTAACTAGTTCTGTCTTAGGAGAAGAAATCATGATAGTATCTTTTAAAAATCTTCCCAATGCCGGCGCAGCATTACATAATGTAAAAAATCCAAGCTCATTAAAAAACTTGTGTTTTTCTTCTATATTCATTACTTTCACCTCTCGCTTTTCTTTTTTCTCTTAATAAATTTCAACAAGATTTATAAAAATCTTTTTCTAATCTTATTTTCTATCTTTTTTTATATAATTTCATAATAAAAAACAGGGGAAATCCCCCCTGTTTTATCGAATCAAATTAACAATTCCATCTATAACTTGGTCCGAAACTTGTATTATTTTTGTGTTAGATTGAAATGCTTTTTGATAAATCATTAAATCTACAAATTCTTGTGACAAATCTACATTTGAATTTTCTAAAGAATTTGCTCGGATTCTTCCTGCTCCAACATCACCAGAGCGAGCAATTCCAGGTTCTCCAGAAGCTGGAGTTTGTGCATATTCACTAGCACCTACACGAGTTAATCCTTGAGGATTATCAAAGACAGCTACCGCAATTTGTCCTAATTCTTTAATAGAACCATCACTATACTGACCTACAACAATCCCGTCATCAGTAACACTAAAATCTTTAATCATTGCTGCCGCTTTACCATCTACACCTTCTGTTCTTAAACCATTTTCTGTTGCATACAAAGTTAAATTGTTCATTGTTAATTCTATATTTACTTTTTGCCCAGAAGCTGGTGAAACATACGAAATAGTAGGAACCGCATCGTTTCCAAAATTAGTAATACTAGAAACTTTACCAGTCATATCGAAAGCAACATCACCTGTTTCTCCGATTGTAACCACAGTAGAATCATTAGCTGATTTCATCTTTTTTAAATCAAGAGTCATAAAATCATTTGTACCGTTTTTCAAAGTAACAGTTTGGTCTATATCACTCACAGTTTGTGTAATTGGACCTATTGGACTTCCTGCTGGTGGTGTAATTGTAATTTTAACTTGATTTCCGGCTACTTGTTGAAGGTCTACTTTATAATCTCCCGGAATTAAGTCACCTGCATTACCTTTAATATTAAGCATTGCATTTTTTATTGATGGTGTTTGTTTAATATCGGAAGGCATTGCAACATATTTAAATGTATTATTTCCAGTCTTTACATATTCTACAGTAACATCTGTTCTTTTACCCATTGCATCATATGCTGGAAATTGTGTTCTCACCGATTCTCCAATTGGTGTATCGTAATTAATATTCCCTTTTATTGTAGATTTCGTAGTAGCCTCCCCTGGAATTACTTGGTCCATAGGAATTTCTATTCTTTTAGGAACGGTAGTTGTATCTAATTTTCCTGTCATAGGATTAACTCCCCATCCTAATACATATTGACCACCTTCTGTTGTCAAATACTTATCAGCCAAAAACGAACCTTTTCTTGTATATAAAACGTCATCTCCATTGGCATTACCAACCATGAAATATCCATTTCCCTCAATTGCTACATCTGTTTTTCCACCTGTATTATTAATAGCTCCTTGTGCTAAATTAGTTTTAACACCTGACAGTTTTACACCACTACCAATATCATTAGGGTTTACACCAGCAAATTTATCTGTGCTTTTTGAACCCGGTCTAGATTGAAAATAAACTAAATCCTCAAAACTAGCTTTTTGACCTTTATGTCCCACTGTTTGGGAGTTTGCAATATTATTAGATGTAATCGCAAGAGCTTCTTGAAAAGTTTTTAATCCTGTAACACCAACTGATAATGAACGAATCATTGTCGTTCCACTCTCCTTATATACTAAAAAACAAAAATAAAACTATTTATTACTTTCTACGGGTGTCTGTTTATCTGCATCTACTGGTTTATCTACCGGCTTATCCACTGGTTTATCCACTGGTTTATCCACTGGCTTTTCTTCTGGTTTATCTACCGGTTTATCCATTGGATAATTTGCTACTCTAGCAATATTCCCTATTTCAATAGGTTTGTTATTAACGATAAGTTCAAGCACACCTTTATATACTTGAACTTGGTTAACTTTTCCTTCCACCAGTTCACCTTCTGTTGTCATCCCTGTTATTTCTTTCCCTAAAAACCCCATACCTTGCTCTAATGGATTTTTTTGTACTGCTGCTTTAAGATTATCTACAACTTTCCCTAAATTTGTGATTTGCTCAACCATTGTCAATTGACTCATTTGAGCCATCATATCTTTTGATTCCATAGGACTCATAGGGTCTTGATATTGTAAACTAGCTAAAAACAATTTTAGAAAATCATCTTTATTCATTACTCCTCGTTCTGCTGCTGCTTTAGTTGTTGCATTAGTTGTTGCATTAACGTTATTTGTTTGAGTAACCGTAGGAGTGACTGTGGGACTGTTAACTTCCAAATTATTCACCTCTCAATACACGTTCCATAATTTCTTCGAAAACCTCTTCAGGCTCATTTTCATTTTCTACATTTCGTTCTTTCTGCCTATATTCATTTTTTCTTTCTGAGTTTTCTTCTTTTTCTTCTTTTGGTTTTTCTTTAAAAACAAAGTTTAACTCTAGATTTCTTTCTTTAAAATCCTTTTTCATATCATCAAATAACATCTCTAACTTATGCTTCGTTCTTTTCCCTTCCGTTTCGATAGTTAATTCTATACCTTCCGAAGTCTTTTTAAATAACATCTCCACATTACCTAAATTTTTTGGAATTAATTGCACAAACATTTTATCTTTAGTTACAATCATTTTCTGGATTTGTTCGAATTTATCATGAACTTTTTGTTTTAACTGTTCAAGATTAAGTTCCATTGGCTTTTCTGCTTTTATATTTTTATCAATCGCATTATGTTCAACTCTATTTATTGTAATGTTATTTTCTACATTATTTGTAGGCGTGTTTTTTTCTACTTCAATCTCATTGAATGTACTGTTTCCATCTATTTCGTTTTGTTTTTCGGCTTTTTCATTACTTGGTGATTCGCTTTTCATGATATCAATAACTTCTAATTTAATATTAGAAGTTTTATCTTTTGTTATATTAACAATGGCATCTTCTAATTCATTTATTTTGTTTAAAAACTTAGTGAACATAGGTTTTAATTCTTCATTATTCATAATATCTTTTCCTATTTCCCATGTTTCATTTTTAATATCACTTAAAACAGTACCTATTTCTTTTAAATTTTTAAAATCTTCTATACCGCCTATATTATTCTTGAACTCACTTACGCTTTCTATTAATTTATTTAGGTTGTTCATTAATTGATTAGGTTGTTCTCCTTGACTTAAAACATTTTGCAAGTCTTTAAGTATTTCTAATAAATCTTTCGTCTTTTCCACTAATTTTTCTGAATCTGGTGTTGTTATTTTTTCAGTTTCTTGTTTATTTAAAACTTTTTCAGCTATATTTTGTAACAATTCAACAAGTTCCTTAGCATTTAATTCTAAATTTTCAAAGTCCACTTTTGATAAATGCTCTGTTTTATCAGAAATACTCTTTGCTTTATTATTAATATCAATTTTAAAACCCGGATTATTTTTAAAGAATAACTCTTTGTCATCTAATGTTACGTCTTCTCCGTTTTTTAAATCCCCTTTGATTTCTAAGTCCTCTTTAATATTAAGTTCTTCTATCTTTTCCGCACTATTATCAACTTTTTGAATTTCATCTTTCTTAATATCAATTTTTTTAATATCAATTTCTTTTGCATTAGTTTCTTTAACATTATTATCCTTAGTATCCGTTTCCTTTGCACTAGTTTCTTTTTCGTTAGTTTTTTTAACATTAGTTTCTTTAACACCATTGTCCTTAGTATCCGTTTCTTTTGCATTAGTTTCTTTAACATTAGCTTTTTGGGCACCTTCTTCTTTAATGTCAGTCGCCTTTGTCTTCTCATCTTTACTTGTTTCATTTTTTGTTTGTGTTACTGTTTTTTTCTTTAAATTGTCTTTGTTTAATATATTTGAAAACGTTTCTTCACCTTTGTTCGTTCTAGGACTAGAAACATTTTCTTCTTTTAAAGTGTTACTCACCCCATTGGTATTATTAGGTAGCACGTTCAATAATGCTGTTATATTCATAGTAATTGGAGTAAAACTCCTTCCCCCTTACTTAAGAAAAATCCAACCATTTTTTATATTCAAATAGCATCTCCTCTTCTTTTCTTCTCTCCTGTTTTTCTTTTTCTTTCAACTTTTGTTGAAACATACCATCTACATACTTTTCTTGTTCCTTTATTTTCTCCAATTCAATATTTTGTTTTTGAATATAGCTATCAATTATTTTTATCTCTTTTTCACATTGTTTTACAAAATCCGAATTAAATCTTTGTGTTAACATTCCTGCTCTTACAGTCTTTTTTTCTTTTAAAATTTTTGTAGATGCACTTAATTTATTTTCTTCCACACTTTTACGGTTATTTAATTCATATTTTTTTGCTTGTAACACCGTTAATTCTTCTTCTACTTCCATTTTCTCTTGCTCTAATTTAAGTTTTATTGCATTATAAACATTTTCTTTCATATTCCCACTCACTTACATTGCATAAAAAAAGGCAAATGTTATTTTAACATTCACCTTAAATAATAATTCTTGTTTTATTTATTAAAAAAATAAGAGTTTGTAATGGCTAGATATTCCCTTAAATGAGCTTGTACAATGTTTATAATAGGTGTTCTAGATACTAATCCAAAAGTATTAAATTCTAGCCTTTTAGCTATTAATTTGCTTCTAAACATATGAAAATCACTTGTTACGATTAAAACATGTTTATTTTGATAATCATATGCTCTTTTTATCAAAATATCTTTACTAAACACTAAATTTTCATATGTACTAGTTGCCTTTTCTTCTTTAATAATTCTTTCTTTTTCTATGCCATGAGCTATTAAATATTTTTCCATTACCTGTGCTTCTGATTGAACTTCGCCTATTCCAATTCCACCACTTACAACCACCTTTGTTTTGGTGTTTTTCTCCAAGAACGGAATAACTTTATTCAATCTATCTTTTAGCATTTCAGATGGTGAACCATCTCTTAATCCACACCCTAATACTACTACAAAATCAATTTTATCCTTAATAACATCATTTCTTGATTCTAGAAAAATTAAACTTTCAAAAATCAACATTAGAACTAAGCCCATCGCCAAACATATCTTTAAAATTCTCCATAACATTTGTTTCTTTTTTATTTTAGGAACAAAGAACAAACAAGTGCCTATAATTAGAACAAATACCATGCCTGCATCAATTCTCAATTCGCAATAATATAAAATAAATACGTAAATAATACATAATGCAGACAAGTATCTATTCCAATATTTCATTATATTTTCTCCTTAAACAGCTGCACAGTATCTTCAAAATTCACCGCATCATGTCTTCCTTGTTTCAATACTTGGTTTATTCCTTCTGTTTTATTCTTAGCTTCGAAAATATGGATATTATCTGGTGTTTCTTTAATTGTACCTAATTTAAAGAATGTCTCATTATCTCTATAAAGGGACAACAAGTATCTTGTTCTATTCGCTATATTCCAATGTTCCTCATCAACAATGTCTTCCATAATACGACTGACTGAACCCAAAACAGAGATTGCTGGATAATGAGCAGCAGTGGCTAAATCCCTACTTAAAATAATATGCCCATCTAATATACCCCTAGCTAAATCAGGAACTGGACCATTTTCATCATCTCCATCTACCAATACTGTATATATCCCTGTAATTGAACCTTTCTTAGTTTTTCCAGAACGTTCAAGCAACTTTTTCATATAATCACCCATAGATAAGGTCTTTCCTCCTACAGGGAAATCTTTAGTTGCTATATCTAGGTCACGCCTTGCATCAGCAAAACGAGTAACCGAGTCCATCATAAGTAGAACATTTTTTCCTTCATCCCTAAATTTTTCTGCAATTGATGTAGCTAATTTTGCGCATCTTAATTGCATTAATCTGCTTTCATCTGAAGTTGCTACTACTAGCACACTTCTTTTTAACCCTTCTTCTCCTAACTCCTTACGAATAAAATCTTTTACCTCACGACCACGTTCTCCAACTAGACCTATTACATTTACATCGGCTTCTGCATTTTTTGCTATCATCCCCAAAAGAGTCGATTTACCTACACCAGAACCAGCAAAAATTCCTATTTTTTGACCTACGCCTATGGTCGTCATACCATCGATTGCTTTTATTCCAGTAACCATTACATCCGTTATTTCCTCCCGTTCAAACGCATTGATTGGAGGACTTTCTAATGATATTTCTTGTAATGGATAGTTTCCAGGATTATTAATTACTTCTCCATTCGCGTTCAAAACTTTCCCTAAAATATAAGATGGTTCAGGCACATAAACCATATCTGATATAATTTCTACCCAATCACCATTTTCAACTTTTTCTCCCACATTAAAAGGCAGCAATATGTTGTTTTCTCTATCAATTGCTACTACCTCACACATAATTTTATTATCTCCAACTAAGCATATGTCACCAATTTTTGCTTTCGGACCTTTTGAAACATAATATTGTTCTTTAATTGTATGTATTTTTCCTCTTCTTAAAAAAAGAGAAGAAGAATCTACAATTCCTCTCCAATATTCATTTTCTTTTTGAAAATTCATCATTATTCTCCCTCTCTTCTAATTTGTTGGTTTAAATTACGAATATCCCCTTTTATTTTATTGAATATGGAAGAAAATCGATAATCATAGTATTCATTTTCTTCTTCTACCATAAATTCACCAATTTCTAGCTTATAATCTAACTTCCAATTAATATTTTCCAACATCCAACTTTCTTTGGAATTATCCTTTTTTATACATTCTAACGTTTCAGGATGAACCGTAATTGTAAGTTCTTCAAAAGCAATGGGAAGTTTTTTTATTAAACCTTTGAACATTTCTGGCATTGAGAAATCTTCTGTTCTAATTTTTTGACCAACTATTTCTTCAGAAAGTTTTATTGCATTTTCCCACATGAATTCCCTTATATCATAGTATTCTTGTCTTTTTTTTCTTTCATATTTTTCTTCTTCTTTTTGAATTCTTTCTAGTAATTCCATTTTTTCTGTTTCAAATTTCTCTAATTCCATTTGTAACTTTTGTTCATGTTCTTTTAATTTTTCTTCATAATCTCTTAACTCTTCCTCCTTTAATTGTAAATCACTCTTTTTTACTCGTTCTTCTTTTTCTTCATTTGTTAAAAATTCTTCTCCAATTACATCCTCTATTTTTATTCTGTACAATTCATTGGAAAGGGTAACAGAATCACGGGGAATTCTGTTACCACTTCCATTTTTATAAGATGACATCTTCATCACCTCTAGCTATTTGAATTTTCTCTTCTCTCTCAAGACGTTTTACAAGAGTAGCAATATCTTGCTGCGCTTTTTCAACATCTTTAAGTTTTACAGGTCCCATTCCATCCAATTCATCCCTAACCATGTCTCTTCTACCTTCAGACATAGACTGCAATAATTTTTCTTTTAATTCTTCTGGGGCTAACTTCATAGCTTTCGCCAATGTTCCTATATCCGGAACTTCGTTTAATATTTTTTGTAAAGTTAGACTATCCAATGTTTTCAGGTCATCAAATGTAAATAGATTTTCTTTGATTGTAACTGACAACGGTTTATCAACAACTTCTAGTCGTTCTAATACGACTTTTTCAATACCGCGAGGTACATTATTTAGAATATTAACAACAGATTTTAATCCCTCTTGTTGATTAGAATCTCCCATGCTCATTTTATTTAGTTGATTTTCTACAAGTTTACCAATTTTAAATATTAACTCACTGTCTACCTGTTCTAATTTAGCCAAGGCAATAAACGTTTCTATCATTCTTTCTTCCGGCAGAGTTTGAAGTAATTCTCCAGCCATTTTAGCGTCCATGTGATTACAAACAAGAGCAATTGTTTGAGGGTCTTCTTTTCCTAATGCTGTAATTAAAGGTTCAACATCTTTCACTTTCTTTAAGAATTCAAATGGATTATCTACATCATAATAGACACGTCCTAACATCTTTTGGAAATCCTTTTCGTCCATATGCTTAAATAGATTTCTTAAGTAATCAATTCCATTTCCTATTGTTCCAATGTTTCTACTTCCGAAATAGAATAAAAACTCAGCCATTACTTCATTGTATTCATCCTTTGTATAATCCCCAGGTTTACCTAGTTCTTGAGCTAGTATTTCTTGTTCCTCTTTATTTAATTCTTGTATAATTTTTTGAGAAGTTTCAGTTCTGAACATACGAATTAACATCGCGGCTCTTACCCGCGATGGCAATTCTTTTTTTTCTGTATTTTCATTTTCCATACTTAACTACTTCCTTTCTTTTAGTAGTTTTTTTATGTATTCAGCAGATTCTGTAGGATATTCATCGCTCAACTGAACTACTTGTTCGCTTAATTCTTTGTGTCTAACTTCTTTCTTGATTCTGATTTGTTTTTGTTCTTCAGATTCAGAATCTTCGTCGTCGAATACTATATGTATACCCTCACTTTGAGTTTCTGCTTCTAATCCATTTTGTTCCAGCGTTTCCGGTTCTCTTTGTCTTGCCATTGCAGCAATAGTTTCAGCTTCTTCTTGTTTCTTTTTCTTATTTAGTAAAAATAGTACAACACCGACTACCGCTAATAGAATCACTAAGCCAATACCTACAAATAAACCATATTTACTAAGAAAAGCTCCCAAACCTTTCTGTTCTACTGGTTTTTTTACCTCTACTTTATCTTTAGGTTGAAAATCCAAGAAAAGAACACTTACTTGTCCATTGTCAAAAGAATCCGTTGGCTGATTATATTTTAATCCTGCTGCAATACCAACTGCTTGTCTAAATTGATTAACATTTATCTGTCTCTGCTTTAATGCGGCTTGATTTACCCAAACTACAATATTCGTATTTGTTAATTCTGGATTTTTCTTTACTGTTTCAATTGTTTTAGATATTTCATAGTTTTCAGTGGTATTTTCCTTTTTTTGTTTATACACAACTTTTCCATTTTTTGAATTTACGTCATATCCAACAACTTCCCCATTTGCATCTATTCCCGCTTCAGGATTAGTTATTCCATCAATTTTTGCAGTGTCTTCTGCTTGTTTATTTCGACTTCTTAGCACACCTTTATTATCGAAGTTTTCACTTTTTCGCAAAATATCATCAAAATTAATAGCAACCTTTACATTGATTTGAACATTATCATATCCAAACAAGCTTGAAAGAGAACGTTTAATATCATCATGAATGCCATTTTCTGCTTCTTTCTGAATAGTCATTTGTTTTTCATATTGACTAGAACCCAAATTATTTTCTTCTAAAATTGAATCAGAAATAATCCCTTTTTTGTTGTCTATTACTTTCACATCTTCAGGTGCAACGCCTGGAATCGCTGAACTAACCATGTTTTGTATGCCTAGCAGCTGCTGTTTAGTAACATCAGAACCTCTTTTAAACCCTAGAGTAACCGACGCCGTTCCTTTTTTATCTTCTTTTTCAAACAAACTTGTTTGTTCAGGAATCGTTAGATTGACTGTAGCTTCGTCAATAAAAGGAAAACTACGAACCAATTCTAGTTCTAATTGTCCTTTTCGAGCTTTTAACTCTCTTAGCTCTAAATCTTTTTTCGTACTACCAAGAGAACTTTCCATAAATATATCATAGCCTTGTGCACCTGATTGACTACTAGGAAGTCCAATATCACTCATTTCTTGACGAACCCATGACACATTTTCTTTCTTCACAGAGATTGTTTTTGTTGCATCATCAATTTTGTAATCAACACCCCGTTTGGATAGCTCTACAACTATTGATTGTTTATCTTCATCTGATAAACTTGAATATAATTTTTCATATCCATCCGGCTTTAAGCTAATATAAGTATAAATAGCAAATATAACAATTACTAACCCGATGATTATTCCCTTATATTTACCACCAAACTCCTTTAACTTATTCATAAAATTCTTATTTTCCATTTTTCACACTTCCATCCATATTAGATTTGCATATTCATGATGGCGTTATAGCTTTCAAGAAATTTATCTCTAACAACAGATGCTGTTTTAATTTGTGAAGCTGCTTTTTGCATTGCAATCATCGCCTCATGTGTATCTCCTTCTCCAGTAGTCAGCATATTATAAACAGATGCCTTTGTATTAACTTGATTTGCTTCTATCGAACTAACAGTATTTAGCATGTTTTCGAAACTAAGTTTATTCTCCTTAGATACTGCTTTATCGCCACTTAAAGATAAGGTGCTATTAATTTGATTCCCAATATTATTTACTATCATTGATATCGGTAGTTAACTACCTATCCCCCTTTGATTTTGATTTTGATTACTTACCAATTTCCAGTTCCTTTTCCATCATTTTTTTGTTTGCTGAAAATGCAGAAGCATTTGCCTCATATGTTCTTTGTGCTGCCAACATATTCGTCATCTCAGCTGTTAGATTAATTTTTGGCATTCTTACATAGCCATTTTTCATTGCATCTGGATGTTCTGGATTGTATATTAAATCTTCCGTTTTATCTTGTGCAATTTCCTTTATTTGAACACCATTTCCTACTTCTCTATCAAGGAAACTTTCAAATTTTGTTCGTTCTTCTAATACAACCGTTTGTCTTCTGTATGGGTTTCCGTCTGTACCTCTGGTAGTATTAATATTAGCTATATTATTACTAGTGACTTCCATCCATCTTTTTGACATCGCCATACCAGAACCAGAAATATCGATACTATTAAACATAAGTTAGCCCCCTTAAAGGAAAAAACACTATTTACCTCTTGCCGCACCCATAGATTCGTAATAACTATTTAGTGCATTTAAAGAAAGTGAAAAAATTTGGTTATTTTTCATCATTTCTACAATTTCTTTATTTAAATCAACACTATTCCCATCAGACCTAACCTCTGTTTCATTATCACTTTGAATAGTGAATTTCTCTCCATTTTGGTTTAATGGAATATGTCCCTCATTTGTAACTTTTAAACTATTCGCATCGCCTTCTAATGCATCATTCCATCGTACTACTTGTGCCTTATAATTCGGGGTAGTTTGATTTGAAATATTATTTGATATCGTTTCTCTTTTTCTCACAGAGTAACTCATTACTCCACTAAGGTCATCTACGTAACTCATAAAATCCTCTCTTTTCAGAATAAATTCATTTTCTCTTTTTTCTTTTTACCGCGAATCACTAAAACCCTACAAACTTTCAAAAGATATGCAAACAAAAGAAACCTACTAAATTATTTAAATTTAGTAGGTTTCTTTCTCAATTACATTTAACAATCTTTTTTGTTATTCTTTTTTCTATCGAAAATCAGAGGATAAGAAGGTCCTAAAACAATTACCGGAAGTAAAAACATTATTTTTCCCATGTCACTGTACATGAAAAAGATTATAACTACATTTACAATTACTAATCCTATAATTGAAAATAATTTTGTTTTGAAACTTAATCCCTTTTTATACAACATTGATATGAAAATTTGATTTAAAATAGCAAACAAAAGAATTCCTGATAGTTTTAGAAAAACCAGTAAAATTGATTGCAAACCACTTCTCACCCTCTCTGTTCCAATTAATATTGACTATATTTTTGATTCGCTCCGTGCTTTTTCGTTTGGTCAAAAGCAATTTCTTCATACATTTGTTTTTTATCTTCCACTTCATTCATTATTAAGTCAATTTCACGCATTCCAATTGGCATTATTTCAATTTTTTCTTCTTCATTCAAACCTTTTAACCATTCATTGAATTCTATTAAATGTTCATTAAATTGATTCATATCTTCCTTCTCAAACGAACTACGTAAACTTTTTAAAAACTCGGATAAAACTTCACTTTTACTCTGCATTTTTCATTGCTCCTCTAAAACCTTCAATTAAATCTTTCAATATACCTTCTATATTAGCAATAGGTTCAATAATTCTTAATTTATGAATTTTAAATAATTCAGCTAAGATATAGTCATACAATCCATATAAATTTTTCGCTAATTCCAAATCAACTGATTCATTTACTTGCATTTTTAGTTCTGCTAAAATTTGTTCTACTCTTTCTAATTCTTCATCTGCCTGAGAAAATTTAAAATCCTGATAATATTTTTTAACAACTCTAAGCCTTTTAATACAATTTTCATACATTAGAATAGTATTTTCTACTGGATGATTTGTCATAATCTCATCTTCCATGTATTTTTTATACCCTTCCATTAGTTATTCCCCTTTCGTTATTTATCAGAACCTGTAAGTGCTGACATTTGAGCCTTCATATATTCCATTGTTGAATTTAATCCCGCTAAGGTCTTTTCAAATTGACTATATTTTTTTAAAATCGAATCTTTTTGATTTGCATAATAAACATCAAATTGTTTTAAATCCTTAGTAATAGTATCAATGCTTTTTTGCAATCCATTAATTTTCCCATTAATTGTACCTGTTTCTCCCGTGAATTTAAGCATTTTTTCTTCCATGAATTTTCCTAATCCATTTTGTCCAAAAAACATATTTTCAAATTTTTCTGGGTCATCAGTATACATTTTTTCAAGTTTTGTTTTATCTAATTTTAACGTTCCATCTTTCAAAACCCCATCAACTTGGATACCATAATTGAACAAATGCTCTCCATCTTTAGAAGAAAAGTTACTTATTTGCGTCATTTCTCTTCTTATATTTAGCGGAATCGACTGCCCCTGCAAGAATGTGCCCTTATCCGTATAACTTTTAAATTGGTTTATTGATTTATTGTAAGCAGTAACCATATCTTCAATCGCTTTTACAGCATCCGTCTTGTTATTTTGTACTGAAATTCTAATTTCTTCATTAGAAGTATTTTTTAAATCTATTGTAAATCCATCAACTGCATTTGTAATGGTATTAGTTGGACTAGTTGACTCAATACCATTGATAACATATTCAGCATCTTGTCCCTTACTTAACTCATTTTTAATGGAGTCATCTGCATTCAAAATCCCTAATGTCTTTAGTGCACCATTGGCTCCATCACTAAATTCTAACGAATTTTTAGCACCAGAATCTTTTGATGTCAGCACCAATCTATTAGATATAATGGAAGCGGAAGTTCCATAATTCCCTCCATTAATAGCATTAACAACATCTCTAAGAGTCATAGTATCTGTAATTTTTAAATCCTTATCTTTTATCTTAATCGTATCATCAATACCTAAGGCTTTATCAGTAGCCCCCATATCTGAGCCTGCAATTTGATGTTTTGCAGCCAAAGCATTAACTTTTATAACATAATCCCCTGATTGGGCAGTTGCTCCTGCTTTGAAAGAGACTACTCCCTCTTTTGTATAAGAAATATCTTTTTGACTCGTCTTATAAAATCTTAAATCTGAAAATTTACTTGTTAGACTACCAAAATCTGTTTTAAAATTCTTCCAAACAGTTTGCTCCTGTGTTAATAAATCTTTTTGAGTTCTTTTTGGTTTAGCTTGCGCGTCTAATATCTGTAATTCTGCATCCACAAGGTCATTTGTATTAAATAAAGTATTAGCTACTCCCATTAATCGAGTAGTATTATCAAATCTGGTTAATTCTGCTGGCATTTTTTCCACCTCTTCATTTAAAAATAAAACTTTATTACATATAATTCAAAATACTTGAATCGAACATCATAGTAGTCGCTTTTAAAGTAGCTTGGTATGTTCTTTGTGTTGCAGATATATCAACCATTAATTTTGTAAAATCAACATCTTCAACATCCATACGTCTCGCTTCTAAATTATTCTTTTGAGCTATAAATCCCTCATTTACAACATTTAAACCATCTAAACGCACACCAACTTCAGCTATAGAATTCAAGGCAGCATCCATATTAGTTTGGTGCGTTTTAAAACTAGCAGCCAATCCCACTCTATCTCCAGCCTTTATCTGGTCTCTCATTGTTACTAGATTTTTAATTGTATCTGTAAAAAATTTGTTACCGCTGTTCATAACTGTAGTATCAATATACGGAGAAACCCCGATTTTAACATCATTATCATTTCCGTTATATGTTAAGTTTGTTCCATCAAAGTCGTATGGCTTCGTTAACATTTTTTCACCTGAAAAAATATATCTATTTAAATGTTGTGTATTTCCTGCTGAAACTAGCTGTTCAATATTTTTATCAATAACCATAGCGATAGTATCTAAATCGTCTTGGTTATATGTACCGTTTTGCGCTTTTAGAACTTCAGTATTTACATTTTCAAGAAGATGATATGTGTTTTGCAAAATGGTTGCTGTTGTTTCTAGAATACCTTTTGCATCATTCACATTCTTCTGGTATTGGTCTACTTTATCCATAGCCTGTGTAATAATTTCAGCTTGTTTAGCTTTTATTGGATTTTCACTAGCTCTAGAAAATTCTTTCCCCGTCGACACTTGCAACTGTTGTTTACCTTGTTTTTCCTGAATCAGATTAATATTCAATTGGTTTAGATTAAATTGATGAAAAGAAGCAACTCTCATCATGATACCCCCTACAAAAAGAAAAATTCTATTGTTTAATATTCAAAATTGTATCTAACGTTTCGTCTATAGCTTTTATCGCCTTAGCATTTGCCGTAAATAGTTTCTGATACATCATCAGATTAGTCATTTCTTCTTCTAAATTAACTCCTTCAATACTAGCTTTTCGCTCTCCAATTCCTGTAAGCACTTCGTTTTGAATAGCAACTTGATTAGATACTGTATTCAAATCTTGTGCCATCTCCATACTAAAAGAGTTTACGTAATTTCTAAAACTCATATTATCTGAAACAGTTTGATTCATGACATTCCCAATTTGCTTCGCAATGTCCGTATTACCTTCTACACCAGCTACAGCTGAAGTAGCAAGTTTACTAGGGTCAGCTTTCAATGCAGGATTTATTGCAATATCTTTGCTTCCAGTTCCCACAAAAAAGTCTATACCAGTATCCCCATTAATGCTAAATCCTGTTTTGTGAATATCATTTACTTGTTTTATAAGTCCCGTTGCAAATGTGTCTAATTGTTTTTTGTAGGAACCAATATAATTATCAACTATGTCTAAATTAGCCTTTAATTTACCAGTCGACATATCAATTCTCGCGGTTCCATTTGATAAATAGTATTCATTGTTCGAGTTCACTAAACGAATATCATAGCTTTTTTCGTTGTCAAGAAGATATGCGCCTCCAGACCTAATACTAATAGCCTCTGGATTATTACTTTCAAATGAAACCTCTATTTCGGCATATGATGACAACTTATTAACTAATCTATCTCTTTCATTTAAAAGCGCATTTGGTACAAATTCACCGGTTTGATTAATCTTCTTATTAACTTCTGCAAGCCCGTTTAAAATGGTATTCATTTCAGATACTTGTACTCCGATATTTCCAACTGTATCCTGTTCTACTCTACTTAATTCCTTTCCCATTTCATTAATTTTTTGAGTGAATTTTGCCGTTTCGCCAACTAATGCATATCGATATGAACTTTCTTCAGGGAATTTCGATACTTCTTGCCAAGCATTAAAGAAACCGCCCATCATATTGCTTAACTTACCAATTGAATAATCACCCATAACAGTTTCTACTTCATTCAAAACAGACTCTATTTGTTCGTAATATCCTACTCTCGAACTTTGATTATTGTAGTTATTTCGCATATTTGCATCCGTCATTCTTTTGATACTTTCTACTAGCACACCTGAACCGATTTTTTGTTCAATCCCTGCTCCTCCCGCCGAAGCATTTTCAGAAAGTTGCATTCTCTGACGAACATATCCTTCTGTATTTAAATTAGAAACATTCATCTGCGAGGTCTGAATTCCCCTTTGAGCAGCAAATAAACCAGATAAAGATGTATTGAAACCTAATGTCATTTATTTTTACCTCCCTTTTTAAAATTTTTCATTCAGGAACAATTGACTTTCACTATATTCATTTTCACTATAATCAATAGCAGCTTCTACAACTGTTTGCGTTGAATTAATAATAGAAGCCAACATATCTTGATTTCTGTACAACGCTCTCTGCAATGAGACTTCCAATGTATGAATTAACCTAGATAAATCAATAACGTCTTCTTTTTGTTTTTGTGTAAATAAATAGAGAATGTGATGTATTCTGTAGTCTTCCGTATCAATTTTGTGTTTCAATATTATATTTTTCAAAGTATCTCTTAGATTCTCTTTCGATATTTTAATTTCAGACATACATTCAGTTTGCGTAGTCGTTAAAGGCGGCAGCGCCTTAATATTGTTCATTTTTAGGGAATCAAAAATCTTTTCAGTTACCTCAATTCCTTCTTCATATTTTGATTTAACTTGTGATAAACTCGAAAATAGATTTTCGTACATTTTATTTCCTTCTTTCTTCATTAAAAAACATATAAAGACGATTCTTATACTCTTAAATTGACAATCATACCGTTGATTTCACCAATCCGTCGAAGCATATCCAAATGTCCACTCTTTGTATCAAGCAATGACATCGTATCATCTAACTCTTTAATACCATCGTCAATTTTTTTAACAATCGTTAACTTTTCATTATTTCTTCCATTTCTATATATGATATCTTTTGTCTGCAAAGCATGTTCTGTGTAAAAAGTCAAAAAAGACTTCACAAGAGTTTTATAATTCATGACATTTTCAACCGTTACTTCAAAATCAATTTTATCCTTTAAATCATTAATATCAGATAACATTTTCTCCAACGTTTCTTTTGTATCATGGACCTTCTCTTTCTTTGTCATATCTAAACTGAATTCTTTTTTAAACGGATTTACATGTAACTTATCCATCTTTTGCAAATTACCATTGTTTTGCAATGACTGCGAACTTACACTTTGAATATTCAATTGCATCCCCCTTTTTATTTTTTCCTTGCAGGAAAATTACAAAAAAATTAGAACTTCTAGCTTTTTTAAATAAAGTTATTCAATTATTTGCTTTTCCCTAGAAATATGTTATTTTGGGTTCGTTTTAGCGGTATCGAGAGGTGATTATATGCTCTATTTAAATCAAATTGAGCTCATTTATCATAACGCTCCAACTATTTCAATTTCTAAATATACTTCGAGAAGCAATTTTTTCCCGTTTTTTCTAACCCATCTCCAAGAATATTTTAAAAACAGAGGGAAAAATTTATATATTGAAGAGCCCTTTTTGGAAGGAGAGGAAGTAGAAGAATCACAAGCTATTACAGTTTATGTCGATGGAAAATTTTTTGGACAATTGTATTTCTTGCTAGATGACTATAGCCTAGATGTAAATCTTTTCTTTTATTGTGAGGAGTTTTCACACAAGTATTTTTTAATGGAAAATGAAGTCATAGATGAAATACCATTTCACACCTATTACTTTTGGCTTGGAGCATTATTTGGTATACACGATTCCTATTTAGATGATTATAAATCTAGGAAAAAAGAAAAAAGACGGTAAACTTATTTACCGTCTTTTTTATAACTTCTTGACCGAATCAAATACATTTACAAAAAACTTTACAAAGACATTGCATACATCTTGAAACACGCCAAAAATATCGCCTTCTTTTAATGAAAATACCCCTCTGATTTGTTTGCTCCAATAATCCAGTCCCCACATTCCACTTTTCTCGAAATAATCTTTAAACATAAATATATCTGAGATATCATAGGTCCTTATCGCTAATATAAACATTACCCCTAATAAAATATATCTTATTAAAGGCATTTTCATAGTTGTAAAATAAATCATCAAATAAGAAATAACCGATAAAAATATTAAGAAAAGAATTTTGTGAGATGGCTCAAGACTTTCAAAAAATCCATTTGCATATTTTAACATAGCCATTTCCCAAAATCTAAAATTAAACAAGAAAAAGATTAACCACAAAGCCCTATGTGCCAAATACATAATAAAGAAAAACACAAATATATATAGAGCTATCTTAACTAATAGCATCTTTCTTACACCTCCTTACCAAAAAACTTTCCAATTTTTTTTAATATGGTATCATAGAATAAATTTTCATGAGAAAAAAGAGAGGCGATTTTACTTGAGATTAAATAAACGCAAAACAGTCCTTGGCATTTTAACTGTTTTTTTACTAATTGCAATAATTCTTATCATAATTATATTTAATAAATCTAAAGACGTTGCTCCAACCACAGTAGATAATACTCAGAAAACACATAAAAGTTCGCAGTCATCCGTTATTTATGGTGAGGTTACAAAAGAAGATTTAGCAATTCAAGACAAACAATATGATGAAACCAAAGAAGTTCACGAAACAGAAGTGACGCTTAAGACTATATTTGAATCAAAAAAAGACACTTCCAAACTAGGTTCCTATAATTTAAGCCAACCTACTATAGTTGAAAATAGTAACTTCCCTGGAATGAGCCGAAAAATAATCGGTAACTACAATGGATATATTTTTATGTATAGAAATGCAAATGAAATACTATATTATGACCCATCAAAAAAAGAAACTTTCTCTTTAACCGATGGTGTTACAAAAGCATTCCCTTCTTCTAATACTCCATATATTTTATTTGAAAAGAAGAACGACAAGGGATATACACTTTATAGCTATGATTTCATAAAAAATACAGATGGTTTTGAAGAGATTGTCAAAATAGCAAGCAGCGCAATTGATTTCGGTAGACAAGGTGAATTTAATTATTTCGCAATACAAGAACAACCTAATAAATACTTCTATCAACCGATTCCAAAAAGTTCAATCGAAGCAGAAGAAATTGGTTTTAGAAATTTTTCATCAGATTTAGCACAGCCCTATAAAGATTATGTAATCAGTTATTCAAAATCTGATAACTCTCTTTACAAACTTCAATTCGGAAAATCTCCCAAAAAACTATTTGGTTTACCGAATTATCCTGATTTGAAGTATCTAGTTCATTTAAAAGTAAACCCTTTTAGAACTGATAAACTTATTTACATCGCATCGTTTTCTAATATCGATGGAGATTTAACAGGTAAGAAAGTAACCATTAATGGTACGACTTGTCCAGATTTACAAAACATCACAAACGCTGAGTGGATTGATGGTGAAAGTATAATCTATACGATTGATTCTGAAGCCGGGGAATTACAATTATATAACTTCAGAACAGCGGAAAACTATGTCCTAGCAAATGGTGTATCTACCTTCACTTATAATCACAAAGACAAATCTGTCTATTATAACGAGACAGCAGATAACGTAATCAAAAAAATAACTATCAATCAAAACTAGATTTTATCATCATAACAAGTTTTGATTAATAGATTAATATTAAATTAGCATAAAAAAACAGAGCTTTTCTTAATTGAATCGCTCTGTTTTCATTTGGGGTTATTTGTTAAATCCAGCGATTCATATACCGTTCACTTATAAAGAAAGGAATTGATAGTAATGAAAAAGACCTTGGTGATTTCTTTAATCATTGTTTTTATTCTAACTTTAATTAGTAGCATTTTTATTTCGAAATCTAAAACAAGTATCTCTAATAGAACAGATATTTATCAAGTTGGTGATTTCATCGCAACAATCGATGCAGATGATGTTTTGCAAACCAATAAGGTTACAGCTACGATTACGTATATCGGAAAAAATGATAAAATAGTAGTTTATAATGGATACCGCATCTTTAACTTTAGTATCGAAGAAAAAAATGGAACATTTAATTACCCATCCATGATGCCTTTACCTCTTGGAAAAACAACGTTAATTCGAAACAAGCCCCAAGTTGAAGAATACGAATTCCCTAAACAAATCATACAAAAATTAAAACCTGGAAAAACATATGAATTCAAAGCCCATGCTGGTTTTTCTTTTGACAAAAATTTTCACAAAAATAAAACATTCAGTTTACCTGTATCAGCAATCTTAACAAGATAAATATTAATCTATACTCATAAATATTGAAATTAAAAAAGCAATGCGTTTTATGAAAGACGCATTGCTTTTTACAATTCATATCTACAAAGAAATAACATTATCTTCATCCATTATTTCTTTTAATGTTTTAGTTTTGGCTGACAATCTATTTAATTTACTTTTATTTTTCACATTATCATGCAGCAATAAATCATTATTTTCTAAGTAAATATCATCTACTTCTGACAAATACCTTCTACTTTCGTAATGCGCAATGTTTCTGTAAAAGACATCTTCTTTTTTATCTTCACAAGCCTTTTCAATCACCAATTTACTTCTGCTGTTTCTCGAAATAGTATACAACAAACTGTGTATGGAATTAATCAATGGCTGCAAATCTACTGGTACTTCTGAAATTGGTTTTTTCATTACAAAAACACCTTTTGTTTTTTCAAACATTGAAAAGAAATGTTGATTATCAGTATTAATTACAGCTATGCGATACATTCTTTCTTTAATAATTCGTAACGCTTCAAACATAGCATAATATTCTCCATATATCGATTCGGTTATGGGCATGTATTTATAACTTGAATAGGGTTCAACTAAATGATTTAAATCTACTATAGCTATTCCACATCCTACAGTCATGCCCCTTGCACTTCCATCTATATACAACCTTTGCATCATTTTCTTCCTTTCTTACGTTGTACTACATTTTTAAGATACCTTTTAGCAAAATTATCTGCTTGTCTTTCATTAGGTAATTTTCTATATTTCTTATGAATCATATTATGTTCTTCATAATCATTGTATTTTGAATCCCTAACCCATCCCTTAAATCTATTATAGATTTTTTTGTTCTCATTTAGGTGAATTCTTAGTTTTTCTTCAATAAAATTTTCATTCGGATTTTGAAGACAAGCATGTACTAGATGACCAATTTCATGTAAAAATACAAAAGCTGCAAATTCATAACAAGTCATTTTATTTAAAAGAAATATATCGTCGTATTTTTCCTTTTCAAAATAATAAACTACATGTGCAATATTAATAAATACTAAAATATCATTATCGTTATCATCAATTCCTATGAGAGCCATTGTATCAATTACTGGAGTGTCACTAATCTCAACTTGTACGTTCTTTATCATATCTTTAAAACACGATTCTTCTAACCAATGACAAGCATCATATATGGCATCAATTGTTACTTGCATATGTTTCTTATGAATCCCTAACTTATTCTGAATATAACTTTCTTTTTCATATAAATAAAATAGTTCTTCCCTTACTTCCATCTCTCCCACCTCACTTTTCTTATGTATTCAGTGAGATTTTAAAAACCCCTAAGAAAAGTGATTACTATGCTTACCAATAAAAACATGCCTCGCTAGGAGAAGTAACTTATTTTATAATATTAGATTTTGAAAAACCGATAATAATTTTTAGGAATAACAAAACAGAGATTGTGGTTTCCCAATCTCTGTTTGTTTAAAATCTTATAAATTCAACTACATTTACTATGACCGCAACCGCCTAGGTCAGGCAAACATGTTGTACAACCACCTTGTTTAACAAACGTTGCTTTGCCGCATTGAGGGCAAACATCAACGGAGTCATTGTTCATTTTCTTTTTAGGTTGTTCTGCTACTACTTCCCCTTTTTCTTCTATTTGTTCGCCATACGCCATTTTAATAAATACTTTAGCGATAGCATCAGGAAGAGAATCAATTCGATTTGGACCAAATCCAACTGTTGTTTGACCCGTAATACCCTTGAATTTCTTGATAATCCAATCAATTTTTTCTTCCTCGGAAAGATTAGCAATTCTAGGGCTTAGCATACCTGTTAATGCGATAGCCATTCCGTCTGCAATAGCTGCAATATCTGCACCTGTTTTACCAAGTTTGAATAATACTTCTTCTACATTCCCTTTTTCAGGATGACGACCTACTGTTACATATCCTTTTCCAAATGGAGTATCCGTTTTGTAAGTTTTAGCATCTAAAACTTCTGGACGACGATAGAACTTAGGCGTTTCAATTTTATCTGGCGGAGCAGTACGTTTTACTTTCTTTTCTTCCACTATATTTCCCCCTATAATTCAAAAAAGGTATTGAAAATAACATATTAGTTTAAAACTATTACGATTATAACAGTTATTTTATTTCGTTGTTTAAATCCATAAATTTAAATTTTAATCCAGAATCACTTGATTTATTTGTATCATTCTCCCAAACCTCCATTCAACATGTAGATATAAATTATCAACTTTCAACCCACTTAACCCCATATGTTGTTTTTCTCTCTTGGATTATTATAATTTCGTTTTCTGTTTAATCAAAAAATGGTTTTCAAAAAAGATTCAGAAATAGAATGAAGATAAAATTCATAAGGAGAGAAGGGAATATATTGAGAAAAAAAATGTGGACATCCATTATTTCTGTAACTGGTGTCCTGCTAGTCTCACAAGTTGGTTTTCTATTATTTTCTAAATCTGAAACTAAAAGCGAATCTGCTCAAATCCAGTGTTTTAAAAAATCTACCAGTGACTGTGATGGTACACAAAAGGTATTTGCTCTAGGTAATAACGATAAGAAAAAAGAAAATAATGAACAAAAAGATTCATCTAATGTTGTTTTTCCATCTTACAAAGAAACTATTGCTTCTGAAAAAGATGGTTGGATAACAGTTAATAATCCAACATCAGCTTTAGTATTAGTTAACAAACAACGCAAACTACCGGATAACTACATACCACCTAAATTAGTTATTCCTAATGTTCACTTTAGTTTTAATGGTGCTGATGAAAAAAAACACATGACTCAAACAGCAGCAACAGCTTTAGAGAAACTATTTAAACAAGGCGAAAAAGAGGGAATTAATTTATTTGCCGTTTCTGGCTATCGTTCTTACAAAAGGCAAGTATCTGTATTCCAAGGACACGTTAAAGAATTAGGAGAAGCGGAAGCTAAAAAGGTTAGCGCTATTCCTGGTAGCAGCGAACATCAAACTGGACTTTCAATAGACGTATCTTCCCAAAGCGCTAAATTCCGATTAACTACAGGCTTCGGATTAACACCTGAAGGTAAATGGTTAAAAGAAAATGCTCATAAATTTGGATTTATTATCCGTTATCCAAAGGATAAAACTAAAATTACAGGATACTCATATGAACCTTGGCATATACGTTATGTAGGCGTCCCACATGCTACCCACATATATAAACACAATTTAGCACTAGAAGAAGCAATAAAATAAAAGACTCTGATTATATCAGAGTCTTTTTTAAGTTATGTATTTATATTTTTATTGATTATAAGTGACGGTCTATTTGCTCTTGCATCGCCAATCCATTTTTAAACCATTCTGCTAAAAGCACGGTAACAATCGTATAAACATTGTTCCCTTCTTTACCTAAAACTATAATATAGTCTTCGTATTGTACATATTTTTTAGCTTGAGTTTCAGCAAAAAAAACAGCTTCCTTAGCCATTTGAATCAATTTCTTCGGTGAAACATTTGCTCTTTCTTTTGCTCTTTGAATTCCATGACCAGTTAATTTATATGTAACTTCGTCAAAGACACTCCTTTAGTTGTTCTTCTATCTTTTTAACAAAGTATAGACTTGTATCTTTCTGAATTGAATCTAACATACCCATCGTAGCAACAACTGTATTAACCAATCCATTTTGCAAGGTTAAGTTATAAAGCTTCTCCTTAGCTTCTGGGGAAAGATATCCAATACTGTTATTCAGAATTTTAGTCAAAGACTTCATTTCTTCTGTTTCATCAATGTTAAAAGTTAATTCATTTTTCTCTTGCGGCTTTGCAACTTCGGGTTTTACAATCTCTGTCTTTAACTCTTTAAGAATACTGAAGTCTTTTCCAGAAACAGAGGTACTTTCTTTTATGGTTGGTTGTGCAGATTTCTTTTTCGCTTCAACCTTAGTCACCATAGGCTTTGATTCTTCAGCCTTTACTGTTTGAATGTTCACTTCTGCTTTAAAAATTTTCACTTTAGAAGGATTCTGAATTTCAGCTTTTACTTCTTTCGGAATTGGTCGTAATTCTTGAACGACAGGCTCCGCATACATTTCACCATTTTTCAAAGAAAGTTGATGCACTCTATCTACAAAGTAACGTATTTCTTCTTTTTGCTGCCCTTCTTGTACTTGACGAAGAAACGACTGTAAGAAAGCTTTAACCTTCTCTGCATCAATACATTGTTGGCTCTGTCCCTCAATTTCAAGTATCTTTCTTCCCTTTACCGATAGGGAATTTTTAAGTGCTTTATTACTACGAGAAACCGGCAAAGTTTCTAGTAACTCATCAACAACAAAGTAGAATTTCCCCTCTTCTTCATATACCGGAATCATTTTATTTTTGTATAGTAGCATTCTCTTTTTATCTTCACCGTCATTTAATTGAATTGTTTTTTCTTGTGAATCTTTATTGTATGTCGCATCGAAGTATGTACTTAATTCTGCTAATTCTTCAGAGCTATGTTTAGTTATGTATGTATAGTATAAACGTTGCACAGTTGGTTTTGTTGGTTTTGCTGACTTCAAATCGTTTGTAACTTTCTCAATAAAATCGCCTGTTCCACCATTTTTAGAATTAGGGGCACCATTTTCTTGAATCAACTTAGCCATATAAAAAATAGTTTGTCGATTCGACTCACTTAAATTTTTGTACTTCTCCTTCAGGTCTATTTTTACAGCCATTCATATCACCTTTTTTCTGGATTTTTGAAATATGGATTAATTATAAAACATAATTCAGAAAAATGGTATTAAAAACTTTTAATAAACCTTATTTTTTATAAATGGTATTTTTGCATAGCTCTTAATACTACCTCTTTATCATTAAATGGGTGTTTTTTTGAGCCTATAATTTGATATGTTTCGTGCCCTTTCCCCGCAATAACAACTGTGTCACCTTCTTGAGCTAACTCAATGGCTCTAAAAATAGCTTTTTCTCTATCGCCAATACATTCAAAGTTATCATCGATAGCTCCTCCTGCTAATTGCTCCATAATCTCTTCCCAAGGTTCAAAACGAGGATTATCTGTTGTGAAAATAACAAAATCCGCTCTTTCACTTGCTAACTTGCCCATAATTGGTCGTTTCAATTTATCTCTATTTCCACCCGTTCCAATTACGAAAAACACTCTACGTTTCGGATTAGCAAAAAGTTTAACACTATCTAGGACTTTTTCTACTCCATCTGGTGTGTGTGCGTAATCAATAAATACGAATCGTTTCTCATCTTCAACCACTCGTTCCATTCTACCGTTGGCTGGTTTAATTTTTTGAAGCCCTTCTGCTATGCGTTCCATAGGGATTCCTTTTTCAAACAAAGCAACAATCACAGACAACATATTTGAAACGTTAAATTTCCCTACAAATGGCATCTCAATATGTTGTGTTCCACTTGGATATACTAAATCAAATTCAGTTTTATCTTCTCTATACACGATGTTAATAGCTTGAAAATCTGCTTTATTATCAATTCCATAAGTTATAACACTAGCACTTGTAATTGTTTGATAGTATTCAGAAGTTTTATCATCAGCATTTAAAATCGCCACTTTTTCTTTCTTAATGTCTTGCCCCATTTGAGCGAACAACAAACCTTTTGCTTGTTTGTAATTCTCCATTGTACCGTGAAAGTCTAAGTGGTCCTGTGTTAGATTTGTAAAAATACCTGTTTGGAAATCTACACCCCATAGTCTCCCTAATGATAATCCATGAGAAGAAACTTCCATTACAACATCTGTTACACCTTCATCAACCATTTTGTGTAATGTTTCTTGAACAGTCAAAACATCACTTGTTGTATTTTTACTTGGGAATATGTTCCCATTAATATCAACTACAATTGTACCTGTGACACCTGTTTTGTAACCTTGTCCTCGCAAAATATCATTAATTGCAGTTGAAATAGTCGTTTTTCCGTTTGTTCCTGTAACACCAATAATTCTCAATTTTTCAGAAGGATAATCATAATAACAATTTGCCAAATATGCCAACGCTCTGTCTGTATTAGGAACTTTCACATAAGCAATATCTTCTCTCATTTTTTCAGGAAATTCTTCCACAACAACAACTTTTGCACCCTTCTCAATTGCCGAATCCAAAAAATTATGCCCATCTACTGTATTTCCTCTAATACAAACAAACACTGAACCTTCTTTTACTTTTCTTGAATCAGCTGCTAATGTTGTAATTTCACTTGGAATATTTCCATAAACCTCTTTTATTTTTATAACTGAAAATAACTTTTTAGTATTTATGATGTCCACTACCTTTCTAGTATTCTTTTTTCATCGTACTATAATTTTTTATTAAAAATCCTGCTATTCCTAATTTAATTCAAAAAAATATTTGAATTACACATAAAACACCCTCAATTTTTATGTTTATTTTCAATTGAATATATCTTGTTACAGTTTAATTCAAAATTAAATTTAAAAAACACACAATTGGTTTTTAAATCTGTGTATACTGAGTACGAATTATCCACTAAACCTTATAGAGCATACAATAACTTCGATGTTATTCATAATCAATGGTACCTCTGAAAAGGGAATCCACTTACAACACTACATCGAAAAGAAATTAAGAATACATACAAAAGTATGAAGAGGAAAATAACCTCACAATAATCAAAATCAAAAAAAACGCCCTGATAATCTTATGTAGCGAAGCGCTCCTTGTGTGATTTGGTAGGCAAATCATAGATTGTATTTTGACGTAAAAGCTTTCCGCTGAGTGTCCCGTCCACTCCGGCAGCGATTAACCATCGTTGTGTCGTCCGTTAGAAGGACCTTACAATCATTCCAGATGTTAAAAAGACCGTCCCAGTCGCGAAAGCGAGGCAAGGCTAGGTGTAACTTTGTGGTGAAGTATCTCGTAAAGCTGGACCTGGAGAGATTGGAGCATAAGGATAATTATGCACACAGCATCTAGTTAATAACGACCAAAGCACTAAAATAAAGATATTTATATATGAAAAATATAGTAAATTAAGTTTTAAAAACATATTTCAGTTTGTCCTTTATACAAGGGGCAACTCTCTCCCTTCGCACCATAAAACCATTTACAAATAATAAAATAAAACATAGTTAACTTGTAACCAATTCGAAAAATCATATACAAAATTTAAATATTACTTCTTGAATAAGTAACATTTAAATTAAATACCCCTTATATAAAACATAATTCAATATATCATATGTCATAAATACAATATCTATAGGAACTTAAGAAATGATATCCTAATTCACCTTGATACTAATCTATGTAATTAAGAACTTGTATACTAATTACTTGTGATTTAAGACAATGATTTTTATGTTTCCAATTTAAATTACCAGCCCTTATTATCTATTACTTCGGAATTGATTCAATATTTTTTCTCAAATGGTATAAACCAATATGTTCATATAAAAATCCCAAATGTAGGACTTTATAAATAAAAAATGAAAATGACTTACATCAACAAACTAGGTTATTTTCAGGAGGAATAAAAATGATAAAAACAATAAATAAGTGTTTATCTAAAAAGGCTGAAGTCCGCATTGAATCTATAAAAGGTATATATTCATTAGGTGAAACAATACACGGTCAATTACATATAACTTGTAAAGAAGATGAAGATATTTATTTAAAAGAGGCGAAGTTATTTTTAGGTGCCTTTACGTGGAAAGTAGCAAACTTCCCTGTAAAATTGATGGAGCATTCTGTAACAATACCAGTAAATACAGTATTAAACGCCAATGAAAAAACAGTGATACATTTTTCAATCGAGATTCCAAACGATTATCTCGTAAATATAGATATAACAGGAACACCTTCCCCTTCAGGTAACATTAAACTAAACGGAAGATTTTCACTTCTTTATGCTAAGTTATTCATAAAAGGTGGTCTGAATATCAAGAATGAGCATGATATTCCCGTTACTATCAAAGAGAAAATTTAATTAATAACTATTAAAGTTAAACAGATGCATTCTAATAACACACCTGTTTAACTTTTTTATTTTTATTACATTCTAATCAATGTATTGAATGAGTATTGAACACCTTCTAAATTGTTTATCTTCCCATCTTTATGTATTTCTTCATCAAGCGGCTTAAAATTTTCAGGTACAAAAAATCTTGTATCTCCTTCTAATTCAACATCAATTAAAGTTTGATAAATTTTATCTACAAATGGTAAAAATAATTTATAAATTTCTCCTCCACCCATGACCATGTGTTCTTCTTTATTTGATAGACTTGCTATTAATTTATGAATATCTGTAAACACTGTTACTCCTTCCGGCTTATAATTTTGGTCCCTGGTCAAAATTATATTATGTCTGTTTGGAAGTGGTTTACCTATAGATTCAAATGTTTTTCTCCCCATAATAACTGTTTTTCCTGTTGTTTGTTTCTTGAAATACTTTAAATCTTGGGGCAAGTGCCAAGGCAACTGATTATCTACTCCGATAACCCCATTTTTACTAGTAGCAACAATAATTGAAAAACTCATATACATTCCCCTTTCTATTTTAAAACAGATACGTTCCAAAATGCTTATAGCAATAATCAATTTTTGTTTTTGGATTCAAAGATAAATTCACAGAAAATATTGTTTTTCCCTAATCTTATTTTTTGACTTACAATATAACTAAAAACAGAGGTGTTAGATAATGGATGAAACACAAAAAAAATTGTCCGAGGAATGGATTACTTTTAAAGAAAAATGGAATCAACAATTTAAAAAGGACTTACACGAAGAATTAAATGGTGAAAATCGATTACTGTATGCTGTTCTTGATATTAGAGAAGAAGTATTAAGCTTTCTAACTTTACTCGATGTTACCTCAATCTCTATACGTTTTGATTCTTATAATCACATGGATGAAAGGGATTTTTCTGTTCATTGTTTTTATAAAGATAAAAAAATTATTATACAAGGAACACATATACCAGGAGACCCAGACGGAGATGATGAAGAACAATATGACTATTATGATTTTTATAGTTGTATTGATTCGTCCCTTCTAAATCCTACAGATAATGCTTCTTTAAATCCTTTACTTTGTTCTCTGAAGTTTTTTGAACGAATAGAGCAGTTCTATAGTAAAGGCGAACATTTTTATAATTTGTCTGTAGACTCCACATTGAAACAATAGAAAACAAATAAAAAGCAGGTGCATACAGCCCTGCTTTTTATTTTCTTAAGTGTATATACCCTATACCAACAAACTATATTTTAAACAGCTACAGGAGCTTTAATTGTAGGATGTGGGTCATATCCTTCGATTTGGATATCTTCCATTTCAAAATCAAATATAGATTTCTTTTCCGGATTTAACACTAATTTTGAAAACTCTTTCGGTTCACGCTCTAATTGAGTATGTACTTGCTCGATATGATTCGAATAAATATGTACATCAGCACCTGTATAAACTAACTCTCCTACTTCCAAACCACACTCCTGTGCAATCATATGAGTTAAAAGAGCATAAGACGCAATGTTGAATGGGAGCCCCAAAAATATGTCATTTGAACGCATTGAAAACATACAAGATAATTTACCTTCTGCTACATAAAACTGAAATGCATAGTGACACGGCGGCAACAGAGCTAAATCAACTGTAGCAGCATTCCATGCATTTACTAACATTCTTCTGGAATCCGGATTTGTTTTCAGTGTTTCAATCACTTGCTTTAGTTGGTCTACCTTTTTTCCATTTGGTCCACTATAACTTCTCCATTGTGCACCATAAGCTCCCTCTCCAATAGAGCCGTATTTCGTTGCAAATTCATCATCTTCAAGAATTCTATTGCAAAATTGTTTTAACTCTTCTTGATATACTTCATTGAATTCCGGGTCAACAGTCGCTCTTTTACCGAAATCAGTCATATCTGGACCAGTGTATTCATCACTTTCTACCCACTGTTTAAAAGCCCATTCATCCCAAATATGATTATTATGTTGAAGCAAGTAGCGTATATTCGTATCCCCTTTGATAAACCAAAGAAGTTCACTAGCAATTAATTTCATCGATACACGCTTGGTTGTTAACAGTGGAAACCCCTTACTTAAATCAAATCGTATTTGACGACCAAACACACTAATTGTTCCAGTTCCTGTACGGTCATCTTTACGTATACCGTTTTCCAGTATATCTTTCATTAAATTTAAATATTGATATTCTTGATGTTGAGACATTAATGTTCCCCCTTATAAATATATAACTTCTCAAATTGTAATATATTTTAAGTTTTATGGGATGATTTTCTTTATTTTTCTGAATTTCTCATACAGTGTTTTAAATTTGTTTTATATAACTTAGAAGAAAGTCCGAATTTAAAACAACTTCTAGAAAATCATGAAATATAGATATTAAAAAGCAAGGTTGTTACCCTTAATATAAGGAATCAACCTTGCTTTTTTACTAAATCTTATTCAAATGAATTTAATTCTGTATTTGAACATTCCCATTCGATTATTCAGAAAGGAATTATGCAAATAGCTGTTTCATTACATTCTGTATTGTGTCACTTGCTACACTATAATAAATTTCTAATCCTTTTCGTTCTCCAGAAACCACTTTCATACTCTTTAATTTAGCTAAGTGCTGAGATACCGTAGACTGTGGTAAATTCAAAGTAGTATGGATTGTTGATACGTTTGATGGTCCTTTTTCCATTAAGTTTTTAATAACATGCAAACGAACCGGATGAGCAATCACCTTAATTAATTCAGCGCTCTCCTCGAAAATTTGAGTAGTAGTTTCAAAGTTTTTCATTTTGTATCCTCCGTAATGTAATCATTTTTTTGTTTTTTTGGGTTTTGTTTTATTTAATTTATAATAAAGACTTAAATTTATAAGTCGATTTTTATGAATTAAGCGTCAACAACATATTAACGGTATATAAATTATATAACTAAATATGTGCATTTTCAAATGACAATTTAAGGAAATGCCTTTTTCTAGCGCGTTACACATCCAAACCGTATATCTATATATTTAACACATTACAACAATGTTTTCAATAACTAATTTTGAATTTACGACAAAATTTAAATTTTAAAAAACAAATCCAAAAAACAAAATATACAAGTTGGGATAGAGTGTCAAAATGCATTCCTCCTATCTTCCATCTCACATTTAATACGATTATCTCGCTAGGGATGATAAAAAAAGCATAATAAAAAAGGCGAACAACATCAGGTTATTCGCCGCAAACAAAAGAAATCATTCCAAAAAAGATGCTATACATATCTTGTTTTCATAATTAATTTTCCGGATAATTTTGGATTTATTTCTAATTACCGGTCTTTTTTAGGAATTTAAAATCGATTTTCTTAGAATATTTATCAGCTCTTACTAATTCAACTAAAACTTTATCTCCAATTGTAAATGTGTTTTTCGTTCCTAAAATCATATAACTCTCTTCTTCAAAACGAGTAAAGTCTTCTAAGCTTTCCACTGACACTAAACCTTGTACTGTATTTTCTAATTCCACGTAGAATCCATACTCGGTTACATTTGATATAACACCTTCAAATTCACAACCTTCGAATGGCTTCATATATTCTGCTTTTTTAATTTCTAATAACTCTCGTTCAGCCTCCGCAGCTTTTTGTTCTTTTCGGGATGAGTGCTCTGTTATTTTTGGTAATGTTCTCGTCCAGTAATCTCTAGTTTTTTTCGTAATATTATGCTCTAAGAAAAATTCACGAATTAAACGATGAACGATTAAATCCGGATAACGACGAATAGGCGAAGTAAAATGTGTATAGCACTCTTTTGCTAATCCATAATGACCAATGTTTTCTTCTGAATACACAGCCTTGCTCATCATTCGAATCGCTAAAGTTTGGATTGTCTTATCAATTGTTGACCCTTTTACACCTTCAATCATTTTTTGAATTTCTTTAGGGTCTTCTATATTTCTCACAACTAATTCTGGATAACCTAATCTCGCTACCAGACCAGACACCAACGCCACCTTTGCTTCACTAGGTAAGTCATGAATACGATAAACAAATGGTAATTTCGCTTCAGAAAAGTGTTTGGCTACTGTTTCATTTGCAATAAGCATGAATTCTTCAATTAATTTTTCTGCATCACCACGTTCTCTAATTCGAATTTCGACTGGAACATTGTCTTTATCTACAATAATTTTAGGTTCTTTTGCATCAAAATCAACAGAACCTTTTTGAAACCTCTTTTGACGAAGCAATTTACTTAATTGGCTCATTTGGAACAACATATCTTTTATATCACCATATTTGTTTATTGTATCCAGGTCGCCTTTAATCATTAAATTCACTTCATCATATGTCAAACGAGCAGTTGTTTTGATAACACTATCAAAAATCTCATAAGAAACAACATTTCCTTCGTTGTCGATTTCCATTTCACAACTTAATGTTAATCTTTCTACATTCGGCAGCAAGCTGCAAATACCATTAGAAAGTCTTTGTGGCAACATAGGAACCACTTTATTCGTTAAATATACACTTGTCCCTCTTTCTAATGCTTCTATATCTAGATAACTATCTTTTTCTACATAATAACTTACATCAGCAATATGAACACCCAATAGATAATTTCCTTGTTCATTGATTCGAAGTTGTACTGCATCATCTAAGTCTTTTGCATCTGCACCATCGATTGTTACAATAACGTCTTCACGTAAATCCCGTCTCATATAATATTCATGTTCTGGAATTTCATTTGGAATATTATCAGCTTCATCAAGTGTTTCTTGGTCAAATTCGCTTTTAATTCCGAAATTGTAAAGCAGTGTGAGTATTTCTGTAGTTGGTTCATCTTTATGTCCTAACACATCATGAACAATCCATTTCCCCTCTTCATCCGTTTTCAATAAAACTTCATGACCTTCTACAGCCTTTTCTGACGCAAGAACTTTCAACTTTAGCTTTGTATGTTTTGTATCAACTTCAACGTATGCAATCCCTGCTTCTACTACGTATGTACCTACCAAAAATTCTTTTTCTCTTTTTAAGATAGCTTTTACGTGCGCCACAGCATTTTTATTTGAATCCTGACCTGGTTCTTCTATAACTTGAATCAATACAATGTCTTCCACAATCGCATTTTTAGTATGGGAAGGTGGTACAAAGTATTCTTTTTCTGTTTTAATATCTTTAACAAATACGTATCCATTCGAACTTCTGACAACTTCTCCTTTAATGAAACCAAATTCATCTGGTACTACATATTTCTTTTTGTGCTCTATTAATATTCCTTCTGAACATAAATAATGTAAAGCATCGATAAGTTCTCGTTCTTTTTTTACATTTCTTATTTCTAAAAACTCTTTCAGTTCAGTGATTGTTCGCGGTTTGAATTTACTGTTCTGAATTAAAGTTTTTAGTCTTTCTACGAAACTATTACGCATATTTAACGACCCCATTTCTAATTGGTTAACCTATCCATCTACCATTTTCACAAAAAACAAAAAAACCTAAAGATTGTTACAGTATGTTGTTTCAACAGGATTTTAAATGAATGAGTTTAATTTTGAAATTGATTATTTTGATTTTCATGTCATTTCAATTTCGAAGATTCTTGAAGAAAATTAAAAAAAGCCCCAACGAATTAATTTTCGTGGGACTTTTTTTGTTTTCTTACTAATAAAACTAGTGAAACCGTAATGATTGTAAAAGCAACAAATGCTAAAAATGGAATAGTAATAAAATCTAACCAATTAACATATTGTCCTGTACAAGGAGTACCCGTTGTACAAGTAGTTAATTTTGGCATAGAAATAATTTTTTGAATCGAATAATGATATCCTGATATTATCATTCCCAAAATAGACATTGGCAGAACATAATACGGAACGTCTTCATTATTACGTATCATAGCAACGCCCAAAAAGATAACTAATGGATACATTAGAATACGTTGATACCAACATAATGTACACGGTATAAAATGCATGATTTCAGAAAAGAATAAACTTCCTAAGGTAGCAACAAGAGCTACTAACCATGAAATTCTAATATGATTCATATTACTTTTTCTCCCCCATTGCATTTTCAATAGCATTACGAATTTCTTCATAAGAGTTATCTTTAACTTGTTTACCATTTACATAGATTGCTGGAGTTCCACCTACACCATATTTTTGACCAATTAAAAAGTCTTTACGAACTAAATCCATGTATTTACGTTCTTTTAAATCTTTTTCGAACTGTTTATAATCAATTCCTGTAATATTGTCTTTAACAAAGCCTAGCAGGAACTTTTCTGTTGCCCACTTTTTACTTTCTGGACCTTGGTTTTCGTAAATCTTTGAATAAAATTGCCAGAATGCATCTGGATTTTGATGATATAGAGCTTCACCAGCAACTCCCGCTAAAATAGAATCAACATCTAAGAATTGCCAATTGATAAAGTAAAATTGTACTTTACCTGTATGCACATAGTCTGTATAAATTTGAGGGAATACTGTTTTTTCCCACATAGCACACGATGGGCATTTAAAATCTCCAAATTCAACTATTTTTACAGGAGCATCTTTTTCCCCTATAACAGGTTGATTCTCATAATCAAAATCTTTTACTTCCCCTTTATAAGCATTTTCGTATTCTTTAGTCGTTGGTAATTTTGAAGCCACTTGTTTTTCCTCATGTTTAGTTAGAAACGCTAAACTTGCTAGTATAGCTACAATAATTCCTACAACAACTAACATAAAAGTGACATTACTTTTATTAGATTTCATTATATACACCTCCATAGTCTAATTCCTTATTGATTGATTTTTCCCTTCACTATTTAAGTTCCTTTTCAAAAGCAACTTACTTTAAGTAACTGTTAAATATGAATTAAAAACAAAGTAGAATCTTAAAATATTTTACTTTGCAGTGAACGTTTGTGTGTAATAACGTTTATATTCATTTGGTCCTTCGTAATAACCAATACCAATACGCTCAAACTCTTTTCTCAAAAGATTTTCTCTATGCCCTTTGCTATTCATCCACCCTTTTACGGTTTCTTCTGGTGTTTTATAACCAGCAGCTAAATTTTCTCCAGCAGATGAATATGTAATACCAAAGCGTTCCATCATCTCAAAAGGAGAACCATATGTAGGTGATTTATGTGCAAAATATTTATTATCGTGCAAGTCTTTTGATTTTATTCTTGCTACTTCTCCATTTTTCACATCATACGCAAGTGAACGAAGATTGAATTTTTCTCTTTCTTTATTTGTTAAATAGAATATATCTAATTCAATAGGTTTTATTTTGAAATAATCACCATAAACCGTATATTGATATTTATTTATCTTTGGCTTAATATCTTTACTCGCTTGAATTGATACTTTATTTTTCGTTTCAGACCAATAAACCGTATATCCCAATGATTCTGTAGCTGCTCTAAGAGGAACCAATACATGATTATTTTTTATTTTAATTGGGATATCTATCTTTTCAACTTTCGTTGTTTTAGCAGAACCATTTTGATATTCATGGAATATATATTTTGAATTCAAAACATACACTACTTTTGTCGTTTTGTTCCCTACTTTTTTGGTTGACGTAACTCTTTTGTTTTTATTATCCCATACTACTTTTGTTTTTAAGTTATTTTGCAACGTTCTTACTGGAACCATTACCCTGTTATCAATTTTTGTTGGATTTACATCAGTAAAAGCAACTTTCTTTCCATCAATATATACTTTTACTTCTTCTTTTTTAGCTTCTGTTAATGCAGGATAAAGTACAGCACCCAGCAATAAGGATGCTCCTAATACACGAATCAAATTACGCTTTATCAACAATATTCCCCCTTTCATCTATTTATTTTTAAAATAGTTTTGTAGTTTTTAAACCATTCAACTTTAATTAGATACCTTTTTCTCATATGTATTTTTTTTAAAACGAAAAAAACCTAATGCAAAAACCATTTGCAAATTCCTAATTCCTATCTATATTTATTTCCAATTCTGTATGCAGTCATTAACAATACGTTACATTAGGACGATTATTTTGAAAATCATAATCTAAATTCACAATTTCCATTTGTTCAATGTATTCCAAATTCCCACATAAAAATGTACTTATATCTACAAAACTATCAAGTTTATATGGGTTATAATAAATACCATTTTCAAACTTTTGAATAACGCCAATATCTTGTACGTATCCTACAATAAATGCGTGGCGGTCTTTTCGGTTATTTTCCCGAACTGATTTTTGTTTAGATTTATCAATTTTTACTGTGCAATCAGTAAGCGTAATTCTATCTACATAACCTAAAACTTTTCCGGCTGTTCTACGACTTTTAAATTCCACAACGCTAAATACATTTTGATGAGAATTCCAATGCACACCCACCAATTGTCCTTTAACTACTACTCTTCCCTTTCTGGATATAAAGCCTTTCATCATAATCCTCCTATTGTTCAAATAAGCAAAACTGTATACATTATAAATAATTTTTTCCAAATAAGGAGGAATTCCAAGGTTTTTTTATACAGTTTTCTATTTGTTTTTGCTATAATATCGAAAAGGAGGAAAAAACATGAAAAAAATATTAGAACAAATGCATATCATCGAAAATTTCACACTATCTAACAATTTAGTTTTATTATCTTTCTTATTTGGATTAGGGCTACTTATCACAATCATATTTTTGTTCCCTATTCTTTTTAAAAATCAAATAGAAAATTCGAAAATAGGTATTTATACAAGCACTTTTCTTCGAATCAATTTTTATAAATTACCGCTTAGATGGATGGGCTTATTATGGATTTCATTTCTTTCCTTATTTAGAAAAAATGAAAAAATTTACTTAAAAAATGTATTCAATAATAGACCTGATAACATTAATGAAATTGACAATGAATTTCTTACTACTGTTTGTAAAGAACCTATCTATGCTTATTCTCTTTTTATCATAAATACGGTTTCTTATTTTCAAAGAATTAGAGTTAAAGAAAATACATTTCCTTATAGTGGATTTTTAGGACGTTTAAAACTACACACAGACTTTTATGAAGTAGATTCTTCATCTGACTTAATAAAGAAAGTTGAATTAACTCGTTTTAAATTAGGTCAATGGGTTCCTAAAAAATCCGAAGAAGAATTTATTAGTAGTTGGAAACAGAACGAAATAGAAAAAATTCATGAACATATGTATGATTCTATTGATGCTCCAACAATTCAAATTAGAACAGTAGCTTCTTCGAGCAAACGTTTTTAAAAAATGTCACCTTAAAAGGTGACATTTTTTCTATTTATTGTCCAAAATTCATTAATTCTTCTTCAGTTAGAATTTTAATGTTTTTCTTTTCAGCTTTAGCCTTTTTAGAACCAGCTTTTTCTCCTATTACAAGATAATCTGTTCGTTGGGTAATATCTTTGTCCACTTCTCCACCATTTTCAACAATATACGCAGCAACTTCATTTCTAGACATATTCAATTTCGTCAATGTGCCCGTAATTACAAACGTTAATCCGGAATATTTTAATCCTTCTTTTGGAGCTTCTTCCTTGGATTCAAATTCAATTCCTAGGGAATGGAAAATTTCTAACTCTTTTTGATTTTCTTCATTATGGAAGAAGTCTACTACGTTTTGAGAAACCTTATCTCCAAAACCATCAATAGATTGTATTTCTTCAAATGAAGCTTCGGATAATGCATCAATAGATTTAAAGTTTGAAATTAAATCTTCAGACTTTGACTTACCAACATTTTTAATTCCTAACGCAGTTAAAAATGACTTTACTGGGCGCTTTTTAGACTCTTCAATTGAATCTAATAAATTCTGTGCACTTTTATCTCCAAAACCTTCTAATTGAGCGATATCCTCTTTTTTAAGGAAATATAAATCTGAGAATTTATTGATTAATTCTGCATCTAGCAATTTAATTAAGGTTTGCTCACTTAAACCTTCTATATTCATAGCTTCTCTGGAAACAAAATGCGAAAACTTACGCACTGATTGCGCTGGACACTCGGAGTGATTTTTACAATATAATAGTGCTCCGATTTCAACTAAAGTCGAATTACAAGACGGACAATGAGTTGGTTGTATAATTTCTTCCCCAATCGTTCCAGGAACTGCACCTAATGCTTCAGGAATTACATCATTACTTCTTCTAAGGAATAGTTCCCCACCTAAAAGTAAACCTTTTCTTAAAATATCTCCGTAGTTATTTAACGTAACTCTCTTTACCATTACACCTTCAAAATCAGTTTCTGTTACAATTCCTTTTGGTGTAATTTTACCCGTTCTACCAACTTCATTAATAATTTCTTCTAAAGTAGTGGTTGCTTCCAAAGCATCAAACTTATATGCAATAGCGTATTTTGGGAATTTAGCCGTATATCCAATATCTTCTCGTATATCAACTTCATTTACTTTGAACACAGCTCCATCAATAGCAAAGTTTAAATTAGGTCTTAGTTCTTTTATTTCTTCTAGTTTTTCAATTGCTTCCTCATAAGAATCTAAAACATAGAAGTATTCATTCACTTTGAATTGCTGCTCTATTAAAAATTGACGCATTTCTTCTTGTGTTTTAAATTCTTTACCTTCTGAAATTACAACATTATAGAAGAACGCATCTAGTTTTCTAGAAGCTGTTACTTTAGGGTCCAGCTGACGAACAGAACCTGATGCTACATTTCGTTCATTGAATAATTTATATACGTTTTGTAATTTCTCAATTTCTTCTTTTGAAGGTTCTCTTCCTGTTGATTTAATAGCAGCGATTTCTTTATCAAACTTAACTTGTAATTCTTCATTTAGTTCATTTAATCTATGCTTTGGCATAAAAATTTCGGCTTGAGTCTCTAACACGCCCGTAAATGATATAGTCATTGGAATACTTTTAATTGTTCTTACTTGTTCAGTTACATCTTCCCCTACACCATCTTTACCACGGGTTCTAGCTTGTACATATACACCGTTTTCGTAACGAATGAAAATAGATAATCCATCAAACTTTAATTCTAAAGTTACTTTAAAAGCTCTACCTAGCTCTTTAAAAATATCTGCAAAGAATTTTTGTAATCTTTCATGGTTCTGTGCTTTATCCAAGCTTAACGGCAGGATTGTGTGAGGCGCTTTTATAAAACCATCTAAAATATCACCACCAACACGTTGAGATGGAGAATCTGCTGTAATCCAACTTGGATTTAACTCTTCCATTTTAAGCAATTCTGCATATAACACATCCCATTCATTATCTGTTGCGATAGGTTTATCCAAAGTGTAATAAGCGTGATTCAATTTGTTTATTTTCTGTTTCAAGTTTAAATAGTTTTCATAAGAAAAAATCAATGTCATGGTAATTCTCCTTTTCGTTTTTGTTTTTATTTAATTCTCATATATTATAAAACCTTTTTCAGAAAAAAAGATTAAAAATAGAAAAAACTAAAAATAAAAAAGAGAGGCATTGCCTCCCTTCTTTATTTTGCTGGACAGTTTTCTGCCGCAGATTGACATTCTGTATTTGATGCATTCATTCCCAGTATTGGTACTGGATTTACACGCTGGTCAGCGGCATATCCATTGAATCCTACGTCAAAGTGTAAATGTACACCCGTGCTTTGTCCTGTGTTACCCATTTTTCCGATTAAGTCTCCGCGTTTTACAGTTTGTCCTTCCTTAGCAAGAACTTCACTTAAATGACCATAGGTCATATATAAAGTGTCGCCTTTTGGTGTTTTTATCATAACCCTTACACGATTTCCGTAACCTTGTCCAACACCAGCGGCTTGAACCGTACCGTCAGTTGCCGAATAGATAGGTGTTCCCATCGCGCCTTTAAAGTCCATACCTGTATGTGGTCCACCGTCTCGATTTCCGAAACCTGAACTTATCAGGTATTTTCCATTCGGGTTTGGAGCAAGCGGGAATTGGAACTGAACGCCATCATACGCTTGTGGGTCAAGTATCTTAGATGCATCAGCACCAGCACCTGAACCTCCAGAACCACCACTTACAGGTCCACCTGCAACACTTCTATCTGTGAACCATTCTCCAACTTTTTTCTTCCAATCCGCATCATTTGAGTAGTCAACGTTTGTGTAAGTGAAGAATTGTTCAATGCTAGCATCCTTGAAGGATTTCTTGCCATCTTTGGCTGCTCCACCATTTACTTGAACAGATGGGTCTAAACCACCCAATGTTTTAATTACTTCATCATTCGATTTATCACTTTTTCCTACAGAAGAACCAGTTTCTAGAACCTCAATGTGCCAGTCTTCTCCTTTGAACATAACAGGCTTATGCAATCCATATTTCTGTAGTTCAGGGTCTCTTAAGTCTTTCAACCATTGCTCTGTTATATCGGCTGCTAATCCAGCTTCATGTTTACTTTTACCAGCTTCAGCTGCTAAATCTGGTTTTCTCTTTTTCAATTCTTCTTGTTCAGCACGGCTTCTACCACCATCTGTGATAGTTATTTTCGTCTGTCCTTTTTCTTCAGCGAGCTTAATTAAACGAGCTGCTAAGGTTGGGTGAATATCCGTATCTCCAACCAGTTTATCATTTGTGATTTTCTCCCACTCAACACCGTTCGGATATCCAGTTGATTTACCTTTTGTCCCAAACGGATTCCCTGTCGCAGGTGTTCCTGTTGGAGGTGGAGTTGCTCCTGTACCAGCAGAAGGAGTTGTTGGAGCTGGTGTTTTACCCTCGTTTCCGTACCCTGAAGGTTTCCCTGATAGAATTGTTACTTTTACCTTTCTTCTACCCCAAGCTTCAGAAGCCGCTTCTGATGGATACAGTAAGTCAATAATGTTTCCTTTAATCGCACTACCTGTATCACCTGCAATTGCTTCTCCGTATCCTTCAACATATACATATGTACCCAATGGGATGGTTTTTGGGTCAACAGCAATTACTTTTGGTGTCGGCTTACCTTTGATGTTGATTCCGTAAGCTGTAATCCCTATACAACCCTGACAATCCGGTCCGTATGCTGTCGCTTCCATGTCTAACACCTTACCCGTGGAAACTCCTGTCATACCGCCATCAGTTGGAAGTCCACCAGAAGCGTTCCCTCCTGCTTGACCTCCTGATGAAGGTTTTGCTGCTCCACCAGTACCAGATAAATTAAATCTTTCAGCAACCGCATATGCTTGATAAGTAGATGGATAAAATGCTTCTACAGTTTTTTGTGAACTCATCTTTCTTTCATGTGTAGGTACACCGTACGTTGGGTCTTTTTTATCAGAACAATCAACTGGTTCACTGATGTCCATAATTCTCAATTCATTTCTCTCCATATCAACCAATTCCACATGGTAAGAACCGCTTCCGCCTGTTACTTTACCCACAGTCACCCCATCTTTATCAATGCGTGCCGTTCCGCCTTTGAATTTATCTTTGATTTTATCAAAAATCTTTTCAGCTTTACCTTCATCAATGTATCCTGCTTTTTCAGTTAATGCATCAGGTATGTCGTCGATATCGATAGTATGTGTACTGCTTTCTAATTTGTAAGGTGAACGAGGTGCCAATTCATCTTCATCTTGAAATTGCCCCAACACTTTGACTTTGTAGTCGATTTTAGAATTTTTCTTTAAATTAAACGGGTCATTTGGGTCCTTAGGGAACAAGTCTTTCACAGTATCCTTATATGGACCACTTCCTCCACCAGAGGATGCTTTTTTATGAGCTTCTTCTTCTGCCCTTCGTCGTTTCTCCGCTTCAATTAATTGACGGACATCTTCTTCTGGTTTTGCTTCACAAGTAAAGGTGATGTTTTGAGTCACACGAGTTTTATCCAGTACCTGGCTTTCTTCCCATGTTAATTTACCATCCCCGACTGCAAGTTTATTTACTTTAATACAGAAGTTTTCTACTGAATCTATGTCTCCGTAAGCTTTTGGCTTGGAGAACCAGTCTCCCGGCAAAATACTGTCTAATCCAGCTTTTGCTTTATCTATTGCGCTAGATATCATTCCTTTATCTTCTTTTCCATATCTCTCTGATAAGAAACACATGTTCCTAGAATAAGAACCTATTTCTACTAGCTCCCTAGATTTATTATATATAGCGAACCTTACAAAGGTATTTCCTTTTACCTTCATATCGAAGTATGTGCCTTTTGCCCAAGCTGCTGGCATCCCTCCGAGACCTTTAATTTGTTCTCCAACTTTTCCAAAGAATCCTAGATTTGCATGTTCCTTATTGGCTTTTGCTTCAAAATCAGCACTCAAGGCTTTTTCTCTTTCTCCATTTACATACTTTTTAAAAGCTTCTTTTACAGTTTCTTTTCCGAAAGAGAACACGCCTAAATCATCTTCATATTGTTTTACAAATTCTTCATAACCTGAACGTTTCATATAGTGACCAATCGCTAATACAGAAAGAACCTGTTCATTTATTTTATTTTCCTCTACATATTTATCGTAAACTTTTTGTAGGTTATCCGCGGTTAAGTCTTTCTTTTTAGGCACTTTCTTCATTTCGAACACAAGAAATGGATATATTAATTCATCTTTAGCTGCTTCTGATAATAATAGATTTTTATTTTGGAATTCTTCCGTCAACATTACTTTTTCTATTAAGTCATCCAATGACTTTGCTTTTATATCTTTCGCATAACCTACCTCACCCAGCCATTTTAAAAACTCTTTTTTATGGTTTTCGATAGATACCTTTTTGAACGCATTCCAATCGTTGTCTTCTCCTTTTTCTTTTGCACCCACATCGCGTTTCGCTCGTAATAATGCATGAGCAATCTCATATTTTTGCATATCAAGTCCGAGTGTACCTTCCATATCCAGCTGAATTAAAGTTCTAAGATGAACTTCAGCTTCATTCATGGTGGCTGGCTGTGCACCCATCATTTTAAACATCTTATCTACGGCATCTTTATCCGCATTAGGGAACCATTTTAGAACGAATTCTTTTGAATTTTTCTTCATGTCTCTAACAGATATGTTTTTAGTCAAAGAGCTGTCTTTTTCAAGTTTCATCTTAAATACTTCCATCTGCTTGTATTTACTAGCATCAGGGAAAGGTGTAACGGCACTACCGCCACCATTAGAATCTCCGAAGTCAATAATCCCTGAAATAGGAACACCAATGTCTTCTGTAATACCCATAGATTTTAGTGTTTTACCTATATTCGGAACCCAGTATTTATTCAAGTCACCTGGGTCATTGTCAGCGCCGATAGGTGCATATTTCGCTCCAATTTGAGGAACTGTTACACGACCTTCATTTACATACAAACGTTTCAGGATATCCGCTTGATACCTGATAGAGTCCCCTAGAGTAGCAAAGTGAGTCATACCGTTCGAACAACCAGTTGTATGGAATTGTGGTTTATTTACACAGACAATACCACCCGTATTGTTCCTATTATGTACCCCAGCGGCTGTTCCGTACCAAGTTTCATGAACAATGATTGCTGTCAAGAATCGAGGGTCAATTCCTTGCCCTGAAGCCGCAGTAATTACATCATTTACGTATTGTGTGATGTTACTACGGAATGCATTTGTTCTTCCATTTGCAGTAATATCTCTTCCCAATACCTTTGTAATCATATCCCTTAATACAGGGTCGTCAGGCGGAACCTTGGTTACATTGTATAAAGCTCCGGAATTACCTCCACTTGTTGCGTCAGCTGCAACCACCGTACCTTTGTTCATGGCTGTTGGCTTAGATTCCTCAGGTTTTTTATCTTTATTCTCATCCTTTTTATCTTCTTTCTTTTCCTCTTTCTTTTTTCCATTTCTTAAATATTCTGCTGAATCTTTTTTCTGAATATCTTCAGAGTCATAGACTGGTACAACATCATAATAATTGTTAAAAGTAGTTACACCTTTTGTCCCCAAGTTTTTTCGAACCTCGTCCATATGTCGACTCGCTGATAATATTTCTTCATCACGGATAGGGTCGTCAAAGTAGACGGCATCCGGATTCCAACATTCTTGTTGAAAGGGAAGTGTACAATACCCATAGTTACTAATAAGTATGTAAATCGTAAAGAGTATGGAACCCGCTAGGAAAGCAATAATTAAAATAGGAGCTGCTACTGCTAACCCTATCAATCTCTTCAATATTTTATTCATATCAAACCTCCTTTCTCATAAAATGAAAGGATGAAATGTTAGGTCGATTAATAACGACCTAACATTTGCTCAATAATATCTCGATTTTCGGGACTTGTATCACAGAGTAAAAACTCTAGCTCGTCAGCAATTACTTGAACAGCGGTTCGATTTCCACCAAGGAAAAGTAACGCTTCCCCTTTTCCTGCTGACCTTACAAATCCTTGCTCACTTGCAGACATACCAAATAACTGAGCAAGTTTATTTATATCTGCATTCGATTGCCGTAATAATACCTTCATTTCAGCATTCGTAATAATACCTTCACCATTATTTTTCAAGAAATCTTCTACGTTTTGAGAAATAATAGATAAACCTGCATTGAACTTACGAGCAATTTTCGCTACGCCAATTAGGTAGGTTGCAGATTGTTCATTTCTCATTAATTGCCACGCTTCATCCACTATGAGTAAGCGTCTTTTTCCATCATTTCTCTTAATTTTATTCCAAATGAATTCTAATGTAATGAACATCGCCAAATCCGCAAGTTCTTTTTCCATATCCTTAATGTCAAATACAATTAAATTTGATTCCAAATCTACATTTGTTTCTCCATTAAACAGAGATAATACCCCACTCGTATATGGTTCAAGTTCATCCGCTAAATTAACAGCATCCTCGCCTCTTTGACGTAATGTTCCTTCTAAATCTGATAAAGTAGGCATTTTTTTAGTTCCAGCGTCTAACTCGAAGAGAGGAGCTGAAACATATTCATCATCAACATCTTCTTTGAATAAACTTTCTTTATTTCTTGTAATCCCGAATTTTTTATATGTTTCTTCTGTTGCATCTAGCAAAATTTTCTTTTGACGAGCGTTTAATTTTCTACCTATCATAACTTCAATAATAGATACAACGCCAAGAATTTTTTCTACTAAGAAGTTCTTTCCTTCTTCTTCCTCCACAATTTCTACATCTAGAGGATTTACTTTATTCCTACTTCCGGAAGCTAAGCGAATATATTGTCCACCATAAGTATCTACTAATCTACGATACTCACCATTAGGGTCTACAATAATAACATTTGCGCCTAATCCCATATAGCGAATAGATTCTAGTTTTACAAAGAATGATTTACCTGCACCTGATGTCGCAAGAGTCACGCTGTTATAGTTATTCAAACTAAATCTATCAAACATTACTAAGGAACCATTAAGCATATTAATTCCATAAAGTACAGGCGTTCCGTCTGTCATTGTTAATTCAGAAGAAACAAAAGGAATACATGTTGCTAAACTTGATGTAGAAAAGTTACGTTTAAAACGAATTCTATCCTGACCAAGTGGCAAACACGTTGTAAATCCTTGTTCTTGTTGGAAAATAGCTTGTCTTGTCACAAGACCAATACTACTGCAAAGCGTTTCTATTTCTTCAGTGATTCTATCTAACTCTTCTTCTTTCTTACCAGAAACGGATATATAAATAGCCTGATAATATAGTTTTTCAACACCCGTATGAAGGGCTCCGCGTAATTCTTCAGCATCTGAACGCGCAGAGGATATAGCAATATCTTCAATTTTCCCTTTTTTATAATCCATAAATTGAGCTGTCTGGAATTGTGTTATCTTTTTAGTTAAATCTTTGATTACTTTTTCAGTAGGAAGCGGCTCTATATGTATTGATATATCAATATTTTCTCCATATGAATATAAACGATTTAGCCATCCAATTGAAGCTGTTCTTGGATAACCTGTAATAAATATAGTTCTTACTAGTCGGTCCCCTACTTGCATATGGTTTGGCTCAATTTTAATTGCATCTGGAGCAATTAAATCATTTACTCTCAAACGACCTTTATCTAGCGTATCTCTTGTTCTTTTGTCATAGTTATGTTTTCCGTCTTTGACCATATCATTAAACTTCATTTGTATCACCTCTCTTTACGTAAAGATTATAGTATTCTCTGTCTTTTAATTCGTTAGCTCTTAACGGTTGGTAAACAGATTTATTTTTGTTATAAGATGTATAGAATAGTTCTGTTAACTTTTCATCATTTAATAAAGTTGGTTTAATATCAAACCTTGTAAATGAGCGCATAACAATATCTGCACGTCCTGTTAAATGTTTGTATGCAACTTCAAATTTTTTCTCTTCTTCGATTACCGTCTCTCTTTCTGTTTTTTCCGCTTCCTTCTGTTTCTTTTTAAAACTTAAGTCGAAAATCGAACCACTTTGATTTGCTTTTGATTTTTTCTCTTGTAACTCATCAAATGGAATAATAAGATAAAATTTTCTAGTCAAAATCGCGCGACTGTTAACCAAGCCATTCATATATCTCTTGTAATGCTCCAACTGCAATCTAACAAATTCATTTTCTGTTCCTTTCTGAATTTTATCTAGTTTTTTCATATACTCATCAATATCCACAACTCTAGATTGTTGTAAAAATTGAAATGGGAAATCTATCGCAGTAAGAATAGACCTGTATTGTGAAAATACAACTTCTCTTTCATTAGCTTCCATTAAATCTATGTTAATGGAAGGTAAATGTATAACAATTGCATATGTTCCGTTTTTCATCTTCACAATTCCTTTTCTAACCCAATCTATCGGTAGATTATCTTGTGTTGTAGGTATAAAGTCTTCCTTTTCGTCATCTGTTTGCATGGTTTTTTTAATATAGTTATAACCCACAATCCCCAAAACGCCTACAATTCCCATAAATAAAATTAATATTATAAATCCAATCATTTTTTCACTCCTTTATTTTTCTGAACTTTTTGAGTAACACGTTTTGTTTGGGTTTGATTACGTGTCGGTACTTTTTCATTTGGTCTCGGAGCAGTTACCGGTTTCTTTTGATTTTTTTTGGATTTGACTTTAGAATCCGGAGCATTTTTCTTTAATTCCGAATTTTTATTAGATTTATTTGTAGCAGTTTTCTCTACATCAATAAATCCAATTCCTTCTTCTTTTTCCTCAATGCTTTTTAAGTTATCGGAACGATAGACTAAAAGTTTAGGAGACCCCATATATATTAAATAAATGAACAAAAACTCATAAATTGGTATTTTATTTACTCTAAAATACATTAATACAAACGCAAGAATAGATAATGGAAATAGAGCAATAATACTTACCCAAAAATTACTCGACATGACTATTAAGATAAAAATTACTGCGACAGCTCCTAAAATAATAATCTGCGATATCGTAAATCGACCTATCTTATCAGATTGATTAAATTGTTGTGGTATTACATGATGCATGTATATAATCTCCTTTCTTTTTGTAACAAAAATAAGACAAGAGCACCTTAGATGCTAAGGGCTCTTGTCTATATAACTTTCTATTTAGTTCAAGGAGCAAAGCCCTTACTGATTTTCTTTATCCTTTCCTGAAGTTGTGTTTTGAGTTTGATTTTTATTTCCAGTCATTTTCTGAGTTATATCTTTTAATATTGAATTAATTAGGGATTGTTTAGTTTCTTTATTTTTAACTCCACTTAAAATACCTGTTAATTCTGTTTTTGCGGTTTCCATAGATGGTTTATCCGCCGCCATAGTAACCTCAATTACTTCTTTAATTTTTTCAGCATTATCACGCATAGCAATTGCTGTTCCTTTAGCATCTGGAATAGCATTTTGTTCCATGCTTTCTGTCATCGCATTCACAATAACTTCCATCTCGACTTCAGGAGATGCTAATTGTTCAATCACCGTAGAAGTTGATTCCCATGAATTATCAAATCTGCTATCCATACTAATATTACTAGCTGCATCCGTCCACATGCTACCCGCAACAGAATTAGCTACTTTGGAATCCATACCGCCAGTTACTAACGTAGCCGCTACATCCTCACGGAATAGATTTCCATTAGGAGATTCAGAATTCAAAGTAAATGTTAAAGTTTCTGCTATTTCTGGAGCAGATTCTACCAGAACTCGCCCTGCTTCACCTGCATTTGGAACCGCACTGTTTTCAAATGATTCAATTACTACTTCACTATTAATATTTCCAGAAGCAATTTCTTGTACATAAGATACAGGAGAACTTCCTAAGGCTTGTGTAGTTCTAGATGCTACTGTCGCATTCATAGAAGAATCTTTAGATACTCCATCCCATAAAGTTGAAACAATAGATTGTGCTACTGGAGCTTCCACATTATTTAGTAGTGGCGCTACAGTTTCTGTAAATTGTGCTTTATTTGGCGTCGTTGTTTGCAACACTGTATTCATTGCTGCTTCAAATTGTGGTGCATTTTCATAAATAGCTGCCCCAACTTCTGGCGCATTCGGAACACTATTGTTAACAAGTGATTCTACAAACTCTTCTTGTCCAATTGTTCCTGAACTCATTCCACTAATTGTTTGAACAGGTGTTTGTCCTACTTCGAATGCATGACCTGTTCTTGTTTCCATAGAATGACCTTTAGAAATTTCTTTCCAAACTGCTGTTTTCACTCCATTTTGAATAGATGAGTCCATACCTTGTGTTGCTTTTTCAAAACTAGCTTGGAAATTAGCACTATTTGTATTTCCTGATTGCATTGTATCAGCAATTACATTTTGGATTTCAGGAGAATGATTAACAAATTGCTGAGCAGCTTCTTTTGGATTATCAAATCCAGCTTCTTCAAACATATGAGTTACTTGTGGAATATTTAACTCTTTATTTGCCACTGATTCCACAAAATTAATTCCTGAACCTACACTAGTAGATGCTCCCTCGAATTTTTTAGATACCGAACCTGTTTGTTTATAGTCTTCAAATACAGCTTCACCAATAACACGACCGAATTCTTCTTTGGCTTGCATAGACATATTTGGAGAGTTAATACTACTCTTTGCAGCATCAACAAAGTTATTCACAATAGCAGACTTGGTAGCCCCGGAACCTGATACAGATGGAGAATGTAAATAATCCATTTCTTCTCTTATACCTCCACCTAATTCTTGTATACCCTGTAAAACTTCTGGTGTAATTGTTCCATTTTCTATAGAGCTTAAGTGTTGAGCAAATACCTTAGAATTGTCATCTCCAGTTTTTCCAACCATAGATTGTACTTGACCTAAAGTTTCGATTCCTTTTGCGATATTAACTGAAGATTGTCCTGCTCCCATTCCTTCTAAATATTGAGCAACCGCTTGAGTTCCACTTCCGCTAGTGTTGTTGATAACAGAATTAATTCCTCCATTATTAGCAATTGCAGCAGCAGCTATTGCGTTTTCACCGTAAGTTTTTGCAGAGCTTCCCAATGCTTCCCTATTATTTTCAATTAAATTATTATAATCTTCCTTAGCTTTATTGATATTTCCCATGTGAGGTTCTAATGTTTTTTGAACATCACTAGTATTCAAACCTCCTCCTTGAGTTGCCATACTAGATTTAAGATTTGAAATTTCTGATATTACAGCTTGTTTTTTGTTTAGTTCATCTCTAGTTAAGTCACTACTGTTCAAGCTTAAGATTTCACTATTTTCATTTTTAAGTGATTCAATTTTATTATGCAATTGACCTAAATTAGTCGCTTGTGCTTGAGCTGTTTCTTGAGAATGCCCTTGTTTTTTAAGAGATTCTGTTATTCCTTGGAATCCACTATTAGTTGCTTTTTGGATTGCATCATTAGATATTCCTCCACTTAATTCGTTAATTTTCGACATAGTTTTTGCCAGTTCTTCTTTATTTTGTTTTTGTTCTTCCGTTAGATTTTCATCATTTTTAGGTAATTGATTTGCTAAACTATTTGCTTTAAGTTGTTGAGGAACAATTTCTTTTGCTCGTTTCGTTGCTTCTTCAGCAGATAAATTACCTTTTTCTTGTAATAAATTCGAAACTGCACCAACACTTCCATTAAATGCTTCAGCAACTTTTTGAGAAGGAATGTTACCAGTTAGGTCATTTATTTCAGATTCTAATTTTCCTATATCAGATAATACTCCAGTTAATTTTTCTAATTGTTTTCCTTTTATTTCATTTGGATTTGCTTCGTGCGTCTTCAACTGTTTTCTGTTTGCTTTCTTTATCTCATCCAATTGAGACATTTTTTGCAATGCTTGAGCTGCATTGGCATCAGCTTGCTCTTTTGACATTCCTTGCTCCTGAAGTTTCTCACTTAATTCATTTACTCCCATATTCATGGCTTGTACAACTTGATTTGCACCTATGCCAACCTTTCCTTGAGCTTCTTTTCTTTCTGCTGCTTTTTTAATAGCATCTTCTTTCATTTCACCTCTAAGCATCTTTTCTAATTCATCAGCTTTTTTAGAGATAGCGGCTCTTCTTTCCATCTGATTCTCAAATCCATTTCCAACCATTCCCTCTGCCATTTTTTCTAAATGTTCTCTAGATTTTTCTCTTATTTTACGAGCTTCATTTTCAGGGTCCCTACTGTTTATTTCACCCAGCGCTTTATTATATTTTCTTTCTTCGGCTTCTCTTTGAGCTTCAAATTCTTCCGGTTTATAATTATCTCCTTGTTCTTTAGCCCTTTGTTCGTTATTATTAATTCTTGAAACTGCATTTTTGTATTTATTAAATTCTTCATTTTTTGCTTTTTCTATGTCATTTTTTGCTTCTTCCAGACTATTATCTGAATCTCCTAAAAGTTTTTTTCCGTAAGATTTTCCATCTTCATATATGTTATCTGCTCCAAATTTAGCTTTGGCTTTCTCATCTGCTTTTCTCCTTATTTCATTGACATCTCCCATCGCTTGTTTGAAACTTCCATTTAACATAGCTGTTCCCATTCTATTTGCAAACTCTTCTCTTCTTTCTATATTTGCTAGTTTGTCCGTTAAATTATTCAACTCTGCTTTTTCTTCATCAGTTATGTCATTTTGTTTTGCTTTTCTTTCTAGCGCTGCTCTTCTATCTCTATCTGGTTGAATTGTTTTAGCCATCTTTCCACGAGCCCAATTACCTGCCATAGCAAACCCAGCTTTTTGCATAAAATCACCAACTGTATTCCCAACATGTCGTGCATCTGCAAAGCTCAGACCACCTATATCCGCACCACCTATATGATTTTTGGATATGTGTGGAATTCTAGACATCAACAAATAAATGCCATATAGCAATAAGGTATCTCCAAGTAAATTCATACCAACTTCTGCATTAAGTGTTCCTAAGTTGCCAAGAATATAAGATGCAAAATAAAATCCTATTACCATAGATGTTTGAGTAAATGTTTCACCTACAAAATATCTAATCCATTTTTGTCCATAGCTTGCCGTTTTAGGTAAAATCATCATTATCATAAACAATGGTCCTAACATAACTAAGAATATTAACATTAATAGTCTTGAATACCACCAAAACATTATTGTCACAAGCTGTTTTACAAGAAAACCTACTACAATTATAAATATAAGTAATCCGACAAACAAAACACCAGGAAGGATACTGCCGAAAGCCATTGCGGTTGCCCAAGCCTGAATAATAATATTGGTAGCACCTACAAATGCTATCAACACACCAGAAGCTACTGCGTGTCCACTATCCGTAGCCGATGGAATATTATCTGTTGAAATCCAAAATGTTATCATATTATTAACATTCAATATGTCCTGTGCAAAATAAGGCAAATAATATACAAACCATAAAGTAAAGAATCCTCTAATTAGAAATCTGATAGGGTCTGTTGTCTCATTACCCAATGCATAATACATACCAAAAATAGCAACCAACAATACACCTAAGCCTAATGCAACAATCTGGAATTTGTAAACCAAACTCATAATAACACTGGATTGTGTAATGTTTACTGGTTCAATTATTCTAGACAACAACTGCATAAAGTTGAACTGAGCACAACCTAAACCGAATATTCCTTTATCTGGTTGTTTGCTGTCTTCTGAAGAAACAACCGAATCCGCCGCTGAACCCATCAATTCATTCACAGCTTTTGTTTCTCTTCCCTTAGATTTCTCAGATTCATCGAAAGAATCTTCCAACTTTTCACTGTAACCATCACCTTTTTTGATTTTTTCTTTTTCAGCTTCCTTAAATTCTTTTGCTTTTTTTTGATGATATTTACAATTTCCCATATTAACAGAATATTGTTTTGTAAAGAAACCAGGAGCTGTAATTAATTTTTTTTCAGTTTCTGGAGTGTCAGCAAACACAACCTCATTATTATTAGATAGATTGCTGAATGGAGACAACAAAGGAAGAACAACTGTTGTTAAAAATGCTGTTGTTAATGCTTTTTTTAGAAATTTTTTCTTTTCAGTTTTCACTTTACACTGCACCTCCTAACATTTTTACAATAATTAAAGCGAATGATGCGACAAACATGCCAGAAAATGCATAAAGAATGTATTTTTTCGCCTGGGTCACCTTTCTCAAATCTCCATCACTAGTAGTATATAAAAACGCACTATATACAATCGTAATCATAGAAACTACTTGTGTAGCATACGAAACTCCGACTGAAAATATAATCATCAATCTTCCGAATTTATGAGCCCAAGATGTTCCCAAATCAGAACCATCACTCATTTTTTTGAATTCGGTTTTTAAGGTATTTTCATTTACTTTTCCTGATTCCGAGAAAGATGTACATTTCTGTGTTTTCTGGTCCCAATAACTTCCACCATTACATGCCCTAGCATCTACTTTTACTTCTCCTTCTCCTATGAAAAAGGAGGAAGAGAAAAAACCTGAAATAATTGCTAACAATAAAAGTTTTCTCTTCATATTCCCCTCCTTAATTAATAAAATATAAAATTAGTAATTTAACTTAATACGTCTTGGAATAACTTTATTATTACGAATACTAAAGAAGATACTCCAATTCCAATTCCTGCAAATATTATTTGCATTTTCGCATGAGTCATTGCTTGTTTATTTCCTTCTGATAAAGCAATTTTAAAACCAGCAGCTACTATTACCAGGAAACAGAATCCCCACATAAGACCCGCTATAATTTCAACGAAATTATTACCCTGTTTATGGAAAACTTCTAATCCATTCATATCCAGAATCATTTCATCTTTATTTTTACCTGCTATTCCGTCAATGGTCTTTTGAGCGCCTTCTTTTGTTTGTCCATATGTTTTTTCATCAGAACTATCAGCTTTTTTATTTAAATACGGAACGTCATTATCTGCATATATAAAAGTTTCTGAATTTGTAAATCCTAATAAAACCCCAATACCAATTAATCCAAAAATCATATAGCTTTTCAGAGTTTTCATTTTTCTCACCTCTTCTACCAAAAAAACTTGAAATAATCCAATAAAATTGTATTTTTTTTATACTCGTAAAAAAACAGTGCCAATTCTATTGAATTGGCACTGTTTGGCTCTCGGAAACAATATTTAGTTATTTAGCTTCCTTGAACATTATAAATCTCAGCGAATACTTTTACGATTACCATTGCTAGTAACGCAACACCAATACCGATTCCAGCTGTAATAATTTGCATTTTAGCTTGTTCTGTTGTTTTTGTATCACCTTGAGATGTAGCATATTTAAAACCTGCCCAAACGATAACGATTACACTCACCCCGAAAATCAATCCTGCTAGGGTTTGTCCAAACGTATACATTTTATTTACTAAGCTTCCCACAGCTGATGAATCACCTTGAGTTTTAGTTTGTAAATCATTTGCCACAGAAGTTGCATCTTTATAAGGTACTTTTGCTGTATCAGCAGCGAAAACTGTAGAATCAGCATGTTGTGCACCAATTCCTACAAATAAAAGTGCAATAAACATTAATACGGATAAAACTCTATTTTTTGTCATTTCTTATGTCCTTTCTGTTTTAAAAAGAAATGTAAGCTTTAATAAACACTAAATCTTGCATCATGATATCACTCAACTAGTAAACGACTTCATGATTACCATTTTGAATAAAGCAAAACTAATATTAATTTCGATTGTAATAATTTTGATTTAATATTTTCTGGATTCCGTTGATTTGTATCCTATTTAAATCCAGTCAATACAATTACATAGAAATCACTATTTCGTTCAACCTTCTTCATAAATTTTAATTATTTTAGCAGGCATCAAAATTTTGTGTGTAAAAAAGTTAAAAAAGTTTTAAAGACTAAAAATCTTTTAAAATATCTTCGATTTCCGCCTTTCTTTTCCATGCGACAAAATCAGTTGGATTCTTTTCAACATAGGATTCTAAAAAAGAAAGTTCTTTATTTAGTTCTGTTTTTATGTTTTCAATTTGTCGCTGTTCTTCTGCACGCTTATTTGCTTCTATTTTCAATACATCTGGGTCTTGCTTACTTACATTCTTAGAGAATTGAATCATTCCAAAAACAGCAAGAATGGTTAAGATATACCCGATATCTATAAAGAAAGATAAAATAACAAACAACAAAATAACTCCAATTCCTACATAAACCTTCATTCTGTGGAAGAACCAAATGTTATGCATTTTCTTTTTTATCAAATCTATAATCCCGTTCACTAAATCCCTCCTTTGTCGCCATACTTTTAAATCGACTCGATAATATCAATCTAGAATAAAATGTCAATTTTTTTTGTATTTTTTATTTTTAAAGTAAAAGGATTCTTCTTAACACGAATTGAAAACTTATATTTAAAAATGTAAATTAATTCAAAAAATCAATTGACACTTTCCAAAACTGTGTTATTTTTTATAAAAAAAACATAGAGCACTGCTCTAAGGAGGAAATTAAAAATGACAATGACAATGACAAACCAAATTATTGATGAAAACGGAAAGTTACTAGTAAGCAGAAAAGAAACTCATGCTGTTAAAGAAGTAAAAGTAAAAGCAGAAACAAAACAAAACACTTCAATTAAAACACCAGTTTCTTTTGAAACACCAGGTTATACAACTCGTATGGAAAAACGCGAGTTAAAAAACAATGGATTAAATTTTGAATTAGATTTAAGAAATGTAATAAACGTTCTTAATTTCAAATCCATTCTTGAATCGATAAAAGAGAACTTTACTGCATATGCACGAAAAGTACGTTCTAAAATCAACGGTTCTCCTGTAAAATCTGTGTTAGTAACAGGATTATTTACAGTCCTGTTATCATTACTTGCTAACAATGCTTCTGCATGTGTACCGGAGTATAATTATCAAGTTAAAGGTAGTGATAATATTCAAACTATCGCTAACAATCACGGCGTAACTGCTGAACAAATTAAAAGTGCAAACGGACTTTCTTCAGATTCTTTATCTGGAGTTACTAATGTACTTCTTCCTAAAGTTTCTCAAAAAACAGTTGCCGTTAGCTCGCTAAATGTTCGTGCACAAGCAGGAACAGATAGTGAAATCATTGGACATTTGAAGAAAGGAAACAAAGTTTTCGTTTCATTCCAAAAAGATGGATGGTCTGGAATCATGTATGATGGACGACTTGCTTATGTAAGTTCAGAACTTCTAAGTGAAAATTCAGCTGGTTCTAAAGAAACAACAAAACCTGTTTCTAAACCAACTGGAAACCAAACTGTTTCTACTCCTTCTCAAACAAAAGAGATGTATGTAAATACATTATCTTTAAGAGTAAGAGCGGAACAATCTAAAAGCAGCCAAATTCTTGGTTACTTGAAAAAAGGTGAAAAAATTAACGTGATTAAAAATCACTATGGTTGGGCTGAGATTTCCTATAATGGAAAAACTGCTTATGTAGGTATGGACCTATTAAGCGAAACAAAACCAGCTCCATCTACAACAACTTCAGTTGAATCTAAAGAAACAACAAAACCTGTTTCTAAACCAACTGAAAACCAAACTGTTTCTACTCCTTCTCAAACAAAAGAAATGTATGTAGATACATTAACTTTACGAGCAAGAGCGGAAAAATCAAAAAGTAGTGCAATTCTTGGCTATTTGAAAAAAGGTGAAAAAGTTAACGTGATTAAAAATCACTTTGGTTGGGCTGAAATTTCCTTCAACGGAAAAACTGCTTATGTAGGTATGGAATTTCTAAGCGAAAAAGCTCCAACTACATCAACTTCAACTTCAGTTTCTAAAGAAACTAAACCAGTTGCTAAAGAAACTAAACCTGTTTCTAAGCCAAATGAAGACCAAGCTCTTCTTAACACAGGCATTTATGAAACAAAAAAAGGAGATACGCTTCAATCGATTTCACAAAGAAGCGGAATTTCTATTGAGGATTTAAAAGGATTTAACCCAGGATTAAAACCAGTTATTTATCCTGGAGCTATCTTAGTAATTCCTCCAAAGGGACAACACAAATTCGATGGTACAGTTGTATCATTTGCTGATAATCATACAGTAATCTTCAACATCAACGGCAAACAAGTTGCTTTTGAAGTGAGTGATATCAACAAATTTAAAAAAGGTGAAAAATGGGATTTAACAGCAAAAGATTCTAAAGGAAATATGGTTCTTATTTCTGGCGAGCCGTTAAATTACTAAAATTCAAATAAAACAAAATACAAACATCTATAAGATGCTAATTTATTAGCATCTTTTTTTATTTTTCAAACGCAAATCTACCATTAAAAGTATTTGAGAAAAAATTGACTTATCGATATTTCTGCTATATAAGGTGAGAAATATTTTTTATTTTTAAAGTGGGGTGGATACATGAAAGTTATCTTAGCTACGGGCGTTCTCAGACTTAACAAGCAAATTGAACAAAGATTCGAAAAGGACATCGAAATAGTAGGAAAGCCACTTTTCCGCGAAGCAGTTGAAGGAACCCTTGCAAGAAGTGATGCTGATGTTGTGATTTTAAGTGATGAATTAGAGGGTGTAACAGAAATGACTGAACTCATTCTATTGCTTCGTGCTCGACATGCAAAAGCACGTATCATTTATATAGGAAGAAAGATGTCACCTGAATTTAAAGCTTTCCTTTATAAATACAATGTCTTCGATATTTTGAATGAAAAATTTTCTGAAGAAGAAATGCGAAATGCCTTTTTTAGTCCGAAATCTTGGGAAGAGATTTCTGTAGAAATCGGGAACCTTGACCCTTTTATCAACGAATATGAAAAGCCAAACGTAAAACCTGAAGAAGTTGATAGAATTGAAAGAGTTGATTACACCCGTATTAAACCGGCAGTAACGAACAAAGATTCTTTATATCAAGAAATTGTTGCTTTCTGGTCCGTGTTAGACCAATCTGGTAAAACCTTTTCAGCAACAAATACAGCTCTTTTCCTAGCTGCTAATCCAGATTTAAAAGTATTGTTATTAGATTTTAGTATTAAGAATCCCGTAAGTCACTTACATTACGGATTTCAAGATGGCGATAAGAATTTAGGAGCACTTATTGATGATATGGATGATGATGAGGAGTTTGTTTTAAATAATAAAGTTCTTGAATATTATCTCATCACACATCCGGTTTATCAAAATCTAAAAATATTACCAGGTAGAATTTTAAGAAGTGCAGAAAAAGAGCCGGAGTTTTATATTCGATTATTAGCAGAAATTCTAGAGATTGCTCAATCCATGAATTTCTCAACAATCTTAATAGATATGGATTCTGGATTCCAGCACCCTATTTCTATCTATATTTTAAGAAAGGCGACTAAAGTATTACTTCACGTAAACGAATCGCCTGGAGCATTATTTGCAGTAAGAAATATGTTTGACCCTGAATACGGCGAATTTGTTCCGAACTTAATTCAGAAAAAGAAATTATATCCAATATTGAATCGAGCTACTGAAGAACATTACGATAAATTCACACACAATCTAGATGCCATTATTGATGGGAACAAAACAGTTAATGTCTTCAAAGAAAGCAATCAAATTCACGCAAGTATTATGGCTGGTTCTCCTATTCTAAAACAACCAACTGATGAATCTTATACAACATTCTTCAAAACAGCTAACCTCATACACCCAGGGCTATTTAAACCTTTAAAATCAAAAAAAGGTTCTGATGATAGAGGCGGCAACAAATTTTCTTTATTTGGAAAGAAAAAATAAATATTTCCAAGTTTAGTGAATACCTAGTTTTTTGAAGAGAGGTGAAAATATGAATAAAAATTTAAGTGGAGCAACGCAAGGCACTCAAGATGTTGTAGTTATACTAGCCGTATTGCTTGTTCTATATACAATTTTTTATATAGGTTTTTTATTTTATAAAAATTACTTAATGAAAAAAGAAGCTAAAACAGGCGTTATTTTAGAAATTAGTTTAGAGAAAGATAGTGAACAAAATCCATTTGCAATTGAGCAATTATGGACATCTTTTCACGGTTTATATTTACCTTGGCATAAGAGAATATTTAAATCTCAACCATTTTTCAGTTTTGAAATTAAATCTGAAAATACAATGAAAACCAAACAAAAAAATATAACCTTTAATATTTGGGTTCCTGAAGAATATAAAAAGTTCGTAGTACAACGTGTATTATCTATTTATCCAGCTGCGGAAATAAAGGTTTTAAAGAAAGATTATATACCAGCTGATGAAATGCTTATTGATAACGGAGGACTTCTCAGCATTGAAACAGCTGAGTTAGGTTTAGCTGAACATAGTGCCTTTAGCCTCAAAACTTTTACAGATTTTGATGTTGACCCTCTATCCTCAGTAACAGCAGCAATGACTGATTTGGATAATCGCGAAGTTGCAATTGTTCAACTAGTTGCTCGTCCTATGTCTTTCCGTTGGAGGAAAAAAGCTGAACGTGTACTAACAAGATTTGAAAAATCAGGAAGAAAACCTAGTCATTTGCCAGAATGGACGAATTTCTTTTCTGGATTCTTAGGAACTATTTTCTTTGTAATTGATGAAATTATTAGTGGTATTTTCTTTAGAAAACCAGAATTTAAAGATGCCAAGCATACAAAGACTTCACTAGATGGAGACCGTCAAAAAGAAATGGGTGAAAAAACAAAACGCCCTCCTTTCAGTTTCCAAATAAGAATCTTGGTTGCGACTCCTTATGATAAACAAGAAGCACAAATGCGAGTTAGAAATATGATTGCTTCGTTTAATGACTTTGAAGGTCCTTATAATGGACTACAAAAAGAATTCATTATAAATAAAAAAAGAACTTTATCTCGTATGAGAAATCGTCATCTTCAATTTTTAAATAATGATGATGTTGTTTCAACATTGGAATTAGCTGGGTTAGCTCATTTACCTAATAAAAACATGAAAACACCTGGATTGAAGAAGATTTTAAGTAAAAAACAAGAAGCTCCTATTAATCTATCCGATGAAAATTCATTTGCAGTAGCAGAGTTTCGTGATGGAAGAACACCAATTGGACTTGATGAAAAAGCTAGGATGCGTCACATTTACGTAACGGGAATGACGGGTGTTGGTAATAGATTTGCCGTCTAGTAGGGAAACTTATTAGATTATGAGTGGGGAAAATCGGAAAAGGCTGAGATGTTAATTCCGAGAGGGCTTGTATCACAAGTCTTTGTAACGCATAGAAACTGAGCGCTAAGAGAGCAAAAATGTTTCCACGAGTCTCCGCTACCTAAGTCCTTATGGATATGGTAAAAAAGTATGCTGAACTAAATCGAATAACAAGATTTAGAGCCATTTGATAAAAAACAAATGGGTTAACAAAATGAAATCCACCCTTCTTGAGAACATGTTAGTAAATGATATAGAATCCGGCAACGGGGTCGTGGTAAGTAAAATTGCCGTTCGATAGAGAAATCTATGGAATTATGAGTGAGGAAAATCGGAAAAGGCTGAGATGCTAATTCCGAGGTAACTAAAGAATGTAAAATACCTTTAGTACCGTAACGCATAGGAACTGAACCTATCACTTTGATAGAATATAACGTTCCCACGAGTCTTCGCTACCTAAGTCTACTAAACAGATATGGTAAAAATATATGCTGAACTGCATCAAACTCAAGATGTAGAACTATTTGATAAAAAACAAATAGGTTAACACAGTTGAATAGACCCCCACGGTGAATTGGTAGATGAAATTATTTCCAAGGTTTCATCCAAACGTGACGATATCTATATATTAGACCCTTCAGATATAGCTTATCCGTTCGGAATGAACCTTTTAGAAATTACAACTCCTGACCCTCTTAAACGAGAGTTAGAAAAGGTTTTAGTTATTGATGCTTACATCACAATCATGCAAAGGGTCTTCGGGGAAGCAAGTATAGGTGCGAATACAGATGACCTCTTCAGGATGTCATGCAGTGCTATACTAGACCACCCAGAAGGCGGAGGGTTAATGGAAATGTGTTTAATGTTAACATCTAGTGATTATCGAGATAGAGTTACACCTTACGTTAAGGACCCTATCGTTAGAGATTACTGGACAAAAACATTCCCAGCATTAGCGGGTGACACTCGCTTCCAAACACAGAACCTAAATGCTCCTTTGAATAAATTACGTCGTTTTATCGCGAATGGTATCGTAGCTAATATTATTTGTCAGAAGAAATCAACATTAAATATTGCAGATGCAATTAACTCTGGAGCAGTTATCTTAGCTCGTTTCTCCAGGGGGGATATGGGCTTCCAGAATAGCGCTTTATTAGGTGCGATGCTAATCTCAAAAATCCAAATTGCAGCCATGCAACGGGTGAATGATTGCCCCAGTAGATGGTGACATCTATTTGCAAACTCTGAATATGCGGGAATCTCTTCTAAAGATTCTTCTAGTAAGATTTACGGGAAACTATAAGTCTATCTAAAAATGAAGAATACATGGAGACAATCCGCAGGGCTGATTCCTAAGTTGAATAAATATGGAATCCCCTCAACGACTGCCGAAGAGTAGGTTTATAATCAACCTAATGGTACAGTCTAATCCCTATACAAATATAGTGAAAACTAGGGTACAAATGAAATATTCCACAAGCACAACGTGTTCCTACATATTTATATGTAGATGAATTTCAGAATTTCATTGGAGATGCCTCAGGCGCAAAATCCTTTGCTGAAATACTTTCAGAAGCACGTAAATACAAACTTGGGTTGGTAAAATCAATTGCCGTCTAGTAAGGAAACTTATTAGATTATGAGTGAGGAAAATCGGAGAAAGCTGAAATGCCAATTCCGAGGTAACTAGAGAAATTAAAAAATCTCTAGCACCGTAACGCATAGAAACTGAACCTGTCTTATTGACAGAATATATTGTTTCCAAGAGTCCTTACTACCTAAGTCCGAATGGATATGGTAAAAAAGTATGCTGACCTTATGTGAATTGAAAAAACATAAGAATTAAGAGATAAAAAGCTCTTAAGTTAACAATGTGAATTGCCCATCAGTTTGTTGAACAATTAAGACAATCAGGAAGTAATTTTCTACTTGAAGCGATTTTTAATAACTGTGGTACCACTATTACATTTAGGGTTGGGAAAACCGATGCCCAGTTCTATGAAAAGGTTTATTGGGACCCAGATATTAAACTAGGATTTAAAGCAAATGACTTATCATCCTTAGGGATGGGAGAAGTCGTTATGAGGGTAATTACAAAAGCAGGTATTCAAAGTGACCCATTCTCTGCTACAACGTTCCCTCCTGTTAAAGCTTCACCAGAAGCAAATCCAGAATTAGTTAAACGTAGAAGCCGAGCTTCTATATGTGTTCCAAGAGAAGAAATTATTAATTCTATTCGTGAAAGAATGGAATTCGATACTCTTCCTGATGTAAGTGGCTAAGCATAAAAGCTTAGCTTCTTTTTTATTTTTAAAAGGGAAGTACAAAGTCAACATGAATCCTTAGAAAGAATCAGTAATTGATTCAAAAAAATATACCAAAGAGGTGCAAGAAAAATGTTATATGCAAAACCTACTATGAAAAATCCAAGCAAAGCTGGATATTTAGAAGCTTATCATTTAGAAACAGAAAATACCAAGTTTTCAATCCATACTGTAGTTGGTGGATATGAAGCTTTCGATGGTGTAAATAATAAAAATCGTTTCGCTTATGTTTTAAGAGGAATCGGTACTGCTATTTACACACCTGAAGATAAAACGGTCGCAACCCTACTAGAAGATGTCGAAGTTCGCGTTCCTGCTGGTCAATCTTTTAAAATGGACGGACAATTACGTTACGCTCTTGTTGAAAGCAGCGACGAAGCTAAGGTACTTGAAAATAGAAAAGAAGAAAATACAATTTCTAAATCAGGAAATGATTCTACTTTAATCTTTGTATTAAATGGAATGGGAAATCTAGTAATTGATGGGAAAATCCATGTTTTAAGAGAAGAAACATTAGCCGAAGTTCCTGCAAATACAACATACGAACTTAAAGGCAATTTCAAATATATTATTGCAAAAGGTTAATTCAACCATTAAATAGCGGATACTTAAAATATCCGCTATTTTTATATTTTCATCCCCTACCCCACCTATCACTTTGTACCGAAGGCTCTTGCTAGAAGTGATAAAAGGTTTTTTTGATTTAAATGAAAAACAAAAGTAAAAGGGGGAATGAAAACTTGTTCGATTTTGAAAAAAAACATATAGCAGAAGTTATAGAAATAGCTAAAAACGGAAATAAAATCATCTCCGGATTTGCTTATAACTATATTATAAAAAAATATGGTGGAATGGTTCACGGAATCATTAACCGTAACAATCTATATATTCAAGGCGGAGAACGCGAAGACTTAGTTCAAGAGGGCTATACAGGTCTATACAAAGCAATTAGAGATTATAAATCAGAGCATGGTTCTTTCGAAAACTTTGCGAAGGTTGTAATTAGAAGACATTTAATTACAGCAATTAAAAAAGCGACAAGATTGAAAAATAAACCTCTAAATGAAATGTACAGTTTTGATAAAGCTCTCCCTGACAATGATAATTTAACGATGATGGACATTATAGGTTTCAAAGATGAAGTTCTAGACCGCTCTAGTTTAGACCATCTTGACCCAGAAGAAATATTCATTTTAAGAGAAACTCAAAAACTGCAAAAAGACCATTTAGAAGAAGTTTTAAGTGAAAAAGAAATGGCGGTATACAAACTTTATGTAGAAAAGAAAAAATACCCTGAAATCATGGAAGAATTAGGGATTAGTAGCGCTAAAGAAGTTGATAATACCATCCAACGTATTAAAAGGAAATACCGTGAAGTATTATTATTTGATGCTGATAACCTTGATATTATTGATTCAAAGAAACAGAAAATTAACTAATACTCTTCACTTTGTCATTTAACGCAAAAGGTTCCTACATAATTAACTATGTAGGAACCTTTTTATTATGTATTGTGTATCAAAGGTCTTATCTTGAAAGCTAATTCACATGGAATTGACGACCTTAATCTTCTACGTGTTTTGAATTTAAACTATCTATTAATTGTTCTAGGTCGTTTAATTCATGAGTAATTTCAATCAACGAAGACACAATAGGAAAAGCATGGTGCCATTTCGTTATTTCTTCTACTCTATAAAATTCTATGATTTGATTCATCAAGATAGATGTATTTGAAAATAAACTATCGTCCATTTGATGTTTCTTTGGACTTTTAATTTTTCTATCTAATTTTAGCAATATTTTCTCTTTGTAATCTAATAATTCATACAAATGATTCTCTATATTTTTTCTCATTTCATCAGGGAATAAACTAGATTTATGAAAATAATGATTTTCAATTGTTTCAATTAATAAATAGATATTATCCAAATTACTAACTAATTTTCTCAAAACAGCTAATTTCCTCGCATTTGTGTATTTCGGTTTTCTTATCTTATTATTAAAATCTTCTTTAAATAATACGTATAATTCTTTCGTTTTCTCAATATCTTCTCGAAGTTTGTCTCGTTCTTCTTTATGTGCTTTTTCCTCAATATCACCTATCATAATCATTTTCAGAAATTTTGTAGACATTTCATTTGTTTTCTTTATTCTATCTAATAATTTCTTTTCATAGTTAGGTGGAATAAATACTGCATTTACAAAAACAGATGAAACAATTCCGATGAGAATCAATAAAAATCGATTTAACACAAACCAAACATCTGCGTGTGGAGATTCTAAAATAGCTATTATAGTTAAAACAACAAGTCCAATACTCTTTTCAAATCCTAATCTAATGTTAATAGAAATCGCTAAGACAATTACAAGTCCTATCATCCACGGCTTATAATCATCTACTACAAGCAATGCAATTAATGCAATTGTTGCTCCTATAAAATTAGCTTTGACTTGTTCAACTACATGCTTCCACGAACGGTATAATGAAGGCATGATTGTTAAACTGGCTGCTACAGCTGCATAAATAACTGGTGATAAGTGAAACAACTCTGCTATATAGATAGCCAACACAACTGCAAATCCTGTTTTAAAAGTCCTAGCACCAAATTTCATTACCAATTTACCTCCTGCAATTTATAAGTGCATTTTTAACTTCTTAACAAAAGGAGCCACTTCGACTCCTTTTCATTTACTTATTGAGTTTTTCTAAAAACTCCCCTATTTCCTCGTTATTTTCATCTAATGAATCAATAGAATTCAATAAATTTTCAACAGTCTTACCTTGCTGTTCAACAAAGCTTTCCAGTCTAGATGTATTTTTAGCAAAACCTTTAGAAATCGAACTTGTTTTTTCTATACTTTGTACAATTTGATGAGTATTGCTACTTAATTGTTCAGAAGAAGACGAAAGTTCATTTAATTGATTCCCTATATCGTTTGTTGAAGCTAAAATTCTATGGAAAGCCTGACTTGCTTCATTTACAACATTGATTCCTTGTCTAATTTCTTTTCCGCTCTTTTCAATAATTTCAATTGCTTTTTCTTTTCTCTCCATAATATTTCTTGCTATTTTTTCAATTTGAACAGTAGATTCTGTAGATTTCACAGCTAGGTCCTTAATTTCTTCAGCAACAACTATAAAACCTTCACCATTTTCTCCTGCTCTTTCAGCTTCTATCGTTGCATTTAAAGCCAGTAGGTTTGTACGAGAAGATATGGAACGGATAACATCTACAATTTTTTGAATTTCTTTAATCTGGTCTCCTAAAACTGTAATGGTAGTCATTGATTTTTCAGAGTTTTTACGAATATCATCCATTTGTATAACTACCTTTTCTAATGCGTTATTTCCTTTTAATGCTTCATTAACTGACTGCCCAGCGTTATTAGATACTTCAACAACAGTAGTGTTAATGCGATTAATACCCATAACCATTTCTTCAATAGAGACTTCTATCTCCTCTATCCCTCTAATTTGGTCATTTGTCCCTATTCTTACAACATCAATGTTTTTAGATAATTGTTCGATAATATCTTTGTTTTCAATAATTAATAATTTAACATTTTTAGAGGATTCATCAATTGTGTCCGAATTATTTTTTACCTTTTCTATCATTTCTAAGTGGTTTTTCATAATCTTTTCTACTTCAGAAAAAATTTCACCAATTTCATCTTTTCTTTTTGTGTCGAACACCTCATTCATTTTCCCCTTTCCTACTTTATGCAATTTGTCTTTTAATTTATCGATATCTTTAATTACTAAATCATTTATGAATAATACAAATAAAATATTCACAAATAACAATAATATAAAGCCAAGTCCTATAGTTGCATCCGGTTTTTCTTTAAAATTAAAGAAATTAAATAGTAGGGAGAAAATAAACACATAAGAAACTGTTAAGTAAAAAGATATATATATTAATTTATTTTTTAAATTTAACCTTTTCAACCTTTATATTTCACCTCCTTGGAAGTTTCGCAGATTTTAACATAATCAAAGATTGGACTCAAGAAAACAAACGAAAAAGGTGATAACACGCAATCGTATTATCACCTTCTCCTATTATCATTATTTAAAAAGACCTACTATCCACATTCCTGATAAGAGAATAGAGTCTAGTGCTTTTTGCCACCAATTCCCTTTTTCTATACCTTCTTTTAACACAATGTCGGATTCATGTATAAGTTTCTTTCCAATGAAATATTGTTTTTTACCTATTACCTCTCCTGCTTTCATACCTTTTCCAGCGTTAATATAATCAGGTAGAACTAATTTTTCTTTTACCGTTTTTTTCCCTTTTAATTGAGAGCTATGAATAACAACTTCATCATCATTTTTCATTACAACCTCTGCTTTTTTATCTTCACTAGCCTTATAAACAGGTAAGGTTGCAACTTTTTCTCCTTTTTTGTTTAATACATATTTTTTGTATTGATTAAATCCATAATCCAATAAAGTTTTAGCATCTTTTGCTCTAATTTTTTCGTTTGCGCCCTTCATGGTTACGAAAACTAATCGTACTCCGCCTTTTTCCGCTGTTCCAATTAAATTATAATGCTCATCAATCCAACCCGTTTTTAAACCATCAGCACCTTTGTATTCACCTAACAAAGGATTTCTATTTTTTTGAGTAATAACGCCTCTACCTGTATCAAAAGAAAATTCTTGTAAGCTATGTATCTTTAAGTTACCTGGATATTTTGTTAAATACTTAATAGTCATATTCCCTAAGTCTCTTGGCGTTGAAGTATCATCTTCGTCCCCATCAGGTAGACCATTTACCGAACGGAAATGTGTATGTGTCATTTTTAATTTTTTAGCTTTTTCATTCATTCTCTTTACGAATTCATCCGTAGAACCAGCTAAATGTTCAGCAATTGCTACCGCAGCATCATTACCACTAACAACTGCAACCCCTTTAAAAGCTTCTCCAAAAGGAACTTCTCTTCCAACTTCAAGAAACATCCTACTTCCGCCAGTTTTCCAAGATTTCTCACTAACTAGGACTTTATCGTTCTCTTTTACTTCTCCAGAAGCTAAAGCGTCACTTGCTAGAAATAAAGTCATAACTTTCGCTAAACTTGCAGTTTTTATAACATCATCAGCATTTTTTTCATATATGACTTTTTTCAAATTCATATCATACAAAAAAGCTGCCCCTGATTCTATAGGTAATTCAGGTTTTTTAACAACTTCTGCTGCTTTTACTTTTTTCTTAGCATGAGTGTCTGCCTTTTCTGCTAAAGCAGCAGACGGTGCTGTTGCCAACACAACTAGGGACATAACCCCAATCAATGGTTTTTTTAATCTTTTTACCACCTTTTTCACTTTAATTCCCCCATTAAAACATCAATTATATTTTGCTTTTTATTTACAATGAAACCTTATAAAACCTTTAAGCATCTAAGGAAATTCCATATTTTTTTTAAATACTAAGTAAAAATGCAAGCATTTTTCTATTATCAAATATAAAAGTATAAACGTTTTATATAAGCAATCTATAACGATTCAATACACATTATACATTGATTATATACACATTACGGATAACTAAATTTAACCTTTTGAAAGGGGGATTACGGGGTTTACCTGTATCATCATGGAACTTACATTAACTCAATCTGATTCCGAAATTCAAATTTTGTTTAATAAAGAAGAGAATTATTTTATTTTGGACTTTATCCATGAACCTCAAATATCCTATGCACTTAATCAAATTGATGGTGCCGTATATGGAGAAATCGTAGAATATAAATGGGTTGTTCCCGCCAGCCAAATAAAGGAATTAAATAAACTCCTACATGGAAAAATTCTTTGGAAAAGCCCCGAAGAAATGAACGAAGATAAACAACAACTAGAAGTGACAGAAGAAACACTTGAAGATGTTTTATCTCGTATCCCTTCTAACATTGAAACTCCCTATATGACAATTAATCCTTATGATTTCCAAAAGGTTGCAGTAGCTTGGGCAGTTACTCCAAAAGGAAAAAGAGCTCAAATATATGGCGGATTATTAGCAGATACAATGGGTCTAGGAAAAACAATTGAAGCTTTAGCGATAAGTGGTTATTTAAAACAAATGGGAAAAGTTAAAAAGTGTTTAGTAATTTGTCCTGCCACTTTAAAAATGCAATGGGGACAAGAGATACAAAAATTCACCAAAGAAAAAGCAGTTATTATAGAAGGAACTAAGAAAAAGAGACTTAAATTGTACGAAAAAGTTAAAGAGGAACAGCCCTTTTACACTGTAATTAATTACGAATTATTAATACAAAGAGAAAAAGCACAACCATCAGACGATGACGCAACAAGTAAAAAGACTGATAAAAAGAAAAGACAAAAAACGAAGCAAGAAAAAGGAGATTATATAGATTTAAAATACATACTTGAAAATGATTACGACATGGTAGTCATCGATGAATCTCATAGAATGAAAAATCCGGATACTCTAACAAGTATAGCTATACGTCATATACAGCCTGAATATCGCCTTCTTATGACAGGTACACCTATTGAAAAAGACCTTCAAAATATCTTTCAATTAATGGATTATATTTCTCCTAATATCTTTTCACACGAAAGCATAGACTTTGAAACTAGAAGAAAATTGTTTGAAGATAGATTTTTGATTATTAGTTGGAATCCTTTTACGAAATGGAATCGAGAGAAAATGGTCGTAGGCGTTAAAAACATAGGGATACTACGTCAATTGGTTGCACCTTATATGTTACGAAGAACAACAGACGATGTATCAGATGAACTTCCGAAGATGGTTGGTCATGCTTCATGTACCGTATTAGATTGGAGCCCGGAACAAAAAGCATTATACAACGATTTAAAGAAGGAACTGTTAGCCTTAGAAGAACAAAAGAAAAAGATTAAAACACCAGAAGACGCAGAAAAAATTGATAATAAAACGAATGAAATTCTTCTTTACATGCTAGAAGTATGCGACCATCCGGAGCTACTTTTAATGAGTAAATCCCCTTGGGCTAAACAATTAGCTATGAAACGTTTAGGAAACAACAAAGCATTCAGTACACCACCTAAACTGAAATGGTCACTAGATAAAGTAGAAGAAATTATGCGAGATACGGACCAAAAGATAGTTATTTTTTCTCGCTTTGAGCGTATGACACAAATCCTAAGACGCGAGATAACCGAAATTTCAAAGAAACTTGCAAAAGAGAAAAATTCACAAAAACCAATGGACTTTGGAATTATGATGTACACAGGCGAAACGCCTAAAGGTTGTAAATGGAAAAATGCAATTGAGAAAGCTGGAGAAGAATCTGGAAAACTAGACTGCATTAATTGCCCCTTTTTAAAAGAGTGCAATTCAAGAACAAAATCAGCTTGGTTTTTCCAAAACTATGATAATGCACGTGTCATAATTATGACTGATGCTGGAAATTATGGGGTTAATTTACAGTCAGGAAAACACCTTATGAATTATACACTACCAGATTCATTTTCTAAGTATGACCAAAGGAATGGGCGTGTACAGCGTTTAGGTTCAACACATGACCAAGTATTTATCTATAATCCTGTTGTTCAAGGCGGATTAGATGAAAAGAAATTCAGAAATATTTTAGAACAAAAAGAATTAGCTGGATTTATTGTAGAAAAGAACGAAGATGAAAAAGAAGCAGTAATTGATGTTACTTTTTCTATGAACAAAGAACTAATTAAACAAATTAAAAGTGAAAAGTAGAATAGAATACTTACATACATTTCGTATTCTCATTGCCTTTTCATTACCTGGAGGAAATTAATATGACAAAAAAGAAAATAGCATGGATTACTGATAGTGTTTCTTGTATTTCACCCGAACTGTCTGAACGATATGGTATCCATATCGTTCCCCTTTCTATTATTTTTGATAACAAACAATATAGAGATGGTGAGGACTTAACATATGACGAATTTTATGACCTATTAAATAAAAGTGATAAATCACCAACCACCAGTCAGCCTGCCATTGGTGAGTTTGTAGAATTATATACAAAATTGAAAGAAGAATACGAAATGGGCATTGCCATTCATGTTACTTCTAAAGTAAGCGGAACATTTAATACATCCATTATGGCAGCTGAGATGGCGGAATTCCCAATGGTCCATATTGATTCAAAGATTGGTGCAAAAGCACTAGAATTCATGATGCTTGAAGGAATCCGCCTTGAAAACGAAGGTAAAACAATAGATGAAATCACAAATCACTTGAACACTATGGCATCTACAGTGAAAGGTTACGCTATAGTTGGAAGTCTAGAACAATTAAATAAAGGTGGTCGCGTTTCTGGATTAGGCTTACTTTTAGGAAATTTACTTCAAATCAAACCAATCTTAGGATTCGATGATGGTTCATTGGTTCCTTATGAAAAGGTTAGAACTTTAAAAAAAGCAGAAAAACGTATTTTAGAAATATTTAAAGAATCTTGTGATTCTAAAAACGTATATGGTGTATCTATATGTCATGCAAATCATATTAATAAAGCCAATGAATTCAAAGAGAAAGTATTAGACATTAATAGTTCAATCCAAGTTGAAATTGGTGATTTAAGCCCTGTTATTTCTGCACATGTTGGAGAAGGCTCATTTGTTTTATTTTGGTTTGAAAAATAATGAAGAAACAAAATAATAAATGTTATTTTCTAAAATTCTTTATCTTTTTTTGATATAATACCCAAGTGGGAGCTGAACAAGGGGCTAGATTAGGCGAGAAATAAACCAGTGACCCTGATGCCCGAAAGGGATAGACCCGTAGCCTTACAAAAGGCGGTGAAAGCTGTTAGATTTCTCTTGTTCCCACCACATTATTGAATAAGAAGTATTTTATTTTTACATAGCAAACCAAGTTTACAAAAAAGAACAAGTCATCGATGACTTGTTCTTTTTAATATTATTTATCTAAATAAACTCTATATTAACGTATTCGTCTTCTCTTTTAATATTTTCAAATCTTAGACCTGTTATCTCTTCAAGCAAGATTTTTGGTAATTCATATTTAAGTTCTTCGAAACCAATTTCAAATCCATACACTTCATGGTCAAATTTATCATAATAATCTTCCATTAAGGAATCCCAAATCTGTTCCCACTCCTTGCGAACGGACTCATTATTATAAGGTATATGAATAGCTATATTGGTTGATAAAATTTCAATAACTTCTTCTATTTTAATCGAGAATTGAAGATTGAATTGATATTTTTGAATAAACATCTCTCTAAACAGTTCTTCTAGTTCTTTTTCTGCTGTTTTTCTATTTAACTGTAGATATTGCCCTCTTATTTGCGTCAACATAAGTTTTAATTCCCTTCCATATCATTATTAGGTTAACTCATCCCTTTAACTTTTTCATTTTCTCTATGGCTTCCTTACAATATTATATATATTAAAAAAAATTATAGAAAAACCTAATGAATGGTGAATCAAAACAAAAAAGGAATTGAACTTATATTTTTCTTTATATATTAAAAGACAACAAAAAAAGACTCCCTGTTATGGGGAGTCCTTATATTATTACTTTTGAACGTTTGCTGCTTGTGCTCCACGAGCGCCTTCAACGATTTCAAATGTAACTGTTTGACCTTCTTCTAATGATTTAAAACCGTCACCTTGGATAGCAGAGAAGTGAACGAATACATCTTCATGACCTTCTACTTCGATAAAACCGAAACCTTTTTCTGCATTAAACCATTTTACTTTACCTTCTAACATGCTCTTTTCCCCCTGTGTGGATATTATCCAATTTATATTACTATTCTTGCGTTACACATTCTTTAAGATTCAAAATCCATAGAAGACTATCTTCTTTTTGGAATTATAACGTACAAAAATAACTATCTTTATCGTACATGATATTCTGAATTAAAACAAGGTATTTCTGAAAAGATTCCCTTAATTTTTTATCTTTAATAGATGTTTTATTCTATTTTATAATACTAATCCACATTAATTGTTTTAACTATTTTAAAATCGTCATTTCCTTGAGCTGTTAACCATACTTCTAACTGATATGTCCCTTTTTTCAAGTTTCCTAATTCTATAATGCCGAACACCTTTTCTTCCCCCTGCACCAAACTTACTTTTTCTATGGCTTGCGTAAACATCATACCTTCAGAGAATTGTTTTATTTTATTTCCATTCTCATCTTTTAAAATGTAATCAATTTTTTGTCCACTGGAGAAAGTAAATTCTTTCACCTTTTCGGTTTGATTTTTCAATGTATATTCAAAATTATAGCCACCATTTTTTAATGTTTTCAAACTTGGTTCAATTTTCCCAGCAACTATTCCTTGCGATACCTTTGTAGCTTGTTTAGTAGGCGTTTGTTCTGTTTTTTCGGAAGCATCTTTTTGTTGTTTAGAACAACCAGAAAACGTAACACTAACCATTACGAATGACGCAATTAAGATATGTTTTTTATTCATTTTATCCACTCCTTGTTTACTTTGAAAATTACTTTTTTTCTTTCAAGTATATAGGTATTTCATTTCTGTTGTTAAAATAACCTCTTTTCATTATTTCCAACTAACACGTAAATAAAATAAGAACAAGTAACTTTTGGTTACTTGTTCTTATTTTTTAACTATTCTTCATGAACTACCTTAATACGTATGCGTTCATATCGATTCTTACTTTTTTCTATAACGGTAAATGTTATATTTTCAAATTCATATTTATTATTTACCGACAATCCTGAATTATGAACATATAACCAACCACCGATTGTATCTACTTCTTCATTGTTTATAGAAACGTGTAACAGGTCATTTACTTGTGAAATCAATACATTATTCGCTACCGTTATTTCTGTTTCATTATGTATTACCACTTCAGGTTTTTCTTCATTATCAAATTCATCACGAATTTCCCCAACGATTTCTTCTAATATATCTTCGATGGTTACTAATCCAGAAGTACCTCCATACTCATCTTTTAAAAGAGCAAAAGGAATACGTTTAATCTGCATTTTCTTTAACAAATCTTTTACCGGAATGGTTTCCTGAACTGTTAAAACTGGACGAATTACTTTCTTTAAATCCAAATTTTTATTTTTCACATAATGGAAGAATAATTCTTTTACATGAAGCATCCCAATTACTTCATCCTTGTCATTATTTATGACTGGATATCTTGTATATTGTTCCACTCCTATTGTCTTAATAATTTTTTCTAAATCGTCATTCACATCAATAACTTTCATATCAACGCGAGGAACCATTATTTCTCTTGCTAATAATTCATCAAAATTAAAGATTCTATTTACATATTTGTATTCAGCTTGGTTTATTTCACCACTTTGGTAACTTTCAGAAAGAATAATCCTTAATTCCTCTTCTGAATGCACTTCTTCATGTTCATTAGTAGGTTTTAAACCAAATAATCCAATTACCCAAGAAGATGAACTGTTCAATGCCCAAATAAATGGGTACATAATGCGATAAAATCCAATCATTGGTGCCGCCAAAAGTAAACTGATTTTCTCTGCTTTTTGAATCGCTAATGTCTTAGGCGCTAATTCTCCTGCTACTACATGTAAGAATGTAATAAATGAAAACGCAAAAATGATTGACAACGTATGAGACAAAGCACCTGATAACCCAAAATGTTTTAATAATGGGTCCAATATTAGCGCCATAGTAGGCTCACCTAACCAACCTAATCCCAATGCTGTAACCGTAATTCCTAATTGACATGCAGATAAATAACCATCTAAGTTTGACTGTACTTTCTGAACCATCAAAGCTCTTTTGTTTCCTTCAAGGATTAACTGGTCTATCTTACTGCTTCTCACCCTTAAAAAAGCAAATTCTGCTGCTACGAAAAAGGCAGTCGCTAAAATAAGTAAACCTACAAAGAACATCCTCAGACCAACCATAAAATTTACACACACTCCTGTTAATAAAAAATGTTTACAGTCTCTATCATATAATAATTTATGAAAAAGTCCATCGAAACCTACTTTTAATATTTTTAATCTTAAAACATGGAATAATTTGTAACTATGATATAATACATACAAATACAGCATTGCCAAGGAGGAATTTCAATGAGTTTTGCTTTTGACACTACTATCAAAACAGATTTAATCCAAAAAGGTGCCTACCTATCTACAAAAATTGCTTCATTACTTGAATGTTCTGTAGAAAAAGTAAATTTTAAAATTTACTTGGAAGCTCCCGAAATGGATAATCTACCATTTTTCTTTGAAGAACAAGAAATAGTTTATTGTCCATCCAATACCCATCATTTTGGTTATGCCTTCAAAAAGAACAATGAGAATATTATTGTTAAAATGAAATATCACAAAGATGAAATAGGATTATTTGATATTGAAGAACGAGTATTCAGGGTATTCATTAACGGCAACGAAGAACCAGGAGAATTTTTGACATTAGGAGACGCCTTTAATTACCTTAATATTGATTTAAGAAATTAAAAGTATGTAAAAAAGCACCTTAATAAAGGCGCTTTTTTAACTTCATAGAAACCAACTGAACGTAACTCCTATGTTTATATACAATTAGATTCATAGTCAATCTTCATCAATAGGAAGACCTACCAATTTTCTCGACGTTTGAACCATAGTTATAGCCGCTTCTTTTTCAATATTATAAGTTTCCATTAGAGATGGTACATTATTATAACTAAGCATCCCATCCATAATCTCCATTCGTAACTCTTTATTAAACTCCATATTTTTTCTCCTTATTATTGATTTTTTCATAACATGTAAAAAATCATATTTTTATAAAACACTATGCTGCACTAGGGAAAATATCTTGTTGGTGAATATTATATTTAAACTTCACCTTGGTGTTTGATGAACCAAAACGATTTTTTAGAATGATATATTCTAAAATTCCTGGTTCTTCTGTAGTTTCTGGATAATAGTATTCATCTCTATATAATCCAATTACACGAGCAGCATCTTGCTCGAATGCACCTGAGTTACGTAAATCACTCATTTTTGGTCGTTTATCTTCACGACTTTCGATACCACGACTTAACTGACTTCCTACCGTAATAGAAACATTTTCAGATTTTGCAACTTTACGAATACCTTCAGAGATATTTGCGTACTCACTCTCAAGTTCAGGTTTATTACCTTTATCTGTACTCATAATTTGTACATAGTCTACATATACTGAATCTATCGTATACTTTTTCTTATACTCTTGAATAATACGACGCATACGTTGATTGTTTAGTTCTGTTACTTCGATAATCCACAGCTTTCCATCCAATAATTCCACAATATCCGTAGCAGCTTGGCGAAGTCTTTTCCAATCTTCTGGAGTCATTTCTTTTGGTTGTTGTAACTTCCCAGAATCAATTCCAGCAATTTTTGCAATTATACGTTGGAAACATTGGATTTGGTTCATCTCAATAGAGATAAAAATACACTTAGTACCTGCTTTTGCAGCTTCAATCGCTTCATTTAACATAAAGACCGTCTTACCCATTGCCGGTCTTGCTGCAATGATAGTATATGTACCTTTCAAGTTTCCACCATTATATATGCGGTCAATTTCTTCGTAACCCGTTGTTACTACTTGCTTACTTTCAGAATGCAAACTATCATTCATATCTTCCACGAGCATTTCATAACCCTGGGACGCACCCATATCAATTCGGTCCGACTTTGAATATTCTTCTAATAGTTTAGAAAAACGAAAATCAATTTCTTTATCTAATTCATCAAATTCTGAATTTAACGGGTTAATTTTCTCTTTTTCAACCATTTCTTGAAGGTCTAATGCAAAAGAATAATAGCGTCGAATTTTGTATTGTTTTTTCAGCATTTGCAAATAAACTTTTACTTCTTCTAAGTCGATTATGTAATTCTTTAATTCTTCCAACATATCGAGCAACATTTCTTTTTCACGTTCAGTAGAGAGATTCAGTTGTGTTACAACCAATTCTATACTAGGTTCCACTGTACCATTCGCTAGTGAATTAAAGATTTTCATTATTTTTTCATAAACCGGAAAGAAACGATAATCGATATTGTTATCCAATACATATTGTTTTACTTCTTTGTTATGAAGAATAGAAGCGATAACCTTTTTTTCATAAATCTTCATTTGTTCACTAACACTTAAAGGTGGGACATTCGATACAGCAGCTGTAATTTCTTCTGCACTTTGTTCCTTAACCTCTTGATTATTATCTATCACATTAGTCATTGTTGTTACCTCCCTGCTGCCCTTGTGGTAGTTCTAAGCCGAAATCAGATAAAGAGTTATCTGCGATTTGATAACGATAATCTCCATCTTGTTTGTTATCAACGTACACCATAAAATATGTTCCGTGAAATAGACTCATAAGAGATTTATCATATAAATTCTCAATTTCTATTGGATATTTGTTTGTGGTACAGACAACAGGAAGCTTTTTATTATAGCGAGTTCGAAGGAATTCTTTAATTTGCGTTACTGCCCAACCACTATCAGTATGGTACTCATAACCTAATTCATCAATAATTAACAAATCAACATCAGAAACAATGCTTTCAATGTCTTTCTCTTTTTTCATTACATCAGCTACAAGTGTTTTCATAGTAGTAAAATAGGCTTTTTTCTTGTTTAGTAAATACTCTTTTCCAATCATACTTGCAGTGAAGGTTTTTCCACGTCCAGTATCACCTAATAACATTAAGTTTTTTACCTGTTGAATGGGATTTTCGTTTATGTATTCCAATGTTTTTCTTACGTATGTATGTATAAAAGCTTCTAATCCATTTGGCATTTGTATATGCTGATAGGCGCGATATACATGTTCTTCTGGAGTTTCAGGTTCTTGTACAGCTTTCGGTTTACCTTGTTTAGTTAATTGTAGCTCACGTTCAGGAGGATTCTGGATTGGATGAAGAATGATTCCTTCTAAATTCGAAAGGTTTAATTTTTGATTCCATAACGAATCATCCAAGTTAGAGTTTTTTAGTTTTCGTCTCAAAATTTCATCTTCATAACAACGACAATTTTTTGCTTTACGATATCCATTTACATATATCGTAAGTGTTCCTCGACCATCACAAGTCTTATAAGGGCATGTAGTTTGTACAAAACCTTCTCCTTCTTCATCTTCTGTCATAAGGTAAGGTGTTTTAAAGATTTTATCAAAAATATTTCGTACTTCCCCGCGTATTTCCTCTTTATCACTCACTGCTTCTTTCCTCCCCGTTTGTTTCTAAATTGGTTCTTTACAATAGGTTCAATATAACCAAAGAACGTGAAGTTTTTTGAGTATTTATGATGTTCACTATATTGTTTTATAATAGAAATAATTTGGGCAGGAGCCGCCACCTTAATTAGTCCCTCTAAAACTATTACATCAAAACGCATAAATCTTCTTTTTGTATAGTATTCATATGCTCTCATAACCTCTTGATGATTTTCATGAAATTTCATTTTTTCATGGTATGTTAAAGGTCGATTTTTAATTCTAATCTCCATTAAACAAACCACCTCTCTTTTGGTATTCTCATTATATATTTTCTGAATTTGCATTTCAACCAAATTCAGAATCTGGATTTATTTTAAAAAAATAAAAAAAACGCCTTAATAAACGACGTTTTTTAACAGAAATCACCATAACATCTATCAATTTGTGGATATGCAATACTATAAATAAATGTTTCTGTTTTATCCGGCTTAAAACCTAATCTATACAGATAACTCCTATACTTTTCAATAGGTTCAATAACAGCAGCTCCAAAAACAACATTATTAACTCTTACTTTTGTATTGTTCCCAGTTAAGGTGTCATCATTAAAATTGTTAAGGAGTTCAGGGTCATTATACCCTTTGACCTTCACTTTTTTTGTTACTGTATAGGTTTTTCCGCTATTTGTCTTTATGGGGCAAGCAAATTCCACATAATCTTCATCTTTCGGTAGTGGTTGCACATCAAAACAGATATTTTTAGGTGTGATAGATACTAATGGTTGGTCTTTTACACTATTACCAATATAGTTATTTACTGAATCAATCATATTATTTTTCGCATAGATTTCCGCATAATTTACTGCATCTGCATATTCTGTGGAAACATATCCACCACATACTTTTGTTCCATTACAAGGGATATCCTTTCCCAAATAATCAACAGTAGGTCTTTCCGTTTCTTTATAAAGACCCCTGCTTCCAGTATGTGGAGAGTGTATGACTTCAATTACTCCAATCTCTTCTTTAAGAGGGATATCTACTGCCATAGCTCTACTTCTTGTGGCTTCATCTAATGCTTTTTTAGAAAAATTGATATTTAAAAATGTAATTGAAGTATTTATAAATAATCCAGCCAATATTACAATTCCCACTATAATAAACAATGTAAAAATTGTAAAATTACCTTTTTCGTTTCGATACACTTTCCCAAAATTTCTAAACATCTTCTCCCCCCTTTAGTAATCAACATACTTTAATCTATCTGATAATTCTATTGGCGCAACCGAACTCGCATTCACTTGAATAAAGTCTCCCATGTTTTTAATAAACGAACCTATGAATTGAAATTCACTTCTTAATTGTACTACCACTTTTTGATGACTCTTTCCTGAACCCGCATCATATCCTTCTATGTATGCACAAAAAATATTTTTATTTCGTGTACTATAATCGTTCGGTGCAAATAATTTATTGCATTCACTTTTTGTATAAGCAATCACAGGTTCTTTTCCTGGTACACCGGATAATAGAAATTTATTTTGTCTTACTACTAAATTAATTTCTTTTTTAATTCTATTCATGTCTGCTTGCGATTCTATATCTTTCCCTTCATATCCTCTCAGTTCTTTCGATATTGACCGAGCCCCTTCATATGCTGCTTGGTTTAGTTGGGATGCAGCTAATAAATAGGTCATAAGATTTAAAATTCCCCAAAGTATTATAAAGAAGACTGGTACAGCCATTATGAATTCAACTAATATAGAACCCTTTTGTCGAGCTTGACCTATTTTCCATTTAGTTATTTTTTTAAAGGCACTACTAGTGGCTTTCATTTCAAACTCCTCCTCTCTTATAAAATTCAAATAAATACTACTAAAATATAAGCAATTGTTATGAAAGGGGAAAATGCAACGGCTTTCTCTTTGCTATACATTCGTATTGGCACAAAGTAAAATGCAAAATTTACAACCATTTTCAAGGATTGCGTTAAACGTTTCCACTTGAAAAGTATAAAAAATATCGACCCAATAAAAAACGAACATAATAGCACTTTTCCAGCACCCAATAATCCAATATATGTAGCTATGACTATTAATAACTTTACATCTCCGGCAGCAATCGTCCCCCATAAAAGAAATACGCCGAGAATCAACACCACTAAAGATGTTAATATAGAAATTAACAATCCTCTCCAACCCTCATGAACAAATGAATAGGTATACCCCAAAATTATTCCTAACAAAATAAGAGCATTTGGGATTTTTTTATTTCTATAAATATCCCAAATGCTCGAAATGATGAGAATTGGGAGCAAGGAAAAAAATAATATTTTTTCCATTTCAAACCTCCCCTTTACGATAGTTTTATTTATTAATTAGACTTATTTACATGTAGCTAAATCAGCAGTTTTTGTTCCATCTGGACAGATATAGTCTTCATGAGCACCGGTTATTCCTTTTCCTGTATCCTTGAATGCTCCAGCTATCCAATCTGTAATACTTTTTCGTAAACTTGGAAATGCAAATAAAACTATTGCAGCTACTATAGAAAGCATAATTACATACTCTACGATAGTCGCACCATCTTCTTCTTTGAAAAACTTAGTAAATAATTTTTTCATTTTTATTTCCCCTCCTTCTTTTAACTGTTAACAATATAATCCAAAATCTGAATAAATCAAGTTTTTTATTTAGATTATTCAAAATATACTTCAGGTTTTTCTAAACCAACCGCTTCATAGAAATTTAAATTGTTCATTTCAAATTTATCTTGCAAATATTTACTCGCAATATGTCCTGTAAATTCAATTTTTCCAGCAAACTTTCCGTTTTTATCAACACCTGTTTTTTTGAATTTATAAATATCTTTTGTACTAACAATATCTTTTTCTTCATCATAATTTGTCACTTCTGTAATATGTGTAATTTTACGAGAACCATCACTTAATTTAGTAGTTTGCACAATTATATCTACAGCATTTGCAATATTTTTTCTAATTGCTCTAGAAGGCATATCTGTTCCTGCCATTAACACTAATGCTTCCAAACGACTAATACATGCATCTGGGTCATTCGCATGAACGGTAGCCATCGAACCATCATGACCGGTATTCATTGCTTGTAATAAGTCAAATGCAGTTCCATCACGAACCTCACCAACAACAATTCGTTTTGGTGCCATACGAAGAGCAGCCTTCACTAAAGCCCGAATAGTGATTTCTCCTTTTCCTTCTGCATTCGCAACTCTCGCTTCCATTTTTACAACATGTGCATTACTTAATTTTAGTTCGGCTGAATCTTCAATTGTAAGAATACGTTCTCCACCAGGAACAAAATTAGAAACAATATTTAATATAGTTGTTTTCCCTGAGCTCGTTCCTCCTGAAACAATAATATTAGCTTTTGCTTTAACAGCCTTTTCGAGAAATTGAGCCGCTTCTGGTGTTATGCTTTTAAATGCAATTAAATCTTTCTCTGTTAGTTTCTCTTCAAAGAACTTACGGATAGTTATGGTTGTACCTTTCATCGAAATAGGAGGAAGTACAATATGTACACGACTTCCATCTGGTAAGCGCGCATCTACAATAGGGTTTGTTGTATTAACACTTCTACCTACGTTATTTGCAATTTTATTAGCTAATTCATTTACTTCCTCTTCATCAACAAACTTTATATCCGTTAAAATTAATTGCCCTTCTCTTTCAATCCATACTTCGTCCGGTGCATTGACCATTATTTCAGTAATTGTTTTATCTGTAACTAATTCATGGATTTTTCCCAAACTAGTAATTTCTAAAACCATTTCTCTCGTAAGTTTTTTTTGCAATGTTCTAGGTAATTCGGTTCCAGAATTTTGAATAATACCTTGAATTGTTTTCTCTAACCAAACAATTTCTTTTTTGTTTGTTGTCCCAAACAGCTTTTTGTTTGTTGTTTGATTTGCCAATTGAGAAGAAATTCTATTTTTTAGTTCCTTTAATTCTTTTTGTTGTTGTTTCCTAATTTTGTTTTCTGCTAATGTACTTAAATCATCAAAATCAACCATTTTAACTTGCTCTTGGTCATGATGCCTATTTTTTGATTTGGATTTACTGCTATCCCTTTTTTCAAATAGCTCATCAAAAAAACCTTCATCAAAAAAATTGTTGTCCATATTAACACTCCTTCCTACAAAGCTCATTCTTGGAGTGTTAATAACATGTTTTAATTGGAAATCAAGTTTTTACTGTTTTTTCATAAAAAAAAGATGTCAATCAATTGACATCTTTTTAAAACGCATTCATTACTTGCATAAATTGCAGAATTGAAGGTCCTGCTATAACAATTAAAATACTTATTAATAGAAAGAAAGCAGGCAATAGCAGTGTAAGATTAGCATTACGAGCTTTAATTTCAGCGTTTTGTTTTTTTAACTCTCTCATTTTTTTAGCTTGAACTTTTAATGTCTCTGCCATTTCTGTACCTAGCATTTCAGTTTGAATTATTTGCGCCACCAATGTATCAATTTGACTGATTCCACAACGAGTAGCCATAGACCTAAGCGCTTCTTTCTTACTTACACCTGCATTTATTTCATCCATTGCTCTCTGGAATTCTCTTGAAATAATGGTATCATATTTAGCACAAATTTTATTTACTGCATCTTCAAAACCATTACAGCCAGGAAAAACAGCAGCTAATAAATCACAAAAATCAGGCAATTCTTCTTTGATTTTAAACCTTTTTTCATCTATTCTTTTTCTTAATTGATAATCCGGAAAAATAAGTCCAATAACCGTTACAATTACAACTAACCTGTAATTGTAACTAAGCATAGACAAACCACCAAATAACAAAGCCAAAATAATTCTTTTTGTTCTATGTTGAATAGGGTCTATGTCTAATCCAGCCTGATAAAGCTTTAATCGCAAAGGTGCAAAACCTTTTCCCTTTGACATTTGCTCTCCAAAATAACGTATTAATACATTTTCTATACTTTTGTAAATTCTTTCATATAACGGTAAATTCATTTGAATCTGTTTTTCTGAAGCACTATATACTTTGAATCCCTCTAAACGTTCCACCATTATTTTCTCGTTGTCCGGGAACCAAGTTTCTAACAACATTATCACAAATACAACCATCGCTATGAATAATACAATATTTGTAAACAATTCCTCCCCTCCTTTTCTATGTTAATTTAGAGATATCCTTAAGAATCTTCAAAATGATTGCTGAACCTATTAAATAAGAAACAATTCCTACTAGAATCATTACGATTCCGAATGGAGTTTTTGTCATTTGCCCGTAAGATTCTGCATTCATACTTGAAAATGCAATACTAAACAACAAAGGAGCAGTCATCAGAATTATTGCTGTTCCTTTACTACTAGTGATTTGTTTTTGAAGCTCTTTTTTTAATATTTTTCTATCCCCAACGGTTTTAACGATTTCTCTTAAAAGGGGTTCTAACTCCGCTCCTGTTTCATATTGAATTTGTATCGCGTTTATTGCCATTGTAAAATCCTTTAGGTTTACACGGTCCTTCAAATCATCCATTGCATCGTTAAAACTTTTACCCGCACTTATTTCCTGGTAAGCCCTAGTAAATTCATCTTTCATTGGATACTTTAATTCATCTCCAGCAAGCTTAATAGCTAAGTTTATACCAGAACCTGCACGAAGAGCTTCTGCAATTTGTAACATTGCGTCTTCAATTTGTTCATCCAATAATCTTCTTCTATCTATAATTAAATACTGTATCCATACCTCAGGAGTAAAATAACCTAAAAAGGAGAATGCCGCCGCTGCTAATAATCTAGCAAAAAATATTTGAATCAAAGGAGCATGAATAAAAGATACAAGTGATTTAAATGCTCCTCCAAATGGAAATAATATAAATCCTGCTAAAGCACCTATAATCATCCCTGCTATCATAAATGTTAAATATTCTTCTTTTTTAAAGAGAATATTTGAGCGCTCCAACTTTAATTGTATCTTGTCTCCTTTATCCCCTAAATATTTGTTTGTTTGCCGAACCGCTACATCAATAAATTTTTTATCAGCATCTTTTTCTAAATAAGTTTTCACACGTTTTTCTAGTTCATGTTTTTTATTGTACCAATACTCATAACACATAAGTACCAAAATGGGCAACAAAACCATAATGCCTATAACTTGTACAGGATACGTACTTATAGCGTCCGTGATATTTTGAATCATATATATTTTTCACCTCCTGTAAATGATGGGTAAAAAAGAAGCTCCATCTAATTTGATGGAGGCTATATTACTTCTTGAATTTGTTCATGAATGAGCCAAACAAAGATTTAGTTTCTTTTTTTGTTCCTCTTCTTGAACTATCCCCACCCGCGTAAAATGGATAAATCATTGCTGCAAGTTCTTTTATTTTTTCACTAGTTGCTCCATTCTTATCAACAATAAACGCACCTTTATTAGTGTATTTTGTCATTTCAGGTTCTTCAGGGATATGAAGCGGAATGTTAAGTTCTAATCCTTCCACATCTAGAATTGTGCTTCTTGCTTTGTCGACAGATAAACTATTACCTTCGTCATAACGATTTAAAACTAACATTGTCTTATCCAATATTCTTCTATCGACACTCTCTTCTAATAATTGAACCATTTCTATAAATTTTCTGGTTTGTACAAGACTTGTAAAATCACTTTGGAATAAAATAATATTTATATCAGACATCGACATTGGAATTGTTGTTGTATAATCTCTAATATTTCCAGAAGTATCTATTAAAACCACATCATATTCTTCTCTCAGGAATAAAATCAGTTGTTTAATTTTATCCTTTGTTACACGAGTAAAGTCCCTAATAGATTGAAAAGGCGTATCGATGATATGAATTCCGGTTGGTTCATGTACAATTGTTGCTTTTCGAAGAAGCTCTTTATCCAATTCATAGATATCATCCATAAGGTCATAAATAGTTTTTTTGGCTAATTGTAAATCCTCATGATGCAAAGCAAATTGCACAGACGGATATACAAGACTCAAATCCACAATTACAATTTTAGGGTCATATTCTGAATTTCTTTTGATAGATGCAGCTACATTTACAAGAGTAGTTGTTTTTCCAGAAGATTTTGGAGCAGTAAATGTTACTACTTTATTTGGTTTATTGGAATCTGCTACGCCTCCAAAAAGACTATTTCCTGCATTCGGACCACTAAACATTTGCGCAACATCTTTTTTTATACGAGGCTTAGGTTTAGGCGTATCCATAAAATCACTTTTTTGTTTAAAGATATCTTCTGCATCATTATCATCTTCGTCTTCTTCTTCCTCATCATCATAATCTACATGGAAATTACTTTTTTGCTTAAAGATATCTTCTACGTCTTCCTCTTCCTCTTCATCATCCTCTACTACAAATTCATTTTCTTCCTCTTCTTCATATTTTCCTTGGTAATCTTGATAATGGTTTTCTTCAATTTCTTCCTCTTCTTCTACAAATTCTTTCCCACACAATTCATAGATTAGTTCTACTACTTTTGTTGGATTAAATGGTTTTTGTAAAAATGCATCTGCACCCGCACTAAGAGCTTGTTCAACCAAGTTCCTTGTGTTACTCGTTACTGTTATTATGAATTTTGCATTCGGATTTACATTTTTCTTTAAATATGTTACTAGTTCTATTCCCATTTTGTCTGGAAGAAATGCAGAAATAAGGAAGACATCCGCTTGCCTAGTATTCTTAATATCCTCTACACAAGCCCTATTTTTGATTGCCGAACCAATTACATTAATCCCTAAATGTCTTCTTTCAAAGAAAATTTCTTCAAGTTTCCCAGTAAATTGTTCACTATTATCAACAATATAAAGATTAATAAATTTTTTAGGCATATAATCCCTCCTTTCGATTAAGTTTAATTATCTATCAAAGCTATTTATTAAATCATCTCTATTTTTTCGAGTTTTTACGTCTTGATTTCCTTGTTCTTGGTCAGGATTAGATAATTCTTGTTCATCTTTTTTTGGTAAATTCTCTTTCACTTTCTCCGCTTCATCTATGTCTGCTTGATTTATTACTTCACCAGCTTGAATTTTCTTTAATATGTCTGTAGATGTTACTGTACCTGGTTTATCAGCATCTCTATAACATTCTTTTGATACTTTATCTTCTTCTGACAGTTCATTACAACTTGGAACTGATTTTTGTCCAGGAAGTTGTAAAACAAATTTTCCGAGTTCACTTGCCATTGTTAAGTTATTGAAATCATCTTGACTAACCTTAATAATTACATCCGCTTCTGTTAAAGATTGAATTTCTACATCTCTCATAAACACATCTAGTCTTTTTTCCTTTTTGTTATCATTGCTTATTGTCATGATATTAATATCAATCTTATCGCCAGTTTTAATCCCTTTAGGTAGCTGAGCTACACCTCCAGTAATTTTATATACTGTTTGATAAACTCTTGTTGATGAAGCAAATTGCCCAATGCCTTTCCCATCCAACAATACAGATTTTGGAATTGGACTTCCTTGTGTTAAAGGTACCGAAATTCGCTTATTTGTTAATTCACCTAAACTTCTAACAACAGAATCTCCCATTTTCATAGAGTCATTCTTTTTTATTTCAATGGTCGTAAATTGTTCTAGTTGCTCTCCTAAAGTTCTATTTACATCAATATCTCCTCGAACAATAACCACTTTTTCCTTTTCAGAGTTTCCAGCATACATAGAAATATTTAATCCAGCTATCAAAATAGCAATACCAAACATCATCAATTTTCGCTTTTTAAGCTTTTTCCCTCTCAATATTTATCACCTCAACTTTCAAGAAAAAGTAACATAAAACAAGCAAAATGCAAGTTTTTTTGAATATTTTATGGTGACGCAAAGGAAGTTTCCTTCTTCCATCTTGAATTAGTGAACAAAAATTATTCCAAACACAAATAAAAACCCCTTACAATGAAGGAGTTTAAATTATAGAGCAAATACTTCCCAAGGCTCATCACTCTTTTTGATTTTTTCAATAGTAGAAAAGTGCATTTTCATCTTTCCTTTTGCATTTTCGAAACCTCCAAGTCGGTCCGTTATCCATTTAAATACCTTTCCTTTTGTGACTTGATATAAAATCTTTTCATTTGGTGCAACAAAGTAAAATTCGCTAGTAATTTGATAAATTTTATCCATAGCTTTAAAGAAATCATCATCATTATGTGTTCCTCTTTCAACTTCTATGTGTTGCTTTTGACCATCTTTTTCAATTACCAAGTCAAATACCTTTCTTTTACCATCCTCTAATTTGTACGTACAAGACTCTCGGTCTTCATGTACCGTATAATGTTTTGCTCTGAATTCATTTGCAACCTCACGAATTAAATATCCATGTTCTAATGATTTATGGTCTCCCAACATTTTGTGCATTTCTGCTTCTACCGGTTGTTGTTGAGTGAATTTATAATAAACCGCTTTTCCAATATCGGTTAACTCGTAAACTAAAAATTTGTATCCCCTAGCACCCAAATTAATTTCCTTACTAGTAATAAATTGTCGGTCTTTTAATGTTTTAACAGCATTATTTAAATAACCATATTCATACTGATTGTTAGGGAAGAAGTATTTCTTTCCTTCTTCTAATTGTTCCATTTCATTTTTTAGTTCTGCATTTCGTGATACCCCGGTTCTACCAATAACCTCTAATGTAAACTTACATTCATCAGGGAAATTTTCTAAATATCTCTCTGTCTCTATAAATAAATATTTAGGTACTTCTTCCGGTATTTCTGGAATCTTTACGCTTCCTTGACCCGAAGACATCCCAGAATTAGAACTATTGCTAGAATTGGTTTGTTCAAACGGATTTCTTTTCTGTGTAACTTGTTGTTGCGGAGCTTCTTTATTCGTCATTTTATTATCTACAATATCCTCTTGCTTAACTTGAACTACATCTGAAGGAACCTGATTATTATGATAAGACTCTTGTGATTGAGGTTGTTTCTCTAAAGTTGTTCCCTGCACTGAACTTTCAGAATTACTTCCGTTTAAAATCATTCCTTCTAAATCTTTAATTCTTTCTCTTGCTCTAATTAATTCATTTTCTAAAAATTGTTTTTGCGCAGCAACTTTTTTTGTTTCTTCCTCAATAATTTTATCGGTAAACTTTAATTTTGAAACGAGAGATTTAATTTTATTCAGAATTTCATCTTCTACATCTGCCACACTCCATGATGTGGTATCCATTTGCATTCTTAGTTCATAACCATCTGGAATCAAACCAACAATTTCTCTTAGAAAATCTCTTAATAACTTCATATCTTTTTTATGTTTTTCTATTTTGATAGCTTTTTCACTATTTCCACCTTTTTCGCTTGCGACATTAGCAGCTACCTCTTCAAGTTTCTCTAAGAGGGAAATATATTCACGCTTTAATTCAATATTTTGCTCACGAAGGGACATTCTACTTAAAGTTCCCCAATCCAACTGTCTTATATTTGGTTTTACCGCAGCTTCATCTTGTTTGGAAGCTCCTATTTCTTCTTCCATTACATTTGATTTTTTCTTTACTGAGTCGTCTTTTTTTCTTTTTGCATGCATAATTTCTTCATGTTGGTCTTCTTCACCAAGAAGAAAATCATCAAGTTTTTTCTTTGGTTTGTTTTTTCTTTGAACATCAAGGCGTATTAAACTCAAAATATCTCTTTTTTTCATAAATGTGTGCCTACTGCACTTGCCTCCCTTCTGTAAACATAGTGAAAGACGGAATCAAATTGATTTCCGTCTTTTTTCTTCAAGCTTCTTCTGTTTTTTCTGTTTTTCTACTTGTTCTTTACGAACAAAACGGCTTCCTACAGTAAATTCTACCTCAACTCTTGGATTTTGCATGTCAATATCAAAATCTTGGTACCTAACTAAAGCATTGCAGTCATTGTCATAAATTCCCGCATCTTCAAAAGCATCCATTATAATTTTATCTATGTTATGACAATCTCTTTCCCGTGCATCTGACCAATAAATCCACACATCCACATACACTTTTGTATCATGTGTTGTCTCCCAATCATTTTCTAACATCCACTGGCGAGTCAATATTTCAATTTTTTCTTTATGTTTTAATGCCCATGAATCTAGAAATTTTTTACTATTTCGAATTTGATATAAATGATTCCATGTTGGGACAACTAAGTGTTTCTTTTTAGTCCCCTTTGCCGCACTACCAGATTCCTTATACATCATTAAAGGTAATATTAAACGGTCCATGAACGCTCTCTCCTCTTTTTCAAACACCATGTATTTGCAAGGAAAAGCGAAAAAGCCTTACTTTACTTTTTATAAGGAGAAGAGTCTTTATTTTTCTTAATTTGTTTTTCTATGTATGAAATAGAAACTTCTCTTGTTTTTAATGGAAGCTCAATATCTTTTTTCTTTCTATTTCCACCTGGAGTCGTCCAACGTTTTCTGAATTTCTTTACATATGGTCTACTTTGCAAGCGACCTTTGAAGAAAACATAATCTCCTTCTTTTACTTCCTGAAATATAGCTTCTGCATTTTTTCCCCATGCAATAGCATTATTAAAAAACATATGTTCAGAGAAGAAGTCAGATTTAGTTCCTACATTGAAATTCACAAATGCTACTGGTTTTTCTTGTCCTAAAAAGTTAAAAAATGGATTTCTAGTTACTCTTCCACACATTTTAACTCTATTAATATCACCTTCTAATACATCTACCGGTTCTTCCAATTTTATCGGTTTTTGTACTGCTACAATTTCATAAGTAACATGTTGGCTCTCTTTAGTTACTTCTCCATCGGCATTTACAACGTAAATAAATGGAGTTTCTTGAGACTTCCCTTTTACCATATCTCTATCAAACATTGAATCTTCTGGAGCATCTGGTATTAAAGTGAATTGAATCAATTTTCTCCAATCAATTGGTTCTTTTTTCTTGTTAGTCGGCTGATTTTCACAAGGATATGAGCCAGTAATTGCGTGATAATTTTCAACTGCTAATGCATATAATTCATCCATTTCTTCATTCACACGATTGTAGTTACGACTTTGTAATTCACCAATAAAATGATATCTATCTCCCTCTTTTGCATTTTGCAAAAAAGCTTCATTATCAAATAGAACTATTTTTAATTCATCAAGTTGCCACTCTTCACCTTCTGATTTTCTATTTCTATAACACATTAAATCAAAAGATATTAAAGGTCTTACACCTTCTGTTGTCTGAATATATCTTACGAATTCAGGTAAGTTTCTGATTTCTCCAGATACTTCTACCCTATTAATGTCCTTTTTATAAACACTTTCTCTCATTTATGTTCACGCCTCCTTAATTAACATTCCGGAAATTCCGTACATAAGATAACTGAATTTCTGTTAAATTCAAGTGAAACTTATTACCTTTTAACATTGCGTATAATTCGTTTTCAGTCACGCAGCCTTCATCCACTAGATATTCCAATAAATCTTCATATGTTTCTGCGAATTCATTTTCTGAATACAATCCATATTTTAAATCGAATTTTTTAGGTTTGATTTCAATTGTTTTAGATTTTGTAATAGCATCAAATACATATCCTACTTCATAATCTGAAATTTCATAGATTCCATCCTGCTCTTTATATCCACTTATTAATATTTGTTTAATACGAGAAGTCTTGCCTCTTTCTCCCAAAACATGTTTTACAAAGTAGAACTTTTTATCATCTGAATATTTATCTCGTACACAAACCCATTTATCTAGAACTTCGGATAATATTTGACTTCTTTTTTCTTCTTCGGATTTCGATAAACGTCTGCTTTTACGTTTAGTATTTTTATCGTCTTTCATTACGTTACCCCCCACGAATTCGAAACTTCACTACATTTAACGTAAATAAATAATGAAACTTTAAAAACAAGAATATCTCCTTTCAAGGGTTTTATAAAAAAATTGAAAAACTAATGCACATAGCTCATGAAATAAAGGTAAAGGAGAGATTACCAATCGAAAACAGGGACGTAAAATTTAAGCTGATATGGTTATCTCGCATAGTTTTCGGATTCTTCATCATTGCTATATTGAAAGTGGGTTACATTCAATTCATTAAAAGCGATGATTTACAGGCTGAAATTATCAAAGAAAGGGTTCGTGAGGAAGTTTTACTTCCTGAGCGCGGAAACATTCTTGATAAAAGAGGAAACATCTTAGCGATGAGCCTAGTAATGCAGGACGTTGCGGTTAACCCAAACCTTATCGTTTCTAAAAGACACGAAGAAAAGGTTGCTAAAGTTCTTTCTGAGAATATTAAAGAATTATCTTACGATGACGTTTTAAAATTACTTAAAGACAAGAAATCTAAGTACAAAGTTATCGCTAGGCAAGTTCCACCTAATGCAGCTAAGCTCATTCGACAAAGTGGCGTGGGAGGAATCCAAATTTCACAAACAACTAAACGTCTTTATCCAAGCGGAAACACAGGAGGAACCATCCTAGGTTTTGTAAATAATAACTCGGAACCAGGAGCAGGAATTGAAATTAAAATGAATGAATTCCTTGCTGGTAAAAATGGATATAGACTAGGCGAAATGACACCTTTTGGAGAAGTTATTCCGGTGGGTTCTCAAAACGTAGTATCTCCGGTTGATGGACAAAATGTTCAATTAACAATTGATTCTTACATGCAGCATGTTTTGGAAACACGCCTTCAAGAAGCAACAGAAAAATTAGAACCACAAGAAATTCACGCTGTTATCATGGACCCAAATAACGGTGATGTACTAGCGATGGCAAGTTATCCAACTTACAACCCGAATGAGTACCAAAAATCTAATCCTAAAACTTGGACAACTACCCCTGCGAATTTCCTTTATGAACCTGGTTCTATCTTCAAACCAGTATTTATGACTGCGGCATTAGATTCTGGGGCATTAAAAGGTGATGAAGTATTCCCTACAGGAACAACATATGTTAACGGAACGCGCATTCGAGATTGGAACAGAGGTCAAGGTTGGGGTCCTCAAAGATTAGAAGGGATTATTAAAAACTCTTCAAACGTTGGTATGATTAACGTTGCCAACAGTATGACAAACAAACAAATAGTTGAAGCCTTTGATAAAACGGGAATTGGTCTAGCTACTGGTATTGAACTACCTGGTGAGCAAGCATCATATAACAGACCTACAGAGAAGTCATTATCGCAGGACCCAGTTAGAAGAGCAAATATTTCTTTCGGACAAGGTATTATGGTTACACCTGTACAAATGATTACGGCATTTTCAGAAATTGTTAATGGTGGTCATAAGCTTGTTCCTACTTTAGTTAAACAAGTAACAGATAAAAATAATAACGTTATATATGCACCTCAAAAACCTAAGGACCGAGTTTTCTCTGAAGATTCAACTTCTAAGATGAGAGGATACCTAAAAACCAACATGGAAGAAGGTTCTGGTAGAACAGCTCAAGTTCCAGGATATGATGGTGGAGGAAAAACAGGTAGTGCTTGGTACGTAGAAAACGGAGGATATGTTAAAGGGAAAATTATTGGTAGTTTCATAGGATTTTATCCTTATAAAAACCCAAAATATGCAATTATTATCAGTGTTAAGGCACCTAAAGGTGTTGAATTTGGTAGTGATGCAGCTAACCCAATTGCTAAAGATGTAATGACTGAAATTCTTCGTTACGAAGGTGTATCTCCTACAGTAGATATTGAAAACAACGAAGATGATTCCGAAGAAACAACTACTAAAGACTCTAAAGAGGCAGCTCAAGTAGACCCTGTTGATGTTCCTGATACATCATGGAAACTTTATAAAGATGCTGAACGAGACTTGCATGAAAAATTTGGTGACAAATTAACTGTAAAACATGATGGAAAAGGCGAAGTTGTCACTGACCAAAAATATTCTTATGAATCCGGAAAGCTAGAAGTCACTCTTATAACAAGTAAGATTAAAGATGGAAATGCTTATTACATTCCAGATTTCATCGGAAAAACAGAAGAAGAAGCAAATTCTATATTAAGTAAATATAAAATAAATTACCGTATACATGGAAAAAATGAAATTGTTGAACAAACTGTAGCGCCAGGACAATATTTCAAATTAGATAATTTCCAACTATGGACAAAGTAGAGTCGTTTTTTAAAACGACTCTTTTTTGTTCATGTTTTCAAATTTAAACCGTTTACTTTTTTGAAGCATTTTAGTTTGGATTTTTGTTCGCGTAAAAGGAATACATTTAATTGTGATGAAAATTTTAATGATGAACAAGAAATTAAGAACATTAAGAACGTTGTTTTATGTAAAGTATTTTTTGTAAGTAAGTGAGGTGAAAGGAGTTTAACCTGCCGCAATAGGTGAAACTTCAAAGTATGAGCGACAGACACAAATCATCTATTAAGTGCTCATTTTGTGGGCAAATAGAGAAAGAAGATGTACTACTTATTAAAGGACCCGGAGCATTTATTTGTGAAAAATGCGTAGATGTATGTTCCGATATCTTGGATAAAAATTTAAAGAAAAAAGAAGAATTTGAAAACGAGGCACAACAAAGCCAACTACCAAAACCGCCCGAAATTCGCGCATTCTTAGACAAACATGTAATTGGTCAAGAAAAAGCCAAAAAGGTTCTTTCTGTAGCCGTTTATAATCATTATAAGCGCATATATTACCCTTCTAAAGACGATATTCAAATTCAAAAGAGTAATATTTTAGTTGCTGGACCGACTGGTAGTGGTAAAACCTTCCTAGCAGAAACTTTAGCTAAAATGCTAGATGTTCCTTTTGCAGCTTCTGATGCAACATCACTTACCGAATCTGGATATGTAGGTGACGATGTTGAAAATATTTTACTACGTCTTCTACAATCTGCTGATTTCGATTTAGAAAAAGCTCAAAAAGGAATTATATACATAGACGAAATAGATAAAATTTCTAGAAAATCTGGAAACCCTTCTATTACTCGCGATGTTTCCGGGGAAGGTGTTCAACAAGCACTTCTGAAGATAATAGAAGGAACAGTATCTAATGTTCCCGTTAAAGCTGGTAGAAAAAATCCTAGTCAAGAAATGATACAAATGGACACTTCCAATATCTTATTTATTGTAGGTGGAGCCTTTGAAGGCGTTCAAGATGTTATTAATGAGAGACAAAACACAAAATCAATTGGATTTGGAATCGAAGAAGTTGTAAACGAAGACGTGACAGATAACTATCATCACCTAATAACACCAGAAGATTTAGTGAAATTTGGAATTATTCCAGAATTAATTGGTCGATTACCGATTATTGCAACTCTTGACCATCTTGATGAGGAAACAATGATAAGCATATTAACTCAACCTAAAAACGCAATCATTAAACAATTCCAACGCCTGTTTGAGTTAGATGACCAAGAATTAATCTTTACCGATGATGCTATTAAAAAAATTGCAAACATTGCTCTAGAAAAGAAAACTGGTGCTAGAGGATTACGCTCTGTTATAGAAAACACTTTATTAGATATTTCATACGAAATGCCTGTAAGAGAAGAAGTTCGCAAAATCACCGTAACCAAAGAATTCGTAGAAACCAAAGAAATAGAAGAATTGGTTCTTGAATTAGGCGAAAAAGAAAAAACAGAAGAAGAGCAACACGTCGGTTAAAACTATCGCATTAAAAAAATCCATGCCTAAATTATAGGCGTGGATTTTTCATTCTATACTATGACGTTTCCTTAACTTGCAGGTCTTACTTTGTTTTTCTTTGCCCAATCTCTCATTTCTTTAATAGACTCAGCGCGAACCACACTAATTGGAGTAGTTTTACTTAATTCTGCACTTATATATTCTGTATCAAGTGGTTTATCATCATAAGCAGAATGGAAATTCGCTTCGTGGATTGCTGCTTCTATTTCCGCTCCTGAATAACCATTTGATTTTTCAACAACTTCAGTTAAATCCATTTCACTTGGGTCTATATCAATTTTTTTCAAATGTATTTCAAAGATTTGCTTTCTTTCTTCATCCTTCGGTAAATCCACCCAAAATAAATCGTCAAAACGACCCTTTCTAAGAAGTTCAGGAGGCAAAGTATCAATATTGTTTGCTGTTGCTACTACAAAAACTGGTTTTTTCTTTTCTTGCATCCAAGTTAAGAAATAGCCCAATAGCCCTTTTGAAACCTCGTGTGTATTTATGTTTCTTGGGTCCGGAAAAGCTTTTTCAATTTCATCTATCCAAAGAATACATGGAGATACTGCTTCAGCTAAAGAAATAGCTTTGCGCATATTCTCTTCACTTTCTCCTACATACTTCCCTTTTACTTTTCCGATATCAAAACGAATAAGTGGCATCCCTAAGTGTTCTCCTATTGCCTTAACCATATGTGATTTACCAGCACCTTGGATTCCTGTTAATAATATCCCTTTAGGATATGGAAGTTTCCTAGCTAATCGTTTTTCTTTATTAAAAGCAATTTTTCTCTTTTCTATCCAGTCTTTAAGATTATTCATCCCACCAATATTGTTTATTCCACCAACATCAGTGTTTACGAAATCTACCAAACCGCCTTTTCTAATAATTTGTGCCTTTAGAGAAGATAGACTTTTTGAATTGATTTTTTTATTATCACTACTAGCAATAGATTTAAATAAAGCATTTGTTAATTCTGTTTCAGTCAATCCAAAAGAAGCGGAGATAATATTTTCTCGTTCTTCTTTTGAAATGCTTTGGTTAGCGATTTCTGCTACTTTATCTATAACTGTTTCAATTTCCTCTCTTCCAGGCATTCCGAAATGAACTAGATTTACAAGTTTGTCCAACTCCGCAGGTATATATTGTGTTGCCGATGAAATAACGATATGTTTCAAAGAAGTTATAGATGAAAAAGTATGTCGTTTTAAATTCTCTCCTTGTTCTAAAGGTAATGTAATACTTTGCACAGCATCTTTTAAATTAAATGAAAAATTCTTATGTTCTTTTATAATAAAATCAAAGTCTTGAAGAATAAATATCGCATCTTTCTTATACGTTTTTATGAATTCAAATAATTTAGTTACCTTTTCTTCTAGCGACTTATCAGGAGTTGTCAAAAATCCCTTTTTGTCATATTCCCCGTATTCACAAACCACCCCTGTTGCTATATTCCAAGTAATAACATCGTAATCTATATCTGTCATTTTATTTTCTGCTATTTTCACAAATGTTTTTATAACCGGTACATCATCTTCTGATACTACTTGTATGCAAGGATATTTTGCTTCTACTAATTCTATGATTTCATTTCTTGAGTCTTTGTATCCCATATATATCTGCTCCTCTTATTTTCACGAATTATCTAATGTTATTTATAGACTGAGTATATACAATGTATATACAAAAATCAAGACATATACATTAAAATTAAAAAAAGGGCTATATTTAGCCCTCTTGTTCTTCCTTTTTTAATTTATCATACGTTTCCGTGAAGAAACTTTCTCTTGTATGGTAGTATTGATATTCTACATAAGAATAACCTACATCTATTTTTACTTCTTTTCCGTTAACCTCTACTACATCTCCAATCCATCTATTAACACGATTAGCGATTGCTTCTCCTCCTAATTCTGGGGAGTTACTTAAAAGAACGGCAAATAAACCTCTTTCTATTCTCGCTGGCATATCAACGCTACGACTTTGTTTTGCTACCGCTGCACCTAAGTTTTGTAATATTTTTTCTCCTACTTCAAATCCATATTCATCTGCAATTTTTGCGAAATTCTTTAACTCAAAAAGAACTAATGTCATAGGTGTTTTGTAACGACGATACTTCTCTTGTTCAATTTCAAGATGAGTGTAAAAATATTTTTCATTGTACAGACCTGTAATAACATCTCTTATATTCATTTCTCTTTCTTTTTCTATCAGAGTAAAATATCTAAAGCCGAATACCAACATATGTAGTGCTACATATATTTCCTTCCATTGTTTGATTTCTTGTTTTTTTTCAACAAGCACTGCTCCAACAAACTTCCCCTTTAAGTTTAATGGAAATCCAGCATAATATTCATCGCCTTCTTCTGATAAATTATGAAAGAAGAAAGGTTTCTTAGTCTCTTTTATTTTTTTATAAACTTCAGAATTCATAACTTTATCTTTTTCATACTCTTCCGATTCCGTTAAAAAATCAATTGATTGTGCATTCCTACGCACAACATGAATCGGTCCTTCAATTTTATTCAAGCTTGTTAAGATTTGTTCTACATATTCTTCTAGTGTTTTCTCATTATTAAGCATTTCGAACAAAGTTCCATAAAACACTTCGCTGGAATAATCTCTATTTTCTCTAGAAAGTAATTTTTTTGTGTATTTCATAAACCTACACCTCCCTTAAAGCTTAAAGAGGGTAACATTATGTGTTTTATTTGTCCATTTTTATCCACATTTTTTTAAAAAAAGACACCTTTTAAAAATAAAAGGTGTCTTCTTCTAATTTATGATAATTTTCTTTTAGGCTCTGCTGCTACTTCTTCTTTATTTGAGTTATTAGCATTTGGATTATTAGCAGCTTCTACTAATGCCTTTAATTGTTGACGATTTTGCATGATATCTTTACGTTTATCACTTAACCCTCTATCTAATTCGTTAAAGACCATATCTGCATAACGATATGTTCGTTCTTTAATTTCTTGTTGGAATTCTTGAGCTTGACGCACCATTTTTTCTGCTTCTTCTTTAGCTTGAAGCAACATTTTTTTGGCTATGTTTTCTGCTTCTTTTAAAATAGGTTGTTTTGAAATTTCAATTTGACGACGACGAATGATTTCTTCTGCTTCTGCTCTTGCATCCGTTAATATTTTCTCTTTTACAGCTACGATGTGCTCTGCTTCTTCTACAGAGTCGCTAACAGCTTTTTGCAAAGTAGCTAATTGTTTTCTAATTTCCTTTGCAGAAACAACAGCTCCAAAAGGAGGTACCTTCCAACCACAGTCCAGTACAGTTTCAATGTCAGTGATGATTTTATCAAATTTCTTTTTTTCAGCGTTTTTATCGATGTTTGTCATTATATAGGAGTTAAAAAAAACTCCCATTCACCTCTTTCCCCTACTTTTTTTAATCTTCGTTTTTGGCAAGCTCATATTTTTTAAACAGATTACCTAAAACTCTTAAGAATCCGTTATTTATCAATAACAAAAATAATATTTTGTTCTTACTACCCTAGTATTTTCAAGGAAAAATAAATTGTCCTTTTTGAATGAAATAAATTATAAAAAAAGAATTATAAAAAATGAGTTCAAACGAATGTTTATTAAAGATAATTTTGATAAAATGATGTAAGGGAGTGATATTATGAACCAATTACCAGCTCATAGTAATGATAATCAAAACAAAAACGAAGTGGATATCTCTCAGATTTTCAACGAAGACCGTTTTTTAGATGAAAATAGAGCAATAACCTTAAAGGATACAAATGATTGGGAATTCCTTGAATTTTTCTTTCAGATGGAATTAAGAAAAAACGATGACACTTATGAACCACTTTCTCCACATACGTTAAGGGCTTATAGAAACGATGGTAAAACTTTAGTTCAGTTTTTACAAACCAATCAATTTTCCTTGCGAAGCATCGGAGACCCTGAAGTAAAAATGTATTGCGATTATATTAAAGAAAAGTATGCTATCCGCACATCCATTAGAAAGTTAGATTTTTTCCGGAGACTACTTAAATTTGGGGCAGATATGAAATTCTATTCTGTAGACTTTTCAGGAAGAGTGAAAAATTACAAACCTAAATCTATTAAGGGGCATTTTAGTTCAAAAGATGTTCAGGAGCAAAATCAAGGTAAAAAAATCGCTAAACGAAGAGAGTTAACTGAACGAGATGCTAAAATTATAATCGGATTTTTTGAAGAACTCGTAGAAGATGCTCCTAGAAACAAAAGTTTCTTTGAATTTTTAAAAACACGAAACTCTTTAATTGGTTGGCTTCTTTTCGGGACAGGAATGCGTGCAAGCGAATTGACCGGTGTAACATTTGGAAGCTTTTTCGAAGAAGATGAAATTCTACATGTTGAAGTCTTAGGTAAAGGAAACAAGCCAAGAGAAATACCTATATTTAGTGCAACCATAAAAGAACTCTTTATTAAACACAAAGAGAGTGTAAAAAATAAATACGACCTAACAGAAAGAGAATTACGTAAAATACCTGTTCTATTTTCACCAGTTGGAGTGAAAGTAGCCGAAAACATAAAACCTATGAGTTACAATAATTTATATAAAATAGTAAAAAAAGCTGCTCACATCGCAGAAAAGAACCCAGATGTAAGCCCTCACTGGTTCCGTCATACATATATTACTTTTTTATTGGAACAAAACGTACCTTTGGCTGTTGTAAAAGATAATGCTGGTCATTCCAACATCGCAACAACAAATATATATCTAGAAACAATCGAAAATAAAGCAAAAAGGAAGCATATGTCCCACGTTAACTTTGATTAATACAAACATTATGCTTTATATATACAAAAGAACTCGCTTTAAACAAGCGAGTTCTTTTCATTACATCATTAATCCGAAGCTAGGTTTTTTAACTGTTTTTGCGCTATGTATTTTCTTTTTCTTTAACTCTCTTATGTAATCGTCATATAAATCCACTTTTACAGGAAGTGCAAAAGGCGACTTTGGCGAAGATATAATAGCTTCACCTGGCTGTAAACCCTTAATTTCCTGTCTTAATTTATCAATAGGTTTAGCCGATACTTTCTTTAAAGCTTCAAAATCATTTTCATCAGTAATTAATAAGATAAACAATGTACTAATCTGTGACATTAGATTTGCATCAATATTTTTTGGTTGTTGTGTAACCGGTATTAATCCTACTCGGAACTTACGACCTTCGTTGCAAATATTTGCAAACGTATTTCCGTCATGATTTGCATCTTTATTTAATACACGTTGTGCTTCTTCTAGCAAAATACCAATAGGAGGTAATCCTTCACACTTTGTTCTATCAGTATTATAAATGTGTTTACGTCGTTTTAATGCTTTAGAAGCTAATATTGTTGATACTAATAATTCTTGAGCTGATTCTAATCCTACCAAATCAATTAATACAATTTTTCCATCATCCAGCATCTTCATGATTTCTTTAATATCACTTACATTAGGGTCTCTTGTTAAAAAAGGTGCATTTTTAATACGAGATAATTTGGATTTCGCAACTTGCATTGTATCTTCAAAAGTACCAGGGAAATGCTCTTTAAGAACTGTCGTAACACCATTTTGAAGTGTACCATCAGTATTCATTACATCATCCCATTTAACCGGCGTTTCTACGATAAATCTAAACCAATCCCTACCCAACTTTTCTTCTGCATCTCTCATAAAACGTTCTTGTGGTTCTGTCCAATTTACCTGTTTTTTAATATTCATTAAATCTGTCACAGATAAATCAGAATAAGAGATACGTAATCTTCTTGGTGCTCCTTCTTTCATTTCAAAGACTTCTAAGTTACCAGCTGCATTAGGATGCGCAATTAGATTCTGTTTATATTCTCCATGAGGTTCTAATAACAGAATTCCTGCGCGACCAGGAAGGTCTAAGAAACCAGCTAATAAACGCTGCACAAAATTCGATTTACCTCCACCGGTTTTTGCGAAAACTCCCATATGATATGGTATTAGCTCTACAAATAATCCTACTGGAACACTTAAAACATTGGAACCTGAACGTAGTTTTCCAAATGGAACATCCCCTAAGAAATTTTCCATGAAATCTAAGTCACTTTCATCTAATTTTCTCACTGGAGAATCATCTGACGGCAAATGTTTTGGAGGTCCAAATTTCCCATCCAAATCAATATATCCTACATATTCACATTCAGCTTCTATGAATCTTTGTTCTGGTCTATCATCTTGATATATTTCATTGAAATTTAAGTGTTCATTTTCAAATGTTGTTGAAATAACTTGATTATATGCTCTTGCACTTTCGGTTCTAAATGCAGAATGTTGACCATATTTAGTGGTACTTACCCGTAATAAAAATCGTTCATGTGTATATCGGTCTACAGCGACATACATCTCCCCAAGTGTAATTCGTTGCATACTCCCATCTCTCTTTCTCTGGTCTGCAACAAATGTAATTTTTTCTAAACTTTCGCCATTAATATGTCCAACGATTTTTGATGCTTCTAAGATAGATTTCACTATTATTCCTCCAATTATTATTATCTTCCACTCGACATGACATCTAATTGCTTGTGATAATTAAAAAACAGCTCATTAAATTCTGAAATCACTTTTCGTAGTTCTTCTGAATTCTGCGGATTGGATTGACTAATCCAAGTATTTTTTAAAACTGAAAAACAATTTTCTTTATCCATTTGAGAAATTCGAACTTCGTCATGAATTCGTTGCATTGGGAATGGATATCCTAATGTTCGGGTACTAAAAGCATAAGCACCAACCTTACTTAATACTTCTTCTACACTCATATCATCTGGATAAACTACATCAAATCGAAAAATAAGGTCTTTTTCTTTTGTAAATTTCACAAAATAAGTATCTTCTTCCTCTATGTATACATACCAATTCTTATTTTTAGCTTGTACTTTCGCTGCATCTCTTAAGATAGATGGAATAGGCACACTATCTATCGAAAGGCTTGTATCTTTTGAAAGACCCATTAAAGATATGCCTTTGTCTTTTGCTTTTGATACAAGTGTTTCGAAGAATAATTTATTTGTAGAAATGGCTCCTGAAATAAAAGAACCATCAAAAATAATGATATCTCCTCTACCCAATTGTTCTACTAATTCAGAAATATTCTTCCACTCCATAATTGTGCGTAGTCTTTCCGCAGCTTTTTCAAATTCCAAATAATCTTCAGGAAATTCACCTGTTAAATCAAAAAAGTATTCTTTGTATAATTTTAAGAAACCTAAATTATCATCATTTGAATTCACTAATGTTTCTAAGCGTATCTTACTAATTTTTTCTTCTGCAATTTCACCATTTTGATATATTAGATAACCTGAACGAAGCGCCGCAATAACAAAATTAACACCCGGAATACTATGGTTACTTCCATCCACCGCAGCAACTTTTGATGAATGATTTTCTACTTCAAAAGATTTAAAATCAAATTTTTCTTTTGATTGAATTGCTTTTGATTCAGTGATACTTTTAATAGTCACTAGACTGTTCTTTAATGTATCTCCATCAATCTTTAACAATGGAACCATCTCCTTTCGGTTATGTTTTTAATTTCAAAATCATATCATTTATTTTTCTAAAAAAAGAAAAGGCTCTGTTTTTTTCAATTCAGAGCCTTTCCTTTTTTAATTCGTTACGTTTACAAGAGGTTTTGTGTCATATTCTTTTTTCTCTGTTGGTTCTAAATCTTTTGTTTCTAAACGCCCTAAATCCACTTCTTGAGGAATCACTTCGCCATTCTTGTCCTTAACTTTTTTACCCTTGATATCAAACTGACTCTTATCATACAATCCATAGTTCTTAATGGTTGTCCAAGTAACTTTAAAACCTTCACTTGAAACAGTATGGTAAGATTCGCCAGGAGCTAGATGAATTCGTTTATTTTTATAAGTTAAATAAACTTCTCCATCTTTTTTTACACCATGAACTTCAAAAATTTCTTCTCCATTATAAAAGTGTTCATAAGGGAAATTGACTAATGATAATACATCCGAATGATGTGCGAATGAATCGTATCCTCTATCATACAACACCATCATCTGTGTTTTTTCTGTCGGTAACAAATTTTTATGCTTTAATAGCACTTGTTCATTTTTTTCATCAAATTTCCATAGTTCTAAACTTTTTTGTACTGATGATATTCCAGAACGTCTTACTCCGTAATGCGTATCCTTTATTACTATAAACGCCGTTTTGTTTTCTGGCAGTTGTGTAGTTGTTGTTTCCGGAGTAGTTACTTCTTCGTTCCAAGCGAACGTTGATTGATATAGTAAGTAAAAGAAAAAGATAACCAAAAGAATGGTCCACACTGCATGTATTCTTTTCTTCATTACCATCCCTACTTTATCTATAGTTCTATGTCTGTATTTTGTTCAGTTTCTTTATTATCCTTTTACTAAAATAAATAAAAAAAATGGATGCTATTAAAAGCACCCATTTTTCACTGTATGTATCTCACAAAAATTCGATTATGTATTAAATACTATCAAGGAATGATTCAATTGCATCAACTTGAGATTGAGGATTCGTAACAACATTATTTGCGTTGTTGTTATTGTTTCCAAAATTACCTTGCCCAGTGTTTTGTGATTGGTTATTGAACTGGTTTTGGTTATTATTCTGATTCTGATTTTGATTATTGTATTGATTATTATTCTGTTGATTATTGAAATTATTTGCGCCATTGTTGTTACCACGGTTATTATTATAATTACCATTATTTGAATTACCGTTACTAGCATTACCGTTGTTACCATTTCCGTTACTAGCATTTCCATTGCCGCTATATAAATAAGAGAACATTGAGAAGTTTGCATTTAAGTAACTAACCGGTTTTCCTTCTTGATTAATTTGAAGATTTTCACGAAATCTATCAATAGGTAATTGAACTCGGTCTTTTACTTTTAAACGTTTCTGGAATTCAGAAATGAAAGGTTCCCATACTCGAATATATACAGGCTTATTTTTTCCGTCTTCAGTTTGATGGTCTAATGAATAGACTACAACTTCAAGGAATGGCGTTCCTTTTTGTGGCGAAGACTTCAAAGTTATTGCACCTACAATACCATTTACTAATTGCATTAATATCTCTTCCTTTCGTTTAAAAAAACTACTTTTCCAGATTACCCGTTAAGTATAGCATACAAATTCAGAAACTCCAAAAATATTTTGGATTTAGGAATAGAATTAAAGTGTATATTAAATACTAACTTAAATCCAGAAAATAAACACATTTTAACGGTTTATAGGGGTGGATTCTTATGACACTTCCTGCAAACAGGATAATAAGAATCATTCCCTCCGATTTGAATTTGCTCCCCGGTGTACACCGGTTTTTTATTTTCATCCACTCTTAAAGCCATTGAAGCCTTTTTTTCGCAGAACCAACAAATTGTTTTCATTTCTTCAATTTTATCTGCATATAAAAGCATATACTTGCTACCTTCAAACAATTCATTTTGAAAATCATTTTTCAATCCAAAACCCATTACCGGAATGTTTAATTCATCTACGATTTTTGTAAACTGTAAAATTTGTTCTTTCTTTGTAAATTGCACCTCGTCAACTAATACACAACTCACTGCTTCATTATGCTCTTTTACAATTTCGAATACATTTGTTTTATCATAGATTGGAATTGCTTCTCTTCTTAAGCCAATTCGGGATGATACATAACCTATTTCATCTCGATTGTCAATAGCAGATGTAAAAATCATTACAGATTTATCTTGTTCTTCGTAATTATGTGCCACTTTTAGAATTTCAATAGATTTGCCACTATTCATGGCTCCGTACTTAAAAAAAAGTTGTGCCAATTTAATCGCCTCTCTCCTATGTAAAACTTGTTTAAGTATTTTAATAATCCTAAGACATTGTATACTTAAAACGAATATTTTTGATATTTTCCAAAAAGAAATATCTATTTTTAGAAACAAAAAGAACCTTTTAAAATTTTAAAAGGTCCTCTTTGCTTACTTACATATTTTTATTCTTGAGCTTCATCTTCTAAAGCTACTTCTTCATCTTCTTGTTCCGAATTTCTATCAACAGCAATTAATTCGTCCCCATCTTTTAGGTTAATAACACTACTGCCTTGTGCGTTTCGACTAAAACTAGAGATTTCTTTAGCTAACATTTTTATAATAATACCTTGTTTTGTTAAAAGAATTAATTGTTCGTCTTCTTCTACTACGCAAGTTCCAATAACAAGTCCATCTTTAACTGTAATAGCACGTACACCTTTACCACCACGTTTTTGGATACGGAATTCAGAAAGTGGAGTTCTTTTTCCTATACCATTACTTGTAGCAATAAATAATTGTGAAAATCCTCGGTGAATAGATAAAGATACAACCTCATCCTTAGGCGCTAAATCAATACCTTTTACACCTTTACCACTACGACTAACAACTTTTACGTTACTTTCTTCAAACGTAATAGATTTACCGTAACGAGTTATCGCAGTTACGTACATATCGCCACTTGTTAATCCTACATTTACAACTTCATCACCATCGTTAAGCGTGATAGCTAAGATACCATTACGAGCAGAACGATTATATTCTACTAAACGTGTACGTTTTACAATCCCTTGTTTTGTGCCAAATACTACAGTTTGTTCTGAGTTGAATTCCTCAATTGCAAGAATTGCTTGTACATACTCATCATCCTGCATATCAAAAATTGTTCTAATAGAAACGCCTTTTGAATCTTTGTTAGTTAGTGGGATTTGATATGCCTTTGTTTTGTAAACAAGACCTTTGTTTGTAAAGAACATTAGCGTATCATGTGTATTTGCGATTTGTAGGTGTTTTACATTATCATCATCGAATGTGCCCATACCATTTACACCGCGACCATTTCTACGTTGTACACGATATTGAGCCTGAGGAATACGCTTAACCATACCATTTCTCGTCATTGTAACAACAACGTCTTCTCTTTCAATCAATTCCTCATCACTAATTGCATCAGCTGGAGGAGCGATAACAGTTGCACGGTCTTCACCATATACTTCAATCATTTCTTGAAGGTCTTCTTTAATAATTCTATCCATTACTTCTTGAGATGCTAATTTTTCTTTTAAGTTTTTAATTTCCAAATCTACTTGATTATGTGCTGCTCTTTGTTCATCTACTTCATAATTAGCTAGACGTTGTAATCTCATTGCTAAGATATGAGCTGCTTGTTTTTCATCAACACCCAATAGGTTATATAATCCTTCAATAGCTTCTTCTTTTGTTTTTGCTGCTTTAATTGTTCGTACAGTTTCATCAATATTTCCTATAGCTCTAATGACTGCATCTAATAAATGCATTTCTTTTTCTTTTTTATCCAAGTCAAACTGCAACTGACGTTGAATAACCTCACGTTGGTGTTTAATGTATTGTTCAATCATTTCCTTTAAATTCAACACTTTAGGTTCCATTCCATATTTAGTAGGAACTAAAGCTAGATTAATAATTCCAAATGATTGTTGTAACTGAGTATGCTTGTACAAATACTTCACAACACGGTCTGGGTTTACGCCATTTTTTAATTGAATAACTATTCGTAGTTTATCATGGCTATTTTCCCCTTCAGTTTCATCGCGAATGTCGTAAATAAAGTCCATCCCTTTTTGTACAATTTTTTTAGCGTTTTTCTTTTTCATATCACGTTGAGTTTGTTGATACTCTCTTTGAATCTGTTTGATTTGCCCTATTAATTTTTCTTTATTTACTTGGTAAGGAATTTGTTTAATAATGATTGCTTCGTAACCATCTACAAATTCTCTTTCAATCGTTCCTCGTAAAGTAATAGAGCCCCTACCTGTAGAGAATGCTTTTTTAATCCCTTCATCACCTAAAATTGTTCCACCTGTTGGAAAATCTGGACCTTTTACAATTTCCATTAACTCTTCAATTGTAATTTCTGGATTATCCATTTGTTCAATGATTGAAGTACACACTTCTCTTAGATTATGTGGCGGCATTGATGTTGCCATACCTACCGCAATACCTTCTGTTCCATTGATTAATAGATTAGGCAAACGTGCTGGTAATACTACAGGCTCTTTTTCGGCTCCATCAAAGTTATCTTGAAAATCCACTGTATTTTTATCAATATCTCGAAGAAGTTCATGTGAAACTTTAGCCATACGTGATTCCGTATAACGCATAGCAGCTGGAGAATCACCATCAATAGAACCAAAGTTTCCGTGTCCATCCACTAATGGAACTCTCATTTTGAATGCTTGTGCCATACGAACCATTGTATCATAAACCGCTGAATCACCATGAGGATGATACTTACCAATTACTTCCCCTACAATACGAGCAGATTTTTTATATGGTCTATTATATGCATTGTTCAATTCGTTCATCGCATGTAAAATACGTCTGTGTACTGGTTTTAATCCATCACGTACATCTGGAAGCGCACGGGAAATAATTACGCTCATTGCATAGTCAATCCAACCATCAGCCAAGGCATTAGTAATTGGCAGTTCTTTGATTTTCTCTTCTAATAACATCCAAATTTCACTCCTTAAATATGTATATGTTACAAGTTCGAGCTTTAAGTTATGTATGTACTACAGGTCTAAACTAGCCTTACGTCCAAATTTTTGTATGTAATCTTTACGTAGATGACTTTCATCACCCATTAATGTATGGAATAAGTTTTCTGCTTCAGCTGCATCTTCTACAGTAATTTGTAACAACGTTCTTGTTTGTGGGTCCATTGTTGTTTCTTTTAATTGTGTTGGATTCATTTCTCCAAGACCTTTATAACGTTGTACATTCGCATTTGGGAATTCTTTCAGCGCTGCTTCTTTTTCCGCCTCAGAATAGCAATATCTTAAAACTTTATCTCCTCGTTTTATACCGTACAGAGGTGGTTGAGCTAAATAAATATGTCCACGTTCCACAAGAGGTCTCATATAACGATAGAATAAAGTTAGTAATAATGCTTGAATATGCTTACCATCAACATCCGCATCCGTCATAATAATAATTTTGTTATAACGTAACTTTGAATAATCGAAATACTCGTCTAAATCAGTACCTATTACAGTTCTCATGAAGTCAATTTCATTATTTTCGTTAATTTTGTCGATTGATGCTTTTTCAGTGTTAATTACTTTACCTCTTAATGGTAGAATTGCCTGTGTCATACGGTCACGAGCTTGTTTAGCTGACCCACCAGCTGAATCACCCTCAACCAAGAATACTTCACGTTCAGCAACAGGGGTTTTAGAATTTACATCTGCAAGCTTATCTGGCATATCTAAAGAAGCATACTCTCCTGTCATTTTACGAGCACGTTTTTCTTGACGAGCCTTTCTTGCTGCCATTCGCTCTTCAAATGAATCAATAATTTTTTTAATGATTGTTTCTGCCTGATTTGGTTTTTCAGTAAGGAATTTGTCTAACTGTTTTGAGACAATTGCATTTACAATTGGCGCAACTTCTGAATTTCCTAATTTATTCTTAGTTTGCCCTTCAAACTGTGGGTCTGGAACTTTAACAGAAATAATTGCTGTTAAACCTACACGCATATCCTCACCATTAGGAAACTCTTTTCCTTTAATTAACTCATTCACTTGAATGTATTGTCTTATTGTTGCAGTTAATGCTGTTTTAAACCCAGTTTCGTGAGTTCCGCCTTCTGCTGTTTTTACGTTATTTACATAAGAAAAAATACCATCGTTACGATAAGCATCCGTATACTGCAATGCTAAGTTCACTTCTACCCCATCTTTCACTTCTGTCGCGGAGAAAATATCCTCATGCAATGGTGTTTTAGATTGATTAAGGAATTTAACATAATCAACCAACCCTCCATGATAACAAAAAGTTTCTGATACAGGTTTATCAGTTTCTGGGTCAATGTCACGTTCATCAGTAACTCTTATTGTTAATCCAGGATTTAAGAATGCACTTTCTCTCATTCTTGTATATATTGTTTTAAAATCATATTCTAATGTTTCTTTGAAAATTGTTCCATCTGGAACGAAATGAGTGATTGTTCCCGTATCATCTGCATTGGCTAAATTACCAACGACTTTTAGAGGTTGTACCGTTTTACCTCTTTCGAATTTAATTTCGTATATTTCTCCATTTCGTTTAACTCTCGCTGTCATTTCATCAGACAAAGCGTTAACTACAGAAGAACCTACACCGTGAAGTCCACCAGATACTTTGTATCCGCCACCGCCAAACTTACCGCCAGCATGTAATACAGTTAAAACAACTTCTACTGTTGGTTTTCCGAATTTAGGATGTAAATCAACCGGGATTCCACGTCCATTATCTTCTACAGTAATAGAGTTATCTGTATGGATTGTAACGTTAATATCACTGCAAAAACCTGCTAAATGTTCATCCACAGAGTTATCTACGATTTCCCAAACCATATGATGCAAACCGCGCGCAGATGTTGAACCGATATACATACCTGGTCTTACTCGGACCGCCTCAAGACCTTCTAAAACATCGATATTACTAGCATCATAAGATTGATTCTTATCAACAATTTTAATATCAGTCATTTCGAATTCCTCCCTTTTCTGGATTAAGTATATCAAAATAGATTTTGAATTTGTTGGCATTTCCTATTTAATTTATTTATTTTTTAATTTATCGCTTTTCCCTTTTAAAACGTACTTAAAAGTATATTATTTTAAAAAAATAGCGATTTTTTATGAATATTTTCAAAACAAACGACTGAAATTCATAAACAATAGGAATTTTATAAAACTTTTTAAAAAAAAGAGCTTAAGAATATATAAGTGGAGGGATTAATATGGAAGAACAACTTCCGTTAAAATGGTATGTAATTGTTGTTAACCCTGGGCAGGAATTAAGCGTAAGGGAGAAGCTGTCTGGATTAATGAAAAATAAGCAATTTGAAGACTACATTAAAGATGTAAAAATCATATCTGAAATGGTTGAAAGTAAAACCGGGAAACAACTTGAAAAAGTTCCAGATTACAAAGGTTATGTTTTTATTAAAATGATTCATACAAACGAAACATATAATGCTGTAAAGCTACAGGTGGTTCGTCATATTTTAGGTGGACCTACCCCAATACGTGATGATGAAGCAAAAAGGTTGTTTGGAGAAGAGGCATAATCCCCTCTTTCCTCTTTCGGAATTAATGTGTTAATGTTAGTGTTAATAAAAAATAAGGGGAAATTCAGAATAATGAACCACATACTACCTATGAAAGATTATAAAAATCTAATTGGGGCAGATGGCTCCGGGAAAGATACTATTTTTGAACTTATAAAAAGAGATTACCCAAACGCTTTATTGACTAGAGAGCCTGGTGGAACGGAACATGCTGAAATTATTCGTTCTGTAATTTTGGAAAAAGATTTGTCTAATAGCGAAAGAATTAGCTTATTGCTTCCACTATTACACACAGATTCTCTTAGTGGACGTACAACAAATTTACTCCAAAAGGCTCAACATGAAATTCATACAAATGGAATGACTGGCATGGCTGAAGCTTTTTTATATGCTGCCTCTCGTTCGGATAACATTGAAAATTCGATTCAACCTGCTTTAGAATCTGGTATTCCTGTTTTAGGAAGACGTTCGGTTGCTTGTAGTGTTGCCTATCAGGGGAATGCTAGGGGATTAGGTATGGAGAGAATTTGGGAATTGAATCACCCTATCGTAAAAGATACATACCCTACGCTTGAAATTTTCTTTGACCTACCGACTGAAGTTGCTATGAAACGCTTAGCCGGAAGAACAGAAAAACAAGACCGACTTGATGGAGAAAATGTTGAGTTTTTCGAGAAAGTACGAGAAGGTTATCTCTATTACTATAAAAATATTTGTCCTTATCCATATGTAATTGTAGATGCTACAAAAAGCATAGAAGAAGTACATAAACAGGTCAAAAATCTATTGAAGTAATTCAAAAACTACAATAGTCATACATACTTAGAAGGTTCTATTGAAAATAAAAAACAACCGAAAATATATCGGTTGTTTTTTATTACAAAGACAAAGTTTTCACACTTTCTCTTTGTAAAATCCTTAAGAAATTACACGCAACTTAGCACGCTCTTCTCTATACAGAATGTATTTTTTTGCTGTGGAACGGAAATTATGACTAATTAACGTATCCTCAACTAAGTCCTGAATGTCTTCGATTGTCGGAGTCTTATCACGGTGAATTCGTAAAATATTTTCCATGATAGTCTCTGTTATCTTTTGGGCAATGATTTTATTACCTTCTTTCGATGCCTCAAAAGCTTTGTAAACAGCGTTAACGATTCTTACTTTCTCAAAGAGAACTCTTTGACCGTCACGCTTTTCACAATACATGATTTTTCTCATCGACAATCACCTTCTTTACTATAAAAGAGAAATATTCCTAATTGTTATAACATAAAAATAAAAAAAGAGAACAATTTGTTCTCTTTTATGTGTATATTGTTACTTTAGCATCTGATTAATCAAAGCACTATTATCGATTTTAATTTCGATAACTTCACTTAAATCAGAAAATGTCAGCATTCTAATTTCATTTACGTCACAGAATTGTTCAATCAATTCTAATTCTTCTTCTTTGTAATTAAGTTTATCAACTACTATGTTCTTCGCCTTTATTTCTTGATTTCTGACGAATGAAAATGATAAGTCTTCTACATAAGTTGCTTTTTGTTTAAAAGCAAATTTAAGAAGATAATAACTTTCTATATCATTTGTCATAAATACATAGTTTTCTTTATGAAAAGCTTCTTCGTTTTTATTTTCCTTCTTCCATTCTCCCCATATATCTTCTACTGGAATTCCTGATTTAGCAGCAAATTCTTCTGCAATTAAACGCAACTCTGTTTGACTAGTAATTCCGTTTTGAAGAATAATATGTTTAATTTCAACTAATTTATGTACTTGGTCAGCAGCAGCTTCCATTTTCTCTTTTACCTTTGATAACGCAACAAAAGTATGGAAAGAAACCGTTTCAGCGTACAATTTAGCGTAGATAGATTTCGCTTTTTCCTTATGCTCAAATAGAATGTCATTATGGTCCATTCCTTCTGGCATTAATACAACCTTTACTGTGAATCCTTCTTTAACAAGCATTTCACCTGTTTTAAGAGTAGCTTGTCTTCCCGGTTCATCTCCATCGAAAGCTAGAACGATAGTTTGGCAGTATTCTCCCGCGCTTTCCTCTCTTACTTTAACTAACATTGCTACGTGTTCCGGTAACAATCCATTAGTTCCTCGATTCCCAAGGGTATTTTCGTACCCAAATAGAATCTTAGTAAACCAAGTCATTTCACCTTCAACAATGTTTACTACAGCATGTCTTGTAGCCTCTTCAAAATGAATAGGAACATCTACAGAACCTGCCAACCTCAAATGTTTCCATTCATTTGTTGCATGCAACGCTCTAGAGTAAAGATTGGTTACATGTCTTCTATTCCAGTAAGGTAGAACTACAGCATGAGAATGAAAATCAAAAGGTTTCGCTTCGCGTACTTTATCATTTTCATCTTTAAATTCAACCCATCTTATTACCGACGTTCTTAGAAGTTCTTCGGTTGTGTAATTTGGAGCCAGCTTATCATATAACCATGTTGCAGGGAACGATTCAGGAGCAAATCCTACTTTAAACCTTTTTACTTGTTCCATTGCATATTCTTTCCCGTTAACGTATTGAAAAGCTCTCCCTTTTCTCTCTACTTTCTCGCCATTTTTATCTACTTCTTCATATTTGGCTTCGAAGAAATAATTTTGTGCTTCTTCGCTTATTAGAAACTCCTGATGATACAGGTCAGCTGCTAAATTTAATATTTCTTGATTTAATTTAGCTTCTTTCTGTTCTTTTGTCATACGTTTTCTTTGCGTAACTTGAAGGATTTTATAACCTTTCATTTCCATAAGTTCTGCAATTGCTCGATAACGTTCTTTACCAATTGCTTTATACGCTTCTGTGTTTAATACGACTTTAGGGTCTACACCCAATTTAAAGATTAAATATACCTGTACTATATTTAATCCTTTTCCTGAGCACAAACAACCTCCTCTAAAACAACTAATTTTATTTGATGATAAGAGAATATTAGTTGAATTATCTTTTGCTGTATCATGACCGATACATCTCAATTTAATCTTCCCATTTTTCTCCGAACTCATTTTCAAATCAATTGTTCCATCTTCTTTTACAACTTTAGGATTAAATTTCTTAAGAATATCAACCCTAAATTGTTTTGTTTTTTGCAAATAGATGAGCAGCTCATCCATAGTGATTATTTTATTTACGTAAATTTCTGTTTTTGCATCATCATAGCTTATGTATTGAAACTTGCTCATATGCAATTCTCCTTTGTTTTTTTTAAATTCATTATAGACCAAAAAACGGTTATAGGTTTAAAAAACCTATTTTTTACGGATTCTAATATGAGTGTAATTAGAACTTATAAATTCATTAAAGAATTTTTCAAATTCATTCTCTTCTACTAATTGAAATCCAGAAAAAGATGTCTTGGAAAAAGACATTGGTGATAAAAGGTGTGTATCAAATCTATCTTCTTTCTTAAAAAACGGGCATTCTGCAAAAAATAAAATATTATAATGACCATTTTTATAGAACAACATTCGTTTTGTTTCATTATGTATAATTTCATTTAATTTCGCGCCTATGAATTCTTCTCTATTATCAGTAAGAGGTACAATTTCTTCTATATAACCTTTTTTATTTGTCTTCAACTCAAATGCTTCCTCATATATAGCTGTCAACAAATTAACAACCGGTGAAACATTATGATATGCAACATTCATAAGATAATATGGGTAGCTTGATATCATCGACTGTCTAAATGGAAAATCATGAAACATATCAAAATAATAAGCATACGTATTTATATACTCTGTATACAATGTGATGTAATATTTTAAAAACATTTCAAATTGCATTAAAGCAGAGTCAAAATCTAATTTTTTGCTATCCAATGCTTTTGTAACCTGTTGAACATTGGAATTTGTACCAACATCCTTCCCTCCATTTAAAGCAACCACAAAAGCTTTCTGTAAATCGAAACTTGCAAAATGCATTGTAATATCCTCAAAATTTCTGAAGAATGTATGCGCAGATGTTAAAGATAAATTATTCGCATCTCTTTTTCTTAAGCTCTGTGAAATAGAAATAGGATGATTTATATTGAAAAGCTCTTCTACCTTTTCATAAATTTCTTTTGGAAATTCTTCTGTATTGAATATTAATTGAAAAGGAATTTTAAAATATTTATATTCAAGCGCACTTTCTAATAACCTATAACTTGTTTTATTTAATTTTGAACTTGCCATCGTAACACTAAAATCAAATATTCCTGAACATTTTGCAATTCCCCTTAATGCAGCCAATTTACAATATAATTCATCTACTAAAAGCTGTGCTTCTCGTTCTTTCAATTTCTTCTTCTGTATATCCTTTTCTATAAAGATATCTAAAAAGGAAAAAATAGAATGAAAAGAAAATGAAACTTCAGGATTTTCCAATAAAGAATATAAAGAAGTCATCCACAAACTATTTGCTACCTCTACTGCACTAGTACAAGGTTTTCTTACGTTAACACCATGTTTTAATGCAAATTCTTCATATTCCTGTATTGCTTTAATTGAACGATGATGGCTAATTTTTCTATGTGTCCACTCTTGTGTTTGAAATTGTTTGTCTAAGTCCTTCACATACTGTTTCAATGTTCTTACAATCTCTTTAGTTCCATAAAGGGGAACAGTACATAATTCTGGTTGTACAAAAGCCCATTTTTCCTCTTCTTTTTCTGGTGAAATTAATCCTATTTCTAAAAACTTTTTTCTATCACTTGTTTCTGTATAATTGGAATATGTTTTTTCACCTAAATACAGAACGTGTTTTTTATTATATACCATTGAAATCTCTTTTTGGAGGGGCACAAGAAACGTAAAAATTTTATTTTCGTCCTTTAATACATCATACTCTTCATCGAAAAACAACTCGTGCACTTGTTTTTTAATAGGACCGCTCCATTTCTTACTATTTAAATTCAAAAAATCTGTAACGTTAATTTCTTCTTCCCAGACACCTGGTATAAAACCCCTATTATCCATAATATACACCACCCTCAAAAATATAAAAACAGAAAAAAAGAGGATTTTAAGCTTTTAGAATTAAATCATCAAATGAAGAATTTGTCTAGATATCATGTGATTGCTTTTGAATTTAGTTCATCACATAAGATTTAGCAAAACATACAAAACCAAAACCAAGGGGGATTTTACGTTGAAAAACACACTTTTAAACATGTTGCGTCCTGGCTTCATGGAACAACAAGAATTAGAAAAAAGAGAGGAGCCAAACGTATCTATGGAAACTGTAAGAAGAAATAATCTATCTTTAAATACAGAATACCCTAGTCAAGATTTAAATTTCTTGAATTCTAATGTATTTGTAGACGAAGGTTCAAATGTACTAATTGCTGCACCACATGATATGGAAGATGCTGAAGTAATTGCAGAAGCAATCTTTGCAAATAAAGCTGTTATCATCATGCTTGATGAACTTGAAGCTGGTATGGACCAAAGAATTTTAGATTTCATCAACGGTGTTTGCTACGTATATGGTATCGCTCCACGTCAACTTAAAGAAGAAAAGAAATTTGTTATCGACCCAATGCATAAACGTTCTACTAAAAATTTCCGTTAATATAAAAGCTCCAGATTATTTATCTGGAGCTTTTTATTATTAAGTTTTTAGTAAACTTCTTCATTTTCTGAATTAGCAATATCAATAATTGTTTTAGTGTGTTTACCCAAACAATTTTTACAAATTGGATAAAAAAGATTGTCATACTTTCTATTCAACCCTTTTTCTTCCTCATTTAACTCCGTATCACATTTAGAACAATAAGGATACAAATCGCTCATACTACCGTCCCCCTTGAATTTTATCTAAAATGTTAGATTTCCTATAATTAGCTTTCGACTTATACCGACAAGACTTGAACATAAAGAACCTCCTCTTACAGAGAAGGTTCAATTTTAATATCTTCAACTTTGAATTGGAACGTAATCCTACCCATCCACTCATTAATTTGAGGAATACCCAACACTTCACACGGTACCATTGAATTTCGTTCTAATGCTTTTTCATACTGTTTTTCCAACTCTTTAATTTTAGAAAAAGTTATTCCTTCAATGAATTGTCCATCTTGAACAAAATTAAATTTCAAAGCTTTTTCTTTCTGTGTTTCTTTATCACGTAGAACCTTAATACTTTCAATAAAAACATCTCCAGCATAAAATGTAGGTTCTTCGTTACCCATACCAAACGGTTCGAATAAGTTCAACTCGTTTATTAAATCAAAATTAATTTCTTCGAATTGAATTTTTGCGTCGTAAAACTTTTTAGGCTCAAATACTTCTGGACCAAATTTATCCGCTTGTTTCTTTACAGCTAAACGGAATAGCTCACGGAATAAATCTAATTGTTCTGGTTTTAACGTTAATCCAGCTGCTTGTTCATGCCCCCCATAAATGTATGGTCCCATTTCCTTTTCTACATCTATTAAAGCATCCAAAACACTAATTCCATGAATCGAACGAGCTGAACCTTTGTACACTTTTGTTCCATCTGGATTTATAAATGGCGCTAATGCAATTGTTGTACGATAATATTCCTTCAATACTTCACCGGCTACTAAGCCTGTAATACCAACATGAAGATTAGGAGAAGTTACAACGATTCCATAATCAATATATTCTTCGTTCTGTTCTTTTAGGAATTTTAAGATTTCAGATGCGTTATCCGCAGATAACTTTCTTCTTTCTAAATTTATTTCATGAAGCTGTTTAGCGAGTTCATTTACTTTTTCTTCATCTTCTTCCATAAGGAACTCTGCTGCTGGTGTAGGGTCATATAAACGTCCAGTTGCATTTAATAACGGACCATAGGTAAAACCTAAATCCATTGCAACAATTGGTCGCGCCTTCCCTTTAGGTTTGTTTTTGTTTTTTTCTTTTTCCTTCAATTCCTGTACAGCTGTCACCCATCTTTTCGGACTCTTATTCATAATATTTAACCCTAATTTCACATAGTTTCTAACTTCAAAACTATCAGTCTTCGTATTAAACATTGGAACCATATCAGGTACTAAACCGCAAGCTACCAAATCCAACATTTGATACAATTCCCTCTTAGGATAATGCAAGTAGTCAAATACTGCTTCAATTACTTTGAAAGCTACACCAGCGCCCGATAAATCTTTCCCTTGATATTCACAGTCTATTCTTTTCGGATTAATAACCGCAAAACAGTCTGGTATTGCCATAACTTCATGTTCATTTTCAATCACTTTTGTCTTTTCTGGGATTCTATCACGTTCACCAATAGGAAATACTACAGGCTCATGGTGGTCAGTAACAATTACATCTTTTTGATGCGTATGAGTTAGTTCATATATAGCATCATAAGCTTTAATTCCTGTATCCCCAGTAATAATAAGGTCATACTCTGCAAATTTCTCAACATTGTTAACATTAACTCCATATCCATCCTTAAAACGGTTCGGAAGAAAATAATCAACTTGTTTCCCTAACAATTTAAAACCTTTCACATATATGGCTGTAGTCGTCGCCCCATCCGCGTCGTAATCGCCGTGTATAAGAACGCGTTCCATTTTTTGAATGGCTTTGTAAATTCTCGTTGCTACTTTATCAATATCTGCTAACAAAGAAGGGTTATGTAAGTCTTCGTTGAAATTTGGTTTTAGGAATAACTGGGCTTGTTTATCAGTTTCAATCCCTCTTGAAACTAACAATTTAGAAGTTAATGAAGTTAATTTTGCTTCTTGTTGTAAAATTTTAGCTTTAGTTACATCATAAGGTTTTTCAACCCATTTTTTAGTCATCTTTTGTCATTTCTCCTTTTGTTGTTTTTCTTTTGTTGTGTAACATAATTATATACATTTTTAAATACTTTTTACTGAAAAGAGGAATTTATTTTGAATACAAGGGAAGAAAAAATTTATAATAGTGATTTTTTTAAAGACAAACAAGACTTAGCAAAACAATTAATTGATTTTGAAAACAATGGATGTGGTTTTTTGCCAAACTCTCCTAATTATGCGTTTATTCCCCCTTCTGGAATACAATTTGGGGATAAACAAGTAACTTTAGGAAGAATTGATAAATACTATTACTTCGGTATCGAAACAAATGAAAACGTTTGGAAATATCATGCCTTTGAAGATGAAGGAACATGCAATCTCTTTTTTCATGACATCCCAGACATAGATGAGAAGACTTTAGCTTTTTGGCTACTTCAAATCAAAAGATTATCTGAAAAGTTTTAACTATAAAGGAGATTAAAATGGATTATTTATTCATTTTATTTGCTGCAATCTTTATTCTTGTTACATTTTTCTTACTAAAGATGAGGCGAAAAAATAAAATTTTACTACAAAACTCTAAAAGACAACAATTGCTTGTCTCTTTAAATGAACATTTAAAAGAGATTAACAAACCTAGCAACGAGAAAAAGATGAACAAAGAAGAAGTACAACAAATTAAGAAAAACATAGAAGAAATACTAGAACAAGCATTAGACGGCAAAATAGATGATACAACGCTTGAAAAAAACATAGAAAACATCAATTATTCTTTACAAAATGTAAAAAGCAAAACAAAACAAGAATTCGATAAGAAAGATGAACTCATTAAAAAAATCAATTATGAAGTTGGAAGATTTAAAACGTTTTTAAACACAAATGTTTTTTATCCCAAAGAATTTTTGTTTACAGCTAACAGACTTGAAGGAAAAGTAATTGATTTACAAGAATCAAAACCTGAAAAACTATCAAACCTTATGAATGACATAGAAAAAGAACTGTTTCGTTTTCAAAATGATTTGAAAGAATTCTTTAAGCTACATAACAAATTAAAATCATTCATTGCGAATACTCCTGAACTTACCGGCAACGATAAACAAGAAATTTATTTTCACATACAAAACGGAAAGTTCGAACAAGCGGAGGCACTCATGAATAAATTTCTTAATACAAAACCAGAAAAAGAATACGAAGATGAACTTACAAAAAAATAAGAATAAGCAGCCCAATTAATCTGAATTGGACTGCTTTTTGGTATATTCTTTAACCCTTTTGTACTCGAAAGTCGAACCCATTAGGATGAAAAATATTGTTATTATTTTTGTTGAATCCACTTATCTCCTAACCATGTTTTAATATGCACCCAATTTCCCCATTTTTCAAATGCTTCAACTGTTTGGTTAGCTGAGAGGGCTGCCCCTGTTTTCCTATCTTCAAAAGGTAGACTATATAAATCTTTTCTTTCTTTTAAGGTTATTTTCTCCGTTATTTGTTCTATATTTCCGATTATCGGATATTTAGGTGATACCCAATAAGCACCATTCCCTGTATTAATTAGATAATATGAGCCTCTTTTATCCATAGCGGTAACTGTTTGTGGACCAATAGTCGTTCCAGTATTATATTTAGAATCTGGTTGGGAAAATAAAGATTCTTTAAAAGGTAAATTCATGACTTCTTTGTAATTCTCTACAATTGCATTTTGAGGTCTTATATACATATTCCCTACCCAAGTTTTAATAAGATACCATCCATTAATCTCTTCTAATGAATACACTGTTTGAGGACTAATAACCACTTTTGTTTTGTAAGACTCAAAAGGATAAGAATATAAGCTCGCATTTTCACTCAATGTAATCTTTTTAGTTACAACATTCTTGATGCCTTCTACATATAAGTTAGTTTTAATATATCTATTACCTAACCAAGTTTTAACTAAAATAAAATCCCCTTCTTTTTGTACGGCTTGTAAAAGTTGCGGACCTATTTTAGCAGACATCTTTGCACCATCTTTTGGAGAAGCATATAAATAATTATCACCAAATGTGGTTATTTTAGAGTTAAATTCTATAGGTATTTCTCCCGAAGTTGTAGGAGCTTGTACCAAACCTCTTCCTGTTTTATTATCAAACCCTTTTCTGTCTACATCCACGATATTCGTATACATCACTTTCAGTATATCTTCGACCTTTGCTTTTGGATATGCACTTTTATACAAAGCAACCACGCCTGTAGTATATGGAGCTGCCATACTAGTTCCGCTCATATATTCATATTTTCCACCTATATAGGTACTTAATATGCTTACACCTGGAGCAGCTACATCCACTTCGGGACCAACTGATGAAAAATCAGCATGTTTATTATATTTGTCGACTGCTGCTACCCCAACCACTTCGGGATATTTTGCTGGATAGTCAACACCTGAATTATCCTTTAAATTATCGTTTCCGCTAGCTGCAACAACTATTACCCCTTTTTCTTTAGCTTTCTTAACAATAGCCTGATATGTTGGAGAACCTTCTGGGGAGCCTATACTTAAATTCACTACATCCATACGGTTTGTTATACACCAGTCTATTCCTGCCACTATATCCTCTATAGTTCCATCTCCACTTCCATCCAAAACTTTAACTGCGTACAATTTACTGTCTGGAGCCACCCCAACTGTTCCGATATTATTGTTTTTTGCACCAATAATTCCTGCGACATGTGTTCCATGTCCGTTAAAGTCATCGTATCCTTTACTTAAAGTCCCATTATCCAACACCTCTTTAACAAAAGATATTCCACCTTCGATTTTTAAATCTTTATGATAGAACTCAATCCCTGTATCCAGAATAGCAACTTTAACGCCTTTTCCTGTTATTCCTTTTTTCCAGGCTTCTTTTGCTTTTACACTATTAATTCCATAACTCTCGGTTTGTTTTGCTAAGTTGATTGATTTTGCCGATACATTCTTTGTCTTTGGATTTTCTAGTAACGTTACTTCTTTATTGTATTCAACTGATAGAACATCAGGATTTCTTTTTAAATTATTAATAGCTGTTTTAGTAAGTTCAGCAGATATTGCCGGGATATTTTTGAAATCTCGACCAACTTCCCCATTATTATTTAAAGTGACAGTTCTATTTTTAGATTGATTATCTTTGAAAATGATAATTACTTTTTTCTTAGTTACATCTTTTTCAGCAGCATATGCTTGATTATTAAAGCCGATTGTAACAAGAGCCGCAAATCCCAAAGTAGCAATTATTTTTTTGATAAAAATTCCCCCTCTCAATGTAAATTCAACCTTCTTTTTAACATAATTTTCTGAATTGTAAAGTTCTTTATAGGCACAATTTAAATTTCTTCTTTTTCTAACACTTGCTTTTTTTTTAGTATTTTTTATTATTTTGGGTGAGAAAGACCCTACCATATCCAGAAATCGATACATAGGATAAACTCAATATAAACCCCAAGTAAACTTATAAAATCAATAAAAAAATGATGCGTTTTTACGCATCATTTTAAATATTAAAATCCGTTCAAAAAACCATCTATATCATCATCAATTGAAGGAGCTTGAATTTCATTGCTGTCATTGGCACTTTCCTGCTCAGACGATTCCCCATCGTCTGTTTTTTTCTTTTCCAAAAAACGAAACGATTCAATCACAACGTAAGCTCTACTTTTCTTATTTCCATTTTCATCTTCCCAAGTTGGATTATGAATTTCCCCTTTTACGGCTACTAATACTCCCTTTTTAGCCATTTCCACTATGTTACCTAATTTTCCAAAAGCTCTACATTGAATCCATTCAGTTTTTCTACCTTCCGGTGTATAAGAATGGAATAATGGCAAAGAAATCGTTACCAACTTTGTACCATTTTTAGTCTCTGTCGATTCCGGCTGGCTGCCAATTCGACCAATCAATATTAATTCATTAAGCATTTTATTCACCTCATCACTTAAAACACAAGTCAATTTTAACAGTGTTTTAAAAAATGTGTGAAAAAAACTTGGCATTACGATTCCAAGTTTCTGAATTTCATAGGTTATGTATTTCGGTTATGTATTTTAAATCCCTTTTAATTATGTATTAGCTTACTTTTTCATGATTTTTTTTATATCGTTCATAGTATGTATTTAAAATCGATTCCGCTTCTTTATAGAATTTATTATCCGTTTCAATATTCTCTTTATATTTCGAACTGTACATGACAAATCTTCTAACAATTTGAATACCTTCATCCGTGATAAAGAAATATACCCGATATTCATCATCATTCCGCTTCTCTACTGGGTCGAATTTTGAAATATACATTCTATCATCATTTTCCATTAGCAAACTCCAGCCTCTAATGCCTAATTCTTTAGCGATGCCCTTAATGTTTCTGTACATTCAATCGGAGCAAGATGCTCCATCCCTCCTTATTCGCCTGTTTTTCTGGATTTACTCACGTATCTAATCGTTATTTCAATTATAAATACAGAATCCACAAAAAACAAGGCGTTTTTTCTGAATTTGGAAGGTTATTCTGTATTTTATTTATTATTATTTTGTGATTTTTTTTGAAAAAATCCGGCATTCCTTTTGTTGTTTTCAATTTTATGTAAGATATTTAATAATGACTTCTCTTTTTTCTTAGGAATATATAACTTTTTCTTAAACATGGGCAATCCTAAGAAGCCATAGTTAATAATAATTAGCCTATCTTGTTTCTTAATATTACTGATATGAATATATTTGTACATTTTTTCACGAGTCAAGATTCTTCTACGTTTACTAAAATAAAGATAATCATTGTGAAAAACCAATTTCTTTGTATTTACCACTTTTTTTCGTTCATTCTCTTTTAGAGTCATGAGAAACTCTTTTTGTTCTAATAAATCCTTCTCATCAAAAATCACTTCAATTTTTTCTTTGTGATTAGAATTATCTTGTTTGTGTATTGTATAAGCAGCCATTATTTGCAACAACGTTATAATAAGTAATTCTATAAATAGTACAAAGTAACCACTTACTAGAAAAACAATTGTACATGTGACAAAAAAATACACCCTAATAAATTCCCAATAAAACTCTTTTGTTTTTTCATTTGTATATGGATGATATTTTGTAGAAATTACCCCCATTTCCTGTAGTTTCTTATATACTATATTGGCTGTAACAACGAATAAAATAGCCGCTATGATAATAACAATGCTTAACATAAAATCCCTCCCCTATGGAATAACGACATTAAATTAAAGAAAATAAGTGATTTTATGTACCTTATGTCGTAAACTTAATTAGTTTTAAGGAGGATGATTTTTTTGAGTAAAAAAACTTTTATTTCTATAATCTTTTTGTTTTTTGTACTATTATTATCGTTTACATATTATTGGTTTTTCATCCAGAACGATAAGGAAACAAATTCTTCTATGAATATACAAAATCCGAAAAATAGTATACGTGTTTCTAATGACATAACTATTGTTCCTAGTTCTAGTAAAGAACTTAAAATTGAAACTACTGGAGCTTCTAAAGACATATACATAGTGAATGCAAAAACAAACAAGAAGGAGTTAATCCATACTTCAAGCATTCCAACAATTATTACTTCATTAAAAGAAACAGATAAAATTTATCGTTCCGGAGATAAAACCCTCTTTGTAGCCTATGAATTCACTGAACTACCTGAAAAGAACAACAAAATTGAGAAAAAAAATGAACATGGATATGTTTTTCAAATTGATAAAAATGGGGAAGTGAAAAAGATTTACACTACAGAAAACATCTTTGACAGTGCCCATAAAGATGCAAACAACCTTTTCATTTATGAAAAAATATATTTAGATGATGCAAACATGTATCCTAGTTATTATAAGCCTTACATAAGCGTTAAAAAGGTTTACAAAGATGGAAAATTCATAGAAGTCGAACGAAAAATCATAGACAAAACAAAATAAGGATGGACTAATTGTCCATCCTTTTAAATATTAATAACATCGTCATCCTCATCCGCGTCTTCGAATATGTCTTCTTCTAAAGATTCATCGAATTCTTGGAAATCAATAGTACGTAATGCAAATTCGTCATACAGTGGAGATTTAAATAAAATTAAATGTGAATCTTTCCCTAACCAATCCATATTTAATTCAGGAATACTTTCCATTTGAATAAAAGGCTCCATTAACTGATTTGACTTTGAACATTTAGGTATTTCATCAAAGTCTATAAAGCTTGGATATCCTTTTAACTTAAACCCTGTATCAATTACATAATCATTTACTCTTTGTTCCAATTGCATATACACATCGAATGCTTTTTCACCATACATAGATTCTAATTTTCTAATGAATTCAGGATTACTTTCTTCACAGTATTCCCATTCAGGCATTTCATAAGCCGGGAAAAACCTAACATCACTATATGGAACATTTGATTGATATTCAATTGTGTTTATCATTTTATCTAACGAAGGATTTGTATATATGTTTATTGCGTAGGCTCCTTCGCCTCTTTCTTTGACACAATCAAAGCAGTAATAAAAAGAATATAGTTTTTTATTTTCTGTATTTTTCACAGGCATCATAAACTGACAAATAAATTCCATATTCTTTTTGCAATTTTTACATTCATGAATTTCTATTTCATCTGTAACATATGGCTTACCACCAAAGTATGTATCTAATTTTGGGGTTTCGTCCTCATCTAAAGGAACTAAATCGAAGTGTAAAGATGCTTTTTTGAGTCTATGTATTTCGTCTTTAAAGGTAATAGTCATCTTTTCGGGTTAATTTCTAACCCTGCCCCCTCTCGCAATTTCAATTATCTATCCTTTTTTAATTTTAGTTTAAAAACCTTCACTTTTTCATGAAATAATAAGTAATTGATTTGAAAAATCAGTATAATAATCTTAGTAAAAGTATTAAAAAAGGGAGATATTCCAATGTTTATTTGCGATAAAGTAACAATTAACAAATATGAATATTGCATCCCAAATGCACATATTCAAGAAATATTCAAAGAAGCAAATAAAAGGAATATTGGCACTCTAGTCTTAGCAGAACAACATCAAAAACCTGTTAATAAACATAAATGGATACATTTGTCTAAAGAGTACAATATTAACCTAATGTTAACTACAGAAATGCAATGTTTTATGCCTTTCTCTAACAATAAAATCCCTTTTCTATTTGTTTCAAGAAATAACCTCGAATACAACACAGTTAAACGTCTGTCTGATATAGTACATGCTCAACATATACCCTTCTTAAACGAAGAAGCTTTCGATTACTTCGAAAGATTAGGATTTGAAATTTGGTACCGAAAAAACGAAAAAATTATTGATTTTTTCACTGAAAAAACGGTAAGTGATATTCCTAAAATACCTTTTAAGGATTCAGATATTGAATATTTTCATACATTCAATGTTCAATCTGTAACAAGTTATGACTCATTCTTTTCTTATCCAGTTGCTATTCCACATTTCCCTACTAATTGGGAAATAGCATCAGAAGAAAGTGACAATAAAAATGATATGCTATTAAAGGACATATTCAAGCACATTGATGAATGCATCGACGAAAGTGAACAAGCAAGACTAATGAAAGAAATTGAATGGTTACAAAAGTCAAATCACTACAAGGTGTTTTTGTTAGCTTCTCAATTGAAAGAAAAAATTAAAAACCTAGCATTCAAAGGTTCATTTCATAACTTTTTACTCTCACATAAAATGGGATTAATTAATAGAACGCCTAAAAAATTAGCTAATTTAACAGATGATTATTATCCAGATTATATATTTTTTACGCATCCTATGTATGAAAAGATTCTGGACTCAACAACAAGGTCTATTCTCAAATCAATGAATAGCCAATTGAAAATCCCCTTTTTAAGAGAACCTATTCTTTTTTGCTCTGTAATTGAATGGTTTAAAAAAAGTCATTCAGATATAGATATGGAACTTATTATTCTTTATAAAGACTTATATGACGAAAAAAGCCATGAAGAAAAACTAACTTTTTTTGAAGATATGAAATTTTATTTTCTACTACACCCTGGAGCAGAAGAAGCCTTTAAGCATGCTATTTATTTCTCAGAAAAACAAATCTTTAAAAGGCAACCTCAAACAAATAGACTCGCTATTGTTGAAAAGGGAGAATATAAGGCATTAGATGACTATATAAATGTGGACATAGAAGAATTAAAGGAACACTTATGTCCTACTGTAATATTAAATTTCAATAAAAAAACCCTTAACTTAGAATTATCTAGTTAAGGGCTTTTTTGTGATTGTTTCTTTTAAATAAACTGTATCATTAATTTTCTTTTGCTTATCTCTTCTACCAAACCAACAGTAAAATTCTACAGTCAAAGTGAATAAAAGCGGAATAAAGGAACAAACAAATACTAAGATATATATATTTTCTATCCCGTATGATGACTTTAAATAGTTATCAATTTGATATAAGACTAACGCGAGAGAAGCCCCTCCCACAATAAACATTCGAATCAAAGAAATTATAAATGTTTTCATTTTATCACCCATCCTTATAAAAAGTGAAATTCATTGTCTATTTTTCAACACTTAATATTAAATTTCTTGAAATTTTGTACGAATCCTATATTAGATAAAGAACAAACAATTTTATCCGATTCTCAAAGATAAAACACATTTAAAGAAAGGAGTGTTTATAAGATATGAAAGAACTTTGTATTCAACTATTAGAAGAAAAAGGTGCAACTCTAGAAAAAATGGCTGATATTTTATTAGAAATTCAGAAAGATTATTACCCGAATTTAACACGTTCCATATGCGTAGAAAACATTCTAGCAGTATTAAGTAAACGAGAAGCACAACACGCTATTTTAACAGGAATAGAAATTGATAGACTAGTTGAAGAAAAACAATTTAGAGAACCCATACAATCTATCATTGAAACAGATGCAGGTTTATATGGAATAGACGAAATTTTAGCGCTTTCTATCGTTAATATATATGGTTCAATTGGCTTTACGAATTTTGGTTTCTTAGACAAAACGAAACCTGGGATTATCAAAGAACTTGATGGAAAAAAAGAAGGCGTATGTTCAACCTTCATTGATGATTTAGTTTGTGCTATTATTGCTTCTGCTGCAAGCAGATTAGCTCATTCTAGCTAGTTTGCTTTTCTTTCTTTTCAACGACTTTTACTTTTTGTTCTATAGGTAAGTCTAATTTGGTTTCATCAAAACCAGGCAATTCAAACGTCATTGCATCTATTCCTTGTTCTTCTGCTATATCTATAGGAATTAGGGCAGTTGGTTTGTCACCATTATAGAAACACATGACTAAATCTGCGTTTTCAAGCATTTTTCTCCATGTATTTTCGAAAACTGAACGTTTTATCAATACATCTTCTATTCCGAATGAATTATAATAGCTTCCTTTTTCCCTTAAGTATTGAATAGAATGTTTAATACTGTCCGGAAGGGAATCCATTGGTTGGAATGAATATAAGTGAAGTTGAGAAGCATATTCATCATTTTCGATAAAAAATGATAAAATTTCATTTTCTAAACTGCGATAACACATTACATGAATATTATGATGTGCTACATAGTTTTCTAAATAAGTTTTTATTTCAAATTTGTCTAACGGAGTTAATGCACTAGAGCCAGTTAAAAATATATTCAATTTATATCACCTCGTTTGTAGTGTTTTTTAAGTTAGGAGTGGATTTTTACGTCTCATTTTAAAAAGTACATCACAAGTTTTATTTTTCCTATAATATTAGGATTAATTATTGCATTATTTTTGCGAACATATGTTATTCAAACTAATTTGGTTAGCGGTCCTTCAATGATTCCTTCTTTCCAAAACAAGGATTTTCTTATAACTGATAAACTTAGTTACAACTTTACTACACCTAAACACGGTGACGTTGTTATTGTAAAATTAGTGACAAAAAAAGAAACTAAATACATCATTAAAAGAGTAATAGGCACACCAGGGGATGTATTAGATTTCGTTGCTCCTAATGAAAAAAATGGATATACACCTCAATTTTTTATTAATGGAAAATTACAAAAAGAAGATTATATAAAAGAATCAATGGATATCCCAGCTGATATTAGTTACAAAGTAAATAAAAATGAAATATTCGCTATGGGCGATAATAGAAATAATAGTTCAGATAGTCGCGTTTACGGAAAATTCCCTTATGAATCAGTAAAGGGTAAAGTAGTATTGGAACTGAGAGATAAATTTCAATTTCATACCAACCCTACTCCTTATGTCTTGGTATTCAGCTTTGCTGTATTATTAATTTTGATTTATCTTTTCTTCCCATTTTTAACTAAGCTTTTCAAACGTAAATAAAAAAAGCGGCTCATACAGCCGCTTTTTGATTTACTTTCTATTATTAGTTCATTTTCACAACATCACCCCATTTGACTTCTCCACCACCAGGTGTTGAAGGCTTTTTACCATCTGGAACTAAGCACCAAATAGTTGGGATATTGAACTTCTCTGGTGCATCACCATAACCATCTGTTAGGTAGATTACCAAATCAATTTCCATTCTTTCTTTTTGAATGTATTCAAATGGCGGAATAAACGATGTTCCTCCTCCACCAGAATAGTTAACTCTGCTAAGTTTACCCTTAAATTCGTAAACGTCTGTGATTTCTGCATCTGCCTCAATTACTGTAACTTTCACACCCGACTTCCAAATTTTTAACATATGACCTGAAAACTGTGCTAAATTTTCATCTCCAATTGACATTGATGTATCTGCAATAAGAACTACCGATAACTTTCTTTTTTGTCTTCGACCTTTAGCTAGCGCACCTAATCTTCTACTTTCTCTTTTAAAAGTAGTAAGGTAACTTGCTTTCAAATACTTAGCGGTATATTTAGAAAACATCTGAGTCCAAGGAATTTTACTTTCTATAATTTCTTCAATTACTCTTTTCAGGTTTCCTGGAATTGAACCTGCTTCTCTTGTGTAAGCTTTACGTACACTGTTTTTAACAGCAGCTTCATTAATTTTTTTACTTCCTTTTGTTTCTCCCCATTTTTTATGCCAGTTTTTATATTTACCTTTACCTTGCTTGTTTCCTCCACCGTTTTGATTTGGACTTCCGTTTCCATCTTTCCCTTCACCTTCACCATCTTCGTTATCCATGCCGCCATTCATATCTTCTGGGATTTTATCTTGATTATCTTTTAAGAACTCATAATATTCTTCAGCAGATAATCCTTTTGGTACATCAATTCCCCATTGTTTAAATGTTTCAGGGAAGATAGCTCCTTTTGGAAGAGCGATTTCGTTATTGTTTGGAATTAACTGGTTGATTGCACAATCACAAGCTAAGTTCCATAAATAATGATGTTTTTCATCATCTGGTAAATCTAGGTAACGGAATACATGGAATAAAGCTAAGTGTAAAATTTCATGTATAAGAACAGCTATTCTTTCTTTCTTCTCAAGATTCGGGTATGTAATAGGATTGATGTATAAATGCGAGATTGCATTTAAAACATTCACCGCTGCAATTGGAACTTCCATCGTTACAACTTTTTTCATATCTACTGCAATAGACGCAAAGAATCCTTGCTTTCTAATCAAATATACCAAATCGTCGCTTAAAAGAGCATTAGCTTCCCTCATAGCAATTTTCAAATCTTTTTCCACTTGTTTTATCATCGCTTCTTTTTCTTCTTCAGTAAGTTCTTTGTCCGCTGTATATGGTTTTTTATTTAAATTTAATGCAGCAAAATATAATTTCGAAAACTTGAATTTTTTATTTGTCATCATCTTTTTTCTCCTTTTTTGTTTGTTCTTATTGTAATAAAGCCGATTGTGCAATACAATCGGCTTTCATATAGTTTATTTTTACTTGCTTAATTGTACGCTTGCCTCAGATTTAGCTTTACCTTTTTGATTAGAGCGCTTAATATCTTCTTTAACCAAATTGTATAGTTCCTGATGCAATGCAATTACAGGATGTACCTTTGGTATCTCCACAAATTGTTTCACCATCGCTACTCGGAATTCAGCCGGAACGTCTTGGAAGAATTTAAAAACATTATCCAAGCTATCTGGAATGATTACCGTACCATCTGATTTTTTTGTAGCTCTCATTTCGTACTTCTCAATTGTTTCAGGCTCTGTCATAATACTTAAGAAGTTTTCTTTCGCCTGATTTAAATAATCTTGACGATTTTCATTTTTTGCAGCTTGTACCATTTCTCGGAATTCATCATATTTAGTAATGATTTCTTCACCCGTTGGTACTTTTTCTGCACCTTTTTCCATAATTTCAGATAATCGTGCAGCATATATAGTTCCTAATAATCCTGCAACAACTTCTAGGAAATCACCATTTTCTAACGATGTTTCAATGTTAGTGAAATTTAGTAAAGATGACATCATTTCCATTGAACGGTTAGAAGGTTTAATGTTTAAATCATAATCTTCACCAACTGGTTGAACTGTTTCAGGATTAGCATTTGCTAAAGCCTTGATTGACCAGTGGAATTTATTTTTAATCATGTATCCGTTGAAAATGTTTATGCTATTTTCAACTTGTACGTGACAGAATCTATCTTTCATCGCTTCCTCTTCCATAATTGATGATACATTATAATCACCCGTATTTGGATTCGTTAAAGCAACAAAGAAGCTTCCTTTCGGGAATGCATAATCACCTATTTTATGATTCAGCATCACTGAATACATAAGTTGTTGCACGTCTTGAGCAACGATTCGGTTAAATTCATCCCAAATTACAACTAGTCCTGGACACTGATTAACATCTCCTTTATAAATAACCATTAGGTCTTCATAGTTAGCGATGTATTCTTTAACAGCTTCGAAGTCAATTACATATCCGCCGTCTTCGCGAATCATTCTTTCCCCATTTTCATCTAATTTCAATTGAGGGAAAAAGTCTCGAACCATGTTTTTAGTTACTTTTTTTCCGTTAACTTCAATTACTTTAGGCATACCTACTGCATCAGCATTATCTACCCATTGAGCTGGGTTAATATATAACGCTGCAAGTCCAGCCATTGTTGCTGCCTCAATTGTACCTGAAGTTTTACCAGAACCCCTTTCGCCGTATCCATCAAGGTTTACCTCTACAAATCCAACTAGTTGTTCTTTAATTTCTTTTACAGCTTCAAAATCATTTCTAATAACTGCTTGATGTAATTTATCTTTTAAAATACCAACCTTCGCCTTAGATGTTGCCATTTCTACCACTGTTTTTTGGAAATTATTTAATAACATAATAAATTCTCCTTTTTCTGCTTTTTTTTCTTTATTTTAACGTAATAATTTTTTTTGTGTGAAAAAAAACTAATTTTTATTTTTTAACCATCTTTTCTTCATTCTCTATATAATATACATTGCATTATACGTAAAAGTCTACATTAGGAAGGGGAATTCAAAATGTCTAATTTTGAAATATTCGAAAGAGAATTAATAGGCAAAGATGGAAATACAAAAAAGATAAATGAAGTCATTGATATTGCTAAACATACTTGGACCACAATGGATGGAAACATCATAATGAAACACGAAGCGGTTTTGCTTCTTAGAAAGTTTACTGGGGCAAAATTCTTAAAACCAGAATTACAGGTTCAAATATCTAATCCGGGAAATGTTATATATTTGTGTTCCGTAGAATTTCCAGATGGTGAGATTTCATATGAAATCGGAGAATCTAATAATGAGAATACGAAAGGTTGGTCAAAGGGAATTAAACCGACAATGGCTTTTAAACGTGGATATGACAGAGCTTTTCTGCGCTCGGATTATATAGGTTTATTTGAAGTTTATTCCGAAGAAGAAAGTGATAGTTTTAAAAGACCAGAATCTACCACACCACCACTTAATAATGAACAACCATTTTCACCAGACGAAACTAGAACAGAAGAAAACAATGATTTCTCTAACCAAACTCAACAACAAACCATGAATCAACCTCACCCTGCATTATTTCTACCGGGAACCGACCCTAAATATCCGGGCGAACACATTGTAGAAGATGTATTAAAAAGACATCAGGACTTTGATTATTTGAACGAAATTCCGCAGAATTATCCTAACAACGAAGATTATATAAAAATTGTGGATTTAATACAAAAAAAGAGAGAAGCAAAATTAAAACAAAAACAAGAAGAAGCTGAAGTTTTCTTAAATTCCGAATCACCTCTTCAGCATTCAGAAAATGTTGATGAAACAATTAGTAGAGAAGTAATTCAAGTGGAAAATGAACAATCCACTATTTTTACATTAGAAGATGATATCTCTGATATTAACATAGAAAAAAAAGATAAATTAGTTGCTGAGAATTTCTTAAATAGCGATGAAAATACATACCCAATAGAAAAAGATGAGAATACTGTTTTAAAAGATACTGATTCAAAAACCGAAGACATAAATCAAAATACTGAAACAGTTGAACATGTTGAAGAAAATCCTGAAATATCTAGCCAAACAGAAATTAAATCTTCAAATTCAGAAAAAACAGAGGAATAAAAAAAGAGCACAGAATTTGTGCTCTTTTTTTATTCGTTTGATTCTTGAACAGGAGCTTCAACCGTTGAAAGAAGAAGTTTCATACCTGTACGTTCTTTTCCATCAATTTCTAAATCGATAAATACTGGCTCAGAAATAAATTTAAATCCTTCTTTTGATACGAATTTATTTGCAATTGCGATAGCCTTAGTAGCTTGTCCAATCGCACCATTACCGATACATTGTAGAACAACACTTTTACCTTCTTTAGTCATACCAGCAATTGCAGACCCAATTTTATTAGGGATAGATTTCGTTTTTACTCTCAGTGTCACTAATTCCATTTTAATGCCCTCCATTAATTGTGGTTTTCTTCTCCCCTTTTATTGTGGAAAGATATTGCAAATCCTTTTTTATTTTATTGGATATCAAAGTTTTTCACTTTCCCTTTTTCTTTTTAAAAAGGAACATAACTTCAAACATAACATGATGAAATTCATAATAAATCCTACAATTATAATCATTCCTACATGCCAATTACTTAGAACAATAATTGAAGAAATCACAAGGAAAACAGAAAACGGATAGTATTCCTTTTTACCTTTCGACGACATGCTTATTATTGGCAATATCGCACCTGCTAAAATAGCAGCAAGTAACAACGCTACAGTAGCCAATTTCCCCATCCAAAAAACCAGTGCAAAAATAACAAAGCAGTCACCTATAGAAAAAAAGGTTTCTTTTGTTTTCTTAGAAAATAATAGGAAAATCACAAATAATATTACGGCATATATGAACTCTTCAATCGTATGACCCTTAAAGAACAAGCAAGTTATAACAACTAAATAAATAGGAGTAAAGATTGTTTGAGTTTTCAGGTCGTCTAACACTGTATAGAACATCAACAACCACAATGTCCAAATGAATAGGTCATTTGTAGCGTCTGATATATACGCAGAAAACGTAACGATTAAAATAAATAAGTATTTTGTTTTCCCGATATGAGAAACTCTTTTTCTCTCCAAAAATGAAAACAAAATTAATATCAAAATTGAAGAGATTAATCCTACCAACAGATTAACCATATATATAGCTCCTTTCGTAATGTACGTTAAATGCAACCAATTAATATAGATGGAGGTTAACTAATATGGAACAGTTTATTTGTCAAGTTTGCGAAGAAAGATATACTCTACAAAAAATTACGAACATGAACGGGCAACCCCTTCATATTTGCGCTCATTGCTTACGAGTGAAATTAGAAAGTGGCGAACTCAAATTAAAGGGAAAAGAAAAGGTTGAGTTCTTAGAAAAAATCTCTCTTTCTATTAAACAAGAAAGTCCTAATTCTTTAAAAACTACCGCTTCATCTACGGAAAACAAGCCAATATTTGCGCTTCAATTCGGTTTTGACTTAACAGAGAAAGCCCGCAAAAAACAATTGGACCCTTTAATTGGAAGAAGCATAGAAATTGAAAATACACTTAGAATTTTAAAACGTCGTACTAAGAATAATCCGATTTTAGTAGGCGAACCAGGTGTTGGAAAAACTGCTATTGTTGAAGGAATTGCGGAAAAAATAGCTAGCGGAGAAGTTCCTTCTAATCTAAGAGACAAAAAAATCATTTCTATTCCTGTTGGAAATTTAATAGCTGGGACAAAGTTTCGTGGAGAATTTGAAGACAGACTAAAAAAGATTATAGAAGAGGCAAGAGAAAGAAAAGACATCATACTATTTTTAGATGAATTCCATACTATTATGGGAAGTGGTTCAGATGGAAGTATGGATGGAGCTCAAATGTTAAAGCCCGCCCTTTCTAGAGGAGAAATTCAAATTATCGGTGCAACTACTTTCGATGAATATAGAATTCATATTGAGAAAGACCGAGCTTTAGAAAGAAGGTTGCAAAAAGTCGTAGTTAGTCAACCTACTGTTGAAAATAGCATTGAAATTCTTCGAGGACTAAAAAACAATTATGAAAAGTTCCATGATGTAACAATTCCGGACGAAATGATTTACGAAGCGGTAGCTCTTACTGAAAAATACGTAAATGATAGAATGTTACCTGATAAGGCTATCGATTTAATTGACGAAGCATGTGCACATAGAAGTCTTCTTAACACGGACATCGAAGAAACCGTAAAAGCGACACAGAGCAATATTATCAACGTTGATAAAGAAAAAGAAACAGTTTTAAGTTCAGATAATTTCGAGGAAGCAAAAAAATTAATTAACAAAGAACAAAGTTTACACAAAACTTTAAAACGCAAAGAAACTAGCAAACGAAAAGCTAACGTAATTAGCAAAGATGACCTAGCGCACGTTTTAAATCAATGGACAGGCATTCCTACAAAAGAATTATCGAAAAAAGAAGTAGAAAAATTACGTTCTTTAGAAATCGAACTTAAACAACATGTCAAAGGACAAGATAAATCGATTGAAACTCTTGCCAAAGCCATTAAGAGAAATCACCTTGGCTTAAAAGATGATAATAGACCAATAGGCGTATTCATGATGTTAGGACCTTCGGGTGTAGGGAAAACTGAATTAACAAAAGCTTTAACAACGCTTCTTTTAGGCGATGAAAATAAACTTATTCGTCTTGATATGAGTGAGTACAAAGAAAAACACACTGTTTCTCAGTTAATTGGCTCCCCACCAGGTTATGTTGGATATGAAGACGAGGGGAAATTAACAAAAGGAATTCGTCAAAATCCTTATAGTGTCGTTCTTTTCGATGAAGTAGAAAAAGCACATCCAGAAGTAACAGATTTATTCTTGCAGCTTTTCGACGAAGGACGTATCACGGATGCTAAAGGTCGCACTATTGATGCGAAAAACTGTATTTTCATTATGACTTCAAATGTGGGTAGTGACTTATATGGTTCTAAAAAAACAGCATTAGGCTACGACACTGAGGAAACAACTCCTGAACAAGAACTTGAGAAAAAAGTCAAAGCAAGACTAAAAGACCACTATCGCCCAGAGTTTATTAATCGTATTGATGATGTTATGGTATTTAATCGCTTAACTAAAGAAAACATGATAGACATTGCTAAGAAATTTTCCGATGGATTAATTCAAAAATTAGCTACCAAAGGAATTGAATTAAAGTTAAGTAAATCTACGATTGAATTACTTGCAGAAAAAGGGTATGACGTTGAAATGGGCGCTCGACCAATGAAACGTGAAATTGATAAATTGAAAACACTTATTGCCGACAAGTTAATTGAATCTGATAATATAACAAAGTTATCTGTTAGCGTAAAAAACAAAGAGTTCTTTGTAAAATAAACAAGAAAACACCAATACTATGATTGGTGTTTTCTTTCTTTTTAATCAAAAAATAAATAGTTTTTATTTTAAATTCCGTTTTTGAAAATTTTTTAACGCCACCTTTTAAATTGTTCTTTTATTTCTTCTTTCAAATTTGTCCCTCATCATCGCTCTTTTAAAATTAATGTTATCCGCTCGATAAAACCCTTTCTTTATCAATTCCTCCGAAAACTCTTTAAATTCAGGGTCCTTGTATACTATGTTGTCTACTAATTCAAACTCCCTTGTCGCTTCTCCAAACAAGCTAGCCATCTGTAAAGTGCTTAATTCGAAAGGATTTTCTAAAATCTTATTTTCTCTAATTATAAAAAAGTCTAGTGGATTTATCTTTCTATTTTTGATTTCTGTGATTGTGTAATACCCCTCATTTTCCAGTGATACCATTGCATTCCCTAGAGATTCTAAAGGTAACTTTTCAACAAAATTATAAAACGTATACAGATAAAACTTATTTTTCTCTTCCATAAATACACCTATATTCAAAATAATCCCCCTTTTCGAAATAATTTTCTTAATCTAAATTTAGTATAAATGCATCCTTTTAATAAAATCAAATTATGTTCCTGAAAAATTTACTTTTTTCTACTCAATATTATTTAAGGATATTTTCCTTTTTTTTAAAACTTATTTATAAATGTATTCGGGACAGAAACGAGGAATAGCAATGAAATGGAAGCCAAAAGTAGTCGTTGTTTTTGATTCTGGAGTTGGTGGATTAACTGTTTTAAGGGAATTAAAAAAACATAATATTAAAGAAGAATTTGTTTATTTAGCAGACAGTGCCAACTCACCCTATGGAGATAAAACAAAAGAACAAATTATTATTAGTGTTTTAAATTGTTTCAAACAATTATCTTATATATATGATTTTAAAACCATCATTATAGCATGTAACACTGCATCAGTTTACACCAAAGAATTACTGCAACATATTTATAATATTCCTGTTTTAAGCGTTGTAGACGCTGCAACAGATTATATTAAATCCAAACAAATTAAAGAAACAATAGATGTTTTAGCAACTAATTTAACAGCAAAAAGCCATGCTTATAAAAATCAACTACCTGAACAATCAGTTCGTGAAATCGGTTGTCCTTCTTTTGTTCATCTGATTGAATCGGACAAATATTTTTCAAAAGAAGCAAGAAAGAATACCGTTGCAAATCAACTTGTTGGTTTAAGCACGGAACGAGGAAAATACGTAGTTCTTGGTTGTACACATTATCCCCTTTTAGAAGAAGAAATCAAAGAATTTTATGGACCACAATGTTCCATCATTAACCCTTCTAAATTACTTGGAGAAAGTATTTCTCGCGTCTTCAACGAAAGAAGCCAAAAATTCGAAGTTTTGTATTACACAACAGCTCCAAATCCTTATTTCGACTTATTTGCTTCAAGGCTCATGGATGAAAATGTACAATCACTTTTACTATCATCTAAAATCAAAGAACTTAAGAATGACTATTTAAAAGCTAATTAAAGACATTATTATCCCCCCGCTTAAAATTTTATGCTAAAATTGTAAAAAAACTGGGGGTAATTCTATGGAGACTTACATTCATAACGGATTAACGATTGAATTTCAAACAGGACTTAACAAACCACAATTTTCTGATAACAGATTGATTATTTTCTCCAATTTTATTGATTGGAACTCTTATCAGAAATCCGATATATGTCTAGATGACAACATTGTTAAAGTTACCACAATGAGCACTTTTCACGAACAATCATATTCAAGCCTATATCTAGTTTATGACTATGGGGCATGGAACAGACGCAGTTTTCACGATATGTCAGTTATCAAAAATCTTGAAAGAGCTGGAGAAAAAATCCTACTAGCAAAGGAACGTCACAATGTTTCTTTAGATTTTGGAAGGTCCAAAGCTGGAAAAGAATCTCTTGAGATTTTTTCAAATTTTATTCGTGAACGATTTAATATTGTAGATAGTGATGATTTAGTTCGCTTTAGAAATTGGGACCAACTCAAAGATGTTTACTTTACTCAAAATGCTACTAAAGCCACTTTTGGTGCAGGACAAGATGTTTTGGAGGATTTAGTTGCGCTCTTAGAAGAAAAAGGATTTCATGAAGAAGCCTTCTCTTTAAAAGAGCAATTGCTCAAAGCATTATTTTCAAAGGTGACAATTGTTCTAGATTTCAAAGAAAGATTTAAAAAGAAGAAAAAATAAAAAAATTATTTTTAGGATGCAGTTAAATGCATCCTTTTTAATTTCAAAAAGGGATTACTTTCTTTTCATGGAAACACTTACATAGGAAGAAAATGCCTATGATAAAAAGCATCATAAAAAAATTTAACTTTTTCAACACAGGTACAATAAAGTGTGCTATTTCATTAAATGAATTTATCAAAAGTTTAACATAACCTTATGCCCTTTTCGAGGAAACAAAGTGACGATGAACTCCGAAAATTCACTAAAATATCTATTTATATTTATAATTACATTTTAAAAATTTTACAGGAGGTAACACTTAATGATTTATAAAAACCCAAATACTGAAAGCGCTTTAGTAAACTTTAAAGAACAATATCAAAATTTCATCGGCGGAGAATGGATTGCACCAGTAAAAGGTCAATACTTGGACGTAATCTCTCCAGTGACAGGGAAAGTATTTACATCTGTACCTCGTTCTACTTCAGAAGACGTTGAGTTAGCACTTGATGCAGCACATGCAGCAAAAGGTGCTTGGGGCGCAACAACTGTTGCTTACCGTTCACAAATTTTAAATAAAATTGCAGACCGTATCGAAGCAAATTTAGAAATGATTGCTGTTGCTGAAACTTGGGACAATGGTAAAGCAGTACGCGAAACTCTAAATGCAGACATTCCTTTAGTAGTAGACCACTTCCGTTATTTCGCTGGCGTTATTCGTGCACAAGAAGGCGGTATTAGTGAGATTAGTGGTGATACAGTAGCTTATCATTTCCACGAACCACTAGGTGTAGTTGGGCAGATTATTCCTTGGAATTTCCCACTTCTTATGGCTGCTTGGAAAATCGCACCCGCTTTAGCAGCAGGTAACTGTATCGTTCTGAAACCAGCTGAACAGACACCAGCTTCTATATGTGTATTAATCGAATTAATTCAAGACATTTTACCAAAAGGCGTATTGAACATCGTCCAAGGAACAGGTTTAGAAGTAGGTAAACCACTTGCAACAAATCCAAGAATAGCTAAAATTGCATTCACTGGTTCAACGGCAGTAGGTCGTTCTATTATGCAATATGCAACAGAAAACATTATTCCAGTGACATTAGAACTGGGTGGTAAATCACCAAATATCTTCTTCCCTGACGTAATGGATGCAGATGATGAATATTTAGATAAGGCAATCGAAGGTTTCGTATTATTTGCCCTTAACTCTGGTGAAGTTTGTACATGCCCTTCACGCGCATTAGTACATGAATCAATATACGATAAATTCATGGAAAAAGTAATCGAACGCATTAAAGCAATTAAAATTGGCAACCCTCTAGACACTGAAACAATGATGGGTGCACAAGCTTCTAAACAACAATTAGATAAAATTCTTTCTTATATTGAAATTGGCAAAGAAGAAGGCGCTGAATTAGTAATCGGTGGTTATCAAAATAAATTAGAAGGCGACCAATCAGAAGGCTACTATGTAGCACCAACTGTGTTCAAAGGTAACAACAAAATGCGTATTTTCCAAGAAGAAATTTTTGGTCCAGTAGTATCTGTAACAACATTCAAGGATTTTGAAGAAGCAATTGAAATCGCAAACGATACATTATACGGATTAGGTGCTGGTGTATGGTCTCGTAATGGAGAAATTGCTTACCGCGCAGGTCGTGCAATACAAGCTGGTCGTGTTTGGACAAACACTTATCATCAATATCCAGCACATGCTGCATTCGGTGGTTACAAACAATCTGGTATTGGTCGTGAAAATCACTTGATGATGCTTTCTCACTACCAACAAACAAAATGTATTTTAGTTGGTTACAATAAAGGTTCAATGGGATTCTTCTAAGATGCAAAAAGTCATTGCGACAAAAGAAGCACAATCATTAATTAAACAATTGCGAAAACAGCATGGTAAACTTGTATTTATTCATTCAGAAGGCTGTTGTGACGGAACTTCGCCAATCTGTATGAAAGCAGGTGAATTTTATCTTGGTAGTCGCGATGAGCAAATAGGCAAAATTTTAGACACACCCTATTATATGCACACCTCAAACTTTTCTTATTGGCAACATCTGCAAATTGTGATTGATGTAATAGATGGAATTGGAAATTCTTTTTCGCTTGAAAGCGCAGAAGATAAATCTTTCATTATTCGTGCTGAAAAGTTGAATATTTAAGGAAACAAAAAGAACATCTAATAATATGATGTTCTTTTTGTTTTAACTTTTATTCCTCCCCCACCTACCACTTCACTCTTAAGGAGAGATGATTCTCGCTAGAAATAATAAAAAAGCTAGATTATTAATCTAGCTTCGGAAGGACTATGGCTCTATCTATGTAAACGCATAAGGCGTTAAGCAACGAATTGATTTTTTAAGAAATGTTCTCTTACTTCATCTATATGAAATGGCTTATAGCCATGCTCGATTGAAACGCATAAATAAATTAATTGATTATCCATTTTTTTCGAATGAATATGTCCATGTACATTGCCTTTAATATGAGTATTTTCAATTAATACACTTAAAGGTCTTTCTTGTTGCGGATGATGCGTAAATAAATAATCTTCAAATATGTATTGTTTATAAGGGTTAAAACCTAAATCCATGTAACGTTTGTTAGATAATTTATCGTGATTACCTAAAATTAATATTTTTCTTCCATTCAATCTTTTAGCTATCTCAAATTGCTTTTCTTTATTACCAAAGAATAAATCTCCCATGTGGAAAACCAAATCATTTTCTTTAATGTTAGCATTCCAACTTTCAATTAATCCTTCGTCCATTTCTTCTGTATTTACAAATGGGCGCGATTCATAAGCAATAATATTTTTGTGTGAAAAATGGGAATCTGCTGTGAGCCATATTTCCAACTTAATCCCTCCACATTATTAACCTATCTATATAATCTTAACCGTTTAATATATTGTTGAGCCTCTGATTTCAACATAGGTTTCAACCCAACAACGGTCAAGGAGTTTTTTGGAATCTCTGTTCTACCCTCATCTATAATAAAATCGAAACCTTGTTCGATAAGTTTGTTTAACTGTGTTTCTTTTCCACCTAACAGGATTTTGGTTTGGCTACCATTAATCCATTTCTGAAAGTCTTCTTCATTTTGATATTTTAATGTCATTATTGTAGCAACATGAGCAATTTGAGCACCCAATTTAGGCGCACTCATTTCTAACTCTTTGTTTACTACAAAGTATTGTACAATTTCATCTTTCTTTTCCATAATGCAATTCCCTCATTTTTTGTTAGAAAAACTAACAATCTCTATTTTCTATATTTCTTGAACATGTTTTTCAAGTATACCCCTTATTTTTTGCTCGGTATTTTCTGCCTTATCTTTCATAATACCCTTTATTAACTTCCCTGCTAATGCTTGGGCTTTTTCTTTTTCGTTCTTTAATTTAGCCATCTCATTTCTGAGTTTAACAAATTCAGCTTGTAATTCTGAATCTTGTACAACTAACGGTTGCTTATCCACCTTAACGAAAAACTCACCTTGTCTTTCCGCGTACATAATCATACCTTGTACAAAAGCTTCGCCTTCTGTTACTTTCTTAAACTCAGCAATCACTTCATCATCTAACTTAATTAAGCATTTTCTTGTATTCTCTATATTATTAAATATCATCCACAAAGAAACGCCATTAGTGTAACTGAATATTTTTTCTTCATCTATTTCGTTTTGAATTAGGTGACTACCATCATATACAAACTCCATCTTTTACCTACCTATGATTCTTATTTCATTGATTATACAAAAATTCAAAAATGATTTGTTTGATTTTGGATTTTTTTTATTTTTTCTAAGTTTATCATTCTCAATTTACTTTCATGTACTCTATATCTTTTTACGTTTTTCCAATTTTGAATTCATTAAAAATGCTATACTTATCCCGAAATTAAATACATAAACAAGAAAAGGAGAATTAAATTTTATGAATTTAGTAGAATTTCCTTTCCAAGTATTAAGCAAAGAATACGTTGAAACTGTTTTAGACAAAACAATCGGAGAAGACTTCATCAATAATATTCTTAATAATGATGATTATTTTGTTTTTATCCATGTTGCAGATACTCATAACGGTTATTCTGGGAATGCAAGTAGATACAACGAGTATAGCGCTTTACGTGTTGATAAAAAAAATGAATTTGACGTAAATGTACGCCAAGATGACATTGATAAAGCTTTGGCACAAGTAATAGATATTGCAATAGCGTATAAAGTAGATGCCGTATTACATGCAGGTGATGGAACGGACTCTTGGGGTTATAAAAAGGCATACGTGCTAAAAACTTATATGAATCAAATTGAACGACTGAATCCACATGGCATAAAGTATGTTGAAATCGTAGGAAATCATAATTTACCAACAGAAAGCGCGACGGGTACATATTTAGAAATAATCGGAAAGTTACCAGAAGTTTATACAGCATATCGAGGAATTTATGAATCCGTAGAACTTCCAGAACATAATGTTGTTGTTCATTGCGCACCAAGTAGCTACGACCAAGATGCAATGAATGAATCTCTTGATGCAATAGCTCCCGTCGAAGGAAAAATCAACATTGGTATGACTCACCTAGGAGTAACAACTATCCCTCACTATGCTGAGCATTCCGAAAATACATTAGTTACTCATCTCGATAAGTTAATTAATTGCAAAATGGACTATTTTTGTTTGGGTGATTATCACAAAGCAACTGATTTCGGACATAACATTCGATATAGCGGCTCCACTGACCGCTTAGGATTTGGTGAAGTAGATAACAAGCCTCAAATTATTATGGTAGCTATTCATAAAAAAACAAAAGATGTAATTACTCGTGATATCCCTCTAAAAGTAAGACCAATGTATGATTTAAAAGAAATCAATGCTGCTGAGAAAACACTAGAAGAAGTGAATAAACTCATAATTGAACGTTTACAATCTAAGGATTTATTTGGTGCCATTGTACGCCTACGAATCTCCAACCTTCCAAAAGAATATAAGCTTGGAATTGACGTTGATAGCGTAAAAGAACTTACTCAAGACTGCCTATACTTTAAATTAGATTTGAAAAATAAAACCGAAAAAAGTATTGGAACTCGTACTTCAAAAGATAACGAAAATAAATTCGAAGGGGTCCTTGCCGGCTTCCTTACTTTTATGAAACGTGTCGAAGACGATGGAACATTCGATAAAGAAAAACTAACAAAAATCGGTTACGAACGTCTTGCGGAGATGTACGAGAAAAACAATTCTTAATAACAATACACAAGCCCTGTTTAGGAGGAATCGGAATGTTAGTAGCACGTTTAGAACTTTCTTATTATAGACAATTTGAAAACGAAGAAATTTATTTCCCTCTTTCTGGATTAATCGGTTTCCGGGGCGTAAATGGCGCCGGAAAATCTACCTTATTTAATTTATTAGACTGGATTCTCTGGGGAAAATACAAAGGAGTTAATCAAAATCAATTAAAAATGCATAAATCTCCTAAAAATGCACCTACATACGGAGTAGCGGACATTATTTTTAATGGTGATTTTTATCGTATTCGTCGTGATTTAGTTAATTCAAAATCTAGAAACTATGTAGAAAAAAATAAAAACCGTGTAGCAACAGGAACAACACAAATCAATTCTTATATTCGCAATTTGTTTGGAATGGACCAAGAAGCCTTTCGTGTTTGTTATTACGCTTCACAATTTGATTTCGATGCTCTAACACAAATGAAAGACGCGCCTCGTGCAGCGATGATTTCAAAATTACTTCGAATCGAAACTATTGATGAGACTGCCAAAAAGTCGAGAGATGATAGAAAAAAATTAGAAATTGAAATCAATGAAGCAAAACGTCATTTACGAGATGAAGCCGTACTAATTGAAGAGCTTAAACAAATAAAAGAACAAGAAAAAGAATTAAAAAAACAACAAAAATCAGTCGAAAAAGACATTCTTAATTTAGAAAAAGAACGCGATAAGATTTCTCTTGAAAAAGAAAAAAGCGATAAGATTTTTGAATCATTTCAAAAGCTTTCTTTGGAGATTTCTAACCTGGAGACAAAACAAACAACTCTCACAGAACATTCTTTGAAAACAGAAGAAAACAATCTACAAATTCTACAAAATAAGAAAAAACGTTTAGACGAAATTGCACACAAGAAAGAATATTACTTTTCACTTCTGCAAAAGAAAGATGATTTAAATGAAGCAAAAGAACAATTTGTAGCAATTCATCGTTTACAAAAACAAATAAATGAGGTCTATAAAAACATTCAACATTATGAACATCTATCTTCAGAAGCTTCTAGTAAACTAGCTATGTTTGATGAAGTAGAATCTTCCTATACTAAACTAGAGCAAGAGATTACTGAATTAGAGGATACATTGGCTGTTGCAAGGGATAAAGGAAAAGAACTTCAAACAATGTTAAATGTGAATAAAAATGTTTACAAAGAAATCATGAGCGATAAACAGAAATTTGGAGAACTTGGAGAAGAAGTTCCCTGCCCAACTTGCAAAAGACCTTTAGGAGAGCATTTAGGGAATCAATTACACCACTTAGAAGAAAAGCGCCAAGAAATCATTCAAGAAACAGCCAAAATGAAAGTTCTTTATGATGAAATTTTAGAAAAAGGTTTAAAGGACAAGCAGCATCTAGACCAATTAAAACAAACACTAGAATCCTATCGATTAAAATTACGAGAAAAAAGTGGCGTATTATCCCAGATTAACGTTGCTAATCAAGAAATCCAACGTCAAAATAGCACCTTACAAGAATTACAGCAACAAAGAAATCAATATCCAGAAACAGTTGAGTTTGATGCTGAAGGTTATAAAAAATTATATGAAGAGATTCAATCTTTAACACCTATTTACGAGGAAATCATTCAACTTCAGAATCAGGTTCAAGATATTTCGAAATTAGAAGAAAGCATTACATATATTCTGAATCAACTTTCGGAAATTAAATCAAATATACATAACCTATGCACAGAAAGAGAACAATTGGATTTCGATAAAGAAAATCATGATTCTCTTTCAAAACAAATCGATGATATACGTTCCAAAATTGATACAACAAAAGATAATCGCTATACTATTCAATCTCAGATTGATAAAACCACCAATTCTATAGAATCCATTCAGGAAGAAATGCAAAAGAATACCAACATGCAAATTGCTTTAAAAGATAAGCAACAAGAGATTATAGAATTAGCAAAATTAGACGAATTATATAAAGCATACAAACAGGATACTCTTGCAGAATTGGCTCCAAAAATTGCTGATAAAATGTCTGATATGATTGAAGTTGCTACAGATGGATTATATAACCTTGTAGAATTAGACGAATTCTATAATATTTACTTGTATCGTGATGGAGAAAAACACCCACTAGAAATCTTCTCTGGCGGAGAGCAAAAACTAGCTGCTTTACTTCAACGTATTGCTGTTTCCCAATTACTTGTAGAACAAACATCCCAAGCTATCTTTGATATGATTGCTTTAGATGAGGTAACATCTGCTTTTGATGAAACACGTCAAGATGCCATGCTTGAAATGCTGCGCAGCTTAAATGGGATGTTCCAGCAAATCTTATTAGTAAGTCACAACGAACACGTAAAAGATAGCTTCGACCATACCCTATTAATCGAAAGAGGACCTAATAAAAAGTCTACTGCACGATGGGCTTTAACCGAAACCGGGACACCTTCCTTTGATATAGAGGAAATAAAAGCATTTGTGGAAGCAAACTTTGAGCCAAACGACGAAAATGAAGAAACCATTGAAGATGAATCCGTAGAAACTGTTGAAGTCTAATATCGATAAAAACAAAGACCTTCTTATATCATAGCAAGAAGGTCTTTTTGATTTATTTTTCATTCTAATTTTTTTTCGTTAATTTCTTAAACATGTTCTTTTTTTGTTTCTTAAAAAACAATCTGAATTTTTCTTTGCTCTCTACCTTTCGTATTCCACGATTGGTTGCAATAGATACATTACCCGTTTCTTCTGATACTACTATTCCTGTTACATCAAACATTTCAGCTGTTTCCAATGCTGCTAGATGCCTAGTTCCTAAGTTACTATAATCTTCCCTCTTTTTCGCGGTCAAAGGGAGTTTGCATCCAGCATAAGCTATTTTTCCATTCTGAATAATAACAGCTCCATCGTGTAAAGGTGTATTTTTGAAAAATATTGTTTCTAATAATTCATTAGAATAAACAGCATCTATTTTCACCATATCATCTGTTTGAAATGTAACTTTCTCCTCTGGGTCGAAAATGATAAGGGCTCCTACTTTATCTTTGGCTAATGAAAATACAGCTTCTTCCATAGAGGATGTAATTTCTTTTTTTTCTGTAGGAATACTAGTAATGCCACCTATTTTCTTTAGAACCATCCTTAATTCTGGGTGGAAAATTAAAACCAACCCAAACGAACTCAATTCAAAAATACGTTTGAAAATAGTTGCTGTTAATGCTAGACCACATGCTTCAGTTACGAAATACATCAAAAACAGAATAAGTAATCCTATTGTAATATTAAATGCTTCCGTCTTTTTAATAAGCGTGTATATGAAACATATTATCGTTACAACAATACATACATCAATAACTTGAGTGACCACGATGTTCATCTCCTTTCTCTGTATCTTCCAATAAAGATTACGAATAAAATAAAACATTCTTAAAAATATGCAAAAAAAAGCCTGTCTTCTCATTAGACAAGCTCCTGTTTTGAAAAACACTCTTCAAAACTGGATATAAAACATTAAACATTCTCCCAGCCACAGCTAGAACCGAAGGCAAGGAGATGTTTGTTATTTCTTTTACTTTTTTTATTCATAATTCCTTATTTACAAGAACGAAAGTCGAAATTAATTTTGTCACCCTGATTTAAGTTATATTCAGTTGCTCTAACCGTTAATACTTTTCTATTAACAGAGCACATCCACGTATAATCACTTACCTTCAAAGAATTTCTTCATTTCTAAGGCACGTTTCATTACACGCTTTCCTTCATCTTCTTCATTTACTTCTACTTCTTTTTTTTCAAGCTTCTCTTTCCCATTTTCTTTCGTTACTGCTATAATCTCTTTCTTTTCAACCTTTGTTTCTTCATTATGTTTTTGTTGATATTCACTGAGGACTGCTTTATCCTGTGTTGCGTTTGCGCAACCCGCCATTATTCCTGATAACACTAAGAATGATACAACGATTTTTTTCATATTATTTCTCTCCTACAGCATATTCTTTTTATTATTCATAATAATAACAGTTTCAAATCCAAAAAACATAAAAAATCCAGAAAAAAATTAAAAATAAAAAAATCCACCCAAAATGGACGGATTTCCCCTCGTACTACCGGCTTTTATTATTTACATCATATAAAAATATATCCCGATTTCCGATTTCTACAAATATTTTATGGATGATTTTTTCTACTTTCGACCACTCGCCACCAGCTAAATCACAACCTATTAAATAAGGCATTCCGATTTTTGCTTTAAAATTCGGATTTTCTAATTCAACTTTTTGAATTATCTCTAGCATTTCTAACATAGCGTATGTCAGTGCTCGATAATCTGTGTACTGTTTATCAGTACCATATCCTTTCTGACCATACAAATTAAATATATACATATGTTCATCTGTCCAATAGCTTGTTCTACCTAATCTCATATCAGGAGATAAAGGGTACTGTAAATCTGCTTCATATGCACCTTTGTATTTTACTCGTATTTTATTTGCTAAACCTCTTTTCATTTTACTAAAACAATTAGCCTGATGAGCAATAACATTGCAATCAGATTCTAATAAATCTCCTCCAGGAATAACATGTATCATATCTACCACTCCTACATTTTCTGAATTATATTCTTAAAATGTTATTTTTGATTAAATTCTACATTTGGTTACGGTTATTATTTACATAGTTTCTTGTTATTTTATCATGAACTGTTTCTTAGGTTACATTATCAATTGTCCCATGTTTCATTTATTATTTGTTTTTTATAATTAATTTTTTGAAACAAATAACTTAGAAATTATGAAACAAATTAAATTAAAATGGTTTTGGTGTGAAGAGAGAGGGGAAACGATACTGCCCCCTGTTAAGAGGAACAGTTGTTCGTGAAATTTCACTTCTAAAAAAGGGTTATTAATTCTTCTAATGAATTAATAACTACCTTTTTAAACAAAAAGATTGTATAGAAAAATACCTACTGCATAAAATTCCTTTAGTTTTTTACTAAAAGCATTTTGGCGCTTCGGTCGAGTACGAATACTATAGAGTGCTGAAGTTAAGCATATAAACTTAAACTTCAACTAGCCCAAGGTCCTGCTTTACCTAGCGTCTTACCACAAGAACACACTCTATTCTGCCTCGCTAAATAGCGACAGGGACGGTCTTTTGCATCTGGGAATATACTAACACCCTTCTAACGGGTTACTCTTGTGGGGGTGAGCCACAGCCGGAGTGGACGGGACACTCAACGGAAAACTTTTACGTCAAAATACAATCTATGATTTGCCTACCAAATCACACAAGGAGCGCTCCGCTACAACTTCAATTGTCTTAAAGTAATGTACTGCAAAATGAGCCATTTTTTAGCTCATGACTAATAAAAAAGGTATTTACCTATGCCTAGCTATGAATATAGCAAAAAGGCACGTTTATTGTGGGTTTTTAAAAATTTTATTTTAGAAGTTCGGGTTAATCTGAATTTGTTATTTCAGAACCTTTCTCCGCCTTTATCAAATATGTTTAATCTATATATTTAGGTGATATTCCTAAAGATTTTATTAATTTCGTTTATAGGAAAATCGTAACCTCGTGTTTCTATGATTTTTTTCCGAATTCTCAAAAGACGGAATAAGTTGTTATATAGTTAATTTGGGGATTTTGTCCACTTTACATGCTACCTCGTTTCTGTTTTTTATGTTTAAAAGTTAAACCAACATTCATTTAACCTAAAATAACAAAGGAGAAAAGACAGCGTTTAGATATATGACTCTATCCGCTATCTTTTCTCCTTATTTTATTAAATAAAGTTCGTTTTCCTCATGAAAAAAGAAAAAGAATTCTTAACACTAGAGGAGAAATATATAAAATTAGCTCAAAAACACGCCTTTTTGTTTCGTTAAAATTAACTTGAATGACAGGAATTGTTTCTTAATGAAAGTATTAAAAATTCTCGTAACACTATAATTAATGATTTATCCTACTTTTACAAAATTAATCCTAAATACCAATTAATAATCCCGTTCCCATAAAATATAGTAATTATTGTTCCTAAGGCTATAGAAGGTCCAAACGGAAATTCTTTTGCCCCTTTTGTGATTTTGAAACCTAGACCAACAAATACCCCAATTATTACAGAAACAAAAAACAGAGTGAGAAATGCCTTCCAACCCAAAATTGTCCCTAATAATAAAAACAACTTAATGTCTCCCCCTCCCATTCCTTTTCCTTTAGAGATTAGAAGAATAAAAAGATTAATTCCAAAAGCAGCTGCAAAACCAATCAAAGCCCCTTGCCAAGTAACATTTTTAATGTATAAAGACGATGGAATTAACACAATAGAAAACACTAATAAAATTTTATTTGGGATTAGCTGAGTTGTAATATCTGATACTGTAATGATTACCATCATGGACGCAATTAACATTACAAATACAGTTGTAAGTGTTAAACCGAAAACATAACAAGTAAAAGCAAACGAAATACCTGTTATAAGTTCCATAATTGGATATAATGGTGAAATTTTAGTTTTACATGTTCTACATTTCCCTAGTAAAAATACATAAGATAAAACAGGAATTAATTCATACCACTTCAAATCTCTGTCGCAAACTGTACAATGGGAACCTGGAAAAGCAATAGATTCACCCTTCGGCACTCTTAAGCCCACTACATTAAAAAATGAGCCAAATAGAAGACCTAATAAGAAGAATATTATTGTATAAAATATTTGTTCTGTTACTCCTACCGACATATGATAACCTCTTTTCTATTTAAATCAGCTTTATATAAATAACGATTTTTTTATGTATTTATAAATAAAAAAGCGCAATTTTCATTGCGCCAATTTGTTTCTATATGTTTAATTTTTTTCACTCTTCGTTCTAATTTCTTCTACAATTTTCGTTCTGATTTCTTTCTTTTTCGCATGAATCTGATATCCCAAGTCAATATCTTTTGAATCATGGATACTAAACGATTGCCCTTTTGGAGACATTACAAAGTATCCCTTGTGAAGTGCCGCTAATTCTTCTTTATTCACAAGTATTTTTACTTCTTTCGTTTTTTTTGAATACTCTTCCAGAAATTCCTTATGTTTATTTACAATATATAGTTCGTCTTTTAGCTTTTCAGCCTCTTCTGGATTAACAATAATATCAAATAGTCGATTTCCTATAACATCTAATTGTTGTAAGTTACTTTCTTTTGAAATTTTAAAGAACTGTAGAAATACATCTAATACTTGTGGAAGTTTTTCTGAATCTCTTATTCTTCCCGCAACATCAGCAGCACACAAAGCAATATACTCTTCGATTCCCATAGTGTTTATTAATCCTTGAGCTCGTTCAAAGACTTTCATTTTACCAATGTGTTCTTTAACGTTTTTCTTTTTTTCCTTTAACCAATCTTCCGCCATGATTTTTTCATCATTCTTTAAACTGCGCGGTTCAAATTTTCCTTCTATGAAATCTACTACTTTTGTAGTTTTCATAACTCCGATATCTTTGTGCATAATCATATGTTTCGCTACGCCAAACAATACAGGTTTTTTCAATCCTTGCAGATGTAATCTATCAAGAAATGCTTCTGCAATAGGTACACCAGCTGCTTCGTGCCTGATGTATGTTGGCGTTCCTTTCGTTTTGTGAATTCCTTTCGTAACTGCCTTGCCTACATCATGAAGCAAAGCACCATACATAACCATTAATTCACGTTTTTCTCTTTGTTCAGGAGTTTCATTTTCTACATTTGGCATATTTTGTGCAAATACTCTAGCTGCTTCTAAAACTTGCATTACATGTTCAAACACATCGCCTTCTGGATGATGCTCTGGGCTTTGTGGATATTCGGATAATACGTTAATTTCAGGAAAATGAACATCTAAAATATTAACCGTTTTTAAGTTTCTAAAATAAACCGAAGGATTATCAGATAGTAATGCTTTATTGGTTTCCCCAACTACACGTTCTACCTTTAATGCGTGTAATTTATTTTTTAGAACTCCCATATCTTTTAAAGTGTTTTTTTCAATCACAAAACCGAATTGACTCGCAAAACGAGCTGCTCGATAAACACGTAATGGGTCTTCTTTGAATGCATCTGTTGTTTTTCTAATAATTCCTTTTGCTAAATCTTCTTTACCACTGTAAGGGTCAATCAACTCCCCTGTATGTAAATCGATTGCCATTGAGTTAATTGTAATATCCCTTCTAGCCAAATCATCTTCAATGCTCATATTTGGGTCTGGTATAGCATACACATCGTTATGTGAGTCCCCAAATTGAACATCTTTTCTACCTAATGATATTTCACAAACTTCTCCTTGAATTTCCATTCGATATACAGGAAATTCTATTTCTTTTTTAATTCCATTTATGATAACAATTCTCTTCGGTCCATTCATCTTTGCATAAGGGAATAGTGCTTCAAAATCTTTTCTGGAGATACCAGTAACACAATAATCATAGTCTTTTGGTATTTTACCAAGCCACTTATCTCTTACTGCCCCACCTACTAAATATCCTTTAGCATTTTTTTCTTCTAGTTGTTTTATAAAAGTTTGCAATTTCATAATCCTTTACACCTCATTTTTTATTTTCTGAAATTATACACATTAATTTCTTAGTTATGTAAAACTTTTCTTTGTAAAATGAAAAAGAAGAGTTCTGAATTATGAAGAACTCTTCCTTTTCTGCATTTAAATCCCTAATTAATTGGGTCTGCTTTTTCCCAAGTCGCGTCTAGCGCATCAACAAAATGAATAAGAAATGCTTCTGGTTGTTCCATCCAAGCAGCACTTCCCCATTCTAATTTACCATGATGGGCAGCAATGCAATGATTTAATTTCCCAATATCCTCAATTTTCATTGCGATGTTTTCTTGAACTAATACGCGTTGCAATAACATGGTACTAAGAATGATATGACCTGTTCCTCCGCCAATTGGGTCCATAGCAATACCTGATTGTTTAGGTTTATATGCGCTAAAATCAGCATTTGGATATAACCAACGCCATTTTTCAATTGAGTTTTCTCCAGCGTTAAAGTATTCAAGTGCTTTTCCCATATCATGGAATAATACAGCTAGAATTAAAAGGTCAAAGTTTGCTTCTACATCTTTTCTTCTTACAAAGTCATTGAATACTGTTCGCAAGTGCTCTACTTTGCCATGCCAAACCATATCTCTATCTCTAAGAGGCACTTCTAAACTTAGATTATTAATACTTTCTTTTCTGCTTTCTCTGTATGCAATATCAATTAATGAATTCATCGCATCGAACGGATTCGCTTTTTGGTCGCGTATATAACGAGTAATTCGAATTAGACCTAAAGTATGTTTTAACAGTCCTGCTAAATAAGCATGATGATGCCCTTTTGCAGCAGGTTTCATAGAAAACTCTGACCAATACATTTCTAATCCTTTTAATGCCACAGAACGATAAGGTTCTTGTATTTCTTCAAGGTATGTAACAAACTCTACTGTCATATCTTCAATAGATTTTTCAGTTGATGGCATCAATTCAAATGCGCTAACCTCTTCTAAATAAGGCTTAATACCTTCAATGACAATTGATTTAGGTCCTGTTTCTGGAGGGTATTGCTCAATTTTGCCACTAACTTGAAATACGGAATGTTGTTCCAATAACTCTACAGTTCTATTTAAACTTCCATTTCTGTCCCACATTTTCGCGCCGATTTTACCATTATTATTACTAAATTCTATCTTTAACCACTTTCCACCATTTGAAGTTGGTTCTACGCTATGTGTAGTTAGTAAAACAGTAACCTTTTCTGCATATTGACCTGGTTTTTTCTCATTAATATTAAATGCTGTTTCTTTTTCAGGTAATTTTGGCGCTGGAAATCTTGCAAGAATCTCTTCTCTTTTTTCCGGCGTTACATTTACCTCTACGGAAATAGCATCTGCTAAATGTTTATCCATAATTGTATTCATTTTATGTTCCTCCTTGAGTTGTATATACTCTATTTTCTTCAATCTAATTTATGATTCAATTCTTTATATTCATAGTAAAAATAAATTCAAAAATATTATAACTTAATTTATCAAACAATAGTTTGATAATCCCAAAAACTTATATTTACTTTTCTTAGGAAAAATCATGTATAATTAATTTAGAAAATAAAGGAGGTTTACCATGCTTCTCAAAAGGATTATGACTATTCCAGCCACTCTTGTTTTTTTACTTCTTGTCTTATTGTCTATAATAAGTTCAGAAAACGTCATTTTGTCTTTTCTCACAATTTTTCTTATGATGATTTTCTTTATGAAAAAATTATCTGACTTAATGAAAACGAGACTAAGAATTAGATTACATGCAAAAATAAGCAATGAAACAGCTATTTTACAAAAATCAAAAGAATTTAATCCAACTGAAATTCTTTCGATTAGCGATAAATATGCAAGAGTATATCAAGAAGGTAAAAGTAAAATATCTTTTATAATGTTATTCGTTTCACTTATTTTCTCTTTTACTTTTCCATTATCACAAGTCATTTCAAACGTATATTTAAAATCTGTCTGTATTACATTTTTTGTAGTTCTGTTTCATATAATTGATAGTAACTTAACTAAATATCGATTAGAAGAACAAGAATTTACGAAAGACGCAGCTTAGTTTTCTAAGTGCGTTTGCTTCGTTAGAATTTTCTTATAATTCGAAGTCTTCGTATATAATTGTTTGGACAATCAAAGAACTATAATTCAAGAGGTGATACATCATGATTGGCGAGGGAATTAAACGGAATTTATTACCAAAAGATGTTTCTCTACTTCAAATAGAGCAAAACGTCAATATTATTGCAGCCCTGTACAAAAAACAGGACAAATACATTAAGGTCAAATGGGAGATTGTAAAACCAATAAACCGAGGTCTTCTTCAACAATCACTCGATACTAATTTATTGTTTCAAGAAGAGGAACAAGGCAATATTGTTTTTCAATCTGCTGAATACATCGTCCATTTAATCGATTCACTTCCTAAAATCAAAAGCGAAGAATATTATCAAAACGAATACGAAGTCAATTGTGATATCACCATTACAGATGATTTCTTAAAAGAACAAACGATGATTGGCACAAACATTATTCGATTTGAAAATTATCTAATTGAAAGAGAAAAAAACAAAGAGCTTTTATAAGTTAGGAGTGGTGAATAATACGAATTATATGGTATCTATCCCAGATGTAATTTTCATCTTTTTACGAAAAGTCATTACAATACAAAAAGGTTCTTGAAATTGTTCAAGAACCTCTTTTTTATTCTGTATGTCTTAAAAAACTAAAACACCCAGTATTCGTTTTTCAAATCATACAATTCTTTTTTCTGTGTACATGTAAAATAACATGAATTATGTATAGGCATTATTTGCGAACAACTTGACCAACATTTATAAAACCACTTAGTAAAGGTTGTTAGCAATATCCCTTCTAATATCTCTCCATATTCATTTTTTAATTCTCCAAGTCGATAGTACATCATATCATCAATAAATTCTTCATTTTCTATAATGACATCACTTTGTTTTAAGAGAGAATTCATTGTATCTTGTTGTTTGAAGGGGACTACTTCTATGCTAAACAAATTTTTATTTGTTTTAATTACATAGTAAACCTTAGTTGCATCAGGTAGGATAACTGTCTGATGATATTCAAGTATTTTTTTTGTTGTTTTGTCTGAAAAGTTACAGATGTTTTCTTCAATTTGTTTGAATTTTTCTACCAGCCCAGGCATATATCCTTTCCCACCTTTATTTGTTTTTATATAATTAAGCTCCCCTTTTTTTCACATTTAATGCTGCTAAATTTGAAATCATTTCTTGTGCCATATATATTTCTGATAAAGAAACTGTCCATAATTCATCCATCGCCTTTTTCAACATTTTTTGCTTATCTAAAGATAAAGCATCAAATATAATTTCTTGCTCTGATTTTTTTATATCACTTAAAGCCACAGCTAGTAGTGTTAAGTCCGAAATCTGATTCAAAATATTCCCAAGGGATTCCTTATCTAATTTCATTAAGTCTAAGAACCCTAAAGCATCTTCATTTAACAATACTTCATATTCAACAAACACCAAGTTGTTTTTTGAAACAACAAAATATCGATTGCCTTTCCCTTCAACTTCAAAGTATCCTTGTTTATCTAAAGCACCTTCTACCTCTGACTTAGCAGACGTTAAGTCTTTTGCTTTTATAAGGGTTTTAAATGCTTCACCATTAGAACCATAAAATGTAGCTCGATAAATATTCAATTTATATCCACTCCTTTTCTTCATGTATTTAGCACTACACTGGATATTCCCTCAAAAAAAAGTAGCATAGGTCTCCCCATGCTACTTTTTTAATATGACTTTTCTTTTTTCTAATTCCTCTTGAAGTAATTTGATTTGCTGTTCTGTAGGATTTTGAATATTAAACTTTCCATCCAAATAAAGACCTCCAGCAACACCCGCTGCATCTCCCAAAACAATTAGGTTTGGATACACCCTCATTGCTCTCCATGTATAAGAGTCCATATTAGCTGCATATCCAGGAATCAATAAATTGGTAGGTGTTGAAATCAAAACATCATAAGGAACATACCAGGGGCTTACAGTTCTAGGTTCCGATAAGGCTTCACCCTTTTTGTAGGTATTAGAATCAAAATTATAAAAACCCAAACCAATTCGGCGTTTATAATGCTTTTCATCTCCTAGTTCTAACGTATCCTTTTTAGTTAATGCAAATGTTCCATCTTCATTCATACTATGAATACTTTCTCGTAAATACATAATATCCCCAACAACCGGTTTGCCATTGTTATCAAAAATAAGTTCAGCTTTTTCTAAACCAGGCAATTTTCTAATCATGGAAATAAATTCGTCTGATTTTATTTCTTCAATTGCTTTTTCCTTTGCGATTTCTGGGTCCATCCCGCCATCTTTTGGATAATGTCCATTTCCCATCACATTATCACGCCACATTTTTCTTGCATCCACATCATATACCAAGAGCATATTCATCCACATTTCGGTATCGTTTGTTTGCTTATTTTTACCCGAATAACCATCTTCCCCACCATTATATGGTTTTAATCGAAACATTTCATTCTGCTGGTTAAAAGACTTAAACTTGGGGTCACTGTTTATTTCATATCCACCTAATATCCCAAGGCTACCTTTAGTAGTAAAATAAAATTTAAACGGAGCCCCTTCTTTTTGATGTTTTTGTACATGCTCCATATCCAAACCTTTTAATTTAAACATCAATGTTGCGACCATTTGTTTATTATCCGTATTTATATCTTCCCTACCAACAACCCCATGAAACAATCCTGATATATATGTTAATTTTCCTGTTTCAGATGCATCAACAAATACAGGAGCATCAATTTTCATAGCTCGATTTGTATTGTATATGTATCGGTCATGTTCATCTTTTATTAATGGATACACAATAACGGATTTAATGCTCTTTTTTTGTTTATCCAAAAATACTTTCTCGATATCATGTTCATACAAAACTGTTATGTTATCTTGTTTTGCTACATGGTTTTTAAGTATGTTAGTTAGTGTTTTTGGAGAGAAGACAATAGACGACTCCTTATAAAAGGTATCCATTGAACCTCCTTGTGCCCAAGGATAATTCTTAGGAAGACCTTTAGGTAAGTTTTGTGATTGATACTGTCGCACATCATATAAGTTTTGCGCCCCAGCTGTTAGAATGCTACCTAATTCTTTTTCAGGAACTATCATCAAAATTTTCTTTTTGTTACTTGTTACATCAGATGCTTGTATGGCAGTTGCAACAGCTTGTGGTCCTCCTCCATAGATAACCATGTCATATGCCTTATGCTGAATTATATCTTTTTTTGAATCGAAATGCTGCGAATTATTTTGCATTATATAAAAAATACAAATGATTAAAGCAACTGCGAAAGAACCAAACATCAACAATATTTTTTTATTCATATCATCACCTCGTTAAGTTGTATTTGTATCAGAATTTCCAAAATAACTGCAACTACCTTTTTATAATTAAAAAAAACGCCTATTCTTAGGCGTTTATGAGCTGCAAGAACTACAACTAGAACTTGAACAACTAGAGCTAGAGCAACTAGAACAACTTGATTTAGAGCATGAATGATGTGAACCAGAGCAACTTTTACAAGATGATTTAGCAGGTGTTGTACTTTGACAAGATGACCAACCTGAACAACTAGAATCTTTATTAGTTGCTGTGTCCTTGTTATTATCAACCTCATGATGATGTTTGGTTGCTTCTTTATATGAATCATTATCATAAGTTAACATAGAATAATATAAAAAACTATTTGTATAAAAATCTGAATTTTGGTCTGACTCTTTTTTCTGGTAATTCGTATTGAATCTGTCGCTTCCGTATTTAACATTGGAATTAACACTGTTCTTTGTTTCATATGTAATGTTTCTAATTCTCTTTTTTAACTTTGCAATAAGTTTTACAGACACATTTGTTGCCTCATATGTATTGGCATTAAAATATGTATGTAATAATTCATCTTCCGATAATGTATCTATCTTCTTCAAAATCTCTTTATCTATTGGATATTGAAAGAAGTTTCCGTATATTAATCGGGTATATTCTCCTACTTCAAACAATTCAGAATAAATATATTCAAACCATGCTCGCTCAGATTCTGGGTTTCTAATAGATTGACCAACATTAGGTTCATGATGAATCATATCACCTAAAAATTCTTGACCGAAACGTTCATAACTTTTTGTAAACATTAACATTTCATGCCATATTTCATCGACTTTTTCGTTGTACATAGGCACATTTTTTAAAACACTAGACATGATAAAGAAACGCTTTAATTCAAGCAGATACCAATCATACTGACTTTCATCAATTAATTGCCCACGTAAGACTCTTTCTTTCACACTTTGCATGAACTCTGGATTCATGGACTCTTCTAAACGCTCTACTAATTCTTCTAAATCTAGATTTTTTTGAACCCCTAAATGTTTCGGAATTTCATATGTCGGAAATATAATTTCCGTATTAATAGCACTATTTTCTTTGTTTTTCTTTTTATTTTTTACTACTTTATATGCAGCAATGGATAAACCAACTCCAACAACAGGTAGTATATAATTAGTGAATATCATATCTTGCTTGCCTCCTTCATTCTTTATAGTTAGATTCTAACAAATTCAGAATTTGAAAACTTGAAAAATAAGAAAAACTTTTATCCGTTTTAACGAGAAAATAAAAAAATAAAAAGCCGATAATATTTATGGACTTTTTATTTTCTCTCCCTTTTGCAGAGGAGATACATATGAAAAATTTAATTTTTTGCTTTTTTGTTTTAATCTTAAATACATTTCAACGTGTTTTTACAATTCCTTTAAAAAACACAATCTTTAACAAAAAAGGCAGGATTCCCTGCCTCATCATGTTTGTACTTTAAATTATATTGTATCCAGCGTATCCATCATATTTAACTTCTATATTTTCCACACCTTCTACCAGATTAATTGTTGAAAAAACAATGAGCTTTTTTAAATTCATGAAAATAAAAACTAAAAATTCTTTTATATTAACTTTTTCTGCATCCACAATCACAACATCACTTTCTGTTTGCTCTGTAGGTTCGTACACAATAGCATAGGAAAGATTATTTTCTCGCGCAAATTTCTGAACTATATTTATTTTTCCGGAACCTCTTTCACCAAAAAGATTTACCACTTTATTTGCTAATCCTTTTCCGAGCACACTTTCATGTAATCTTTCTTTTATAGTTTCTTCAACATTAGCACTTTCTTCGTTGTATGTTTGCCACATGTCTGCATATAATTTCGCTAATTCTCCCACTCCATACACCCCTTTGTTTTTGTTGAAAAATACCATATTTTTCATTTTAGTCAATGAAAAAAGAGGCTGCTTAGCCTCTCGAATTTTACTGTCGTTACATTTGTTCTTTTAACCATTCTTTTTGGTCTTTTCTTGCTTCTTCAAAAGAGTCATATAAAGTAAACTGTCTCTGTTTTTCTTCTTCTGTACTTATATTTATTGATTCGTAACGTAGACATTTACCAAAACATTGTATGATTCGTAAATCATACGTTTTTCTTATTTTCTCTTTCCCTGCTTCAAGGAAATCCGTGTAATCTGTTTTCGATAAAACTTTTACATCACTCATTCCTGTTGATAGCTCTGTTAGCTCCTCAACTGAATAATGTTCCATAAAGAAATCAAACAATTCCTTTGTACCTACTCTAGGATACAACAAATCTTGACCTATTCTTTCTAATCTTCCTTCAATAGATTTATTCATTTTCGGGTCATTGACAAGTTCTTTAAATTTATCTTCCGCAACAAACTGTTCATATTCGTCAATAAACATTTGATATGTAAATTCACTTACAATCAATTCTTTACTATGATAAGGTGAACGGAAATTGATTCTAAAATCATTTTCTCTATCTCTCCAAACAATAGTTGCTTCTCTATCAACAGTTTCTTGCAAATTGTATGTTACTTGATATGGATACGACTCTTGACTCGAAAAACGAATCAATGGATTCTCTTTGTTATAATAATCCTCATTAAATTTTTTCGCTATTTCCTTACTTATAGTATATAGTTGCGTAACTTTTTCTTGCACATCTACATGCATATACATTTTCTCATTCCCTGGATAGATAGGAGCAAATTTTCTTTCCAACATCCATTCTTTAAGGATTGCCATATCTTCTTCTGATACATTCCAAGTTTGGAAATAGAAAGAGATTTGTAAGTTTTCACCATGTCTTCCCTTTATCATATCTTTGAATGACTCTAGCACAGTATCCATCGCCAATTTTCTTTTTAAGCTGATAAGTTCTATCCTAGCACTAGGAATAGAAAATTTAATAGATGGTAGTTTTGCTTCGCCAAAATCATATTCCACTTTTAACGGATTTCCAGACTTCAGGTCATTAAAATACACGTTAAAATGATGGTCATCTTGTTTGTAAGTTAAAGAGAATTTTTTCTTTTTTAACTCGCGTTGTAATTTTCTTACCCAACTTATTCTCGTTGCAAAATTAATATACATATTTATTTCTCCTTTTGTTTCCTGTTTTTTTCCTTTATTTTATCATCATCTTTAAAATACGGTTAAATAAAAATGAGTTCTTGTCATTAGAAGCGTTTCAACCTACGAAAAACAATTTGTTTTATCGTTTAAACAAGAAGGAATACTCTCTTTTTATAAAAATAACTAGTTATACTAATTGAAGGAGTGAATCACCATATGGCATATTTTGGAAGTAAAGGGTGGTACGTACAACAGTTGAGAGCCCTGGGTATCACTAAACATGAAGACCGCAAACTAGAAAGCTATAGAACTCACATATTAGCAAATCTTTATCATACTCACATGGAAGAAAAGAAAAACTAATATAGCATACAGATAAACGACCCATATTAACTATGGGTCGTTTTATTTTTTATATAATGTTTTTTCGTTAACAAAGCTTTTAAGGTAAAATATAAGAAAAAAGGAGAAATGTACTATGGAATTCATTAATTATACCTTTAAAACTGAACCTATTCTTTATAATGATTCTAACCTAGATTCCGATGTTATATATGCAACTATTGATGTATGTTTTAAAAACAAACCAAGAGGAAAGGTAAGGCATGTGGAATGCCGCGTTGTTTTAAGACCTGGTTCGAAAAGAAATTATATAAATACAACAACCATTGGTGATGACTCCTTACAAGAATTAAGACTAAACAAAGATGCACAAAATGATTTTCATAATTTGATTGAAAAAGCTTTTAGAGAACATATTGAAAGAGATTTTATCCAAAAAGTGGAACAAACACCAGAAGTATCGTTACCCTATCTTTTACATTTCTTTAAAGAAAAATGAATTCATTAACCGCATTCACATTTCATGGAAATAGTTAAAAATATAATCAAATTTTACAGCAGAATATTCTGCTGTTTTTTATTAAAACAAAAAATAATTATTACTAATTTTGAAATCATAATTTGCTATTATGTATGTACGTTAAAAAAAGATAATTCGAAGGAGAAAAAATATGGAAACAATCCAAAAATTCAGCTGTGAAATATGTAACAAAGACTATAACCTTCCACAAGAGGCTATGAAATGCGAAGCAAGAGGCAAAGAATCATTAGTTGTAGTTCCCGGACAGAAGGTTCTTTTAAAGCAATCCAAAACTGATGAGGCTAAAACTTATTATGTCGCTTGTGTAATTGTAGAAATTAGAGACAAAGGGCATTATTACGAATATGATTTGGATATTTATGATGAAACCGGTTTTGATATGTTGTTTGAGGAACCTAGAAAAGAAAGACTTCTTGGACTAGATGAAGACGAAATTATCATTTTACCTGACATAATCAAAGAATACAAATCATAATTCTTCAATTCATTCCTGAGACCATTGATATATCCATCGATGGTCTTTTTTATATTTCTCTGTTCTTACGATAAACAACAAAATTGATAAAATCATTGATTTCTACAAAGCCTATGTTATGTATAGAACAATTAATCACTTTAAAAGGAGGTAACTATGAAATTTAAAAACTTTTTATTTCTTATTCTAGCTTGTACATTAACAGTTCCTGCAACAACGGCATATGCAAAACCTATCGAATATGCTTATAGTCACTACAAAAAAGGAATGGATTACTTTAATAAGAAAGACTACAAACATGCAATAACGGAATTTCAATACGCAGTTAATTTAGAGCCTAATGCATCTTATCTAAGAAAGTTAGCTGAGTCTTATAAGCTGGACGGTCAATATCAAAAGGCATCAGAGACGCATTACAAGGAAGCTAATGTTTATTATAAAATGGGCGATATGAATACTTATTATGCCGTAATAAGAATAGCAGAATCGTTAAATAGTTCCGTGGATTTATATATGACTACAGACAAACAACCTAAAAATTATCAACTTCAAAAATATGAACCTTCCAATGGTATGTATATTGGTGCGTTTATAGAGAAAGAAGAAAACCTTAATTATTCAAATCGATTTGCAGAATTTAATCAAAAAACAGGGAAACAACACGCTGTTTATTTCGCATATCATAATTACGGTACGAACTTCCCTACTGCTTGGCTAAACAAAGTTAAGGATGTTAATGCTAATAATGCTGTTCATTTAGCTTTAGAACCAAATAACGGTTTAGAGGCTGTGAAGGATGACCAATACTTAAGACAGTTCGCTAGAGATGCCTACGCTGCAAAGGTTCCTATTTTCATTAGATTCGCATCTGAAATGAATGGAAATTGGGTGAAATGGAATGGCAACCCGAAATTATATATTGAGAAGTTTAGATTGATTTCCAAAGTGATGAAAGAAGAAGCACCAAATGTTGCTATGGTTTGGTCTCCAGCAGATAGTCCAAAAAATGAAATTGATAAATATTACCCAGGTGATGATTATGTAGATTGGGTTGGAGTTAATCACTATAGTAACAACTTCCAAAATGCTAATATAAATTCACCTAATGATTACACAAATCCAATCGAAGAAATTCGATATGTGTATGAAAAGTATTCAGATAGAAAACCAATGATGTTAAGTGAATACGGAGCAAGTCATTTAAGTGCTGCTGATTTAAAAGATGCGTCTAATTTCGCTATCACTAAAATGCACATGTTGTATGAGGGGGCAAAGTTAAACTTCCCTAGGCTTAAAGAGATTAACTGGTTTAGTATGAATACCTTAAAACATGCAAATAGCGCTGATAGAAAGAAAGCCGACTATAGTATTATGGATAACAAAAAAGTATTTGAAAGCTACAAAGACATGATAAGCGACGATTATTTCCTTTCTTCAGTTGTAAATGGAGAGTTTGCAAAACAAGAAACTACTGTTCCTACATATGTTACGAATTATAAAAAACAGGCAATTACGGAACCGATTAAAATCATGGCATGGGCTAAGACTTTTGTACCTTACATTGGCAAAGTAACATATCAAATCAACGGGAAAGTCAAAGGCGAATCTTATCAGTACCCTTATGATATAAGCGTTAAACCTGAAGATTTACGTGAAGGAAAAAACGAATTTAAAATTACGATATATACACCAGATAATAAGGTCGCATTTGAAAAGATAGATGCTTTATACAAATCAAATACTAACGAAGAACACGTTAAAATATTTATAGGAAACAAAGATGTGTATACTAAAAATCAATTAGCTGAATTACTATCCCCTCCTTATATCAAAAACGGAAGAACAATGGTTCCTATTCGTATGATAAGCGAACAATTAGGCATGAATGTAATTTGGAATCAGAAGGACAAAACAGTAACATTAAAAGATGGAGATACTATTGTTATATTAACTCTTGATAAAACATACGCATCGATGAATAGTAAAAATGTTAAAATAGATGCTCCTCCGGAGTTAAAACAAAACACTACATTTGTTCCACTTCGTTTCATTAGTGAAAACATGGGGTTAAATGTAACTTATACTGTTAGCGACCATTCTGTATTAGTTAAGAAAAATTAATACAAGCATAATTTCGAATAATAAAAAGGCGCATGTGCGCCTTTTTTAATTACAATGTTTATTTTTACACTTCACTATCATGATAAATTTCTTCAAATTTGGAATCAATATACTCTCCATCTATTAAAATCAATTCACCTTGATAGCTAAATAAGTAGGTATCTACAGGGGAACACTCAGCTTCCAGTTGGTCATGATAATATTCTTCTGAACCTAAGTAATCACATCCCTCTTGCACGACTTTCTTTAATCTATCTACTAAAGCAGAAATATGTGGATTTACTTTTTCTGATAATTTGGTTGCTAATCTTCCTCCTAATTCAGCCACTTCATTCTCCAATTCGCTATATTCTTCAGATGATAACGTTGCTTCCAATAAAAGGGGGAATTTATATTTCACTTTTATCTCTTCAACTTCCGAATGCTTCATAATAAACTCCATCGCTTCTGTTTCATCAAACTCTATATAATCAAAGAATAAAACATATCCATTTTTGTTGTAATCATTATCAAATAATTTGTGTTCGGTGTAGTTATCTGTTAGTGATTCTAATTCCTTTAGCAAATCATATTCTTCTTTGGATAATACCTTTTTTAAATACTCTTCAGTCATCGATACAGATGATAAATCCAATGATATACCATAATTTTCTTCCCAACTGATATCATCACAATCTAATTTAACTTCTTCATTGATAATATATTTAATGTTCTCTGTTATCTCTTGGCACTCTACAGTCCAATCCTGCTCTTTATTCATTTCTTGTTCATGCACTACCTCTGTTGCCCTTTTCTTTGCATCTTCACTTAAGTTTTTAAATTTATATACTTTTTTCATCCTTCAGTCTCCTCGTTTTTTACCTATTATATCTTGTTTATCCATTTACAGTTAAAATTTTCGTAGTCTTTCCCCTCTATCGTACAAATATCACAACAAAAAAAGATACATTAAATAGTTTGTAATATATGATTAAAAAATCAATTTTACATAACACTACATTACATTATAAAAAAGATAGTTATAAAAAAACACAAGGCTTTTATTTTTACACCTTGTGTTTTAATTTTCTATTTTTATTCCGTTCTACTACTTGCTAGTGTTATCATCTCATCAATTAAACATCTTAATTCATTTATACCAACATCATCAATAGGTGCTAAAGCATGCCCATATATGTCGCTCCACTCTGGATGTCCTTTTGCATATTTCATTGCTTCTTTCTTCATATATTCAATTCGATATTCTACTGATGCCTTTTCATCCCATCCCTCAGTCAAATACGTTACAATAGCAAGTATTTTTTGTTCTTTCGTGTACATAATACACTTCCTCACTGTTTGTTTTAGAACAACTTCATAGTCGAAATTATTTTCCTTCTACTCATCTCGTTTGGATTTATTGCTCATCAACGAATAATTTTCCATATACATGGTTTTCATTTCAGCTTTATTAATTGAGCGAGTCATTACAGTTGTTTCGAAGCTTTTCATATCCGATACCATATTTTCAGCATCAAATCCGTAACTTTCACTTAGTTTCGAAATGTTGTTATATGTATTTTGCAGGTTCCCTCTCAGCATATCCATGTTCCCTACTTCATAATGACGCAACGCTTCTTTTTTGGTTTTAGCTTCAACCAATTTCTTAACTAATTCCACTACTTCCTTGTCTGTTTCTACTTCATCCATGTCGTCTTCATGTACAACGTTTAAAACAATTTCTTTTTCAATAGCGTTTTTAATGCCTTTAGCATTTACGTATTCATAACGAACATTTACGATTCGATTGCCCACTTCGATTTCTTTTTCTGTAAATAATTCAATAAGCACATCTAATCCATTAAATAAGTTACCTAAGAAAATTTCTCCCTTTTTATCCTCGGCATATCCATTTAAATTCGATGATACTTTGATATCTTCAGTTGTGGTAATCATCACTTTTGCTTGTTTCGTATTCAATGTCGATAGCGTTTCTAATTCTTTTGTTAAAATATCGTTTAGCTGCTCCATTTTTTCTAAATGATAAAACATTCCACCTGAAGCTGTCGCAATGACCTCCATGAAATAACTATTGTATTCTAGTCCTACTCCAATTGTAGAAACACTTATTCCATTTTTTCTGTATTCATTCACAAGCGTAGCAATACCATCATCATTTGTAATGCCATAATTCGCTACACCATCAGATGCCAACATGATTTTTATATGATGAGTCTTTGTTAACTCTTTCGGAATTTGCTTATATGCTTCTTCTAATCCATCACTCACGTTTGTCATTCCACTTGCTACTAATGCACGGATTCTATCTTTTGCTACATATCGTTCATTCTTGTTTAATGCTGTTAAGTCGTATTCTCTTCTTGCTACGCTTGAGAATGATACGATTCCTAACATATCTCCATCTTTCATCATATCAATCAATTTTTCTGAAGCTTGTTTTACATAATCAAGTTTTGTATTTCCTTCATAATGATTCTTATTGAACACACCATTTATATAACGTCTATTATCATTGCTATCTATTGAATCATTCATACTTGATGAACTATCTATTACTAGAAAAAAAGCAACTGGCTTTTCAACTTTCTCTAACGTTTCTTCTGGATTCACACGAATATGTAAATGATTCATTCCTTCTTCATTTTCCATCATTGATTTTGCAAGTTTTAATTGTAGCATTCCCATTCCCCTTACCAAAATTAAAATAGTTTATTTGATTTCAGAATTTGCGTTACTGTTTCTATAATATCACTTCTGATTTCTGATGAAACTTGATTACTAAATGTAAAAGCAATATCTGAATTAAAGTGATGTGTTTGTGTATTAATCAATGTCTCCGAAGAGTAATGATTTAATTGTGTTCCTATATTACGAATATTATTTGCATCTAAATGATTTAAAGTTCTTTTGATGTTATCCAAACTTTCACCTGTTTTTTTCATTGTACGCGTAGCTCGTAAATACTCCAGGTGCTCATCTGTAAATCTTTTTCTTCCGTTTATAATAGCCCTGTCCGGCAATAATCCGATTTCTGCGTAATGGCGAACCTTTCGGACAGTCATTTCCTTATCTCCCTCTTGTTGAAGGATTTCAGCTATTTCTTGTGCTGTATAAATTTGTTCCACTTCTATCATCCTTTTTACAGTTTAGTGTAATTACAGTTAACTGTAATGTAATTTGTCTTTAAAAATACATTTCCCTTTTTTCTAAATTCAAAATGGAAATATTTTCGGTATTTTATTTTGGATTTACATTCTGTATAATAGAATAAAAGCATAAAATAGAGAGCAGAGAGGTACACAACATGGCTATTTCTAAATATATTATGGGATTTTTCGTTTTATTCACAATCGTTATGGCTACAACTATGTATTTTCAGTCTAGTCCATCTCATGTTGAGGTTGGCACGGTAGTACATGAGTAACCAATCACCAATTCAGAAAAACTCAAACTTGTTTCTTTTCATATTATATATGAAAAAATGTAGCAAGCTTTTTAATGATATGAGGAATACAAGGCTTTCTTGTATTCCTAGGTCTTTGTATCAAATTAAGATATTTTTATTTAAAAATAAAAATAGCCTCAATGATTTTTCATTAGGCTCATCATAAGTTTACTTTATTCTACTTCTGCTTCCGCACCACATACAGCACATGTCCAAACGTCATCACGATTAGGTTTGTGGGTCACTTGTACACAATTATCAACCGTTTTTAACCAGTCTCCTTCTGCATCTACTTTCCACTCTTGCACAACGTGCGCTGTTGTAATAAATTCTTTATGGTTTTTATTTTTTGGGCATACTGCTTTCATATTATTTCTCTCCTTTTGGTTTTTGATATTATTTTAATACCATTTTTCATCCCACTAAATTAATTTGCTTCAATAATTCATCCTTAAGTCCATTTTTATCAATGTGTTGAAACAGTTGTTCTAACTCCTCATCTGTTAAACACCAGTCCACTGTCAAACCTTCACCACAAATTGATGTACATTGAAAATTCCCTTCTAAATCATAAGAAACAAAGATAGCAGCCGATGCTAATCCATACTTTTTAATATTTTCTTCTGAAAATTGAACACCTAAAATAATGTCCGCAATTTCCTCTACTACTTGATAATATGCTTTTTCACTTAATTTCATCATTTTCATTTCCCCTTTTTTATTATTTTTCTAATTATACTTTATTAAATCATTTCGAGTTAAAACTTCATATATTTTGTTATTTTAATTTAAATTGTCTTACGATAATTTTCTTCTGAATAATATTAAAAAAAATCATTTTTTCAGGATTTCTATTTATTTTGTGGTAATATATTCATAGACATAATTATAGATACCTCACTAAGAGTAAAAAAGCGCAAGGACATGACTAATCCTTGTGCTTTTTTATTTTCAACGTTTGCACCATTTTGAATTCAGTGTGTTAAAATATTGAAAACTTAAGGAGAATGAGCATGAAAACAGAACAAATATTAAAACGTATGAATGATACAAATGAGCTAATCAAGTTAATTTCTAGTCTTGACCGAAGATTTTTTTATTCTCAATATACAAATCAAATTGCCTATTTTGATTATGATACAGAATTATTTTATGTTGATAGTTACAGTGGTAACAAACTATATATCACTGACGAACAAAATAGTCGCATGGAAGGATTTAATGGCGGCGGAACTCTTTGGGATTTAGTAAAAAGCTTTAGGAAATTCATTGTAACCGGTGAGAAAGGCTTTTTAGGCGGTTTTAAAGAAACTTGGGCTTATAGTTATGAAAACACAATGAAAGCTCGCCAGAAGGCAAAAGAGATTGGATTCATTGATAATATTGATTATCCTTATGCTATTTTTTAATCCACAATGATTGAAATTAAATGAAAACGTAAAGCTGCTGGTCAAACCCGCAGCTTTTATTTATATGTTAACTTTTTTATCACCCTAATCCAGAATTTATTTTATAATATGTAAAAACTAAGGAGAATCATTATGAAACCAACATTTACTACACTATTAGAGGGACTTAACAAGGAATGGAAAGACTTTATCGAACAACAAAGACTTTGGATTTTATCTAATTCCACAGAGGAAGTTGTAGATTTTCTTAGTCATTTACATTTCGTGGAACCAAATATCTTTAAAGATACATTTGACATCGATACAGGAGGTCATTCTTATCCAAAGGTTTTCACTAGTTGGGAATTTAGCGTAGAATTTAAAGGTGATTTAGAGTTCGAAGAACCAAATCATTTCACTATAGCTTGCCATGAAATATATGACCAAGGCAGCTACAGTATATGTGATTGGAAAGTAAATAGTGCTCTGGTTGAAGCTTATGAAACAGATGGTCTTTCTTTTACGGATTATTTATGGGATTTAAATTTAGACGAAAAGTATGACGAATTAATCAACAATATGTTGTATTCTTTCCCGCTATTAGCAAAAATAAAAGAATTATTTGCTATTCTTAGCGAAGAAAAAGCAGCAGAGAAACACAAAAGCCTTATCGAAAAATACAATGAAACACAAATCAAGATAGTTGAAGAGTCTGGACAGCTATTCATTGTTTTACATGATGGATTAAAAGTCCCATTTTCAACCGAAGAATAAAACAATATTTCATATTTGCTCCCTTATACAGGGGAGCTTTTTTAAAGGAACTATTTGTTTTGTTGGTATATAAATAACAAGACTTTATGTCGAGGGAGATGATTTCATATGCTAAATAAGATTAAAGGTGGTTTATTTGGGCTTGCAATTGGTGATGCTCTAGGAGCTCCAACTGAGTTTCTCAAACCACCACAAATTGAATATAAATTTGGAGGAAAGGTTACGGAAATGATAGGCGGAGGTATGTTTAACTGGAAACCCGGAGAAACAACAGATGATACTGCTATGTCATTATGCGTAGCGCGAGGAATCTTAAACAACAAAGACAATCCCATCGAAGAAATTGGAAATGAATTTTTGAACTGGCTTCATTCAAGTCCAAAAGATATCGGAATCAATACAAGGATTGCACTGAAATACTACAAAATGCATAATTCATGGAAAGAAGCCGCTTTAACTGCACATGATTCTTTAGACGGCAAAAGTGCCGGGAATGGCTCATTAATGAGGACCCTTCCTATCCCATTATTAATACCTGATTTAGAGAAGGCACAGCACATTTCTATGGAACAATCTAGTTTAACTCACTATGATGTTCTTGCTGCTAATTGTTGTTCCATTTATACAGAAGCCATAGCAAACATTCTGAACGGAAATGAATTTAAGATTGTAATTGAACAGTCTTTCTCTCAATTAAATTTACCCAAAGAAGAATTAATAAACCCTTCTGTTCCTTCAGATGGATTTGTCCTGCATACCTTGGTTTGGGCACTACACTTATGCTATACGTCTAAAGATTTCGAAGAAGTTGTTGTTAGAGCAGCTAATGTAGGTGACGATACAGATACGATAGGAGCTATTGCTGGAGGTCTATATGGAACACATTGTGGTTATGAAAGTCTTCCGACTCGTTATATCAACGCTTTACTTAATAAAAGCGAGCTTGAAGATATTTCAAACCAAATTTATCATTTTAGAAACACGCAAATATAACGTGTTTCTTTTTGTTTAATTTCCGAAGAACCGCATAAACTTTATCACCTATTTTTCCCTAAAATTAAAAAATTCTCTTATAATAATAAAAAACTAAGGAGTGCATACAAATGCCAAATAACAAAATTTTCATCTTAAAGGAAACAAAATTATCAAAATCTAATAAATTAGAGATTAACGTTGAAACTTATTATGAAAAACCATTTGCAGAAGAAATGTTAAAAACGAAAGCAGAAAATTTAGTTGGTACACAAGGAGCAATTATTAGTAGTTCAGAACATCTTATCGAATTAAACGATGGTCATGATAACAAATATACACTCCACTTAGTTCAATCTACGGTAAATGATAGAAGTCAGGCTTTACCTGAGAAACTAACAAATTTATCAAAAAATGATATTCTTCGCCGCTATCATTCACTAGAATCTCTATGTCAATCATTGGATTCTTGCTATGATTTATACGATTTAGAATATGTTGATAAAGTAACTCAAAATAACTATGAAGCATTAGCAACATTAAGTGCTTTAGAATTATGGGCTCGATGGAAAGAAGCTCATGGAGAAGAATTATATTAGAATTAGACAATGAATCACAAAAGAACTTGGTTATTAAACCGAGTTCTTTTTTACTGTCCTAATTACTAAAATACAGAAATTAAAAAAACCTAGATAAAATTCTATCTAGGTTAAACCTTTCTAATGTTTTACTTCTCTTCTTCAACTGGGACAGTTTTCACAAGTATACGTTGCACTTTTTCTCCTGCTTGTTCTTCAATTGATTCTAGTCGAACTGGAGTTTCATCTAAAAATGAAGATTTAAACCTCTTAGCATCATCAATGTTGTCTATGAATCTTACACTAATAGCCATATCTCCCCCACCAATAAAACCAACATAGGAAATATACCCTTTTGAAGTTTTTAATACTTCATTATGGTCTTTTGCTTTTTCAAGTAATGAGATACTCACTCTCTTTGTGTCGTAATATCCATCTTCAAGAAAAATTACATGCGCTGTATCTGTATCCAGTTTATCGTATCGAACAAATGTCCCCTTCTCTTTTAATCCTCTATGGTAAACCTTTTCTCCTTCATGAAACATGTTTGTTCCTCCTAAAATTTTTTTAAAGTCTACCATGCTTTGGATTTTTTTGTTAAAAAAACAGCATTTAAGTAAAAATAAATACCCATAATAGGGCATTCATTAAAAATGTAAGTCTATCAACCTCTGGAGCTGCGACTCAAAATCATCTTGGTCTTCTACAGGAAGATATTTATTGATTCTTTGTGAAGGAACAAAGTTATCAGAAGCAAACTGAACAATATTATCGTAAATTTTCTCCATTTCGAGCATACCTTTTTCCATTATTGTATCTAGATTTTCTCTCATTTTTTGAATACGTTTTATATTAAAAGCCGTTTTTTCTTGAGTTTCCTCTAGTTCATCAATTATGTCATATCTTCTGTTGTCTATGGATTCATAAAAATCAACCTTACAAATATCAATTACTCTATTTAAATCTTTCATTTCATATTCTGATTTAATGGCTTCTCCTGCTCTTTGCATAATAGGATTATCTTCAATAAGCAAAAGGTCGCCCTCTATAACAGTAAACGGTTTTAAACCGTAGAATTCACTATGTATACCAAAAACTTTATCTTCTATAGAACCCGGCTTAATTGCTAAATACGTTTCATTAGAAACGATATTGTCAAAAAAGTTTTGCGCCCCCAAAACATCAACTTCGGTTTTCACCCATCTTTTTGGAAGACCTGTAAACAAAACATATTCAACTTCTTTTTGTTTTTTTAATTCACGTAGTTTATCTAGTAATTCTAATACCCCTGGTCTTGGTTCGATAACCACTTCGCCATTTCTATTCCGATAACTATCTATCAACACGTTATCTAAGCCGAATAGAACTTTTTTTGACATGCTATAGCCTCCTCTTGTTTTTAAATCCTTATGATAATACATAAAAATCTAAAAAAGTGTAATTTTTCGACTAATTTTTTCTGTTTTTCACCCCAAAAAATCCACTGAATATTTTTATGATAAACCAACAAATTTCCATATAAAACTTTTAGTTCGTAATGATTTTTACCAAGAAAAAATGGAGCCTACTAATTAGACTCCATTCTCCATAATACTTTTTATTTTTTCTATACCAAAGTTATCATAATAATTTTGGATTTGTTATCTTTGTACAGCAAACATCATTTCTGCTTCCATAGCCAAATCTCCATCTACCGTTGCAGTTGCTTTAGCTCTACCAATTCCACGACGGATTGAAAGCATTTCTACTTCCATAATCAAAGTGTCTCCTGGTCCTACTTGTCGCTTCCATCTACATTTTTCAACGCCAGCAAAAAATGCTATTTTTCCTGCATACTCAGGCATCGATAATAAGGCAACCGCGCCTGTTTGTGCACAAGCTTCTAATGTAATACATCCAGGGAACACAGCGTAATTAGGAAAATGTCCATTAAAAATTTCTTCATTCGCTGTAACATTTTTCTTACCTACCGCTCGTTTCCCCGGTTCTAATTCTTCAATAGAATCTACAAAAAGAAAAGGATAACGGTGCGGGATGATTTCTTTAATTTGTTCAATATTTAATTTCATAACAACTCACCTCATCATTATTTGCTCTTTCACAATACATTTTCTTTGGAAAATATCAAAGAAATCCCTCTAAAAGGAATTCATAAATAATTTATAAAAACATCTTTTAGGTGATAAAAATGAATAGAACAAAGATATTTTCCGTAATAACCAGTATATTTTTTGTAGCCATATGGATTTCTAAGCAATATTGGTTTTTAAACCAACTTAATATGAAATACTCTAACAACTATCATATATTTATTAGTTTAGGGTCATCCATATTGCTGTTTTCAGTATTATTTCTAATTAAGAATCAAAAAAGAGTTTTAGGAATGCTGATTATGGATTTCTTTTATAGTGCGATTCTTTTCAGTGACCTAGTTTACTATCGCTATTTTGGTGATTTTATTACCATCCCCGTACTTTCTCAATCCAATCAAACACTTGGAATCAAAGACAGTATTTTATATTTAATTCAACCAAGTGACTTGGCAGCGTTTATTTCTATTCCTTTTTGGATTCTATGTTTAATTTTTAATTCTCGATTTAAGACAGAAAAAACACTCAATTGGAAAAAGCGATTATCGCTTACTGGGTTTTCTTTTACCGTAGGCGCAGCAATGATGTGGCTCCCTGTACATTCTTATGTACAAAAAAATGGTAGTGACATTTTTGAACAATCTTATTCCAATGCTGCTGTTTATCGAATAACTGGTATCGTAGGCTTTCATGGATGGGACATTAAGAAATATGTTGAAGAAAACTATCTAAACAAAAAGCACATTAGCAAAGAAGAACTGCAAAAAATAGATAATTGGTTTACAAAAAAACAAAAAAACGATTCAAAAGATGCATATTATGGAATGGCAAAAGGCAAAAATATAATCGTGTTTCAATTTGAATCTCTTCAATCATTTGTTATTGGCAAAACTGTCAATGGACAAGAAATTACGCCTAATCTAAACAAATTAGCAAAAGAGAGTTTCTATTTTTCCAATATATTTGACCAAACTGGACAAGGAAGAACATCAGATGCAGAAATTTTAGTGAATGCTTCACTGCATCCACTACCTACTGGCTCTGTTCATGTTCGTTTTCCTGGAAACACATTTGATTCAACCGCAAATAACCTCAAAGAATATGGAGCGTATTCGTTTCATGGCAATACCAAATCATTTTGGAATCGCTATTTAGCACATACTAGTTTAGGTTTTGATAAATTCTATAGTATTGAAGAATTGAACAACGATGAAGTATTAGGACCCTTTTTAAGCGATGGTTCTTTATTAAAACAAACCGCAACCATTTTATCTAAGAAGAAGCAACCTTTCTATGCTTTTATTGTTGGTGTATCTAGCCACCATCCATTTAATTTTACAAATAGCAAAAACACCATTGAAATTGGAAAACTAGAAGGAACCGAATTAGGAGACTACCTACATGCTGTTAACTATGTAGATGCCCAAATAGGTCAATTTATTGAACAGTTAAAACAAAGTGGTTTATGGGATAAATCAATCTTTATTACATATGGAGACCACAATACTACTTTCATCAAGAAATCCCCGCTAGTAGCAGAATTTTTAGGAATGGAATTAAATAGTCCAGAATTATCCTTAGAAGATATACGAATTCCTTTAATTTTTCATGTTCCTGGTGGAAACAAAGATGCTATCAAAAAAGTAGATACGGTTGGAGGATTGATTGATACAGCTCCTACTTTATTTCATCTTTTAGGAAAAGAAAAACCAAAATATATGTTTGGAGAAAATTTATTAACTACTTCTAAACACTATGTTGTTTTAAGGGACGGGGGATTTGTTTCTAACGACCTTTATTTCAATAATAGAGGTGGAAACGAAATATGTTATGATTTAAAAACTTTAAAAGAAACTACTAAATCATCTTGTCAAAAAGTTCTTCCTTCCCTACTAAAGCGATTAGATATGTCTGACAAGATTATAAAAAACAACTTAATTGAACAATTAAAAAAGTAATTTAAACAAGAAAAAAGCAGCTTTATAATTTAAAAGCTGCTTTTTTGTATTCACTGTTTTTTATCTTCATTAAATACTAATGCTACCTCTTTACTAGGCACAATAGTAGATAAAGCGGACTTATATATAAGTTTTTGGGTATTTTCTTTATCAATTAGGAGAATTGAAAAGTCATCAAACGCTTCTACTCTTCCCATCATAGGAACCCCATTCGTAGTATAAATAGTTACAGGCGTTTTAGACTTTCTACACGCATTTAAAAAAGAATCCTGGATATTTGTTCGTTTTTTCATATTAATTCTCCTTTTTCTCTTGTTTTATTTTTATATGAATTCGGTATATCAATAGTATGATAAAATCCAAATCTATGTTACTTTCAAAGTATACCATGTTTTTGGATTATGGTTACTTTTTCGTAAATTCAGTACAAACATTATTAATTATAATAGGCATTCGTCTTTATTTTTCACTACATCAATTTACAATTCATCAGTCAGTTTTTCACCGCGATTTTTACACTCTTGCTCCGCTAATTCTAATGAAGGGAAACATTCACTTTCAACAATCCCCACACTATAACCCTCTTCATTCTTTCCCCAATAAATTATAGCAGTTTCATTTTCCGTAACTTGCATACCAACAGTATCGATTTTGATTCTTTCTGTCGGCTTATAGAACATCACTTCTAAATGTTCACTTTCATCGATTTTTTTACCATAACAATCAGTACAAGGAACTGTTCCACCAATGACCAATTCCAATTCACCGGTACCTTCACATTTACTGCACGGAGGGTATTTGTAATCTTCTTCAATTGTATATACTTCTGCTCCAATATTATACTTCGATGTACCTTTTAATTCCATTATATTATTCTCCTATTTCGTTAATTTATATGTTAATAACAATTATATCCTTTTTCAATAGAATAAAAAAGCAACCAACTTTGTAAAAACATCCTTTTTATGAATTTATTTTAGATGTTTCAGTGTTTTTTCTTCTATATCTTTTAAAATCTCATTGTAATAAGAGCGTCTTTCTGGTGATAAAGACTCCATGTAATGAGATATATGAACTAATTCGGTTTTTGGAGTTACCATTCTTCTATATTCCAACTGTGAAGTTTTTCGGAGATAAATGATAGTCAATTTTTCGATATGCGGTTCATATTTTTTGATTGTTTCTGAGTGAAAAACTGTATGTTCACTTAGCTTCGCATCAATCCAATGCGATGCATCTATAATGAAATCCGGCTCACACCCCTTAATTCCAGAGTTATATTTAGTAAAGGAAATATTAACTTCTTGTAATAATTTACCAACTAAATCTTCGAAACGCTTTCCTAGCTCCGAATAAATTAATACTAATGGCTTTCTTCTAGGTTTCCAATGGGCATATTTTCGGACCATCTTATAAGTTCTAAAATACCTTTCTGGTGTTTTAAAATAATGAACCAAATAATCAAATAACATTGGATGCTTTTGCAAAATGTCTTCGTCTGATACCTTTCCCTTTTCTTCTATAAGCTCTTGAATCATATCTGGAACTGACATGTTATTAAGTCCCTCGTTTTCAAATACTTTTTGCATGATATAATGACGACCATTCAATTCCAACGATTTGCGCCCAAATGGAATGGCGTTATGCGGTCCAACAACAACCGAAGATAATTCCACCATTTCGTCCAAATGCATCCGATTTACTTCATCTAAAGATAACTTTAGTTCTTCAATGTTGATGTCCATAAAACGGTTATTTTTATATAATTCGTGTGATTTTTGTTCTAAGCTGTACATGTTAGTTCTCCTTTTTTCTTTAGTTTTTGTAAATAAAAACTAAAGTCTGTGGCTTCTTTTTCAAATTATAACATGTTTTTTATTTTAATTATTTTTTTGTAAAAGCACTCTTTTATCTCTCCAACAACAAAAAAGACTAACACCTAATTAGTATTAATCTTAATTTCTAAACTTTATTGGTACGTGCAAATTAGCAAGAGTTTTATTATCTTTGTCTATCACTTTCACTTTATTATTTTTGATAGGAATCCCAACTTCATATCTATTAGGACCTACTTCCCAAGAAACACCTTTATAAATTCCTTTTATATAAACGTAGGTAGTTTCCTCTTGTATTTTTGTTTTTATTTCGATTGCTCCCATCCAGCCTCCATTTCCACCATCACTTGTAGTTATACGCAAAATAGGCTTTCCTTTTTCTCCTTCCCAATCCATGTGATATCCGTTTTTTGAAATAGTTTTAGGCATAACTATATATGAAACAGTAAAACATATTGCAATTGTTCCTAAAATTATTGATATATACCGCAAAAACTTCATATAACACCTCCTTGATTGGTAGCTATTGTAAACCATTATGATTTTATTTGTTTAAAAACATATGGAAACTTCGATATTTTTTACTGATAAAACAAGAAAAATAGGTAAATCTCACAAATTTATCTATTTAATTAATATTATGTAGTTATATTTACTAAAGGGGAGAGTCTACTATGAAGAAAACGAAAAAGATGATGACAGGCATTATAGCTGCTCTTACAGCAACTACAGTTGGATGCAGTGCCAATACTAATAATACACAACAGGAAGCAACAAAACCCATAAAGACAGTCGAACAAGCAAAGGAAACGAAAACAAATACTTGCGGCGAAGTAAAGTTGGACCATCTTTATGCTAAATATCCAAATGTTGATATCAAGGCTGTTGAAAATTATTTAGAAAAAAACAATTGTAAATACAACGAAAAAGAATTGGAAGCATTTATTGCCGACCTAAATAAAAACGGGAAACCGACTAGTACAACAAATTCATATGGCTCAACATTTCCTTATTGGTTATTTTTAATGTCAAATCGTAGTAGCAGCCCTATTTCAAATCAATCAGGTTTTATGAATAAGACAAATTCGATTCATCCAACTACGCCTCCTAAAACAGTTAACATTGTAAAACAACCTGTAACTTCAAATTCAGGTATTAATCTAAACAAAAATCCAAACGTTACTTCTGGAACACATAATTCCAATTCATCTAGTACATCTACATCTAGCTCTGCTAAAATTAGCAAAGGAATTGGTTCTAGTTCAACTCATAGTGGTTCTTAATTAGAACATATAAAGAAAATGAAAGTGCGTAAAAACCGTTATTATTACTGTTTTTACGCACTTTCATTATTCCCCACACATTTTTCTGTTTACACAAAAACTCACCTTATATTTAATTTCATTTTTTCTTTACTTTTTTATTTGTATATATTATTTAAAACACCACAATTTGTACAAGAAACGAAAGGAGGAATTTTTTTGAAATCTAATTATGAATTCAAACGGAATGTATTAGTACCGCATATTGGATTCGTTCTTCTTTTTGTGATTGGGTTTATTTTCTTACTTTTCGATTTTAGTTTAGAAACAGTCATCGGTCTTTTGAGTCTTCCTTCATTGGTGCTAATCATATATTTCTTTACACTAAAATACGAAAGGTTATTCCTTTATGATGATTTTTTGGTTCTTCGCTCCATATTAGGGCTACAGATTATCTATTATGAGGACATAAAGAGGATTCAAATCAATAGAGTATCAAAGGGAAAAAACATTAATAGGGCTAAAACAACAACCATTGAATGTTTAACTCCAGATGGATTGTCTATTTGCTCGTTTCACCCATCTTTTTTAAAGAATATAAAAGACAAAAAGGTTTTTTTCAGCTCTATTCAAACAATCACTCCCCTACTATACATTGAGAGAGTATTTTCTAAGAAAAAAGAATTCAAATCCAAAAATGAATTATTATTTTCTGCCGCTTTGTTAACTTTAATTGTTTCAATCAGTTCGTTTGGATTTTTAACTATTATGTAATCCTTAACGAAAATCAATAATAGAAAAAGCAGTGAGATTCACTCACTGCTTTTTCATTCAACCTTTATAGAATCTTCAGTTGCTGTAAAAACATATTCCTTATTGTATTCGCAACCTTCTTCATTACATTGAAAATATAAATGTTGCAAACCAGATACCTCACTTACTAATCTTACATCATCGCTTCCACATGCGCGGCAAACTATTTTTATCATATTACCATCTACCACCTTTATGATTCTATTCTCTAATATTTTTTGTATTAATTAAACCAACTTTTAATTGCATCTACGACTGCTTTAAATAGGTCACCTAATTTTTGAATTATGTTTTTTGTTTCTTCGCTATTTATTATAGCGTTCACTTTTTCTTTAGCTACTGATAAACCCTCTTTTATATGTTGAAAATCTACACCAGCATTTTTCATATTATCTAATAATGTCACTACGCCTTCAGATTCTTCTTTCGTCAATTGAACGCCTGTTTCAGTTGCTGCATTATCAACAATCGCTTCAATTTCTGCTTTATTCTCTGGATTTTTTTCTGCTAATGCCGCTTTTGCTAATTCCATGAACTCAACAGCCTTTTCAGACCCGATAGAATCCCCTAGTTTCGCAGTTTTTACAAGCTCTTCATTTGCAACTTCTTTTTGGTCTTCAGTAATTTTTACATCAGTCGTTTTTTCATATGCTTTGAAAATACCAGTCAAGGCAGCTGTCCCAGACACAGAAAACGGAGCCATTACTTCCACTGAAGCATCCTTAACACCTGCTGTTATCATAGCATTCTTATACATATCTTCAGTAACCCAGTTGATGTTATCAGCATGAACTTTGATACCAGTATCAGGATTACCAATTGTAATTTTAACAGACGAAATTGCTCTTGTTCCGATTGTCGTTTTCGGAAGCAGCTTACCTAAGTATTTATCTTCTTCTGCATTTGTAACATCTATTAAAATAGCATTTTTCGGTACATTCATTTTTTCTAATAAGGAAGTTTTTTGGACTGGCGTTAAATCCTTCCCTAATGAAACTACAACATCTCCAGGTGCACTATCTGCTTGAACTACTTGAGTAAAAGCCAACCCCATTCCAATTGTAGTAAGCACTGTAAAAGCTATCTTCTTTGTATTTTTCATATATTATTTCCCCCATTACTAATATCTATGAAACGTATTCTCTAAAAAAATTATAGAGAAAGGTAGAATTTCCTCGTTTTGTTTACATAATATAGAAAAGAGATTCTGTATTTGGAGACATATACATATTGATTTTATCATTTTTCCCCTTTCTTCTTTTTAATTTTGAATTTTTTCAAAAAAAATTATGAATTTGATAAAGTTTTTTTTGAATTCCCCCACTTCTATGTTTTAAATTCGTATAATGAACTCATAAGTTAGCACATATAGCTTTGAATTGATAATACCTAACGGAGGAATGTACAATGAGTAATGCAACTGCGATTGCCACTGCAACTGCAACTGAACCTACAGAAGTAAAATCGATTATCACGGACGCCCTTTATGGCACTGTTGATGCTCAAGAAAGTATTGAGATATTAAGTGAACTCTTGTTCCCTGGTGAAAATCTAATCGAAATGATTCGTAACAGAAAAATCATTAATGAGATTACCGCTAAGGTAAAACTATTCCAAGAGAAAACAGAAATCGAGTTACTTGGAATTACAAAGGAAGATGCCGAGTTCAATGTTAAACTCCAATTCGGCGAAGTAAATACTTTCTTAGCTGAACAACAAAAAATTATGGCTCACTTAACACATGTAGCAAAAGCATATGATGCAACATTGCAAATAACATACGTAATTAAACAAACAATCGGTTGATTATGAAAGGGACAGGAAATACCTTGTCCCTTTTCGTTTATTCATATTTCATTTTGACCAACAACTAGCTGTATATTCCTCTTTCAGGAATAGCAATGAAAAACCTAACCAGCTTTTCATCTCAAACAACCTTTTTTGTGATTTTATTTATAAAAATATGAAAAGGCGAATAACCTTTTTACAAAGGAGAATTTTTCTTATGTCTAAAAAATATTTATTTAATCGATATCAAACTCTAGAAGAAAATATTACCTATGTTGAAAAGAAGCAAAGACGAGAACAAGGAATGGAAATCAAAAAATTCCTTTCTTTATCTATGCCTACTAATGACTTTATGGATAAATTATTCGGAATTACGGAGTTTTATTTTGTTCCTAGAAAAGATGGAGTGATATATCAAAAGAATATGATTGAGAAACTAACTCATCATTCTTTATTTTTACTTAATCAATCCTCTAATGAAATAAATTCTGAATTATTTTCTTTGATAATGTTTTTATTAGTTGGTTTTTCCAAACTAATTGAAACAGAAGGTTGGAAATCGAATCGTTTAATTGAAGATGAAATTTTATCGTTTAACGAATTTATGAAACAAGAAGAATTAGATAACATATCATTACATGCAACCGAAACTCCAATTGTAACAAAACATCTTAACTTTTATGTAGATAAAGAACAGAACAAAATACTTACTGAAAAAAGCATTAATCCCGAAGAATATAATAATTTCGAACCCTATGCTCTATATCACGAGCTGAATTATACTTCCGTGGAAAAACTTGAATGTGCTATTAATGTTTTATGTGAGTTACTTTTATCTCTCAAACCAAAGAAGTCGTATAGTAAAACTGAAATTAATTATATGCTTGGAGAAACAGATGACTATATTCATGAAGAAGTAATTTGTGCAGCAGGAATGTTTGGTATGAGTATAGGTTATATAATCAATTCTGCTAGTTGGAGAAGCAATGAACTATTTATTTTTGACCAAATTGAATTAGAACGAAGAACGAATATCCGAATGAATGAAGAGTATTGCCGTTACTATGTTGAAAGCATTCAACAAATTGCTAATACATAACCTAAAACAATATATACTATTATTGAAAAAGACTAGCATTTTCTAGTCTTTTTTTCTATGCTTTCCCAAAAATAACCCTTATTTTTCAAAGTTTGAAATAAAAGTTAAGTTATTCCTCAAGGAACTTTAAAAATGTTTAAAATCTTAGAAAAAAACCGCTTTTTTCTCCCTATTCAAAATTTGTTTTTGGTATTCTATTATTAGAAATGAACCGCACAGAAAGCGAGGAAATATCATGGCAACTCATACTAACTATGAAGCAAAGTTGGGATTATTAACAATACATATACCTAGCCCTTCCCTATCTGCTTCTTTATTACCAAAAGGGAAATTCATAATTGAAGAAAATTTTAATGGGAAAATTAATGGATTTCAAACCAATGAAGCGCTTCGGGACCATTTAGACTATGTAATTAATTCTGAACATGATGTTTTGTACTTAGATGCTGATGAAGAACGACTTAAAATTTGGACAGGTTCACAACAAGCAATTTTGAGAACAGCGGTTTTTCTTAATTTTTTAATGGGTCCTCTTATTACTCGTACTGAATTAGAAGAATTCAGAATAAATAATAAAGCGTTTTCAATTAAAGATTATGAAGTTCTAATAAAAGAAGATGCAAAATCTGTATCAATTAACATTATGGCTGGAATTATTGATTTTAGTGTTTGGATTCAAAATAACAAATTAGAGCGCTTTATGATTTCAGGAGATTTTAGTGAACTTTATTCTGATTTTACAAGTCACGAAAGCTTAGAAGAATTGTTAGATGTAAAACTCTCTTTTTCTCCGAATCACAAAGATATTGAATTTGATTCAGAATCTGGTTGTTTCTTTGCTTATACTTACACAAAAGAAGCCCTAATTGAATTAATTACGGCAATGAATGAGTTAGTCGGTATTCAATTTGAAGATACAGATAAAATTCAACTTACAGCAAAAATTGATGCATTTCTATCTATGTAGGCAAGTGAATCTTCTACGTGACACGGAGGAGGGGAATTATGGATAAGAAAAAATTGTATAACAAATTGCAAAAAAGATTGTTTTATACGTGGTTCCGTTGATTATCAATTAACTCTTACGTAGAAAAAAAGCTGATATATATCATATATCAGCTTTTTTTATATTATTTTTTACGTTATCTATTTTTGAGTTTTTGTATATCCTATATCTTCTAATACCTTTAATCCAGTATAATTCATGTATTTCTCTAATGAACCGTCTGCAAGTTCGCCTTCTTTTTCGAATATTATGTTGTCCTTTTCATCAAGAACATTAACATAATATTGAACGTGAGTTGCTTTTCCATTTGCAACCTTACTTCTTATTGATAAAAATGTATGTTGTAACTTACCTCCGATATTAAACGCACCATCTCGGAAAATCATATGGTCTTCACTATTATCTGTTATATCGCGAACATCTGTAACACTTACAAGTTCTCGTCCTTCTGCGATTCCTTGCTTATATCTTATACCATACTGATATGGAGTTATAGGCGTACCCAATTCCCCTTTTGCATTTGAATAGAAATGATGCGTGTATAGTTGTTCAAAAATATCAATGTTTACTTTTTTGTCTTTTGAATCCCAAGATACATTCGCTCCTAAACCTTCAGCAACAAAACGAATTGGAACATACACTCTACCATTTATAATTTGAACGGGAACATCTAGCTTCTTTTTCGAACCATTTACAGTTCCTTCGTTTTTGTTATTTTCTAATACAATTTTCTTTTGTTTATATACAACAGTCATTGTTTTTGTTTTGTTATTCCAATTCGTGTCTCCTCCTATATAATCTGTGACTTGTCTAAAAGGAATAAGGACACGGTTATTTTTCATAATAGGTTTCGAGTCAAATACAAATTCAATGTCATCAATAATAATTTGAATATCTTTTTTATTTGGAACCAATTTATTTGCGGTTGTTACGTTTTTTTCTTTTAAACCATTTGGATTTACATCTGTACTCGCACTAACTGTTTGAGTTGCTAAACCGGAACACAATATACCGGCAACTAAAATACCACTAACCATTTTTTTCATTAGAATGCCTTCTTTCAGTGTTAATAATGAATGTTTATTTCTTCTTTAAATTTTAATTTTTATGTGTATTTCCTTTACTTTCCATGCTGATTTTCTAGAATATTTTGGTTTAATATCTTGTTTATTGGAGACACTAAGTATATAATATGTATATACAAAAAGAATACAAGGAGGTATCTCCAATTTGGAAAGAAAGAATATTCCGCTTCGATTCCCTACGGATTTACTAGAAAAAGTGGAGAAATACCAAAATGATGAAATGATTTCGAATCGGTCTACTGCGATATATGAATTAATACGATTCGGATTGAAATACCAAGAAGAACGTTCTTCTAAAGATAATTAACATAGCAATTATATCCTCTACTTAAACTTCATTAGATGTTTAAGTAGAGGTTTTTTACTGTTGTTTTTTGAATTATCTATTTTTTAGGAAAAATAAATAAAAATACTAATAATCTCTTAATTGGAGGTTACAATTGGAGGTTACACAAATGAACACAAAAACAAGAGAATACTATTTTGATAATGCTAAATTCATGTTAATTTCCTTAGTTGTTTTTGGTCATAGTATTAGACCCTTTGTTGAATCAAATGAATGGCTGAATTCATTGTATGTAGGTATATTTTTTTTCCACATGCCTGCCTTTATTTTGGTTTCTGGATATTTTTCGAAAAATTTCCGAAAAGCTGGGCACTACAAAAAATTAATCATAAAATTACTATTACCTTATCTTGTATTTGAAACCATATATTCTGTATTTGTTTCATTCGTTTTTCATGAAAAATTTGAATTAACGTTTTTTACACCTTATTGGATTATGTGGTTTTTAGTGAGCCTTTTCTGTTGGCATGTGTTGTTAATTCTTTTTACAAAATTGCCTTTTCCATTCATCTTATCTGTTATAATCGCCGTTTTAGCTGGTTATGTAGATGAATTAGGAAAAGATTTTAGTTTGCTTCGAACATTTACATTTTTCCCTTTCTTTTTCGCGGGATATCTATTAAAGAAACAGCATTTTGACTATCTTAAAAATAAAGTAATTCGATTTTTATCAGTTGTTTTTTTTATTAGCTTATTTAGCTACACTTATTTGTCACACAATGTATCTATGAGATGGCTTTGGGCTAGTAAATCCTATTCCTATTATGGTTATACGGGGTTAGAAGCAGCAGAATATAGAATTATTTATTTCGTTGTTATGTTTTTAGCATGTGTAGCATTCTTTTCACTTGTTACACATAAAAAAACGTATTTCAGTAAATTTGGCGCGTACACAATGTATACATATCTTTTACATGGATTTTGGATTCGTTATTTATTGGACAAACAACATTTTATAAAAGATGTTGAAACAATATGGGATTTCGGATTATTGCTCATTTTTGTAATTACAATTTGTTTATTTACTACAACGCCAATTGTTAGAAAAGTAACCTCTTTTATTGTTGAGCCATATGGCTTCCTATCAAAGTTAAAGCATAATTATATGCATTTTAGATTTCACATTATAAAGGCGAAGCATCGGTAATTTTCCGGTGCTTTTTTTGTTTCTAATTTTCTTTTGCATGGAAAATTGATTTTTCATTTCTTTTACGTTATTAGCCATTCATCTTTAAATGAAGGGAGCTGATTATAATGTTTGGTTCAGCAAAAGGTCTAGAAGTTGAATTTTTCGAAGAAAAGAGCATTACTGTTCTTAAGACAAAAGTAAACGAATTTATACGAAGCCTTTCCATGCGTCCCATAGAAATTTTGGATATTAAATATCACAGCGATTGGGAAGAATACGGGAAACAGTTCACAGCAATGATTATCTTTCGGAATTTATAAGACAATAAAACCCCCATCTCAAAATTATGAGATAGGGGTTATTTTGTATTACTGTTATAGCAATTATATATGATTATGACATAGCAAACCTCACACTAAGTCAATGGTTTTTGAAAGAAAATGTATTTCTTATTTTTGTTTAACTCAGTTATGTATATTTTTTTCTGTTTTCTTTGTAACATTCCGGACAACCTGTGCCATAGCTTCTATTTGCTACTGTAGTTTCCCACTCGTGATTGTTATTACAAATCCACCACACCTTTTTCCCGGAGTACACGGTGACATCGTTAGGTGTCAGGTTCTTATTCTTTTCAGTGTTCCATTCTTTCACCAAATGAGGCTTATTAACCGATAGACTTCTTTCCTTTGTTACCCTTCTGCCACTACAATACGGACAATTTGTATTATTCCCTGTTCTATGTGCAACAACAGCTTCCCACTCATGATTTTTTTCACACTTCCACCATACCTTTTTACCCGAACCTGGTGTTACCTCTTCTGGTAATAATCCATTATTTTTTGTTGGATGCCACTGTTTACTTAATTCAAAATGAGTTTTCACTAGATTATATTCTTCACTAGATTTTTTCTTTGAACAATATGGACAACCATACTTTGATAAAGTTCGAGAGGAAACAACAGCTTCCCATTCATGGTTCTTTTCACATTTCCACCATACCTTTTTACCCGATTTCGGAGTAATATGTTGTGGTTTTAATGGTTTATTCTTTTCTGCATTCCATTCTTTTGCAATGTGTGGAAATTGTTCAGACAGGTTATTTATTTCATCCGCTCTTCTTCCGCAACAATAGGGACAACTTTCTCCTTTTGAACGTTTATTAATAATCTTTTTCCAACTGTGCCCTCTTTCACATTTCCACCATACTTCTACAGCCGAGCCATGTGTAAAATGAGTTGGCTTTAAATTCCCGTTCTTTTCATAATCCCACTCTTCTACTAAGTGAATATGTGTAAACGCAAGGCTGTTTTCTTTTTGTTTATAGGTTATGTATTCTAATACTTCATGGTACGGAATATGTTCTTCAGGAACAATTCTGTTATTTTTAAAGAATCGTTCATTTATGTACTGTATTAATTGAACGTACATATTCTGCAAATCTTCTGGTTTTGGTGCTTTCGTAATTTTAAATACTGTAGAAGTATCTAATTCTTCTAAACCATCTTCTCTAACTCGAATGATATGTATCCCTTTTGAAGAAAACACACGGTCCTTTTTTTTGTCCTTTTCTAACTTGCCCTTATGCCATCTTACGCCATCGTATTCAATTCCTAGAGATAAAGACGGAATAAAAACATCTACTTCCACACCATCCACTTTTTTGCGGCTTTCAACATCAGAAAAATGCTTTTCCATTGCATAAGCAATATATTGTTCAGGGAAAGAAGTTTGTGAGTTACATTTAGGACATCCTTGTCCCCTAAGTGCTCTATGGGCAACTGTCGACTCCCATTCGTGATTATAAATACACTTCCACCATACCTTTTTACCCGAACCTGGTTTTATTTTCATTGGATTTAATTTATTTTTGTCAAAATCCCATTCTTCCAATAATCCCGGATGCTTTACAAACAAAGATACACAAGTAGGGCAGCTAGCGTTTTGTTTTTTGGTCCTATTTTCGATTCGCTCTTTCCATTCATGACCTTCTGAACACTTCCACCAAGCCACACTATGACTTCCTACAGCTATATTATTTGGGGGCAATGAATTCTTTTCATAATCCCATTCTAACGCTATATCCGGTCTTAAAAACGCAAGAGATTGGCAAACAGGACAAGCATTGTTTTCATAAGTAGTGCGGTTTATTATTTTATCTTCCCATTCATGATGATTATCGCATTTCCACGATACAACCCTCGTGGACTTTAACGGTATTTCCTCTGGATTTATCCCAATGTTTTTCTCATAATTCCATTCTTTCATCAATTCGGGCAACAAAAAAGCAATTGAATCTTTTTTTAACGTTTTCTGTTTTGTACAATAATGACAACCGGCACCATTATTTCTATTTCTAATAGCAGCTTCCCATTCGTGATTATAAGAGCATTTCCACCATACCTTTTTACCCGCAACTGCTGTAACTAATTCTGGATTTAATTCCTCATTCTTTTCGTAATTCCACTCTTTTGCTAATTCAGGATTAACCGTAGCAAGACAATTATCTTCAGAAACTCTACGCCCAGCACAATACGGACATCCTTGCCCTCTTATAGTTCTTTTTCTAATAGACGCATCCCAAACATGCCCTTTTCCGCATACCCAATAGGCTCTTTTATCAGAACCTGAGAGTATTTCATATGGATTTAAACCTTGATTTTTATCAAAACACCATTGTTCTTTTAGTTCTGGATAATCTAGTAAAAAGCTATTATTCAATGTCATCCCTCTGAATTTCCCCTCGTTTTTTCTGGGTTAATTGTAACATTTTATTTAATTCCTTTTCTTGAATTCAGAATTAAAATTCCTGATTTTATAAATAAACAAAAAAAAGACAGATAAACTATTTCTAGCTCACCTGTCATTTTTACTATTATTTTTTAGAATTTGCTACTGAAACTCTTTTACACTAATGTTCCATCTCTTAATGTGTATACTTTATCGCATAAAGCTAGCATTTTTTCATCGTGTGTAATCATCATACATGCTTTTTTCTCTTCTTTTACTTTGTGCGATAATAATTGGATTACTTCTTGTCCTCTTTTTGAGTCTAGGCTTGCTGTTGGCTCGTCGGCTAAAATCAAATCAGGATGATGTACGCATGCTCTTGCTATCGCAACACGTTGACGCTCTCCACCTGAAAGTTGATTTGGATAATGATTTTTTCGCTCTAATAATCCAAAGTGTTTTAGTAAATCTTGAATTTCTTTTGTATATTCCGCGCCAGACTTGTTTTGTAATTTCAATATATATTTCAATTGTTCTTCTACAGTTAAGAAAGGAACAAGATTAGCAAATTGAAATACAAAACCAATATGTTCTAAACGGGTTTCCGTTAGTTGTTTTTGAGAAAACGACGTAATGTTTTTATCTCTTAACCAGATATCTCCTGTACTTGGAGCAAGCAGAGCACCGCATGTTGATAATAATGTACTTTTTCCTGAACCAGAAGGACCTACAATACCAATAAATTCCCCTTCATTTACCGTTAGTGATGTAGGATGAAGAGCTGTTACAAGTGTATCCCCTTTTCCATATGTTTTACTTACGTTTTCAAGCCTTAAAATACTATTCATTACTCATTTCCTCCTATCGCTTCTAATGGATGAACTTTTAAAATAGGAATAAGAGAAATGCATGTTCCAAAAATAGAAATCACAACAAAGACACATCCAAAAAGAAGCATTGTTGCATTTTCAAGTAAAAATGGCATACTTTCAGGCATTATTTGTTGTACTCCAAATAGAGAAATTCCGCTAATTACAAATGAAAAAGCAGAAATTAAAATAGATTGCCATACCAAACTCATAGTTAGTATGCGATTGCTTGTTCCAATTGCTTTTAATACACCAATTTGTTTTACTTTTTGTAATGTAATTACATAGAAGAAAGTTGCAATTAATAATGCGGAAATTGTTAATAAGAAACCAACTATCATCATTAATGTCCCTTGTTCTTCTTTATAACCAGGGATATTCTGAAGCAATTCTTTTTTACTTACAATCTCCCATTTTGAATCTTTAACTGATGGTTGTTTAGTGAAAGCAATGGTATTAAATTCTTTTTGATTTGGGAGCGCGATTTTATCCCATGACTCTTTATTCATAAAAGCAATACCTGTATGACTAAAAGAAGCATTTTTCGTAAATCCAACAACCGTAAATACTTGTTTTGAAATTGGGTCTTGTAGTTTGTCAGAGATTTTTATTCCTTTTTTCTTTAACTTTTCATCTACAACAATTTCTGAATTTCCTTTAATATTTTTACCTTCTGTAATATCAGGAATTACATTTGTTACGTTTGGTCCAGCGACAACCGTTACATCTACTTTCTTTCCATCTTTTTCTTTCGTTAATGTACTCATGTTAATATGTAATGGTGCATACTCTTTCTCTTCAAAACCCTTCGTCATTGCTTTTTCATCAGATTCTGAAATAGAAGAACGTAATAATTTTTTCTCTGCATCATCAGAGAGTACAAAATGCTCCATTTTTGTTGTCTTGATGAAAGAAGCATTGTCATACGATAATCCGTTTGCAAGACCGGTAATCATCACAACTAAAAAAGACAATAAAATCATCATTACAGCAATTAAACCATAGCGCATTTTGTTTCGTTTTAATTCTTTCCATGCTAAAAACAAATATATCACCCTTTCTTAAAATTCATTTTCAACATACATCTGAAAAATGAATTGAATATGAACATAACATTTCATTTCTGTATCATTTATTACATTAATGTAACGGTAATTAGTTTTTTAATCTGAATAACATACAAAAATTTATTTTCAACTTAAAAAATATTTATGTTCAAAATAGCTTTCGTGTAACATTTTCTGAATTGTAACGTTTTATACCAAACAAAAAATGACTGCTAATTTTCTTAGCAGTCATCTATTTATAAATCTCTATGTTATTTTAAATTTAAAATTAAATTTCATATTAAAACCAGCAGAGAACGGGCAATTATATTTTAAAATATCTCTTTTACAAAAGAAGAACCTATTTCGTATGCCAACGTCCGTAATTCGTAATCATCGTAACCTGTTAACCGTTAACCGTTATCCGTTTCCATCCCAAGTTTACATATCCGGTATGTACTAATTTGATAACAATAATGTTAACTGCTTTTGTTACGCACAAAGCTAAGCGTTTTCCACACTTCTCTGCGGTTGCTGGCTTATGACCAGCCGTAGAGGGAAAAAGTATTTGTTATCCCCCTACGGCTAGACACAAACAGTCTAGCACTTAATTAAATATACCGTTCAGCATTTGCGAATTCAAATTCAACAAAGTGATTTTTTCTTTCGATTTCCAACGAAAGACGAGTCACTTCTCTCTCAAGTTTCAAGGCTTTTTTACGATATTCTTCTGGCTCATACATTGCAAATACAATAATATTTGCATCTGTATTCCCCCAACCATTAGAAGCTTTTCGTTCTTGTTTTTTTCGATTACCGAAATTCTTTAAATCTTTCACTTCGCCGCGTATTTGTTTTGCTAGTTCAATAGCTTCTATAAGTGAAATTTCTTCCCCGTCCCATTGGATTGTTGCTTGTAAGTTTTCTTCTGCAACTGACACATCTAGTCTTCTAAAATCCATTCTTGTTTCTTCTAATTCTTTTGTAACAACTTCAATGCTTCGAGTCGGTTTTTCGTATTGCTCACCTTTTTCTACTTCTACAAATGCAACACGATTGCGTTCTTGTAAAAGTTCTTGGATACGACGAGAAATAGCGTTACGAACCGGCAATGCTTGAGCTAATGTAATTTTCATTAAAATAACACTCCCAGAAGTTAATTTAAAAGCGAATGATGATTGAAAATACATTGAATCATCTATTTTGAAGACTTTGCATTCGCATGATAGTTATATTTTTTAAAGGTTTTGTAAAAATCCTATTCAAAAAAATAAAAATATAACTAAAAAGCAAAATCAGAATAATCACCTCTGTTGGTTTCAATTCTCTCTTTATACAGGTATACCCCAACCAAAAACGATAGATTTGTAGACATTTATCTATAAAAATGATATAGAATTATAGATAACTAGTTATATTTACTGAGGTGAAGCATGTTAATTCAAATTGAAATTAAGGATTTTGCCATTATAGAACATTCTATAATAAATTTTGAAGATGGTTTCAATGTAATTACCGGCGAAACAGGTGCGGGTAAAAGTATTTTGTTTGATGCTTTATCTAGCATCATTGGAGAAAGAACAAGTAAAAGTTTCGTACGCAAAGGAAGAGATAAAGCAGAATTAAAAGCAGTTTTTCTTAAAACAGAAAAAATGGACAAACTTTTAAAAGAAAGGAATATTGAATCCCCTGATGACATTGTGATTATCCAGCGCATCATTTCTGCAAATGGTCGTTCTATCGCAAAAATAAATGAAAGTATCCAATCTACACAGGTTATTAAAGATATGTGCCAGGATTTAATTGAAATCTGCGGACAGAAAGCTCATTTAGAATTACTTCAAGAGGATAAATATCTCCATTGGGTTGATAACCATGCTGATAAACACCATAGAGATTTATTGCATACTTATCAAGAAAAATATAGTCATTACAAAGAATTACGGAAATCCATAGATGATTTAATGTCAAAAGGAAGAGAACAAGAACAACTTTTAGACTTGTATCGTTTTCAACAAAAAGAAATCGAGAAAATGAATTTGAGAATTGGAGAAGATGATGAATTAGAAGAAGAACTACGATTTTTAAATAGTTTTGAACAAATATCTAGCAATGCAAAAAGTTCTATTCATTCCCTTTCAGTTATTGATGAAATTTACGATGCAAAAGAAAGCTTATTGATTGCTTCGAAATATGATGAAAAGCTAGGAGCTCTTTCAGAAAGAATAGAATCCGCTTATTATGAATTACAAGATATTAAGGGAGAAATAGAATCTTATGTAGGAAGCATTGAATATGATGAAGAACGTTTAAATCAAGTTATTTATCGTTTGGAATCCATTAAGCAAATGAAAAGAAAGTACGCGGATACGATTGAGGGCATTTTGGCGCATCTCGATGATGTATCGGAAAAACTAGATACATTTGATAACAAAGAAGAATATATTATTCGGATGCAAAAAGAAGAAAAGATAATGAGAGAGTCTCTATTGGTATTAGCCAAAGAACTACATGAAAATCGTAAAACTATAGCGAAAAAGTTAGAAATCAACACTTTAAAAGAATTAAAAGAACTATGTATGCCAGACGCTGTTTTTATGTTCAACGTAGAAACAACAGAGGATTTAAATGAATTTGGATACTCTAAGGTACACATTCTGTTTAATGCAAATAAAGGAGAAGACGCACAAGCATTATCTAAAATCGCATCAGGAGGAGAGTTATCACGGGTACTTCTTTCTATGAAAATCGCTAGCAACTTATCAGAAGAAGGCAAAACGATTGTTTTTGATGAAGTAGATGAAGGTATTGGCGGAGAAGTTGGTAGACATATCGGACAAAAACTATATGAACTGGGAACACATTCTCAAGTCATTGCAATTTCTCACCTTCCACAAGTTGCATCTAAAGGCAACCAACACTTCCTAATTCGAAAATCTGTTAAAGATGAAAGAACAGTATCTACTGTCACTAAATTATCCGATGAACAACGAGTTTTAGAAATTGCCAGAATGATATTCGGTGATGAGAAGAATGAAATTACAATAAGACAAGCTGAAGAAATGTTAAAAAAGTAATTATTCTCACCTAAAATTACGTATTCTGAATAGGATATTTCACTTTATATTAAAAAACAATACAATTCAAAAAGAGCATGTGAACTTATTATTCACACGCTCTTTTTCTTTAAATTAGGTTATTTTTCATAGTTTGTAACTTTCTTTACCACACAAATTAATTTTATAAAAAAACCATTACATTAGAAATGTAATGGTCATGATACTATAATGTTCCCTTTAGTCGCGAAATAGGTTTTCATCTTTAATTAGTTCATCAAAGATTTTTCTTTCGAAGATTTCATCCATAAATGCTTCTGTTTGAAATCCGTCTTCAAATTGAACCTTAAACATCGGAGCCGAAATTAAATCAACCTCATCACTTGTTAACGAACGCACTATTTGAAATGATTTGTCGTTGTATTTTAACAAATTGGATTGCGTAGTAATAAAACCTTTTCTTTGATATATTTGAAAATCGTCTAGTGTTAACTCCTTACCAATAACACCATATACTTTTTCTTTTTCTAAGTTTTCATTTACCATAATATCCACTCCATTCAGTATTTTTCCATATAATTTTAAACCACATTTTTAAAAGGTGTGAAAACAACAAAAACTTTTTTTCATACCTCAAAATACTTTGTTCAGTCCGCTTTTATACTTTTTATCGAATGTTGAACTAAGAATTACAAGTCATTCATATGAAAAACATACTAAACATATACTATTTTTATACTTTGTATATACATGTTATGTAATATGTATATATTGTTTATAAACATGAAAATGCACCTATTTATTTATTATACAGGTGCATTTTCATGTTATATTTCCTTATGAACAATTCCTTATACCATGCTCAAGTTTTGATTTGGAATGAAAGAATTAAATACTTTTATTACTTTCTTTTTAAGATTATCTGCTAACTTAAATTCATTACTGTTTTCTAAAACGTACTCCTCGTCCCCGCTTTTAACAGCTAGAGCAATCGCAGCAAATCCATCATACATTGGCACTTGTGAATCTTCTGGATGAATACACAGTGCTTTAATGTCTTCAGGACCATTCATGAATTTAGGGATTTTCACTACGTTATTATATGTTTGTGCATTTAACAATGCATAATAGTTTTCTTTGCCTTCTAAGAAGGTCATATTTTCTTCTAACAACAACTTTTCTTCTGCTTCCGAAAGAACTGTTAAAAGCATTTTCTTGGCTCTCTGAACAGATTCTAGGTACGTTTTATCGATGTTTCTTATCTTTTCCATCATTTCAAATAAAACAACATCCGGTGTTAACACTTCTTCTCCTGATGGTCGATACAACCTTCCGTCCACGCAATTCAAGACCATTGTTGTCTTTTTGATAGGTTTTTTCAAACCTAGTCTGCCTTCTTCTAATATATTTCTTGTTTTACTTTTAATGCGAGAAGTTATTTGCAATACGTTATCTTTGTATTGTGCTTTCGTCCTAATTTCATCTTTATTTAAACCATCTTCTATATTTGAAACAAATTCAGCTATCTTTTCGTAATTTTGATATTCTTGTACAAATTCAGCAGCATGCTTCTTATCCAATTCAAATATAAAATTAAGAATGGAAACAGTTAGATTATTTACATCTATATGAGCATGTTTTGGTAAAGAAACCTTTTCATGCTTTAATTCCTCTTGGAACTCAAAAATTCTGGTTAGGTTCTTTTCTTTGCCTTCCATTTCTGTTTGCAGCTGTTCTTTGGTTTTAGTAAGAATAGCATATTCCGAAAACTGTAACTCTTCTTGAAGAGTTGAAAGCATTGTTTTAAGTTCATTTTCATGTTGGCTTGCTTTTCTAATAACCTCTTCTAACTTTTTGATTCTACTACTACCTGCTACAACCAATTCAAATTTTTCTTTATATGCTACTCTTTGCTTAGTCACGTACTGCATCAGGTCATTTGAGGTAGCTCCATTACATAAAGAAAGACCGAAATGACCGAAGTGTAAATCAACTTGTCTTCCATTATCTCTAACATGTAATTCATAAATATCGATAATATCTGCTATCTCCCGATAATTCACGTCGTGAGTTTCAAAATATTCATCAATACACTTTTGAGCTCTTTTTATAGTGTTATGAAGTGCCTGTTCTTTTCTTCTAATCTCAGAAGGATACACAGTTTTACCATATATGCTTCTTATGTAACTTGCAATAACACTCATCTTCACTTCAATTTTTAAAGCATCTTTCAGCGAATAATCTTCTTCTGGCTTTACCGTCACAGCATCCATTATTGTTCCGAATTCCTTAATAGTAAACTTTTCTGTATCTATCTCTTTTGCAACGACAGTGTATTTCTTTTTTAGTTCATATATAGCCATAGCTGAAAAGTAAACCGGAATATTTAAACCAAATCCGAGTTTTGTATCCTTTAAAAAGGCAAACATCTTTTCTTTATTTTCTCTTATGTACTGGACTTGTTCCTCATATAATTTTCCTTGTTCCATTATGTATTCCCCTCTTATCCAGCTCTCATTTTTTTAGTTGCGACATAATCACGACTAGTATCTAATGATTCTTTTTCTGGATTGTACTTTTTATGGTCTTCATATTTCGTTTTCTTTTCTTTTTCTGCCTCGTACATTTTTAAGGAACCTTGCGATTTTTCACTTTCTTCTTTTGTTTTCGTAACTTCTTTATTCTCGATATCTGATTGGTCTTGTTTAACTGGTGCCACTTCATTAAGCGGTTTATCAATCTGTTTCTTTGGTTTCTTGTAAATAAGTTCACCTAAATTTGGGTCATAACGTGTTACTTCTTCTTTCTTCTTGAAAATACCCAGAACTCTTTTGACAGAATAAAAACGATAACCGGATTTTTGTAAGTCATAAAACATGGCTTCCATATGCTCTTCAGCCTCTTTATCACCTGGCTCCCAATTTAACGTTAATTTTCTGTCCCCTGTATGGTCCTGAATTTCGATATTAAGCTGCATCATGTTCTCCATTTTCTTTTCTCCTTTATAAAATCGTCTGAATGGTATGTTTATCAATATGATAAAATACCATCTTTCCTGTCTTAAATGCTACAATACGTTGATTTTCTCCTGTAGTAGCCTCCACTAACATGTCATTCTTTCTGGATATACAAAATCCCCAATGATTCATTTTGGATTCCGCTTCTGACAAAGAAAAAGTAGTATGAACTTGTATGGAATCACCATTACAAATCATATACATACGTGTGCTACCCATTTCTTTTTTCAGAAACTGTTTTTTTTGGCATCGACACTCTTCATCTAAATAAATTGAAATATCCACTGAAGATTCTTCCCTCGTCCAAATGTTATATCGAATCTCTTCAAAGGAAGGGTCCTTATCCAATAAAATTTTTAAAGCTTCTGTTACTTGAATGGATGTCGTCATTGTCAATGCCGGTAAAATAACCCCATTTATATCACAACTTGCATTATCCTCTTCTGTCTCATCTCCAAATACGCAACGAAAACATGGTGTTTTTCCTGGAATGAAATTTGAAACAGTCCCGATACCTGCTGTTGCTGAAGCATAAACCCACGGAATATCTTCTGCAAAGCAATAATCATTAATGATATATCTAGTCGCTAAATTATCAGTTCCATCTAGAACCACATCTACACCTTCAAGTAATTCAGAAACATTTTCACTTGTTAATCTTAAAACATATTTCTGAATATGTACATCAGGATTTATCATTTTCAATCGCTCTGCTGCAACGTTTGCTTTTAATAGATTATCCTCACTATCCCTCTGTGTATATAGCCCCTGTCTAGGGAGGTTTGTTTCTTCAACCACATCATCATCAATTAATATAATCGTTCCTATACCCATTCTAGCGGCGTATGCAGCAGAATGACTTCCTAATCCACCTAACCCCACTACAGCCACGGTTTTATCTTTTAAAATAGCATGACTATTTTCCATAGGAGGGTATTTTTCTTGTTTCTTATATTTCATCCTTTTCACTCCCTTTTCTTAATCATACATGATTTTTAAGCCTTAAAACAGATGCAATCATACACTATAAGAGCTTTCCAATCATTGTTCCCATTGAAAGGTTTTTCCGAATTTACTTGCAAACAATGTTCACATTTATAAACGTGAGGTGAATTCATTGAACGCATTATCCTCTACTCAATTAGAAAAAGAAGTATTGTCATTATTTCATAATATAAAAGGCATTCAACATTTCCAAAAAGGTAATGATGCAGTTGTTGTTTTTGGAGAACATCCTATGTACTATGCATTTCTTAGCTATATTCCAAAAGGGACAAGCACCACTTTCCCTACCGTTTCAGAATCACTAAATGGATTAAATACAGATAACAAAATTGTACGCACTTCTAATGGAGAATGGTTTGTAGAAAGCATATATGCAGCCAAAGAAAACGAACAATCCATTCTGAACAAAATCAAAAAATCATTCGCGTAATATAAAAAGCTTCTTAAGCTTCATTCTTTGTACATAACTACACATGATAAAGGAGAGTTAATTATGAAATTAGCAGTGATAAACGGTCATATGCATCTATTTTCATCTGGTTTTTCTTTCACAGAAGAAGAATTAATAACAAGAACACACCTTAGTAAATGCAATCCAGAATTGCAACTCCATGTAAATTATAGACATGTAGATGGCGAGGATGAGGAAGATGGAAGAGGATATTATGTACTCGAAGATGGAGACATAATTTATAAAGAATATGAAATCGGACTAGATGAATTTTGTATGAATCATCCCTACGCCTACTGTCGTTTCGATTCTGGAAGTGTAAGCGGAGAAATTTATGTGAAAGAAGATGAAATTGAGAAAGGAAAACAACTATTATTAGCGGGATTTAAAAACGAATTAAATTACGAAATGCGCAAGCTGGAGCTGTTCATGAATGCTGTGAAAAATATAGAGTTGGACATGAAATCCCAGAGTTAAATACATAAAAAGTCATGTTATCGATAGATAATATGGCTTTTTAATCACAAAAAAACATGCAACTTATACTAGCTGCATGTTTCTTATGATTCTATTTTTCTAAAAAATTATAGCTTGCCCAAAAATTATTTTTTTCTCTTAGCTACAATTGTATATCTCTTATGGTTTACTACTGTTATATAATTATCGATTTCAATAGATTCGTGATTTGGCATAATTTTTAGGTCTACAATTACTGAGTTTTCAGTAGCTTTTACAACTACACCTTGTAACTCCATTTCTTTTCTTTCGAATTTTACTACGTCACCTAATTCTGCAATTTTAACCTTTGGCTCTTCTGTATTTGTTACCAATATAATAGCCTCCATTCTTATATAACACTCTATTTTTGCACATTTTGACGGAATTTCAGAATTGCAAACAAAAATTAATAATATAGCCTCGTAACAAGAATCTATGTAATTATTTTTTGAATTTATACTGTAAATAGCATATTGAAATTCACCTGTAATTCTTTATATCTATCTTCCAAAGAAGATAAGATATTTACGTTATATGTTCCTCAACACTTTGATGAGAAAAACGGAAATCCAAGCAATGTATTCGACGAACCAACCAATAAAGGTTTTGTTCTGAATTTCTTCTGAATACTTCAGTAAATAATTTTCGGCTTACCCGGATTTGAATATGAATCCCTGCTCTTTTCTCAAGCATTACGGTGCTCTTAACGCAATAATATCATAATCTTTATCCGTTAATTTATCAAGATATTAACTCTTTAATTTTTTTGAATTTCATCAGATACTTTTTATTCCTTATACAAAGGAATACGTATTTAAATACAAAAAGGATGCTGTAAAGCATCCCTCTATAAATTATAAAACAACATTATAATCTCCATTTCGATAAGAAAAAACATGTTTACTCATTGGATATGGCGCTTCGTAGTCCATTAATGTATTATCCAATAGAAAATTTCTATCATATAGAATGTGTTTTGTCTTTGCTTTTTCATCTGGTACGAATACTAAGGCAATGTTTTTATTAGGAAACGAAAAATAAAATTCAGAACCTAAATTTTCTTCAACCCATTCTTTTATAAAGAACTGATAATGGAATAACAGCCTTCCTTCATTGAAAACATAGAACTTACCAGCTCTTAGTGGACCTGCATCACTATGTTTAATCCAACCTTGTTTGAGAAGATTTTCTTTTGCTGCTACTTGAACCTCTTCTTCCGTAATCCCTTCACCAACATTCAAAAGAGTAGTATTTAACGGAACCGAATAACCTTCAAACCATAAGAAATATACTTTTTGTAAATTCCCTAATAATTCTTCAGCAAGAATTCTAGCATCAACACTATCTGTATCTATTAAACTATCAACAAATTCTTTAGAACGGACACTCGGAAATAGCATATGTTTATTTTTATTTAAATCGAAATTATTAACATCATCCATTTTTTCTTGAGCAGAAAATGAGTTATTTAGAAACTCAATAATCTGATTCATATCGCCACTTGCTTTATATGATTCCCAAATATTACGGAGCGTTAATTCCCCCTTCCATTTATCACTTTGAATTTCAAATTCCATTGTTCCTTTTTGGGTAATAATAGCGCCATCTGGTAAAATCTTCTTCATTTGTTCCTTTGTAAAATCTAAAAATTGAGATTCAGTAAACTTAGCTGTATTCATTATTTTTTCCTCCTAAAATCTTTTTCTTTCACATTATACCTTTAATTTACATTTTCAGTTATTTTTCGCATTATATAAATTATTAAACATGAAGAAAAACCCGAACAAATTGAGCATGTCCGGGTTTACTTTACTGTTTTATCATCATTTTTATCTTCACTTTTACGTTTTTTTTCATCTTCTAACCTTGATTCTTGCGCTAATTCAAGAAGAGCTTTTGCTGCTTTACTAGCATCAAATTCACCAATTTCTTTGTATTTAAAACTCATTATCCTTTCACCTCTTCCGATGTGATATGCGAGACGTTTTATTTATGTTCTTTGTCACTATTTTATGTGTGTCCCGCTTATTCATTCTTATAATTCTTCACTTAGATTAATTTATAACAAGTATACCATTTATAGAATATTTTCCACGTTATCTTCTCTAAATGCGTACCTTGTCCACTCTTTAAACTCTTCAAAATTAATTACTTTTATATTTTTATTCTTTACTGTTTTAGCATTGTTTTTGAGCCATGCAACGGCTCCCTTTCTGGCTCCGCCTCCATCAACAATAATAATGACTTCTTTTTCCGGCATTGCCTCTACACAATTCAACAGTAAATAAGGATATTTTTCATCCACACTTCCTGAAGATTGCTGCCATTTGCATTCTATACGAAGTTTCATATTATATTTTTGCGAACAAAGCATAAACTCTGATTTTCCCGGTTGACCATAAATGTTTGTATATTTAACATTGGTAAGCAAAACCTCACTTCCATGTTTTTCGGGATTTTTATTATATTCTCTTTCATTAATTGTTTTAAAACCATACGAATCTAAAAGGTTTGCAACTCTTTTTTCCAAAGCTCTCCCTGTTTCATTCGCATACGTACCCTTCACCATACCAAACACTCCATCTTTTTGTGATGAAAGAGTGTTTTTTTAATTTAATTAAAATCCTACTGTCTATTTTTAGGAACTACCATATTTTGTTAAATTGTTACCTGTTTGTTGATTTATAAAGAAAACATGATATTAAAAATATACGAAAGAGGTGATTATTTGAAAAAGTTAAAAATGTGGTCGACACTTATTGCTTGCACATTTATATTTTCTGGATGCTCCTACTTCCAAAATAACAGTCATTCACAAAAGCCATTAATCGTTGAAAAAGATGGAATTGAGCTTAAAGTTGATTTAGATAAAGCAACTTATTCAGAAACTGATGATATCAAAATCAAAGCAACCCTTCATAATAAACGAAACGAAATATATAGGTACGAAACAAGTGACAGTTGCGATACCGGATTTTCTGTCAATACTAGCTCAACAGTTCAACGTTTATTAGACATTAGTTCTGTGAAGGTTAATGGACAGGATGCTTTTAATCGAGGATGTGCATTGGTTATGGGTTCTGGCTCAATTCAACCTAATAGCAATAAAACATTGGAAATCGTATTGACTCCTAAAAAATTCATTGATGATAGAAAATTATATAAAGATGAAAAATTAACGATGGAGATAAGTTTCAAAGGAACAAAATTAAAATTTGATATACCAATTGAATTCGAAAAAGTAAATTCGGATAGGAATATACCGGAAAATGCTAAAGAAGCTGCAAATTATTTTAGAAACAATGAGGATTTACAGGAATGGGCGAAATCAAAGGGATTCGAAATGAGTAAAGTATTTATCAGAGGGACACGCGAATTTAAAGATTACTGGGAAATTAGCTATTCCGTACCTGGTAAGGGAGCTCAATATACGGTGGAACACGATGGAAGACAAATCCCTGTTGAAAATGGATATATTCAACTTCAAGTAGAAAACGATACAGCAAAAATAATCAAAGCAGAATACATTGTTGAATCATATCCAGAGAAAGGCGGAGTGATTATCCCCCGCATGGTATTAAGAACTCAATTTGCAAATGAAATAAGGGCTAATCCTAATGCTACATACCGCATATCTGCTCATAGTAATGATTTCGAAAAAGAAATGAAAAAAGAAAGCCCAAACAATAACCAAAAAGCCAAAAATCAAAAACATATTAATAATATTAAAAAATACAACGGAAAAGTCGTGAGGCAATTTGATTCCATTTATATTTACTATGCTAATATGAAAGGGAAAGATATTTTACGTATGGCACAAGATAAAGAATGGGAATATATTATGTTAGCTGATGAATAAAAACTAGGTTAGTAATAGTTATCTTTCATTAAAATGATATTGGAAAGTTATATATTTCTTTAAAAAAGAGGTGATTTACATTAAAAAATTTATTTGCTTATTGACAGTATTATTTTTATTTTTTACTGCTTCTTCGTCATTTGAAATGGTCTATGCCAAAACAAAGTTAATTAAATACAAAAGTTGCAAAGATATGAATAAAGATTATAAAGGTGGAGTTGCTAAATCCTCTTCTGCAAAAAACAAGGGAAGTAAAACAAAATATAAACCTTTTGTTTCCAGTGAACTGTATAAAGTAAATTTCAAATTAGACCGAGACAAAGACAATATTGCATGTGAGAGATAAACATTTTTTTGATAGATAATAATAAAAGCGACTACTAGTTAGTCGCTTTTATATAGAGTTTACTCAAATAATTCATCCATTAAGTCTTCTATTTCTTTTCGAAGTTTTTCCGTTTCTTTTTTATGGATACTTACTTTTCCGTTACTAATTTCAACAACATCTCCTACTCTTGTAATTCGAGGAAACATATTTTTATCAAAGTCCTTCGTTTTCCCATCAATCTCCACCACAACTTTATTTCCTTCAAATCTATCTATTATTCCCTTCATAATTTCACCTCGTCATTAGTTAATTGATTTAACATTGAATTTTAAACTCTTTCCGTCAGTTGTTGCAACAATACTTCCTTGCTTGTCAGTGCGGAATATTTTTATCTTTTTTGCTTTCAATCTATTAATTACCACTGATGTCGGATGACCATAACTATTTTTCCCAACAGAAACAACGGCATAAGAAGGCTTAACTACTTTAAGGAATTTATCACTTGTTGATGTTTTGGCTCCATGATGTCCAACTTTTAATACCGTTGAAGCTATGTTTTGTTTCGAGTTAATCATGTCTGTTTCTGATTTTAACTCTGCGTCACCAGTAAACAAGAAAGATTTATTACCATAGGTTAATTTAAGAACAGCACTCCAATCATTTAAATCGTTTTTGCTATAATTTTTAACTGGAGCAATGAATTTAGCAGATACTCCTTTTAAATTAATAGCCACACCTTTTTTCGCCGTTTTAATAGTCAATCCCTGTTTTTTAACAGCCGCTAAAAAATCCTTATACACTTTGGTTGTATGACTAACTTTAGGTGCGTATACAGATTTAACTTTAAACGCTTTTAGTACATCGTCTAAACCACCCATATGGTCAGCATCTGGATGTGTCGATATCATCACTTCAATATCATTCACTTTTTGCTTCTTTAAATAAGCAATAACAGCCTTTCCATCCCTGTTCCCGCCATCAATTAGAATATCATCACCATTGGGTGTTTTTATGTAAATGGAATCTCCTTGACCCACATTTATAAAATGTACACTTAAACCTTTAGTTGCAGCATATGAATGAGAAGTTCCTATAAATAAAGAAATTATAAGGATACAACACAATAAAACATTATATTTTGTAGTCTTCAATTTATTTTCACCTCCTTTCTTCAAATTACTAAAATTATCAAGAAGCTTTCTTTTGTTTAACATATAGCCATATATCTTTTAAAGGTTTTTTGAAAATATTTACATTATTTAACGACAATTACGAGTTGTAAATTTAACAGAAAAACTGTTTTAAGCCCCACTTCTATAACACGTATATAAGAAAATGTACAAAAAAACAGAGTAAAGAAATTTCTTCACTCTGTTTTTTGATTTTATTTTCTGGACTTTTATTTCAGACTACCTGTTATTCTATTTCTATTATCAATCCCGTTTGATTCATCCCAAATGCCATTTACCATCCAACAATCCATTTGTTGTCTTTCTTCTTCTTAATAAAAGACACCATCAATTACAACACCTAGAGTCGTATAGTAGTCATCATCAAAATTAATATCATCCTCATCATCCAAAGCTTCTCTTTCTGATTCTAATTTCTCAACCATTACTTTTAGCTCTAATAACGACAGAAACATATTTTGTTGCTCTTCTTCCATTTCTATAAATCCTTCGGTAAAATCTCCTGGAAAGAAACTGTTTTCGTCTTGGAAATACTGGTCTAATGCGAATTCATCGTCCCAAGGTATGTTATTCATAACCACTTTTAACTCTTCTATACCCAACCTTTTTATCTCCTCTAATTCTTCCCATCCATATGCCATCCAATCTGGATATAAACCACCTTTATTAAAAATGGACTCTCCTAATTCGGGCTCGTACAAGCCATCCGTATATACATACTTTTGTTCTTCGTTAGGTTGATATTTAAACACAAACTTCTCTACCAATACATATATCGCACCGTATAATTTAAAAAACCAAAAATCCTTTGCATCCTCTGAATAACCGTCAACGGTTGCTCCAACTACTATGCTATCAATGAGCCTTATTTTTTTGGAATAAGGATTAGGCGGCGTCTTTGGCAATTCAAAAACCCATTCCTCCTTTTTAGGTCTTTTTGTAATTCCTTGAGACTTACACTTTTTACATAAATGATTTCTATGTCCTCTTCCACTAAAGCTTTCATTAGATTTGTGAGAATCACATCCCCAACAATAATGTCCTCTTCTCTTTTTCTTTTTCTTTTTCTTAGCCAAATTCCACAGCTCCTATTCCTTATATTTTCTATTTCTATCTTCTATGTTTGTTTTTCTACAGAATAAGCTACCTCTTTTTTACTATCTCATTCGATAAATATAAAAGTCTCCGCTTATCACTTCAGGAAATTTTTCATTTCCTAAAAGACCTAAGTATCCATAATTTCCGAATTGATTTCGATAATATGCATCTACATCAACATGCTCTTCTATGAATTCATCTGCTTGGTCGTCATCTAGTGTTTCGTTTTCTTCTAAATTATACATTTCTCTAATTTTAGATTCCTGAATGCCACTTAGATTAGCCAAAACACCCAAATTAATAAAGTCATCTGAAAATACAATGCCATACATCCTATTAAGCATTTCTTTTCTTGCTAATGAATCGATATGTTGTTTATGAATAACACGATATCTTTCTGATTGAACGGAAAGATTAAATATATTCTGTTTATCAATCCTAGAATACTGAATACTGGATATATCACACTTCGCGTAATTTAAAAAGGTCATGAAACAATCCCCTTGATTTTGCAACGCTTCGAAATGTTCGGCATAATAATGCATTTTAAATTCAATAAACCATTCCACAAGAAAACCACTTATTTTCTCTAATTCATCCTTATCTGATGCTACTTCAAAGCAAAACTCTACCTTCGAAGGACGATTCGCGTAGAATTCCTTTCGGAACGAAATGATGTCCTCGTTTCGTTTTAAGTAGATAATGCTATAATGCTCATCCCTAAACTCTTCACTATATGATTCAGCATGCGAGAATTCACAACTTAATAGAAAGTCTGCTACTTCGTCATTCGAGTGAATTAAGATTTTCAGCTTCTCTGATTTTATAGCCTCTCTTAAATATTCAGTCCACAGTTTGTTCAGATAAATCATGTTTTCAGTCATACATATTCTCCTTTAAGTTTTTAATATTATAAAGTAAAAAATGTATTTGTAATGAAAAACACAAACTTGTATTCGTAACCTTTTTTTAGCATCTAGCTACCTCCACATTCCGTGTGATAAACTGGCTTTAACAGTAAAGAGTATGGAGGTACAATTTTTGAAGTTATTAAAAAGTAAAAAAAGCAACAAGATTACGGATGAATTCCTTGAAAGCACGGATTTCATTCAACCATATTGGTACGATATTATAGATGACCAAAATAATAAGATTGGAATTATTACTGGTTATTCACTAAACATCCCTTTCATTATGAACGATTTCGCTATCAATAACGGCTCGAATTCCTTTTTTGAATTAGACGGAATTTCTCAGTTATGTCATTATTTATGGAGGTTCTTATCTGATTACAGGTCTTCATTCGTAGGAAAAAACGATGATTTATATTTTTTAAACAATATCAATCTTTTTGATGAAAAAGTAGATTTAGATAAAGAAAAGAACATTCTTGATATACTTTTATCCCAATATGATTTAATCATTTATACAAATGGCGACACGGAATTATTCGATAATTACTTCAATGAAAGAGATGAAGAGTATTGGGATAATCATAAACAAATGTTGCTAACGTCTGGCTGGGAATCCGATAAGAAATACAATTTATTTGTTAAAGAAAATATGGAGAAATTAAATTGTAAGTCTACAACACCTTCTACTTCAGGTGATTCTACGGAGAGTAATCCATTAGAGTTTTGGGTTAAAAGCAAGGGATTAGATTGGCTTTGTTCCTTATGGAGTAACATTATCGAACAATCACATTTCGATAATGATTGGAAGAAGTTGAAACAGTTCGAAAGCCCTCATTACATTTTTGGCGTCTCGGATTCAGGAAACAAAATCCGTCCAACCGATTTCATCAAAAATGTCGAACTTGTAGAATTCCTTCAATACGACCCGGAATCCGGATATGTATGCGATGCACCTTATCACTCAAAGGACCTTCGTAGCGAAGGGATTGTTGCTCAATATGATAATGAAATTTATATAATTCATTTTTGGCAGGATTATATGGGTGAAGAAATCTCGGAGTTTGTAGCTTTTGGTCGCTACAACATAGAAGAAAATACATTTATTTTCGATGAGGATACAGAGCCATTTAATTTTACAACAGCAAGTTGGGTAGCAGAATTTTTTAGGGAGCTATTTAATCGAATTTATACTGAATACAAAAATCAACCCAAGAGAAAAGATAACGTCATTAGCTTATACCGATAGTCTTTTTTGCTAAAAGCCAAGAAGATTTAAACAAGAAGTTAGTTATATGTAAAAGAGCAAGGATATCAATCCTTGCTCTTTCTTATCTTTTTCTCTTTACTGGTTTACCTTTTTTAACTGGAACAGTCGTTGCATTACCACCTTGTTGAGTAAAAGCATAATGCAAATGCGGACTCATAATAATTAAATTAATAACCTGGACAAGTTCCTTGAAATGTTTGTTTGGTAAACGAACCGAAGCCTTTAAGTCATATGCATCTTTTCGAACATGCATATGGAATGGCTCTGTGTCTGTTTGATATTTTTTATCTTCATGAGGTTCAGAGTGAAACTTCATAACAATATTGCCATCACTATCATAGAAGTCGTACTGATAAAATTCAATAATTCCTTCACTAATGATTTCTTGGCAGGAAAGCTTTGTTAAATCTTTAAAGACGATAGTTTTTCGAATCGCTCCAGGCGGGTTGGAAGGGAGACCAGCAGCACCGTTTCGGATTTCTTCAATTACGTCCTCGTATTCTTTTTCGATTAAACGAAAATTACTTCTCGGTATTCCCGTAGACATTAATTGCTTTTTGTCTCTCTATGAAATATTTCCAAGCAGACGCATCTGTTGATTCTTCAGATGTTAACTCATCTTCCGTTTTCAAGCCTAACGTCCTTTGGAATTCCCCTCCGTACTTTGTTTCATATAAACTCAACTGGTTGATTAAGAATAACGCTTCGTTATTGTCATTTAAGTTGTTAGTACCTAATTCTTCTTGCTCCTCTTCCCAATCCTTAATGATTTGAGATACTGGATATTTCTTTCCTGTTCTTGAAGTCCAAATGGTATTTGCTGAAATCCTTGCTTGTTTATTTGTTTTAGTTCTTTCAACACCTAAAAATCTACCGTCAGAAATCCAATTGTTGATTGTTGTAATGGATACGCCAAAATACTTTGCAAGTTGTCCTGTCGTGTATGTAGGAGCGTATACATCATCTTCTACTGCTACATCAGCCATATGTTTAAGAACATTTTGTAGGTACTCTTTTACCTTGTCACTATTACCTAAAATCTCTTCGTTCAATTGACTATACTGTAATTTATTAGGATTGGTTCTATCTAGAAAGTTTGCTAAAACCTTGAACAGTAATACGTTATAGTTTTCATCTTGAAGTAACATTTGTTTCGCTAAAGAGCTTGTTTTTCTCTCGAACTCTTGTTTCTCGTAAGTCGTGAGCATTATCATCACCTCTTGCCTCCTATTCTACACAAACTGCAACTAAACTGCAAGTAACTAAAAGAAAACTGTTATAATTATTTACTAATTTATGCTAAATAATACATTTTATGTTCATTTATAAGTGTAACGTTTATACAAACAACCATTTTTTATATCAATTATTTCAATCAAACAACCCTTGCAACCTTCCTAAATTTTTCGTAGTTATCTGCAATCTTTATGCTGTTTTTGTTGAAATATGATTTAAATACATGCCTATCCTTAAAACAAAATAATGGCAAGACCATGTAGTCTTGCCATTACCTGTATAATAGAAATCCTCTAATTTACCTCTGATAATAAAGCGTTTTCATTTTTAATCCATTTAAATCATGAAATAGTTTTTCCAGATATAAATGAAAATCTGGACCATTTTCTAATTTATTGTAGGTTAGTTCTTTTTCGATTTCTCTTTTAATCTCTTTGATGTGTGATTTAATGAAAAGCAATACATCTTCTACTTCCACTTGATAATGTGTTCCTTCTATTCTCTCAAAAATACCATCTGAACATTCACAATTAGAAATATTAACATCGTTTTTTACTACAATGTTAGATTCTGAAATTGTTTTTTCTTCCATAAAAAACTCAATATTTCTTAGTTCCAATGCACCAGATTCTAACACGAATCGAATAAAACTATATATACTATTCCCAGGAATCATGTAATCAATCATAACCTTTTTATAGCCACCCGATTCTCTTGCATGTACATGGATATTGGTATCTACAATTCCGTTTTTATTTGCCACACTTCCTGAATAAAACGTTAACATATTTACTACAAATTCTAGCTGCTCATCTTTATTAACGATTTCCACTTTATAGTCATAATCGAAATCGTTCTCTCTATAAGCACAACCTAATTCATACAAAGGAAACTCTATTTCTTTATACCATTCCACATCTTCTTCTATTACCTCATATATTTCGTTTATGATGTCTATCATAAAATTATTTTCATAATTTGAGAAATGCGTTTCTTCTATCATTTCATTTAAAGAAACATAGAATAAGAACAGTCCCCTTACCCTTGACCTTATATCACTTTTCACTTGGTCCATCCTTAAGTTTGCAAATGTTTTTTCTATATTTAGTACATTCAATCCTGTGGCACAAAAGAATGTTTCGTAATTTTTCATAGCTTCTTTATAAATGATTTCCATTTTATCGATTCTATTTTCAAAATCCCTAATACTTAACATTTACAAAACAGCACTCCTTTAGTAAGATGAGACAATAATAACAAATAATCCGGAATAAAAGCTAACATTCTCGATTTATTTTTTTCTGGTAAAATACGTTACTTCTATACATTCCACCTCTTCTACTCTAGTTTTCGTTGAAGGTATTTGTGAAAATATAGGAAATACATATTAGGGAATTTTTTATTAATTAAGAAAAGTGTAAGCGTTTTATTTTTTGGATTTAAATAGTCATATTTATCTAAATTATTGGAGGCAATTATATGGGAGCTCAAATTAAAGTTGAAGAAAGCAATCATAAACATGATGTTTTAAAATCAACTCAAACCATTATACATAAGGCGTTAGAGAAATTAGGTTACTCTGAAGAAACATTTGAATTATTAAAAGAACCTGTTCGCATGTTAACTGTTAAAATTCCCGTTCGTATGGACGATGGTTCCACTAAAATCTTCACTGGTTATCGCGCACAACACAACGACTCTGTTGGACCTACTAAAGGAGGAGTTCGTTTTCATCCGAACGTTTCTGAAACTGAAGTAAAAGCTCTATCAATTTGGATGAGTTTAAAATGCGGAATTGTTGATTTACCTTATGGTGGAGGCAAAGGTGGCATTATTTGTGACCCTCGAAACATGTCTTTCAGAGAGTTAGAAAACTTAAGTAGAGGATATGTTCGAGCAATTAGCCAAATTGTTGGACCTACTAAAGATATTCCAGCTCCTGATGTGTTTACAAACGCACAAGTCATGGCATGGATGATGGACGAATATAGTCGTATTCGTGAATTTGATTCTCCTGGATTTATCACAGGAAAACCTGTCGTTCTTGGTGGCTCTGTTGGTCGCGATACAGCAACAGCAAAAGGAGTAGCGATTTGTATTCGTGAAGCTGCTAAAAAGCGTGGAATCGAACTTAAGGGTGCTCGTGTAGTGGTTCAAGGATTCGGTAACGCTGGAAGCTTCTTAGCGAAATTCATGCACGAAGCTGGCGCAAAAGTAATCGGTATTTCAGACGCAAATGGTGCCTTACATGATGAAAACGGCTTAGACATTGAGTATTTATTAGATAGACGTGATAGCTTCGGAGCAGTTACTAACTTATTCACTAACACTATCTCAAACAAAGAATTATTAGAATTAGACTGTGACATTTTAGTTCCAGCGGCAATTGAAAACCAAATTACCGAGGAAAATGCACATAACATAAAAGCAAAGATTGTAGTTGAAGCTGCTAATGGACCAACTACCCTAGAAGCAACTCAAATTCTAACTGAAAGAGGCATCCTACTTGTACCTGACGTTTTAGCAAGTGCAGGTGGCGTAACTGTTTCTTACTTCGAATGGGTTCAAAACAATCAAGGTTACTATTGGACAGCAGAAGAAGTAGAAGAGCGTTTAGAAAAAATGATGGTAAAATCTTTTAACAACATATACGACAACGCTCAAAATAGAAATGTTGATATGCGACTTTCAGCTTATATGGTTGGAGTTCGTAAAATGGCAGAAGCATCAAAATTAAGAGGATGGATTTAAATTTAAACTTCCAAGCAACCTATTCAATTAGGTTGCTTTTTTTGTTTGCTTACGATTAACAACTGCATGTCCTCTCCACTCCATTATGTATTTTTGAACATAACTTCCGCTCTATTACGTATTTTTGCACACAGCTTCCGTGCAATTATGTATTTTTGCGCATAATTTCCGTTCCATTACGTATTTTTGCACACAACTTCCGTTCCTTTATGTACTTTTATATGCAAATTCCATTATGATTTACTATTGCTTTTCCATGATATAATAGTAAAAAAACGGAGGATTAATTATGTGTGAAACAAATAAATGGTACGAATCAATCGATGAAAAATACATACGGGATAAAGAACGCTTCATAAAAAGCATGGAAGCTATGCTAGATACCCCAAGAGCCTTTAAAAGTAGAACAGAAAAGGCAGCCGAAGACAATCTAGAATATCTATGTCGCGACATTAAAACCAAACACAATGCGTGGTATAAGCTTCCTTGTGGGCACATCAAAATGATATCTAATGGTGATTTTTATAAAAAAGTATTTCATTGCTATGGTTGTGATGTCTTATTATGGGAAAAAGAAGCAGAAGAAAAAGACATGACATTTATTAAAAAAATAGACGGAGAAAAGGCTTTATATCAATTAAACGAATGCAAACATTCCATCATTTTAGGAACATCCCATGTTAGAAAATACAAAAACAGATATTGTGAAGAATGCCATATAGAAGAACTTAAATCTATAGCAGATTCAAGAGGGCTAGATTTCATAGAAAAAGAAAACGGTAAAAGTAGAAAAGCTGTTTATCGTTTTAGACAATGCGGACATACACATACACTGTATACGCATCATGTTAAAAAAGAAGGTTTTTCATGCCAAACCTGCAACCCTATTTTAAATAAGCGTATGAAAGCTTTAAATAACAAAGGAGTATTTATAGATAGCTTAGATGAAGAACAATTTGATAAAAGTATGGTAGCTCAAATGGGCAAAGCAACAAGCATTGAAAAATGGACGAGAGAAGCGACGGAAAAAGACTTAATCTTCTTATGCCGTGATAAAGACATTGGTAATTTTGGTTGGTACAAACTACCTTGCAGTCACATCAAAAGGATATCCATAGTAAATATACGTAATTGCAAGGATTCCAAAAATATTATTTGTCCCTATTGCTTGGAGAACTCTAGAATACAATCAGCGAAAGAAAAAGGTTTAGAGTTACTTCAGGTCTTAAACGGAGACAAGGCATTATATCGTTTTGAAAAATGTGGTCATACTCGCGAAGTTTATATATCTGATGTTGAGAGAAACAATCAAGTTTTGTGCCATGAATGTGTCGTAGACAAATGGAAAAAGGAAGCAAAAGAAGCGAATTTAACGTTTATCGAAAAAACTGCAAATAAAAAAGCACTATATAAGTGTAATTGTTGCGAAACACTTCAAGAATTTTACATCATTGCAGTAAGAAACAAGGAGTTCATTTGCAAAGGTTGTAAAGAACAGCAATAGAAATTACAAACAAAAAGAGCAGAAATTCATCTGCTCTTTTTAATTTAATAATTATTTATTTAATTCACTTTTATCTATATTCATATTATCCAGCCTCAATATGTTATAGGTGTTTTACAATGCCGTAAATCATACCGCTAACAGCAAAAATTAAGTAATAAGTAGATTCCGTTGTTTTTAGTTTGAACAATTCATTTAAACCGTTTGAAACAACTTCATCAAAGCTAAACCAAGATAAAAACCATCCTAGTAGTAAACCACATATTAATCCAGAAATCATTTGATAACCTCATTTTCCACTAATTTAGATTTTTAATTAAATTTAACTTCTTTTCCTTAATTAACTTATTAAGAATATTTACTTTCCCCTTGTTTTATGTATGCATTTTACTATATTCAAAAAATAATAACACTATTATTCTTCGAAAACTTTATTTATGTCAAAATAAACTATTATTTTTTACTACGTTAAAAAATCCCATTATAATATCAATGAATCATATAATGTACTAACCTAAGGAGGAATATTAAGTGGGACAAATGAGCCAAGAGCAAATAAACGTTGATTTATTCGATGAAGTAAAGAGATTACAGGAAAAAATTAGAGGTCTTGAAGATAGTTTGAAAACTTACAAAGAAGAAAACGATAATTTTGAGAAGTCTACTCACATTGAAGAATTTTTTTATGAATTAAATGTAAATGATAAAGGAGAAATACCTTGTTTAATAAAAGCAAACGGAATTGAACACACCTTCGGTATTACCGAAAAGGATGCAAAAGCATTTCTCCACATCTTTCAAATGCAAAAAACAAAGTAAAGAACAGCTTGGAGAGATTATTAAAAATATGGTTAGAATCATTTAATCACAAAATTGAAAATGAACTATTAAAAGTAAGCTTCCCAATTATCGGGAGCTTATTTTTCAATAATAATTCCCATAACCAAATCCAAAATATTTTGTAGACTACGATATTCTGAATATGTTATACTAAACGCGCTGAAACGTATTCATTCCAAGTGGTCGCACGTATGCTATATGTATACATGCGTCTTTTTATTTTATTCGCATAATAAACCTAAAAAACTTCCTAATAATCTTAAAGATTCTAGGAAGTTTTTTCTTTATTTCTATCTTATTTTTTCACTTCAATATGTACTGAATTCCAAACTTCTTTTAAAAACAATGATTTGTCTGCTTCTAGCTCCTGCATTGTGCCCTCTACGCGTTTTTCTCTCTTAAGACAATAAGAACCATACAATAACTCTTTCGCCCTTGTTGCCGCCACATAGAACACTCTACGCTCTTCTTCTAATTCCTTCTCGAAATCTTCTTTTTGTTCATTCGGGAACGTTAGATTGTCTAATCCTGTAACAAACACAACCGGAAACTCCAATCCTTTTGATTTATGGACCGTCATTAAAGTAACTTTAGGAGAAAGACTATCTTGGTCGATATACAAGTCTTTTAAATATTCATGGAAACTTTCAATCGACATTCTCCCCTGTTCTTTTTCAGCTTTATTCGCTAAACGAATCAATTCATTTAATCCTTCTGCTACTTCTTCCTGCATCCAAGAAAAACTTTTTTCATATACTCGTTTTTCATAATTTATCTCTTTTAGAATCTGCTCTATTGCTGCACCAATTCCATTCTCTTGTAAGGTACGAGAACAATTGTCAAAGAAAGAAATTAATTCTTGAATCCCTTGCTGCCCAGCTTTTGTAATTGCGTTGCTAACTTGGTTGAGTATAAGAAACTCATAAATATTACCTTGGGCATTTCCTAAAATAAATTCAGCCGCTTTAGGTCCAATACCACGCTTTGGTTTGTTTATAATACGTCTTAAACTAAATACATCTTCCGGATTTTCTAGCAACTTCAAATAAGCAATCATATCTCTTACTTCTACCCTATCAGCAAATTCTGTATCGCCAGTAATTTGAAGCGGAATCTTATGTTCTGCGAATACTTTTGCAAACTTACTTGCGTGGGAATTATTTCGGAATAGCACAGCTATATCATTGAATTCAAAGCGTTTACTTTCTTTTAATGCTAAAATTTCTTTTGCAACTAATACTGCTTCTTGTTCGTCATCAAGTGCTTCGAAAATCTGAATTTTATCACCCAGTTCTTTTTCTGAGAACATATTCTTTTTCTTTTGATTTTTGTTATGTTGGATGATTTCATTTGAAAACTCAACAATACGCTTCGTAGAACGATAATTTTGTTCTAATTTAATAATCTTCGTACCAGGAAAATGTTTTTCAAATCCCAAAATATTTTCGATTTCAGCACCTCGAAATCCATACACACTTTGAAAATCGTCCCCCACTACACAAATGTTTTGTTTTTCTCCTGCTAATAACTCTACAAGTTTGAATTGAACATGATTGGTATCTTGAAATTCATCTACCATAATGTATATAAATTGCTCCTGGTATCGTTTGCTTACATCTGGTTTTTTGTCCAATAAACAAACCGCATAAAACATGATATCCTCAAAATCTAGTAATTTACGAGTCAGCAACTCTTTTTGGTATTCCGGATATACAATTTTTAATGCTTCATACATAACTGATTGTTCTTCTTTTAAATTAGTTAGAAAAGCACTAGATTTTTCCCAATTCATGCATTGTAACGTAGGCACATTTTTAAGTAATGCATTAGGAGAAATCAATAATGTTTTTAAATTGCTTATGTATTCAAATGTATTTTCTTTTGTGATGGTAGCCTCTTCTTCGTCACTTCCACCACTTAGGTTATGTCGTTTAATGATATCATCTAGTATTTTCTTAGACTCGTAATTATTGCAAACACTAAAGTCAGTAGGAATACCTAAATACTGTCCATTTGCTCGTAGCATATCCATGCAAATTCTGTGGAACGTATCTACCCATGTATCCTTAAAATCTAAATGAGGCATATTATTTCTAATACGAGACATCATTTCATTTGCTGCTTTTCTAGTGAACGTAACCATTAAAATATTTTTTGATTTCACACCTAACTCCAGTAAGTGTTCATATCTTTTGGTAGCTGTTGTTGTTTTACCCGAACCTGCTCCTGCTAAAATAAGCAAAGGACCCTCTAGTTGTTTTACTGCTTCTAGTTGTTGTTGATTTAAACCCATGTCATCACTCCTTCTTTTAATGTTATAAGTTATTTATTTGTTGTATCATCTATACATTGGTTATCTATTTATTTAAACAAATTCTACTTGTGATTTGTGCGCTTTTTGAATTTAATTTTTGTGTTTCTAATAAAGTTAAAGCAATTTCATTTAAATTAGAAAAAGCCGCAAATTTATACGGCTTTTGGCGCTAAAATTTAATTTCATTCTTTATACGTTTTATTTCTTTTTAAATCTTAACAAATCACAAACAACAGCTAAAACAACACCTGTGTTTTCTTCAGTTCTGCTCCAGATATTTAATTCACGAAATGCTTTTTGTAACGCTGAATCGAACTGCACCGTTTCTTGATTCTCACTCATTAATCCTAGCATAGCATGAGCAAGCTCTTCTTGGTCATCTTCAAGATTCCAAAACATATCATTTAATTCCATTACAAGTTTTTGGCTGTCCATTTTTATTTTCTCCTTCGTATTCACAGTTTTGTTTTTTTGTTTATTTCATTTCTTAATTATTATAATTTACTTTTAAATTTTAAGTTAAAAATAACAATCTTTCTTTCCAATCACTGATATAACAATGAAAAACAGACCTTTTAGCTATTCTAAAAGGTCTGGAATATTTCTTATTATCCTGTTTTAATAATGATTACAATATATCTATCCAATCATAAATATCATCAATCGTATCATCATCGAATACGACGAATCGATGTTCATTTTCACTGACTTCATACAAATGTATTTTGTTGGCGTCTACATGAGGAGATAACACTTCTTTTATTGATTCTAAAAAAGCTTTCGCTCCTGTAATATACAAGTGATTTCTTGTTTTTATCATAAAGCTTTTGTCTACCATATAACCTGCTAAAAAAGCCCGGTTCCATTTTTCTTCTAAATGTGGAAAAGTCATCTTACTTTTTGCATTCATGCCATACTTTCTAACAGTTTCATATAGGTGTCTAGAATTAAAGCGATATGCCAGTATACCTTTTTTACTCGTATACCCTCCAACATCTTCTCCCCTCAGAACATCAATTAAAGGTTGTATAATGTGTTTCTTCTTTTGATGCATTGTGACTTGAATAACATAGCCATTATGTTGCTCAAGTGCAGAACCTGTTGCAAAGAGCAATCCTAAATGATAGGCTTTTTCCTCCGAATCAATTTCATCAAAATAATGCTCGTTTAATTGGTGTTTTCTAATTGCTTCACTTAGTTCCCTTGTTTTAACATCCTGGTAATTTAAATAGTATCGTATAGTTTGTTTATCTATATTATGTTTCTTTCCTATTTCAGCAAGAGAATAACCAGCATTATACATATCAGCAAAATCTGACGCCAAATGTTCGTATAGCCTTTTTTGTCCACCCGATTTTCGTTCGACTCCCCTTTTTTCAAGTACCCGCGTCACTATTTTTATATCACACTTATGCTTTTTTGATATATCAGACTTAGAGTATCCATTTTTGTATAGCTCATACCATTCATCAACATACTTATCCCAAGGACTTTTAGGTCGAATTTTAACAAGTCCTTGTAACGTCCGATTCACTGTTTTAGCATCCACGTTTTCCAATTTTCCAATTTGTCGAAATGACATCCCCGATTCATATAATTCTTTCCATTTTTCTTTGAACTTTTCATATTTTAATCCTTTCTTCATGTTGCACCTCTTGTTTTTTCTTTTATTGTAACATCTAAATATATTTTTACGGAACACCTTTTCTTTTTCGCATCTTTTTATAAAAGAGGACAAAAGATTCTTTCTTCCCTTTATTTATTTCAGTTTCCATTCTTATTCTGAATTTATATCCCCTGAATTCAGAATAACGCATTAAATACTGAATATCTTTGCATTACCCTTAATTTTCTTGTAATTTTTTCTGAAAAAGAATTGACTTTTTTCTTTTTGGGGTTTTAATATTAAAAAGTGCATTAACAAAGGAGAAAAAGCTATGATTAACTTATACATTAAAAGTTCTTGTCAATCGTCTAGAAAAACTGTACATTTCTTTAACCAAAATGGGATTGAATACAATGTTACCAAATTGCAAAAAGATGGTATTTCTAAAACAGATTTGAAAAAGATTCTTTTCCATACCGAAAACGGCATTAGCGACATCTTAACTAAAAACTGTTTTAAGGATGTTGAACATATGTCTACCGAAGAATTTTATGATTTTATTGTAGATAATCCAACTGCATTACGCACTCCAATCATATTGCAGTCAAGCAAATTAATAGTTGGTTTCAACGAGGACGAGATTCGTACATTCTTACCTCGAAGAATAAAAAAAATAGCGATTAAACGCGTCCTACAACTATGTGTTTAGACATTCTAACCAAAAGAGCCTAATTATATTTAGGTTCTTTTTTCATTTCATTAATATCCAACTATCCTATATGTATATTTTCTTTTTAGTCAAATGAAGATATATCACTAAAAAAACTACAAATTCCAATTAAAAACAACCAAAATTTGTTATGATGAAAACATGTAACTCTTAATCTAAAAAGGGGCGAATTCTATGAAAAGCAGATACAAAAAACACTTAAAAAGAATTGAAAATAAAAGTCCTATCATCGCATTTTCAATAGATAATTTATACAACAAAAGCGATATCATACATAAAGAAGCATTACATACTTTCAACAAATACATGGGATTAGATGCTACACAAGTTTTTTCTACTAAATACAAATTCATCAAAGAAGAAATGCATACTAATTTAATCATGTTTACCGACAACTATTTAATGTGCGGGAATCATGAATACATCTACTTATTACTGCCGCTTCTAGATGGTACATATAAAGTGATTGAAAAAGAAAATAAAACCGAATGGGCAAACGCCTATTGGGAAAAAGAAGACCCTAACAATGAACGCGATTGGCGTTTCATGGATGAAGATATAGATGATTTATTTTGTTATATTATTGAGAAATTCGAAAAACATATCAAAACTTACTAAATCTTATATGAATATCAAATAACCACATGTTATTCTGAATTTGCAATCCAAAATACAGGGGGAAATTGTATGTCTATCAAAGAAGAAATCCTAAAAAAATACAATGAATTAAATGAATTTTTACAAGGAATTGATATAGAAGCTCTTCAAAAAGAATATACCCGTAGCGAATTAAAAGAATTACAGAGTGCAATTTACGGTGTAAAGTTGCGTTCATTGGCTTATGAAATCTCTGAAGTTGTAGATAAAATGAAAAAAGAAGAATATCCGGAATTATTAGGTGTTCATCATTATCCTGACTTAAAAGAAATTGATTTTCTTTCAGAAAAACAAAAGATAGAATTAGATAAATTTCTAGTCAAATTCCGAAAAGGAAATTATGTTTCTAACCTTTGGAGGATTGGCAACGATTCTAACCTTGCAAAAAAGATAGAACAATTCCTATTAGATAAGGGAATCGTAGAAAAAATTTTTTATGTAAATTGTTCAAGATGCAGCGATAATTATTTATCTAAACAATTAACTGAAACCGAAAAATTAGAATTAGATGAATTATTTAAAGACCCATCCAAAAACGAAGAACGCTATGATAAATTAGAGGATGGCACATTATATGAATACTGTGATGAATGTTCTTATGAATTAAAATTCGAACGCCCTTCCCCTCTACAGTATGCAGAACTTTTAAAACTTGTTAAAGAAAGAGATAAAAGTTTAGACAATGTATGACGAACCAATTCAATCTTTCAGCAATATGTTACATACAAAAAAGCTCCTTTTAATACTAAAAGGAGCTTTTCATATTCATTACTTCAAACGTTTTTCAAGTTCTGCTTTCTTCTCTTCAAATCCAGGTTTACCTAGCAGAGCAAACATATTCACTTTGTATGCTTCTACGCCTGGTTGGTCAAATGGATTTACTCCTAATAAATAACCACTAATTGCACATGCTTTTTCGAAGAAATACACCAAATATCCTAAAGTATATTCATCCATCGCAGGAAGATTCACGATTAAGTTAGGAACTCCACCATCAGTATGAGCTAATAATGTACCTTCAAACGCTTTTGTATTCACAAAATCAACTGTTTTGCCAGCCAGATAATTCAAACCATCTAAATCAGAATCTTCTTTTTCAATTACAATCTCATGTCTTGGTGTTTCTACTTTTAATACTGTTTCAAATATGTCACGACGACCTTCTTGTACATATTGACCTAATGAATGAAGGTCCGTAGAGAAGTTAGCCGAAGATGGATAAATACCTTTTTGGTCTTTCCCTTCACTCTCACCAAACAGTTGCTTCCACCACTCAGAGAAGTATTGTAATCCTGGTTCATAATTAATTAGCATTTCAATTGTTTTGCCTTTGTTGTATAGCGCATTACGTACTGCTGCATATTGATAAGCTGGATTCTCTGCAAGTTCAGGTGTCGAGAAATCTTTACTAGCTTGCGCAGCACCTTTCATAATTGTTTCGATGTCTATACCACTAGCTGCAATCGGAAGCAGACCTACCGCTGTAAGGACCGAATAACGCCCTCCTACATCGTCTGGTATTACAAATGACTCATACCCTTCTTCTGTAGCTAAAGTCTTTAATGCGCCACGAGAAGCATCAGTTGTTGCATAAATACGTGTGCGAGCTTCTTCTTTTCCATATTTCTCTTCTAATAGCTTACGGAAAATACGGAAAGCAATTGCTGGCTCTGTTGTTGTACCTGATTTAGAAATCACGTTAACTGAGAAATCTTTATCTTTTAATACATCCATTAAATCTCTTACATAAGTAGAACTAATGTTATTTCCTACGAATATAATTTGTGGTGTTTTTCTTTCCTCTTTAGGAAGCACATTGTAAAAAGAATGGTTTAGCATTTCAATTGCTGCTCTTGCCCCTAAATAAGAACCTCCGATACCAATAACAAGTAAAATATCAGAATCAGATTTGATTTTCTCTGCTGCTTTTTGAATTCTAGCAAATTCATCTCTATCATATGCTGTCGGTAAATCTACCCAGCCTAGGAAGTCACTTCCCGCGCCTGTTTTATTATGAATTGCTTCGTGAGCTGTTCTAACAGCCCCTTGCAAATAAGTTACTTCATGTTCATTTAAAAAGGTCAATGCCTTTGTATAGTCAAATTGAATGTGTGTCATGTTGTGTTTCCCCAATTCGTTTTAAATAAATACCCATTACAGATTTCTACTCAAATCGAAAAAACCTTTGAAAAGAAACCAAACTTCCTCCCCCCACCTATTCATATGCATTCCTTGAGGTGGAGGAATTCTTTTTGATTTCTTGTTAAAATAATCCGTGTTTTTCTAGATTATAAATTTTCTATTTCTAAATCCACTTCTAATTCCAGAGCTTCATTACATGCTTTAAATAACATTTCAAACATATCTTTACCGCCACTTGTGTAAAAGTAATTAGATAAGTCTGTTATATCTGCTGAAATATTATCTCCCCACGGCGGTTGCTTAGATAAATCTTCAATATCCCACACTACTTCTGATGGTGATAATAGTTTTAATTTTTCACGAGCTTCTTTCGCTTCTTCAATAGCATTCGGGATATTTTGGAATTCTAATCTTCCATTATATAATTCTTTCATTAAGTGTGGATATCTTGTTCCCCAACCTTCCTTTTCTAAATGAAAGCTAATAGTTGAGAAAAACGAATGTACAAAATCCGCTGTACCTAATCTATACCAGAGAAAGTCTGCTTTAAATCCTGTTGCCATAAATACATCTCCTTTCCTATCTAGTCTCTTTCGATAGTCACCTTTAATTTACCGAATGTTCTCTGCGATATCTCTTCTTTAATCTCTTTCAAAGTTTGAACTGATACATTCTGACCTCTCGCATCAATAAAAGCTATCTGCTCTGCACCTTCAGGTAGGTTCTTTAATCTGTATTCAAACTGCTTCAGCAGAACATTAATTAACGAGCGCTTCCCTCTTTCGGTAGTAAGGTTATAGTTCTTAACTTCCAAACTGCTATTTAAATCATGGTCAAAACCATCGGGTCTCGTACTACCCTTACTCGCATATGGTACTTCTTCTCTATCTTTAAATGACACTTGGTCTTTATAATTAGGGTACTTCTCGTATGCATGTTTTTCAGATTCTCGCCAATGCGGTCTAGCAAACATGAAATAACTACTCAAATAATTTCCCCAGTGTCCTGCCGATGGCAATGTACTAAGTATAGCTTCGCTAGTTAAACCAACACCTGCAAAGGCAGGCTGTAACCGTGGCGGAGTAATTTGAGTTATTTTAGAGAATCTAGCTCCTCTAGCAAGTGTAGAAACTTTATCTAAACCTTTACCTCCAAGGAACCCTAATCCAACCGATGTTACAAGGTAAGAACCCCAACGAAAGCCACTTTCAACATCACCATGCCAAACATCATCCATAAAAGAATCTGAAAAGGCATTCCACATTGTAGGGAGAGTTTCATCATAATTTACAATTGCATCCCACATGTTTGACCATGTTTCACCGTCACCTAACGCTAGAAAACCTTCTATTGCATCGCCAACACCTTGTTCTGCGCCTAATGTAAGACCATCCCATCCTTTTTGCAAGTCGGATTTGGAATTGATTTTTTCACACATTGCCCCTTCATCAATAGGTATTTCAACAGCAAGTTTATCTACTTCACGGAACTTTACAGCAGAATGAATTAATTCGTCTGCTATTTTATCCATTTCATTAATAATAACAAATACCTGTGGCTTAGTTTCATTGAACATGTGATAAAAACTTTGAGCTGCTGCACCTGACCATCTACTGCACAAGTCTTCCATTTGATTATATAACTGCTTATGTATCGACTCTATATCATATCTTGCATTTCTAACTCTCTTTGCGACTTGTTCAAGTTGTTCAGGTGTTACCTTTATTTGTACCATACCATCCCTTCTTTTCGAATTATTTAATTAATTAAGAAAATTATACCATATTTAATTGCGACTTTCATAACTCTCAAAAGTCCAATTGAAGAGATAGAATACATATTCCCTTTAAGACTCCCACGTTTAAAACTGCCAGCCCTACACCTTATGTGGCTGGTGGGATTCTTGAATGACTAAACGTTCGCAGCCCATTTCCGTTGAAAAAAACAAAATAATGAAGTACATATATTTTTCTCTTTGCTATAATTAACCCACACAATTGTATAAATATAATTTCGGATAAGGAGATTTTTATGTTTAAAAAAATAATCAGTCTACTCTTGGTAGCAGCCATTATCGCTATTGGTTATACCCAAAAGGATGCATTACTTGAAATAGTTAAAGCGGGCGGTATATATGCGGTCTTTATTGGAATCGCACTTGTTGGAATGACTGTGTTCTTCCCTATTGTTCCTTACGTAGTTCTGGCAGGGATTATTGGTGCGGTTTTCGGTGTTATGCAAGGGATATTAATATCTTTAACCGGAGCAATGACAGGAACGATGTTAATGTTCTTTTTAGCAAGATATGGATTTAAAGATTGGGCACAAAACAAATTAAAACAGTATCCTAAAATACAAGAATATGAATCATATTTAGAAAAAAACTCTTTTATGGCTATCTTATTTGTTCGTCTGGTTCCTATTGTGCCAACACCTGTCGTAAATATTGTTTGTGGATTAAGTAAAGTAAAATGGACAACGTTTTTCCTTGCTTCTTCTCTAGGTAAATTACCTAACACATTAATCATTACTATTGCAGGCGCAAGTTTTACTCAAAATAAATGGCTATCCTTTGGAGTATACGGAGCATATATGGTAGTTATTCTTTCCATAAACTATGTTATTTTGAAGAGAAAAATGGAGAAAGAAAAATTAAATCTTAAATAATATATTCTTTTAAACAAAAAAAGCAGGATGATATTACATCTTGCTTTTTTAATATGCTTAATCTTACAAGTTCATAACTTTAGTAACAGAACCCTTCATCACCATCGTATCAATCCCACTTCTTTTCATTAAATCCAACTTTAACAGAAAGATAGGATATTTCATCTCGTATAATTACCGCGCCTAGTCTCCCGTGTTTGGAACTTGCACCGAAATCTACTCCAATTACATTTTCCCATACAAATGGAGCATACTCATGGAAATTTCGAATAGCTGGATTAATCTTATAAGTGGGAACATGCCCTGCTACTACTGTGTAAGGAAAAGATTTTCGTATGAAATCTTTATCGGTAAAGTATTCTCGCAAATAATCATCATAAAAAGAATTATTCCATAAAAAATGTGATTCCGTATGATTCAACAAAAACATATTAAATGATGAACAATTTCTCCACATTCTAAAATCTACTCCACTATGTGAAAATAGATATTTATCATCTATATGGTATAGCTTCATTTGTTCTATTAAATCTAGATATTCTTCCAGGAGCTTTTTATCATCCACTAGTTCAAATAAAGGCAAATAACTTCTTTTGTTTATGATAATCTTTTTGTACTTTTCAGATTCATGAATGGATTCCGGTCTATACGCCCTATATAAAATGTCTTCCCAGTGCCCCTTTAGCACGATTACTCTTTCCATATCAGCTAATTCCAATATCTTTTTCGCAACTTCTTTACTCTGCTTTCCATAGCCCAAGTAATCCCCTAATAATACGAGTTTATAGCCTGCTCTTAAGTAATCTGCACATTTATCTAAAAGATGCTCAAATTCATCGTATCGACCGTGAATTCCGGCAATCACAATATATCTAGACATACTCTCACCTCACTTATTCACATTATAAAACGACTTCGGAATTTAAATGTTTTAAACCTGTATTTTTCAGAATTAGAAATGCCGGTTTCATTTCTAAGATGTTTTTAATATAATAATATACTTTTCCAATAACTGCTAAAGTTTTCCGAACTTCATATAAATTCAACACAAAAACAAAATTCGTTTTACAATATTAAAAATCAAAAGGAGTTTGATAAAAATGGTAAAAATTTATGCAACTTTAAAGGAAAACAATCAAATCTGTCTAAACAAGGAATCTTATATGAAAGTAATGAACAATATCTATCCTTCTAAGTCTCTTATTCGCTATGAATCAGGAGAAGATTATCCTTTAGAACAGATGGACCTATCTACATTCGTTACGTTTGTATTTAAAGAGAACGAAGAGGGTTGTGAAGAAACATTCGAATATGAATCTAACATTTCTTATCATAATCAAGATAAGTTCCAAGATGTATTTACAAACGGAAATAAAACTTTATATGTGATATATGGTTATGAGGTTGAGACAATAGAAGCAAGGATTGAAAACAATAAAGCAAGAGAGACGCACAGTGACCTTGTAGAGACTAAAATCCCTCTACTGGCTTAATATTATCTTCATATACTGTTACACACGTCTGTAATCAATCTAATGGGTTTCAGAGCATTAAGATAGTATACTTATTCATTTAAGTTCTGCTTTGCAGAACTTTTTTTACTGCAACAACGAAAAAAAACAGATGATATTACACATCTGCTTTCTTTGGTTCTTCAGCTGTCACTTCAATTACATCTGTATGTTTAGGTTCCATTGGCATAATTAGAGCAAAGATTATATATACAAATACTCCTGTTATAACTCCAGTAAAAAGTGTAAACAACGCAAACACTATGCGTAATATAGTAGCATCAATATTGGTTAACGCTCCAATTCCACCTAATACACCTGATAACTTTTTATCTGAACGAGAACGAAATAGTTTTCTTTTCATCTCTTATATTCACCTCCTTACTTGTTATACAACAAATTTTGTAGTTAGGTGAATATTCCTTAAAAAGTTGCATAAAATACACCATAAGGCTTACTCTAATTCAGTCTTTGGTAACACATTTATTTAGGTATTCATAACAGGTAATGTTTTTAAGAAACGAATGTTCCGTCTAGAATTTGTTCATACATATATACTATTATCTAAGAAAGGAAGTTATTTCATTTTTTATACAAGTAAATACGAATATTGTATGTTTTTATTAAAATTAAAAAATGAACATGAAATTGTATATTTTGTTATTTTTTTCCTGAGACCCCACTTACCTTTAATTAGAATAATAAATTTATAACATTAGTAAGAAGAATAATAAGAACAATAGATAAGAACAATATAATTAGAACCTTTAACAACTTCATTCCACAATCCCTTATATACCAACTACTCTCACTACTTCTTTCTACTTATTCGAAGATATTTAAAACAGATAACATTAATTTAATTTCATCAACATCCCTATTAAAATAAATCACAACTTTCTACAATTTATTCAGAGGTTATAAATATGTATTAACAGAGCAAATTCGAAAATCACAGATTAAATATAAAAAATCACAGGTTGTATATAACAATTCACAGACAAAATAATAAGCAAAAAAATAACGAACACCCGTTTTAGGTACTCGTTTCTTTTCTTCGTATTATATTTTGTTAACTAACTTGTTGCGGAACAAGATTCTAGCCTTCTTATGTATGTAATTATTTAAAAAAGACCAACACATTTAGCACTCGCTAAATAGCCAGTGCTTTCCAGTATTATACAACTTCAGAAATTTCCATTTCTTGTTGTATCCTATCTTTATGTATTGCTAAATAAGAGCCGATAGATTGTTTCATTTCTTCAATGAATTTAAATCGCCCTTTTTCATCAATAGCTTTATTTCCATTTAGTTGTAACCATTCTTTAATCACATTCAATTGTTCGAATGCTGTCTTTTTGATGGCTTGAACGCGACCAACTACTTCTTCTTTTTTCACTTGTAGTGTCGCAGCATCTTCTTGTGCTTCCCCTACCCCATCTACGTCTTCTACTTCTACTACTTTTTTCACTCGTGAAATAACCCATTCTTCACACCATGCTTGTAGCGTCTTGTACATACGTACAAAAAATCGGTGTTTTTGTTTAATAGGTTCAACTTCTTGATGAATTTGTATAAAGCCTACATCTTCGCCGTGAATGTCATAGGAGATACGTTGATGTAAATATTCGTTTTCAAGCAAGCTTTTCACACTGTCAGCTTGATGGGCATACTTCGCCATTTCTTCAGCTACCACAGCATACATAATAGAGCTAAAGTACGCAGATACTTTCTTTGGAGCATCCAATTCTTCTTTTTTAGATATTAAAGCTGGCACAATGCGCTCAATCGCTGCATCGTAAACAAAGCGTGCAAGTTTTTGTAATTCATCTTTCGCAGACACTTGTACACCGTGTTCATTTGCTAGTTCTTTTTCTTTTGCCAAGAAAGAACGATAAATATACTTACCCATTCTTTCGATTTCAATGCAGTATTCATCGGAAAGAAACTCATGATATCCTGCTTCAAAAAGTTTCTTTCTCAGTAATGTACGCTCTGTGTGGTTTTCTAGGAATTCTTGTAATGTATTTTGTGCAAACGCAAATACAACCACTTCTTTTTTAGCGAAACGGTTACTTGCGATACCAACATTTACAATATTACGAAGACCAGAGTTTTGGATAGCACGAATTGCTTCTTCTAAACGACTTTTAGTAAAAGGAATCGTCTCTCCGTTATGTACAGATGGAATGATGTCACATACTTTAATTGATACTCTTGTATTTTTTAAAGTAGACATGCGGAACGCACCCATTAACAACAAACGTTTTGCATTAATAGGCAAATTGCGGAATTCATCTGTGTAGAAGAACTTATATTTTTTGCAATATCTGTCTGTTTTGTTGTTGTATAGAAGATTTGTTTTACCGATGTTAAAACGATATAGTAATCCTTCTCTTCCTTCTACCGGTGCGAACACAAAACGACCTTTTGCTTTAGAAACAAACTTATTCACGATTTCTTTTAAGTATTTCTTAGTCGTACCGGCTTTTTCTGCTAATTCACCTAATTCAAGACGAATTTGTCCATCCCAATCCATATGAAGCAAAGAGAGCAAACAAACATCAAACTCTTTTGCAGATACATTTTTTAGTAAGTAGTTATAAGTTTCTTCATGAATCATTGTTTGTCCCTCCTTTGTCCAATTTCGTTCAGAATGATTATCTGTTTATGATATTACACCCTTCTTTATTTCATTTCCATACTGTACCTTGAAGCACATTTGCTAACCACTGACACAAAAATACTGTACCTTGAAGCACATTTGCTATTTTTTATACCTACTGTACCTTGAAGCACTTTTACTGTACCTTGAAGCACATTTGCTATTTTTTATACCTACTGTACCCTGAAGCACTTTTACTGTACCTTGAAGCACTTTTATATTTTTAGTGACTACTGTACCTTGAAGCACATTGTACTGTACCCTGAAGCACTTTTTTAGTCGTTATTGTAAGAAAAATGTCGAAAAACCCAGTCATAGCAAGCCCTTTTCATGTTTTTTATACCTACTGTACCTTGAAGCACATTGTACTGTACCTTGAAGCACTTTTATACTTTTAGTGACTACTGTACCCTGAAGCACTTTTACTGTACCCTGAAGCACATTTGCTATTTTTTATACCTACTGTACCTTGAAGCACTTTTACTGTACCTTGAAGCACTTTTTATACTTTAGGTGACTACTGTACCTTGAAGCACTTTTGCTGTACACTCATGCATTTTTTTTCTAAAAAAAAATTTTATTTTTTTTTGCCAACAAAAAATCACTGCTTATTTTCCATAATAATACTGTACCCTGAAGCATTTTTATTGAAAATTCAGATTTAATTGATGGGATTGCCCTATCAATTGCCTACTGTACCCTGAAGCACTTTTGTTTAAAATTACAATCATTGCAATGAGATTATCCTATTAACTGGATACTGTACCTTGAAGCACTTTTATTGAAATTCTAATCATTTCAATGGAATTATCCCATCAATTCCATACTGTACCTTGAAGCACTTTTATTTAAAATTCCAATTATTGCAATGGGATTATCCTATTAACTGGATACTGTACCTTGAAGCACTTTTCATAAAAGCTATATGTATTGACTCCTTCTGTCACTAATTTACTACTGTACCTTGAAGCATATTTATGAAAAAATCATAAAAAAAACGACTACTCTAAATGAGCAGTCGCTTCTATTATGATAAATATAATTTTTCTTTTTGTTCCATAGCTGTTCCTAATTTTGCTCCGTTTGATAACACATCTCTTAGCCATTCAGAAGGCTCAATCACTAACGAGTTGACTGTTCTTCCTTTTCCACTGAAATAAAAATCTGAAATAACATCTATATCCTTTAACTCTTCACATGCTTTTTCTACAACAATTTTATTTTTACTTTTTGTGTTTTCTAAAAATAAAGTTTCGTATACGGGAGTAATCGGAATTTCAAGGGTACCATCTAACTTTATAAATGCATCGTTGCTATCCATATCCTTCATTCCGCTAATCATAAGATAAATTGCTTTTGCTGCATCTGTTTCTAATTCATCAAAAACAGCAAGACTAATTAATGTGCAATATCCATCTTGGAATGATTTGTGTATATAAGGAGAAAAAGCAACAGAATACTCTTTAGAACGAACTCTTCCGTGTTCATCTTCATCCACGATAAATGTATCTGCGATAATCAATTGGAAACGTTCAGTAATTGTTCTTTTACCTTCAGATAGTTGATATGCTTCTTGAAGTACAACAGAGGTATTTCTAAGTTTTTCTAAAGAATCTCGGATAATTTGATATTGTTTTCCACCTATTCCTGCATTCAATTTATCTAATAATTGATATTCTGTAAATTTAACGGTTTCTCCCATTCCTTGCTCTCCCCAAAGTGCGAAAAGAGCTGCTAATGTTTTAGCATCATTACAGGTTAATAACATACCTAAATCATTTTGATATGTCATTTTTCTCAAACCACTTTTATCAATTAATATATGCCCCTCTTTTGCTGCCTTTTCTTTTCTTTTACGTGAACCACCTACAAAGAAAGGAGCATGAGATAAGATATTTGTATCGAAGTGACTTGTTTGACGGTTTCTTTCTCGTCTTCTTTCTTTTGTCTTTTCTATTAATATCTTACCGATATCGAAAATGGTTTTTTCTGTCTTGTCGACAATGCCACCTTTTCTTTCCTTAATTTCATATAACTTTAATTTTTCATTGATAAAGAAGTTAATAACACTTTCATAATCTTTTATTTTAAATTTTTTAATGGATTCTATTTTTTCAGCTGCTTCAATAACTTTTGGGTCATTTTCGACATCTTCTAAATCTTTATCTATAAGTTCTGGATACTTCTCTATTAGATTGCGTGCAACTTCTTTTGCGTTTTCTGATAAAGAAACTACAGAATTTTTTAGTTTCATCCTTACACCTCCAAAACCAAGATTATATACTCTTCAGTTTAATGTAAAAACATGTTTGTATCAACCACAGAACCATTTTCTCTACTTAACACTTTAAATGAGTTTCAAGAAATTGGATTCAAAAACAGAATAACTAAGAAAGTTTCTGTAATCGATTATGTTTCATGTAATGAGTATATCTAATGGTTTTTTCATATTCTCTTTTTTATTTGTATATACAAAGTATATCACAAAAGAACATATGTTTCAATTTATATATTAAGAGAAAGCAACAACTGAACATTTAAAATTTTACATTTTTTGCAATAGAAAAAATGTTTTTTGGGATTTTCATAAAAACAAGAAAGGAATATGATAATTTAAATTCGAGGTGAAACCATCGTGTTAACTATTATTCTTGGAGATATAACAAAAGCTAAAAAAGTTGATTACATTTGTAATGCAGCAAATGGCATTGGACCTATGATAGCTGGAGTAGCAGGAGCTATTAAAAAAGCCGGAGGTCGAATGATTGAATTAGAAGCAGTGAAGACATGCCTTTTACAAAATCCTAAATCTGGTGATGTGTATGTAACCAAAGCGGGAGAATTACCTTATAAAAACATTGTTCATCTCGTTACAATGAAATTACCAGGAATGCCTTCGAATTATAAAACCATAGAAAAGTGTCTGACCTCTCTTGTTACCTATTGTCGTCAAAATAGTATATCTAAAATAGCACTTCCCGGTTTAGGAACCGGAGTGGGCAAACTAGATAAGAAAAAAGTTTCAAATATATATAAACGGATTTTAGAACCTGTTGAAGATATTGAGTTTGTTGTATATGGAATGGATGAAGAATTTATTCACTCCTTTTTCAGAGAAAACGAATAAAAACTATTGTATGACTTAAGGGAGATTGAAACATGTACGAATGCTATGCTTGTAACAAAGAATATATAATAGAAGAAAAAGCAAAAACATGCTGTACTGAAACGATAAAATATAAATATGATGATGGAGATTTTGCTTTTCCTAGAAAATCTCTTAGCATTGTGCCAAGTAGTCGAACGCACTGTTGTCCTAATGTACAACACGGAGACAAATCTTGGAGTGTTTGGCTAAAACCAGAAGAAAAATGTCCTATGTGCGATTATTCATGGAGACCGAGATAGTGTTCAAAACTACTTTTACAAATTGTAAATATGAATTCATATATTTATTTTAACAACCAATCCAACATACTGATTGGTTGTTTTTTTGTTGGCGTTGCTTTGTTACTTCATGTTTAGTTTTTTTAACAACTTTTCCCACAAAAACTTATTATGGATTAGAATTTAAAAGCAAACAAAAATACAAAGGCACATACTATTTATGTGAAAAAGGAGAATGAAAATGAAAAAGTATTTAATTAAAATTATAGGTGAATTACATTTTATACGAGTTAATGATGCAGATAATTTCAAAGAAGTTTGTATTGATACTAATCTTCCAAAAGGCATGGAAATAGAACATGAGCTCTCAGATTATGAGATTAGCGTTAGATTCCATAACGATGGTGAAATAGATGTTTTCATCTATGATAACGAAGAGGAAGCAACAAGAAATATTCAGTTTGCATCGAATATCAGAAATGAAATCATCGAGTTTGCAAAAAAGTATATTTAAAATTTCATAATATGAGCTAATTAATAATGATTAGAAAGGTTGTTCTATTAATGAAGAAAAATGCCTTTTGGGAATTCGTAAAACATCATAATTTAGGTAAAGAATTTGATATAACAAAAATTTGTGGCGTTCTAAAATATACGAAAAAATGGACTGAAGGCGTAGGCGATGAAAACGACACTGCCGAGATTATCCTACACTTCGAAGATGGTGATGTAAAAGTAGATGGAATTAGAACGAATGGAGACAATGCTACAATTTTGTTAGATAGCTGGGAAGAAATTTAATTCATAATACTAATGGTAAGCAATATAATTACACTAAAAAAATAATAGTAAAAATTGTAATACGACATGGATTGACAAATCCATTATCAATTATTTGTTATAATCGATAAGTTGTTATTATCTATTTTACCTATTAGGAGGATATTTGAATGTCTAAAAAACTATTATCAGCATTAACATGTGGAGCTATTGTATTAGGGTTAGCAGCATGTGGCTCTGAAGAAAAAACTACAACTAATTCTTCACCAAAAACTGAAGAACCAACAAAACAAAAGGAAAATAATTCGTCAACTAAAACCGTGATTGAAGATTCAAAGAATGCTGTTGGTCTAACACCTGAGCAATATTTAAAGAATTACAACAAAATCAAGGATAGGTTCGCGAAGGAAAAAGTTAAATTGCTTCCTTTTGAAGATGTTAAGACCGAGTATGGACCAGTGTTATATATTACAACTGGCATAGAAGAGAAACAACCGGGATATACCCGTGTTACTTATCACATAAACAAGGATGGAAAAACGATTAGTAATATACAATATGTTGGTCCAATGGATGAAATGAGTACAATTCAAGCTATGGTAGAAGCCACTGGCATGCCGTGGGATGCTGAAGTTTCTCAATTGGTTGAAAGTAAAGGTAAATCTGCACATGAAGTCAGAAAAAATGGATGGATAATAACTGTAGATAAATCTGTTGTGGGTGTAAGGGTCCACCTAATAAGTTTGTTTGAACCAAAAAAATCTAAATAGAAGAAACACAGTACAGCAAATAAAAGCAGAGGATATCTCTGCTTTTTCTCTTACGATTTTATGATTGAATTTTCTCGACCTTTCTTTTTCCTATCACAATACTACATCCTTGTTTTAAGAACACTATAGCAATCAATAATGATAATGGTATAGAAATAAAAGTAGAACGTAAATTACGTAAGAATAACAGGCTGACTACCACGAGGCAAGCCTGCGTGGGTTCTATTTTTAAGAGTGTTCATTCTGTTTCTCCCTATCGTACACGAAGTCACACCTCAGAGAGGGTGAGTATTGCTTTGGAACATATCGCATTGGAGCTGATACGGCTCATTTCTTACGTCTTGAGCTGGGCACTAGCAGAAGAGGCAACACTCACGAACAAGCAGTCCTCTGACCACATTAGCGTTCGTCTTCTCTTTTTTAGAAGATGGAGGCTAAGTCATACCCCCATTAATGTTATTTAAAATCGAATACCACTATTTAATACAACCTTACGGTTGGTTTGAATATCTTGAATACATAGATTGTGTAACGCTAAAAATTCTGAGAAACTGGAATCGCACATTTCTTTATCAGGTTGTTGTAAATCTATCTTTGTACAAAACAATAGAAAAGCAGAATACAAATCACGTTGTATTTTTGTTCCGCAAGGCAAGATGTGCCAACGTTTAGATAAACTTTTCTTACTTGTGCCATCGAGTACATGGTCATATTGACTTGCTTTAAATGTCCAAGTATTAACTTCTTTAACAGTTCCGCCTGTAGTCGAGAATCTATATTTAGCCTGTTGAATCAAATATCCCGGACTACGGTTAAGAACACTTTTCCCGCTACGTTTTCTTCGTTGGAATTTACCTGTTTTTTCGTTTATCTTAACTTCTTTTGCTTTCTTTTGCCATGCTTTTACATTCGTTTTTTCTAATATAAATTCATCTCCGATAGAACGTAAATAATTCACTTCTTCGTTATGAGCGTATTTTCTACTTGCTGCTGCTTTCCGATGTGAATTTCTTAATTGTTTTCGGGATTTTTTATATCGATTCGAATAGAACCATTGTTTCTTTCCTCTTCTTATTGTTCCGTCCGAGTTATAATTATTAGGGTTCATTGCACGTCTTGAGCGGTCTAAATATCGTTGAAGTAAATAAATTTTACGTTCATATGCAAATGTATTTTCAGAACGCTCAGCTAAATTTTTTAATTCTACAACTTGTTTACTTGCAATGGCTAGAGATTGTGTACCAATATCTCCGCCAATTCGACCTGTTCCATAAGTATGACGGAAAGAACCATCTTTTTTTCGCTTCACAGCTGGAAGACCTTCCAATGTGATTTGGATAAAATATCTATATGTTCCACGGATTTCTTTACGAACAATTCGATTGTTTCGAATACGATATGTAGAAACAATAGATTGTCCTTTTTCATGTCGTTCCACGTTTTCTTTATCTATAGATTCACCATTTTTCATATAATACTTAATATGAGATAATGTTTCTTCCTGAAATAAATCATGAGGTTTTATAAGTAAAGGGAAAGACATACCTTTATGAGAAATATGAAAAGTATTCTCTTTTTCGTTGTGTTTTAAAATAATGCAACGTTCTGCTTGTTTCCCTTGAATTGTTATAAATTCTCCTCTTTTGTAGTAGTTAGGTTTTTCCGCATCTCCAAATAGAATGCGTTCCATTGACTTCCACGCCATTTCACACACAGATAATACCGTAACTGCATCAGGCAAACTATATTTTGTATTCCGTAACATTTCACCATATTTTCGTGCGAATTCAAAAGTGACACTGTATGTATTACGAAGTTCTTCGAATTTTTTCTGAAGAATTTTTTTCTCTTTTTCTAATTTTGTTAATTTCTTTTTATCTTTAGTTTTGTTTATAGAATCTATTACAATTCTGTATTTTTTTAACGTTTGTTTATATTCTTTTGTGCGAATCATTTGTTTGTAGCGTTTAAATAATTCACCTACAACGGTATTACGTATGACACGTAAATGTTCGTCGATAGAAAGTATTTTCCATTCTTGAAATGTAGTTACACCAATTTCAAACTCTACAACATGAAGAGGAGTGTGTTTTTCTCGAATGGTTTTTAGTTTTTTTAGAAATTCCGAAGGAATACTTTTCTTTCTAGTTTTGAGTTCTTTGCTTGCAATAGATTGTAAAGCCATTCATACACACTCCTTTCTTGTTTTGTATATACAAAGTATATCAAGTGAGAACGTGTGTTTCAAATGATATACTTAAAAAAACAAAAAAAGATGCTTCTACCGTTAAAAAGTTAGATTCTCAAAATGGTTTGTTCATTTTATTACTTCTCAATAAGAAGCCCTTACATCCACGGGGCAAGCCCGCGTGGTTTTACGGGCTAATTTTATAACAAATAAAAGCAGAGGATTCTCCCTCTGCTTTTTCTCGACCTATCTTTTTCTCTCACAATACTACATCCTTGTTCTCGATATTTTTAGTTCCATAATAAGCAATTATAATACCAATCATTGCAAGCGCTAATTGAAAGGGAAGAAAATTACCTAATGAAAAATCAGGAGAATTTTGATATGCTACCATCGAAACAATTAAAGAAGAGATAACTGTTGTTGGCACAGAATATTTACGCATACCAAAGTATAACGGAATTAAGCTTGTTCCTGCTGCTGTGATTGCAAAAGGAATTGATTTTATTTCTTCCAGTATCAACTCATCTATCGTTATTTCATTTGGGATAACTAACATATAGCTATTTAATATAAAGAAGGAACCTGCTACAAAAATATTAGATAAAACGACGGTTATAAAGGTTAACATTGCTGTAATTAATAACTTACTAGCGATGATTTTTTTTCGACTAATCGCATATGAAAACATGACTAATATTGTTTTGTTTTTATATTCCTCGACTACTAATTTTGCTATTAATACTCCTGCAAAGACAGTAAAGATTTCTCTCACCATTGTACTAACCACAAAAAAAAGTATTTGAACATTTCTTAGGTCTAAATCTCCAATGTCTTGTGCCTCATAGCTTGCAAAAAACAAAATCACAACCATCAAAATATTTGCGATAATCGCACCCTTCACATACCAACCTAGCTTGGATTTCTTCAGTTCTATCTTCATGAGTTGCAGCATCTCGTTCTCCTTCTATTATTTGTTAGTTTTATTTTAACATTGAATAATCAAAAAAATAATAATTATATACCCATATTCTTTATTTTTTACTTTATTTAAGCTATTTATCTGCATAACTTATATAAATGATGAAAATGAGCCCTTTTTAAGTCGTTTTACCACATACTTGCTCACAAAAAAGACCTCCAACAAGTTGGAAGTCTCCTTATACATCAAAATTACTTAGTTTTTTTCTTCTATTTAATAGTTCATACATAACAGGAACTACAATCAATGTAAGTAGAGTAGATGTTATTAATCCACCAATTACAACAATAGATAACGATTGAGACATTATCGAACCTTTGCTTAATCCTAATGCAAGTGGGCTCAAGGCACCAATTGTAGCTAAAGCTGTCATTAAGATTGGTCTCATACGAACTGTCCCTGCTTCAATTAAAGCTTCTCTAACTTCAAGACCTTCTCTTCTACGTTCTTGTATGCGGTCAACAAGAACAATTGCGTTTGTTACAACAATACCTATTAGCATTAAGAATCCAATCATGGCTGGCATATCTAATGGAATACGAGCAACCAATAGTCCAGCAAAACCACCAATCATAGCTAGTGGAAGTGAGAATAAAATAGCGAATGGAGCTTTTGCTTCACCAAATGCGATTACCATTGCTAAATATACTGCACCAATAGCCACAACTATTGCTAATCCTAACTGTTGGAAACTTTCATTCATTTGTTCTACTGTACCACCAATTTGTGTATCTATACCTTTTGGAAGGTCTAGTTTATCGATAGCCTGTTGTACTTTTATCGTAACGGCTCCGGCATTTTTATCAGTAATACTAGCAGATACACTAGCATATTGTTCACCGTCTTTTGTTAAGATGCTAACCGGTCCTGGAACTTCTTTTACTGTTGCAATTTGTTGAAGTTCAATTTTTTCTCCAAGAGCTGTTGTGAATGATAATTCTTTAATATCTTTTAATTTTTTCACAGGGTCCAATTTTAATCCCATTTGAATGTTCAGGTCTTCCTTATTAACTGTCATAGAACCAACTTGATTTGTTCCTAGTAAATCACGAATTGTTCCTCCGATTTGTGCCGTGGATAATCCTTGTTTACTTGCTTTTTTCTGATTCACTACAATAGAAATTTCAGGTTTTGATTCATTTATGTTATTTGTTACATTATCCAATCCATCAACTTTCTTTAACTCTTTTGTAATAAGTCTTGCTCCTTTTTTAATTGATTCAATATCTGTTCCTTTCACAACAACTTCAATTTTACTAGAACCGCTATCTCCACCCGGACTAGTCTGTGTAACTGAAATCTTAGCTTTATCATTCTTTGTTATCAATTCTTTTCTTAGATGTTTTACTACTTTATCTACATCTGCATCTTTTTTCAATTCTATAAAGATACTTCCGGAATTTGAACCACCTATATTTCCAAGTGGATTTATATTTCCTTTTGGTGTTCCGATTGTTGTTTGGAACATTGTAATATCTTTATCTTTTTCAAGAATTTTCTCGATTTCTACTATTTTTTTATTCGTAATAGCAATCTCTGTACCAATAGGATACTCAACATTCACATCGATAAATTTTTCTTCGGAAGCTGGCATAAAGCTTGTTCCAATTAACGGAACAATTGCTAAACTTCCTGCAAATAATCCAAATGAAATTAGTAAGGTAATAATTTTATGGTTTAAAGACCAAGTTAGCATTCTTTGATAAGCCTTAATCACTTTACCTTCTTCTTGTTTTTCTTCTTTCAAATTAGCTCGTAACAACATGAATTTTGCCATTAGAGGCACAATTGTAACTGCTACTAATAATGAAGCTAATAAAGATAAACATACAGTTAAAGCAAATGGTTTAAATACTTTTCCAATCATTCCATCCACTAATCCTAATGGTAAGAATACTGCTACGGTAGTAATAGTAGATGTTGTAATCGCTTTTGCCACTTCTTTTGTTCCTGCCTTAATAACATCTACAGTACGAACCTTACTTTTTTGCAAGTGACGGTATACATTTTCAATTACAACGATAGAATCATCTACCACACGACCTACGGCTAAAGCAATACCTCCCAGAGTCATGATATTTAGTGTAATATTTACTTGTTTTAAGAACACCATAGCAATCAATAATGATAATGGTATAGAGATAACAGAAATAAAAGTAGAACGGAAATTACGTAAGAATAACAGGATGACGATACATGCAAATACCGCACCCATAACCCCTTCTTTTATCATGCTATTAATAGATTCTTTTACATAAGTAGACTGGTCAAAAATAACTTTGAATTCTGTTCCTTTTGGTAGCTTTTCTTTAAGACTATTCATCTCTTTTTTTACAACATCTGCTACATCAACAGTATTAGAATCCTGTGTTTTTAAGATATCTAATCCAACACTATTCTTTCCATCTGTTCTACTAATCGCACTTGCATCGTCAGCACTAATTGTAACTTCAGCCAAGTCTTTTAACGCGATTTGTTTAATTTTTGGTTTTTCTTCTTCTTCTTTTTCTATCTTTGGTTCAACTTCTCTTTTTGGTTCATGAGCTTTTGTTTGGGTTCCTTGAGCCATTTGTTTCTGAACTTCTTTTAATTGATTCTTCATTTGAGCAAGTGCTGTTTCTCCAATTTGGACTTGAGGAGCCAATTGTTGAATTGTTCCCATTGCCACTGCTTTTTCTTGCTCTGTAGCTTGCGGATTTTTTACTACTTTATTCGCATCATTTAATTCTAGTTTTGCAGCAATTAACTGAGATTCTGTATCATGAATCGCACTCACTAATTGGATTTCACCATTTAGCCCTTGTGTTGCTCCGGCTAATCCTTGTCCTAATTGACCCACAGCATTCCCAATATCGCCAACTGCTTTTCCTAGAGAATTCATTCCATCTCCGATTTTTTCAAATGCTTTTTTCATTTCCTCTTGTTGGTTTGGATAAATAGGAATTTGTAAATTCTTTAATTCATCTAGTGATGTAATGTTACCTGCAATACGAATTGGTTTCACAGTACCATCAATTGTTACGCCACCAACAGGGAAAGAAACATTATGAGCTTGAATTTGTTGTAATACTTGTTCTGATGTAAGGTTATATTCTTTTAATTTTTCAGGAAGTAATTTTACATACACAGATTTTTCTGTATCACTTGATAATTGAGCTTGCCCTACTCCTTCAAGTCCTGAAATATTTTTTACAATTACCTGCTTAACAATCTTTTCTAATTCTTCTGGCGTCATATTTTGATTTGAAATACTATACTTTAAAATCGGGAATGAACCAAAAGAAATTCTGGTTACTTGAGGTGCCATACTTTTTTCTGGAAGCTTTAATTTCTTCACTACATCTTCAATGTTTCTTTTCGCTTCTTCCATATCAGTAGAGAAAGAAAATTGAGCAATTACAGCTGAAACATTTTCAGTAGAAGTAGAGTTTACATTTTCTACTCCAGGTATTTTCATAATGGCATCTTCAACTGGTTTTGTGACATCATCTAAAATGTCATTTGGAGATGCACCTGGATAAGGTGTAATAATTGCCACAATAGGAATAGAAATATCGGGCATTGTTTCTTTTTTTAAATGAACTGCTGAAAAAATTCCCCCTAATGCAACTAGTATTGTGATTATCACAATGGCAGCTGGATTCTTGAGGGAAAATCGCGTTAGAAAATTCACGCAAACATCACCTCTTTTGAATAAATCCTTATATATTTCTCCTGATTTTGAAATATTTCTTTAAAATAAGTTCGAAATTATGTGTAATTCAAAATATTTAACTTTTTTTCACACAAATTCAAAATTTAAATTATTATTTATAAAAAATATACATAACCAAAGGAGAATTACCATCATGACAACACAAAACCAAAACCAAAATTTCTACGAAAACGCGACAGAATTATTAAAAGGAATGGCACATCCAATTCGATTAGGAATCGTATCACTTCTTTCTAAAGGGGAAAAAAACGTACTGGAACTGTATTCTACATTGAATATTCCACAATCTACAACGAGCCAACATTTAATTAAAATGAAAGCGGCGGGTATTGTAACTTCCCAAAGAAAAGGATTAGAATGCTACTATCGTCTAAAAGATGAGAAATTTGCAATCGTAGAAGCTGATGAAGAAAGTGCTGAAATGATAAAAGGAATGGCACATCCCGTTAGATTAGAAATTGCAACTATTCTAAGAGAAGGAGAGTCAAACGTTACAACTATTCACGAAAAACTAGGAATCGCTCAATCAACTACGAGTATTCACCTAGGAAAATTAAAAAAATCTGGAGTTTTAAAATCAAGAAGAAAAGGTCTTGAAATGTTCTATTCTGTTAAGGATAGTGATAATGTATCAGCCATTTTAAGTATCATTTCTGAATAACACACAATACAAATAAAAAGCTTTTCTCTATTTAAGAGAAGAGCCTTTTTACTGGTGTTTCTAGTATAGAATTATAGTAATTGTATTTTCTTATGTGAAATCGTATGGGCTTTGGCACTATATCTGTAGTATGTTTGATTTGTTATATCTACGAGCGCTAAACCTGCATAGGTAGGCTCCAAAACACCCATTCCTAAATCGCAGCAAACCCTTGCCATATCTGTTTTTACATGATGAACGGGATTATGTCCTCTATACATTTTTCTGTCATTTGTGTAATCCAGAATTTCATCTACTGTATATGAAAATAACTCATCAGCATTCATCCATAATACATCTCGCGGCTGCTCTTCCAATCCATAAGCAATATCTAGTCCAGCATGACAATAAATGCCATCTTCATCTTGTTCTGTAATAGGAAGATTCATAATCCATTCGATGTGTTCATCTTTCTCTTGGCTTTTTATCCCGAACACTTCATTGAAACTCTTAGCGGCTTCAATCCCGCCATATTTTAACCACATGGAAGACCTACCGAGTAAATACCAAATTAGCATTTCTTCATGGTTTCCAACTATAGCTTTTACGTTACTCGGATACATCTCTTGCAATGCTTTTATCTCTTTAACTACTTTTCCACTATCCGGTCCCCTATCAATCATATCTCCACCGAAAATAATGGTATCTTCATTAGGGTTAAATTTCACATGTTCAAGCAATTTCATCATAGGTGTATAGTGACCATGAATATCACTCATAAAGAATTTTCTCAAGATGATTCCCCTTTATTAATTGTTAATACTTATTTGAAAACATCTTTGTGAATCCCTATCCGCATTATTTTCGTTTCAGATTATTCAATTGATGATAAAATATTAAAAAACAACGGAGGAACTGACATGTTCGAACTATATCAATTATGGATTGCACAAATTAACAGGTATTTTGAAGAGAATCGATTGAAGTTTCTTGTTCTGGACTTAGAGCCCGAAATCATTGATTTTCTAGAGAAGTCCCAAAAATCAATTTCATTCAGAAAAAATATCATAACATTCAAGCTTTATAAGGAACTAGATTATATTGAATACAGATATTTGGAAAGAAATACTACTAATAACGAATTAGATTCAAATATAATTAAATTCGAAAATTTTTATGATATTGAAAAACTATTTACATCAATATCAAATGACATTGATGTTGTGAAGATGAAAAAACATCTACATTATGGAGAAAAATACAAAGACCATTTCTTAGCATTCATGAGTTGCTTCCAACAAAATATTTCAGAATTAGGAGACCCCTACGGTCTTGGAGAAGTGTTACTAATAAGTACAAATGATATAGGAGTTTATATTGTTCCATCTCATTTAAAAGAACAGATTAAAATACAAGAATTAGACGGAATTTTAGATAGCTCAAAGTACCAAGAAATAACTCACAATGGATTTTCCATATATAAATTGCATGACAAAGAATCTAAATAATTACAAACACAAAGTATCGGAATATTAATCCGATACTTTCTTTTTGGGGATTATACAAATCTATCATACCTTTCGAGAGGACTCCCACCTCTAAACGTAAGTGAAGGTAGTGAGGTGAATCGAAAAAAATATTTTATTTTCAAAAAACACTAGAACACACGTTCTATTTTTGGTATACTATCCTTAACAAGGACAATGATGGTAAGTGAAGAAATCCCTTCCATTATATCCTGAAAAACTGAATAACAGATAAGGGGTTTTTTATTCGATGTTAATGAGCTTACTGAAACAATCACAAGAAATGTCTTTAACTGCTTTGGAAAACGAACTTCGCGAACAAGGGATGTTTAATTATGTCTTTCATACATTAAATGTAAAATCCAAGAAGAAACGTATTCGCAAAAAAGTTCTCAAAAGAGCAGTTGCACTTGTGAATGTAATTGAGGACCAGCCAAAACAAGAAACTAATGTTATTGCGCAGGTACCAACATCAAAGAATGAAAAGGTACAAGAGGCATCAACTTCTGAAGTAACTCAAAATGTAGCAATACAAGAAGAAATAACTCAAGAAGAATCCTCGCAAGTATCATTCGATTTCAAGAAAACACCGGTTACACTTTTATTGAAAATAGGTAAGAAATTCCTATGCAATGAAAATGTAGTGAGATATTACTATAATGTCAACCACACAGAGTTCTATAAAAACAAAGAACTTCTTGTGAATGTTTTTGAAATTGAAGTCCCTAAATTAGAAACTTCAATCCAACAAGAAATTCAAGCTATGGTTGAAGAACAACAAAAGAAAAAGACGAAGGCATAATTCCCTCGTCTTTTTTCTTTTGTTTTACACGGTATATAACAAATATATAACGTGTATATACAAGGTATAAATATCGAGTATACAATGTATATTAATCTCTATTTACCCTTATTTTAAAGGGTTTATAGGTATTTTTAATCTTTGGGAATGTGAAATTACAACGTGTATTTTAATCGTAAAATCATTTATGAAAAAGAAAATTCGTAAAAACGAAACCTGGATTATAAAGTATATATAATAAGTATGTATTGTGTATATACATAATACATACCACGTTTATATATTTTGCATACAAGGTATATTTGTTGGAATTTTACCTTTATCCATAGGCTTTCTTGTTGTTTTTAATTGAAAAATAGAGATGCATTTCCAATGTTCCTATCTTTTTCATTTTACAAATATTCATTTGGGAATGTAGTTATTCTCTCTAGTTTATTCTTTATTTTTAAAAATAGACATCTAAAACCACACCATCTTTTGAATAGGCTTCTTTTAAAATATCATTATAATTGGTTTGAATATAAGGAAATGGGTCCTCCTTTAATAATGCGCCTATCCTTAAATTGAAGCTGCGACTTATATAACCAATGTGATACCTTTCGTTTTTCCCTTCAGCATATGCAGCAATTGCCTTTTCGTCATATGGGTTTTCCGGTTCAAATTCCAGACAAATATTAAATGAACCTGGATTCCCTTCATACATTTCTAAAGCCTTGTGTCTATTTTCTATTACTTCTATTGTTTGTTCGGTGATAAAACGAGGTTCTAAAACCAAATTTAAAAATGCCGTTTTCTCCTGAAGGAACTCTTTCTTGTAATCTTCCAGCATTTTTATGTATTCGTTATGCCCGAACATTTTATTGTATTTATGGAGAATGCAAAAAACTGGGTTCTTTTTGGTAGCCATATCTTCAATAAAGTATATGTTTTTTAGAGCAAGAAAATCTTTTATTTCGGATGCTTGTAAAACAAAAGGCATCATTTGTTTAATCGATTGGGCATCTAATTTATCTAATTCCATAGGCATCTTTAAATAATCATTCCTTTTCTCATCATATTACAGGGTATTTAATGAATTTAAACAGTGAATTTTAATTATATAAGAAAAAACAGACTAAACAATTATAATGGTTTAGTCTGTTTTAATTCTCTATTAACCTTTTGCAGGATTCTGAGCACTCATGTCGTATTGGTCGATTCTTTGTTGAACCGCGTCTTTGAAATCTTTATCTTTAATTTCAACTTTTGCGTCTTTCAACAGTTTAGACATAGCTTTTGGATAATTTCCTTTTGCAACTAAGTAATCTTGTTTAATTTCATCCTTATTATTCTTTAAGTTCTTTTCAATAATTTTATTCACTTTAATGATATGGTAGCCAAATTGTGTTTTTACAACATTACTCATTTCATTCTCTTTTAAAGCAAATGCTGCTTCTTCAAATTCTTTTACCATACTACCTTTTCCGAATGTGCCAAGTTCTCCACCTTTGATAGCAGAACCGTCTTTAGAATGTTTTTTCGCCATTTCATCAAACTTAGCGCCATTTTTTAGTTCTTTAAGAATCTTTTCAGCCTCATCTTGCTTTTCTACTAAAATATGACTTGCATCAATTGTTAGATACTTATCTTTATTTTGCTCATAGAATGTTTCTAAGTCTTTGTCTGTTACTTTTACACCATCAGATAGAGCTTTAAAGCGTAATAATGAGTCTTTAGTCACTTTATTTAATTGTTCATCTGTATTTATATTATTTTGAGTTAAAGTAGCTTTAAACTCTTCTTCAGAAGGATATTTCTTTTTTAAATTCTCAATTTCATCTTTTACTTCTTTATCTGTTACTTTATATTTCTGAGTTAATACTTCTGTTTCAATCATAGATTGCAGAGTTTCTGCACCTTTTGCTGTTTTCATTTCTTTATATAATTGTTCTTTTGTGATGGAATCATTTCCGACCTTAGCTATTGTTTCATTAGAGCTACAAGCTCCTAATAATAATACAGAACCTATCATAGTTGTTGCTAAAATTGCCTTTTTCAAAACATCCACGCTCCTCATATGTATATATGCATCTCACCTTAGTTTCTTAATACTTTAATTGAATCCTTCTTCATTTGTATTAATTTGTATTTTGCGAAAGAAACTTATTAAGTTGATAGTTACCTAGGGGGCGGATGTATTATGTTCTTTTTCAAAAAAGTCCAAGAAAAAGTAGAAAATTATTGGAAGTATTGTAATATTAATAAGGCAAAAAAGGAGGCAACCCATAATGAAATCTAATATTTTTAAACTTATGCTTTTATCTGTTCTATTTTTAGGTGGCTGTTCAGGAGTAGATTCGAATCAAAAACATGATGCTACCAACATAGAAACAACTAAAAATTCTAACTCTGTGCAATCACATGAACAGAATCAGTCACAAACTAACAAAAAAGAAAATGAATCAATGACCAACATTCGCACTATACCTGCAACTGTATCTAAGGTCTCAGACGGTGACACTTTAACAGTGACATTCGATAATGGAAAAAAAGAAACAATTCGTCTTCTATGTATTGATACACCAGAGACGGTGCATCCTAAAAAACCGGTACAACCATTTGGACCTGAAGCTTCAAGTTTTACAAAAAAGATGCTCCCAATTGGTAAGAAAGTAGAAGTGGAATTAGGCATTAGTGAACGTGACAAATTTGGTCGTTTATTGGCTTATGTTTATGTAGATGGTCAGATGATAAATAAGATGTTGTTAGAAAAAGGATTAGCAAGGGTTGCATATGTATATGCACCAAACACAACTCACATCGATGAGTTTAATGCAATTCAAAAAGAAGCCCAGAAAAAAGGAGTTGGGATATGGAGCATTGAAAATTATGCTGCTAATGATTTCAACACAAACTCTTCAACAAGCTCTAATCATCCTAAAACAAATTCTACCTCTTCTAAAAGCGATTCAAAAGCTAATAAAGAAAACAACGTAGGTTGTAAGGGGAAAATCAAAGGCAATGTAAACAGCAAGATTTATCATGCTCCTGATGGGGAGTTTTATGATAAAGCAACGAGTAACATTGTCTGGTTTTGCACAGAAAAAGAAGCTAAAGAAAATGGATTTGTAAAATCAAAACATTAAAAAAGCACCTATTAGGTGCTTTTTTAATGTTCATATCATAATACATGTTATTAAGCTCGTTGGAAAAATTCATGATAAGCATCTACGACTTTTTGAATCGTTTCTGCAATACCAAGATGGAAACTATCCTTTTCTTCTAATGGTGTTAATTCCATTAAACGAACCTGGTGATTATCCATAGGATTTTTAGGTTGCATATTAGCTTCATGATTTGGATAAACCGCCCAAACTTCGTGCACTGTTCTAATTAAATGCCAGTTCTTTGAAAATGAATTGTTATATAAGAAAGGAGACTTCATATTGTCACGATAAGAAATTAACTGACGCATAGCATCTGTTTTTTTCCTTCTATAATCATTCCATATAGCTTGCAAAGGTCTGTATTTAAAATCAACCATAATTGTTCCAATATATTCATCATTTTCATATATGTCCATTCGAACATCTGGACGTGTATGCGGACCGCCCGTATAGATTGGTTTATTAATGGTTGTATCTTTCTTTTCACTTGGTAATGTTTCATCATAAACCAAGTTCAATTTGATATTTCCCTTTTTAAATTCAATAACGGTTCCTGGTTCTAAAAAAGGAACTTGAATTGTCTTTGAATTAGAATTTGTATCAAAAATCCAACCCTTTACCACTTCAAAGCCAACATTTTCGTTTTGCAACCCATCTACCAATTGTAAAAATCCCCAAATTTCATACAATAAATCTGTTCGTTTCCAATAGTAGTCGTAATTGGTATCCAGTGAAATGGATAATTCCTCATTTTTTAACAAGCGATATAGTTGATATAATTGTCGATATCTCAAGTCTAAATGTAACGCATGAGGAATGTTCAACATTCGCGCTTCTTCTACTTCTTCCATCCAATCTTCTTTTAATACAAGCGAGCATTCGCTTCTCACACATCGAACGAATCGTTCATATTCTATCAATTCATCTAATACTTTAGATTTTAAACGCATTTGGACGCTCTCATCGTTACGAAAGCGTTGAAAACGCTGTTCTTCTTTAATTTCTTGCTTTACCTTTTCTTTATGGTCATGGAGATATACCAATAAATCGTTCATTTCTCGTGAGATAAAACGCATAATTTTTTTAATCCATTGATTTTCTAATAAGTTATGATTTCTAGTATGTTTAGGTGTATAAACATAATCTCGACTTTCCGGATGTCTAGAACGATAACGAATACTAGTAGCATCAACAATCCCCGCTTTTCCTTCTGGGACCAAATCATATTCTTTACGAATCCGCATACGGGGTTCGGATTGAATAGATTTTAAAGAGTTAATCCATTTCAAATAATCCTTTTTAACGATATATAATTTTCGAAGAATATGAATGGGAATGGGAAGAGAACTATTGACTCCAAGACTTGCATTTTTTCGTATTAAGTCTTGGGCTAATCCATTTAATGTTTCTTCAACTTCATCACGCATTGAAACCCATTGTTCTTCTGTAATTTGTTTTGGTTGTACCTTAAGCCAAGAATAGTATGATACATTTTGCACAACTACTTTAATGCGATAATATCCAGGAATAAGCGGATAGTATCCAGTATTGTTTCTGGCGTTATCAGAGTTATCATACAAATATATAGGGCTCATTTCAGAAGTTAAATATCCAGTATTATCTTCCCCAATTTCCACTGCCCATTCAGGGAGGGTGTCCAACCCATCCATATAAAGACGGGCTGTTTCATCCTCACAAATAAATTCTAACAATAAGCGTTTGTTTTCCATAACTTCCGGTACGTTTTCATCTTCCATTCGATACAAAATCGTTTCATCTTGTACGAAGTTAGTAACAGGAATCTCTTTTTCGTTTTGTTGATTATGATTTTGCCGAAAAATAACTTTAAATGGTGTGACCATATAAACGTAACTCCTTCGCTTTTTCCGCTATCAATGTTCTTGTTTGTTTAAATTCATAGGAAGTTGGCATAGTAGATAATAATTCTAATAGTTTACTATTTTCTACTTGCTTTGTATCAGAATTATATTGACCAAGTAATTCTGTAAATTGTTCATCCGACCCACGAACTTTTGTTAGAACACGTTGTACTAATTGAATATCAAAAGCTTCTTCTCTACTAAGAGGAGCATTTAGCGGAATGTTATTTAGGAAATTGCTGATTTGACGAATAATACGCCATCCGATTCCCAAGTTTCGACTGCAATTTTGCAATTCAATGTGCAAATCCCAGAGGAACTTAGATTCATTTTCATGTAATGAAATTTCACGTTCTTTTTTCTTGAATGTTTCGTATTCATCAAATGTAAATGGCTCTGACTTCGGTATAATTGGTTCTTGTTTACGTTGTTCTTCCATTTGTAGCACATTGGAGTATGGCTGCATGTTTAAAGTAATTACATTTGCTCTGTCTAATACCTTATCAGAGAATTGGAATGTAGATTCATCAAGATTTACAGTTCCTACAAAAATCACGTTACTTCCTATACGTAGAGTAGGCGGGAATACATTTTGGTTGTAGATTCTGGCACTAAACTCTTCATTATATAAACGCAAGATTCGTTTATTCTCTTCCAACTCAAGTACCGATAAGAATTGTGAGAAATAATGTTCAACGCGTGCAAGGTTCATTTCGTCAAAGCAAACGATATGCAAGTCTTCACTATATTCATTAGCACGAGCTAAAATATTCATCACACCGGAATCTCCTGGGCGATATACGTTATGCAATGTATCTAAATACCCAATTACATCTGCATCATCTTGCCAAAACGGACGAACCGGTACAAATAGCATTTGGTCCTTGTTTAGTTTTACAGCATTTGCATAACATTGGACAAGTTTTGATTTTCCAGTACCACTCATACCAGCTAAAATTACAAGACTTCCCGTTTTCATTGCAGTATGGAAATTATATAAATCTTTAGTATCGTAATAGAGCCCTAAACGTTTGCATTCATTTTGAAATGCTTCCATAAACTCATGTTCTCTGTAATCAATAGAGTGCTCTTCTGGTGTAACAGTTTCTACAGGTCCGTCATCTATTAAGTGCTCTTTTGCAACATCTTGTGCTTCTAATCCGCCAATAGGTTCTCCATACTCTTCAAGCATACTTTGCAATTCATCGCATTGTTTTGATTCCATAAAAAGAACCTGTTCATGAACATAACTATTCATGACATATTCTGTTTGTAAATTGATGGAATTTACTTGGTTTGATGATGTATAGAATCGAAAACCACCATGAGCGTAATCATGTTTTTCAAATGAGCCGTATAGTGTATATTCTTGCTTGTCCGGTTGATGTTTCCATAAAATCATAGATGGAGTATCGTCATCATCCTTAGGAATTTGTTTATTGTCTCCTATATATTTTTTACCTTGTAATTGTTGTTCAAATACCTCTTTTGTACGCTCAGTTGTTTCTTCCGAAAAAATTGGAATCGGCTCCAAAAATGTACCAGGGGCAAAAGAATCAGACTTCTTAACGATACTTACATCTTTTGCAACATGATACTCCATTGCTCCGTTTGGTTTTTTTAACTCCACTTTAAAAAAGAGAATATAGCGATTCAAAAAGTCGCGAAGCGCTTGCTTTCTGTCGAAGTGGCTTCTTGTAATATCATCATAAAAACCCCAATTATTTAACTCCTCTGCATAACAACATACATCTCTTATTTGTCGAGGGAAACTTTCAGGCGGCGTAGAAACGATTCGTATATAAAATTGTAAATTGTCGTTTCGATTGATAATAACCGAACTTCTTCCTGTTGAAACCTCTCCGTCATTTGCTAAAATTCCTGCAATATCAATATTCCATTTTTTTGCTCCGTACATGCTATAAAACCCTCTCTCTTATTCTGTTATTTTGGTTTAATAACTCTTTTACTTGATTGAAATTTTTACAAATGTTGATTTTAGTTTTGTCGATTTGTGAATACGAATCGTTTGCATTCAATAGAAATTGGTCTTTATTATCGAGTTCGTATGATAAAACCCAATAAGATTCACAGTCGAGTGGAAATTGATAATCATGGACAGTACCTGCCTCTACAAATTTAAATTCGATTTTTTCATTGTCAAATAGGTTTGTATACACGGGTTTTCCAATTACAATAATTCGAGTTTTTTTTGTTTGATTCAAAGTTGCTGCAATTTCAGTCGTTGCTTTATTATCAGAACCTTCCTTTGATAGTTCTTGTAGTTGTTTTTCGTGTAATTGTTTATCTTTCATTTGTTGTGCATGTAAATGATTTAATTTACCTTGCAAATCTTTTATTGTTTCTTCTAACGCGGCTTTTTCTTTATTCCATTCACCTGTTCCCCCCGTGTACTCAGTCATTTTTTCGTTTTCTTTTACTAATTCGTTATACAATCGGTTTTTTTCAGTTAGTTTTTCATGTGTATTCTTATGTTTTTCTATTAGCTCGTCCACTTTTTTCTTATGAATTTCATCGCGTTTTTCCAACTCCTTCTTTAGGTTGTCTACCTTTTGTTCGAGTTGCTGTATCTTCTTTTGGTCTTTTTTAGAGGTCGTCGTTTCCTCTTTTGGCTTTTCGTTAGAAATTGTTTTTTGTTTTGTCCCCGTTTTTTTATCGTCCGATTCAGTGTTTTCTGTTCTAGGTACAAAATATTCATGCGGAAGATTTAATAATTCACTCTGTTCGTCTTTTAAAAATGCATACAATTGAATTGCCTTTTTATCTTGTTCTTCAAAAAATAGTTTTGTTAAGACCGTAATAACATCAATGTGCTCTGCAACACGTACTAGTTCGTTTATCTCTTCATCTTTCAATGAGATTCCTTCTAGTGAATACGGTTCATGTGTTTTGGACCAGCGAATCAATTTTTCATAATTCTTTGGTTCAAACAAGTTTGAAATAAGTACATTTCTATTTGCTTTATTAATGAAATTCTTAATTTTATTACTTCGGATACCCTTAAATTGGATATTTTGGTCTGTGTATATATCAATCAAATGTTCATTGCTAAATCTAGGTAATAACCATCGCCACACATCTTTACTAGACATACAGTCCCCTCTTTCTAAAAGTGTTATTGTTTTTTGTGTGTCTGAATCCGTTTACATAATTATCATTCTCCTTCAGAGTTTATTTAGCAATTCGTTCCTATTGTTTTAGAAATCTATGAGAATATAAAGATGGAAAAAATACATAGGTTTGCCCACTTAATGAGTCATACCCCCATTCGTTATTTCTGAAGAAATCCTTAATGAGAAACAAGAAAATATTTCCTGAATTTAATATATCACTTCATATTCGTGTTATGCAAATTATTAATTATTCTTTTGAAGTGAAAATCGAAAAGAAAATATTACCCAGAAATCAAGCAAATCTTTTTCTCCTTTGATGAAAACTCTTGTAGTCACCATAATATATGTTTCACTTTCTTTCTATTCTCTGTGAATTTGATTTTACCGTAAAAATTCCGTATAATCAAGTGTGAGGTGATAAAAATGAAAATAAAAAAAGCACGAGTAGAAATTCAAATGCCAGTTTCTATTTTAGAAAAAGTGGATATATATAAAGAAGAAAATAGTCTTACTACAAGGACTGCTGCAATATTAGAATTAATTCGTAAAGGGACAGAAAAAAAGTAGATTACATCTACAAAAATTCATCCTCCACCTACTCATATGTATAACTTAAGACGGGGACTTCTTCTTGAGTTCGTTTTAAAACTTGAGGTTTTTTTACAAAAATTCTTTTCAAAGGATATTATGGAATTATGTTCAAAGATAATATTGAAAGGAGTGGTACGGTTGAAATTAATAATTTATTTTATCATCATCACGTTGATACCATTGTTTATTCATATGAGATTAAAACAAACATATTCAAAGCATTTAAAGATAGGAATTTCTTCAAATCTTACTGGTGCTGAAGTAGCAAGAAAAATTCTGGATGCAAATGGTTTATACCACGTTCAAATAGAGGAAACAGAAGGTACTCTTTCGGACCATTATGACCCTAGTGTTAAAATAGTTCGTCTTTCTTCAGATAATTATTGGGGAAATTCAATAGCCGGGGCATCAGTTGCCGCTCATGAAGTAGGTCATGCAATTCAAGATGCAAAGAATTATTCATACCTACGTTTTAGACATTCTTTCGTTCCAGTTGCTAATATTGGTTCTGGATTATCTTTTCCATTAATCATTATCGGTTCTCTTCTAAGTTCTGCTAATCTATTATTATTAGGTATTGTAGCTATGGCATTAGCGGTTCTATTTCAAGTAATCACATTACCGGTTGAATTTGATGCTTCTAAAAGGGCTATGATTCAAATGGTCGAAACGGGTATTATTCAAAAAGAAGAAAAGAGCGGAGCAAAAAAGGTATTAAATGCGGCTGCTATGACTTATGTAGCTGCTACCGCAATTGCAGTATTGGAGTTATTAAGATTTGTTCTTCAATTTGTAGGAATGACTTCGAATGATTAATTGGATATAACAAAACAAATAAAAAAGGGTGGCTAATTATTATATTAGCTACCCTTTTTTATATATTGTTTCAACTTTTTTAACAATATTCTCTTCTAAAATACGCTATTTCATTATATAAGTTAACTAGTCTATCGCATTCTTCCTTATCACGATACGATTTAAAATCATAACCTCCTGATGAATTTTCCTTTCTCAACAGACCAATTTCTTGGTCCATATGCTCCAACATTTCGTCTACTGTCATATCCTTCATAGCTTTCATTTAAAAATCACTCCTTAACAATTTATATTAATTTTAATATATTTTATTAAAAATGGCGAAAAAACAAAAAAAGCTTCTTTACGAAGCTTTTTTGTTCATAGCTTTCAGAATTTGATTTACTTTCTTTTGAGACGGTTTTTGTCCCATTTGCATCATCATCATTTTTATCATTTCTTCATTTAGTGCTGGGTTTTTCTCAAGATATTTTGCTATCGCACTTTTTCCTGCGAAAAATCCACCAGCTACTCCTATTACAAATGAAACTACTCCTACAATTATAGCAGTCATCATAGTCATTGGTGCTGCACCTCTTTCGTTTTATATTCTATATTTATGATTATTTATTTTTTCCTTAATCCCTTTCACAGCATAGTGTTATATTTTTAATTTTAGGTTTTATATAAGAGAAAATCCAAAAACATAGAATAACCTATCGCGCATATTGATTTCTGGATTTTGTTTTTAAAAATTATCCTTTGTAGCACTTCTACTCCTATCAATTCTTTCCCCAACTAAAGACCAAAATGTAATCGTAAAAATATACTTTAGGAACAAAGGAACATCCTTGTAGGGTCCAATATTTTCAACGAACCACTCAGTTTTAGAGAGCCATAGAGGAGGGCTGGTAAAAAATAAAATCATATCTTTATTATCATAACCCATATAATTAATAATACATATGATTATTGAGATTACACTCAATATAAAAGAAATAGGTTTGAATTTAAAAAACATACAAATCACCTCATACTAAGCTTACCTCTTTTTTGCTACATCCCTTTCTAACAAAAAACACGCGGTTGCGTGTTTCATTGTTTACAATGTTCCATATTAACAAGTAACTCCGTAAAGTTCCTGTATAATCTCTTCTACATTTAGCTCCATGTCCCAGTAAATCTTTCTTTTTTCATACGAAGGAAATTCATAAAACTTTTGATTAGTATCCATTCTAAATAACCTTTTAGAAAGTTCTCCTCCCCTATTAAATGCCCATTTCGTTCCACCGGTAATAGGTGATGCATCATCTTTTACTGTTACAATTACAGAACATAACTCAGCTAACAATAAGTCTCTTTCAATTAGACGCTTAGAAAATTGACTCATACCTTTTTCTTCAGCATTCATTTCTTTCGCGGCATCTTTATATGGATAAATAATTCCACCACATTGTAGAATATCATCAGCAAGTTTTCGATTTTCTTTTGGATAAATAGCTTGTAATGAGGGTGTATTTACTATTGCAATCGTTTTTCCTCCTGCATCAACTGCACCTTGGTGCGCAGCTGTATCTATCCCTTTTGCTAAACCAGAAACGACAATTTTTCCGGCAGCTACCAATCTCTTTGCTAAATAATATGCTTGATTCAATTCTTCTTGTGTTGCATTTCGAGAGCCTACAATGGCTACCCAATTTTCTCGATTTGTAAAATCAATAGGCATACCTTTATAGATTAGTGAATTTATAGTTTTGTTCATTTTAACACCTCATTTTCTTTTATTATATAATTGAAAATTTGATTTGAATTAAAAAAAAGAAAAAAGTAACAAGTGGATGCACTCGTTACTTTTTAGTGAATTCTTGAATTTCTTTAGCTATTTGTTCAGTATCATTTGGAGTTTGTCTGATTCCAAAACCGATATAGTAAACCGAATTAGGCTTTCGGGGAATAACCTTTATAATATTCTCTGCTTCTGTCTCATGGAAAACTAGATTATAACTATTGAATTTTCCACCTTTAAAAATCGAGAGATATTTAATAAGTGTTTGTACCCATTCTACGTATTGGTACGATTCATCTTCCTTTTTCCAAGTTACATTAAATTCATAAAATTCCGCTCTAGGGATTTTAGAAACAGTTACTCGAATTTTTTCATTTTGATATACGGTAGGACCCTCTATAGAATCTTCTATTTCTTGATAATCATATGAAAGTTTATTTAGTCCGATAATCTGGGAATGACTGTGAGAAATACTGGAATCTGAATGGATACCGTGGTTTTTGAAAAAGATAACCTCTTTATATTTTCCCGTTTGTATCAATTTGTCTCTGCATTCAAATATGAATTTGAATAGTTGTGTAGCATATTCTAACGTGTAAGTAGCTAGACTCTCGCCGCAACGATTTGTTTCAACAATTAGTGTTTGATATGTATCTTCTAATAAAGGAAATTTATTTTTAGCCCAAAACATCTTTTTACGGTCTTCTAGCATAAGTCCGCTTTCAATAATTTGGGGCTTCGTATCATCACAAAACGGGCAAACGGTGTCATTATTTGTTACGGTATTTGGTTTACTTTTCGCTATTTTTGTATTTAAAGTAATATCGTATTTATGATTCATGTTGTCCCCTCCTGTATGATATTTTTAAATGCTTTATGGAAAATCCTATATTTTTAATGACTAATTTTGTATTTCTGGTCAAAAAAAACTCTAGTTTCATTAAACTAGAGTTTTTACTAACATTTTAATTCCGAAAATAATCTTTTATTTTTTAGATTTTAAACCATCATTCTTCTGCATTTCATCCATCTCAATAGCTCTAGTGTGCTTTGTAGGGTTCCAAGATTTATTTTTAAATGTAACGAGGGACCAAACAAACAGTGGTATATATGAGAGATTAAAGATAGCCATAGCGATGAAACTAGATAAAACGTTTAGTTTCTTCTTTGAATCTACTAAAATTGTATATCCAATATAGGTAAATTGGAACACCAACATCGTTACCCATAATTGCCACGGAAACATTGCTTGAGACCAGTTAGAATCTGTAAAAATAGAAATCCAAATTATGATTGCTGTTAAAGCATTTAATATGATTTTACCTGGGTTTATCAAGTATAATGCTCCATCAAATGATAAAACATCAAATTTAGTAATCGTTCTCCACAATAATCTAGGTGTATATCTGAAACAAACATCCCAATGACCACGAGCCCAACGTAAACGTTGTACACATGAAGCTACGAAACTTTGTGGTTTCTCATCATATACTCGCGCAAAATGGCACCATTTTGCTGGTACACCGCGAAGAAGACATTGCATAGTAAATTCTAAATCCTCCGTAAGTGAACGAGCAGTCCAACCTACTTCATGAAACAGCGTAGTGTCCACACAAAATCCTGTTCCACCAATAGCATTACCAAGTCCTAAACGATACTTAGCTAGTTGCCACGAACGATTCATATAATAATAACTTGCAGCATAAGAAAGACTTACCCAGTTATCATCAGGATTTTTAGAGTCTAAATAACATTGAACAAGTTTATCACCGTTCATTAAATGGTTGTTCATTTCTTTTAAGAAATTTAATGAAACCAAGTTATCGGCATCGAAGAATGAAATACCATCAAAATTCGTTTGCAATTTCACTCCGTAGTCATCAACCGCATATTTGATTGCATAAGGCTTACCTTTTGGCTCCCCCGGTGCATAGGTATGTTCAATAACCGTTGCACCTAAATTCCTAGCTATCTCTGCTGTTTTGTCATCACAATTATCTGCAATTACACAAACTTCATAAAGGTCCTTTGGATAATCTAAATTATTTAAGTTATCGACTAATTGACCAATAACAGCTTCTTCGTTATGAGCTGCCACCATTAATAAAAATCTTTTTTGTGGCTCATGTTCTTTTTGTTTCTTAGGTTTACCAAATCCAAAAACGCTTATAAATAACCAATAGAACCAAAAAAACAAAAGAAAATACTGCAAACCTCTTACGGATTCCGTAAGAATAGCTCCCCAATCCATGAAATATATCACCTCTTTTACGAAACCTTCCAGTTAAATCTTTGGTTGGAACTTATAACCCCATTGCTTTTCTCCAAGAAATCCAAATTAAACTAAACTCATTCAAAAGAATAATTATAGTTTAATAAGCGGATATAGCGATTTAAAAACAAGGTCATAGAGCTCTTGATACTCTTTACTTCTTTTTATGTATAGATAACCTAATACCTTTTTAAAAAAAGAAAACCTTATCAATGGATAAGGCTCGAACATCACATTATGGAATTTTATTTTGCTTCATAAGTAGGAGGAAACACTGTTGTTTCGCGGTATGTGGTCTACATGTGGTATGTGCTCCACATGTAGAATTAGAGTTTTTAAAAAAAAGAAGAGGAATCCCCTCTTCTAATTTTGGTTTGGATATTTCGGTCTTTTATGATTAGCCGGAATTAATTGTTTGATAAAGGTATCAATAACAATACTAATTTCTTTCATTGTTAATTCACATTCCCTTAATTGACCGTCTTCTACCTTTTGGTATAGAATATCCGTTAATTTTCTTTTAAATACTATTGGCTCTTCATACATGATTGAACGAGAAGAAGCTTCTGTAATGTCAGCCAACATAAGAATTCCCTCTTCCTTTGTAACAGGAAGTGGAGTTTGGTATTTAAAGTCTTCAACATTAGTATCCGGATTGTTTTCTAACTCTTTATGATAGAAGTATTTTACTAAATCATCACCATGATGTTTTTCAATCAATGAAAGTATTTCTTCCGGTAATTTGTATTTACGACAAATTTTCACGCTATCTATCGGATGCTGTTTAATAAAGGCAGCACTTTCCTTTGGTGTTAGTGTATCATGCGGATTCGGAGCATTTGTTTCAATTAAGTTTTCAATAAAATACGAAGGGTTTTCTAACTTACCAACATCATGATATATTGCTCCCGCTTTTAATAATAACCCATTTGCACCTATTGCATCAGCAGCTGCCTCAGCTAGGTTCCCTACACGTAATGAGTGTTGTAGAGTTCCTGGTGCCTCATTGTTCAAACGTTGATATAGCTTGTTATTTGGGCTTGTTAGCTCATGTAGCTTTAGAGATGTCACAACTCCAAGCATTTTTTCTAAATAGCCAAACAGACCTAATACAATCAAAGATGCCACAATAGAACCAACGAACATAGGGATTAAATCTGATATGACAATAGGTAATCCCAACAAGAATTGTAGAACCAGTTTTGACACAACAAGAGCAGTACCCATAACTAATCCAAAGTTCAGAATCGTATTTCTATCACTTTTTGGATTATGACCCAATGCTTGTACAACACCAAGAACAGCAGCCATTGTTAAGAAAGAATAATCTCCAGGATGTATTAACATTCCTAATGCAATCGCATATACAATGGATACAGAAGCACTTAAGAATGTTGTTATCATAATCAGTGAAAGAACTAACACTCCATAGGTAAAGTATTCCCATTGGAAAAGATTCACTAGGAAAGTTGATACCAGAGCTACAATGAAAACAAATGAGTATAAACGTTGATTTTTAATTTCTTTATTACTAAATTTGAATAAGAATAAATGTAAGCATGTGAAGATTAAAAGTGTAAAAGGAAGTTTAGACATAGCTTCTTTTATGTCAAACTTATCATTAATTAATCCCGCCGCTTTTAATGCTTCGTATTCTTTATTTGTAATAACTTCGTTTTTCCCAACAATTCTTTCTCCACGTTGAATTGTCTTTGTTACAGGAGTTACCGTTTTTAACGCCTCTTTTTGCTTAGCTGTTGTTTCTTCTTTACTCAATATAAAATTAGCTTCTAATTGCGAAGACATTTTATTTAAGAGAAGATTTCTTACAACTTCATCGTAATGATAAAAAATTGCGTTGTTTACAAACTTTTTCTTTTGTTCTACTAACTTATCTTCTGTAATTCCATTTAAATAGAAATTTTCTAGTTCTTTAGAGAACACTTCTTTCATACGATTTAGGTCAATTATTTCTTCATCAAAGAAAGAAGCTAACTCGCCTCCAGAAAATTGATATGGATTGTATACAGCTTTAATATATGCACTTTTATCAATTTTTACATTCCCAGCAAGAGTTTTGGATTCCTCAATTGTATCCTCTAGTAACCTTTTTTGTTCGATTACACTAGAAAGGAAATCTCTTAACCTTTTTACTTGTTCTTGTTCAACTTTTGGGTTCATTTCATATATAGCTTGAACCTGTGAAAGAACTAATTCTTTTTGTTTTTTTGTTTCTTCCTCATCTACATACGTAACTGTTTGAGGAGATAAAATAACTGCGTCACTTAACTGTCCCTTTCCTAAATTCATAAACATCGTCTTAGTTGTGTAATAAGACATAGTTGTCAAAATAGAAACGATAAGGATAGTTAAAATGTACTTATAATGAAATACCTTCAAAGGTGTCCCTCCCTAAAATGTTAAAACAGGCAACAACAACCAGAATCTTTCTTCTCATCTATTCACCTATTTTAGCAATTTTGTTTTAAAAAAGATGATATTTCTTATTTTTTTTAAAAGTTTTTTCTTCTTTTTGTCGTTTTACTTAATAGTAAGGAGGCAAAAATCGTGTCAAATTATAGAACTAAACGTAGAAGAAACAGCATGTATCTATTTCTCTTACTTGTTGTTACATCTTTAATGGTTATTATTACTTTCCAGAAAAAAATATTTCCGCATATTTCGAAGGAAATATTAAATGATATGCACATCAAAGTAGATTCAATCAACAACTCTACTAAACAAGAAACAATAAATAAAAATGCTGCGGAAAACATAGAATCTCCAGTAGTTGTTGTGCGCAATGATAGTGTTTTATTAAATGGTGAGCCGTACAATCTGATAAGTTTGGATTCATTTCATGATTTTTTACAAACACCTATTCATAAAACGAATTCTATTCAAAATGTACTCGTAACAGAATTAATACAAAAACAAGATGAGTACAACAATCCTACAAAGATATTAAAAGAGATACAAATCGACTATAATAATCTTCTTTTATTGCAAACAACAAGAGAAAAAACAGATGAACAAAACAGCAAATTGATTCAGGAGCTGTATTTAAATCCTGATGCGACATATGTTTCATCATATAAAAATGACAAAAACAATAGTCCGAAAAAAAGTAATAAAAAATATGAACACAAAGGAAAACTAAATAAAGAAAATTTACTTGAATCATCTACGAATCTCAATAAATACGACAGTCCTTTTCACTTAGTTAGGTCTTTAGGGGACAATGTTGGATTTTTAGCTGGTGTAAATGAAAAGAATGTTATTTTATTAAAGAAAAATAACCGGGAATATTTTGACGTTGTTCAAGAAGAAATTGTCATCTATTACTTTGATAAACTTAGTAAATTGCCTATAAAGGTAATTGAATATAAGAAAAACAAAGATGGCGAAAAGAAAACTGTTACCAAAAAGCAGATTGTCTATAGTAAGTGGAATGAACTTGAGAAAATTAGTAAACCATTTGGAATTGATTTTTAACTTTTATACGAGATTTCTTTTTATTTCATGCAGCGGTGTTCTTTCCAGAAGTGATAAAAAATATTTATCATCCGAAAAAGAAATCGTTACTTTTAGCGAATGAAAAAAGTTTAACCATAACTATGGAAAGGAGCGGTTACGAATGAGAAAAAAAGGTCATAAATACCTAGTATTTTACACATCAGAAGAACAGTTTGCGATTAATATAAATGATATTGTTATCATCGAAAAAGTTGATTGCGAACAAGGAGATAGATTCGATAAAAGAATAAGAAAAGTAAATTCCTATCCGGATTACATTGAAGGAGTTTTTGCATATAAAAGACGCATTATTCCTATTGTCGAATTTGAGTATTTTCTGAGTGGACGAAAAATGATAAGACACGAAGAAAATAAAATTATCATCATCAAGGGTAAGGAAATTGATTACGGAATTCTTGTCAGCGATGTTCACTCTATTATAGAACTCCAGCCGGATACCTTTGTTCATCTTTACAAAGAACACCCTATTTTAATGACAGAAAAACATGGAGAAATATATATCATTCCGGATTTAGAAGATATACTAAGTGCGAAAGACATGAGAGATATTTTTCGAAACATAAAGAATGAAAAAAACTATTAACATATTGATGATAAGAGCTTCCCTTATTTACGGGAAGCTCTTATTTTTGTGTATACGTATATTTTATTTGTTAACCTTACTGCTGAAACAATTCCAATGAAGAACAAGGATTCTGGACTAAAGAATCGATAAGATATTAACATAATCACATAAAAAATAACTCTTAACCAAAGTCGTTTTCTCCCTAACATCAGCGGAGCCAATATAATCACATCAACAAAGTAAAATATAGAGCTGTCCACTATTTTATTACTTAGAAATAAATGATACCCCAATAAGGAAATGAAAATTAAATACTGTGATATGACTAAAAAGATTGTCAACAGAGGTCTTCCATTCCATTTTTTTATGATTTGTTCCAATGCATTGTAATAACTTTCAGGATATTGCGGTTGATTCCAATTAAAAATACTTTTCATTTGTTCATCCGATGCTGGTGGATATAATTCTTTTGGATGCGTCACTTTATATAAATGTATATCCTGCATGATTTCTTTTCTTTTTTTCAATTCTTTTGCTATGAATTGAGTAACCCATAAAAAATACAAAACGTAAATAAACGCATATATAAAGATGATGACGTACCAATTACAGTATTGAAGCAAGAAATCAGACATAATACCTAATCCCTTTTGTATGAGCAATATAACCTCCATCACGCTTCCCCTTCCCTATTCTATATAAAAGTTGAAGTCCCAATATCTATAACGAACAAATGTCATTCTGCTAAATAAAAGGGACAAGGAAGTAAAACGGGAAAAGAGTAATAAACAAACAAATAAACATGTGGAGGGAAAATAAATAGTGTTGTATGAAAAAGAAATAGCAAAAGACCACTATTATTCAATTATAAATAAAGAAGATTATAGTTATTTTTTAATAACGTGTGCTTTTGAAGATTATAAAAAATTATCTAAGAATGAATTTATTATTTTAACTGTAAAGTGGAAAAAAAAGGTGAAAGAAAACATTCATTTAGATGATGTAGGATATGCCTTGAATGGTGGCAATATTTTCGTTGTTGTTGATAATCAAAGAAGACAGGGATTTTTAGAGGAAATTTCTAAAATTTCATTTACAAAAGCAAATAAATCTAGTATTTATTCAGAAGTAATAGAACTAAATAAAGATGAAATTCGAACAATTATGTTTTAAAGCTACTCTTTTTTAAGAAAAGAGGTGTGATTATGGGAACCACCGTTTTACGAAAAGAATTAATCCTTATCAACTTTATAACTGATGAGTATCGTTTTTATAATATCGAAGTAGAAAGCCTTTCTTATAATAAACTACAAGTTATTTTTCATCATGGAAAACTAGGAACAAAAGGTACGAAACATATGAAAAATACTACTAGTTACAAAGAAGCTATGGCACTTGCTTATAAGAAATTTTATGAGAGAAAAGAAAAAGATTATCATGAAAGAGAAGATTTGATGGGTTGGTTAGGTCAATCAGCCACAACAAAACAGAATAAAGATGATGTTCAAAACAAATCTAAACCTAATACACATCATGATTCAAGTAAATATCGTTGTGATATTTGTAATAAGCAAATTAAAAAAGGAATTTATGATGAAATCAATAAATGGGGTCGTGGTGGCGGCGGATGGGATAAAGATAAACATTCTGTTACTTATAAAAAGGTATTATGCATAGAATGCCAATGGGCACATGATATCTTTAAAAAGCGTTTATAAAAGGAGTGGATGATATGCTAAAAAAAATAATCATTTCTCTGTTTGTTGTGCTTTGTATTGGAGCAATAGCAAGTTTTTATATAACGAATTCAGAAGCTAAAAAAGTAATCAAAGAAAATAAGATTTCAGAAGAACAATCTTCTTTGCAAATCGTTACCCTTGGAGAACGAATAGAAAGTGATAAAATTTACTTTATTCAGTGGGAATCCTTAAATAAAAAGGCTCAAACAGAAGCGATAAAGAAACATAAAATATTTATGTTCAGTCCGAAAGAATTTCAGGACAAAAAGAATGCTGAGTTAATTAAAGAGCTAATAAAAAATCAAAAAACAGTTTTATTCTATGGGTATAGAATGAATGTAAAAGATATATTAGACTCTGCAAATAACCCAATACCTTATTTAGAAATAAAATCTTCAAAGCAAATTTACCATTACTTATATGGTTATGGCTATTCTGATGAAGCACAAAGAATGTTGCCAATTACTATTATGGGAAATTTCACTAAAGATACAATGAACATACATCTAAGTGAATACTTAATTAAAACTTATACTAAGAAATAATGAAAAAGCAGAATATCCAAATGGAATTTTCTGCTTTTTCTATGAAATACTTTGTATCATATGAAGCCAATCCGGTGCGACATTTTCTTCTTCCTCCCTTTTTCTTTCGATATAGTCCTTCAAATGAACTAAAGTTAATTTCTTATTACCAAATAACATTTTCGTTTTAAGATATGTTTCAATAATTGATAAGTCTTTCTCTGTTAATAGAAATGAACCTAAAGGAGTTTGATGCAGCGGATAAACCACATGAATTTCTCTAAGTGTTTCAGAAAGTTGCATAGGTGTCATTGAAAAAAATGGCGCTATTTGTTTTGGTTTAAACATCTTCATCTCCCCTTTCGCCCTTTTGCTAAGAAATTATAACCTCTTTTTTCACTTTTTCATAAAAATACCGTAACTTTTTATAAGAAATAATTTGATTTTTACGAAAACCAATGTTATAAACTGTCAAATTAAGAGAGGTGAAAAGAATTGTTTAACAAGAATACACTTAAAATTATTTCTGTTGCGGCTATCTCAGCTTCTTTATTGACTGGTTGTTTTTCAGATGAAAGAGATACCATAGTTGCTAATGCAAAAAAAGAATATGCAAGTGGTAATTATGATAAAGCTAGAGAATATTTTGAACAAGCTAAACGCATGCAAGATTTTAATGAAAAAGAAGCAGATTTAACCAGAGAATATCAAGATTCAGTGAATCAAGCATACATCCAATATAAAAACAACGGAGATTCCCAACGTGAATCAAAAAACTTTGCCGAAGCAGTGGACAATTATGAAAAAGCTTATGCTTTATTTTCCGAAGATGAAGAATTTAAACAAGTTATTCAAGAAACAAAGGCATTACTAGCAGAACAAAATAGTTTTGATAAATACCTAGATTTTATCAATCCTATGATTACTGATTCTAATGTACTATTAAGAGGCTTTAACAAAGACATTGATGCAAGAGTGGTTGGTTCATTATCTCAGGCTGATTTTATAAGTCACCTCAAAACACTCATTCCTAAATCAAGCGATATCATAGCAAGAGTCGACGATGGGTTTACTAGTGTTGATGGAGACCTTTCTCCAATTCATCAAATTTTACTTGATTTAATCCAATATCAGCATAGAACATTTGTTATGGCTCTAGAAGGAGCTAAAACACAAGAACTAGCAGAAAGATATATTGTTATCAAACAAAAACAGACTCAATTAATACAGAGCCTACAAGACTATGCGAATCAAAAACAAATCGGTTATAAAGTAACTACAACTGAAAAGGAAAAAGATGCTGCGGGAACAAAGCAAACAGAAAAGTAAGGATTCATTTCAAAGATACATTAAAAAAGGTGTAAGGGCGGTTAATCCTTACACTCTTTTTTATGCCTTTTATTATCAATATTTTCCTTTAGGATTATAAACTTATTTTTACAAATGACAGTTATTGATTTTCGAAAGGATAGGTAGCTGTTTTGGATAAGCATGAACCATTATTTGAGTTTTTACCTCAAGACATCATTGTAAGTTGCGTAGAAAAAGCATTTAAAAACTTAAATTCAGGAACTTTTGGAGAAAAATCCATTCGCACTATGACTCTTAGTAAACAAGTGATTTGTGGTATTTTTCATGAATTGATTGTAAATGAAATTGCTCATTTACCTGATTGGTACCCCGGAAAACAAGGAGAAGAAGCTGATATTGTTCATTTTGATGGCTTACAACTGCAAGTAAAAACAAGCACAAGTTTTGAAGGAATAGCAGGCAACAGATACGCATCACAAAATGAATATAATGACCCTTCGGAGTTTTATTTGTGTGTTAATTTCATCCCTTTTAAATGTATTACAAAAATCCGTGCTGGTTTTGTAGAATCTGATTCCTGGAAACCACAAACGGGAAAAGGAAACGCTGCAACGCTAAGCTTAGAGTGTTTAAATGCAATGCCTTTTTTAAAAGGTTCTTATATTGAAGAAATCCTTTTATCATCTATAAAAGGTATTGGGAAAAGCACTTTAGCGAAATTGGGTGAAATTCAGAAATTATATCACTTAAAAAATCCAGAATTTTATCATAAAGCAAAATCTATTATTCCAACTAAATCTTGGAGTGAAATAGAACCCTTATTATCTTATTTGAAATAATAACATCAAAAAAAAGAGTGAAGACCATTTATAGGTCTCCACTCTTTTTACTTTTTCCGAAAATTTCTAATGCAGCTTTGATAATAATAAGCATCACCAAACCAATAAACAATCCAAATGTAATAGAAATAACGCTTCTTCCAGCTGATGCAATCATAGGCGTATGGAAATGTGTAAATGTATTAAATACAGATGCAAAACCAACCGTAACGAATGGCAACGCTAGTCTCGTCCATTTGCTGTCTTTCCATAATCCAACCATAAGCATTAATAATGGAAAAGCAAAGAATATTTCTTTTGTACGCGGTCTCCAAGGAAGTGAATCCTCTAACCATCCTCTTAGCATTTCTTCAAATGGTAATAAAGTTCCTCCATTACCAGAACGGCTCTCATAAAACATAAGGAATGCCCCTAATACTGCTATAACAACAACATCGATAACTCTTATTTTATGGAAAGCTACCTTTTTCAAGGAAACAGACTTCCATAGTGATGCAATTAAAAACAATCCTACAATGATTGGCGGTATAGATAGCGTTAAGCTTACGCCTTTAAATGGTTCGATATATGTAACGTTTGGAATTCCGTGATTCATACTTATTAAGTAAGAAATCCCTATTACATAAAGACTTGCGATTGGAGCAAACAAATCCTTTAGAATATTTAATTTGCCTTTTGCCTTTTTATCTAAAGTGAAATAAGTATGTAAAGAAGCCCATACCGGTAATAGAATACTTAATCCTAAAGATGCTACCGGGATTAAAATACCTTTAGAACCAGATAGATAACCCATTACTACCATTAACGTTCCTGAACCAAGAGCTAAAGGGAATAGCTTATTTAAAATAGGATTTTCATTGTTTTTTACTGCTGTATATAATGCTAAACAGAATAAATAAATTGCTCCTAAAAGGGATGCAATAATTCCGATTTTAGATAATAAAGGATTTTCTTTTTCTACAAATGGCGCAGCTTGTCCTGTTTTAAATCCAGAATTTTTTATTGCTTTATCAATTGTATCAATTGAATCCCCTAATCTATCAACGTACTCTTTGTCTGTTTCATCGCTCTTTTCATAGAATGGATTGATATAGAATAATCGAATGTTACGCTCTTTTGCTGCTTTTGCAATCATTCGTTTCATTTCTACTGGGCTCATTCCTTCTAAATCATCTTTTGAAACAGAGTGAGCTCTTACAATATTATAATCAGAATCAACCGCGTATTCTTTTGCACCTTTTTGTCTATCTTCTGATGTAAATGACTCTACAATTCCCACTCCAGTTTGTTTCCAAAGTGAATGAGTTTGTACTGTTTCTTTACCCTTTTCATCTTCTGAATACCCTTCTGCTTCGCTTCCTAAGAATACGACTGGAGATAGTTTTGATTTTTTATCCCATTCTTTTAACTGCTTTTCAATAATTGGATATCTGTCGCCCCACTCGTTACTGATTCTTGGAATGATATGATAGGAATCTTTTAGTTCTTTATAATCACTTTCTAAATAAAGCATTGGAGCTTTATATACGTCAGATAATTTTTTATTAATTTCAATGACCTGGGTATCTTTAACCGTATATATTTTTGTTTCTCCTAAGGCGCTTTTTTCAATAGTGCTTATTATTTCTTTTTGTTTCTCACCAGCAGGAACTAATACATATGTATCATTTCTTACAATAGAAATATTATGATTTTGGCTCCATAGATTTCTTTCTAAATTAGAACCATTCATTACATAGACTAAATTTCTGTTTTCGAGTTCATATAGACTATTTTCAGTAAAACCAATTGATGTTACTCCATTTTTTTGTAGAGTTTTATGAATTTGGTTTTCAAAATTTGCTTCTCCGCCTTTAGCGTTCAAGTAAATTTGTTTGTAATCCACCGCTATTTCAACGGTGTTCGAACTATTCTCTGTCTTGTACTTGGTTACAACGTTTGGGATAGATAGACCAAATGTTGTAACAACCCCAGCCACAAGAAGATGTTTCATCCATCTTTTCAATTCAATTCCACCTTTAATTTAAAATCATAATAAGAAAAGCATGTAAATTGCGGCAGCTCGCTCCCATGAGTCATTATATAAAATTGACGAATGAAAAAGGGCTTTTTCGCAAATAACATGCTTAATATGCTTAATATTTATTTTTAACTGTTGTATATGTATTGGAAAATTACCAATAAAAGAACAAAAATCGTAATAATAGCCCAAGTTGTTAAAAACGGAATTAGAATACCTAGCGTTGCAAATGATAGACTAATAGAATAAATAATTAAAACCGCTTTTCTTTGACTAAATCCACGTTTTAATAACCTATGATGTAAATGATGTTTATCTGGTGCAAATAGTGGTTTATGATTATATTTTCTACGAATCATAGCATACAGTGTATCTAATATAGGAATTGCCAATAATAAGATTGGAACCATAACTCCTAATAATGTAATCTGTTTCAATTCCTGCACAGTCAACACCGACAAGATAAATCCTAAAAACATAGACCCCACATCACCCATGAATATTTTGGCAGGATGAAAGTTGAAAATTAAAAATCCAACAAGGGATGCTACTAATAATAGAGCTATAATACCAGTTTGAGTCTGCCCAGCTAAGAAAGCGATAATAGAAATAGATAAGGCTGCTATCCCTGAAATACCACCAGCTAAACCATCTAATCCATCCACTAGATTAATAGCATTTGTTATTCCAATAATCCAGAATAACGTAATTGGCACGGCAAGTATCCCTAATTGGATGAAATCATCCGAAAAAGGATTTGAAATACCAACTACTTTAATATTAAAAACGATAACCGTTGTAGCTGCTAGAACTTGACCTATAAACTTTTTCATAGGACTTAATTCAAGTTTATCATCAACAATTCCAGTAATTGCAATAATCGTACCACCAATTACTAAGGAGAAGAAGAGATTTTCTCTTCCTGCAAATATATCTGTACAGAAATATGACAAGGTAATTCCTAGTACAAAGCTACCGTAAATAGCTAGCCCACCAAGTCGCGGAATTATCCTTGTATGAACTTTTCTTTCATTGGGTTTATCTATAAACCCAAATTTTACTGCGAATTTTATGACCAACGGTGTTGTAATGATACCAAACAAAACCGTTGTTAATAATATTAACCATGTGTTCATATTCATAATGTATGCTCCCTTACGATTAAGGAATGCAAGGGAGGTATCAATAAGATACCTACATTTTCCCTCCTTTGCTTCCAACAAAACATATCGACCTAGTATGATAATCCTTGATTATTTGTGTTTTTCTTTTATTTTTATTTTTATTTTTCCTCTTTTGTTGAAGATGGCTTTTTACTTATCCCAAAAGAAACAAGAATAACCTTGAAGCCAAATTTAAACAAAGACAGTTGCCTTTTAATTCTTTTTGGATTCGTTACTAGTCTGTAAAACCATTCCATCCCTAGTTTTTGATAGATTTCAGGGGCTCTTTTTACATTTCCAGAAATCACATCAAATGTTCCTCCAACACCAATAGCAACTTTAGAATTCAGGTAGTTTTTGTGGCGATATATGAATTCTTCTTGTTTTGGACTCCCCAACGCAACTAATAATAAGTCTGGCTTACATTCATTAATTTCTTTTACAATCCTTGCTTCCTCTTCTTTTTTGAAATAACCATCTCTATAACCAAGAACTTGCACATTAGGATACTTACTTTCGATATTGATAACTGCTTTTCGAATTGTATCGCTATCTGCACCTAGGGCATATAACCGAATTGGTTTCGCTTGCCTTTTTCTTGTTTCAAACAGCGAAATTACTAAGTCATATCCAGTTACTCTCTCTTTAATATTCCCACCTAGTAGTTTACTAGCATATACAATCCCTATTCCATCTGGAGTTATTAATTCAGCCTTTTTCGATATTTCTTTAAAATTTTCATCATTCATGATTTTTAATGCTATTTCTGGATTTGCAGTAATAACATGCGTTAATTTTGTATATTTCTCATCTATAATATTTGATAAATGTTTAGTCGTTTGTTTTAACGTATCATCTGAAAATGTAATCCCCATTATATCGGACAAATAAATCACTCCTTATTTATTCTTATTTGTAAGTTTTTCATCTTTTCTTATCTTTCCTCTAAACAAAAAGGAGTTGCCCTGTATTGGACAACTCCCTGTTCGTTTGGAATTAATTTGTTTTACTATGTGATTCTACAAATTCTTTGAATTTGTCACCTAAAAGACTCATATCTACCTTTGTAGACTTATCTTTATATGCTATGACTACTGCTTCTTCGCCTTTTTTACCTGTAAGGCTAAGACTTGTCGTTTTCACAACGTAAGAGCCATCTGGCTTTTCTGTGTATTTTGCATTTACCATTTCTTTATCAATAATCGGTTGCAGCGTTTTTTGATAATATGTAGTAGCCTCTTTTGTTACTTCTTGCCCAGTTTTAAGCATCTTGTCTGGACTTACATTAAAGAAAACAGCCGCAATAATTGCCACAAAAGCTAATCCTAAGGCTAATTTTACTAACCCTCTTACAATACTAATTACAGCCGTAATCACAATTAGAGATACAATAGTTGCGATAATTGGACTACTTTGAAAAAAATTCGTGATAAAATCCATTAAAATTCCCTCCTAAATTAAAAATTAACTTGTATTGAAATCATATCTATTTATTTTTATTAGTTTTTTAGAAAAAACCTCATTTATCTGATTAGAGCGAAATGAATCTCCCAAAAACATCTAAACCTTTTCTGGATATTGTATGTTCCATTTGATTTTTGTTATTTTATCAGAGTTTTAAATCTTTTGTATGTATTTATAGATTATTTTCTCTTCCAAGTTACATGACGAACTAATTCAGAATTTTGCTTTGAAAGGTTACAAACACCAGTAATTCTTGTTAAAATAACAATGGAACTGAATTTTACTATGTACCAAGGAGAAAATAAAATGACAAATCGAGAAATTGATAATTTAGTAGCAGAAAAAATTCTAGAATGGGATGAGAAGGATTTTGCAATGATGGCATTGTTAACAGGTACAAATCCTGATTTTAGTCCTTCAACTAGAATGCAAGATGCTGAATTAATTAAAATAAAATTAAGTGATAACTTTACGTTTGAGTTAAATACAAAAGGAAATGATAAAGAAGCTATTTTTTGGTCAAAAGACACTGAAACTGGATTTGGTGGTTCTGATGAAACAGAAGCAATGGCTATTTGTTTAGCTGGCTTGAAAGCTGTTGGTACAGACTTATCAGAAGTTGCATAGAAATAACTCTATTGATTTTTTTAGTGAAAGGAATCATGCAATGAAAAAGTTAACAACAGGTCAAATGATAGACTGTTTAGGATTAAATGATACAGCAGTAAATCAAGATGGATATATAGTTGGGTATGACCATAAGGGTAATCTTCTACTTTGGAGTAAAGGAGAAGAAAAACCAAAAAACAAAGAAAGCAATGAATTTAATGTTTACTTTCCCTGGATTAAGAAGGATTTATGGGAAGTTAATTATTGCTTTGTGGGTTATGAAGAGGCTATGGAAGCACATGCAAAAGAAAAGAAAACTATTATCTATGTCCATGACGAAGAAACACGATACAAGTTTGTTCATGGGGAATATGGTCATTTTCAGAAGCTTGCAGATGATGGAATTGGACTAAGTGAATTAATCACGGGAAAATGGATTATCAAACAATAATCTTATAATATATAGTATGTAAATTCAGAAGAAAATAAATATAAAAAAACAGTAGATTTAATTCTACTGTTTTTTACTTTAATTATTAAAGCGCAGGACGTGGATTCTCTGCATACCACCCAGTTTGGGACCAACTGTACTGCCAAAAATGATTGGCTTTTTCGTCGCTATGATAACAGCTCATATCACTTTGGTCATCTATTGGTGTGGAACCCCCACCGCCATTATCAACCTTAGAACCATTATCTTGATTTCCCCAATTATCTTTATTGTATTCACAATAATTTAGCCAATCTATGTTCTTTCCTGGATTATATGTCCAATCAGAACCATTAGCATCTGTAATGACTCTTCCTGAGCTCTGAACAGGTTTTCCATTGTGAGTGGGCACTTGTTTAATTGTTTTGATTGGTGAAATTGATTTTCCATTTATATTTCTATCATTTCGACCAAAATATACTAGATAGTTTTTCCAAGGTCCTTGATTATCAGCTCCGTTATCTTCATTGCCGACCGTTTGATATTCCGTTCCAATATCCTTTTGAACACGTAGTTGCGTATTTTCAGTTACATTTACTAATAAGTTGTGTTCGCCTGGGTTCATATATGGAACTCTATCTTTAGGAATAATGTTTTTAGATTTTTTATTTACGTTATAAGTATCCTCTACATTTCCTTTAAATGTTACTTCATCTCTTGTTCCGTTTGGATTCAATGTTTCATTTTTATCTCCTTTTGGAAAATAAAATTCTATCTCACGACAATTCTTTTTGTAATCTAGAAATTCTTTTTCGTAACAAGTTTCTGGGATATCATAAATAATCGTTCCTTGGAATAGTACAGTTTTATCCTTGTATTGTACATTATCAAAATCAGAAGTAAACTCTGAGCCCCTCTTAGGTTCTAATACATAAAAATCATACTTCACTTGTGAAGCAAAATATCTAGCTCTATAAGTATTATGATAATAACTGTTGTATCCTATTTGATAAGGACCCCTAATGTATTGAGATGGTTTCGGAGCAACCGTTACATGCTTATCGTCATATGGATAAGATAAGAAAATATCTTTATCACTTGGTTTATCTTGAGCTTCAAATTGCATATCTGTATCAAATTTTTGAGTTATCCCTATAATTTCAGTCCCGTTTATGTATTCAGGTGTAGTTGTAATATTGTAAACAGGCATAGGGTCTGGAAGCAATCGATATTTTAAATAATAATAAGGTTCAATCCCTCCTTCTACTGAAGTAGACGGGAATCTTGGATAGGAACCTATGCATAAATCATATATCTTATCAATTAAATTTCCATTTTTATCAGTCCCGTTAAATTTCGTTCTATCATTATCAACAGCTAATCTGTTTTCATCCCTTGTGAAATCTACCGCTCTACATTGGGTGTTTTGAGGAACTTTTAATTTATCTCCAGGTAGTGTTTCTTCCCCTTCTGTTGGAGGTGTATTATCCTCTTCATAGTTTATTGTCACATTGTATGAATACAAGTCACGATAAGCTGTTTCAGTTCCGTTTTTGTAAACTATTCCTTCATAATTTTGTGTATAAGTTGTTTCTTGTTTCGTCCAAGACCAATATGTAATATAAATAGGATATAAGGTTGTTATTCCTGGAACCCATTCAAATCCAATCAAATTACCATAATCATTAACACCATAATAACGACACTTATGGTCAGACTTAGGAGCATTATAACAATCTTCCCAAGAGTTATATCTTCCCCATATATGTGAGTATACCCCTCCTGCCTGTTCCCAAGGCACAGGGTTTTCTCCTGTGTAATTCACATAAGTTCCTGAGGTAAACCAGCTTAAAACGTGGTCCCAAGCAGAATCTATGCGCATCGCAGATAATACTGAAGTTCTAGTCCAATACCCTTTTGGAGTGGGACTAAAAGAAGGCTGTTGCCATTCATTCCTAATAAAGTTATAGTACACATCTTGGGGACCCACTTTTCCTGTTGTATAATTTGACCAAGATAATGTATTAGAAGTATAAGTTCCCTTTTTATTCAACTTCCCTGAATAACCACTTCCATCACTGAAACGAATAGAGTTAGGAAAGGTATTACTAGAAGTTTGACTTTGAGATTGCGATACATATTTAGAATGCTTATAAGGAGCTTCATATGCCTCTTTGTTTGTTGGTTTACCACCATTTACGTTTATGGTTACGTTACTACCGTTTGCAGTGTAAGATACAGTTCCGTTATCTGTTGTTACAGATTTTATTTTGTAAAGGTTTGGTATATTAATAGTTTGACTTCTAGAATTACTTTCATCTTCATCAAAATTCACAACCTGAGTTGAATCTGTAGACGCTTGAACCGTATTTACGTCTAAAAAACTAGCGAAAACTGAAAATGATGCAATAACAGCACCCATTATTTTTCTTTTTCTTTTCATAATCCACCTCTCTTCCATCTATAATTAACTAAAAACATAGTTCGTTTTTTGAATCAAATCCTTTTCCTTTTAATAAACCAATTGAAAAAATCACTGCAATGATAAATGGAAAAGAACATAAAGTTTTTTTCATACAGCACCCCCTATTAACGTTCTAAACCTAAATTAAATTTATCCTATCATAATTGTTTTTTTGAAAAAATCAACTATTTAAGGAAGAAATAACTCTACAAAGGGAGCACTTGTGGAGCACAAGTGGAATTTTTCTGTTTCATTCCTTGCTAAACGGTTTTTCTTCTAACGAACTGTAATGAATGGACAAAAAATCCTACAAGTATTCCACAACTATCCTATATTTACGCATAAAAAAAGACCCCTCAGGGCTTATCTGAAGGGCTTTCTATTTCTCAGTCTTTAATTTGTAAGTTCCGAAACTTATTACCGTAGGAAGAATTGTAACAAGCAGTAAAATGGTTGTTAAAATAAAAAACTTTGTATATTCTCCAAGAACAAGACTGTTTACAGGCTTTTGTATTGCTGTCAGTACAAATAATCCTCCTATAAATCCTACAAGTGCTAATACTCCTGAAAGGACATAAGATATCGAAGAAGTCATATTAGCTTTTCGGAAGAATTTAAAATGAATCACTGATACTATAGTCGTAGCGAAAAAATTTGCAATCATCACAAACATAAATAGAATCATAGCGGTAAGTTCTAACAACATATGAAATACCTCGTTTCACAATTAAATGATAACGCTTTATTTGTTTGGATTTTTAAAATTCCTTTTATGGACCTATTTCCATAAAAAAAGACCACTAATAAATCGATATTAGTAGTCTGTTGCTTTTATAGTGACTATTTGTCGTTTGTTGTGGCTTGTAAACCTCTAATGAAACTATCAGATGCTACTGCATCCGTAATTTTTTCATTTAATGATGCTATTTTGAGAGAAGCACCTTTATAATCGCCACGAGACACATCTTGCTCTATCCATTTTAGAATATTCATAATGTCCCTTGTATCATCCATTATTCTCAATTCCTGTGCGTGTATTAGGTTTTCTTTTTCCTTGTTCATTCAAAACATCTCCTTTGATTTTTGTTTTTGTGAAATTGAAAGATGGCACATAGCAATTACATAAATTTTACATCGATTACTTGAACCTGTAAATTACTCTACATGTAGAATAATTATATAGTTAATCAAGTTCTACACCATCATCTAAGAAACTAGATTCATATTCTTCTTTACACATTGGATTTAAACATCTCCATTTTGTTAGTCCCTTTTCTACTAGAGACTCTTCCTCACAGCTTGGACATATTCTGTCCCCACCAATAATCCAACTCTTTACATATCCATATAGCAAACTTAAAAGTGTTGCTGCTTTAGTAGGTGTTAGTCCAATCCAATTGTCATCATAAATCTTATCAGTGTAGCAAATTAAATCTAACTCGATTCCATCTCCTTTTGGTCTTAAACCCATTGTACGTTCTATGCCTTTTGAAAACACGCTAATTTCTTCCCAATAAGCTTGCTGTTCTTTTTCTATCGGTTTCCCCCATAGTTGCATATAGAATTCTAATTCTCTAATTACTTCACATGTGGAGTTTTGGGATAAACTCAAAAACATTCGATTGTTTTTCTTTTCTTTACAATCTTTAAAAGTTAATATTACAGCTTTGTTGTCCTTTCGATTACTAATGACTAACAAACTTTCTTTGTTTTCTCTGTCCATACCTTTAATTGTTTTTTCTTTCGTTATATTTGTAGCCATGCGTATAATACTCTCCTTTTGGAATAGGTACTAGTTATTCCAATTTTTAATATTCTAACATGTTATTACCTATATTTGTTAAAAGTGATTATAGTTCTTTTTCGTTTAAGATTTTATGCGCAATAAAAAAGACCGCTAAATTAGCGGTCCTCTTTCGGCTTTGTGGTACTTCCAATACCACCTGTACGTTTTTCTGTTGGCACAATTTCATTTTCTGCCTTGTAGTATGGGATACTTACCAACTCTACAAGAGGAGTTCCTATCTCTAAAGTTATATCCTCTTCAGTAACGTTATCAAAACTAAAGAAACAATGTCCCTCATTCTCAGCTAAAATATAATCTGAATCAATTATCGGCGTCCCATTTGAATATGCAAATCGAAGCTCCCCTTCTGGAACAAATCCACCTAAGAATGAATCCGAGGCAATCTTAAATTTCCATCCCGAAGCCAACATCACACGTTTCCCTTTTTCGATAAAAATAGGTTCCCCAAGAACTAATTGAACGCCGTTACGGACTTCTTTAATAGATAGAGCAGTTGGGATTGCACCTTGTAGGTCCCCTACTTGTTCTGGAACAAATGGTAAGTAGGATTCTTCTTTGTCTACAATTACAAATTGTAGGAAGTGCATCCCCTCTTCGATTGTGAAGTCTTCTTCTCCTACATTTCGAAGTGTGATAACTTGTTGTTTGTTAGGAATATCTTGTTCAAGTTCTAAAAAAGGAACAATATCATTAGCATTTACTAATCGTAAATTCTTTTTCATTCCAATGCTGCTACGCAGGAAGATAAATGCACGATTTTCATCCGGATTAAAGTCAATTCCAGCAGGTAATGTGATACGAGCTTCTTGCCCAGAAAGAATTTCTATATTTTTATTTGAAAACACGTCATATCCAGCGCTATATTCTGTAGAACGACGTGGAATTTTAACATCCTCAAACTTAGTAACAATACGAATAGCCATTTTAATAATCATCTCCTTATGTATGTAAAAAACATATAACAAGTATGTAACGAGTATATAATAAGTGTGTAATTGATATATAATGTGTATATACACAGTGTATATTATATATGAATTATGTATGTTTTGGGCGAAATTCTGGATATTTCTTCATGGTCTATATGAAACAATTTCCCGTGTGAAACATATCGGAAATAAGAAGTTTGTTTCTACATAATTATTTAATCAATTCTTTTGTAACATCTTCCTTCAACTAGCACTTCTCATTTGGAGAAGGTCTTGTGAAACACAATGGAAATTTATTCCATTGTGTTTTGGGAATTCGATGAAAAGTAATAAGATAGCATATCTTAAAGCGATTCTATTTCTCATACCTAGCAACATTGCAGATGTTTCGACAAAAATGTTTCACATGAAACATTTTTCGCGCGGAATATGTCGAGAAAAGAAAGGTGTTTGAAAATAATTGTTTATTAGTTTCATTTAATAACAAAACTTCTATTATTCTTTTAAAAACTTGTTTAAAAGATGAAGACATTGTTTCTTGCTATAATTCTATTCCGTATAACTAGCATTACCGCAGAAATTTCGTCAAAAAATGTTTCACATGAAACATTTTTAAATGAAACATGTCGATTACTGCTTCTTTTTCGGCTTTGCTCCTAATACTAGTGTAATAGCTTGTGAAACTTTTTTAACAGGAATCAATTGAATCTTTTTAGCAATTTTTTCTGCTCGTTCAAAGTTTTGCTCTGGCAATATGAAGTCCTTGAAACCATTTTTCTCGGCTTCCTTCACTAGCATTTCAATGTCTCTCACAGGACGAACCTCACCATTTAAACCAATCTCTCCAATAACACATGTTAGAGGGTTAATTACTACATCTCTTTCAGAGGAGGCGATAGCCATAGCCACGCCCAGGTCTGTTCCCGGTTCGTTTAACTTTAATCCACCGACTATGTTAAGGTAAACATCCTTTATTCCCAAAGGAATTCCGCATTTCTTCTCCAGAACTGCAATAAGAATATTAAACCTATCTTTCTCAAATCCTCGGCTTGTACGTCTAGGAATTGCATTTTCGTAAGAGGTTCCGGATACAAGAGCTTGTACTTCGATTAACATAGGTCTTTTTCCGCTTGTGCAGACTATTGTAGAGCCTGAATCATCGGAACTTCTATTTGCAATAAGGTATTCGGATGGATTAGAAATCTCCACCATTCCTTCTTGCTCCATTTTAAATACGCCTATTTCTTTTGTTGAACCCATACGATTCTTTTGAGCGCGGAGCAAGCGTAAATCCGTTGTAGGGTCTCCTTCGAGATAAAGAACTATATCTACAACGTGTTCTAATTTACGAGGTCCTGCAATGGAATCGTCTTTTGTAACATGCCCCACAATAAAAATAGCCGTTCCCGTCCGTTTTGCCACATTAACAAGTATTTTAGCGCAAGATTCAATTTGCTTGGTACTTCCTTGTGCGCCTTCAATCTCTGGGTTTCTTAAATGCTGAATAGAGTCTACTACTACAAATGCTGGCTTTAAATCCTCGATAGCAGTAAGTATTTCCACTAAATCTTCGGTATTGTACAAATAGAGTCTGTCACTATTTAATCCTAAACGCTTCGCTCTATCTTTAATTTGTATTTCATTTTCCTCACCAGAACAATATAAGGAATTCCCTACGTTTTCTGCTATTTTACCAGCTGCTTGGGTCAGCAAGGTCGATTTCCCTGTTCCGGGTTCAGCGGCAATTAATGTAACGGAGCCGTTCACGATTTTGCCCCCAAGAACACGGTCTAATTCATTTATTCCTGAGATGATTCCCGGATAATCATTTTCGTTTACTTCTGTCATACTTGTTGGTTTTCGGATTCCTCCACCCGCCATAACAGATGAAGAGATGCTTAAGTTAGCAAGTGGCTTTTCCTTGAACTCCACAAGGGTATTCCATGCCTCACAACTTACACATTGTCCTTGCCATTTCGGATGCTCCCAACCACAATCATTACACATATAGGTGATTTTGGCTTTTTTAGTTGCTTTCGCCAAGGTGGACACCTCCTTTTCAAATTCTGAATTTATTATATCTATTTAAAAAATGAAAAACACAAAATCCAGAAAATACTTTAGGGGAAATCCATAATTTTTCACCTGTACTGTGTTAATATGTTATTAATCTTAAAGAAAAGCATATCAGAAGGAGAATGTCTTTTTATTTAAACAAAAGGAGAGTAATGAGATGGAAACTATCTTCGGTAAAATCACAACACCATCCTCTTCCATTAAACAACTATTAGAACAAGCAGAACAAAACATTTTTGACCCTGCTACCATTTATGGACAAGCCTATTTAGTTGATATTGGAACAACGAGAACCGGTAAAATTCGTTTTAAGGGCGAAATTTTTGACGGAAATGATGAGGTTAAATTCCAAGCATTTTTAAATGCAGAAAAATATCCTGATGGTATATCCCTAAAATCAGGAGCCTATGTTGCGATGCAAGGCGAACTTATTAAGAACCAATATACTGGTTGGGATTGGGCACTTGAAGTAAACGCAGTAGTAAAAGTAGACCCACCTAAAATAGAGAAAGACCCAGCAGAATTACCTCGTGTAGAACTACAATCGTTTTTACAAATGAGTAAGATGAGAAGCGCTACATCTTATGATGATTATTTTGCTCGTTTATCAGCTCTTGGACATAAATATGGAGCTGTAACAGATATACATAGTGTTCAAGGATATCCGTCGGCATACTCGGCAGCCAAAAAGAATGGAGTCCAAATGATTTTCGGTACAACAGCTACTTTAGCTAGTGAAGATAATAAAGTTGTGTACGGAGAAGAACTATATATGCCTCTATTGGAACCTGTTTATGTCAGTTTTGACGTTGAAACAACAGGTTTATCAGCAGTTAATGACAGCATCATTGAAATTGGTGCAACGAAAATCCAGAATGGAAAAGTATTAGAACGTTATCAAGCTTTTGTACAAACAGATAAACCAATTTCTACTTTTACAACAGAATTAACGGGAATCACACAAGAACAAGTAGATAACGGAATTACTTTAGAGGAAGCAATCCGTAGATTTGATTCCTTTATTGAAGATGCTATTTTAATTGCTCACAATGCTACGTTCGATAGAGATTTTATTGTGGAATCTTATAAAAAATTGGGGTTAACTTTCCCTGAAAAGACCATTATTGATACATTAGAAATTGGACGTTCTCTAGAACCAGATTCTAAATCTAATCGATTAAATGTTGTAGCAAAACGTTATTTAAAACGTATTGAAGCATCTGTAAAAGAGTTAAAGGCTGAATTAAAAGCTCCAGAAAAGCTTATTAAGGATTACGAAAAGGACCAAAAAGCCAAAAAACCTAAGAATGAAATTAGCGAATTTGATTACCACCAAGCGAAATCATTGCAAGCCTCATTGAAAGATAAGATTACCCATTTGAACCAGCGTATCCTTGAACTTACTTTAGATAAACACCACAGAGCGGACCAGGATGCTGAAGTTACAGGTCATATCTTTACTGAAATGATTTATGAATTACAAGCGATGGGATATACAAGTATTTCTGAACTTAATAAACTTCTTGGTGATGATGTATTTAAACGTGCATTTGCTAAAGAAATTACTATCATTGCTACTAATGAAATTGGTAAAAAGAATCTATATAAAATTCTTTCTTTGAGCCATCAAAAATATTTACACCGTATTCCTCGCGTAACAAAAACAATGTTAAACGAACACCGTGAAGGAATTTTAATTGGTAGCGGTTCGCATGACGGTCCATTATTCGAATTAGTTGTTAATAAGCCTATTGAACAAGCGATGGAAGAGGCTAAATTCTATGATTTTCTAGAAATTCAACCATCAGATATTGCACAACATCTTGTTGCTGCTAATTCTATTTCTAGCAAGGAAGAAATTGAGACAGCTTGGAAAAAAATCTATGCAATCGGTAAAAAATTAGAAAAGCCGATTATTGCAACAGGTCATGTTCACTATTTAAATAATACTGAGAACGATACATTATTTCATAATGTTCTCCAGTATCATGAAGATAGCAAATTATCCATCAATCGCCGTAAAGGTAGAAAAGGCGTTGAACAAGTAGGAAGACACCTCCGTAACACACAAGAAATGATGGATTCTTTCCCTTGGTTAAGTCCAGAAGCGCAATATGAAGTGGTAGTGACAAATTCTAATTGGGTAGCAGAACAATGCGAAGCAATGTCTCCTGTTCCAGATAAACTTTATCCACCTAAGATTGACGGTGCAAATGAAGAATTACGTAATCTTGCTACGGAAACGGCACAATCTCTTTATGGCAATCCATTACCGGAGTATGTAAAAGCACGTTTGGATAAAGAATTGGATAGTATTATTGGTCATGGTTTCGGAGTTATTTATCTTATTTCTCAAAAACTAGTTAAAAATTCAAATGATAATGGATACCTGGTAGGTTCTCGTGGTTCTGTAGGTTCTTCTTTCGTTGCAACAATGACAGGAATTACAGAGGTTAATCCATTGAAGCCCCACTATGTATCAAAAACAAGTAAATGGCACGTTTTCTTTGACCATGAAGATATAGCTTCTGGTTATGACTTACCATTATATTTCGGCGAACTTCTTGATGAAAATAAATACTCAGAAAGTTGTCGTAAACATGTAATAGAAAAGATTGCTGAATCATTACATATGTCAGAGGAACAAGCAATTGAGGTTATGAAAAATCATATTCCAGATACTTGCCCTCTTACAGGACAAGAAGGTTTAATTCGTGATGGTCAGGATATTCCTTTCGAAACATTCTTAGGTTTCAAAGGAGATAAGGTACCGGATATAGATTTAAATTTTTCTGGAGAATATCAAACTACTTCTCATAAATACGTAGAAGAATTATTCGGTGAGAAATATGTATTCCGTGCAGGAACAATTGGTACTGTTGCAGATAAAAAAGCCTATGGTTACGTAGCATCTTATGGAGAAGAAAACGAACATAACTGGAGTCCTCTTCGCATAAATAGATTGAAAATGGGAATTGAAGGGGCAAAAAACACTTCTGGGCAGCATCCAGGTGGTATCCTTGTTGTTCCTGATTATATGGAACCTGAAGATTTTACTCCTGTACAATATCCAGCAGAAGATTCTTCTAAGGGAGTTCGAACAAGTCATTTTGATTTCCACTCTATCCATGACAACATTTTAAAATTAGATATTCTTGGTCATGATGACCCTACTATCATTCGTATGTTGCAGGACTTAACAGGTATTGACCCTAAAACTGTTGCTCCTAATAATGAAATGGCGTTAAAACTATTTACTGCACCAGAAGAAGCATTAGGTATTTCTATGAATGACATTGTTGCTGAAACAGGTACGTTAGGTGTTCCAGAGTTCGGTACAGAATTTGTTCAACAAATGATATTGGATACAAAACCAACAACATTTGCAGAATTAGTAAAAATTTCTGGTCTTTCTCATGGTACAGACGTATGGCTAGGCAATGCCAAGGACCTAATTGACCAGGGTGTATGTACCTTAAAATCAGTAATTGATACAAGGGATAACATCATGGTTTATCTTATGCAAAAGAGATTAGACCCTTCTTTATCATTTACAATTATGGAATCAGTACGTAAAGGTAAAGGTTTAACTGCGGATATGGAATCTGCAATGATAGAATACGAGGTTCCAGTGTGGTACTTAGAATCTTGTAAAAAGATAAAGTATATGTTCCCGAAGGCACACGCAGCAGCTTATGTACTATCAGCTATGCGTATTGCTAATTTTAAAGTCTTCCATCCAAAAGAGTTTTATGCTGCTGTACTTTCTGTTCGCTATAATGATGAAAATATTAGAGAACTTAACTTAGAACCAAAAGAATTAAAAGCAAAGATTAAAGAGTACGATGCAGAGATTAAAGTTTTAAATAATAAAGAACCAAATAAAGCTAACCGAATGAAACGTACTATGGGTGCAATGAAGCTTGTTCTTGAAGCAAAAGTTCGTGGTGTAGAATTTGGACCAGTTTCAATTGAAAACTCCCATGCAAGCAAATACATAATCAAAGATGGTGTGTTAATTCCTCCATTCGTAGGGATTGAGGGCTTAGGTTTAAATGCAGCAGAACTTATTCACGAAGAATTCCAAAAAGAACCCTTCAAATCTACTGAAGATATGAAAGTAAGAGGAATTAAACCATCTGTAATGGATAAACTACGAGATTTTAATTGTTTAGAAAAAATCGAAGATGTACAATATTATCTTTTCTAAAAAGAACTTGGTTAAAATGGGGAGATAATTTCTCCCCTCTTTTTGAAAGGTGGGAAAAAATATGATTCAATTCAAAATTATGAAAACAACATTTAAGAATGCTCTTGCGATATCTAAGAGAGCATTACCTAAAAAAGATGGTAAAACGTTTTTAGTTGGAAAAGGCAAAGAACTGTTTATTTTTACAAGGGGTGTAGGCTTAGAAGTCTTTGATTATGTTTCTTTAACAGAGGAAACTAAAGCGTTCGCAATTGAAATAGACCCTGCTCGAATCGATAAATGGCTTGATGGTGGTAACAGAGAATTAGTTTTCGAAATTAAACAGAATATGAAAAAGAAGGACAATCCTTATATTTTATATTCCGTAGAAAAGAAAAAATCAGAAGAAGTGGTAGCTTCACCTACCCCGGACAAATCATTTTTAGAAGTACGCCAATATCCATTCCAGGAATTCAACAATCAAGCAGCAATAATAAAATCTTGGTATGAAGCTAATAATACATTTCAAAATTCAGATAGAATTTATTCTAAATATGCGAAAATCACAGATATCAACTTTATGGTATTTGACCCTTTGTTTTTCTCAGCTTATTTTTATCACGAAAACTTTGGGATTGTAGATAGATATGGTCATGATGGTATTGCTGTACCACAAGAAGCAATAGATACCTTTGTTAAAACAGTTAAAAAGCCGAAAAGCTTACAACATTTTTTAACAGATAAAAGATTCTTAATTCGAGAAGAAGATACCATCTTCGCTATGAATTATTCAGCGGATATCAAATTCCCAGAACCTCGCACATTAGAAGTAATCGATAACGAAAAACATTCTTTCTTTGTCGATGCAACAGAGGTAAAAGAAGCCTTAAAAGGTTTTCCGAATGCTAAGGTAAGTAAACTGCGATTTAATTTTAATGGTACCCACTTAATAATTGGAACAGAGAATCCTGAATTTTCAGACGTGGAAATCCCGTGTACACACTCCATTTCTTGCAGTACGTTTACTCCTGCCGCTATTAAGTCTTTCTTCGAAGGATTAGAAGGCAATACAGAAATAACCTTTACCCGTTTCAATTCTAAAGTTTCGAAAAATGGATACTATTGGAAATATCAAGACAGAGAAAAAGCTAAAATCGTCCCTGGAATCAAAGAAGCTCCCGGATTTTAAAAAACGAACTAAAAAGGAAGGTCTCCCCTTCCTCTTTAGTTCGTTTTCTTATTTCTCTCAAAAATAAGGTTATGTCCAAATATTTGTTTTAAAACAATAACTAACTCTTTTCTCAAAATATCGTGTTCATCTATTACTTTTAGTTTTCTTGGAGAAGCATAGATACTTTGAACCACTATATTTTCTTGTTCATTCTCTGTTTCTAAAAATAAACAAATGTCATCTTCTTTAATCATAATATCTCCATTTTCTTGTGTTTCAATGATAATTTCTTCCGCTTTAAATGGTTGAGCATCCATAAAATCTATTAGAGATTCTAATGTTTCTGTAGGTTCTGTTGCATCTGAAAAACATTCATACTCTTCTGTTAAATATTTCAAATATTTGTTTTTGATATCATTCATACGAAACATCATAAATCCATCAATGTAAAATTCTTTGATTTCTTCCGAATTAATATATTCATCAACTATTTCACGGATTCTTTTACGCCACATTTCCTCATATTCATGAGGAATAAACATAAGAAAAGACTCTATTTCACTATTATCATCTTCGGTTGAAGGAAAAAGCTTTTTCAAAGCCTCTTGTTTGATTTCAAAAAACATATATCTAGTCATAACATCTACAACCCTATCTGCCGAAGTGAATTCAAATTCATCCTCATTGATTTTTGTTCCTTCATAACCAAGATACTTTAATAATGCTTCATCTTCGCTATACACTTTAATTGTAAACATTTGCATTATTTCACCCCTATCCACAATTCCACTTTCCGAGGATATCCCCTTTTAAACGTCAAAAAAGACACAACAAAACTCTTTTGTGTGCCTAGCTTTTTATGTGAAATTATGAATTTGGTCCATTTATGTTGTTACTTTGTTCCTTAGAATTAATTTTCTTCCATGACGTTCTAAAAACTCGAAATACTGTTTAGGAGACATGGATTTTTTCTCTTTATTGTGCATTTTACAAGCCGAAGCTAGATTTCTCTCATCGTTATCTCCATGATGCAGTAATGACCTTTTATGGTCTAATGTTAATTGCTTTCTTCTTCTTTTTGGTGTAAATCCAAATTCAAATTCGCAATAAATACATTTATATTGATAGCGATGAAATACTTTTTTTGCGTACGTAGAATAATTCAATGTTATTTCATCTCTTAACTTCATTCTTTCATTGTATAAAAACTTGAAAAATTCTCTGTGGTTCATGTACTTTTTTTTATTAGCACATTTTTTACAAGCAATTACTTTGTTATGTAAAGGTTCTATATAGCCATCCCACGTATGGTCCTTAGTAACCACGCAAAGTTTATCTAATTCGAATTTATCTTGGCAATATGTGCAACAACCTTTATTTCGTCTATAAAGGTAATCTTTTATTGATTGATTTCTTCTTCTTTTAGGTACGAATACTTTTTTGTTTTTTCCATCCTTTTTAGTTACAGATGGATTTTTCTTTGTTGTCATTTCTTTTTCGCTCCTTTCATTCACTAGATTAGATATATATTCTATTCAAAGTGCATGTTGTTCCCGTTTCAGTGTTTTAATTATAGCATTTAAAATTCTGAATTTGCCCTGCTTTGCTATTTATTTTGTTTTAATAACATTTTTAAATTCAGAATCTAACCAAGGGACATCGTTTGTTTTTCTCCAAGTGGTGACTTTAGGCGAAAATAGGATTAATTCCTCGATAGGCTAAGTGATGAATCAATTCTCCCCCTCTCAATGATATAAATTAAAATGAAAAAACGGACTCTCTTCAAAGAAGAAAATCCGTTTTCATTATCGTATTCATTGTTTTTAATTACTTATGACCAATTACTTTATCTACTAAACCATATTCAACTGCTTCGATACCATCTAAGTAATAGTCTCTCTCGCAATCATTTGCCACCTTTTCAAATGGTTGACCACTATTTTGAGCTAATACTTCTGTTAATTTTTTCTTCATTTTGATGATTCGATTTGCAGCGATTTCGATTTCTGTTGCTTGACCTTGTGCGCCGCCTAATGGTTGGTGAATCATAACTTCACTATTTGGAAGTACAAAACGTTTCCCTTTTGCACCAGAAGATAACAAGAATGCACCCATTGATGCACACATACCCATACCGATTGTTTGAACATCTGGTTTAATTAGGTTCATTGTGTCGTAAATTGCCATACCAGCAGTAACAGAACCGCCAGGGCTATTAATGTACATTTTTATATCTTTTTCAGGGTCTTCAGATGCTAAAAACAATAATTGACCTACAATACTATTAGCTACTGCATCATCAATTGCTGTTCCTAAAATAATTATTCTATCTTTCAATAAACGAGAGTATAAATCATAGGAGCGTTCTCCCCCTCTACCCTGCTCAATAACATAAGGGATATATCCATTCATTACGTCCATTTGCGCTTCCTCCGAATCATTATAAGTTTCTGTATTTCTACATGAAATTTTATAAAAAAAAGCGAAAAAACCTTTTTATGTATATTCAAAAGGGATTTTAGAAAAGAGCTATAATAATTATTAAAAACGAAGCACAATTGAGGTGGACAAAGAATGATAGCGATAATCCTTATGGCAGTATTAGCAGTATTTATGTTTATGACGAATTACATGAAGCTGGTTGGCATCCGTCTTTTAAAAAAGGGAAAAGTTCATGGCATTTTTGTAATTATGACGATGAAAATCTTATTTTGGTTAAGTATCTTAGAGATTGTATATATATGGGCACCAAAGTTTATAATTTACGCTCTACCCGTAGTTTTCATAATATTCCTTGTATATGTATTCTTAGAAAAAAATTTATTTTACAAAGCAATTAAAGGAAGCAAAGAAGAAGAAGCCATTATAAAATAATAGCTTCTTTTTTTATTAATTATTGTTTTTAGTAGGTCTTTTTTTGTAGATTCCTCTTTTTTTGTCCTGTTGTTTTTGGATTTGACGAAGATTTTCAGTGCTTTCTTTTAAGAAACTTTGAATTCTTTCTTCAAAAGAAACTTTTTTGTCTTCTTTTTGGACAGTATTTTTCATAGATACAAATGTCTTTCCATCTTTTTTGTCGATGAGTGTAACTTGTATCTCTTGTCCTATTTTCAATACATCTCCTACTTGTTTTACATACTTATTACTAATTTCAGAAATATGTAAGAACGCGCTATCTTTTCTATCGAATTCTACGATAGCGCCAGCACCAATGATTTTTACAACCTTAACTGTCAAAGTGTCCCCAATAGGTCTATTAGTCATAAATTTATCGAATAGCATCTTATAGAGATATTACCGTGAACTATATCCCCTTTTACAGATGCCAACTACCTCCCTTCAGTTTTAAGTAACGTATAATTTCAAAAAGGATTAAGTAAAAAGAAAATTTTTCTTTTAAAAGGAATTGCCAGTTTTAGCGAATATTCCATAATTGAGAGGTGATATTATTGAAAAGTAAAAAAATGATTTTAGCAGTCTTTTTAGGATTACTCGCTTCTGCTGCCGCTCTCATTTCTGCCTTGTTTATGTTACAACAACTTAAAAGTGTTTCAGCCCTTCCAAAGGAAGTTGATAATTTAAGAAAGTCAATTGAGGCTATTAGTGTAGATGTTGATGTATCTCCACTAAATAAAAGAATTGATGACGTTGTAAAACATGTCAATGAACTTGGTTCTACTGTTGAAAGTATGAGGGCTAATGAATTAGCAACTATTCAACCGAATAATCAATCGAATATTCAACAACCGAATATTCAACAACCAAATACGCAACAACCGAATAATCAAACAAATATTCAACCGAATAATCCTGTAACGCCATCAACTCCAATAACACCACCTAATAAGCCTGTTGAACCTAACAAGCCTATTAAAAATAAAGAAGTTGAAAAACCAAAAGAACAACAAAAACCGAAGGAACATAAAACAACTCAAACTACAAATCGTTTGAATTTACGTAGCAAACCTGGTTTGAAAACTCCTGTCGTTAAAGTTACTTCTAACGGCGAAAAACTAACAATTGTCGGCGAACCTGTAGAGAAAGATGGGTATAAGTGGATTGAAGTAAAAGACAGCAAAGGTAATACTGGTTGGGTAGTACAAAAATATACACATTAAGAGCGATGATTCGCTCTTTTTTTCTTTTCTAGACAGGCAATTGCTCTTTTTTTTAAAAAGATGATTATTATAGGTTTCGTTGTAAAGATAAAGAGAACATGAAATCAAACTAGTGATTTGATATAGAAAGGAAGGTAAAAGGTTAGATTGTTGCCAAACTATCCTTTATAAGAACAATGAAGAGAATCAGTATTTTTAATAATTACTCCAATAATCATCAAAACCGCAGAAATCGAGTGGCAAAGCAATTAAAAGAAGCTGGCTTCACCCCTATGTCTAACGGTGACATAATAGTTGTAATTGGAGGAGATGGAACTTTTCTATCTGCTGTAAAAGACCGGTATAAAGAAAACCCCCTCTTCGTGGGTTTAAACGGTGGGAATTTAGGGTTCTTTTCTGAATTTCCATATTCAGATTCCAAAAAATTGATTCAAATGTTGGCTCAAGGTCAATATGAGGTAGTTGAATACCCTATCTACGAGGTAGAAATAACACAAAGAAATGGAATCACACACAGAGATATCTTTTTTAATGATATTAGTGTAGAACGAATTGGGACAAAAATAATCCATATGGAAACCACAATTAATAAAACGAGTAAATTGAATTTTTCTGCGGATGGAATTGTTGTTTCCACGGCATTAGGTTCTGGTGCTTATAATATGGCAGCTGCTGGTGCGGTCTCTATGGAATTAACACCTACTATTCAAATTACTACAGTAGCGCAGCAACGAAATAAAATTTATCGAAGCGCTCTTAATCCAATTCTATTAAATGAAACTTCCCTTGTAGAAATAGCACCAGAAAACAAGAAAAAGCGTCCATTTAGAGTAGTTGCAGATGGTCGAGAACTGAAAACAAGAAACCCTCAAAAGGTTACTATTTATAAATCTAATAAAACTTTTAAAGTAATACGTAGCAAATCATTTAATTATTCTAGTCATGTTATTGATAAACTTTTTTAAAAAGTTTTAACACAATTTATTTTTATGCATTACCATCTAACAAATTAGGAATCCCTTTTCGTTAGATGGAGGTGCAGAATAATGACTACACGTTTAGAATTTTGTAAAAGAGAAATTGTGAAGCATCAAGAAGAAAGTCATAAACTTAATAAATTGGTTCAAGAGCTAAACAACTTATTGCCAACTTATAAAGAAAAGGTTGCTTTCCAAGAATTTGTTCGCGAATTAAAGCAAACAAATCAAAGTGCTTAGGATACAATATATGAAAACTAAATATTGTATTTCTAGGAATAAAGCAACTTAAGTAGAAAAGTATCTAGATGAGAGGTACTTTTCTTTTTTATATCAGAAAGGAAACAATGAATGAAAAGAAAACAACCAAATCTCAAAAAAGCATTACGCAAATTGTTTTATATCACTATTTTAATTGGGATTATTTCAGTTATTGCTATTAAAGATACTGATGCTTTCTCAAAAAATAAGGAACAAGAAGTTAGTTATCGTGAATTTTTAACAGTAATAGAAAAAAACAAATCTGAAAAATTAGGAATTATTGAAATGTCAGAAGGAAAAATTTATCTAACTATTGGAGATAAAGAAAAAGATAAAAAACATCTTATAAAATATGTCACTCAAGCAAATCCTAATGATAGCGGTATTTCAGATTTAATAAAAAAATATGATATCAAATACGCATATGTAGTACCAGTAAATATGATTGGTACAATATTCAATTTACTTTTCTATGGCTTATTAATAGTAATGTTTTGGTCTTTTATTATGCCTATGATAAGGTCCAAAAATTCTGGTTCCGAATCTTCAGGAGCAAAGGATAGTATTCCTAAAATTACTTTTGATGAGATTGGTGGATTAAGCGAAGAAGTAAAAAATGAGATTCTTCAAACTCAAAAACTGATAAAAAATCCTGAAAAAGCAAAAGCTTTAGGATTAAAACCATCAAAAGGAATTTTACTTTACGGACCATCTGGTACAGGTAAAACACTTATTGCTAAAGCCATAGCCACTAGTTTCGAGGCTGAATTTATCGCAACAAGTGGTTCGAATTTTGTTGAAATGTTTGCCGGCTTAGGTGCAAAAAGAGCCAGAGATTTATTCCAAAAAGCAAAGAAAAACGCACCTGCTGTTATTTTCATTGATGAAATTGATGCAATAGGTAAAAAACGTTCAAATAACGGAGCATACAGCAATGATGAAAGAGAACAAACATTGAATCAAATACTAGTTTTATTGGATGGCGTTGAATCTACGGAGAATATATTTGTAGTAGCTGCTACAAATAGATTGGACATTCTTGATGATGCTTTATTACGTCCAGGAAGATTTGATTACAAAATTAAGATTGATTTACCAGATATCGAAGGAAGAAAAGAAATTATTGCAATTCACACAAAAAATAAACCATTAGATGAAGAAGTTACATCTAGATTAAGCGAAATTGCCGAGAGTACCTCTGGATATTCAGGTGCGGACATTGAATCATTATTTGAAAGCGCTGGATATCATGCATTTACTAAAGGACAAGATAAAATTACAATGGATGACATTAACTACGGTATAGACCGCGTTGTTGTTGGAAATGCAGGAAGAAAAATAAAAGATAAAGCTACAAAAGAACGTGTTGCTTATCACGAAGCTGGACACGCTGCTGTTTCAGCACTTCTTTTCCCGAATAGCATCAGAAAGGCTACAATTGTCCCTAGAGGTGATGCTTTAGGATTTGTAGCTCAAATACCTAAGGAAGGCTTATTGCCTCGTGAACAACTCCTAAACCACTTAAAAATGATAGTGGCTGGAGGTGTAACTGAAAAAATGATTTTCGGTTCGCACTCTACTGGAGTTTCAGATGACTTTAGAAAAGCAAAAGAAATAATTGAAAAAATGGTTTCTGATTGGGGTATGGGAGAAAAAGATTTGGTTCCTAGTTTTTCAGATAAAGATAAAGAGAAACAAATGGAATCAATTTATGTGCAAGTAATAAAAGATACGGAAAACTTGTTGCAAGAAAACAACGAGTATTTACACGCAGTTGCTGAGTTACTATTAAGAAAAGAAACTGTTGACGGAATCGAAATTGAAAACTTGAAAACCCAGCAGAAAACATATGAAATTGATAGTATAGAAGAAGTATAGAATGAATATATAAAGCGTATATACCTATTATGTAACGTTTTTATAACGTGTATATAAATTATATATAACCAATGTATAACGTATTTATACTTTGTATATACACGTTATATAATTAGTATGTATTTGTGTATTTTTATGTTTGTTTCTATGTTTTATATAGCAAACAGAAGCCGAAAAACAAAAGCACCTCGAAAGGGGTGCTTTTCATTTTTTTGATTTTAAAGGTTTCTAGTCTTTAGCCAGAAAAATTGAGAATATCAAACACACAATAAGAATATGTGTCTGATATTTCTAAAACAAAGGATGATTTGCGAATGCATCTAGCTCTTATATCGAGTATTATTGCGATTTGTATGGCTATGGGTGTCATGTTTATTCGTTTGAAAGCAGCAAAGAAGCCAGCAACTTTAAAGAAAATTGTGCTTCCACCAATCTTTATGAGCACTGGAGCATTTATGTATCTTCTTCCGGAATTTCGTTTAACAACATCAGAAATAATAGAAGCAGTTTTGGTAGGGTTGTTTTTTTCTATTTTTCTTATTAAAACATCAAAATTTGAAATACGAGAACAAGATATTTATTTACAACGTTCTAAGGCGTTTATCTTTATTTTGATTGGTTTAATTGTTGTTCGTCTTGCGTTTAAATCGTATCTTAGTCAGACAATTCATTTAGGACAGTTAAGCGGAATGTTTTTCCTGCTTTCTTTTTCAATGATTGTATCTTGGCGCATTGCAATGTATCGTTCGTTTATGAAATTGAAAAAGGAAATGGTAATGGAAAAACAAGATGATTCTCATAACTGATGAATTATAAAGGACTAAAACAAATAAAAAACATCGCCGGAAAAAGCGATGTTTTTTACTTAAGTATTTTTTTCAATGATGAAACTAAGATATCTGATGTTACATGTAGAGCACTGGAAAGAACGATTCCAAGGGCTGTGAACCACAGACTATAATAATCCTCTTTGTAGTGTTCTAATACCCATTCATACAGCGAAAACACATTTGTAGAATCCAATAGCATTACAAGTATTAAAATCAAAGAAAGAGCCAATTGTGAGTTGTTTTTTACTCCATATTTCACAAGTGAAATTATAGATATCACTAAGATGATTATAAATACACCAATTGACCAATCATGTTTAGAAAAATATAGTTTATATAATGGCTTTATAATGGAATTTACTAAGAACGTAGGAATATAAAACATTAGCATTAACCATCCCATTAAATAAGCGATTCTAATAATATCCCCAATAATAATTCCATGTGTAAACACAGAACGGTGAGGGAATGTACGTTGATATGGAATCCATATGAATTTGAAAATTCCCCATCTCCTAAAAGATTTACCTCTTGTATCTAAATCTGGGTCCAAAAATAATGTCCCAAATACAAATCCTATAGAAAATATGAAGGCATATTTAAAAGAACCAAATCCTGATAGAACAAGCAAAAGGAGAAAAGCGGGAAGAAACAGGAAATTTATTTTATTATGCGTACTTCCTGAAGGCATACATTTCCCACCTTTCTTTAATTACAAACTTAATTCTTTTTTCATTATTTCTTCGAATTCTTCTTGATGTTGATAGCCTTTATTACGAATTCGTTGAATCGTATTATCAACTGATTTCTTTTTACGTTTCATTTCGTGAGCGATTTCTTTCCAAGTTAAACCGTCAGTATTCATATAACTAAACTTCACTTGTATATCCAACAGAACTTGTTCTTTTGTCATTTCTTTTAGAATTTGTAAGTCTAAGTTTAAAACTTTATCTGTGATTTCTTCATCATCATAGATAATTGTGTCGTGTACAAACACAGAGATAATACTTACTAGCTCTTTTTCAATTGCTTTTTTAAGCTTTTTGAGGTTTTTTTGATAGACTTCATTTTCTATATTCAATTGAGCTAGTTCTTTTAGCTTAGTTAGCTCTTGTAACATTTCTTTGTGTGATTCCTTATGTAACACATTTGAAATTGGTTGTAGGATTACATCCATAATTGTTTCAGAGCACCACTTCTTACTATCTGTTAGATGAAGCTCAAACTCTAGCTCCTTAATATGTGTAATCATTAATTCCACAACATTTTCCTTGTTGGATTCATCGTGCATAATTGTTTGAATCACCAATTCCTCTAGAAGGGACGAAATTTCTGAAACTGCTTTTTTGGTTAATTGTTTATGTAGTGATTCAATAGCAGTTTTATAAGCTTCGTAAAGTTTAATCGAGCTTGAAACTTCTTCATAGTTCATTCCATCAAAATTAATTTGTTTTTTCTTTTTGATGAGCTCATAAGCAATCTCTTCATATGTATATCCATCAACATAGAAATCTAGAACTTCTTGTTCGTTTTCTGTTAACTTTTCACGGATTTCAACATATGTACCTTGGTCTTCAATTACTTTTTCAGGGGATGACGTAGTTCCCTCTAGTAACTCTTCGAAAGTCGTTTCATTATTATTATTTACTGGCATATTATAACTAAAGCTCTCATTCAAGGCGCGGTTGCGATAGTTCTTAGAACGATTCATTAAAGTTCCTAAATGCCTTTGAATGACATAATGGGAGAAGTCCTTAAATTTCGTTCTGCGCTCAATTTTATAAACCTCAATAGCTTTAAGGAAGCCCATGAAGGCTTCTTGAATCAAATCTTCTTTTTCTTGCCCTTTGAAATAATAACGCTTATCCACTCTATTAATAATTCGTTCAATAATAGATTCGTAATTTTCCGTTAAAATATCTCTTTCTAAACGTCCATTACGTTGCGCTCCAATAACTAAAAACTCATCCGGAGCTTTTGCCAGGTTTTTCCCGTATCTATTTTTTAATTCTTCATAAGCTTTTACAGAACCAGCTTCTAAAAGCACATTGAGAACCTTTTCATCTAACTCTACTACGGATTCAAATGCTCCAAATCGTAAAAAGTAAGATGGGAATAGTAATTTTGAATTATTATGGAGACCCACAAGGTTCTCGCTCGAACAAGTGCTTTCTGAAATTTCATAATCACTCTTAGTTTCTTTTGAATTTTCTAGTAAAAATAAGTCATCTATATTGTATTTCGATAAAAATGCAGATAAGGACATGGATTTTCCCCCACAACTATTAATATTTAAATTCATTATAGATTTTTTCAAATCTAAAAAAAGTAAATTCCGGATTTTTTTTCTGAATTCAACAAGGTTATTTTTCCCAAAAAACTAACATTCCGAAATTTAATAGAGGAATTATAAGTTTTTTTGTTAAGAATATACTGGAATCGTTTTTCTATTTTGTTGAAAAACAGTTCATTCTCATTTTTGATGGAATGATACTTTTTACAACTCATTCAAATGGAAAAACATTATTCGTTAGCAAGAAGTTGTACTTTTAGGGGGAAATAACATGAAAGTTGGATTAATTGGATTAGGTAAAATGGGGTTAAACCTTGGAATGAACCTAATTGATAATAAACATGATGTAATTGGTTTTGATTTAAATCAAGCAGCAGTACAGGAATTAAAGGCATATGGTGGAGAAGGAACTACAGACTTAAATGCACTTGTAGGGTCTTTAAACTCTCCAAGAGTATTATGGGTTATGGTTCCGCATCAGGTTGTAGATACGGTACTAGCGCAAATTAAACCTCTTTTAAACGAGGGTGACATTGTTATTGAAGCGGGTAATTCTCATTACAAAGAATCTATTCGTCGTTATAACGATTTCAAAACAGCTGGTATTCATTACTTAGATGCTGGTACATCTGGCGGTATGTCAGGCGCTCGTAATGGTGCTTGCTTCATGGTTGGCGGAGATAAAGAAGCATGGGATATTGTAGAACCTATTTTCCGCGACACAGCAGTTAAAGATGGATATCTTTACACAGGAGCAGCTGGTAGCGGACACTACACAAAAATGGTCCACAATGGTATCGAGTATGGAATGATGGCTGCAATTGGAGAAGGCTTCGAAGTATTAGCTGAATCTCAATATGACTTCGATTATGAAGCTGTAGCAAAATTATGGAATAATGGTTCTGTAATTCGTTCTTGGCTAATGGAACTAACTCAAGATGCATTTAACAAAGATGCAAAACTTGATGGTATCAGAGGTGTAATGCACTCTTCTGGTGAAGGTAAATGGACAATCGAAGAAGCTCTTGACCTACAAGTAGCTACACCGGTTATTGCTGCAAGCTTACTAAGCCGTTACACTTCTCTTAAGGGCGACAATACTTTCAATGGTAAAGTTGTAGCTGCACTACGTAACGAATTCGGCGGACATGCTGTCGAAAAGAAATAAATAATAAGAACTAGAAAAAGCAGTTGATATATAATCAACTGCTTTTGTTTTGTATTTTCACTTTAAAATTGTATTGTTTACTATCTACTATTTTTTCTAATTAGCTTAAAGCACACAAAAATAATTCCTAACCACATTAAAAATTTTAGAATTCCTTTGATAAAAATGAATGCTAACGGAATCCCTACGATGATTAACAGCAACCATTCTCCAAATGTAAATGGTTTATTTCGTGTATTTGACCTACTATACTTACCTTTTTTAAACATTCTTCTAAGAATACCACCTAAGGTTAAACTTCTAGGGACTATTTTGTTTGAGTGTTTTCGGCTTTGTTTGTAATTTACTCTTGATATACCCATTTCCACATATCACTCTCTTCCTACACAATATCATTCTTTTTTATTTCTACATTATCTATTTTACCAGGGGTTTATTAATTGGGTTAAAACTGCTGTAGTTTTTTATTTCCCGAATTATTTCCCTTTATTCTTCTAACATCTGTTCTAATGTCTAATTACATATAGATTCAACACTACCAAACAACTTCACAAGTGGACCACATTCTATATGTGGACTACATTTACTTGTTATAAGAACTATTTACCTATTGTTTCGTTTTAAACAACAGATAGAACAGCTGCTTATTTTGGCGTACCAAAAATCTTTCGCTATGAGAGTTAAAGCATTTAGACATTGAAAAAAGCACCTAATAGTTAGGGACTTTATTTTAAAACATATTCCAAATAAAAAATGCTCTAACTCATTACCAAAGTAACGAGTTAGAGCACATTAATTGTCGTTTGTTTTTCTAATGATAGTATTCGCTAACGAACTCCACAAGTAGACCACATTCTACAAGTGGAGCACATTTATCTCTGTAACAAAGGCTTTTTCCTCTCCTGGTTCTAATCCTTGTAGACCAGTAAGTTCAGGAGGTAGATTAATATTTGGCGCATTTGTTACCCAAGAATATGGTTCAATAGCTAGCAAATCATCTTTTCCACCAGCAGTAAATAGAACCCAATGGAGATATCCTTTTGTAGCAGTGTAGCTTATTTCTATACCAAGAGATGGATGTTTAATTACAGCTGCTAGGTTCTCTGTCATTGGATACACATCATCTAGAGTGATATCTTTTAATATCATCCCATTTTCTAATTCCTCTTGATATGTAGCATCTTGAAGTTCCCCTGTAGGAAGATATCTTTCATTTAATACCCACTGTTTTTCTACATCTATTTGTAGAGTTGATGTAGAAATCGGAAATGCAAATGTAGTGTGATGTCCTAAACCCACAGGCATCTTTTTGTCGCTATGGTTCTTTACTACTAATGTTTGTATTAATCCAGTATCTTTTAACTCCACATGCATTTCCAATATAAATTCATGCGGGAATTGTTGTAGAATTTCAGGATGCTTTCTAGAATCCAATCTAGTAATTAATTTGTGGTTTGTGCATTCTTCTACAACTACATCCCATTCCTTATCATGAACAAAACCATGTATATGATTATTTTCTTTAGCGCGGTTCATTGCTAAATTGTAGACTTGATTGTGGTATACAAATGTAGCATCTTCAATTCTATTGGGAGGGAATAAAACAGGAATCCCATATAACATAGGTCTTAAAGTGTATTCTTCTTTGGTTTGTGGAGTTCTTAATAATTCTACATTTTTCTTTTTGTCGTATAGAGAAATCACATTGCTGCCTTGGGATGGTAGCACGATTGCCTTGAAATGTTGATTTTCAATTTGGTAAGCCAACTTATCTAAAAATGTAATTTGTAAAATGTTCATATATGTATGGTCCTTTCTTGTTTAAAAAAACTTTTTCCTGTCTATACTATAATTACTGAGGCATTGTTACTTTAAAAAAGAACCGGCTATCTTTTAATGAGAGCCGGTTCTTTTATTAAAGTTATTCCCACCAATGGAATCCGTCTTTTTCTAGTAATTCATGTGCTGCTTTTGGTCCTTGTGAACCTGCTGGATACTCATGAACTACTAAACTCTTTTCGAATGCATCAAGGATAGGTTGTACCAATTTCCAAGAATATTCTACTTCGTCCCAACGAGCAAAGAAATTAGAATTCCCACAAATCGCATCGTGTATTAAACGTTCGTATGCTTCAGGAACGTTTGTGGAGCTCTCTATGTGGTCTACATTTATAGATTCGATTTCCCCATTATTTAATACATCTTTAGAGTTCATTAAGAATGAAACACCTTCTGTTGGATTTACTTGAATAACAAATAAGTTAGGGTGAGTATTCTCGAATTTTCCATCGTGTAGATTTTTGAATTCTACAACAATCTGCGTAGATTTTTTCTTCATTTTTTTACCAGTTCTAATGTAGAATGGTACTCCTGACCAACGAGGGTTTTCCACCATAAACTTAGCGGCTACAAATGTATCAGTTGTAGAATTTGGGTCTACTCCTGGTTCTTCTTTGTATCCTACAACCGCTGTATCGCCCGTTTTACCTGCACCATATTGACCACGTACGACAAATTCTCCAACTTCATCTACTTGTAGTGGACTTATAGACTTCAATGCTTTTATTTTTTCATCACGAATGTCTCCAGTGTTTGAAGGCTCCATAGCAATCATCATTAGCATTTGTAGCATGTGGTTTTGCACCATATCTCTAATAGCACCAGAGTTGTCATAATAAGCTGCTCTTTGTTCTACACCTACAATTTCACTTGCTGTAAACTGAACGTTTGCAATGTGATTATTATTCCACAAAGACTCTACAAGTGGATTTGCGAATCTTAGAGCTTCAATGTTTTGTACCATTGCTTTTCCTAAATAGTGGTCAATACGATAAATTTCATTTTCTTCAAATGATTTACTAAGCTTTTCATTTAAGATTTGAGCGGTTTTTAAATCATGTCCAAAAGGTTTTTCGATGATAAGTTTTTTCCAACCTTTTGTATCACCTAATCCACTTTCTTTAATGTTATGTGCAATTACATCGAAAAATTCAGGTGCCACCGATAAATAGAACATTCTATTTTCTTCACGCAGACCTAGGTTTTGTTCTGTTTCTTTAATTTGGTAAAGTAATTTTTGATAATCTTCTTTATTCGTTACATCTAATGCGCAGTAATCAAAGCTTTCAATAAATCTACTAAAATGAGAATCTTCTTCCGGTTTTTGTCTAGAAAACTCTTTAATAGATTCTCGGACTTGATTTTGAAATACTTTTTTCTCAATTTCTTTTCTTCCTAATCCAACCACAGAAATAGGTAATGATAGTTTATTTTCAATAAATAAATTATAAAGAGCTGGGTAAATTTTACGTTTAGCTAAGTCACCTGTAGCTCCAAATAATACAAAAGTTAACGATTCCATAATAATAAAGTTCCTCCATAATCTTAATAAATGTACATCAGTTAAATATAATTTTTTGTTTTTAAAACCTTTTATAAATAAAACGATTCATCAAATGATAATTAAATAAAAATATTACAAAAGCCTAATTTTTTATTAATTAGGCGTATGTTGGAGAGAAAAACATTTCACAAAAGTCTTCTACAACTTCTTCTCCTTGTTCTATATCATCTTCAAATAACGGATTGGATTGTAAAGAATGGAATAGTTCACGCGCAATAGTTTTCCACACAGCAATCCGTAAATTTTCATCATAATCAGTTTGTCCTTCTTCTTCTAATTCTTGATGAGATAATAATTCAGACTCGTTTTCGTGAGCTGCTAACGAAATGATGATATTCCCATTTTCCCAAACGTACATTCCTTTGTTAAATAGGTCGAATGTGTATATTCCTGTTTCATCTTCTAATTGTTCTAAATGTTCAGATGTAGACACGATGTAGATTTTTCGAACGTTCATAAGTAGAATTTTAGGTAACATTTGTAGATATTCTAGAATTCTACATTCTTTCAAATTCTGACCGAAATCTTCAATCATTTCCTCGTTCACCAAATATGATTCTTTATTAAATCTTAAGAATCGATTGTTCTCTTGGAATGTATCTACTACTTCGATGATATTTTCTGTCTCAGATACAATTTCTAATCCATCTGTATGTTCTATTTCATATTTCATCTCGTTATCATTTAAATACAATTCTTGTTCTAGATTCATACCACAAACACTCCCCACTTAATTTCACATGTGATTAATTTCGTAGAAAAAACGAAAATTCCTTATCGATATGTGGTCCACTTGTGGGGTGTGGTCTACAAGTGAAAAAAATACAAGCCTTTATGGGCTTGTATTTTATAAGAAGTCTCTTGCTATTTTTTTGAACGATTCTAAATATTGTTTTCTAAGTTCCAAACCTTCATCTAATTGAGCCGCAATTTCTTTTAATGCATCAACACGTTCTACAAAAAAGTCCACTACATCAGAAAGCTCTAAACCATTTCGTTTAGAAAAGTGTTCAGCAGTTTCAACCACAGCATAAGAACCGTCATATTCAACTGTCGGATTGTAGTTCATATATTCATCTTTTTTAAATACTTGATATCTTATTTTTCCATCTTCGCAATAGAAGACTTTGTTGCTAATTGTTTTCTTGCTGCTATCTTCGTAAACATATATAAGAACTGCTTTTTTACCATTAATAGTTTCCTGCGGAAGGGAAGGCATTAGATAAGCAAGCAAACTCTCTAACACTTCAACTTCTTGTTCTACATGTCTTTTATGTGCGCTTTCAATTGTTGTGTATACATTTGTAGACCTTTCAAGTTCTTTTCTTAATCTCTTGAAATCCATAATAATTCCTCCTATACAAAAATAACCTTTTGTCTTTATAAACGAAAAAAATGAATAGGATAAACTTTTTCAGTTTTTTTTACACATACAAAAACAAAAAAGATATACTAGCCTATATCATTAACGTGCTATTTTTTTAAAACTTAAGTGTTCCAACACTGGGTTATTAAAGTTCGAAATTTTAAGGTATAAAAAGGAGTGAAGAATATGTTAAATGAACAACAAAGAAGTGCAGTGGAACATATATATGGTCCATTGTTAATCATAGCTGGCGCAGGTAGTGGTAAAACGACTGTGTTAGTCGATAGAATTGAAAATATGATACAAAAACATAAGATTGACCCATCTGAAATTTTAGCTGTTACATTCACAAATAAGGCAGCTACAGAAATGAAAGAAAGAATTGAAAAGAAAATAGGGTACGAATCTGTATATGGATTAGAAATGGCTACATTCCATTCTTTTTGCAACAAAGCTCTTAAAAGGGACATAAACTTCACGAAAAGTGAATACACAAGTTCTTTTAATATTGCAGATGAAAACCAAGTCAATTCTTACATTAAGCAAATTATTAAGGGGAAAACAAAAATCCAACCCAACACTTTTTCAGGATATATTTCTGCTTTGAAAAACGAATTGGTTGATGCAAGTATGTTTGTTACAGAGGATTTTACATCTCCTTTTGTAGATAGTGAAAAGGTAGAGGTCATGATTGCAAATTGGTATTCTGAGAATCCTGAACATATGGAATTGCTAGGTACTGTTTATAGACAGTACGAATATATGATGGAAAAAACAAACACGATGGATTTTGATGATTTAATATTACAAACTGTAAAAATGTTTACGGGAAATCCAAAAATTCTTGAAAGATATCAAGAAAAATTTAAATATCTTATGATTGATGAGTACCAGGATACAAATAGGTCTCAATACGTATTATCTAAGCTATTAGCTAATAAATATCGAAACATTGCAGTAGTGGGGGATGATGCACAATCCATTTACGCTTTTAGGGGAAGCGACATCCGTAACATTCTGAATTTCGACTTTGATTATTCAGAAGCAAAAGTAATTAAATTAGAACAAAATTACCGTTCTACAAAAACAATTCTTCAAGCTGCCAACGAAGTAATTTCTCATAATAAAAACCAAAAGAAAAAAGTTCTTTTCACTGATAATCCAGAAGGCGAAAAAATTACACTCTTAGATACACAATACCCAGAAGAGGAATCATCAATTATTGCTTCAAAAATTCTAGAGATAAAAGAAAGAGATAATAAAAGTTTTAGCGATTTTACTATTCTCTATAGAACCAATAGACAAAGTGCTCGCATAGAACAAGCACTTAGATTCGAAGGAATTCCGTACTTTGTATATTCTGGCAGGTCATTCTTTGATATTCCGGAAATTAGAATCATTGTGAAGTATCTTCAATTCATACATAACCAAAATAATATTGATGCGTTCAACGAAATTATCCAGGTTCCAAAAAGAAGAATTGCAGATAAAACAATTGAAAAAATAGTAGCCGAGTTTTTAAGCCGTGACATTTTAGATATTCTTGAGAATCCAGACAGTATTGTGCGTATGCAAAAAACAGGTAAATCTGAATCACTTCAATTCGTAAAATTAATTAAGAAACTAAAGGATTTATCAGAAACCTTGCCAGTAAACGAATTAATTGAAGAGCTTCTAATAGAGTTGAATTTCGAAGAAGCAGTTATTTCGACATGGCTTCCTGGAAAACAAAAAGAAGCTGTTAAAAACATCGAAATGTTATTAGAAATTTTAGTTTCTAAACAACAAAGAGATGGTAAACCTATTTTAATTAGAGAATTTGTAGAAGAAATAGCATTAGGAAGCCCTAAAGATGCACCCGAAGGCGAACATGTTAAATTAATGACTATACATGCTTCGAAAGGTCTAGAATTTCCTGTTGTCTTTGTTACGAATATGCAGGAAAACGGATTCCCAAATACAATGTTCAAAGAAGTTACGCCAGCTGATATCGAAGAAGAACGAAGACTTGCCTATGTTGCCATTACTAGGGCAAAAGAATTGTTATTCCTTAGCAAACACAATTATCTAGTTACAAAACAAGGTAAAACGTTAAAATTAAGTCCTTCCTTGTTCTTGAGTGAGTTTAACAGAAATTTAATGCGAACAGAGTATTTATAATATGTAATCTATATAAACAGCATCCATTCTATTTTTTGGATGCTGTTTTTTCATTTTTAGGAAAATTAAACTGTTCTTTATCATCTTTTATCTCTTTATTAATTTCCTTATTCTATAATCCAAATAAAATGTTTTCTTTATTTTTTTCATTTTACTTCGTTTACTAAAAACGAGATTGATTTAGAGATTTAGTGAAAGGGGGAATTTTTATGAAAAAACAATATGGATTCGGTGAAATATTGGTCAAAGAAGGGCATATTACAGCCGAACAACTAAAAGAAGCAACAGAATTTCGCATGCAAAAAGACCTTAGACTAGAAGAAGCTCTAATTGAACTTGGATACGTGGAAGAATCTCTTATTCTTGCAACTTTATCTAAGCAATTACGAATTCCAGTTAAACAAAAAAGTGCTATTAAGGTTGACGCGAACGCAGTTGATTTGATTTCGGAGAGATTAGTTAGAAAACACACTTGTTTTCCTTTTGAAATAAAGGGAAACACTGTCAAAGTATTAGTGATAGACCCTTTAAATCTTATTCTTGAAGATGAAATATTCCAAGAGTCAAACCTTCGTTGTCAATTTTACTTGGGATATAAAGAAGAAATTAATCAGTTATTAAATGAATTTTATGGAACCGTTACTGTTGTCCAAGAGCTTGATGAAGAGGAATCTGAATTTGAAGAAGATGATACAGGCTTTGATATAAGTTCACAAAATAATAACTCACCTATCATTAAAATTACAAACTCTTTGTTTAAAAACGCTGTTATAGAGGGCGCTTCAGATATTCATATTGGAGTAACAGAGAAAAAAGTGGAAGTTAGATATAGAATTGATGGTATTTTACATAGAGTTAGGGAACTCCCTAAAAAATTTCATCCTGCTCTTGTTTCAAGGATTAAAACAATGGGTGATATGAATATCACAGAGAAAAGATTGCCACAAGATGGTCGTATACAAATAAATTTAGAAGGAAAAGCCATCGACATGCGTGTTTCTACACTTCCGAGCGTGCATGGTGAAAAAGTTACAATTCGTCTACTTGATAAAGGAAAATTATTAATGGACATTAAACAACTAGGATTTCAGGAAAAAATAGAAGTTGAATTTGATAAATTAATTAAATCACCTGTTGGGATTATATTAATCACAGGACCAACAGGAAGTGGTAAATCTAGTACGCTTTATACTGTCATTAATGAACTAAATGATGTTAGTAAAAATATTATTACGATTGAAGACCCTGTTGAATATAGCTTAGATGGAATTGTTCAAGTGCAAGTAAATCCTAAAGCTGGTATGACATTTGCAGAAGGTCTAAAAGCCATTTTAAGACAAGACCCTGATATTATTTTAATCGGTGAAATTCGTGACAAAGAAACAGCTGGTATCGCAGTAAAAGCATCAAATACTGGTCATTTAGTCTTTGCAACACTACATACAAATGATTCAGTGTCTACTGTTGTACGTCTAATGGATATGGGCGTAGAGCCTTATCTAGTAGCTGGAACTGTAAAAGGTGTTGTGAATCAAAGGTTAGTAAGAAGAATTTGTCCTCATTGCAAAGTAGCGTATAAATCTTCTGATTATAGTGAAGAAAAAGCATTTTTTGGAATTCCTTCTTTCTTAGAACTAAAACTCTACAAAGGAGAAGGATGTGAACAATGTAAATTCACAGGATACAAAGGTCGCGTAGCTATACACGAATTATTCTTAATGAATGATGAATTAAGAAAAATGATTGTAGAGGGAGCAAGTCAGGCAGAACTTAAAAATCGTGCTATTGATTTAGGGATGACAACAATGAAACAAGATGGATTCGATAAAGCATTAGAAGGATTAACTACTTTAGAAGAAGTTAGACGTTTTGTACTCGTTTCTGATTAATTTTACAAACCGAAGGAGGGTAGGGGCTTAATTCTACATGTGTAATTAAAACACATCACATGTAGACTCGATAAGCCTGCATATATGAGCGATTTCACTGAAAAATTAAAAATCCAATTCACATCAGATAATTTTCTTGTTATAGATATTGGAATTCATGGTATGAAAGTAATGGAGGTAAAACGAAAAGCCAGAGATTACTACATAAAAAAAGTCTTTACTATGCCTGAAATGTCCAAGTATTTTACTGGTCCAGATATGTTTAATGTGAATGGAATTGTAGATTCTATGTCACAAATTATTCATTTAGAAAGAATTAAAACTAAAAATGTTTTTCTTTCATTTTCAAGTGCTAAACTTCAAACAAAGATTATTAACATTCCGGAATTGCCAGAAAAAGAAATTAGAACCTTTGTAGAGTTAGAATATCAAAAACAATTTCCGAATCTTAACAAATTAACAGATGTTGTGGATTATATGCCACTAGGAACCTTTATAAAAGAAGGTTCTAATCAAAAACAACTGTCACTTCTTTTAGCACAGTATTCTGTTATTGATGCAGAAAGAGTGGTAAAAGAGTTTAAAAATAAAAAATATAATGTCAACATTATAGATGTAGGTATTCACGGACTAGGAAATGTTGGGAGAATATATAACGACTTAGAAAACAGAGATATTGTGGTTTTTGATATAGGCTACAATACATCACAAATGGTGTTCTTGCGTGACCAAACAGTTGTATTTTCACGAAATTTAGCATTTGGCACAAATACAATAATTAAAGGATTGCAAAACCAAGAAGAAATCACAAATAAAGAAGCCGAATCTATTTTGCATGAAGTAGGGCTACAGGCAAAAGAAGATATCATCAAAGGCAACCGTACAATATTCGCAGATGATTACAATGAAATGGTAGAAGGCTATTTAACCAATACCTTAAACGAAGCTTATCGTTCCTTCCAATCTGTTAACTCAACCTATGGATTAAATCTATCTCATGTATTACTAACTGGTGGATTTTCTGCTATTCCAGATTCTAAAGAATTAGTGCAAAAAATACTAGAAATGGACGTAGAAACATGGGAAATTGATGATTCTGATAAAATTCGATTAAGTAACGGTTCAAAAATTGTGAATCAAACGGATAAGGTAATCAACGGAGCATATGCAACATGTGTTGGAATGGCTATTAGAGGAAATTTCGAGTAACGTTATTTCCTCTTTCACTATATATATTTGTTTTTTAGCAAAGGCAGGTGTAGAAAATGCCTATTTTCCATTTTAAAGCTTTAGACCAAAATGGACAGATTATTGAAGAGAAAATCGAAACAGAATCAATGGACCAAGCAATTGCAGAAGTAAACAGAAGAGGAGTCTCTTTAATAGAAATAAAACCCGTTAATTCTATTATGAATTCTCTTGCTCTTAAAAAGGTATCAAAAAAAGAATTGGCTAGTTTTACCAAGCAACTTTCCTACCTAATCGAAACTGGAATTTCTTTGCATAAAGGGGTAGAAATTATTGCGGAACAAATTCGAAATCCTTATTTTAAATCCATTATTAATCAAATAGTTAAAGATATCAAAGAGGGGATACCTTTATCTGAAGCATCTGCAAAATTTCCAAAGGTATTTCCGAATGCAATGATTTTCCAATTGAAAGCCGCTGAAGCTGGAGGTTTCATGCAAGAAGCGTTAGTAAATATATCTGCCGACTTAGAAAGGGAAGCTAGATTTGCAAAGCAAGTAAAAGGTGCAATGATGTATCCTTCTGTGGTGTTAGTTGCGGCGATTGGTATTGTTTATTTTATGTTAACAATGGTGGTACCTAAAATGGCTAAAACACTAACTTCATTTGATGCAGAATTACCTACAATCACAAAAGTGGTAATGTCTGCTTCTGATATTGCTAAAACTTATTGGTATGTCTTCATTATCGTAGTCGTTTTGGGGATTTATTTATTTAAATTATTAATGAAGAATCCAGTGTATAAAAAGAAGTACCATGCTTTCCTTTTAAAAATTCCCGTAATAGGAAATCTCGTAATTGCCATTAATATAGCAACAATGACTAGATTGATGTCTTCTTTGTTATCCAGTGGCGTCCCAATTGATGATACACTAGATAACCTTAAAAATGTTCTATCAAATAAAGTCTTATCAGATAATATTGAAAAAGTACGAAAAGAAGTAGTAGAAGAAGGTTATACCCTTAGTAAATCTATGGATGAAAAACCTGTTTTTCCAAAAGCCTTAGTTCAAATCTTAAAAGTAGGGGAGGAAACAGGTAATCTGGAAGACGTTTTATCCAGCCTTGCAGATAAATATGAAGAAGATGTAAGTGACGCCTTAAAAACAATGACAGCATTAATCAATCCACTATTAATGATAGTCATAGGCGCTATTGTCGGTGTAATTGTTGTTTCACTATTTGTACCTATGTTCTCCTTAATTGATAAATTGTAATGAAATCCAGAAAATAAAAAGCAAAAAAATGATGACATTTTAAAAATGTATGATATTTTTTTAAAGATTTAAAAAGTATCATACATTTTTTATTATCGTAATACAAAAGAATTTTCCGTAACATTACACGGTTTTGTATGAAAAATAATTCCTTTCATAAAAATAACAAAAAAAAGTGACGCTCCTTGAAAAGTATGATATTTTCGTAGAAATTTTTAAAAAGGGGGACCTAACTATGTTAAACAAATTCAAACAATTGTTTAAAAACGAAAAGGGTTTTACATTAGTTGAAATCCTAGTGGTTATTGTAATCATCGGTATTTTATTTGTACTTTTACTACCTCGTCTTGACTTTGCTAACGATAAAGCTCGTCAATCAGGCGTGAAAAAAGATTTCCGTGAATTCCAAACAGCAGCTGAAGGATATCTTAAAGAATCGGCAGGACAAAACTTAACTCAGGATGGATTAAATCAATATCTTGATAAAGGTGTACAAGTTCCAACATCTTCAACTCCGGTTGCCACTGGTGCAGCTGCGGTATCTGTTGTTTCTAGTGGGAAAGACCCTTGGGGAATACAATACAAAATCGAACTTCAAAAACCAACAGCAACAACTGCACAAATTATTTACTATTCATATGGTAAAACTGGTAGTGGTATCGATTATATTGGAGCTACTTATTACAAACAAGGCACAGTGGATTCTTGCGTTGCTCGTTTCGGAAGTACACAAGACCTTGCTCTTTCTAGTTTATCAATAGCTACTGCTCGTACTGGTCTTACGGGTGCTAATGCTAACCCAACAGTTAATGGCGCTGCTAATAACTGTGGTGGAGTTATTAGTTAATTAAAATCATCAAGTTAAAAAAGACTTTTAAACATTGAGTTTAAAGGTCTTTTTTTGTGGGTTTAAGTTTAATTCGTTCAAAAGAATTAAACTTCTTTTTTCTTAATTTTTCAGTTCCAGCTCCGATACATTAATAGAGTTAATGTTTTAGGGAGTGGGGAAATTTGTTAAATTGGCTTAATGATGTACTTATCAAAGCAAAAGAAATGGGAGCATCAGATGTTCATTTAAGCTGTGGCTCACCTATTATTTATAGAATAGATAACGATATTGTACGAATTGGAGAAGAAATATTAGATGATGACAGATTATTCCCTGTCGCAAGAGGACTTCTACCCGATGTAAATTTTATGAGAGACCCGTTAAGAGATTATGATTTTTCGTATGACATACCAGGTGTATCTCGTTTTCGTGTTAACTTGTTTCGTCAAAGACAAGGATGGAGTTTCTCCATACGTTTAATATCAAATGTTATTTTAGATATGAATACTTTGGGCTTACCGATGCAATTAAAAAATGTAGTTAAGAAAAAGAATGGTATCTTTTTAGTGACTGGACCAACAGGTAGTGGTAAGTCCACAACCCTGGCATCTATGATTCAATATGTTAACACTCGTATGAGCAAACACATTATCACATTAGAGGACCCAATTGAGTTTGTTTACGAAAGTGCGAAAGCTATCATTCATCAAAGGGAAATCGGACATAACGTTAGCAATTTTAAAGATGGAATTCGTTCAGCTTTACGACAAGACCCTGATATTATTCTAGTTGGGGAAATGCGTGATTTAGAAACAATTTCAGCCGCTATTTCCGCTGCGGAGACAGGTCACTTAGTATTTGGTACACTCCATACAAATAGTGCACCGAAAACGATTGACCGTATTATAGATGCTTTTCCATCAGACCAACAAAACCAAGTAAGAACACAGTTCGCTTCTTTACTTGTGGGTATATTATCTCAACAATTAGTAAAAAAAGCTTCCGGAAAAGGAAGGGTAGCTGTTACAGAATTCCTATTAAACAACAATGCTATCGCAAACTTAATACGTACAGAAAAAATTCACCAAATTCCTAATGCGATGCAAACAGGAGCTTCTGAAGGGATGCATACGATGAAAACCAAGGTTGATGATTTAATGAACAAAGGTGTAATTTCTGAAAACCACGGTTTAGACTAAAAATAAAAATTATAATTAAAATAGAAAGGGGTGATGGTATGATATCCCGTTTAACTGTATTGACTGCAATTGTAAATTTAGGTCTATCATTCTTTATTATTTACAGCATCATTAACATACAAACCGAAGCGAATTCTTATGTTCCTAAACCAATTAAAGTTCATAAAAGTTTCAATGATACATTAGCTGAGAAAATTAACAATACTGTAATAGAAAAGAACAACGAAGAAAATCCTAAAGACTCGTTTGATTATTCATTGAATAGCGTAGTAATAAATAGCATCCAAAAATATAATCTTTCTGAGAAAGAAATGCATTCATTATTAAACAGCAGCAATCCATTTGGAGCTTCTTCTGGAAAGGATATTTCTAAATTAAAGGAAAAAATCGAACAACAAATCGAAGAAACGAAAAAAAATCAAGAAGGAATACAACAACAAATAGAAACTCCTAATAAACCCAGCGACGATAACAAAGTTCCTAATTCGAAAACTATGAGTAAAGATAAAATAAAATCTATAGCGGAATTAAAAGCGAAAAAATACGACATACCTAATTCATGGAACATTTCAGTCATTGAAGAGTTAAGCAATTACAAACAAAACTTAATCACGGAAGATGGAAACACTACACGAAAAGGAATCATGCAAGTGAGAGATGATAAAATTCCTTTCATCTTAGAAAACCTTGGAATTCCTTATAAATCAGGTCTAGAAAATGACGTTGAAACTAATATAGAAATGGGTTCTTACTATCTATCTTATTTATCTAAACAAAACACAAATGAACATTATCCGTTTACTGCTTTTTACTTAGGACCACGCGGAGCAGAAACATTATTTAAAGATACTGGTTCATATGAAAGCAAATTCAGCAATTCTATCATTAAAAAATTGAAAAAGACTTAGAATCTTTAAAGATTCTAGGTCTTTTTTTAATTTATCAGCAAAAGTTCTAAATTAATATGCTTATTTCTCGATATATTTTATGCAGAGAATTTTATTTTTTATCGACATTTTTAAAACATGTGCTATTTTCCTAAGAAAGAGGTGAACACATGAAGAAAACGATTAATTTATTACCTCCTTCAGTAATACATGAAAGAAAGATGAAGAAGGCAAAGCAATCTGTTGCATATATTGTTCTTGCATGTGCTGGTTCGACTGGAGGTATGTATCAATATGAGAAAAATCTCTCACAACAAATTACCGATTATGAATCACAAATCAATAGTTATCAGGCGCAACAGAACAAAATAGAAGAGTTGAATAAAAAAATAGAATCAACAATTGAACAGAAAAAATCTATTTCAAGTTCCTCTTTCCCATATCATCGTTTCATGTTTGCCATTACTACAAATGCACCAGATGATTTGAGAGTTTTATCTGTACAATCTGTTTCACCAAATCAATCGAATGCAAATAATAACAACGAACAAAATCCTGCTCAACCAGGCGTAAATACACCTAATACAGACGCTCAGGGCAATGCACAACAAAATCCTGCTCAACCAGATGCTACGCAACCTGGAACAGGACAAACACCAACAGACCCTAATCAACCTGCGGCTCCTGTTGACCCGAATGCGGCAAACCTTGGCTCTCCTGTTCCAGGAGGGGATAACACAACTGTACCACCAGAAGGGAATAATCCAGTGATTAAAAATGAGCCTCAAGAAGAGAGTCCGTTTAATTTTGGAACTTCTGAAATATATGTTAGAGGTTACAGTATTTATCCTAATTCTATTGCAACTTTGGCTAACAAATTAAAACAAGAAAAATACATAGCAGATGTTACTGTTACCAAAATTCGCGATTATTACACTGGTTTAGAGAATTTCAAACTTTTTGAAATGAAAATTACGTATCAGTAATTTATAAGGGGGTAAGTTGTATTATGAAAAAAATGACAAAAAGAGACCAACTTTTACTACTCTTTCTAACGCTTTTTGTTGTTCTAGCGGCGTTTTTTAAATACGTTTATGAACCTTTAGATGGAAGAATCAAAGAAGCATCGGGGAAAAGAGATAGTTTACAGTCACAAGTAGAAGCAAATAAAATTGATGTTCTCAATACGAAGGTAAAAAGCCTAGATAGCCAATTGCAGATGGAAGAAGCAGAAAAGAAAGATTTTGAAAAACAACGTATGATAACCAAGGCACAACAAGAGCAATTATTGCAGTACATTGGTGAGCAGGCTAAAAAATTAGGAATCAACCTAAGTAAATTTGAAGAAAAGGAAACAAAACTATCTTCTTCTTATAATGTAGTTGGTTACGACATCAAAGCAAGAGGAGAAAATAAAAATCTAATTTTATTCTTAAACAGTTTGTATAGTTTTTATAACTATTGCTATATTACTGACTTGAATTTAAGAAAAGTTGAAATTTCTCCTACATTTGAAACAACTGATTTAAAAACTTTAACACCAGAAGAAAAATTAAATGTTGATTGGGATGACGAGCAAATTAAATTAATTTTAATGGACATTCCACCATTTATTGTTGAAAAGGATTTAGAAAAAAAAGCAGAGGAAAAACAAAATAAACCATCTCGTAAGGAATTACAAATAGACTTTTCTCTGTACTTTATTTTATCCGAGTAAAGGCGTGTGATAAGAATGAATAACCAGAAAGGACTAACAACGATTGAATTGCTAATATCATTATTTATATTAGCAATCATCTTAACTGCCTCTGCCAATTTCTATGAATTTTACGATACAAAAAGTGCGAATTTTGGTAGTTTCAATACCGCGAGAAACCTAGGGGTCAGTGTATTAGAGAATCAGCTTGAAACAACAAAACTAGGGTATAAAACAATTGGAGAGGTCTATAGAAAAAGTGTATATGTAAAAGGAAAAAAATACGAAGTAGTAGCAGAAAGAATAGATGCTACCGATACAACGTCTTACTATAACAAAAACATTCCTTTCTATTTAATTAAAACGAAAGTGTATTTCGAGGATAAAGAAATTGAGGTGAATGGTTATGTTACTAGTAAATAAACTTAAAAAATACTTAAATGACCAACGCGGATTCACCTTAATTGAGATTCTAATTGTGATGTTTATTACAGGATTGGTTTTAACGAGCGTATTTAGTGTTCTGAATTGGAATTTTAAAACTGCATTTGGAGGCGTAGAAAAACAAAAAGAACTAGAGAGTTTTAGAATTTTTAACAGTTATCTAATCGAAGACCTTCAATTCGCTAAAAATATCACAATCCTTAATGAACCGAGTAGGGATACTCTGCAATACGTAAGCATAGACAATCGAGTAAGCATCTTATACTTCGAATCTGACGGATTATATAAACAAATAGGAACAAAGAAAATCAAAATTGCTGAGGGTTCAAAATACGAAGCAAACGTTCCTGCTGCCTATTTTGAAAATAGTGGAATGATTCGAATCAATTTTTATGCGAAGAACATTGATTCTTTGCTATTTGTAACCGTAAAACCACTTATTTTTAAAACGAGTTAATAACAGATTCGAGGTGATGTTATGTTTAAAAATGAAAAAGGTTCTATCCCAACCGTAATTATTATAGGTCTCGTATCAGCGTTTACAGTGTTTCTTTTAGGGAATTTGCTTGTAGCTGAAAATATAGCAGCTAAAAAACAAAATTTAAAGTTTGAGCAAGAAGTATATGCAAATAGAAATGCCTTGGAGACGACAGTAAATGTTGTTTTACAAAAAGTAAGTGGGAGCGAAACAAAATATGAAAAAAAGACCATTTATCCTTTGTATATTACGGACATGCAGGATATTGAAAATACAATAAATTCGAGCATGCTTCCTCATATCGCTCCTAATAATACCGTTTCTATTACGAATTTAAAGTATGACAAATCTTTGGATATGATTTGTGAAGAAAAAATCACAAAGAATTCATATACACAAGAAGAGGAAGCTAGTGGTGTAAATTGTAGCACCACACCCTTCAATCTTACTTTTGATGTAGAAATCAATAAACAAAACAACAAAAGAAAAATGAAAGTTAAATTAGATAAACTTTATGCTCAAGAATCGAATCAAACAGGGTTTATAAAAATTAACTACGACAATATGGATGTTAATTATTCCAGTTTATAATATGTTTTTTCCTTAAAAAGGAGGGGATTACAATAAGGCGCATATATAATATTTTTCAATCCGAAAAAGGAGTTACACTGATAGAACTTTTAGCAGTAATTATTATTATTGGATTACTATCTACTTTCTTAATTCCTAAATTGAATTCTTTTACTAATAATTCGCAGGTTACTATAGTTGAAACAGACATAAGATTATTAAAATCTAACATACAGGAACATTTCGTAGACGACCCAACAAAAACATTAAATGAAGACCTACTGAAAAAATACTTTGGAACTCCCGTTAAGCTAGTTTCCGCTTCAGGTGTCGACCCAGCTCGTTATACTCTTCCAGAGAAAAAAGACCCTTGGGGAACTCCTTATGAAGTTATCGTTGGAAAAAAAGAATTATTTGTTGCATTTCACGCATTTGGTCCTAACCAAATTAACGATATCGCAGGTGGCATTACTGCTAATAATATAAAGGATGATATTTTAGCTATATTTTATCCAAAATCATAAAACCTCTAATATGTAGAGGTTTTTTAGTATTATTAGTTAAAATAATTGCTAACTAGTTCGCTTTTTTATAAATTTTTAAGTGTTTTCAATAACTTTTAATTATTTTAGAATTTTCTTCAAATTTCACGTTTAAAAAACATAGTTTCGGAAAAAATATTACTAGTAATCGATACTTTTAGCTGGAAAAATATAAGCTTATAAGAAAAAAATTCAGGATTTTGAATTTTTTTCAGGAAAAACTATTGCGTTGGTTGTGTCGATTTGATACTATTTGAATATCAAATCGCAACAATATTCTTTTGGCAATTAGCTACACACTTCCTTTTTTCCTAAAAAAAACTTTTTAAAAAGGATAAACAAAAAAAGCGAAGAAAAAGGATAACGTAGAAAGCGATTAGGTCGCTAAAACTATTAATTTATTCATATTATGGAGGGTTCAGACATGAACAAAACAGATTTAATCAATGCAGTTGCTGAAGCAAGTGAAATTTCTAAAAAGGATGCTACAAAAGCAGTAGACGCTGTTTTCGAATCTATCTTAGAAACTTTGAAAAAAGGTGACAAAGTTCAACTTATCGGCTTTGGTAACTTCGAAGTTCGTGAGCGCGCTGCTCGTAAAGGACGTAATCCTCAAACTGGCGCAGAAATCGAAATCGCAGCAAGCAAAGTACCTGCATTCAAACCAGGTAAACAATTAAAAGACGCAGTAAAATAATAATACTATTTTATTGATAAAAAAGAAAAGGATGGCTTAAAGCCGTCCTTTTCTTTTTTTTATTTTTTATTAATTTATTTTTAATCCCAATACATCGTAATCATCTATCTTTGTTTATAATTTTTGATATATATTTTATGTTTTCTTTTTTTATCCAAAAGGAAAACAACAAGAACATTATAAATAGATAGGTGAGGTGAAAAAAGATGAACATTCATGCGGTATCTAAGGGTGTCGTTTTATATTTCGCATTAATTTTTTCGGCAATGTCGTTTTTTATTTTTAATGGATTTCAATTAACAGAAAGAGCATTCACACTAGTTTTATTAGGAATTGTTATTGTTATTGGATTTTTCACAGGTAAACATTCTGGTGAAAATTCGGGATTAAATGGTTTCTTAATTGGAATTATTACATCCGCTTTTCTGATTTTCTTCATTTCTCCGTATACAGACATGCAATGGGGACTGAACTTCTTTGTTATGATAGTTTGGATTTCTGTTTCCACAGTTAGTGCGTATGTTGGTGGGAAATTTGATGTAGTTACAAAATCGTTTAAATTGCCTAAAGTTAATGAGAAATAATAAAAGAAACTCTGCGTTTGCAGGGTTTTTTTCTGTAAAAAATATTCATTTCGAATTTAATTCTGAATTTCGAACAAAAGCCAAAACCCAATTGATATAATGAAACAAGCTAAAAAAGCAACATATCTATTACACATCAGAGAAAACTTAGGGGGAATTGCATATGTCAATGTCGACTGAAGACAAAAAGAAAGCCCTTGCCGCTGCTTTAGGTCAAATTGAGAAACAGTTTGGTAAAGGTAGCGTCATGAAACTTGGAGAAGCTACAGATAATAAAGTTTCCGTTGTATCTTCTGGTTCTATTCAAGTGGATGGTGCATTAGGAGTTGGCGGATATCCTCGCGGACGTGTCATTGAAATTTATGGTCCAGAGTCATCAGGTAAAACAACACTTACTCTTCATGCAATTGCTGAAGTTCAAAAACAAGGTGGAACGGCAGCGTTTATTGACGCAGAACATGCCTTGGACCCGGTTTATGCAAAAAATCTAGGAGTAAACTTAGATGAATTATTGGTATCTCAACCTGATACAGGTGAACAAGCATTAGAAATTGCAGAGCAATTAGTACGCAGTGGCGCGGTTGACATGGTTGTAGTGGATTCAGTAGCTGCATTGGTACCAAAAGCAGAAATTGAAGGTGACATGGGCGATTCTCACGTTGGTCTTCAAGCAAGATTAATGTCGCAAGCAATGCGCAAATTATCTGGTGCTATTAATAAATCTAAAACAATTGCAATCTTCATTAACCAAATTCGTGAAAAGGTTGGAATCATGTTCGGAAATCCTGAGACGACGCCTGGCGGACGAGCACTTAAGTTTTATTCTACAATCCGAATTGAAGTTCGTCGTGCAGAACAATTAAAACAAGGTAATGATATCGTAGGGAACAAAACAAAAATCAAAGTTGTAAAAAATAAAGTTGCTCCTCCATTTAGAACAGTAGAAGTTGATATCATGTATGGAGAGGGTATTTCTCGTCAAGGTTCTATTTTAGATTTAGGTTCTGAATTAGATGTTGTGAAAAAGTCTGGAGCTTGGTATGCCTATAATGAAGAACGTTTAGGTCAAGGTCGTGAAAATGCGAAACAATTCTTAAAAGAAAATCCAGAATTAGCTTTCGAAATTGAAAATAAAATTCGTGTAGCTTTAGGTATGGAGCCTTTATCTGCGGGAATTGAAGAAGCAGAATAATCATTCTGAAAAAAACAGTAGCAAGGATTTCCTTGTTACTGTTTTTTTGTTTTTACTTTTTTGAATTTATTTTTTAAATAAATTCAGAATACTGCTGACGTTTTTTAATGACGACAATGAATTTTCTACAGACTTAACAGTATCTTTTATTTTATTAGTAACGCTTTGTACATCCTTTGTTACATCAGATACATTTTTCGTTATATGGTTCACATTTTTAAGTAGTTGATTTGTCTCTTCTAGCGTAACTTTTGACTTTTCTATTACCTCATTCGTGACTCTTATAGTTTGATTTAAAGTGTTTAATAGCCTTGCGCCAAATAATAATAAAATCGCAAAAGCAAGAGCTACAACAAACCCTCCAATTTCTAATAATCCAACATTCATTCAAAACGCCTCCTAAATAACAATTCCTTTTTAGAATTAACCCTCAACGAGTATTTTCTTTTAATAATGTCGAAACTTTAAAATTTGACCTTATATAAACGGAATTCACCCTATTTGGTATGCGATTCCAATTGAATTTCTTATTAAAATATGTTTTACTTAATTTAATAATAGTTTATTTTTAAACGAAATAGGGGGACAGAAATGAACGCTACGTTAGATGTTGAAGAAAGAAATGCTAAGATTATAAAGATTTTGGTCGAAAGAGACAAAGAAGGATTTAAATACGGTGAGGTTAAAAAATACCTTGAACAATTAGCCGACGAAATGGATACTACTTTTAAAGTCGTTCAAAATTTGTATTACAATCGGGTTAAAGAAAAAGCAACTGATACACCAAAGGAAACGGTTGTCAGAGAAAAAGAAGAAATTGATACAACAGATAATCTTTCTCGAACAGATATTATCAATGGAAAAGATGTTCGCCTAGTTAAAGACGAAGATAAAACCGAATACTATGTAGCAAAAGATGTATTTAATTCTCTTAACATCGATAGAACAAGCGCATTAGCTAAAGAAGGACTGAAGAAAGAATATAAACAGTACATTCCTGTAAAGTCTTCACATGGCTTTGTAAAAACAACCGTTTTAAAGCCAACTAATTTAGCTGAATTTCTTAAATTTATTATTCAAAAACATACGTCATCAGTTATTCGAGACAAAGCACAAGAATTTTTAAATCACATAGAAAATCCTAACCAAAATAGTATCAATAGTACATTAATGCAAGAAAACAATGAGAAAACAATAGTTAAACAAAAACCAGAATCTCAAGTTATAAAAACAGAACACGTACATCCAATTATTAAATCAGCATCTAAAGAAGAAAAAACAGAACAAGTAAATCCTAATGTTAAACCAGCATCTAAAGAAGAAAAAATAGAACAAGTAAATTCAACTGTTAAATCAGCATCTAAAGAAGAGAAAACAGAACAAGTAAATCCAGTTGTTATATCAACATCTAAAGAAGAAAAAATAGGACAAGTAAATCCAATTGTTAAACCAGTATCTAAAGAAGAAAAAAATCAAGCATCAACTACATCTTATCGCATGGGTAAAGCTGTCTCATTTGAAAAAGAAGAAGAAGACAAACAACCACGACCTAATTATAAATATGGAGATATTCTAGAAGCTGTAGTAATCCATATTCCAGACTACGGTGCTATTATTGAAACATTAGATGAATACAAGATGAAAGGTCTTATTCATATAGGTGATATTCGATATGGTCATGTAAGTAATGTGCATATGTATTTTACAGTCGGTGACAAAATAAGAGCAAAGGTAAAACGATATGATAAAGAAAACAACCGCTTAAATTTAACAGTCAAAGAACTTAAAGGACCTTATCGTATTAAAGATGAAGCAGAAGAAAAAGAAAAAGAAGAAAAATTTGAAGAAGTGATGAGTGAAGAAAATGGAATCATTTTAGAGGACAAACCGAAGAATGATGTATTAGCACAAGAACTTCTGAAAGTAAAAGACAGATTGACACTTGCTTCTTCTCCTCAAGAAACTACACAAGATACAAAAGTCGAAGCAGAAATCGCACCGAAAGTTGAACCAAAAGTCGAATCTGTAGTAGGTGAAAATAAAATATTGAGTAGCGGAGGAACAAATATGGTAACGGGGGAAACAAATCTAGTAATTCAATCTTCACAAGGACTTGAAATAGAAGGTAATAAAGAATTAGAAAATATTATTTCTAGACTTAACAATAAAATCGGTGCTATTTCTCCGCAAGCAAGAGAAAAAATGTTAGAACTTTTAAACGAAAACAGCATCGTTGAATTTACGATTGCAATGATTGAGGTTCTTCCAGAGTTTAAAGCTGACTTAGGACTGATGTTATTGGGTGAAATCGAAAAGAAAATGAGTGAATGTCTTTGACGACCAAATCGTCTATATTGCTTCACCTCATGCTGAGGAACAAATTATAGCTCGAACTGGTTATTCTTTGAAAAACGCAAAAGCTGAAGTTGAAAAGCTAGCTAAAGAGGGCGAACTCTTAATCGAAGTAGATAACTATAGATACATTAAAAATGGTGAACTATATTTACCTTGTATCCAATATACAGGAAGACCGAAAAATTACTTCAGAGTAAAATCTGTATTGACTTGGGATATGGTTGATTATCGCTTTCAAAAAGTGATTGATAACTACCATCTTACTAGAAAAGCATAAATCAAAAAAAAGACGCGAGCTATACGTTCGTGTCTTTTTTATATACTTTCTCTTTTTTAATAATTTACAACCTCATATCCAATAAGCAAGGCTCTTGCTAGCTTACCAACAGACATTTCTTCAAGAGGATGTCCTTTCCCCCAACTAGAATTTTTATCCGCGTGAGCTTCGATAATAGCGCCATCTGTATCTTCTTGGTTTGCATAGTGTGGTAATTTTCTTAATTCCTCGATTTTATCAGCGGCATCTTGGTTGATTTGTACTTTTAACATAATAATTTCCTCCTTGTATTACACATAGTTTTTTATATTAATCTTTCATTCAATTTAATTGTACTTCATTTTTATATTTTCAAGTGAAAAAAGTTAAGAAAAGGGTACTGAAACATAAGTGAAATAATATCACAATCAATGTGTATCTAACGCAGTGTGCAGAAGGTTTACTGTTTCCTTTGGACGAGTTTTCCATCCGTATTTCATAAAATAAATTTAGTTTTTGAATTTTTATTTTTTCAAATTTGCTATACTTTATGCACATAAAGGAAAGTGAGGAATTGAAATGTCTGACGAAAGAAGAAGTAATAATAACAAAGGTGAAGATAAAACATTAAAAGCTTTAATTGCTTTAGCTGGATTCGCAATTGGAGCAACAAGTATGGTTGCCTGGAATAATCGTAAAACCATTCAAGACAAAGCATTAGATGCGAGAGACCGTGCTTTAGAATTAAAGGAAAAAACAATTGAACTAACTGAAACAGTTAAAAGTAAAATAATTGATTTACAAGAAAATAAATTTAAATCATCTGCTAAAAAAGAGACACCTGAACAAGTAGATAATACAGAAAATGAAGTAGAAGCAAACGAAACAAATGAAAAAAAAGAGGTAGAAGCTCCACAATCTCCAAATAACAATGATGACAACAAAATGTAATTCATTATCATTCATTCTTTACATTTTGATTGTTCACATCATCTAAAAAGGAGGGTATCTGTCGTGAATAAGAATATTTCTGTTATTATTGATGGAACGGTTGGAGCCGGGAAATCTACATTAATGAATATTTTAAAAGATTTAGGCTTTGAGGCATTTCCAGAACCGGTAGTGGATAATCCACTGCTAGATAAATTCTATCATGACAAAGAAAAGTATTCATTCCCGTTACAAATAGAGTTCTTAAACAAGCGATTTGCTCATTTAAAAGCATCTAAAGCGTTTGAAAGGGTTACATTAGACCGTAGTATTTATAATGATATTGTCTTTGCACAAATGCTACGAGATAGTGGAGATTTGCCAAAGGAATTCTATAATATTTACGAAGAACTTTTAGAAAACATGTTAGAACATTGCGAACCACCGACTCTGATGATTTATCTGCAAATTTCTGTAGACGAAGCAATTCGTCGTATTCAGAAACGCGGTAGAGATTTTGAACAAATCGTAGAACGTACATATTGGGAAGACTTAAATTCACGTTATGGCGCCTTTTTCAAGGAGTATAATCGTTCTCCTCTATTGGTTGTTGATGTATCTGGCTTAGACTTTGAAAACAATCTAGAAGACCGTAAATTCGTCATTGAAAAAATCAATGAAAAGTTCAAAGAACTCGGCTATGATTTAACACTGGATAATCAATAAACAACGCTTCTTGCGTTTTTGTCATTATAGCGTTTGTATAATTATTGTTACTACAATTATATTTACTAAATTCAGAAGAACAACTCTCTTTATAGGGAGTTGTTTTTTTATGCGAATTTTCTAGGGTTTTGAAAAAAAGAGTGTTATTATCGGTAGGCGAAAAATACTGAAAGGGGGATTTTGATTTGAAACGCATCTTAACAATATCTGCTGTAGCCTTTTTAACGTTGTTTATTACTGGATGTCAAAATTCAGAAAAAAGTAATGAAGAAAATATTCATAGCACAGCTGCACAAAATACAAAGGAATTAGCAAGCGCAAAAGAGTTTGGAAGAAAAGCCGTATCTGACTTTCAAAAAATATTCTATCAAGTTGGTGATTTACCTTTCGATTCTTATCAAGATGACTTAAAAAGCTATGGCTTAAACCAATCACAACAAGAGGCATTCGTTACATTTATAAAAGAAAATGAAGTTGATGGTTATGTGCGAAACATTCTTTTCAATGAATTAAGTGAAAAAGTAAAGAAGCAAAATGATTCATATATATATCAAATTACCACTGAAGCAGAAATAAAAAAAGATTCGAAAGCAAAAAAACATTACATGACATATGAGTTAACATTAAAACCAGATTTTCTAAATGGATATACAATTGACCAAATATCTTATGAGATAGGGCACTCAGTAGAGGGAATGGATAGTAAAATCCCGAATAATGCTCTTGATGATGTCGTACAGTCTAAATTAGATAAAATGTTTGAAAATAGTTTGTTTATGAAACATAAAACAGAAGAATTATCGACAGCTGAGTTTAAAAAACTTTTTTTAGATGATAATTATGCAGATTCTATCTTACAAAAGATATACTCAACAACAAAAAAGAAAGGGGAATTCATTGAGTCTTCTATCTCTTTATCTGTAAAACATGTTGATGATGATGGTTTTAGAGCGTTTGCTACAGGGGAATACAGTATTTCATATGGAGATAACAAGAATCAAATTAATCATATAACGTATGATTTTTCTATCACATTACAACAACAAAGTGCAGTTGAAAAAAAATATAAGTATTTAATTGATGAACTATCCCTTAAACAAAAATAAATAACCATACTTATAACATCTTTAGATACTTATTGAATAATGAATTAAATAAAAACCACTAAAAAAAAGACCAAATCTAGAATAAATCCAGATTCGGTCTTTTTTATATGCTCATACAATCTAAATTCTTTTCATTTCAAAGAATCAATTGTAATTATGCTCTTTTTTCTTTCATTACTTCTTCCATAATTGTTTCTTTATCATCGATGTAGAAGATATCTGCACCTAAGTGGATTAACTTTTCAACAAACGCTTCATATCCACGGTACATGTATTGTAGACCTTCTACTCTTGTAGCACCTTTTGCTACTAAACCTGCGATAACCATTGAAGCAGCTCCACGTAAGTCATATCCTTTTACCGGGCAAGCAGATAATTTACTTGGATACACAACAGCCATTGTTTTTTCAATGTTTACTTCTGCACTTAGTTTTCTTAATTCGTCTAAGTGTCTGAAGCGATTATCAAAAATTGTTTCTGTAATTACAGAAGAACTGTCTGCTCTTGTCATTAAAACAGAGAATTGGGATTGCATATCAGTAGGGAATGCTGGATGCACACCAGTACGGATATTTGTTCCTAAGATTTTACCGTTATATTTCAAAGTTACTTCGTTTCCATCTACTTCGATGTGAGCACCCATATCCATTAATTTCTGAAGCACAGAGCTCATATCAGGAGCATGAACACCTTTTAATGTAATTTCACCTTTTGTAGCAAATGCAGCTACTAGAAGAGTTCCTGCTTCGATTCTATCAAACGGGATTTGGAATTCTCCACCACGTAAACGTTCAACACCTGTAACCTTTACAGAATTTGTTCCTGACATTTCAACATTAGCACCCATAGCGTTTAAGAATTCAAATACAGCCATGTTTTCTGGTTCAAGAGCGATATTATGAATCACTACTTCGTCTTTTGTATATACAGCTGCACTAACAAGGTTTTGTGTTGCTCCAACAGATGGGAATTCTAAAGAATATTCACCTTTAATATTTTCTGAAGTAGCGCGGATAATTCCTTGCTCCACAGATACTGTTGAATTTAAGTGCTCAAATCCATCAAAATGGTAGTTAAGTGGGCGAGGACCAATTGAACATCCACCAGGCATTCCAACCGAGCATGAGCCAAATCGCGCTAATAATGGTCCTAATAATAAGCTACTTGCTCTTAACTTACTAGATAATTCATCTGAAATAATCTTATTTTCAAGATTTGTATTGTCAATCACAGCAACATTATTCTCAAATGTGTATGTTGCGCCTAAATATTCCATAATCTCAAGCATAGAATGTACATCTGAAATATCAGGAACATTATATAGAGTTACTTTCTTTGGAACTAAGATAGTTGCAGCTAGGATAGGTAAAGTTGCGTTCTTAGAACCTTGTACCCCTACTCGTCCTTTTAATTTGCGTCCACCGTTAATAATTACTGAATTCGTTCTGTTCTTTTCCATACACATTCGGCATTAATAAATTAACGCCTTAACACTCCCTTCAATGTTTAATTAATTATGTATATTAAATTTTAATAAAATTAAAATTTGGTATTTTTAATTCAGAATTTCATTTTAAATTGGTATTAAATTCAAAAAATGTTCTGATTAGGTATGTTTCGCCTTTAGTTTTAATAAAAAAACCAAAATACCTTGCGTAAAACGGATGAAATCACGATTTTTCTGGATTTTTTATGCTGTTTTCAAACATTATAATAAAAAAAGAGGGGGTTAATCCTCTTTTTTATTTGAATAGAAAAATCTAGATAATGCAACACCAATAAATCCAAGACCGATAAACAGAATTGCTCGAACAATAATAGACACGTTTGTCATATCAATAAATATAAGTTTGAGTAATGTTAAGAATAAGAGTCCGATACCCAATAAACGAATGTTTTTATTGCCCGATAGCACTCCGTAAACTACTCCTGCAACGGCATAGATTGCCCATAGAGAGGAGATGGTTAAACTTTGTACATTGGTTGATAAATTTTGTGTAGCAGCTCCACCGATTTGTGTAATAAACATTAAAATAGCGATTGCTGTAGAACCGAATAACACATTCATAATGTTTGAAATTTCTTCATTTCGTACCTGTATGGTACTAAATATTTTTCTAATCAACAGAAGACTGCTTATCATCATTACCCAAGCAATTGTCTCAAGTGAGAAAACATGATTAATTCCACTACATAGAATTTCTGCGACACCTGAAACGTATACAATAAGACCAACACCTGTTTGAGTTTTGGTTTTTGCTTTTAATCCGATATAGAAAGCTACTAGACCTTCAATTAAGAACATTAAACCAATATGTTCTCCATTTGCCATATCCAATATAAACATTGCCAAAGCGTATGTCGCAATTGGAAGAGTCACATTCAACTTTATTTTATCGATTCCAAAATACACGAAAGATAATACTGCATATACCATGAATGATACCAATAGGAATATAGAATATTGGTCGCTACTAAATCCAACTCCTACCCATAATTGAGTTAAGATAAAGCTAGTAAATAAAGTAGCCCTTTGTGCATTGATAAATAAATCTTTTCTTAAGAAAGCAATTAATAAGAAAATATGTTGAATAATAATCCCTATAGTAGCCACATTATCTTGTATTGCAGCGAAGAAGTACAACGCTAACAATGTTACATGTAGCAAACCACCACTTGTAAAATACAGATACACGTATTTTTTCAATAAGGAATAATATAATAGGGCAATAAAGAATAAAACTTCATAACCTACTAGCAAAAACTCATTTCCGGATTTACTCTCGATTAAATAGGGAATTAAGAATCCTGCTACAGCAGCTATTATGGATACAGGTTGAGAATTATGCCTATGCGATAAGTAGATAGCTACCATTACCCATAATACATTTAGTATAAAGGCAAATGTCGGACCTATTAATCCATATAAGTTATGTGCAGCAAATGTTGTTAAAATCAGAATAACAACTGAACCACCAAGTAAAACTTGACCTAATGCTCCACGTTTTTTCTGAATTTGTCGTTCTCCTACATACAGTAATAATCCAGAAGTGATGAATCCTAACATGGCTCGAATTGGCTCTGTAATAAATCCGCTATCTACAGCTGCTTTGAAACCCCATAAAATCCCTAATATTAATACAAATATAAAGACTCTTGGGAGCCAAACTTGTCCCAACAATTTTTCCCAATCAACTTCTTCTTTTTTAGGAACCGGTTTTTTTGAACTTGCTATAACTGAATCCAAAGGAACATTAACTCCTGTTGGTTTTTGCTCCATAGAAGGTTTGTTATTTGTTGTTTGAGGTATTGCTGGTTCTTCCTTGATAGCCTCAGTGCCAAAAACACGCTTTTTTAGGAATACAACTTCCTTTTCAAGTTCTTCAACTCGTCGTTCTAAATCTGAAACTTTTTTGTCATCAGACATATAAAAAAACACCAACTTTCGTGCTAAAACAAACACATTTTTATTCTATATTATATTCATCGTAAAAAGAAGAAGAAATTAAAATTATTTTAGGATTTTCAATGTTTTTTGTAAGGCATGCAACATTAAAGTGGAGAGGGGAGTTGTGACAACAAAAAAAGGAATCTAAAAACACCAGATTCCCTTACTTTATTCCCAAACTATGAATATGATTAACTATGAATATCGTGTCCACAATTTTCGCATTCGGATTTGTACCAATCGGTAAGATGTCCACAATTTTCGCATGTATGCCATTTCGAAAATCTAATAGCAATTTTTTTCAACCAACTCATTACAACACCTCCTCTTATATAGGATTATAACTATTAACTTCTTATGAAGTAAAGTCTAATATTTTTTATTTTCAGATAAAATACGTTAAGTAGTTCTTAATACGATAAATATATATTTTTTTACCTAAACGATTAAAATGAATTACAATTTATAAAATTCACTGTTATATAACTTAACTGTGAAATGACAAAGGAGAATAGTAGAATGGGTATTTTAGAAAAAATCAAAAAAGACCATACAAGGAAATCAAAACAAGTAAGACAATTACGAAAAAAATTAAGAAATAGACTACCTTTAGCTATACTTAAGAAAATGTTAGCCCAAGAAGAACGTCATGAAGTAGACTGGAGAAATTATTACTATTTAGATGTAGAGGATGACTCAGGTTATTCCAAAGCAGTAACAATTAAAGAAACACGCATTAAGTTGCTGAAAGACCTTATTAGAATGATAGAGAATAAATAATTAGTAGTTCGACCATAAATTACAGCAAATCCATTCATTAACCTCAATAGTAAATCATATTGAGGTTTTTTCTTTTCAGCCTACATTACTCCTAAAAATTCAAAAAAACCATAATGTAGATAATTATAATTACATGAAAAAACCTCGATTTTCTTATATCGAGGTCACTCATTCATCTATTATGTTTGATGTTTGTATCGCAAATTAACTATTTGGACATCAATTTTAATAATTCCACAACTGACAAATCTTTTACCATTACAGTAGATAAAGGTATTTCTCTCTTATATGTGATACGAGAATAAGCACTTCCTAATTCAAAATCATTATCTTTTTGCGCCAATGCTTCTTCTAATTTAGACTCATCTTCTACTAATACAATTCCATTTGTCGATGTATCCGAAGTGTCATAGTGTACTTCAAATGCTTTCATTTTCTTTTCTCCTTTATAATGACAGTTAATTTTCATAATTCATTTAAATTATAATCTTTTTAAAAACTTTTTTGTTTAAAAACAACATATTTTTTGAATACAGCTAAAACAAAAAAGGGGAGTGTATCCCCTTTACAGATTTAAGTCATCTTTTCCTTTTTGCTTAGGTTGTTTTGCTACTTCATTTCTTACATTACGATTACTTCTTTCTTCATCAAGATGTTTATGGAACGTCTTTTTGGCTTTAGACATTTTAGTAATCAAAGCAGTAGAGACATTAGAAAACTTTTTATTAAATTGTTCTTTTACATTCTCACTTACACTAGAAGCAGCTCTTGCTAATACTAAGGACCAACCTTCTTTAGAAAATTCGTCTTTCTTTTCTAATGCAGTGCTATGTAATATTGCTTTTTTTAACGATTGATTCGCTTTTTTAAAGAAAGATGAAACTGTTTTTCCAACACCAGCAGTCTTTTGAACATCTGCATTCAAATCGTTTTTCATTTTCTTAGTTGAAATGGATTTCGGAACAGATATTTTTTCATTAAAACGTTTGTTTTCAGGTTTGATTATTAAATCTTTTCCTGTTTTAAACAAAGCTGAAGCAAAGGCTTTTTTGTTTTCCCAGTCATTTTGTTTTTCTTCTTTAGAGCGAGCATTTTCAACCAATAGTGCGTAGTTCACTTTTTCCTGTCTTTCTTCTGGTGATAAGTTCCTATCGAATTTATGACCTTTTTCTTCTAAAGTATATTCTTGTTCCATTAATTTTCTCTCTTCAGGAGTTAAATCATTTGTTACTGTTCGTTTCAATAACTCATCCAATTTCGCTATTTCTTGGTTTTCAATAGCCTGTTCAGCTGCTATGTCAATGAGTTGTTCGTTTTCTGTTTTTAGAACCTGTTTTTCTTCTTTCAATAGGGTATTCGTTTCTATAAGTTCATTAGAAAGTTTTTTCATTTCTACAAGTTCCTTAGATAATGATTTTATTGCTTGTACTTGGTTCTTAAAATATTTAATTTGCGTATCCTTTTCGATACTTTCCTTCTTTAATTTTTGATAGCTACTTTCTTTTTGTTTCTTAGGTGCAGCAGCATTTTCTACTTTTTTGGTACTTTTTTTAGTTTTAGGTTGTTTATCAAGTTTAATTGTATTGTTTTTATCGTTATCTTTGTCCTTTTCTATTTCTAGTTTATAGGTTTCTTCTAAAACAATTTTGAATTCAGATAAACTTGGTTCTGCAATTCCTTTTTCAGAAAGTTGCTCTTTTACTCTATTATGAACCTTCTCATACGCATCAATAATTTCAGCATCATAAGGATTTCCCCACTTAGGATTCTTAACGTCATCTAAAGCTTCTAATGGAGAAAATCCTCTATTATCAAATCCCTTGATGGAATCAGTAACCCTTAAGATTCTAGCTAGTTGAGGGATATCTTTTTCTTTCGCTTCCTTTCCATAACCACCGCCATCAAAGTCTCTATGATGATACTCAGATGCCTCAATAATATATGGCTCAACTCCAGCTTGTTCTAACAGTTTCTTTCCTTCTTCCACATGCTTATGCATTTCGTCTCTCATTTCAACCGTGAATTTACCATCGAAGTTAATAAAATCTGGCTCTAACCCAACCATTCCAGCATCATAATATAATCCTGTTTCATGAGCGCGCTCTTGACCATCTTTATCCCATCCTAACTCAGCGGCAATTGCTTTATTTAAATTTGCAACAAAACGAGAATCTTCTAATGTTTTACCATCGTTATGTTCTTGCATTTTCATAAATAAATCTAATTTTGTATTCATATCTGATAAATTGATATGTTCAATCGAATATTTAAATTCTTTACTCACTCTGTATACACCTCCAGTTCAAATTTTCACACATTATACTCTGTATTTTTGTTTATGGATTATAATTTTTCTTTTTTATCGCAAAGAAAAGAGGGAGATATCTCTCCCTACAATTCCGCACCACCTTTTTCTCTAGATTTGGTTTTTTCATTTTGTTTTTCTTTTTCCGCATGTAAATGCTGAGTGAAGGTTTCTTTTGTTTTTGCTACTGAATCTTTATAATTCTGAGTTACTTTCGCTTTAAGCTTACTAAACTTGCTGCTCAGTTTATCTGATAAGCTTTCACTTATACTCATTGAAGCCCTTGCAACAACACTTCCCCATTTGATATCACTCAACTCTTGTTCATTTTTCGCTTCTTTTTCTTGGCTCTTATTCAGAACAGTATGTTTCATCACCATTGTTTTCAAACTTTTATTTGCTTTATTTGCAAAAGCTTTAACGCTTTTTCCAAAACCAATAACTTTTTCTTTCTCTTTATTTAAGCTGTCTTTCGCTAGGTTCATCTCTTTATTCAAATCTTCTTTCATCATTTTCATTGATAGATTAGCAGGAACAACCACAGCATCATTTACTTGTTTTTTCACAGGATTAACTACTAAATCGTTTGCCGTTTTCACTGCTGCTTTCGAAACGTTTTTCATGGTTTCAGCAGCTTTCTTAATAGGCTCTACTCGTTTATCCCATTTTTCTTTTCTTTCGATACTATTAAACATTTTTGTATACAGTTTATCTTTGTCTACAGCATCGTTAATTTTGCTTTTTCTTTCTTCAATAGTTAGATTTCTATCAAATTCATGACCTTTTTGAGAATATGTATATTCCTCTTTTAAAAGTTTGGATTTAGCCTTTAACTCTTTATCATGTAGGTTTTGCATATAAATCTTTTCTGACTTCTTAAGTCCATTTTTTGCTCGTTGTCTTTCTTGTAATTGTTTAGCTTCTGCTACTTTTTTATCAATAGCTTCATGCCCACCAAGAAGTTCAAATGCTTCTTTTAAAACTGCATATTCTACATCTTTTCCTACAGATAATTGTCTCAAGTTTTTAACCTGTTTATTGAAATGACTAATTTGCTCATCTTTTTGAGCAACAGTTCTTTTTAATTTTTGATAACTAGTTTCTTTCTTTTCCATTTTTACACCTCCGTTTTAAAATTCTATAAGATTATAAACGCATTTTAATAAAAGTGGGTATTTTACCCACTAAATGCCATTTCCATTTCATCAAACATGGAGATATATCCTAACACTTCGTCTGTCATTTCAGCTGAAATAACCAGAATTAAATCAAGAAGATTATCGTACACTTCGAATGGTTGTAATTCAGATTCGTCCACTTTCACACCCAATTCTTCATGTACATCTAGAACTACATGAGCAGCTAGTTCTTCATCGTTGTTTGTTAACTCAACAAGACTTTTATGAAAATCTACTTCTTCAGGCGTAACGCCAAATCTAATTACCGTTGATTGCAAAACACTAAGGGCTACAACTTGCTGGTATTCATCCCATTTCGTTGCATACTCATATTTTTCTTCAGCGGTCATTCTATCAAAATCTTTTATTTTTTTATCTTCAAAATTCATGTTTCAACACCCTTTCTATTTAAAAAATAAGGAACCCCGCTCAGCAGAGTAGGGGGATTTTACTTTTGTTGATTTATTTTTATTTAAGAAGATGTGGATTTTCCACATTCACACGATAATCAAATCTTTGTAAAAAGTATTCTAATACATCTCGTACTTTAGGGAATTCTGTGTATTCGTCACCTGGAAGGTAATCCATTTTTACATTTAAGACCTCGTGAATATCAATTAACATATGACTTGTTGTAATTTCATCTCCATTGGTGATGTCACGTAATAAATCATCTGTATTGATGGTTTCTGGCTGTTTTCCGTTTCTTTTAAAACGTTCACCATAAGCCGTTGTAAATGTTTCAAGAATGATTAATAAATTGCCTTTTTGAATTAATATTTCCTCTTCAGAAATGTCTGGTTCGTTTGGTACGGGATTCTTTCTAAAAATATCTTTTAAACTCATCGTTTATTCGCAAGGGTTAACCCTGCTTTCACCTCCTAAAATAACTAAATACGTCGTAAGTATTCCGTTGTCCAATTCGTTTTGGGTGTTTTCATTTCACACCATTTATCTTGTTATAAACCAAAATGGATTTTTGTGTAATTTTTCTTTGTTTTTTTTGGTTTATATAACGTATGGACTATTTATATACTGTGTATAAAACAAATATATAATTTGTATATACACAATTTGTACGCATTATATACACCTTCATTTTTATTTTCAATATTATGGCAACAAATGTTTTGAGGGGGAATGAAATACTTGTTTTTAAAGGGTTTGGTAAGACTTCGATGGTATTTGATTTATGAAATAACATTCGTTTTATATTGGAGATGATACAGTATGACAACCTGGTTTATAGTCGCTTTAATAATTTTTGGTCTTCTTAAAATAATAGTAACGAGTATTCCGACATCTGTTGTAGATTCGCTTATTAGTAGGTTTGAACTACATCCTAAGCTTGGTGATGAGGAAGTTACAATTACTATAGAAGATAGAATCTTGCAAGGTGAAGAAAAAACTCAAATTATCAATTATTTTAATGATGCAATATTTGTAGAGCAATATTATGCGCCGCCAATTAATAATGGAACACCCATAGTAATTGGTACTAAAAGAGGAAAAACTGATATTAGGTTCTTTATATACATTCACGATGAACATGTTGATGTAGTGAAAAAATACAAAAAGAAAGTAATCGCTTACAAACTACTTTCTCGTGAACTTATAAAATATATACAGGAAAAGGAGTAACTGCAATCTAACAAGTTAAATCATTTCATTCCTAATATAAAAAAGATAAGGAAGAGCATCTGAATGTGCTTATACTTATCTTTTTCTTTTATTTAATTTGTTTTCATAAGCTGTATTATTTTAATTGTTCTTCTTAACCATTTAGGGTCGTTTTTAACATTTTGTTCCACTAGATTCTCTTTTCTTCTGTATAATAAAAGAAAAGCAAGAAAGAAGGATGATTACGATGACAACTACACATAGCTTAAACATCAGACCATATATGATAATGGCATTGGGAACAAATGAGATGTTACGAGATGATATAAATAGCATCTTTAAAGAAAAAGAAACAGAATACTACTCAGCCTTTAAAAACTCTGGTTTTTATGAAGATGTAAGATTTCGAGCTTTAACAACAGAACCTCAAGAACAACTTCGAAATGTAGCAGGCATAGTGGAGTATAGTTACAACAAAGGTGATATGAGAGATATTTTAAAGTTAATAAAAAAAGGATATAATTTTGTATTTCGTTATGTTCAGTCAAATCAGGTTGTACGAGCTTCAGATTTACTTGCAAAAATAGAAAAAAGAAAAGGCGATATCTCAAATACATCTGAACAAGAAATAGTTAACGCTTTAATGATAGCTATGTATTTATGTGTTCAAGGGATGGCACAATGGGATACAAGAGACCCTTTTAATCAAAAAATCGGTATTATTGAAGAACACATTTTATTAGGACTAGGTACGACGGCTGTATTAGATGAAGTCAAATCGGAATACGAAAGTCAACTACCCCAATACCGAGAACGTTACAACCCAAATAAGAAGAAAAAATTATCCATCGGCATATTACTTGAACATATTGTCATGAAAGAAATAACGAATCATCCAGAATGTAAAAAGGTTATGACTATGAAAGAATCCACGGCACTTCGTTCTAAGGTATTCCATGAAGGTATATCAAGCCGCATTGGTTCTCTTACAGCAGTCATACAAATGTATGGAGCGATAGAAACAGAATTCTTCGAGAAAGTATATGTAAGCGCAGAGGAATTAGATTACATCTTTATGCTATTTTTACAGATGAAAGAGAAAAGACAATTTACAGAACAAGATGCAGACTGGTTTGTCATTTCTTCTCTTTATATAAAGGGGATATTTGATGAGTATCGTCTTACACAACGAAAATATTTGGATGACTCAAAAGAAGAGTTTTATTTAACACTAGTGGATAAGGAGAAAGAACTACAGGAGCAGGAGCGACACCTTATTCAACAAAAACAATTTGAAGAAAAACAAAGAATTCAATTAAGCAATGAATTACATCAATCTAAAGAAGAAAATAAACAATTACAACTTGAAAATCAAAAACTACAGAAAGAATTAGAAAGCAGAGAAGATAATAAGAAGGAGCTGATTTCACTTCGAGATTTTATGTATCGTCAGATGCAAGATGAACCGGAATGGGAAGAAGAAGAGGTACCATTCGATGAATTAGTATCGTATCTTAATACGAAGAAAATCGCATTCTTTGGCGGACATCAAACTCTTCATCAAAAATTAAAGGAGTTATTACCGAACGCTCGATTTGTTCATCCTGACGTGAAACTTCTTGATGTTTCATTTGTAGATAATATGGACGCTGTATTTATCCAGTGGAAGTATTTCAATCATCGCTTAGGTGAAAAGGTAAAAGCTCAATTAAAAGGGCAACAATTGTACGAACGAGTAATGAAACAAATGAATCAAAATAAAACATCAATGTTCTATATACCGGTAAATAATATAGAACTTACTATCAAAGAAATGGCAACCTTATTAGAGAAAGAAGAGAAAGTAAAATAAGATACAAGAGGAGAGAGACTTTATCGTCTCTCTTTTTTGTTTTCATTTAGATTTTGAATATTATGATAAAATTATTATGTGATAATAAAAGAATATGATTAGGAGATAAAATAATGTCTAGAACGAAAGTGTCATTAGTTGGGAAAAAGGTGTGGATTTATAATTGTCTTGCAACGGTAAAACCAGAAATTGCAAAACAATGGCATCCAACAAAAAATATTGGAAAAACCATTTATACCGTAGCAGCTCATAGCAATAAAAAAGTATGGTGGATTTGTCCAAAAGGTCATGAATATTATTCCACTCCTAATAGCAGAAAAAATCCATACAGAGGATGTAACAATTGTAGAAAAGAACAACAAACATCTTTTCCAGAACAAGCAATATATTATTATATAAAACAAATATTTCCGGAATCGGAGAACAGGTTCGTTTTGCAATTCGATAAAAAGAATCGTTGCGAAATAGATGTGTATATCCCCAGTTTAAAATTAGGAATAGAATATGATGGGATTTTTCATAAAAATAACAAAAGTGGGGATGAAAAGAAAAATAAATTATTAAAAGAAAACGGAATTTATTTAATTCGTTTAAGAGAAGGAAACCTTCCAGAATTAAATCTATATGGTTCTATATATTTTCGTTTAATAGACGATTCATATTCTGAACTTAGTAAAAGTATCAAAAAATTGTTTGATTATATTTCTGTTCACCATGAATTAAATAAAGAACAAAAAAATATAATCTCTCAAATTAAGGTTGATTTAAAAAAAGACGAAGTGAATATCTTCAAAAAATATATAGAAATGGAGAAGAAAAACAGTTTAGCTTTTAAGTTTCCTGAAATGTCGAAAGAATGGCATCCTGATTTAAACGAAGGATTAAAACCAGAATTTTTTACGGCTTATACTAGTAAAAGGGTATGGTGGAAATGCGAACAAGGACATGAGTGGAAAACTTCCATTTCTAACCGAACACTTGGCGGAAATGGTTGTAAATATTGCGCAGGTCAGGCACCTACAAAAGAAAATTGTCTAGCAACACGTTATCCTGAAGTAGCAAAACAATGGGACTATGAAAAAAATAATCCTGTTACACCCAATGATAAAATGCCTGGTTCCGTAAAGAAAGTATGGTGGAAATGTGAAAAAGGACATTCTTATCCTATGGCTATTTCTAAAAAAGTAAACTCAGGAAATAGATGCCCTGTTTGCAACGGAAAGAGAGTTACAAAAGAAAATTGCTTAGCTACTGTAAATCCAGAATTGTCAAAGGAATGGAATTACGAAAAGAACAAGGAATTGACTCCAGAATTAGTAACATCAGGTTCTTCAAAAAAAGTATGGTGGGTATGTAGAAAAAATCCTAATCATGAATGGGAAGCGCGTATAAAGAAGAGAAACAAAGGACAGGGTTGCGGTTTTTGTTTAAATAAACGAATCACAGAAGAAAATTGTTTAGCAACTATTATTCCAGGATTAGCTTCGCTATGGCATCCGATTAAAAATAAGCATTTGACGCCTTATAACGTTCCACCAAATTCAAATAAAAAGGTATGGTGGAAATGTGAAAAAGGACATGAATGGACAGCAAGAATTAATGATAGAGTAAGAGATGGTAAAGTTTCATTTGGATGCTCTATATGTTCTAATCGCAAAGCTGGAACTGAAAATAATATATCTGTTCTTTTTCCAAACATAGTCAAGGATTGGGACGAATCTAAAAATGATGACAAAAATCCTGAGAACTTTGTTCCCGGAAGCAGCATTAAAGTATGGTGGAATTGTTCTAAAGGTCACGAAGAACATGAACAGATAAGATATCGAATTAGAAGAAAAGGATGTAAGGAATGTAAGAAATTAAAAATATAATTAAAAAAGAGAGATTTTGTATCTCTCTTTTTAAGCTTCATCTTCTAAATATTCTTCAACAGTTATTTCTTGAGAAGCTAATGATGACAATCGCTTATCTTTATAATATCTGTTCTGTTTATCTTGGAATCCATTCCGGTTGTCCGATATAATTAAAATAGTTTCATCAGGTAATCTTCTAACTTCGTCTGGCGTCAATAATTCTCTTTTTTGAGCAGACACACTATATGAATTATCATTCTTTTTACTAAATGAGGTCGATACACTTTTTATTTCCTTAAATCCTAATAATTTAGAAGCGTACTCCGCAGAATCATAACTTAGCCCTGGTAAAAAGGCTTTCGTTTTTAGATTATCTAAAATTGTATTTGCTGCCTCATTATATCTCTGTTTCAATTGATTAACACTTTGAATCCCCAATGAAACACTCATATCACGAGAACGACAGATAGCTAATATAATATCTATATTTGGAATAACCCCTATGTTTGCAAATTCGTCCATGAGAAAGTAAATAGGAGCACCTTTTCCAGTCTCTAATAGATGATTCATTAATTGAGAGTAAAAAGGCGACATAAGCGGAGACATGAATGCTGATTTATGTTCTGGAACCATTACATATAAATGAGTAGGTTGTTCTCTCAATGTCTTAGGGTCAATCTCATTCAAAGAAGTTAATTCCTGAATCAAGGGGTCTGTAAACATCTGCAAACTTGTTGCCAATACTGTTTTGATTGATGATGCCGTTTTTTCAGACTCTGCTGATTGTAAGAATATATTCATTTGTTGTTGTGCTTCTGGTGTTGAATCTTCAATTAATAGTTTCAATGTTTCTAAATCATTTTCAGTAATTAATTCTAATGCTTTTGCAACTGTATTATCTGGTGCTTCTAACTCGTAAACAAACAATAAAAATGCAACTAGTAATGGGGTCGCCATATTTGTCCACTCACTACCACCAGATTTAGTTCCTGTTAATTGTTCAATTGCTGCATTACCATTTGCAAGCAAAACTTGCGCAAGTTCTCTGACTTCAGAAGCATTTCTGCATAAAGAAAGAGGATTATACTTCATAGTTTTACCCTTAAATGGGCTAAACACAATAACATTTTTCCCTTGATTAAGAGCATGTTGAGCTGTTTTCTGAAATAATTCACCCTTAGGGTCAGTTACTACAACTGAAGCATGTGCTGGTAATTGTAATAAACTAGGAATGAAGAAACTTGCTGATTTCCCCGAACCAGTTGCGCCGCATAGAAGATAATGTTCGAATGATTTTTTTTCAGATAGCCTAAATTTTTTACTAATTGGCAAACCATCATCACCTAAAAATCCTTTAAAATCACTTTCCTTTGCGAATTTAGAAGTTGCTACATTATCTTTCTCTGTTGCAAGAAATTCTTCTGCAATTCCTTTTCTTTTCAGAATTGTATATGCAGCAAGAACCTGTAATGCAATCAAAACAATAAATGTCCCAAAACACCAAATGATATCCCCAGTGTTACCACTAACAGCACTCTTTGTAGATTCTATAAATGGAAAAACTAAATTCGTAATAAATCCAGATAAAACAACCATAAAACCAATAGCGAATCCAATGATTATCTTCTTCACTTACATCACCACTTTCATCTCAAAAAAAGAGAAGGAGACAAGAATAAACGTCTTGTCTTAATCATTGAATTCTCTGTCACCACGGTCTCTGTTTCGTTCATATCCGTATCCATAGTCCAGACTTCTATCCATTTCTTTAATACGTTTTTTAATCAATCTTCCGAATGATAGATTCGTATTAGCATCCTTATCCGCAAACATACCTAAACTTCTTACCTTGCCATGAACATATTGACCAACAGTTGTTTCAACCACTTCACCTTTTCTTCTGAATTGAAATGGTTTTTCTGCTGCTTCTGTAGTCATAGACTGTTCATATTGAGAAAAATATGCAATTGCATTTTTATTTGGGCTTTTATTTATCCCGGTTTTTGCTTCGTTAAAATTTTGTTTTTCTTTATGTGCTTTTACTGCACGTTTAACCGCATCTTTTGATTCGGTAGTTGGTTCATAATCAAATAAAGCTTGTTGTATTCTTGTCTTTCCATCAACTTTATAAGCCATATACATACACCTCTTTTACACAAAAACAAAGCCTATGTATTACTTGGTATTTTCATAGATATATAACAATAAATCCGCAACAGTAGGAAACTGCTGAAACTCCTGTAACGGAGAATGATTTACAGCAATATTAAATACTGAAAATAGTTGTAATACTAAGCGTCCAAACGTAAATCTATCCGAATGGAATAATTCTATAGTTGAATCTTCAAATCGCACACTACTAGTATTGTTGTTGGTGTAAACCTCATAATAGAAGGTAAACACATTTGCAATACGAAGGAATTTATCTTTATCATCGACTGTTATGTCATAACCGTTAAAAAGCTCCATTGGATTAGGTTCACTCCTCTTTCATATAATTCCAATTTATAATAAACACAAACTTTAAAAAATCAAGTAACTTTCCAATTTTTCTGCGTGAAAGATAACGCAATGTCTAAATAATGTATTAATGACACTCAAAAGATATGGGAATTTTATCAAGATGTATGCGATACTAATTTTATTGATACAAACAAATAGACTACGAGTTTCGTTAAAGAATAATATAAAAAAATTGTTTTGTTAAAGTAGTATATTAAGAACTTTAGTTTTAACAAATAATCTATTTTAAATTTACAATAATAAAGAGTATGAAATAGGAGATGAAACGGAGGAATACTAATGTTGGGAGAAATATTCAAAGAGATGGTCAAAGGGGTACAAGAAGAATTAGCTAAGGAACAAGGCATTTCCTTAGAAGAATATCTTTTAAATGTAGCTGAAAAAGAAAAAATTCGAAAAGAAGAGGAGGAACGATATTTAGCATCTGATGAATATAAACAAGAAGTGGAGAGACAAAAAGTTGAAGCAGCACGTAAAAAATTAGAAACTTTATATGATATGTTTGCTCAACCTGTTGATGAAACAATAAATGCTAACAAAACGAATTTAAGAAAAATTATTCGTTGGACTCCATCAAGATTTAATGAATGGAGAAAAGAAGACGTCGTAGAACTTGCTTTACGTGGAATCCAGGCAGGGAAGGATGGCTTTTCTGAATATAGTTGCGGTGCATATTCAGATGATACGCGGATTAGAAAGTATCGTAATTATGGTTTTACCCAGCACTTAGCCATACTCGATGGAAAAATCAGATGGATTGATGGTTATAAATGCGAATGGCAAAGGGTGTATGAATTAAAAGTAAAAAAATAAAATTATAGTTACTTAAAAAGGAACCTTGTTATGTATGAACAGGTTCCTTTCTTTATAAAAAACATAAATCAATAATTAAAATAAGTCATACATAGAATCACAATTATCTAATACATCGCATAAACAGTCATTAATCTCAAATTCGAATTCGTCTTTCTGTAATTTTTTCAGTAAGACTTTTTTGTCTTCCTCATCAAGTTCAGAGTTCTCTATTTCTTGCAATACCTGTTTCACTTCGTAAATGTCATATCCTGATTCTTCTAATTTTTCGTCAATCAAGTATCCTTGTAAATCATCTTTATCATCAAATCCTTTAACGATACCATCAGGTACTTTTAACATTAATCTTTGCATTCTATCACCTCTATATTAGATTTATATGAATTGTAACATAAGTGGCAATTCATTACCAAATACAATACACCATAATGATTCTGGAAATGGAACACTCTAATTAAAATATTATGGATTTCTTACAAATACAAATTTATTTTTGGTATATTGACGAAAGAAATGAAACTACATCAGGGGAAGTGGTTTGCGATGGAGAAACATTTACTTAAAAAATATGATATTAATCTTAGTAGTCGAAGTCCGAATCATGGGACTCTGAATATTAACCTATCATTAGTAAATGATAAATGGCATTCTTTTGTTGAACGATTTTATAAACAAGATTCAGAAATAAAAAATGGTATCAACGCGATATACCAAAGCGAAGAAGTAAAATTCCCATTGCTTTTTGACAAGATTCTCGACCTATCCACGAAAGATGCCATGCTAGGTTTTGAAATTTTTGTTTTCAAATTTCATGGTAATTTTCAAGATTTTTTCTTAGAGGTTTTGTTCCAAACCCATTTGGGTAATTTTAATTACATATATGATTCTAAATTTAATACGGATATTCTTAATGAATTTGAATATAGTCTATTTCAGTTTCAAGAATCATTAACAATTATTCCGAATAAGACCGCAGCACATCTCAAAATCCTAATCCAGCTGTATTTAAATGAACTTCTTTCATATTTATTTTCTTCAAAAGAAGAAATAAACTTTTTTAATAGAATAATAAGTCCATCCAAAATACATAGATACCTGGTTTAGTAGAGGATTAATATTTCTCGTAACGATTGCGGAGAAGGAAATAGATAGGATAGGCATAAAATAATTCATGCATCGATGACTTTACAAAATAATCATAAAATGAAACCAAGAAATGGAGATAGACCCATGATGAATCAAAACGCCATTGAAACAGTTAAAAATAATTATAGTAATGCTTACGGGGTTCAATTTATCCAAATAGAGCAGGTGAATGAAACAACGCTAAAAAATATACTTGCTGCCTGTGATAGCCAAAAGCATATGGAAGAGATAATCAATTGGTATACCGATGAAGAAGATAATACTTATAACAATTGGGTTGATGTTGAAGGAGAAGGGTATGGCTGGCTTTGGGTAGATAAACCTGAAGACAAATGGCATGAGATATTAAGAGACTCTCTATTAAAATATATTGAAAACAAAAAACAACACATCATTGAAAATATTGAATATGTCATCATTGTAAGTACAGAGATTAAAACAATTTATCATTTCGTTGAAAGAGAATCATCAATGCGTGACGTGATATATACTTTTTCCGATGAAGAACTTTCTTATTAATGAGTTAAACAAGAAAATCTATTACTGTTTTAGAACAAAGACTTCACAAACTAATGAAGTCTTTTTTTTATTCACAAAAATGAATCATGTGTTAGAATATGTAAAAAACAGTGCGAAGGAGCATGAACATGTACACGAAAACGGAGCTACAACAAATAGGACAAACTATTCTTCAACAAATGGGAGGTCAGGGCAAACTATCAGCTATGATTTCTATTAATCACATTGGTGTTGGTATTAATGAAGCAGGAAATCCATATATAAGTTTTTCTTTTAAGGGAAACCCAAAAATCACTCATTGTGTTATTACACTAAATAAGATGGATTTATATGACCTTGATTTCATTCACATCCATCCCAGGTCCTTTGAGCGAACAGTTTTCAAAGAAGTAAAAGATATTTACGCGGAAAATCTAAAATCTACTTTTGAAAATACAACAGAATTATATTTATCGTTGTAATTTATTTAGCTACATTATATTCATTGAAAAAGCCATTATAATTGGCTTTTTTCTTTTATATGATTTCTTTTAAGAAAATAAAAGGTTACTTCAACTGAGTCCTAATTACTTGAACAGCTTACACAGGTTATTGAAGAGAATGATGGAGAAATACTTACAAAGGCAAAATTAACAGAAATAAAAATAGAAGATGGGAAGATTGAAAGTTTACTAGTAGGGGATGAAAAGTATATAGCAGATGATTACATCTTTTGTATTCCTCCAGATGAATTACATAAAGTATTCAAAGGTACTATATTAGAACCTAGATTCATGGAATATTCTAACCTAGAACCTACACATGTCATGTTTTATGATATTGGTTTAAAAGAAAGAGTGAATTCTCCCTATACATACGTGTATGATACAAAAAACAAACTTTTTATTACGGATATTTCTTACTACGACCCAAACTGCGCTCCAGAAAATGGTCAACTGCTACAAGCTATTGCTTACTTAAATAAAGAAGAAGCAGAAAATCCTGAAACCATTGAGCAATATAAAGAAAAGATTGAAGCATTCTATGACAAACACTTTGCTGGATGGAGAGAATCATTGGTTGTTCCTAAAATATCAAAGAAAGCAATTGTTCAAACGATTAAGTGGAATATGTCGCAACAAGGAATCCCTATATCTTTCGCAGATATATCAAATTTATATTTTGCGGGAGATTGGTGTAACGGCGATGGACAACTCTCTGAATTATCATTTTCTAGCGCATATCATGTTAGTAAACTTATACAAAGAAATAAGTAATAGAAAAAAGCAGGGCATTTTGTATGCGCTGCTTTTAATTTTCTTTTCATCTTATTTTACGTTTAATTTTTCTTTCACCTTATCAGGAAGCTCGTCTTTCTTCACTTCTTCCCAAGCTGATACACCTTTTTTATCTGAATGATATACACGTAGGAATGCATCTTTACGTAAGTTTTTTTGTGCAGTAAATTCTAATTCTTTCTCTGTACCTTCTTTATCAAATCCAGTTAGTTTATATTGGTAATCTGTATACGGTTTACGATTATCAGTCGTACCATTATACACTTTTCCATCTCCTGTAATTTGAATGTAATACTCATCTTTTCCTAAACGATTAATATCACAACCAACCATCAGACTTGCAAATACAACTAAAATACTAAATAGTGCAATGTATCTTTTCATTTCCTTCACCTCATGTGTTTCTTATTATGTCGTTATCATCATAATCCCTTTTTGTTTGAGTAGAAATTCAAAAACATGACATGAAGATTACATTTTTGTAAGATGAAAAAAAGACGAGTACAACATCCGTTTTCTTAATGAATATTATCTAAATTATTGGGGAGCAGTTGTATACTGTTCATAAAATATAAAACCCCTCTATTACGAAGAGGGGGATAATGTGAATCTTATCAAAATAAACTTACAGCCGAATTCTCTTTTGACTCTGTTTGTTGTGTGAAATTTTGAAAGGAAGCAAACGTATTTTGTTTTCTTTTTTGTTGTACTTGAGGCTGAGGATTGGGTTCTATGTTTTCATTTTGAAAGTTTTCTACAGTGGAGGTTGGAGCCATGAACTGAGCCCCAACTTTTTCAGCCCATATTTTTTCTCGAATAAGCTTTTTTACATAATCTGTCTTGTGCTTTCCTTCAAGAAACTCAATAATATCTGCATCTTTTTCGGGATGAAGTCTCATATGAAATCGATGTTTATCCTTTTTTTCCTTAGTTACGGAAGCAGCAGCCATATTCCATCATCTCCTATTAGATTCTTGTAAGAAATCTATCTGGATTACACGCTACGATATAATAACCTCTAGCGTTTGCCATGATTACATTATCCGGCATACGAAATTTTACTCTAGGATTGTTTTGATAGTCTACTAATGAATGTTTTAGGTAATAGAGTAATGTATGTGTCCCTCCGCCAGTCAGAACCACATTTGCAAAACTTTCAAAGTTAATTTTATTCGCCCGTAAATTTTGTAAAAAGGCATTTGCTCCCCAATAGAATTTGGAATGAACAATTTCTGTTATGTCAAAAGCTTCTTTATTAGAAGCAATATAAATTGCTCTGTTTTCATTTTGAATCATAGATTCTCGTATTTGTTTTTCAATTCTCTGTGAAGTTAAATTCTCAGAAGCTAAAATACTAGCTTTTCCATCTATTTTCATATTTTGCATTTCACTAATAATCTCATCGTAAACATTGTACATAGAATACTGAAGTTCAAATACATCTGTCATCATTCCATTTTCTACGATTGTAACATCACTACTACCCATTCCTAAATCTACAACAAGGATTTTTGAGTTAGCGAACTCTTGAGCTCCTTGCTTTGGCTCACCATTTTCATGAAAGGCTAAATATTTTGTTGTTGCAATTGGTTGTAACTCTATAATGATTTCTACGATTTCAAATGAAATTCCATTCATTTCATAATGACCTTCTAATGATTTAATGTCTTGAATGGCTTCTTCTCTCATTTCTAAGTTTCTATATTGTCTACCTGGTATCCCTGTTACAACTCGTACTTTATCATCATGTGCTCTAATGTGCTTAAAGACAGCCATTAAAAACATCTTTCGGAAATCTGAAGTTTTGTATCTTGAAATGTTAACATCTAATGAAAAGCGAGAACGTTCATCTACTTCTCCTACCACAAGTTTTTCTCCTTCAAATGTCACTCCAACGTCTTTAGATTGTGTTAGATTCCCAAATATCGGCTGGCTTTCAAAGTATCCTTCTTCTCTAACTGTATTAGGATAGTGCAACTCACCTAAATCTGATTTAGACTTCACAGATAAGTTCCCACAATCGATAGATATTGAGCGAATTGAATCCATTTCATCTCCTCCAAAACACTTAATTTGTATTACGATAGTCCAATATATTCTTGTCCTCTATTAAATATTCCATCTTGCACACATTTGTTGTCTCACTTGTGCGTACAAAAATATAATTTTTAACTATTTTTATCTTTTTCTAAGCTTCTGGTAAGTTTTGTGCGCACAAACATGCATACAAATGTACGCAAACACTACTTTATGTATAGATGGCTGCAAATGAAATATAAATTTGGTACCTCTTTTGAAAAAATATTGAATATTTTTTTAAGAAATAGGGAATTAGGAGTATAAAAAATAAATTTTTAGGAGATTCTAATACTACTACTTTGTACGTAAGGGGAGAAAACGAATGAAAAAATGCAGACATTGTGATAATGCGATTAGACAAAAAAACTCCGATAGCTTCCAAAAACGCCTTGGTCTCTGCCAAAAATGTTATTCATGGGATAAAAAATGGGCAAAACAAGGAATTAAGTATTCTAACATGAAAAAAATCCTCTCCTAGTAGGAAAAGGATTTAATAGTATAGCTTATTATTAATAACGACTGGATTAACTAGATATTGTTCATCTTTATTATATTTCTTTTGGAACCATTCAATCAGCTCCGGAGAATCTAAGGCGACTCTTAGGAGAGCATCTGCCATTTTAGATTTAGACATCTGACAGCTAGTGGATAGACGTCCTAATTTGCGGTCATATTCGTTTTGAATGGAAATACTAAACCGTACACAGCGTTTATCCCCTAGGTTTCTCGTACCAGCAGCTTCAGATTGGTTTTGAGGCATTTTTGTGCCTGTTTTAATTTTCGCCACAATAACTCCTCCTTATACACACTATATTTTATTTACATCATCTTTTCATTCAAACTACATCATTGCATCACTACATCACTAGGAATATGTAATAAGTGTAAAGAATAGAACCAAAAGGGAAGTTTTTATTACAAACTCAAAAATAAATTCAAACCTTTAAATAAACTTGTATCTACTTCTATTTCATATTATGGATTTTCAAACCGATTATTATTATAGGCTCCAAATGTATTCATTGAAGCAGAACATTAAAATGAAATATATTACTGCAAAGGAAATTCATTTCATAATATTTTTTTCGGAAATTTTTTTGATTTTATTCATCCTCTTCTCTTTCTATTTTCTTTTCTGTTTTTGTTTTTAATTTCTTAGGTTTTTCAATATCTGAAAGTGCATCACTGATGCATTGCATCTTTGATTCTATGGCAGGGGAGGGGGGAGGTTTTCATAATCTTTCATTCAAAAACTATATTTATCTAATAAAATCAAAGACTTTCATAACACGAAATATCTCTTCAAAACCTCTTATATAATTTTTAATCGTTTTTCTACACTTTTTTATTTTTTAATGTATTATCTTGGAAATTTGAAATTCGTTAATTGCATCTGTATACGGCTATATATAAAAGGAAGGGGTTGATTCATATGTACATTACATGCAAAGTGAGTGCTTATCATTTAATTACAGGTGAAAAAAGATTTACCAGGGGTTCTATCTATCTAGCCAAAATAAATGCAAATACACTACTTGCTCTTGATGATAAAGGAGAATGGAGTGCGGTTTCCTTTAAAACAAACAGAGAAGGCATATTAGATAATGAGGTATTTAAGCTTCATTTTCAGGTCCCTGAAGAAGAAAAGAATGTTCACGCTTCATAAAAAAAGACCGGTCAATGTAATTTTTCTGTTCCGGTTTAAAAGCATAAATTTAAAATAATAAAAAACAACAGTCCAATTAACATATATAAATTGGACTGTTGTTTTTTAACCGATTTCGTCGTTAATATTATTTGTTTATTTTACACCAAAAAAATAAAATCGATTTAAAATCATAAAGGATATGAGTAAACAAAAGACTCATTTCACAAAAAAATTTGGAGGTAATTTAAATGAACTTAAAATTAGAAAATAAAGATTGGGAATTATGCATCGATGACTCTATTATTGTTGAATACGACAATTACGTTTCGGGATTCCCTTTTATTTCTGATGAGAATCTTCAATTCGATACTATAAGAGTATTTATTGCTTTAAACAGAGAAACAGCTAATAAAGAAATATCGGCTTTTCCTTGGAAAGATGGAGAAACTTATCAGCAGGATGAAAAGTTAATTTCAAAACCATTAAAAACAGAAATAGAAAACATGGTCAAATTAACTGCATTCTATAAGCATTTTAATTCATGAATTGCAAAGACACTAAAAAACAAAAGCAGCAAAATATAATCGTATATTTTACTGCTTTTTCTTTAGAATTTATATTTTAGATAAATGTATGGAGCAGCATAGAGAAAACAAAAGCGAATGAAAGATAGTAATGCCAATTTTTATCTTTGCGTTTATATCGCATAAATCCGAATATGATTAATGGAATAAATAATAGGTATGAAATAACTCCTGATAGATAAACAGCATTCGTTTTCCATTCATAAAATGTCATGATGAATGAGTGCACGGTAATTAATGCAAATGCAATAACTGCAATTGGTACATGAAACAACTTAACCCACTTCAAAACTTTTGCAATAAATGTTTTAATCTCTTTGCCTAATTTTATTTTTTTGAGTCTTAATAAAAAATAAAGAGGAAACATGGCAAAAGCAGCAAAAATACTAATTCTACCTAAAGAGGCTTTGTCTTTAGCATAAGATTCCAAAGGGCTTCTCAAGTGGTGCTGAAATTGCACCTTTGTATTTTTTAAATGTTCTGCTGTATTTGTTGTTAATGAATCTTTGTGTTCAATTGTCCAAAATCCAAATGCAAGAATAACAAAAGCTACTATGAGTGCAACAAAAATTAATTTTCTCTCTTTTGGATTTTTAATCCACTGATTTATCATAAAAGCACCTCTAACTTAAATTTTTCATTCAATGCCACTTGTCATTATAATCTCTTATTGTACAGTTATAATATTAAATTATCCTTAAAACAATCTTAAAAAATTCTCATATTTCTTTGATTAAGTAAAGAATGTATTTTCCTTGTTTATTTAAGTAGTTACTTATCTTTTTATAATTACTTCTTGTACACTGTTCTCTAACTTAATTTCTCCATTAAAAGACCCCCACCTATTTTTATATTGAGGCAGGGGTCTTCTTACATACTATGATAAATAAACTCAAGGGAAAATCATGTATTAAAATTCGTTAATACTTAATCGACCATTAATAAATGTTAATACTTCTAACAAACTTCCTTCTTGGAACACATTAAATTTTTGACGTTTGAATTCTCCCATAGCATGATAAAAGATGAATTCACCGTCTCCTTTATCTTCATTTACACGCAAATCAAAACTTAACGGAGTCCCTAAAATTCCTCCATCTTGGTCTCTCTTTAAAATTTGTACTAACAACTGATTCTCGTCATTTTGTTCGTATACCATATCATAACGATTCGTTACAGCAATATTTTCGACTTGATTTAAAATCAATTCCTTAATGCTTTCTACGCTCACAGTTTTTCCTTCTTTCCTTTTGTAATATATTCATCATTATACAAAAATCTAATTTCAGTTTTACGATTTTTTGCTTTTTATTTTAAAAAAGGTCTCCTTCATAAGGATACCTTTTGTGTGCGTAACTCTATTTAAGAATGATTTTTATTTACAATAGTTTTATTACCATCTTCATCTTCTTCCATCAATACAAGCTCTTCATCCATTTCCACATAATAACGAATAGGTTTATCAACCGTTTTATCTCTTAGTTTATTTATTAATTCTTCATATAGAGCAATAAAGTTGGCATTGTTTCCTGGCATATATCCATCGTATTCCATTCCAATCAAACACATGTTCGTTAAATGCTTTGTTGTGTATTTTTGATATAACTCATATATTCCATCATAAAAATTATCATATGCTTCCTTTACTTGATAATTAGATAACGTTTTATTGTTATGTATATGGCTATCAAAATGATTGATTTGTTCATCAATCCATTGTATTTCTGCTTCAGTTAAGACAATAGAACTTTTAATTGAATTCAATATAACCCCTCCTAAGCATTTTCTATGTTCTCTCTAGTTATAGAATTTCCTTCCATTTTTTCTAGTTTTCCATATCCAATCATGTTTACAAACCAAACATCATAAGAAGCATTCACATATAAGGAATCCGCATAGAGCGTTGTTTCGTATTGATACTTTATCCTGTATAATTAAATGTAGAGAATATAGGATATGAATGAAAGGATGATAATTTTGCAGTTTGCTTCACGATTTGAAAATATACCTAACAATGTTAAAAAGGAGACGTATACGAACTTATCTTTCTTTAATTTCGCATTTACTACGCGAAATTGGACCGGAGAAAAATACATAGAAAGGGAGCAGATAGAAGGGTTCATTTCCGAGTTGACTGAGCATGACAAAATCATTTCTCCTCAATTTCAATCAGAAAATTTTGTTCCGTTTTATTTTTTCTTAGATGTTTCTGTTTTCAATAGCAGAGAAGCAGAAGGTAATTTAAAACTATTGGACTTCTTAGAAGAATTGGATGACTTTCATGAAACTGAAATGCCAACTGTTGAATTGGAAAAAAGACGTAATAAATATCTTTCTAAGTTGCGTTATTACATGGGAAAAGCAGAAAATCTAGGTTATTTGTATAGATGGTCATTTTTAAATGCATCTCATTCTTTAGCTTCTGAAGTCAAAGATATGGTTGAAAGAGAAATCGAAGTATTGAAGGCAGCTTTTCATAAAAATTTTGATTTAAACAAATTAAGCGATGAACAATTTAATAAATTTGGAGAAGAAGGGGATAGACTCGCAGCACTTTATAGCAAGAAGGAAGAAGAAGTTATTTCAAAACTAATGAAATATAGCTATTCAGAACCATCTTTATTTTTATTTAATGCCTACTTTGTTGCAAAATGGATTGAGCATTACAAGAATTCATGTAACATGTTTAAATCCTATTTTGTCATTACGCAATATTGGACAAAAAATAAAATACTTACAGATATTTATCAAGGACAAAATTTCTATGATAGTTGTATGGTATTCCAAGAAATGATGGGTGATTATTTAGGTATTATTTCACAGGACTTACATTGGTATACGACAAATTTATGTATTTTAGACAAACTAGATGTAGCAGATGTTCATGAAGAGGTTCTTAAATCAATTGCAAAATGGGCAACACGAAAAATATATAAAAATAAAAAATACCCATTACCTAAGAAAAAGTGGGTTACAGATGTGACTTGGGACTTTTTAATAAACATAGGTATTAAGCAAATTACATTTATTCGTGAAAAAGAAATTGAAGGTCCAAATGGAAAAGAAACAATTGTGTATGCAAAAGCTAACATCGGGGAAAAAACATATATCATTTACCCGATAATTGACCCTTCTAATTGGGAGAATCTCAGTCGTTCGCAAAAGGCACTAATGACATATACATTATGCTTGTATCATGATATCACAGTGGAAAATGCATTCTCATTCGAACAGGAAGAAGATGCTTCTAAATTGCTTGCTAATCCTTTTGTTAATAATCCGGAGAAGCTTGTATTTGAAGGTATTAAAGCTAAATCTAAAGTGAATCAAGGGAATAATCATAACAAAACTTCCGCATTACGTTCGAAACATCAACCGCATAAAGAGCACTGGGTTACATTTCATTTTAGAAAATTAACATCAGATAATGAATCATCAGAGCAGGCTCAAGAAAAAGCAGCTAAATATGATATTGAAATTCCAGGAGGATTTACCTTCATTGATGCACACATGAGAGGAGGCAGCGGGGAAGGGGATAAGCAAGCCCCTAAAGTTTCTGCCTTAGATATATTCTCAAAAACTGTTTCTAAATAAACGCAAGTAGAAAAAGGGTACTCATATATCGAGTATCCTTTTATACTTTTAATACAGTCTTCATTGCTTTCGTAATGAATTATGTTCATATTTTGTAAGTAAAAGACTCTAAAATTTTTTATCAAAAATAAAATCTTAGACTTATTTTCGCTAATTATAAAAAAATAAATTAAAATATCATTGTAGTGAAATATAACTTAAGGGGAAATAGACAATGAAAAAAATAGAAATTACGGTATCGGATAAGACTTTTGAACAAATGGATAAATTAGTGGAGGACCTTCAAAATTTATTGAATTCTGACACTGTAGAGCATCGACCGGTTACAAAAGATTTCATTATTTCTGATGCCATTAATAGCGCATATTTGAAAAAGTTTTCTCCTAACCCTATGAATATCGTATTAATCCAGCATAGTTTTATGCAGCTTCTTGATTTAATAGAAGAACAGAAAGAAATTAATAGACAATTTCCGATTGCTGATTTAAGCGATGAAGAGGTTACGCCTTTAAAAATCATTAATGCATTAATTGAAAAAGATTATAACCGTCTGCATAACATTTCTCAGTTTGAAAACATATCTGATGATGATTTACCAATCTAATCAATGTTCAAAAAAACAATAAAAGAATCGAGACAGTCCCTTTATTTTTAAAGGAATTGTCTTTTTTATTTTTGTATTCCACAGACGTCGTTGTATTAAAAGAGAACGAAACAAAAAAGAGCACTCATATTTTTTTGAGTACCCTTTATGCTTTAACTACAGTCTTTATTCCATTTGTATTTGGTATTGCTTGTCTATTTCTCATTGCAAGCTGCCATAGTGTATATACTGTTAGCAATACAATGAAAGCTGAAGCAGAATCGACGATAACATCCAAGAATAAACCAGTGCGTCCTACGACAAGATATTGATTACATTCATCTAGGAATGCAATGAGTACGACACCTAACCAAGCTCTTTTAAATGCATGCTTTCTACTCTTAATATTGCTCAAAATAAGAATTGAAAGAATAGCGTATGCTGTTATATGTGATATCTTATGAGCAAAGAAATCTAAATCTGCATAAAATATCCCATTTTTATGTGGGAAATATCCTCCATAAAAACGACTATCTAAATGAAATACGTCTGATATATTTGCTTTGTCGTCATATATAGTTTGATTTGACCAAGTTTTTGGATGAATAACTTTCAAAGATGATGTGCTTGATAATTGAAATATAATTACAATCATGATACCTAACAATATTTTTTTAATCACTTCTCTCCCTCACTTTCTGTTGTATCTATTTATGTAACGTATGTATTCCCTTACAGTTTATTTTAAAATTCCTTTCAAAAACCTCATATTATTTATTTAATCCTATATTCAAAGGGACCATTTTGATTTTTTACAATGTAGTTTTTCTTGAAATATTTTTTGTTCACTATTTTTTATACTCTGTTACAATAATTTAAATTTTTATCAGGAACAGGGGAAGGGGGAATGGTATGTCTATTTTGTATTCCTTATTTATCGAAAATTGGGTGTTTTTTTCAATTTTGTTGATTGTTTTTATTCTATATTTTAAAATTCGCATTGGATTCAATAAATACTCCGAACACAGGGAATTTTCTAAAACAGAAAGCCCAATTGAAGAGTTTTTGTTTCAAGAATTAAGAAAGAGAACTAACCATAGAAATTTGCCATATGAAGTTTATACGCAAGTACCTTGTGGGAGTTACCGCATTGACCTTGCTTTGTATACGAAAAGAGGTAAAATTGCAATAGAGTGTGATGGAAAGGATTTTCATTCTTCTTTTACGCAAGTCAAACATGACGAAAAAAAAGATAAATATTTAAAACAAAAGGGATGGTATGTGTTTCGATTTAGCGGCTCAGAAATATATAGAACAAGAAAAGGTTGTGCTGATGAAGTTGAACAATTCATTTATTCAAAAGGTATCTTTAAAAAGAAAACAGCTCATATGCGATAATAGAGCTGTTTTTTACCACTTTACATCAATTAAACTTCCTAATTCATCTTCTATTTCTTCTGCGTTTTTATGCTTTTTCTCTTCATTTTCTTCTCTTGTTCTTTTTTTACTTCCTTTTTCTTTATTGTCCTTAATAGGTTCTATTTCTGTTGTTCTTTCTATTTTCTTTATTACAGGATGTTTTGGATTTTGATTTCTAATACTAAAGTCCATAATCTCCCTCCTTTTTAACTGTATAATCCATATCCAGAAAAAAGGGAAGTTTTTTTATTTTTTATTTATCTATTTGAATTTTATGAAATAATTGTAAATCTAAAACAATAATAAAAGCGTCCACCCATACCATCTTTTGAATAGTCGGATAAACGCTCTTCATACAGCACTTTGTTTAATTGTTCTTGTTTCGTTTTCGTCTTTCTTGTTCTTAAATCTTTTAAGGCATATATACTTCGGCTATTTTCTGGGTTTCGTTTACCTTCACGAACCATTTTCTCTCTTATTTTTTTTGCTTTTGACTTTGCCATATTAAAATCACTCTCCTGTAATTAAGTAACTACTTTATTTATTATACGGTATTTTTTGTATTTATAAATCATTTTCCTGCATTTTTTATTATTTGTACGTATCCAGAATCAAATAACACAATTTAAATCTGGTAATGAAAAGGTAAATTTAAATGGTTTTCACACTCTGACAACAATTCTAAGGTGAGAGGCACATCGAAGGTTTCAAAAAGCATAAATTTGATTCTAAAGCACCATAAGAAAGCGCTCTCGTTCCTATGTAACAAACATATATTCGGAATTTAAGTTTGTATAAATCTCTTTCATGAATTTGTTTTGAATTTAATTTATTAAATAATTTCTTGACTTTTTCCAGAAATAAAAGATAATCCGAGAAAGATATCTGAAAATTAAAAAGAGAATATCTTTAACTCATTTTCGATGAGTTTTTACAAAATTAAAGGAGAGTTGCACTATGATTCATTTCAAACCTGGACATTGCGAAGTTCATACAACCATTCCTACGTTAAAAAAGTTTGCCAATGATACATATTATCGCTACCACAAAAGTAATCGTTTAAAACATATGACTTTAAGTAACGATAGGTATCCCAATTTGAAAATAACAGATGATATTTTTTCGCTTTCTATTTGGATTAAAACCAGAGAAGGGGAGGAACAGCGTATTTTCTTAGACGGTGATGTGTTTCTGAATCAATTGGTTATCCATACAATAACATTGGAGGGTTCTCAATTTACAGAAGAAGCTTACGAGGAAATGAACCGTGTTTTAAAAGGTCTCTCTAGCACAGGAAAAGGTTGCATCTATGCAGAAGTACAAAAAGTACCTACACGTTATCAAAACGGTAAGGTGGTTGAATATAAAAACCTATTAGATGAAATTTATAACTCTTTACCTGAAGATAAAAAAGAAATGCATCGTGTAGTTTATGAAGCACTTAAAACTGGATTTTCAATAGAAGATGAAGAATATTAATCTGCAATTTGATGTAATTTTGTTACAAAATCATTTTTTAGAAAGCATGTGCGAACATGCTTTCTTTATGCGAAATTCATAGTGCTCACCATTTAAATAAATCCAACAAATATTTTGTTTGGATTTTTTACTGAATTTTAAAGGCGAATTGCCTTTTTAATAAAATCTATATAAGAAAAAATCAGAAATATGAATTAGGAGGACGTTTCGATGAAACTGAAGTCAACGACATTTAACAAAATTATATATAGTCTTGTAAAAAAATCCGCAATCGGAATATTTAATTTTGCAAAACGAAATAAAAAAGCAATTAAATATGTCTCTGGTCCGTTTGTAACGATGTTATTTATTTTCTTTGCATTTAGTGGATTTTTGATGAACGATATTATGCACCCTTATTTTATTGCTGTTTCTAAAGTTGTAACAATGTTTTTAGCATGTATTTTATTATTATATTGTATCTGGGATTTAATTAAATCTATTCTTATTGGACCAATAACAGATGTATTTGAACGTGAAAAGGACAAGTAATCATTAAAGTTGCATCTTCTTTATTCGCTATCTAGGGTAGGGGAGAGGTGATTTTTATTTGAGGATTCAAACTTCAAAAAAGAAAAATCAATTAACTTTTCAATTAAGTATGGTTGTCATCATTTTGATTGTTATAAGTGCAATTATCTTTTCTATATTTACCATATCCGTTAGTGCATTGTATAAAAACACTCCGGTCATCCCTGTCATTATGTATCATCACTTTGATGAAACCTTTTCAAATAACGCCATCGTTACAAAAAAAGAATTTTATGAACAAATGACCACATTAAAAAAAGAAGGATATACTCCTGTATCGCAACAAGAAGTAGCTGATTATTATTATCTCAAAAAACCGCTGCCGAAAAAGCCAATAGTAATTACTATTGATGATGGATATACGAGTAATTATAAAATTGCTTATCCTATTCTGAAAAACTTAGAGATGAAAGCAACCATTTTTACCATAACTGGTCAAGTAGGCAAGGAACCAGGTAGTTTGCCTCATTTCTCATGGAAAAACGCACATGATATGATACAAAGCGGCTCTATAGAGATACAAAGCCATACAAACAACCTTCATCATAAAGAATTACTTTCTCTTCACAAAGAATCTGCCTTAGTTTATCAAGGGGAATATGAAATGCAGTCTCAATATTTTCTAAGAATTTTTAAGGATTTATTCAAATCCAGAGAAAGAATTCAAAATAATCTTGGGGTTAATTCTATTGCTATTAGCTATCCTTTTGGTGAAACAAATAAAGAAGTAATAAAAATGGTTCGTGGTGCAGGTTTCAAATTGGGGTATAGCACGAAAAAAGGGTTAAATACGAAATACTCAGACCCGTATCTTTTAAAAAGAATTAATATACCAGGTGGTACAAGTGGAGAAGAACTTATTGAAATGATTACACCATAAAAGGGTAAAAGGGCTTGGAGAATACTCCAAACCCTTTTTTTATAAACTTTTTACTGCTAAATCTGCTAATCTAGAGCGTTCTGTTTTTTCCAATTTCAACACAGCTACTTCTTTATGAGGTTTCATTCGTTCAATAGCATATGTTAATCCATTATTAATTTCATCTAAATAAGCATGGTCAATTTGTCTTGTATCACCTAATAAAATAACCTTACTTCCTTCTCCAGCACGCGTAATAATTGTTTTTACTTCATGAGGAGTTAAGTTTTGTGCTTCATCAATGATTATTAGTTGATTCGGTAAACTTCTTCCTCGAATATGCGTTAATGCCTGGACTTCTAAAAAGTCTTTTTTAGCTAAAATATTTTCAAGTTCATTTCGATTTTCAGCTTTGAAATAATATTCCAAGTTATCGTAAATAGGAGCCATCCAAGGTCTTAATTTCTCTTCTAATTCTCCTGGTAATGCTCCAATATCTTTTCCTATTCCTACAATTGGTCGTGCAATTAGAAGTTTTTTATAATTGTATTGTCCTTTTTGTTCCATCATTTCAATACAAGCTGAAACAGAAAGTAAAGTTTTTCCGCTTCCGGCTTCTCCGCGCACACATACAAGGCTTATTTGTGAATCCAACAAAGCTTCTGCTAACATCTGTTGTTCTGCATTTCTAGGAGTTACATGATTAAAGTGTGCGTCAGTGTTAATGAAATGAGTGATAACTTGCTTTCCTGATTCATCCTTAATTTTCCCCATTGCTGAAGATTTAGGATTTAATTCGTTTTTTATTACAACGAAATCACCTTCAAAAAAGTCATTCGTAAAACGATTTTCTATGTTTTCAATTCGAATTTGCCCGTCACGATAAAATTCAGAAATACTTTCTGCATCTACAAAAATGTGGTGAATACCTTTATGTATAGAATCAGAATCTTCTACTAGACGGTCATGTTTATACAATTGTGCTTCCAGACCATCGAATTTATTTCCTTCTTTTTCAGCTTTTAGATACTCAGGCAATGTTTTTGCAAGAACGTCAGCCTTAGCAATCATCAATGCATCCATAGAAATAAGTATTGTTTTTTGTCCAGCAGCTTTTGTTTCATCATAAATATTTTTAGCTACAGCAAGAATGCGATTATCTTTAATGGATTTATCAGCAAAATCTCCCATACCATCGAAATTCTGATGATTCATCTCAATACTGAAAGAACCACCACCAGGAAGTTCGATTTTTTCTCCTAATTTTTTTCCGGATTCTTCTCTAATTTTCATTAATTCACGAACAAACGTACGAGCGGTTTCACCTAGTTTGTCCATTCTTTTCTTTTTGGATTCTAATTCTTCAAGAACAATGGCTGGTATTATTACATGATTTTCTCTAAAATGCTTAAAAGCCATTGGGTCGTGTAGTAATACATTGGTATCAAGAATATAATTATTCAAAAAACAAATCCCCTTTCTTAATTTGGGTTAATTCATTCGTTAATTGTTGGAATATTTTGTTTTACCTTGTTATAAAATAAAAATAATAACTATAAAAAAAGAACAACTGGCAGTCCCAGTCGCTCTTATTCTTCATTTGGATTATAATCTTGAGAACTGAATTGCATGCGCTCTTCGACAATTGTAAATTTCTCAATCATTTCTGTTGTCAATTTACCTTCTTTTGTTAAAGCAATGATAACCTCTGGTTTAGATAATTCTTTTTGTGAAATTGATAATGCTTGAGCTAATGATTTTCTATCCAAAATTTCTCTTTCAGGATAAGTAATAGATAATAAAACCACTGAATCTAAACCATTAATAATTACTTCATCAACACCTTTTTCATCCATCAAATAAATAATCTCATCTTTTAATTCTTTTGCATGCATTTGTTTTTCTTTAGATTCTGCTTTTGCCTTTTCGAATTCTGCAAATAATAATTCTAGTTCTTTCTGGAATTCGCTAATTTTTTTGTTGTTTTTGGATACTGTATTTTCTTCATTTGAATTATTTTCACTTGAATTATCTAATTCATTTTCAGAATCAACATCAACATCCAACATTGAATCTAAATCTTCTAGTTCATATTCGTTATCACTCATTTGCTCACTTCCTTTTTATAAAAGCAAAAACCTAATAACAAATAAGTTGAAATTTGTACAATTTTTCTTACTGTTTTTTGTATTTTTTGTGCTAAAATTGGAAATGTAAGTAGTAGAACAATTTTTGAGAAAGTTTTTTAATACATTATTTTTGACGAAAACATACACTAAACGAAGATTTTTTTAATTCTTTACCCTTTTAAAGTTAAGTGATGTATGTTATGTTAGAACTAATTAAACTATAAAAAAATGAAATTATTTAAGAGCTTATTAAGGAGGAGTTCAGATGCTTGCAAATGCATTAAAATCACTTCATGACTTCATTTTCGAAGATAATGGTGATGCTAAATCTGATAACGAAATCGTAGAAAAATTAGACTCTCTAACGAAAGAACACAATCTAAAACCTGAAATTAGTTTGTATCAATATCATAATCTTTTTGCTAAATTAAAACTTGAAATAGTAGAAAAAGAATTAAAGGACAAAAATAAAAAAAATGTGAGAGGTGATAAACCTAAAAGAGGCGGAAAAGATTGGATGCCCGCAGAACGTGGAATTTTATGGTTTTATATAAATCAAGCACAAGAAGTAGAAGGTCTAAATTATGGAGAAGCTGAAAAGAATATCTCTGCCATTTTAGATAAAACAACATCAGGTGTTAGATATAAATATTATCAAATCAAAGAACGTGTAGATAAAGGCGAAGACCTTCAAACAGTTTTATCTCAAGCGAGAAAAGGTAAAAAGACTGTTGTTGCTGTAGGTAATAACACAGTAATTACTTCAGAAAATACTGTTAAACGTGGTCCTGGTCGTCCTAGAAAAACAGAAGTACAAGTAAATTCTGAAACTCCAACTGTTAAACGTGGTCCTGGTCGTCCTAAAAAAGTAACTACAGAAGAAACTCCAACTGTTGCAATTCAAGAAACTGCACAAGTTAATTCTGAAAGAAAAGAAGTTCAGCAAGAAGTATCCAAAGTTGAACAAGTACCTTCAACTCAGAATCAAAAATCTGTTGTTAAATCAGAAGAAGTTACAACGAGTGCCCCAACAAATACTAAGGCACCTAACAATGATGTTTCTCTTTCTAAAAATTACAAAAACGAATTTGTAGACTATAACATTAACAAACCTAAAGCGGATAGAAGTATTTTTAATATACTATCTAGCTTAATTAATAACTTCAGAGTAATTGGAGAAGAGGCTGAGACTCTTAATGCTAAAGACGAACTTACAAATCTTTTAAATGGTCTTGAAACACTTTCTATTATTGCAGCTTCAAATGCTCATAATGCTCAACAACAACAACAAGCAGAAAAAAGAATCGCAGAATTAGAAGCGGCACTTGCGAAAGAAAAAGAAGACTACGAAATGCTTGCTAAAGATTTTGATATGATTCGAAAAGAAAATCAAATGATTGTGGAAGAATACGATAGAAAATGTGAACAAAGACACGCTGCTTTAGAAAATGCTTTTAAAGTCTTTAAAAACACTCATAATCATTTCTTCGGGTTACCTGAGGAACGACAAATTATGGAATTCCTTGATTATAAAGAACGTGTAGCTCTTCAATCAAAAAGAATGGAAGAAGCTATAAGCAAAGATAAAGAAATTGGGTTCAATTCTCAACCTTCACAACGTTTCCTTGTTGATATGAAGGATGGAATGTTAAAAACTAAAACTGTATAATCATAAAAAAGAGGTGAAATTATTTCACCTCTTTTTCTTTTGTTATTGAAAGTCCATGATAATATTTCCGATTTCTGGAGCATTGCCCATCGCTTCATACAAGAATTCATCTTTTCCTTTTCGTATTAATTCTTTCATTTCTTCGTTTAATACCATAATTTCATACAATGCTTTTCTTCCTCCTCCAGGAAGGGGAACAAGTCTTTGATTAATAACCATTTTTAAATTATTAGCTAATTGTGCTCTTACAATTCTAGATTGCTCCGGAGGATACATATCTACTATACGTTGTATTGCTTGTGGAGCCGTATTTGTATGTAACGTTCCTAAAACTAAGTGACCTGTTTCAGCATTTGTAACAGCAGCACTAACTGTTTCCAAATCACGCATTTCTCCAACAAGAATAACATCTGGGTCTTGTCTTAATACTGTTTTCATACTTTCTGCAAATGAAGAAGAATCTCTTCCGACTTCACGTTGAGTAACAATACAATTTTTATTCTTATGAATATACTCTACGGGTTCTTCAATCGTGGCAATATGTCCATGTTTTTGTTCATTTATATAATCCAAAACACTAGCAAGAGTGGTTGATTTACCGCTACCTGTTGGTCCTGTAACAAGAATCATTCCCCAAGATAGTAGAGCCATTTCTTTAATTACAGAAGGTAAGTTTAATTCATCTATTGGTATAATTTCTGTATTTATTTTACGAAATACACAACTCGGTTGTCCTTTTTGAAATATTAAACTTCCGCGAAATCTTGTTTTTCCTAAAGCGTAAGAAAAATCAATCGATTTCTTTTCGTAATATGTTCTTTGTTGCTCTGGTGATATAGCAAATAATGCTAATGCGTATACTTGGTCTCCTCTTATTATCGGTCCATCTTGAATTATTTTCCCATCTATTCGATAAGAAATTCTAGTATTGTGATTTAAATGCAAGTCACTTGCACCTTTATCAACCATTGTTTGTAATATTCTCTCCAAATCATTCATCTAATCATTCCTTTCCATTTAAAGATTAATTCTGTGGAATGAATAGCATAATTTGGTTTTAAATCAAGTTTTATGTACAAAAAAAGAAGGGAAGATTCCCTTCTTTTTACTGTGTTACTGGTTGTTCTGAATTAATTTGATTTTGTTCTGAAGTAGTATCTGGAGTAACTGGTTGTTCTGTAACAGGTTCTGATGGAGTTTCAACCGCCAATTGAGCTGTTTGAACTGCTGATTCTCCAATTTTTTGCCCTGTATCTGGATAATATGCAACAACTTGATATTGATAATCTTCTCCTTGATTAACACTACTGTCTAGGAAACTATTAGTAAATAACTCTTGTAATAGTTCACCATTTCTATATATTTGGTATTTCACACTATCACCCATGTTATCCCAACTTAAATAGAAAGATGAGTTATTATCATAAGATTCTGTTTGCAAATTCATTGGTATAACAGCTACCTCTTTAGCTTTTACTGTTACTGTTCTTGTAGCGGATGCTGTATTCAATGCTTTGTCACTAACATTATATGTAATAGTGTATGTGCCAGCTTTATTAGCGTCCACTGTTCCTGATATTTGAATATTTCCAGTAATGTCACCATCAGTTTCATCCGAAGCCGTTGCACCTGGTTCGGTATAAGCATCACCTTCAGTCAATGTTATGCTTGATTCTCCATTTAACTTAATGGTAGGAGGTTGACTATCTGGTTTTGGTGTTGTTTCAATTGATTCAGGGTTATCTAATCCACCATGTGCTTCATAATAGTTTAAAATCTTTTCACCCAATCGAGACCAGAATTCAGCCGCAAAACCACTACTTACGTTCAAATATCGTTTACTACTAATGGAATCGAATCCCATCCAAACGGAACCTACTATTTGTTCGTCAAAACCAACAAACCAAACATCTGCATTTACTTTCCCTTTAATTAATGGATGTTGTACAGTTCCTGTTTTTCCTGCTATCTCTCTACCAGGAATTTGGGCTTTACGTGCACTTCCGTTTGCTACTGTATTACGAAGCATATCCTTTATATCACTCGCATTTTGAGGTTTAATAACAGGATTCTTTTCTGTAACAGCTTTATACAGAATGTTTTTATTTGCATCTTCAATTTTTTTAACTGCATGGGCAGGTGTTCTAATTCCTTTGTTTGCAAATGCTTGGTAGCTATCCGCCATTTCTAATGGACTTACGCCACCTTCGAAACCACCCAATGCAACTCCGAGTGTTTTTTCTTGCGACATGTCTATTCCTAATTTGTTAGCATATTCTTTAGCATAATTTAGACCTACTTGTTGTAAAGTCCAAACAGCTGGAATATTCCAAGATTGCCTTAAAGCCTCTTTCATTGTTACATATCCTCGACCACCGTTATCCCAATCTTTTACAACATAACCACCAGGGAATACATGACCTTTTTCATCTAACAAACTAGAGTAAGGAGTAAATTTTCCTGATTCTAGAGCTGGACCATATGCGACAACAGGTTTAATCGTGGAACCAGGTTGTTTTTTTAATCGATATGCCCGGTTAAACCCTAGAAAATCTTCAGGTTTTGGTTTGTCCCTTCCTCCTGTAAATGCAATTAGTTCACCGTTTTTGGGATTCACTAATACAGTAGAACTTTCAACCTTTGTTCCATCTACAGCATTTTCGGGGAAGTTTTCATCCTTCTCATATTCTTTGCGGATAATGGTATAAACATCAGTATTAAAGGATGTATGAATTGCATAACCGCCCTTTAATACATCATGAGAAGATACATTCAGTTTTTTAGCAGTCTCAAATATTGCGTAATCAACTAGTTCTTGATATTTAACTTTTTGTTCATCAAATACCATTCTTGGCTTACTTAAAACCATAAGTGGTTTTTGTAGTGCTTTTTGATATTCTTCCTCAGTTATTTTCTTAGTTGTTTTTAAATTTTTAAGAACAATATTTCTTCTTTCAAGAGCCAATTCTGGGTGTCTGAATGGGTCATATTGAGTAGGGGATTTTAATAGAGCTGCTATTAATGCACCTTTCGCAATCCGTTCTTCTCTTGGAAGCTTTTTGAATTGCTCAAAAGTGTTACCGAAGTAAGTCCTTACAGCATCTTTTACCCCATATGCTCTCCATAAAAACTCAACATCATTCATGTACATTTCTAAGATTTCTTCCTTACTAAATTCTTTCTCTAGTGCGGTAGCATATACCATTTCTTTAAATTTTCTGTCGAATGATTTTTTAGAATTTAAATGAGTATTTTTTATTAACTGTTGCGTTAACGTACTTCCTCCTTGTACCAAAGAACCATCTGCTTGGAGAATAGCAAGAGCTGCTCGACTAATAGCCTTTACATTAATTCCAGCGTGTTCAAAGAACACTCTGTCTTCAGTTGATATAATGGAATCAATAATTTCCTTTGGTGTTTCATTATACTTAGCAATTTCTCTTCTATCGTTATAAAACCTAGCCAGTGGTTTGTCATTCTTATCATACACAACAGTTGGTGTTGTATTAAGTAAAAAAGTATCTTTTTTAATTTCCGTTCCTTCAATTCTTCTGAAGAATAAACCTACTAATAGCAATGAAATAAACAATGATATTATAAGTGCCGGAAAAAATGATTTTATAAGTCTCATGCGCATTCCTCTTTCCTCTTAAAGACGAATGTTCCACGATTTTGTTAATATGTAATTTAGTATTTTCAATATTTTTCTTCAAACCCTTTCTTTTTCTTCATTTCTGCGAAAAATAATTGAGCTTACTTACTAAGTAATTCAATAACAGTTTAGACATTTTGTTTTAGAAAGAGGGCATTTCATTCGTTATTATATATGCGTATTGTTTCATATTAAGAGGTGTTTGAATTGGAAACAAGATTTACTCCGTTAACTAAAATAGAATTTACCGTTATAAGGGATTATTATGTAAGTAATGACCACGTTCAAGGTATATACTTCTTACTTTATGACGAAAGTACAAAAGAACTATCCACTATATTTTTAAAAAGAGAAGATATCACGAATGAAGTGAATTGGAACAAAAAAGGCTTCTTTAAAAAAGACCTATATTCTCTTGTAGTTGAGAAGGGGAGAGGGAAAGAAAACAAAGTAATCATAGAACAGGGGTCATTAAATATACGTAAGAAAAACGCATTCGGTGATATTGTTGATAAAAAGAAACCAGCAGAAAGAACTACATTTTATTTGGCTCCATCTATTTTTAAACCATTTTAAAAATAGTAAGCTTGGAATTATATATTTTCAAGCTTACTTTTTTCTTTTTTGAATTTAATAATAAAAAATAGGAGGAGAGAAAACCCTCCACCTATTCTGTATTTATTTTTAATTAAGCAGTTCTATTTTCCAGATATGTTTTAATATCTCCAACTGTTTTGAAGTGTTCAAATTCTGTTAACGGTTCATATTCTGGTTGAATATTGAACGCCTCGTGCAAATCAAGAAGAATATGCCCCATTTTAAAGATATTTTCATCTAATACTTTTTTCAACTGCATATCTTCTGATAGTTTATTTCTTTTAATACTCGCTCTTTTTAGGAAAACATTTTTCATTTCACTTGTTATTTTTTCTTCTGTTTCAATATGTATAGATACGACCATTTTCAATCACCTTTCTATTTATGAATCTCATATTTCCCTACAGGTATATTTGCAAAATCAACTTCTTTTCCAACATCAAAATGTTGTGACAGATAACGTACTTCACTTTTATCTGTGTTTTTAAATAAAGCCCATTCATCCACAATAGGTTTCATTGTTTTAGGAATATTAGAAGGTCTATTGCATGAGATAACAATGTCTAATGATTTAGAATCAATTACTTCGAAAAGAAGCTTAATATTTCCTTTGAAGAAAAGGGTAGATACTTCATCCGCAATAATGTTGACATCTAAGTCTTTTCTTTGACTAACTTTATAAAGAAGCATATACATCATTGCTCTTAAATGGTCGGAGTGAATACTTTTTGATTTAACAATGACTACTTCGTTTTCTTCTAACAACTCTATAATATGTGTTAAAGGTTTTTGTTTCAGGATAATTTTTTTCGGAATTCTTTCTACTAATTGTCTAGCATACTCCGGCTCGCCCCATTTATCATCCAAAGAAACACTTAAACGTTCAATTGATTCTTGAATAATATTTGGTAATTTTTCTTCTTTTGTTTCTCTGAAAATATCTTCTGCTTTTCTATATAAACATCTACTTGATTGTAGATAGCCTGCATTTAGAATTTTAACTTCTTCAAGCGTAAGGTCTTCCATTAATGGGTGATAGCTTTCTAAATCCGCTATAACTCCTTTTATATCATTAAAATCGTTATTAAAATCGAAAATCAATTTTCGTTTTTTGGATTCATTAATCATTTTTTTTACTACTTTTGTTTTGCCAACACGCGGTTGTCCTATTTGAATACGCAGCATTATATATTTCACCTCAGTAATAGTTGTCAACATTTAATTTGTATTGTCAGTATATAAAAACAAAAAACAAAAAACAGGGTTTTATGAAATTATTTTATTTTAATTCAGAATTAAAATTTGGAAATTGAAAAAAATAACGATTAATTACTGAAAAAAAACGACTTAAAAAGTCGTTTTTTAGTTACCTTGTAATAGTTGAGTAATCATTTGCGGATTTTGGTTTGCTTGAGATAGCATAGCCATGCCACTTTGAACAAGAACTTTATTCTTTGTCATTTCGCTAACCTCTTTTGCCATATCAGCATCTTCAACTCTAGATTTAGCAGATGCTAAATTAGTTGACATTGAACTCATATTATCAATATTAAATTGTAATCTATTTAAACTAGCACCAAAACCTGCTCTTTTATCGGATATTTCAGTAACTGCTTCGTCAAGTTGCAACAAAGCATTTGAAGCATTTGCCGCAGAAGTGATGTCCGCACTTAAACCTGCTGCACCACCAGCTGCCGCGAGATTCATTCCAGATGTTTGTGCATCGATTAAATTAATATCCATCGAGTCATTTGCAACATCTGATAATTGAATTTTAATTACAGCTGCACCAGCATTTAATAAATCAACGCCGTTAAAGGTAGTATTAGTTGCGATATGGTCTATTTCTGTTTTCAATTGTGTATACTCAGAATTTAACGAATCTCTATCTGTTGTATTATTTGTTCCGTTGGCAGATTGTACTGCTAATTCTCTCATACGTTGTAAAATATTTGTGATAGAGCCTAAAGCAGCTTCAGCTGTTTGTACTAAAGAAATACCATCGTTTGAGTTTCTAACTCCTACATCCATTCCTCGCATTTTAGTTTGCATTCTTGATGAAATTGCTAATCCTGCTGCATCGTCAGCCGCAGTGTTAATTCTTTTACCAGAACTTAATCTGTTCATAGCATTTTCTAAATTCATGCTATTCTTTCTTAAATTATTTTGTGTTTGCATACTTACTATATTTGTATTGATTTTCATGTAATTACCCCCCAGTAATATTTACACTCTATGTAACGAAGGGATAAAAACGAACTTTAACATTTTTTTCACAAAAAAATTGATTTTTATTTCTTTTTGGGTTAAATTGTTGGTTTTTCAACATGAATTTCCGAGGATAAGGACATTACATATCATTTAAGCAATATATCAAGGATTTTATTGAATTAATAATAATAAAATAATAATAGGCTTTTTTAGGGGATGTATTTTTTATGAAAGATGAGCCTCCTCACCAATTCCTTATTAGCAGGGGAGGGGATTGCAATTCAAAATAAAATACCTTAACAAGCAATTTTATTTTTATAATTATTTTAAAGAATTTGAAATATACAAGATTAATAAAAGAGAGCTAAAATTATTAACCATGTGTCGGGGAGAGTTGAAAATGATAACAGAAAGAAATAAAAACATTTTAAATAAACTTATGGAATATACAATTCCAAAAGATATTGTTCCTGTTTATGATTTGCTTGCAAAATATCCTGAACGACTACGCTTTGTGAAAGACCATAATGGCGTGAAAAATCTAGTGTTTATTTCAACCGCTCCATCAGAAAGTTTTATTTTTGAAGTTCCGTATTTTTCAATCATAACTAAGAAAAAAGGGAAGGCACCTCATACTTTTGAATCAAAAGTAAGTTATACTCCAGAAGATATATACAAGGAGATAGAAACCTTTTTTAAAAGTACCAACGAAATTCTATTTGTAGGAATAGGTTTTGCAGAAAACGAAGTAACGAAAGAAGATTACCTTGAAATATTAAACATGATGGAAGAAACAAAATGCAACATTGTTGATGCTTTTGTAACACTAAGAAGATTTCCTGATTGGTATAATGAAGAAGCAGAATTACCTTTTTACATAAACAAAGAAAAAGAATATCTTAAACAATTTGAAGAAAGTGAAAAAGCATTTTTAATACAGAAAAAACAAGAAATTCTTAGTTCACTGCATCAAGTCGTTGAAGAAAATGATGAAGAAAAATTCCATAAATTAAGTAATCAAATTCGAAACATAAATAAACAATTAAAAGAATATGCAAAACAATAAATTTTAATTAAATAAAAATAGAGATACGAATTCGCATCTCTATTTTTTTCTATTAATATACTTGAATATTTTATCAATATCCGCAATATGTTTAGGTATATTTAATTCTGCTACCTTTTTGGGCATGCCATAAATAACCGCAGTTTTTTCACTTTCACAAATAACAGTTCCGCCCGATTGATGTATAGCCAATGCCCCTTGAGCACCGTCATCACCCATACCTGTTAAAACAATCGCTGTTTTATTAATATTAGAATCTAATCTCGCAACAGATGCTAATAACATATTTACTGAAGGTCTATAGACACTTTTAGTATCAAGTTTTTTTGTTAATACTAAATGCAATTTGTTACCTCTTTTAAAAACTTCAACACTGTAACCTCCTGGACAAAGATATGCAAATCCTTTATTAACTTCTTCTCCATTTTCAATTTCTTTTACTTTGTAATATGAATGTCCATTTAACTTTTCTGCCAAAGACTGAATAAATCCACCTTCTGGCATGTGTTGTGCAATTACAATAGGGGCATTAAATTCCTTTGGAATAGTAGACATTAATATTCTAAGCGCTGTCGGTCCACCTGTCGATGAACCAATTGCTACAATATGGTCTATATTCGCATGATTATAGGTCATTTTTTTACTTGTAGCCATTTCATAACTAATTACCTTACTTTTTGAAGCAGCGATTAATTTTGAGCGAATTTCATCGGATTTATCGTAGAAAGAATTAGATGACTCATCGTTATCTTTTGTTATGAAATCAATAGCCCCTAAATCAAGAGCCTCCAATGTTTTTCTTGCTCCCTCTTTTACTAAAGAACTAATCATAAGCACAGGAATTCTTCTAATCTTCATAATTTCTTTTAATGTTTCTATTCCATCCATCTCTGGCATTTTAATATCCAGTGTTATCACATCAATTTTATTATTTGACATCACTTCTTTTATTGCTTCTTTACCATTAGACACAGAAGCAACTACTTTGATTTCTGTTTCAGTTGTACTTTCTAAAATATCCTTCAACAAAACTCTTATGAAGATGGAGTCGTCCACAATCATAACATTTATTGCCATAATACCCCTCCTGTTATCTATAAACATTCAAACTTTGTAGCTTATACCACATTTAGATAAATGAGTAAAATAATATTCTCTATATTTTAAAAAATTACGAACTATTTATCTATTTATTTCCAAAGCCAAACATCTCTTTTGAAATTTCTCAACTTTGCCGTTTATTTCTGTTTTTTCAAAAGGAATTGCGTTTTTAAATAAAAATACTTAAATAAAAGTGCGTTATGTATGTATTTTGCTTATTTTTATATGGAAATCGCTTTATTAAGAGAAATTATTCTAAAATCAAACTTTTGGTGAGAATAGATTTTCATTTTAAAAAGTAGAAGGGAGGAGAGTATAAATGGGAACAGCTGTAATTCCAATTGGACACGAAAACTTTCTTCCATCAGATAAAATATTGGCTATATTATCTAGAGATACTAGGTCTATCAAACCAATGATTTCAAAAGCAGAACTAAACCAAAGATTGGTAGATGCTACGTTTGGTCGCAGTGTAAAATCCGTTATTCTCACATCAGATAATTTTGTAGTTTTATCATCTATGAAACCTAAAACTTTAGCAGAACGTTATTCAGAAGAAACTGGATTATCTATTATGTCTTGTGGGGGAGATAATCATATCCCAAATAACCAAGTTACTGCAATATTACAAAAAGATTCGCAACCAATCAAAGAAATGTTGAAATTGGCAAGAGCACAAGACAAAGTTATAAATGCACAAATGGGGAAAGCCATGAAAGGTATTGTGTTAACATCTTCCGGTTACTTTATCTTATCTTTTTTGTCTCCGGAAACAATTGCAAAAAAAAGATATGCAAAAGGTAATGAAGAACAATCTCACAATAGAAAAAGGGGGGAAGCCTAGTAGTTTTCTAGGCACATTATGCAAACTATCACACACAAATGTCCTGATTGTAAAGGAAAATTTAAACTTATTAAAACTTCTCATTCTATAAAAACACGAGACGAAAGAAGAAGAAGAATAAACATAGATAAAATTCCAACATTGGAATGCATTATTTGTGGTCATAGAGAGTTTTCTACAAAAGGGGAAGAACTCATACAGGATGTAAAACACATGGTTAAGCTAGGACTGGAAGATTTGGCAAAAAAAGAAGAATTAGAATTGCATTCTAAACAAGAGAACACAATTACAAATGTTTTAAAAAGACTTATTGGTTGATGAAAGAGAGGAGGGGATTACGAAATGTCTGAATTCAATCGTTATGAATTAGTGCATTTAATAGCACAAAGAGCTAAGGAAAAAGAAATCCGTGGTAGAAATCCTTTACAACAAGAGGACTATATGCCTACGATAAATAAAATCAAAGAGCGAAAAAACTTTGTTAAGGAAGCTCATGATGAAATTCTACAAGAATTAAAAAATGGAACTTTTAAAATTAACAGAGAAACTCTACAAGAGAACACAAAAATCGAAAAGTAAACAGTTTGGCGTTTTTTATGACGCCAAACTGTTTTTTTATTTAATTTTTTGTGTAATAATTGTGTTATCCTACAAATTCTACAGTTGTTCTATATGTAGGTTTATGCTACATATAGAGTACAAGTGGTATTATAATATTATATAAGTAAAGGAGGAACCATATGAAAACCGTACAAGAGGAACTTGAAAATAAATATTGGAAGATTGGAAAATTCGCCAAATTCATCGGCAAACACAATAATACAGTCGACAATTGGTTCAAAGACCTTGAAAAAGAAAAAATTCATTACGTACAAAGGGTGGGGAAAGAGAAAGTCTATGATGAATTAGACCTAGAGATAGCAAAATATATTAGTCAAAAGCGAGACGAAGGATGGACACTAGAAGCTATTTATCTATCTTTACAAAATGGAGATGCAAATTTAGAAATCCGCTCAGACTACATACCCGATGAAGATGACACGGCGCTTATTACGGAGAGACACATTCAATCGATACGTGAAGAGTTAAAAGAAGAAATGCTTACTCAATTTAAAGGTTTAAATGAGGCTTTCTCTCAGTTTGCACAAGAAGAACTAGGCAAGAAACTTCTGCTAGAGGATAAAGCTACTCAGAGACAAAGAAGACTAGAGGATTTAATAACTCAACGTAGGGTGGTTGATAAACTTAGAAAAGAAGCTAAATTAAAATGGATGGAACAACCAGAGGACGAACGTTTTATAAAAGTTGGGATATTCCGTAAAAAAATAGAAAACATGGATAAGAAGAACGAATTTATCGAAGAATATGTTTCAGTGAATTATGAGAAAGAGTTACTAACCATGTTTGGAAATGAAACTGAATCTCTTGAACATACAAAATCATAACCTTTAATAAAAAGAGAGAGCCGTAAGCTCTCTCTTTTTTTACCAATTATCATAGAATTCTTGTTTTTCTTTATCTTCTTCTTTATCTTCTTCTTTTTCTTGTGCCGGAACAGCTACATCAACAGTTTGAGGTTGAACAACTGGCTCGATTTTTACTTCTTCTTTTTTCACTTCTGGCTCCACTGTCTTTGGTTCTACCTTTTCTTCAACAGTAACCTTTTCAACAGGAACAGCGAAAGTTTCTTCTTTTTTCGTATCTTCTAACACATTAACAATCGGTCTTTCATTTTCAAATCTAACTGGTTGTTGCGTAGGGACTGTTACTGGGCTTTCTGTTGGAACATAAACAACACTAGAAGGATTAATCGTTTCTTCTAGTTGGCTTTCTTGTTGTTCTCTAATTGCTCCTTCTAAATCACGAACTTGAGGTATGTATTTTGCTAAGTTTCTCACACCATTGAGCAATATTTCTTGTTCCATAAGATAGCGCATTGAATCAGAGAAATTTTCCTGTGCTTCTATCCAACTTAACAGGGTAGGGGAATAAGCATCTTTAGACTGCATTCTAAAACCTAGTTGTTTTCCTTCAAGTTTCGGTGTTCCATCGTCAGATGTTTTAACATTACCTGTCCTATCCTTAGCTAATTTGAAAAATCTTTTAGCTGTTGATATATCAATAGGGTATTCTTCTATAGCCTGTGCAAAGATTTCTTCTTCTTTATTCTTTTTCATATTCCTTTTTCACCTCGCTCTACATATTTAGTCCCTCTTGAAAGAGGGACTAAATAGTTTATTATTCTACAGATTCTGCTACTTTAGCTGTTTGGTCCGCTGTTTTCTTTTGGAAAACTTCGTGATTAACAAATGCATTTAAACCTAAAGCGTTCATTTTTACAGCTAATGAAGCTGGTGCGTAAATTACTTGTGCTTTTCCTGTAGATTCAGCAAGACTCTTTACTTCTTCATACATGAATTCTTTAAGCGGGATGCTTCCTCCACCATATACTAAAATATAGTCAACATCCAGTCTAGCAGCACGCAATTGACGATTTAATTCTTCTAAGATATCATTCGCTTGTTCTCTTAAGAATGGTTCGATTTTATTGTAAGCTTTTGTATGGAATTGAGGATTTCTCTCTTTTCTTAAAATTTGGTCGAATTCTAAACGAGTTAATTCAGGAATATTGATTTCATTTCCAAAATCAGAAAGAATAGCATCAATTGCATGTCCAATTCCTAAATCTTTACCAGTAATAAACGCAGGGTCAGGACTAGGAGTTGTTAATGGGAATTCTGTTGTTCCTGAGCCGATATCTACATGAAGAATTCTAGATTTAGAGACTTTTTTACCACTTACACTTTCTAAATTGTATTCTTCCATTAATTCTTTAAATAGTTCATTTGATAATTCTTCATTACCTTCTACACTATCAAGGAACCAATATACAGAAGAAGCTTCTGGCGTTACATAAACCTTATTGAACTCTATGTTAACCTTAACATTCACTTCACCTAAATGAACCATTACAGTATGAGGTCCAGTTAAATACTTTTCAGTGAATACTTCTTTATACTTTTTGTCTTCATAATATTCTCTAATTGGCAATGCAGTTGTCATTTCAATTGATACATTAATAGTATCTCCATTTTGAGGTTGTCTTCTTGTTTTTTCATAATGATTTTTCACTGCATATGCACTTACAAGACCTAAAGTATTAATCATAGGAATCTCAGAATTACTTTTCTTTTCGTAACCTACCATAAATTCATTTGGCTTTTTACCACTATTTAGAGCACTATGTCCTATTAAATATATTCCTGAACTTACACTTGGCGATGTAATTGTCGCTACTATTCTATCATTAATTTCAGATAAGGCTGTAGTAGTAGAAACATTATCATAACCTTTTAAATTGAAAATTCGGCGATTTACGTTTGGTTGAGTAAGGAATGTATTGTTGATAACTGCATCATGGTTCGCATTGCCGTTATCATTACCCATTTTGAATTCATAACTTGTAGACATAACTTGCATCTCCCTTATTTATGTTTTTTATTTTTTTGGTTTTTTTTACCGTGACTAAACTATAACATATTAAGGTATATAGTTGTCAATAGCTTTGTGCATACTTGTGTTAAAAAATTAATATACTTTTTATATACTAAATACATACCTTGTATATACACAGTATACAAACATGTATATACAAAGTATATATTTCGTTTTCTAAGCAAAAAACGCCAGGGGGAACCTGACGTTTTTTACTCATCTAAAAATTCTCTTAATCTTTGACTTCTGCTAGGGTGTCTAAGTTTACGTACCGCTTTAGCTTCAATTTGTCTTACGCGTTCACGAGTAACACCGAAAATTCTTCCTACTTCTTCTAATGTTTTAGGGTCTTGTTCATCCAATCCCCAACGAAGCCTGATAACCATTTCTTCTCTTTCTGTTAATGAATCTAATGCTTCTTCCAAAGCATCTTTGAGAATAGCATCTCTTGTTGATTTATACGGAGTAGGATTGTCTTTATCTTGAATAAAATCATTTAAGTTGCTACTTTCACTACCTTTTACTTGAATGTCAGTAGATATTGTTTCTTGTGCATACTTCCAATAGCTTCTTACTTTTTCTGGAGTAATATCCATAGCAATAGCCATTTCTTCATCTAAAGGGTCTCTTCCTAATTCCTGTGTCATTTGTTTAAAGATTCTTTTCATTTTATTAATTGTATCAATCATGTGAACTGGAATACGAATAACCCTAGATTTATCAGCTACAGACCTCGTAATAGCCTGTCTTATCCACCAAGTTGCATATGTGCTGAACTTATATCCCTTTGTATAATCAAACTTATCAATAGCTTTCATAAGTCCGATATTTCCTTCATTTATTAAATCTAAGAAGGGCATGCCTCTTCCCATGTGTTTTTTAGCTATAGAAATAACTAATCTAAGATTAGATTCAGCTAGTAATTCCTTAGATTTAGTGTCGCCTTCACTAGCTTGCTTCGCATAAATGTATTCCTTTTCCGGAGAAAGTAAAGGAATATCTCCTATTTTTTTTAGGTAAATTTTTATTCCATCTTCCGCTTCAATTCCGTCGTCATCTTCAGGCGATAACTCAAAATCATCATCCTCATCAAAAAATATTTCTTCTTCAGAATCTAAATCTGGCTCTAAATCATCTAAGTCTTTTAAATCATCATCTTTCGTTTCATCTACTTTATCTTTTGTTTTTACAATCTTACTGTCATCTTTTTTGGTAACAAATTTAATATTAACTTCTTCTAAAACATAATTATTTATCGCCTGCAATTTTTCTTTCGATAAACTTTCCACTTCAAGCGCATCTATTATGTCGCTTTCATTCATAAATCCATTTTTAAGGCTAAGAAGAATCGTGTGTTGTACATTGGATTCTTGAATACTAAACACTGTGGAACCACCACCTTACACAAAACAAAAAACAAAAAAACAAAAAAAGTTAATTTTTGTAACGAAATATGATATGTATTAAAAACAACGACACATTCAAAACTTACTTAAACGATTTAGAAAAGGGGTGAGAAAATGAAGAATCATATTGAAAAATTATCTGATAAACTCTCAGACTATTATAATGATGAAGAGTGGGATGCATTAGTTGAGTTACTTGATAGTTTAGAATTCAAATACAACAAAACTAGCTATCATTTGGTCAATATAAAACAAAAATTAGAAAAGTCAACAGATTTTAATATGGATAACTATTACGATGAAGTATGCAATCCTCTTTATTATGAAACCGAAAGTTTTGTAATCGCTATGCGTTCAACTGCCGATATTATTATGCATATAATTAATAGAACTATGAAATTAGGAATTGAAAGTAGCAAGGTGAATTTAAGTACAGTCTATAAACATCCAAAGACAACCAAAACAATTAAAAATATTCTTCATCGTTACACGCATAATAGAGATAGCGCTTTGTGGAATTTCTTTTACCAATTTAGAAATGAAATTGTTCATGAAAAGAGTATTACGCAAACATTACCTATTACAATTAACTTTTTTAATGGACCTCAACCATTAGCATATTTTGAAATTAATGGTCAAAAACAAAATGTAGTAATCTATTTAGAAACCGCACTAAATTTTTTAAAAAGATTTGTTATTCATTTATTTGAACAAATTGAAATTACAGTAGAACGTAACTTTAGCTAGTATTTTACTAGCTTTTTTATTTAATTATTTAAGATAAGGCATCATTCGACACGAGTTATTAAGGAAGGGAAGGATGCTACAAGGAAAAATAAAACACCGTCCAATCATAATGGACGGTGTTCTTTTCTTATTAATTACATCTACATGGATAACTGTTGCAATAACGACAACACTTACAATATCTTCCCGATTGACCACACTCATCACAGCATTCACATGGATACGAGTCGCATCGTCTACAGCAACGACAATTCGCTTCTCCACATTCATCACAGCATTCGCACGGATAACTGTTACATTTTCTACAACAACGACAATTCGCTTCTCCACATTCTCGACAACAGCGACACGGATATTGGTCACAGTTATCGCAGCATCTACAATGACTCTCAGGTTCATTACATCCTCTACAACGAGTTTCATACTTTTCATCTTCATAGTCTCTTTCTCGTTGGCTACGTCCTAAAATATCATCAGCTTCCTCCACCTTATGTCGATAGCCGCCATGCCTTCTATAAAAGTAAGCATCGTCTTCCGCTTGTTTTTTTCGGTACTCTTCTTCAGTAATACCACTCTGTTTTTTCGTGTTTGTATAGGCAATTCCAGAATTTTTACGATTAGACCTTTCTTCATAATCAAAATATCCATCATCACTTGTTTTTCTTTTAGGTTTTCTACTTCTTTCATTTCTAAAGTTATCATCATCACTTGTATTAATTCCATCAGAGCTCGATGCAGCCAACAACCAACCTGCCGCCATGACCACACCAAAGAATGCTACAATTCCATAAAGAAGAGAATTTGAAAGTGCCCATAAGAATAAGAAGATGGAACCTATAAAGAACAGTACACTCCCTATAATTCTTTTTGCTAATGCATAAAATACTATTAACAAAACACAAACTAATTCCACCATTGCAGCATTAGGTAAGTCAAAAATATACCAAATTCCAGCTATGATTGTTGCTAAAATGACTAACATAATTTCCTCCTTGTTTTCCTCTTTTTTCTCTTTTTCTCTGTATTTGTATATTGATAATACCGTAAAAATACCGTATAATCAAGTGTGAGGTGATAAAAATGAAGAAAGTTAAAAAGATTCCAAAAGAACGAGTAGAAATTCAAATGCCAGTTTCTATTATAGAAAAGTTGGATATATATCAAGAAGAAAATGGTCTTCCCACAAGAACAGCTGCTATTTTAGAGCTAATTCGTAAAGGAACAGAAAAAAAGTAGGTTCCACCTACTGAAAATTTATCCTCCACCTATTCATATACATGACTTGAGGTGGGGGATTTTTTAGAGTTATGCTAAAAAAATAAAAAGAGCGACGTTTCGCCCTTTTTAATATCTTCTAGCCAACTCTTTCTTTGCTTCTTCAAGTAATTCAGCTAATTCAGGAGAGTCAGGATTAATTTTAGCCACTAATGCTTCTAGAGTATTAGTATCCATTTCTGCAATAGGTTTTCCTGCTAAATTTCCAATTTTAATTATGTATTGACTAGGCTCTTCTTGTGAAAAAGAGTCATGATTGTGGATATATTCTTCATTAGATACATGATTTCCATCTTGTTTACGATTGTTTCTATAATCAGGAATAAGAGTGTAAAATGGTTTTCCGCGCATAATCGCTGCAAATTCTGCTTGTTTAATATAATCAAGAACTTCATGTCCCATTTTTATTGCATCATCATAAGCTACATATGTTCTTACTGATTTTTCTTTTTTTATCATTTTAATACTACCATTACCATCCATTCTTCCTGGACCTTCATCGATTTGAAACTTAAATCGGTGTTTTTCTTGTTCATAGTCCACTGATAAGATTCGTGAACGTACTACTCCATTTTTATTTGAACCACCATATTCTGAATATCCATTTGCATAAATTTTAGGGAAGTGATGATTTACAATTGCATAAAACAATTGCTTAGCCCCAGCTTTGGTTAGATAAGCTGTTTCTTGATTTTTAGAACTACCGTATTCATTAATAATAAATTGTAAGTTCCCTCGATATACCACTTCGTTTTTATCATTTTTTCTATGAAAATCTAATGCATCCATAATATCCATAATGGACATTTTTGTAGCTGTTTTATAAATTTTAACCAACATTTTTTCCAAGAAAATTTACCTCCTCATAATTAATTGTAGAATTTTTAAAAATTGAAATGCAGAAAAAACAATGGAATGCTCAAAACAGCTAAGCATTCCTAATTACGTCAAATAAGTGTTGTTCTACCGTTTCATCTACACCATAGATTTTCTTCATAAAATACATATATTCATCTTGGGTCATAGATTCAGGAGATTTTAAAGATTGCGCAATTATTTTATCGTGAACATTTTTTAAAGCTTTAAGAATATTTGGGTCATACCAAGTTTCAGAAAACTGTTGTAAGTCATCGTACAATCCACTAACAGAATAACCAGGTTTATAACTTCTACTAGATAAATAAGCATCGGCAGAATCAGAAACTCTTGTTAAACGTGCGTGAAAAGGAATTTCTTCTTTTTTTATAGATTCTAAATATCCAGAACCGTCATAGTTACAATGGTGATAACGAGCGGTTTCAATAAGAAGAATATCAGCGTTTGTCTTTTCTAATAACAAACTACCACCACCAGTATGTTTTTTCATTTCTTCTCTCATTTCTTCAGTATATCTTGCTGGATAGTCTATCATAAATTTTGACATCCCTAATTTACCTACATCATGATATAAACCGCTTAAGAAATATTTATCTGCTGTGTTTTTATCAAAACCAAGCTCCCTAGCAATTGCATAATTAAATTCACCTGTTCTTACGGAAAATACAAATGATTCAAAACTGTGTTTCATAAGTAATGAAATAACATCTCTGTGATTTCTAATGGTTTCTAAATGATTTTCATTAATTGAATACTGTAACAACTTCTCTACCTCCTTCAAAATAAATTGTTTTTTGTCATTTAAGTTTTTGCACATAATACACCATTTTTATTATTTGTGAAAAAATATTGGAAGATTATAGAGATTTATCTAAAGAATTTATCTATGTAAAAGAAAAGGGATAGTTTTACATAGATAAGAACGGTATGTAATAAGAAGGTTTTTCAACATTTCTTTCAAAGAATACATAAAGAAAAATGCATAGAGATAGAAGGAGTGCTGATTTTGAACCAAGAAATTATTGATTCTTATAGAAAAGCTTTTGATGAATTAAAGCAAACATTTGAAAGCATCGAACAACAAGTTAAAGACGAAGCAACCCAAGGTGTATCTGAATTCATGTTCCACAATCGATTCGATGAATCCCAAGCAGCTGTTGTTTATTTGAAAACATTACTTGAACAAATTAGATTTAATGTTGATTTTAATGAAATTGAACATTCTATCCAAGAATATAATCGAAACATGGAAATGCTGAGAACAAATACAGAACCATTTGTCGTACCATCACTAAATTCAAACACAGAAGAAACGAAACAAGTTCCTTCTAGCGAAGCTTTTAATAATAATGCTAACAAAACTAAGCAATTCTCTAACTCAGAAGGCTTCTTGGCATTCGTTCAAAAACAATTACCAAATCACAAATTCAATATTATAAAAGTGGATAACAATAACATTGAATTGGAAAAAAATAAGAAACATTACTATATGACTTTAGTGGAGTCAGGATTACAAAAAGAAGAGTATTTCGAAGTATTAGAAAGAATGAACCACAAAAAGAACATAGGCTTTATTTGTAATGATGAAAAAAATATGACACACGTTCAAGAAGTTACAAAAGAATGGGTTAAGTTAAGTCCTGAATATAAAACAAAGTTTTTAGCGATTCACTTTACAACAAAGAACCGTTTAGAAAAAAATGCAGATGCTTTTGAAACTTATAAATACTAAAAAGAAAAAGACCATTAGTAGATAAATTAATGGTCTTTTTCTTTTTCAAAACAAATAATTTATTCGTTGAAATCAAAAAAAACAAAATAAAAAATGATAGGATAGGGAAGAAGTGAGGGAATAGGGATGAACATAAAACAATTCGAAGCAAAAGTTACCAAAGTGATTTTTAGGAATTTAAAAAATCATTACAGTATTTTATTAGCTAGAGTAGATGGGGTCAATGAAACCTTAATAGGGTATTTTCCTGTTATAAACGAAGGAATTACTATTGAATTTTTTGGAAAAAAAGAGATTGGTAGAAACAAAAGAGAACAATACCGTGTTGAAAGCTATTCAATAGAATTGCCTTCAACAAATCATCAACTATATTATTTTTTGATAAATGATTTTATTAATATGGATTTAAAGCTTGCTTCAACCATTGTTGATAAAATTGGAACAGAATACATAACGAAATATAAAGATAAAAAATACATAATTGAAAAGTTAGGGGAACCTTACTTCGATGAATATAAAGAGGATATTATAAAAGCAAGACTAAGGTTGGATGATATTCAGAATAAACTTTTGGTAATGGAATCAATGGTTAATATGGGATTTCCGAATGATGTTTCAGCAAAGGTTGCTTTTTCAGAATTTAAGATTACACCACTTGCTTTAAAATCCAATCCTTATCAATTAATTTTTCCTTTCGATTTAAATTTCCAACTAATAGATAACATTGCATTAAATAATGGAACTTCTTTTAATGGTGATTTGAGAATTCATGAAGGAATCTGTTTTTTGTTAGATGAAGCTGTTTCAAAATACTCTCATATTTATTTGCCACGAGAAGAACTGCTTTCTAAATTAAATCGTTTATTAAAGATAAATATTTCCTTAGATACATTTAAAAAGCATGAATTGATTCTTGAGGAACAAAAACGAATTTATTGCGATGTAGAATTACATATTTATGGATATAGATACTTTCAAGCTGAATTACAACTTAGTCAAGATTTGTATAGATTAAATGATGGAAATCAAGAAAACTTAGTCGAAATAAAAGAACTCATGAACACATTATCGAAAGACTCTATTGTATACTCTGATGAACAATTAACCGTAATCGAGGAAGCTCTTTTATATCCCTTAACCATCATTAGCGGCGCAGCTGGAACCGGTAAAACAACCTTACTAAGAAAAATCATACGTTTATTAGAAACAATGAAAAATAAAGATAAAAAAATTACCGACCCAGATTATTATCGCATATGCTTATGTGCACCAACAGGGAAAGCAGCAGAAAGAATGAAAGAAGTCACAGGAAAAGAAGCTAGAACTATTCATTCTATTTTAAATTTGCATCCTATATTTAAGACACCTACTTTTCATCAAGATAACCCATTAGATTGCGATTGCCTTATTATTGATGAATCAAGCATGAACGATACAATTTTATTTTCACATATTTTAAATGCAGCAAAAGAAAATTGTAAGGTTATCATCGTTGGTGACAATGACCAGCTTCCCGCAATAGGACCAGGAAATGTTTTAACAGAACTGTTAAACAGTGAAGAATTTCGTAGTTTCCGTTTATCAAGAGTTTATCGCCAAGGTTCAGACAGTAATATTCTCGATTTAGCAACTGCTATTAGAGAAGGAAATAGTGACGTTTCCCCAATTCTATATAAAAAAACAGATGACTTTACCTTTATTGAAAATAATAATGTAAACGAATTATCCAATATCATTGTGAAAACAGTTGATATCTTATACAACAAACCAAATTTGGATTTTTATAAAGATATACAAATTGTTACGCCTATGCACAAGAGTCCTATAGGTACTATGGAATTAAATTATAAAATCCAAAAATTATTGAATGAAAAATCAAAAAGAAAAAAGATATCAGTAGGAGATAAAGATTTTTATATAGGGGATAAGGTCATACATACTGTGAATAACAACGATAAAAAAGTGTATAATGGAGAAACCGGTAAAATAATTTCTATTATTAATAAAATTGTAACTGTAGAATTTTCAAATTCTAAGGAATGCACATATGCAGGTGATGAATTATTTGAATTAGATTTAGCATTTGCTTTGTCTGTACATAAGATGCAAGGGTCAGAATCTGCAATTGTCATTTTCCCAATCCATTATGTATTTTCGAACATGTTGCAACGAAAACTTATTTATACCGGCATAACAAGAGCTAAACAGAAACTTTTGCTAATGGGTCAAGTAGATGCTGTTGCAAGAGGAATCAAAAATGATACATCAGAAAGTCGAAATTGTAATCTTGCTCAACGCTTAATAGAAAGTAGACTAACGCATTTATTCAGATAAATATTGAAACGAACTTTCACACCAGCCCTTTAGCATTAAGGGGCTGGCTCTTTTCTTCTAAAACAAAAAATAAAACCCCTTCAATGAAGGAGTTTAAAATCTTTTTGTTTCTGCTGTATTTATAGTTCTAGTTACAATTTCAACAGGTTTATCTTCATTCTCAATAACTCGTTGTTGTTCTGTCTCATGTTGAATCACTAAATCTACGCCGGTATCATTTCCTAAACTATCAAGCAATTCGTTGTTTTCAAGAATGTTTTTCCAAATTTCTCTTTCTTCTCTCATCAACATATTTTGCATGTACATTTTCTGCACAATTCTTAACAGATTTTTATTCGCTACTTCACTCAAAGTCTCTTTTATTTCAAAAAACTGTAATCTTTGAGACTTTTGAATAGAATCTTCAAAGTTGAATCTTTGATATTCTGTTACTTCTTTATAAAAAAGAATTTGATTTATTTCTTCTCTAATTTCTTGTACATAACGTTTTTCAACCATTAAATCTATCAATTTTTCTTCGAAAAGGTCTTTATATGGTTTGTTTAATTCCACTTGAATCAACTTATATTTCTCTTTAAATAGAGATAGGATAGAAATTTTCATACGATACATACTTCGGTTCAATCTTCCGAGAGTAGTTTTCTCTAATTGCGGAGAAATAGATTCCTCCCAGTTAATTCTAGTTTTCTCTCCTTTTTTAAATGCCCATTTACTTAAATGGACAATCATATATACGAAACTTACATAGAGTAATATTTTCATTGTACGTTTACACCTTCTTTATGTGGGTTTTTTTCCTGAAACTGTTTAAATTGAGTTTCTTTTTTCATTTCTTTCCATTGATTACGTAAATTCTTATTTTTTTGGATTATAGAATTTTCAAAATTCGTAACGTTTTCTTCATCATCAAATCCAAACAATTTTGCAGCTAATGCCGCTTCACCAGGAGGCATATATTCGCCACCCAAATATCGATTATACAAAACAAAAAGTTCTACATAATGTACTAGATTATTACCACTCCCATATCCATGTTCAATATATATATTTTTTATAAAGAAAAAGTTTCTAAATTTAAATGTTTGATTTAATAATTTCTTTCTTCTGTTTTTCTCCATTGAATGAAAAACGACTTCTATAATGTGTCGTATATTTTTAGGATTTCTTTCTTCCATCAAAGCATTGAATAAATTTCTTTCTAACAAACCATGAGATAACACTTTTTTCATCTCTTTTACATATTGCTTTTCTTTTCTTTTAAAAAGGGATAAAAATAAAATTCTAAATCTCCAATACCACATTTTTATCATCCAAGGCAGCAACTCACTAATTTGAGGGGACTTGTATTTGTTTTTTCCATCAATCCATAAGCATATACCTTGAAGGGCAAAACCTAATATAAAGCTTAGTGTTATTAGTGTAAAACCAGCCAATATAAGCATCATTTAGAGCTCCTCACTTAAAAAGTATAACCAAATATTGTCTTATCTATAAAGTGAGTATAAACAATACAAAACTCTAAATCAAGAATATACACTCATTCCAAAAGAATAGTTTTGGAAGGGGGCGTGTGTCTAATCGTTAATTTTTCTTTAAATCTATGTAATTATAAGAAGGGAAAACTAGTTATTGACACAATTTTAGTAAGGAGCTTTCTTTTTTATTGAAAGAGGTGATGTATTGTCATGTTAAATGGCATATCTAGGAAAGTAGTTTCCGCACTTCTTATAGCCGTTATATTTATGTCGAGTTTTTCTTTGAATCTTATCAATGTTCAAGCCGCTTCGCAAGGGACGGTCACAGCCTCTGCATTAAATGTTAGAGAGAAACCTTCGATAAGTTCAAAAATAATTGGAAAACTAAATAACAAAGCTACTGTAACGGTAAATAAGACAGTTGGTGAATGGATGGAGATTAACTATAATTCTCGTAATGGTTATGTATCATCACAATATATAACATTATCCAATAAACCTACCGGAAGCGTACAGAAAATAATGACACCCACGGTTTCAACTCTAAATGTTAGAGCGGGAGCAGGGACAGATTTCAAGATTCTTACCACTTTAAGTTATGGAGAAAAGGTGACTGTTGTTTCACAATCAGGGAACTGGGGCTATTTCATTCGCAATAATAAAAATCATTATGTTTATTTGCCTTATATGAAAGAAACTAGTTCTGCAACTATATCAGAAACAGGTAAAGTTGGTTATGTAACAGCAGACAGCTTAAATGTACGTCAAGCAGCTAACACAACAAGTTCAGTGATTGGTGCTTTAACGCAAGGAAAAGCAGTAACTATTTTATCTGTAACTAATAATATGGGTAAAATTAATTACAACAATGGCATTGGTTATGTTTCAATGAATTATATTTCTTATAACCAACCGTCAACACCAAAGCCACCTGTAGAAACAGGTAAAGTTGGCTATGTAACAGCAGACAAATTAAATGTACGTCAAGCGGCTAACACAACAAGCTCAGTGATTGGTTCTTTAGTACAAGGGAAAACAGTAACTATTTTATCTGTAACTAATAATATGGGTAAAATCAATTACAACAATGGCATTGGTTATGTTTCAATGAGTTATATTTCTTATAACCAACCATCAACACCACAACCACCTGTAGAAACAGGTAAAGTTGGCTATGTAACAGCAGATAGCCTAAATGTACGTCAAGCAGCTAACACAACAAGCTCAGTGATTGGCGCTGTAACGCAAGGAAAAGCAGTAACTATTTTATCTGTAACTAATAATATGGGTAAAATCAATTACAACAATGGTATTGGTTATGTTTCAATGAATTATATTTCTTATGACAAACCATCAACATCACAGCCACAAACGCAATATAAATATGTTGTTACAGCTGATTCATTAAATGTGAGAAATCAGCCTTCTACAGCAGGGACAATTGTTGGAAAGGTCTCTAATGGTCAAGAAGTACAATATGTTAAAACTGTAGATAATGGTTGGATGCAGATTAAGTACAACAACAAAGACGCATATGTAAGCTCTGCATATGTCGAAAAAGTTTCAGCAAATAGCAATACTGGTAATAGCGGCAATAACGGTAGCAGTGTTAATTATGCAAGTTTAAAAGGAAAAACAATCGTTCTTGATGCAGGGCACGGCGGGAAAGATAGCGGTGCTGTAGGAAATAGATTATATGAAAAAGATATAACTCTAGATATGGTAAAGAGAGTGAAATCTAAATTAGAAAACAACGGAGCTAATGTTATTTTAACAAGAGGCGATGATACATTCATCACTCTTAGCGGAAGAACAAGCATTTCTAATAATTCAAATGCTCAAATCTTTGTTAGCATACATATAAACTCTGCTGATTCTACAAGCGGAAGAGGCGTAGAAACGTATTACCACAATCACTCTGATTCTGGTTTAAGGAACAAAAGTAATGCTTTAGCAACTAGTATTTTGAATGAGTTACTTACAGCTTCTAGTATGCCTAATAGAGGTGTGCACGATGCGAATTTCCAAGTAATCAAGTATAACCATAAACCAAGTACATTACTTGAGTTAGGTTTTATTTCTAATCCTAGTGATGCTAGTATCATGGCGGATTCTAATTACAGAAACAAAGCAGCGGAAGCAATTACAAGAGGAATCTCTAAATACTTTAATTAAAAGCAGCTACCTATGGTAGCTGTTTTTTCTTATGTTCTATCATTCATTGACGTTATCATAAGAGAATAACTCCTTTATTCGAAATTGGAGGTGACATAATTGAAACTAATAAGTGAAATTAAAAAAAGGATAAACATACCGATGTTTTTTGCAATAACTATAATGTTTCTTTCAGCTCTACAATTTTTGTTTGCAACCAAACAAATCATTGTTCCTATTATTTATATTTTATTGTTTTCTATGAACTATTTTCTTTTTACCGAATTTAAAAAAAATGAAATGATATATTACAAAATATTGGCTTGTGTAATTTCGGTCAACTTTTTATATATTGTATATTTTTATCATACGGACCAAATGATTATTTATTATTTAACACTTGTTTTTCCTTATATGTATCTTATATCGTTTAATAAGAAAGTATTTTATACAGGTGTAATTTTAAATACTATATACCAATTTTTAGTGATGGTTTATTTCATTCATTTTCCAAATCTAAAAGAAGTGGTTTTATTTAAAGAGAATGCTTTAGTTAACTTTTTTGGATTTATTATTTCTACGTTAATCTCTATTTATTTGTTCCATAAGATAGAAAAGGTTAATAGAGCAACTGAACTTGACACTAATGTGTTATCTTTGAAGACAACTAAACTATCTACAGATTTACACAACTTGTATTTCTCGAAAGAAAGAACATCAGAGATTGTATACCAATTTCATCAATTTATTTATAACTTAGAAAAATCTAAGGTTTTCTTTGAAAAATTATTGAAAGAAACGAAAAACGAAACGGACATTAGTAGGAAATTCGAGGAAGAAGTTTATCATTTAATGAAAAGTCTCCTTAGTACAATTTCAAATTTGAGAGACGATTTTGCAAGTGTTCAAAACAATATTATTTCTTTCCAAAACGAATCTAATAGACAAGTTACACTTTATATAGAAGAGACTAAGAATGCTGAATATATCATTAATCTAAATGAACTAAATAACGAAGACCTTAACCATCTCATGGATTCTACTTCTACTATTTATGCACTCATTGAATTAATAAGAGGCATATCTAATCAAATAAATTTACTTTCTTTAAATGCAGCTATCGAAGCATCTAAGGCAGGGGAATCTGGTAAACGTTTTTCTGTAATTGCAAAAGAAATCAAGAACCTTCAAATTGATGTGCTTTCTATTTTGCAAAATATAACAACGGAAATTTCAACAATTGAGCGTTCATCATTAAATATCAAAGAAGGAAACAAGAATATAGAAAGAAAAGTGGAAGAAGTTCTTTCTAAGAAATCCAAATCAAAAAATCTTAGCGAATCCATCAATGCTTATTTGAAAAAATTAAGCATTCAGGAAGAAGTAAACGCACAGAACCTAAGTACATCAACATCTGAATTAAACAATAGTTTAAAACGTCTTGATGATATTATTGATTCTACTAAAAAAACACAAACATATTTAGAAGAATCTTCTGTTCATTTTATGCATCAGAAGAAAATTACTAGCGAACTGAAAACTGTTTTAGAAAATTTACAAATAGAACTAGTAAAAACATCGGGTTTAGAGAGAAATAAAAGAGATTAGAAACCAAAGACGAATACCTAAAAAAAAGCAATCCTAATTAAAAGGATTGTTTTTTCATTGAGGAGGTTCGATTTTATGAAAAAAAAAGCACATTTAGTACATAAAAACAACATACAGGAAACAGATATCAATACAATCGATACGACAAAGGAAAGATTAACAGCATTTCAAATAATACAAAAAGATTTGGATAATGTAAAAGAGGAAATGGAAAATGATTTACTATATGATGAAATTCTTCACAAACATCAATTACTTCTCGATAGAAATAATAAAAATACCAAAGAAGAGAAAGAAATTATTATAAAGAATTTCGAAGCCTACATTAAATCTTTAAAAAATGTAGATATAAATAAAGATTTCTTTTCGACACGAAAACAGATAGGTCTATCCTATGGAGATGCTAATTTAGATGAAGATTTACATTTATCGTCTCACTTAAGGATTTTAGAAGTTTTAATTCCTGAAATCATTAAAAATCATTCTTACAATACTGATAAATCTACAGAGTCAATTTTATCTTTAATAAAATTAGTTTTATTTGATTATAGATTAATTGATAAATTCAAATCAGAAATTACAAACTTGGAAATCATTAAGAACATTAATAAAATTATGGATTCTATTATGAATGTCAATAAGACTAACTTGTTATTTGATTCAATTGATGTAACTACAGAACAGACAGATAATGTTGCCTCAGCAACCGAAGAATTATCAGCTTCCGTTACGAGTATTTTAAGTTCGGTAAAAAGTGTTTCAACTAATACACATAAATTATTGGAAGACATTTCATCAGGTCAGCAAGAAATTGAAATATCTTTAAATGATATTGTTTCACTTAACCAAGGTTTTGCACGCACAAAAGCGAATATCAATGACTTAGTAACTGATATTCGTAATATCACATCTATTATTGAATTTATTAAAAACATTTCTGAACAAACTACGCTCCTTGCTATAAATGCAAGCATTGAAGCATCAAGAGCCGGGGAAGATGGAAAGGGTTTTTCTGTTATTGCTGATGAAATTAGGTCTTTATCTGAACAAACGACAGAATCAGTAGAAAACATCGTAAAGGTAATTAAAAATGTTGAAGAAGACACACGTAAAGTGGATAGAAATACAGAAGATTTATTCGAAGAATTAGAAGAGAAAACCCATAGAGCTCAAAAAGCCATTTCAACCTTAGATGATATTATTAAACAAACAAGAGAAGTTGGTAATTTTGCTAAAAATATGACAGATATTTTAGATGAACAATTTGTTTCTACTCAAAAAGTTAAAAATTTCTTGGAAGATGTTATACATTATTCAGCAAAAGTAAGAGAACTAGCAAAAGATACAGGAGAGTCTATCTATAAAGTAAGTAAAGAAATAGAGAACCTAAGACGAAATACAATTGATTTAATACCAGATTTAAGGCATAAACACTATTTGAATATTGTTAAAACCGAAGAAATGGTTCATCAATGGTGGATTTATAATGCGATTTTAGGGTTTCATAAATTTGATGAGGATGAAAAATTAAGTGATAACGAAAGTAGATTCTGGGTTTGGTATTCTCGCGCTAAGAAGAATCCAAAATTGGCAATTTCTTATGCATTTAAAAAACTAGAAGAAGAACATCTTGAATTATATCATTTAGAAGAAAAAATCAAATACATCCTTAGCAAAGGGAAAACATCAGATGCAAATCATTTATTAATTGACTTGCAACAAAAGACAAATGAAATATCACATTTGTTGGAAATAATAGAGAAGGAATTATAAGCTAATCATTTTTGTTGTATATATTTATTTCAATTGTCCTCATTCATCGTTGATGGAGGGGACTTTTTTAAACTATTACATAATACATTGAATATCTGAGTCGAATATACACATGAATATTTTTTGTTTTCTAGGATTCTTATAAAAGTAATTAATTATTAGTATAAGAATGGCATTTTTATAATTCTATTAGAAACAGGTAATTAAGTTTGTTATTGAATAACCAAGAGAATTGTTATTTGGTGCGAAGGGAGAGGGGAGACACTCTGCCCCCTTATAGAGGGCAAAATACTGCCTTGGGCACTCAAAATACAAAAAATCTTTTCAAAAAGATTTCGTCTACAATTCAAACTTTATACTTTGATGCTTCGGTTGAGTACGATTATGAGGTGCTGAGAATAGGGTTTCCCTTTTCCCATTCCGTCCAGGTCCAGCTTTACCGGAAGTCTTACCATAAGAACACACCTCATCCTGCCTCGCTTTCGCGACTGGGACGGTCATTTATCATCTGGAAGGATTGCAAAGTCCTTCTAACGGACGACACAACGATGGTTAATCGTTGCCGGGGTGGACGGGGCACTCAACGGAAAACTTTTACGTCAAAATACAATATGTAATTTGCCTACCAATTCACATAAGGAGCGCTTCGCTACATAACTTTTTCAATTTTTATGTAAAACTTTTAATCGAAAAAGGGATTTTTGGAATTTTACAGTCCCATTATACAGATTTACATACTGAAAAAAATAAGTTTCTCTTTTTTTATTTCAAGTTGGGTAAAGTGTGTATAATCTATATAAAAAAAGTTATAGGAGATGCTGAAATGGAAAAATTAAATCTTATTTATTTTTATTTAGTAGTTACTTTGGTTCTTACTGTTGTTTTACCGAATGTAGGTAATTTATTGATTAGGAGAAATCTAGGCTTTGTCTTGCTATCAAATATTCTTCTGGAAATAGGAAAATATATAGCTTTAGCTAATACATTAATTCATGAAGTATTTCATTGTATATGCGCTTGGGCTACTGGCGGAAAAGCACACGCAATTTCTTTACATCATGATACTTCAGGGTTGGCAACAACAAGCACAAGTTCAAGACTAGCTAGAATATTGGTATCTTATGGAGGATATACTGGTTCGTCAATCACGGCAATTGCGTTATTTTATCTTTTAAATAAAGGAAAATACGAATATATCATTTATGTTTTTATTTGCTTCGCAATTGTTGGTCTACTCGTGTGGACTAAAAACTTCATTGCATTCTTAAAAGATTCATTTATTTCTCTTTTTAAATTTAGTTTATATAAAGGAAATACAAATCTTTTTGGTTTAGTTTGGTCTTTGGGATTCATTGTTATTTTAGGGATTCTCATATATCAAAACGATTTACAGTTGATTCAACATGCTAGTATTTTTCTTTGTTCTATTGTATTAGTAGAATCTATAAAAACTGCTTTTGTTATCTTTGTATTAAGTATCACAAAAAGAAAAGAAGCAGGCGATGCTACAAGCCTCGCGCAAGCAACATTTATCCCAGCAATTATATGGGGAGTGGTTTTTTTAGGACAATCTATATATGCAGGACATTTTATTGTTACACATTATTTCATTTAAAGCGCGAAATCCCGCGCTTTTTTTCATTTTCATTTATTATTAGGTATATTCGTTGCGGAAGATTATATAAGAGAGTTATACTGTGTATATACACGGTAATAAAACCAATTAAATCCAAAACTTTAAAAGGGGAGAGGGATATGGAAAATAATAACGTAGAACACGCAGCGCAATTAATTACAACAGAACAACAAATGGTCAATGAATTATTAAGAAAACATTTAATCGATTTATCTTTAAAATATAAAATTGAAGAACTATTTTATAAAATGACCAATGATGGTTGGGAAAATCATCTTGTTTGTCCTAAAAAAGCAGCCGAATATGTTTATCAAGAAAAACAACATGAAAGAAAAGATTCATTTTTAACAGAAAAATTTCTCTCTATGCACCAAGAATCTACTTCATTATTAGAAGAGTATATTGAGGATACTACCATAACAGATAATTTCGAAGAAAAGAAAAGCACATTGCATCAGCTTATTCTTCTTAGTAAATCCTTAGATAAAGAAATGTACGAGGTAATGCGAAAAATTTATAACGATGAACATTTAATAAGCTTATTAACATTTATTAATGATAGAACTTATCGAAACGCTTCCTTCTATGTTGAAGAATCTTTAATGAAATTGGCATTAAAAGATGATAGACCTTATATTGAAGAGCTTACTTTGCATGAGGCTTTAGAATATTTCAAGATAAATGAAGAACAATTCTTTATAGAAATTAAAACATCCAAAAAAGCAAAAAACGCCTAAATTTTATATTTAGGCGTTTTTCTTTATATTTTTTCCATCGTTTTCCACGATTTTCTATGATAAGGAGTCAAACCATGTTTTTTTACTAATTCTATATGTTTAAGAGTAGGGTATCCTGCATTTTTCCCCCACTCGTATTTATTTCCAAATGATTCATCATATTCAGCCATTAACTTATCACGATAGGTTTTTGCTATCAGTGAAGCTGCTGAAATCGTATGGGAGTAATAATCGCCTTGAATTACATTTTTTTGAGGTATATCCAGATTTGTAATCAAATCGGAACCATCAACTAAAACATAATCAGGATTTATTTTTAAACCATCTACCGCAAGTTTCATAGCTTTTAGTGTCGCTTGTCTAATGTTTATATCATCAATAGTTGGAGCATCTACAACAGCAATATTACAAGCAACAATATGTTTTTTAACTTCCTGGAGAATTAAATTGTGTTTGGATTTAGGTATTTTCTTACTATCTGTAAGATAGGGTATTCTTATAAAAGGGTCCATAATCACCGCAGCAGCTACTACCGGTCCCGCAAAACATCCTCTTCCAACTTCATCTACCCCAGCGATAAATTGATAACCTTGATTTAACAATTCTGATTCGTGTATTAGGTTTTCTGAAAAAGATTTATCTATCATGATAGTATCCTCTAATCCTACTTAATTCATTACTGTATTAGAAAGATAAGAATTAATAAATGTTATGTCATTTTCTTCTTGTAAGAAATGCACACATTCCTTCCAATATTCCAATTCGTCTATTAAGTTTTGTTTAGAAAAAGTCCCGATATATTTTGCGATTTCTTTTAAAGACTCTTGCTTTGTAATTTTTTTTCTTTGATAATCACCTGGATTATTCTTATCCATTTTATAAAGGATATATTCATTACCTTCTTTGGCTACTGTTCTAGTCACAAATTCACCAAATCCATCTACGTAAGAATTATTAGACAAAGGGATAGAATGTTGATTTTCTAAAGCTATTTCCATGTACTTCATAGCTCTCTTCCTAATCATTACCCTCGTTTCATGCTTCAATATAAACACCCTTTCGTACTTTGTTCGTACTTTTCTATTTGTTTTCAATTTATAAATCAGAACTCAAGGCATTCATTTATAAATTCATAATATAAGACCTAATTTGCAAATAGTTTTATAAATTCCTGAAAAAGAGTGTATAAAATAAAAAAAACAATGTTTTTTTCTGAATTACTATAATAAAATATTTTGCTTTTTTGACAAATCCAGAAAACGAACTATAATAAGACAAACACATGGGAATGGAAAGGGGGAAGAGTGTGTGAAGGTCTTTAAAAAATTTATTAGAAACGAACAAGGTCTTTCGGTAATCGAATCAGTATTGATAACTGCGGTTATTGGTGCAGTTATCTTTGCTTTAGGTCCATCTCTTAGACAAGCTTTTGTTGGTACTCCTGACAATCCAGGGATAGGAACAAATATGGTACAGCATCAAACGGCTGGCTTAGATGAATCAAGTAAAAACGTAAAGGTGTTAAAAGGGTGCCAAACAATCGGAAGCATCACACCTGATAAGTGTGCATCCTTAGAAAACTCTAAATAGAAAATCATTGAAAAAATGATTTTCTTTTATTTTGTAGAAATTGAATAGTAGACATTATAGAAAGTGGGGAACACCATGTTTAAATTGTTTTCAAATTATAACGAGCGACAGATTAAAAGATTACGAAAAATCGTAAAAAAAATTAATCAAATCAATTATTCGCAGCTTTCTGATGAAGAAATCCAACAACAAACAAAATCATTTATGGAGCAATTCCAAAATGGAAAAACGTTAAATGATATTTTGCCGGAGGCTTTTGCGCTGGTAAAAGAAGCCTCAAAGAGAGTGCTACTTAAAACGCATTATGATGTTCAATTAATGGGCGGTATCGTGTTACACGAAGGAAAAGTTAGTGAGATGAAGACTGGTGAAGGTAAAACATTAGTGGGAACGTTATCTGCGTATTTAAATGCTTTAGGTGGGAATTCCATTCACATCGTTACTGTAAACGAATATCTAGCAAGACGTGATTATGAAGAATTGTCTCCTTTGTTTTCATATTTAGGAATCACTAGCTCTTACATTCATTCAGAAATGTCGTATGACGAGAAAAAAGAAGCTTATAAAGCATCTATCATTTTTGGTACAAATAATGAATTTGGTTTTGACTACCTACGAGACAACATGGTTAGAAGTTACGAAGACAAAGTTCAAGGTTCATTAGATTTTGCAATTATAGATGAAGTAGATTCAATTTTAATTGATGAATCAAGAACACCACTAGTAATATCTGGACCATCTTCTGAAACATCAGACTTACTTCTAAACACAGATGCATTAGTTAAAATGATGAAAAAAGGTATCCATTTCGAAGTAGACGAAGAAACACAACAAGTTTACTTAACAGAAGAGGGAATTACTAAAACTGAGCAGTTTTTCCACATAGATAATCTATATGCACCTGATAAATCTAGATTAACGCACTTTTTAAATCAGTCATTAAAAGCGAACGTAATCATGAAAAAAGATAAAGATTATATTATTTCCAATGGAGAGGTTCATATTATTGATGAATTCACAGGAAGACTTTCTAAAGGAAGAAGATTTAGTAATAACTTACATCAAGCCATAGAAGTAAAAGAAAAAGTCAAAATGCAAGAAGAAACTACAACTAAGGCAACTATTACATACCAGAATTATTTTAGATTATATAAAAAGATATCAGGTATGACAGGGACTGCCGAAACAGAAAAAGAAGAATTGAAACAAGTTTATAAAATGAACACAATTGTGATTCCAACAAATAGACCAATCATGAGAAAAGACAACGATGATTTAATTTTCCCTACAAAACAAGAAAAAATTGAATCCATTGCAAAAAAAGTTTTAGAATTACATGCAAAAGGGCAACCTGTTTTAGTTGGTACGACAACTATCCAAGAGTCTGAGGAAATGAGCCATGCTTTTAGTAAAGTAAATATTCCACATGTTGTGTTAAATGCAAAAAATCATGAAAAAGAAGCAGACATTATATCGAATGCTGGTCAAAAAGGAGCTGTTACCATTGCTACTAACATGGCAGGGCGTGGTACAGACATAAAACTGGGTGAAGGTGTTCAAGAATTAGGTGGTCTCTTTGTTCTAGGAACAAGTAAAAATGAAAATCGTAGGGTGGACAATCAGTTGAGAGGTCGTTCTGGTAGACAAGGAGACCCAGGTGAATCACAATTTTTTGTTTCTTTAGAAGATGAACTAATGATAAGATTTGGAGCAGACAAAGCAAAAGCAATGATGGAGAGGTTCAATCTTTATGAAGAAGGCGGAATCAGTAGTTCAATTCTTACAAAATTATTTGCGAATGCACAAAAACAATTAGAAGGCTCTAATTACGAAGTCAGAAAACGCTTGTTAAAATATGATGATATTTTAAGTCTTCAAAGAAAATTAGTTTATCAAGAAAGAACCAACCTTTTGCAGAAAAAAGAAGTTAAAGAAACTTTGCTCGATTTAATTGAAAAAAGTAGTAATAATACTATTAATAGCATTATTACAGATGCGAATGTTCCAGAAGAATGGGATTTTAATCACATTCACCAATCTTTACAATCATTACTAAATCAAGAATTTGAAATGCCTGACAGTAATCAAATAGATACAAAAGAAGAATTGGTTGATTTTTATAAAAATATTTCTATGAACCGCTTCAATGAAGTAGAGAATTCAGTTCCATCGGATGTTTTAAATGATATTTCAAGAAATATTATGGTTGGTGCATTGGATAAACTGTGGGAAAGACATCTTGACCAATTAGATGATATTCGCCAAGGGATTCATTTGTATGCATATAGCCAAACCGACCCATTCCGTGAATATCAAATTCGAGCGAAAGAAGCATTTGATAATATGTTAATCCAATTCTCATATGATGTAGCAGCTACATTTTATGGAATTAAAATTACTTTCGAGGAAAATAATTAAATAAAAAGGGCTTCGCGTCATGCGAAGCTCTTAATTTTATTTTCTGTAGTAACAACTGAATGAATCATTTTATTCATTCTATCAAAGTCTTCTTGCATTTCTTCTGGAATACAAACAACTGGACATTTTACAACAAAGAAGTTTTTGTTTTTAGAGATTTTATAAGGACAACTTCTTTTTGAAATAGAGTCCATGAATATGTTAAATCCATTTACTTTGAAAAGTTTTTCGATTTCAATTCTATTTTCTTCATTTACTTTCTGGAAAACACCGATTTTTAAAATCTGCTTTAATTCATCATTATTCATTAGTTTTTCCGGAGAAGCATCACTGTATAATTCAATCTTAAGACCGTCGAATTCAAGAATTTCCACAGTTTGATTTTCCTCTGTGCACATAGAATAATCCATTTTTGATTCTTCCTTTAAAACCATTTGCAAGCACAACAAACTATTTTTATCTAAAGCTAATTTATTGTTATTACCCGCAATGTAAATCAAAGGTTGGTCAATCATAAATCTATTTTCTAAGTAGGATTTCATTTGCACCGATTCTGAATTGAAGATTACTTTTCTCATTTTATTAGCTCCTTTTAATTCTTTTTTCTCATATAATAAACTATATTTTTAAAAAAACATGAAAAAAAGAAAAAAAGTGTTGCCATAAAGACAACACTTGAATAAAGGGGTTTTTTAAAAATACACAAAATTATTTATATACTATTTTTAATTCCATTCATAAGTACAAGGGAGGTACTATTATCATGAATAAAAATTGGAAAAAAGTTTTTGTTTATGTCATGCTAGGTAGCATGTTAGCATCTACAATGCTATCTGCTGTTATAGGGATAATTCAATAAAAACTATTGAATTAATGACATAACTTGTTGTGGATTTTGGTTTGCTTGACTTAACATTGCCATACCTGTTTGAGTTAAGATACGGTTTTTAGTCATTTCACTAACTTCAGCAGCCATGTCAGCATCTTCGATACGACCTTTAGCAGCAGCTAAGTTGTTTTTTGAACTATTGATGTTATCGATATTGAAATTTAAACGATTTAAATTTGCACCGTAATCAGCACGAGCTGTAGAAACAGTTTTGATAGCGTCATCGATTTCTTTCATAGCAGCACTAGCATTTGCAGCACTTGTTATGTCAGTAGCAACTGTTAGTGTAGCAGCTTTAGCGTCTATTGTGCTAATATCCATTGTATCGCCTTTCACATCAGAAAGCTGAATAGATACTTTTCCAGCAGCATTCAATAGATTTACACCGTTGAAAGTAGTGTTGTTAGCAATATGGTCAATTTCCTCTTTAAGTTGACCATATTCTTTATCTAAAGCTGCACTATCGTCAGTATTGTTAGTTCCGTTAGAACCTTGAACAGCTAAATCTCTCATACGTTGTAAAATGTTTGTGATAGAACCTAAAGCACCTTCAGCTGTTTGCGCAGCAGAAATACCGTCGTTAGAGTTACGAATACCCACGTCCATACCGCGGATTTTAGAATCCATTCGTGTTGCGATTGCTAAACCAGCAGCATCATCAGCAGCGCTGTTGATTCTTTTACCAGAGCTTAAACGCTCCATTCCTTTTTCAAGACCTTGAGAGCTTTTTCTCAAAAGGTTTTGCGTATTAAGTGAAACTGTATTAGTATTAATTCTCATTATAAATTCACCTCCATAGAAAATGGATAACCCTTTCTAAAGCAATGTAAGTCAATAGGACTGAAAGGGTAAGGATATTTAATCATCCATGCAAAGTCGTCACTAGAGACCCGGTTCAAGATTCTCATCGCAGAATCTTGAACCTTTTCTTAATTCGCAGACTTTAATACATGCCTTATATGGTTTTGTCAATTAAAAAATTCATTTTTTTTATAAAAAATGAATTTTTCTCCGATATATATAGCTGAAATCATTGATTTAACAGGGGTTAAATAGGGATTAATAAAATAAAAAAAAGTGCAAGATTTGCACTTTTGAAGAATTGAAAAATAAATTAAAGCATTAAAATAAAAAAATTATTGCAATTTTTATTTTAAGTTGATATATTGGGAATATCAAGTTTCCGTTCTTACTGCAAAACGCAATTAGAACATTAGCTACAATTAGGGAAACTTAATCTCCTTTTTTGTTTTCCCCACCGTGAAACGGATTAGTGGGTGGGGTTTTTTAGAACTTCAGTTCAGTTCATGACTCTCGAATTTTCGAGGGTTTATTTTTTTGTCCATTTATTTTTCGGGACTCTCTTTTTCTATCACTTTAATTAAATCCCAAATTGTTAACAAAAATGCACTAATTTGTATGAAGAAAAATACAAATAACGTGATTGAATGAATCAATAGGAATTTATTATCCATTATCAAAAGAGGATAATAAACTTTATAAGAACAAAAGTGTATCCATAACCCTATAAACAATAAGGTTTGGGTTATTAACGCCAGATAATTTCTTCCGATAATCCCCAAAGAAAACATTAATATACCTAATATTACTAAACTTTCTCTTTCAGCAAGAAAATTCATAAATAAACTTTGAACTCTATGGTTGTTAACAAAAAAATAGCAAATTTCAACGATTGGTGATGTAATCATATAAAACCCCTCCTCATTTAAAAGGAATCGTTCCTCACATTAAAAGATAAAGTTAATAAGAGCTGAAATTTTGTTTTTTCTCTGTAAAACACCTAACCTATCAAGTTAATTATTCAATCGGGAAGGTGTTGATGATATGTGTTTTTGTATGAAACTAAAAATTTTTATTTCATTTAACCATTCTTCTATTTCTTTATGATTGTCTTGTATATTTATCTTTTGTAACTCTTCATGAAACGTCAATATGCTATTTGACATGGTGATATGAATAAAGTTTGGACTCTGAATGAAATAATTGTACTCATTACATTCAATTACATTATCTATAATAATTTTTTTAGCATATATATTACTTTCGCTATTAAATAATATTTCCATTTCTAAAGAATTATTTAATAATAATTTAACATCACAAAAATTCAGTGTTTCGATTATATTTATAATCTGTTTATTGGTGCTAAATATATAACCATTCTTTTTATAATACAGCAATTGTTTTTTGTAGAAATTGTTAATTAGTTCTAATATCGATATTCTTTCTTGTTCTTTCAATGATGCTCGCTTCATTAAAATGCCTCCTTTTAATTTGGTAATTAATTAAATTCTGTTTTTCTCCTTTTTATTTTTTTTCTGTGTACAATAAGAAAAAAGGGCAGGAGGAGATAGTTGTGAAAGGGAATTGTTTTTTAGTTTTGGGTCCGTCTGGTGCGGGAAAAACGGTCATTGTAAATTGTGTAACTACTAATAGAGCTGTTACAACAACAACAAGAGAACCGCGTTTTTCTGAAAGAGAGGGCGTAGATTATTATTTCGTAAATAAAGAAGAATTTGAGAATATGATTAAAAATGACAAATTAGCAGAGTGGGCTGAATATGGAAAGGAAGGGAAAAAGAATTACTATGGATTGACTAAGGATGAGTTCAATAAACGCCTTTCTTTAGGAGATTTGTTTATTGTTTGTACTGTTGAAGGAGTCATACATTACAAACAAGTGTATCCGGAAGCAATTACATTATTTGTTCATTCTTCTTTTGAAGATATACAAAAACAATTGCACGACAGAGGGGGAAATCAACAAGATATTAATCATAGAATTAGTTTATACAATGAGGAAATGAAATCTCTTGAATTAGCTGATTTTGTAATACAGAACAAATACAATCGTTTAGAAGAATCCATTGCAGCATTAAGAAGTATTATTAAAATTAACAAAAAAGAAGTTCAAAATTAGACGAACTTCCTTTTTTGGCATTCAAAAAAGTTTTCTGGATTTGTTAATTATTTTTCTGAATTTAAATGTATAATTTTTTTGAATTCAGAAAAAGGCATGCAAGGAGAATCAAATAATGAATGCGACGCTTATACGTCACGAAAGACAAACCGTTTTAAGAGGACACGAAGAAATCAAAACATATGACTTTAATCAAGTAAATAAAGTCGCTCAGGCAGCCTCCGAGGAAATTGAAGAATTTTTATGGGGATTACCAGGAACAATGAAAGTAGTGAATGTTGAAAAAGACCGTATGTATCAAGGAGTAGATATTGATTTACTTTGGTACGTTCGTTCTAAAAAAGACGGTAAGATTGTAAAGAAAGCGATAGAAATTAAGGGAGACCGTTATTATCACACCGGGAATTATTTTTTTGAAACGGTTAGTAATACGAACAAAAACACACCAGGTTGTTTTTTGATTACGGAATCTGATTATATATTTTATTATTTTGTGGACCAGAAAGAACTACATATTATTCCAACTGTAGAGACTAGACAGTGGTTTCTAGAAAATCAGACTCGATTTTCTGAATCTAAAACATCTACTTCTTCTGCAAATGGACTTTTATATGCTTCTCTAGGAAGAAAGGTTCCAATAAGAGTAGCAAGAGCAAATTGCAACATACCAATTATCGATATTAAGCCTTATATTTAATTAGATATATACATAACTTAGTCGAATCCTAAATCTTATACATAAATAGAAAAAGACAGCAATTATTTAAATAATTGCTGTCTTTTTTATTAAATCGTAATTTTATTTTTGGTGGCGTTGTTTATTTTATTTTTTCTCTTAAAACGTGCGCCTAAAACATCACCTAATAATCCTGTGTAATAACTGATTCCTAGGTATACAATAATTGTAACAACCCCACCAATCATAACAACTAAGAATGAGTGGATATAAATAGATAGGTTATTTGGAAGTAATTGCATAGATATATATTTCGTTCCGCATAATGTGATTGCAGTAAGTAATGTAAGACCAACAACATATCCTGATTGCTTCAATAATTTGGATATTTCAAACTGTGTATGTTTTCTAATTGCGTAAAAATTCATTCCTATAGAAACAGCGAAACCAATCATAGATGAATATGCTGTTCCTGAACCACTGAATAGTTTTATGAATGACGCTGACAAAGCGAATTTGATTAAACATCCGATTATTAAACTTACAACTGCAAACTGTTGTTTGTTAATGCCTTGTAAAATAGCAGCCGTTACAAGGAAGAAGGAAATGAATATTGATATCCATGCATATGCAGCTGTTACTTCACCGCCATAACTTGCATTTGCTGTCCCTAATAAAATCCCGAAACATTCTTTCGCAAATATTAGGAAGAAAATAGAACAAGGTAAAGTCACAAAGAAAATAATTTGAAATGTTTTTGAAATTTGAGAGTTAAGCTCTTCTTTGTGATTTCCAATAAATGACTTAGTGATAGCTGGTACAAGCGTTAATGCAAATGCATTAGCAAATATAATAGGTATTACGGCGATTTTTTGCACCAATGAAACAATAGAGTTTACGTATTCAGCTTGAGCTAACGTCATCCCTTGTTCTTGTAAAACAGGATTGATTGAGAAAATATCAATGTTTTGATGAATTGGAATAGCTAAGCTTACAATTACAAACGGTATGGAAGACAGCACTAATTCCTTGTACATAGAAGAAAGTGATGGTTTTTCAATTACATCCGCTTTATTAGGTTGTACAATTTCTTTTTTATATTTGAACCAATAATATAGAAGAACTAATGAACTTACGATTGCACCGACAAACGCAGCGAAAGTTGACCAACCTACAGCGCTTCTCATTTCTCCACTTCCATAATACATAACAAAAAATGAAGCAATAAGAATCATAATTATTCTAACTAATTGTTCTACGACCTGTGAAATTGCAGTTGGATTCATTTTTTGGAATCCTTGGAAAAATCCTCTTCCTAATGCCATAGGTGGCACGATAATAAGTGCGAAACTAACCATTCTGATAACAAAAGCTACATCTTCTAATGAATTTCCTGTTGTTTGATTTTTTCCAACATACATTTCTGCAATTTGAGGTGCAGATAGATATAATAAAGATGCAAAAAGTACACCAGTTGCGGAAAGTATTATGAGTCCAGATTTAAATAACTTTCTTCCGGTTTCATAATCTCCTAGTTCATTGTACTTAGAAACAAATTTAGAAACTGCTGCTGGGAGCCCCATTGTCGAGAGACTCAACATAATGGCGTAAGGTTTATATGCGTATTCAAACAAAATATAACCTTCTGTACCTACTAATTTAGTAAAGGGTATTACATAAATAAAACCCAAAATTTTGGACAACAACATTGTAAATGTTAGCATCGCTGTCCCTTTCAAAAAAGATGACTTTGACATACCTTAATTACCTTCCTTTAACAAAAAAGCCTTAAAAGACTTTTTGCATACTAATAATGTAATTACTTTTTGGTTATTACAAAAAATGTGAACGTATTTTTTACATTTGTACCATCGAATACATCTTACAATATTTCTTATTACTTTTTATCGAGATTACCAAAAAAATAAGGCGAATTAATTTTCGCCTTATTTGATTGTCTCGATTTCCGTAATGACATTTTGTCCATTTCCATTAGTAATATATGTGAATTTAATTTTTGCTTCATATGGAATATCGTTAATTGTATCGTATAGCTTCTTATTAAATAATAAAGTATTAACTTCATTATTATAATCAACCTCAATAGAATTACTATCTGCTATTCCATAAAAAACACCTGTTGTTGTATTTTTTACAACCTCTTTTTGTGGTTGTTTATCCTTGTCTGTATCAGTAGATTTATCATTTGTTTTTTCATGAGTTGAAGGTTGAACATTTTTTGATGGTGTTTCTTTTTCTTTATCCGTTTTTATTTCTTTACCTGTTTCTTTTTCTTTATCTGTTTTTGTTTCTGTTGTTACTTCTGGTTCTTTTGGTTTGTTTTCCGTTGTTTCTTCATTAATAACCGGCTTTTTGTTTTCAGTTTCAACCGTTTCTTTCTCAGTTACTTTTTTCGGTGTATCCTCTTTTGGTTCATTAGATGAAAATGAACATCCTACTAGCGAAGCAGATAGTCCAAGTCCAATAATAATTAATGCTTTTTTCATTGCTTTTACCTCCCGTGTAAAAAAAGCGATGCATTTTATATTTCCATCTAAGGCACAAAAACCTTTGAATAATAAATAAAAAATGGATTTTAATTTTTATAATTACATGTTCAAGGTTTCTATTGATAATTTTTAGGTATTCTGTATTTAATTTCAATTATGTAGTAATTTATGGGATAAAATCCATTTGAATTCATAAACTTTTTAGTATTCTGAATTTATAAACTTTAATTTTTGAAAAAAAAATAAAAAAATTTTAAGGAAAGTCATGCGAAATTGGAAATGAATGCGTTTACAAAGTGTATACATTTTCGCGGAAACCTTGAAAACACTGGGTTTTAGAGGGTATCGTAAGAGTTTTTATTTTTTTGGGGGTCGTATTGACGAAAATTATAAAAAAATATATTATTCAATATGTAAATGATTTTTATAACATATTTCTTCATTAAATAATTTTTAACATAAACACTATACATAACAAACATACATATATACATAATCGACATAAGGACGAACATGAAAGGACAGATAGCGTAAATGATACAGCCAATATACATAGAATCAATTTTAAAACAAAATCAATTTAATGTCCAATATCTAGACGGAGTAGATACTGGAGCTATTAGCATACACAGCTTTTCAGTTCAAGCTGAAGGGACAGATACGGAAGTTGTAACTGTTAAGTATGCAAAAGTCTGCGGTAATAAATTGTTTATAAATACAGATAACGGTGTAAATGTTCTTGGCGAATCGCTAACTAGAAAATTAGAAGAAACAATTCAGTTGGCTGTAGCAATGACGCCTGAAAACCGCCTACCGAATTTACTGAATCCGATTTTTTTTGCTTCTGATAATTTTCATGATTTAATGGAATACGAGGTTGACGAGGAAACGTTAGAAGAAGATTTTAGTTTGGCTGTTAAACCGATTTATGAAAAATCTCGAAAAGAAGATTTTTCATTCTATGCGCTATCTCTTCCAATTAATAAATATTCTGAATATATCAGGGCTTTGTTTGAAAAGCTTAGTTCAGTCCATTCAATTTTACATAAAAATAACAAAATGTTCGTGAAATTTCATAGCTTCCATGAACAAGCTTCACAAGAATTTAAACTTATTCATGATGTTAGAAATGCACTTTGTTCTATTGGAGTTGTAACAGAAGTTGCAGACATAATGGAATTTTAAAGGTGTTACGAATCAACAAAAAATACATAATCTAAAAAAGGACTACCGTGTAGAGGTAGTCCTTTTAATTAACTTAATTTATTATTAATGATTTTTGTTAATAGTTCTGTAAATGTATAGGAGTTTGAAAACAGAACAGGGAACATACTTTTTTCTGTCATTCCAGGAGAAGTGTTGATTTCATTAAAATAGATGACATTTGTGTTTTCTTCTATAAAGAAATCTACTCTAGCGTAACCCTCGCAGCCAATAGATGCATATACTTTTTTAGCAAAATCTCTTACTTCTTCTTGGGCTTTAGCATCAATACGAGCAGGTATATGCATAACGCTTGAGTCTTTTAAATATTTATTTTCATAATCATAGAAGTCTGATAAAAATTCGATTTCACCAACCATAGAAGCTTCTGGTTTTGTTTTTCCGATAACACCAACTTCTATTTCTTTTCCAACAATAGCCTTTTCAATTAATACTAAATCATCAATTAAAAATGCTTCTTTTAAAGCGTTTTGCAATTCTTCGTTCGAATAAACTTTTGAAACGCCCACGCTGGAACCAGCTCTTGAAGGTTTAATGAAAACTGGATAATCAAAAGGCAATTCTACTTTAGTATTGCTTTGATAAGAATCTTTTCTAATAATTTCGTAAGGAACTATTTCTACTCCGCCGATATGATTAGCTACAATCTTTGCTAATACTTTGTTCATTCCTACAGCGGAAGCTTCTACATTCGAGCCTATGTATGGGATACCTATCATTTCTAAAAAGCCTTGTAATTTTCCATCTTCTCCTGTCTCTCCATGAATTAACGGGAAGAATATATCTATATTACTTTTCCAAGGAAAAAGAGGGGAGGGATTGATTTCTGAATCTACCCATAAATCTCCTAACGAACTGATTGGTTCTCTTAAAGTTACATATTTAACCCATTTTCCTTCAGATGTAATTAGAAATGGAACTACTGAGAATTCCTTGTAATCAATTTGTTGCAACAATGTTAGCACAGAACGAAGAGAAACCTCGTGTTCATGACTTTGACCACCAAATATAACTCCAACTTTTTTAACCATTTTTATTCCCTCACTATTCACGAATATCGATTTCTTTAATAATTTCTAATTTGCTTAGTTCATCACATATACTAGTAACATAACGGTCTCTACTTATAAAACCTCTTATTTTAATTACTTTTATTTGTTCTGAATTATCTTTTTTATCCAGTATATCAACGTGTCTAATCTTAATTTGATTCGCCTTGATAATCTGCATTATCTCTTTTGTTTCTCTATCTCTGTTAATTGTTAATTTGATTGTAATTACCTTGTCATCCAATTGAATTCTTGTAATTTTTTTCACCAACCAAGGTATAACTTCAATACCAAACAAGAAGAAAAACGTGGCAACAATTGCTTCAGAAATAAAATTGGCACCTATGGCAATCCCAAGGGCTCCAACGCCCCAAATGACAGCTGCTGTCGTTAAACCAGAAACTGCATCATTTCCTCTTCGGAAAATAACTCCAGCACCTAAAAATCCGATACCAGATACAATTTGCGCAGGTAATCTTAGAGGGTCTTGTACAATTTTTGCACCAGGGACCGAATAGACACCTATAGATTTTATGGATATTATAGTCAGTAATGAACTTGCTACCGCTATTACAATTAATGTTTTTACACCTGTCGGCTTTCTCCTAAGCTCACGTTCCATTCCTATAATAAGTCCAATAAATGCAGCTAACCCTAGTTTTATACAAGCATGTATATCTACTTGTTTTAAAACGTCCATTAAATAATCCATTATAGATTCCTCCTTCTTTAAAAAATGATTTTGTAATTTTACATATATTAAAAACATCCTCGAATTTATCAGGTTTTCTGAATTTAAATCAGAAATTATGGATAAAAGAGAGGGGTACTAACAATGAACCCAAAACTAATAAAATATTTTGATACCTCTTACAACAAATACACAACAGAATATCTTATTAATAAAGATAAAGAAAACGTGTATTTATGTTCCAAACTTTCTTATAAAGTAGCTTGTGATTTAGGGATAGAAAATGAATTATACAAGGTAGATACAAGGTATCTTCCGATAGATTGGTGTAACTACCAAGAATTATATAATAACAGTTATTTCAATCATATTCCGCAAATTATCGAAAAAAATTATGAAAAAATATTGGAAATCGCTAGAGATAATTTCGAACTCTCTGTTAGAATCATAGAGTTTTTAGAAGAATTTTATGAATATGCCTGTAAAAAAGATTTTATTCGAATATGTCGAGTTGCAATAATTGTAAATCATAAATATATACCAGACAAAATTATGCAAAGTTTATTTAATATAGTCTTTGATTTTTATCATGAATTGTTAGAAGAAAATAAACTATCGTTGCTAATAGACAGTTATACTAGTCATTTTTTTATTAAATTTGAAGAAAAAGCTAACTAATAAGTTAGCTTTTTAATATGTCTTCATTTCTTTAAAATCAGTAGGAGATACGTAAACATAATCATAATTAATATCATCAGAAAACAGTTGTATAAATGCCCCTGAAGAAGTTTGTATAGTATCCTTTTTAGCTACGATTCTTAATTTAGTATTTTTACCAATAGATTCTTTTTTTCCATTTTTGATAGAATACAAAGGCACATCCTTTTCTACATATCCTAATAAATATTTATTGCGTTCTTTATTTCCTAATAATGCGTCCATTCTAGTCATATGTCCAGCTATTTTTTGTCCCCAATATGGGTCAGAAGCGTATTTTACATTCATTCCTATGCTTTTATTTCCTAATATTTCTCCATTATATGCCCAAGAAGTAGTGGTTAAGTATCTATCAGATATATATTTTGCACAATAGTATATTCCTTCTTCTAATGTTGAGAATGAAGCTGCACTTCCATATGCATCACTATCGTATGCTTTGAATCCAAATAAATTTTTCTTATCTATCGCAATTTTGCTTGTTCCCCACGCACTTTCATGGATTGCATTTGCAAGTAGATACATTGGATTTATTTTATATTTATTTGCTGCACTTACAAATACTTGACCATACCCAATAAGTGGACTTTTAGGTGAGTTTGCTTTTATATATGAATCTAATTGAGCACCCGTATAACTGGTAGGTGTTCTTAATGGAAGGTAGTTAAAGTATTGAATAACATCTTCTCCGGCAATTTTATTTCCTTCAATAGAACGATAAGGAATATTTTCTTCCATAAATTCAGGAGCCTTTCCGAATTGATATGAATAAGGAGACCCATTATTATATATTTTATGATATAAAACACCGTTTTGATTTATGTAATAGGATGTGTTTTGATTTGCAGTTATAGGAACGATGCTTACATCATTCGCGTTCACATATAACTCTACATTTCCTATTTTCACATAAACTTTGTCACCTACTGTTCGAGTAATCTTTAATTCTGAATCTGCCATTAAATAAGTAAATGCTTCTTTTTCACCATCTTTATATACTAGGGTATACGCTTTTGTTCTTGCTACTCCGAAATTCGTATCTATAATTTCATTATCTTTTCCTAAATACGCCATTTCTTTTTTATTTTTAAAGTTGTTATATGCATCAGTATAATTGTTAAAAGTAACTTTATCCCCATTATTATTTTTCACGAAATACTGTGATTGTAATTGTGGGTTGGTTGGATATTTTTCAATTTTATCTATAAGTCTAATAAGAATAGATGTAGATTCACCTTTAGTTATCAAATTTGTTCCTCTAAAACTATTATCCTCATAACCGGCAACTAAATTGTAATTCCTAGCCGCTTGTATAACTTGGGGATATCTTAATTTATTGGCATCTTTAAAAGGTTCTTTTTTTTCTATAGGTATTTTTACATTTGTTTTTTCTGCGTATCTATAAATCATTAAAGTCAATTCTTCTCTTGTAATCGGTTGGTTTGGTTTGAATTCCTTGGCATTGTATCCGACTATAATTCCAGCTTTATTAGCTTTTGAAATTTCTGTGTAATAGGGATGATTTTTTGGAACATCCGTAAATTGTGTAGATGATAATTCTTTTAAATTTAATGCGTTGCTCAGCATAGCAGCAAATTCCGCTCTAGTAATGTTAGTATTTGGATAAAAATTATTTTTATTATCCAAAGATATAATCTTTCTATTCAATGCTTGGTTAATATCGTTTTTAAATTGGTTGTTTTCATAATCTTGAGCGAAAACTACCAGTTGATTATTGCATAATATTGTAGCTCCTAAAACTATCATGCTGGTAATTTTTTTATTCATAACAATCTCCTCTCTAATCTTCAAATTCAGGGAATGGTTTTGATTTTTTACTTCCTCTACTTCTAATTTTCCAAATTGTATAAGCATTTGTAATAATAACTTTTGTAACTGCGTATATAGGAACAGCTAACATTAAACCTAAGAACCCTGCTAATTTACTTGCAAACAATAATAATAAAATAATGGTTAAAGGGTGCATTCTTAATCTACTTCCGATAACATGAGGGGAAACAAAGTTTCCTTCGATTTGTTGTACGACTAATACAACTAAGCAAACCAGTAGTCCCATCTTTGTAGAATGCATAAGACCCACTACTAAAGCAAAACTCAAACCTATGTAAGGACCTGCAAACGGAATTAAATTTGTAACCATTGCAATCAAAGCTAACAATAATGAAAAATCGAGACCAATAATCAAATAACCTATATACACAAGCAAGCCAACTATCATACTTACAATAATTTGTCCTTGTATATATGTGCTAAGTGCATGATTCATTTCAGAAAGAATTCTTCTTGCATCTATTTCACTTTTAGAAGATAGTCCTTTCGTTAATAAATTTGGAATCTTGTGTCCATCCTTCAACAAATAAAAAAGTATAAATGGAACAATGATGAGTAAGAGTGCAAGTCCTGTCATGGTAGAAACAATATTAAATAAGTTACTACTTATATAAGCAAGTATTTTATCTGTTCCAGAAATGAATAAATCCGCAATGTTATCAGTGCTAATTTTATCTTTTAAGTGTAATCCAGAAAATAATTCACTACTTGCTATTTTTCTCACAGAATCTTGTAAACTAGCAGATAGTGCTGGAACATTTTCCATAAAATGCTTTAATTGTTTAGTAATTATTGGACCTATAAACACAAAGAATCCAACAATGATTAAGGAGAACGAGCAATAAATCGTTAGTATTGATAGTACCTTACTCAAGCCTTTTCTTTGCAAAAAATTAAATATCGGCAACAACAGGTAGTATAAGACCCCTGCAATTATAAAAGGCAAAGATAATGTTTTGAACAACACTATTAATGGCGCAAATATAAAGCTTATTTGTTTTAACATGAAAATAATAGCGCAAATAAGTAAAATGCCGAATCCAATACGAAAGAAAGGATTTTTCATAAACCTATCACCTCTTTTCGAAGAGGACTAATAACATCGTTATTTTAAAAAATCAACTTTTTTTACAAGAAATGGGTGGGAGTTATGTCTAAGTTTTATAAAAAACTTACTAAATTCACAAATACATATAAGAAGGAAATAAATAAATCTTCATTTACAGATGAGGAAAAATTAGTCTTTTTAACAATAGGGTTATCAACGATAAATTCATTGATTTATTTTGCAGGTGGCTTACAAGAGACTGGTTCTGATTATGCGGGATTTAAAACAAAAGCATGGGCAAAACAGTTAAATGATATAAAAGAAGAAAATTTGCACGCGGTATTAAAACATGTAACTTATGAGTATTTGGATACAACATTAGAAACAAATACTACTTCCTTAAACAAAGAAAAGCTAAAAAATTGGAAAGAAACATTTGTGAGGTTTATTGGTGAAAGTCCAGAAGAACATCTAGTCGATAGAGTGTTCCCACATCTATTTTTACAGGATGTAATTAGAAATGAAATGCCTGTCATGACTTTTGTAACAATTATCGATAATATGTTTTTCCGATTGGATACTCAATTAGAAAGGGCATTAAATGAATTAAAGGAAGAAACAGTACAATAATTTTAAAATTATCACGAACCAATTAAATAAGTACACTACAGTTTATTGTAAAATCCAGAAAATTACTTTTTGGCACTCTTTCTATTATAGGATAATAAAAAAGGAGAAATTTTCATGAAAAGTTTCGATATAATGAGCGATATACATTTAGATTTTTGGGTTCCAATGGACCACAATATTATTAAACTTGAGAAAAAGACGAAAATATTTGCTGAATCATTGATTCCATATAACCCATCTAGAATATTAATCATTCCAGGAGACTTAGGGCATTATAATCTCCAAAACTATTGGTTTATTCAATATCTATCTTCTATGTATGATTACGTATTTTTGGTCTTTGGAAACCATGATTACTATTTAGAAAATGGCAATCAAAAGAAGAAATATAAACGTAATTCCAATAACAGAATCACAGAAATGAAAAACATGACACGGAACCTAGAAAATGTTTTTCACTTAGAGGGAACAAGTGTAGAAATTGATGGTATGCATTATGGTGGAACTGGTATGTGGTATGACTTTCAATATGGTCAACAAGCACAAGGTCTCAATAAAGATGAGGTAAGATGCATTTGGGCTAATAATTCAAGTGATTACAAAAAAATTAATGGATTTCTTACCTTAGATAAATTTGAAGAGGAAAAAGCACGACTTGAAGAAGTTATTGGAAGATTAGACGTAGTAATTACCCACATGGGTCCAACTTGGGACTTATCTCCATACAAAGAAGATGAAAGTAAACATAATAGTTATTATTTTTTTGATGGAAAAGAGTTTCTCAATGATAAAAAAGAAAGAATTTGGTGTTTTGGTCATGCACACATGGAATTAGATAAGAGGGTAGGGAGTACGCGGTTTATATCCCGTGCTTTAGGATATCCAGATGAGGGCGAACATAAAAAATTTAAACAAGTATATTTTTAAAAGTGGAAAGCCCCCTGCCTCCAGAGTGAAGCGATAGGAGGGGGGGCTTCCAATATTATTTGTTTCTAAAATTCATAATCATCTCTGAACAATGCAACAAATCTTTCTTCTCTTGCGTGTTTATCTGCTAGTTCGAGTAAATCGTCTTGCAAAGATACTAAACTATCCGATAAAAATATGTAATCATTATTAAAACTCTTGTAGAAAAAAACTTTCCATCCGTTATTTGTTTTTTGGATTTTGAAAATGAAATTTTGAGCAAATAAATTAAGCACGTCAAACCTAGAATAATAGGCTTTTTCATCATATTTCTTAACTACAAATAATATCTTTTCCTTTAGTGAAGAAATTTCGTCGATAATTTCTTGTTGTAACTTATTGAAAAGTTGAATATCTTCATGATTCGTTATTTTTATCAATTCTTTTTTATCAGATAAATAGGTTATTGTTTGTTCTTCCATGTTTAGTAGCATAGAGGAATTATAAAAAATATTATTTGTAAAATCAAAATCAGAAGATAGATTTTCAATAGATAATAATAGGTTTAACATTTCATTCGTTCTTTTATTAGAAGAAAAATATTCACATTTTTTTTCTTGATTGACAAAAACTATTATCCAATCTTTATTGTATCTATTTGCGTATTTTTTGATAATATCTAATACTGTAACTCTTATAGTCTTATCTTCAGCTTCAACTATAACTAAAAAATCCTGTACTCGTATATGTTCATTTCTAGCAGGACTAAGAAAATATTTACTCATTAACCGCTCGCCCTGAGGGAAGCGAGCAGCTAAGATTTGGTAAAGTTCTTCAGGAAATGTGTCGTATTTATTCCACATAATTATTACCCGTTAATAATTGTATTTAATTTCTTATTAAATTTATCATTTATAAATTTCATTTTTTCAAGATGGTCAACAATAATGGTTTGAGATACTTGTTCGTTGTTTAATAACAATTCACTTTCTTTGATAATGGCTTCTCCAGTAACGTTATAAATGTCACCAACAACATTTTGCCCAAATTGTTTCACAAACGAATCAATTTTAGGGTCATATGATACACCGATAAACGGCGTTGTTTGACTAGCTGCTAAAATTAAAGAGTGTAGACGCATTCCTACAACTAATCGAGACTTAGCTAAAATGTAACTTCCTTGTTCTAAGTTAATTGGTTTTTCTATGAACATTGCATTATCAAACTTCTCCAGAATATCTTTTGTGATTTTTGTATCCTGAGAAGGGTGAAACGCAAACGAAATTACCGGAATTTCTTTTTCCTTTAAATATTGTAGATATTTAAAGAAAGCATTAACGACATTCTGATTTGCTTCTGTAGGTCTAATAGAAACATACACAGGTCGTTTGTCTAAAAAGCGAATTTCTTCTTCAGTAAATCCTTCAGGTACTTTATCTACTTCATTTTTTGGATAGAACAATACAGGGTCATGGATAATATCTATATGTTTTTTTAATTTTAATGTATTTTTTAAAAAGTTATGTGATTCTTCATCGCGAACAGACATCATATCAGTTGATTTTAAGATGAATTTCGTAAGGAACTTACTATCTTTTCCGACTATCGGTCCAACGCCTTGTCCATAAAAGTACACAGGTTTTTTAGCAATTTTTTTAGCCATATACATAATAATTAGATAGTACATAAGACTTTTCTTACTTGTTTTGTCTTGCAGCAGACTTCCGCCACCGCTTATTAAACCATTAGATTTCTTTAAAACCTCTAATACTTGTCCGAAATCAGCCCTGTTTACTGATTCAACGTCGTATGTTTTAGTCGTTTTTTCCGGGTTAGCTGATAAAACAATAGGCTCCATATTATTTTCCTTTAAGAAATTAACCAAATAATTTAAAATGGCTTCATCTCCCAAGTTATCGAATCCGTAATAACCAGATAGCACAATTTTCTTTCTTTCTGTATTCATGTTTTATTCTCCCCTTTCATAATCAATGATTACTTTTGAGGAATTATTAAAAATCCTATTAAAAATCCTATTAAAAATCCTGAATTCAGCAGAAACTAACTGCACATCCCTTTGTTGAGTTTATTATTGTGGAGGCGCACTTATAAAAGGTATTTTACAAAGAAATAAGAAAAAAGGTAATTTTAACCCATTAAAGTAGAATATGATAATATTGTTAAAAAAGGGGAAATGAATGATGTTGAAACTTTATGTATTTGGATTACTAGTTGGAGGAATTGCCTTAATAATAAACGGAAATGATTTAGCTGCATCTGCTGGTATAGCAATGATTATGTGTAGTATGTATACAGTAATTCGATTGAAAAATATTTAAAAAATCTAGACATAAAACATCTCTATTACATATTAGAGGTGTTTTTTAATGAAAATCCCACCTAAAACGAAAATCAGTAGGTGGGATAGGGGTAAGCATTAGTTATTTTCATAATAACCGCTTTGTATAAGAGCACGATTCATAAACTTTTGATAGTTAATCTCTGCTCTCTTTTTGGCACTTTCTTCACTAACAATCTCAAAATTAAGTTTAACATCATCAATAGATTTAACTTGTCTTCCTGTTTTTAATATGTTCATTGGAAGCCATTTTTTATCAATTGCTTCCTCAACTTTTTCAGTTGAAACTGGAAACCTACTTAATATATTTGTTTCTTTTCTGTATCCTTTAACGTAATAAAAATCTTCACCTAATACGGCTTTTAATGCATCTATTCGCTTCTTACCGAACCGTTTTTTTATGTATTCAACATCATAGAGGTCATCTTCTGTGATATCAATCAGAACTATTTCTTTATCATGAAATAGGTCCACACTATGTATTCCATTGGTAGCGATTATTACAGTTTCTTCTAATTCTTCTGCATTATACATTTCAGCAAAATCATAACTCTGAAGTTCATCCTTTAAATAGAAACCTTCTTCTGTTTTTTGAACATTATGTTCCTTCATAAGTTGAAGAAGTTCGTTTTTCATAGAACTATAACGTTCTTCTTTTAAGTCTATTATTTTTTTCAGTCTCATATAATTTTCAACTACTTGTTCAATCCCATTAGCAGACCATTTTTCCTTTTCTATATCTATATTAATCATATAAAGTTCTAATTCTGCGGCACTTTTTTTAATTGGAGCAAGTCCTAATGTTTTATTTTCCGGGTCTTTTGGAAGAACATAATCAGATAAATTAAACCGTTCCTTTAACTTATCTCCATGTTTTAAGAGTGTGTGAACTATTCCGCACCCGATTACTTCCTCATAAAAATCTTTTGACCAGGAATAAGTGACATTCTTTCTCTCTTGTAAAATAACTCCGTTTATATTGATATTTTGAAAATCTTCATCTAATGCCAAGGTTTCTTCTTTTTGATTTATATAATAATTTTTTATTTCTTCATCTTTAATTAATTTTAATACTTCTTTTTTTAACTTAATTTCTTTCTGGAAGTTGGCTGTTTCTTTGCTAAGTTTGTCTATATTCTCTATATTCATCCTGTAATTCTCCTTCATAAGTTATTGGTTTATTTTATCATTAAATTCAGAAGTAAATTTTAAATTATAAAAAAAAATCATGTTAAATCCAGAAAAAATGTCGGAAATCATCTTTTTTATTAAAAGTGCACAAAAAAATAGACATTGTTTACCCCCTGTGTTAAAAATTATACGCTTTTAAGCAAGGGAGGCTTTACAATGAAAATTAATACTAACGTTGTTTCACTTAATACACAAAACCTTTTGAGAAAAAATAGTCAAAATTTAGAAAATCACATGGAGCGTTTAAGCTCTGGTAAAAGAATCAATAGTGCTGCTGATGATGCTGCTGGTGTAGCAATCTCAACAAGAATGGATTCTAAAATTCGCGGTATGGAAGTGGGCGTTCGTAACTCTAATGACGGTATTTCTGCTGCACAAACAGCTGAATCAGCTTTAGGCTCTATCACAAATATTTTACAACGTATGAGAGATTTAGCTGTTCAATCTGCTAACGGAACTAATAACACTGATGACAGAACATCTTTAGACGGTGAATATACACAACTTAAAGGTGAAATTGACCATATTGCAAAAAATACTACTTTCAATGGTGTAAATCTATTGAATGTTACTGGTGGAGGCACAATAGATATTCAACTTTCTGATGTGAAAGGCGATACAATGGCAATCAAAACAATGGACGCTACAGCTGCTACATTAACAGTTGCTGCTAAAATAGACACTGCTACAGATGCTGCTACTGCTATGGACGAAATCGATGCAGCTATCAAAAAAGTTTCTACAGCTCGCGCTGATTACGGTGCAAATTTAAACCGTTTAAATTTCAACGTTGATAATATTAGCAGTGCGAAAAATAACTTATCTGCTGCTAAATCTAGAATTGAAGATGCTGACATGGCTGCTGAAGTTAGCGAAATGACTAAGAGCAAAATTCTTATGCAATCAGGTATGGCTATGCTATCTCAAGCTAACCAAAATCCACAACAAGTTACACAATTACTACAAGGTTAATCTATTAAAACGTCACTATGTGGCGTTTTTTTGTTTTCTAAACGTATATTTTCGAATTTAATATTAATTAATTAAATATATTATAAAGAAGATTCAAATTCATCATTTTCTATTTTGAAGCTCCACTTAAATTCTAATTAATTTTTAATAGAATAATTTATTTCAGAATGATGTTGAAAATTTAGTGACATTAAAAAAATAAAAAAAGTTCAAATAAAAAAAGTGGCATAAAACCTTGCAAACAAAGGAATATACTCACAGAACAAAAAAAGTCAACAAAAAAATGCGCAAAAAAATTGGACTTAAAAAACCTCTTCTGTTATAACTTATACGCTTTAGTACAGGGGGGATTTATAAACATGAAAATTAATACAAATATCGTATCTTTAAATACTCAAAACGTTTTAAGAAAGAACAGTAGTGAATTAGAAACACATATGGGGCGTTTAAGCTCTGGTAAAAGAATCAATACTGCTGCTGACGATGCTGCTGGTATCGCTATTGCAAGTAGAATGGAATCAAAAATGAGAGGAATGGATGTTGGAATAAGAAATTCTAATGATGGCGTTTCCTTAGTGCAAACAGCTGAATCAGCTTTAGGTTCTATCACGAACATTTTACAACGTATGAGAGAATTAGCAGTACAATCTGCAAACGGAACAAACAATACAACTGACAGAACATCTTTAGATAATGAGTACAAACAACTTATTACAGAAATTGACCACATCGCAGGCACAACTACTTTCAATGGAGTTCCATTGTTAGACGGTACAGGTGGTGCAACTGTTGAGATTCAATTATCAGATGTTGCAGGTGATAAAATGACATTAAATCTAATTAACGCTAAGTCTACAGCACTTAATGTTGGTGCTAAAGGTGGCGGTGCAGGTTTACCTTCAGATATCACTTCTGCGGCAAATGCTACCCTAGCTATGGACGAAATAGACTCTGCGATTCTTGATGTTTCTAATAGAAGAGCAGAATACGGTGCAAACTTAAATAGATTGAATTTCAATATCGATAATATTAGCAGTGCAAAAAATAACTTAGCTTCTGCAAAAAGCAGAATTGAAGATGCAGATATGGCATCTGAAGTGAGTGCAATGACTAAAAACAAAGTATTGATGCAAAGTGGTATGGCTATGCTATCTCAAGCTAACCAAAATCCACAACAAATTACACAATTACTTCAAAACTAATTTAATCTTTATAAAAAAACGTCACTATAATAGTGACGTTTTTTATTTTCAAAAATAATTTATTGCTTAAATCATAAAAGTGTTGAATTTTGTAAGGGAATCCACAATTTAGCCTCAATAAATAGATAGAGACATACGAATTTTTAATTTTTGATTGAGGAGGGTTTTGAAAATGAAAGTGGTTGTTACAGGTGGAGGAACAGGAGGACACCTATTCCCAGCTTTATTAATTTGCGAAGAACTTAGAAGAGAAGGGCACGAGGTATTCTATTTCGGAAATCCAAAATGTATTGAAAAACAAGAAGCTGCTAAAAGAAATATTCCTTTTTGTGCAATTCCATCAAGAAGTACACTAAAAAAAGACATTAAATTTGTAATTGATAACACAAGAGGTATTCTAAGTTCCTTGAGATGTTTTAAAAAAATAAAACCAGATGTAGTTTATTCAACAGGAGGATTTACAACTGCTCCCGTTTTGGCAGCTGCATCTTATTTGAAGATACCTTATATTATCCATGAACAAAATACCGTAGTAGGTCTTGTTAATAGGATTTTCCGAAAAGGAGCGACTTCTTTTATTCATTCGTTTCCTTATGATAAACAAGAGAACGAGAAATTAATAGGAAATCTATCTAGATACAAAGGAGAATTGGTTCGTAAAGAATCAAATGTTGTGTTTATGGGAGGAAGCGGCGGTGCTAAATTCATAAATCAATTAGCTATTCAGTATGCAAAAGAGAATCCCGATAAACAAGTCGCTTTGTTATCTGGAAGAAACTTCGAATTAGACGAAGAGATTACCAACCTCACAATTTATGGTTTTATTGAAGACATGCGAGATATTTATAGTACAGCAGAAGTGGTAGTAGCAAGAGCGGGTTCAACAACACTTACAGAATTGTCCTATTTTGGAATTCCATCAATTATTATCCCAATGCCAAATAGCGCAGATAACCATCAAGAAAAAAATGCTGAATTTTATGAGTGGAAAAATGCAATAATCAAGGTTTCACAAGATGAGTATGCTTATTACACAATGAGTAATGCAATTAATAAGTTAAATAAAAGTGAAAAAAGAAGATTATCGGAATCATTTAGAAGTTGTTACAATGTAAAGGCTGAAGAACAAGTTGTTAAAGAAATACTTCGTGCAAAACGTTAATCATACAGATTCACATGGACAATTAGAACAAATAAACGCAATGTTATTATAACTTTACGTTTATTTGTTCTAATTTCATAATTGCTGATTTATTACGAAACGATATTGTTTTTATGAATAAAAAAAGGATTTAGAATTAGGTTTTTATACTATTTAATGAAGAATACACACTCCAGTTAAAATCCTAAGAAAGAAATGAGCTTGGTAATATATATTTACAAGGATATGTCTATTATATTAGAAATTTAAATAGAAGTTTACATGGTTGTGTGGCAAATAAAGTGAAATTTAGAAACGAAGCAAAAAAGTCGAAAGAATAGATGTGCAGCTTAGAATAAAATTCATAACAATTCTCCTTCTGATTTTTTAAAAATTCTCGTTATATATAATAGCTCCATTTTATATTGCGACAAAACCGTAGAATCTTTTGATTTTTTTACACAATTTGTTTTTTTGTGTCATATTTATTTTTGCAATTTGAGATGTATATTAAATGGTCTCAATATTATTTATCTTGGTAAGGGAGAGGTTTTATAATGGCTTATAAAGTTTTAGTTGTTGATGATGCAGCTTTCATGAGAATGATGATTAAGAATTTCTTAAAAGACGAAAGCGATTTTGAAGTAGTTGGTGAAGCAGAAAACGGAGAGATAGCAGTTGAAAAATATAAAGAGTTACAACCAGACATTGTTACACTTGATATCACAATGCCTGATGTAGATGGACTTGAGGCACTAAAAAGAATTCGTGAAATGGACCCTAATGCAAAAGTAGTAATGTGTTCAGCAATGGGACAACAAGCTATGGTTTTAGATGCTATACGTAATGGAGCAAAAGACTTTGTTGTTAAACCATTCCAAGGTCCTCGTGTATTAGAAGCTCTTCGCAAAGCATTACAATAATGGAAAGGTGTGAGTATAAGTGGAGCAAGAATTTATAAGTATGTTCTTGGAAGAAAGCCAAGAACATCTTCAAGCTTTAAATGAAAATGTTTTAAAACTAGAAAATAACCCAGAAGACATAACTGTTGTAAGTGAAATCTTCCGTTCTGCTCATACCTTTAAAGGTATGGCAGCAACTATGGGATTTCTTGATATTTCGAACTTAACTCATGAAATGGAAAATGTATTAGATTCTATAAGAAATAATAAAATGAGTGTCAATTCCTTAGTTATTGATGTTATTTTTGAATGTATTGATAACCTTGAGAGAATGGTTGTAGATATCCAAGATGGAGGTCAAGGTCATTTAGACGTGAGTGGAACAGTTAATAGATTAAAACAACTATTAAATGGAGGCTCCAACATTGTTTCTGAAAATCCTAAAACAGAAACTTTTGAATCTCAAGAAGATAAAATCGATGCTACGCATCAGATAACAGTCCATTTGAGAGAAGATTGTTTGTTGAGAAGTGTTCGTGCTTTGATGGTGATTGATTCTTTAGCTTCACTAGGCGAAATTGTTAATACTGTACCTTCAGTGGAAGATATAGAGAAAGAAGAAATCGAATTAGTTATTAACATTTCTCTCTATTCTAGTGCATCAAATGAGGAAATTCAGAAAACGGCAGCATCAGTTTCGGAAATTGAGAATGTTACAGTAGAAAACATTATCGAAGAGTCAACAACCAAAGAAGTTGAAACAAAAAAAACTGAAACATCAAATGTACCAAGCCCTAAACGAGAAGTAACTAAACAAGAACCAGCAAATGTTAAAGCAACGCCTAAAAAAGCAGATGTAGATTCTACTAAAAGAGCAGCTAGCCAAACTATTCGCGTGAATATTGAAAAAATAGAAGATTTAATGAATATGTTTGAAGAAACAGTTATCGAAAGAGGTAGAATTGAAGAGATTGCACAACAAATGGAAAATCAAGAATTAAATGAAAGATTACAACGTTTGGCAAATGTATCTAAGGAACTTCAAAATATAGTTTTAAATATGCGCATGGTTCCAGTAGAAACTGTATTTAATCGTTTCCCAAGAATGATTAGAAGCTTGGCAAAAGATTTAGGGAAAAGTATCAACTTAATTATCAAAGGTGAAGATACAGAAATTGATAGAATTGTAATTGATGAAATTGGGGACCCTCTAGTTCATTTAATTAGAAATTCTGTTGACCACGGAATAGAAACTAAAGAAAAACGTGTAGCAGCAGGAAAAGATTCTACGGGAACAGTTTGTCTAGAAGCATTCCATAGCGGTAATAGTGTAGTAATCCAAATTACTGATGATGGTGGCGGTATCAATCGCAAACGCGTTGTTGAAAAAGCAATTAAAAATGGAATTATTACAGAGTCTGATGCTTTGAAGCTTTCAGATTTAGAAGTATATGACTTAATTCTCCAACCAGGATTTAGTACAGCAGAAAAAATATCAGATATTTCAGGGCGTGGAGTAGGTTTAGATGTTGTTAAAACAACTATTTCTAAATTAGGCGGAAACTTATCGGTTCAATCAGAAGAAGGAAGAGGTAGCGTATTTACAATTGAATTACCTTTAACGTTATCTATTATCCAATCAATGCTTGTTGAAACAGCAGGAAATCGCTATGCGTTTCCACTAGGTAATATTGTTGAAAGTATGAGGCTTTCTCCTGAAGAAGTTCATAACATTCAACATAAGCACGTAATCAATTACAGAGAAAAAACAATACAAATTATTTCTTTAAGAGATTTGTTCCATAAACAAGGATTCTTAGAAAGTAATAAGACGGATTGGTTACAAGTTGTTATTATTAAAAACAACGAAAGAACCGTTGCTGTTGCAGTTGATAAGATTTTAGGACAAAGGGAAATAGTATTAAAATCTTTAGGTGATTTCTTTAAAGAATCAAATAACTACTTCTCCGGTGCTACGATTTTAGGAGATGGAAAAGTAGTGTTAATTGTAGATTGTGAAAAACTGAAATAATAAAGAAACCAATAGTACACATACTATTGGTTTCTTTTATTTTTCTTGTTCTTCACGTTTTTTTCTAACTTCTTTCAAACGCTCTTTTATTGACTTTATAAATCCATTGATTTCTTCACTGCATGAATCACAAACATTGCCTCTATCTAGTTCTTTGTTGCAAATTTCACACCTATATTTTTTCAGCATAATAACCTCCTGATTAATTAATGCAAAAACGTTCAAATTTTTAATTTTTTATCACGGAAAAAACATTTAGTCAACAAATTGTTTTAGTTGAAAAAATGAGCGTTTTAAAACGATTATAATTTGTGCTAATAATAAGATTTCACATATAATAAGTAATATAATTTTAGAAGAATTTAGGAAATGAGGGAGTTGTCTTGCATATAAAATGTAATCCCGCAGATTTTTCTTTTTTAGGGGGTAAATTTGCTAAATTAAGAGTAGAAGAAGAGAAAATGAAATTTTCTCAAACCATAGAAAAGGGAGTTCGAGAAATTCGTATTCTTAAACAGTGTGGAGGTTACGAATTAGAGTTATATTATTGTATGAATAATTCCGAAGAAAATAAAGACGTATTTAATTTAGTTTTCTATATGATTCAAGAGGAAAAACGTATGAGGGTAGCCGAAGCTGTTAAGAGTAAATTAGTGATAAAGAGGGGATGCTGGACAATAGAAATACAAGATATGCTAAAAACGATAAGAAGCTTTAAAAACGATATAGAAAACTGGAGATGTGGAAATCTAAGGAAGCGAAAGTTAGGTTTATCAAAAAAATAAACAAAGATTTTTCAACTTTTCTAAAGAGCAGGAAAAAAATAAAAATCTCCCTGTTTAAATAGAGCACCCCCTTTTTGAAGGGGGGCTTTTTTGGAATCTTTTACATTTATTCTGCCCCTCGCTAGAAGGACAATTATTGAAAGGCGACAAAATCTATTTTTTTCAAAGAATATTAGAACGAAAGATGTATCTAAGTTTAAGAAGAGCATCTTATAGTGTTCACTGTGTTTTTTGATAGAATGGGAGAGAAAATTGAGACCGTGAATGAAAACAAACAAATTGTTCCGCAAAGTGGTGTTTCGTTAAATGATAAAGATATCGACATTTTGAAAAATATCTTATTGGAAGGAAAAAACATTTTAGTTGTAGGTGACAAAAGAACAGGTAAAACAACGATTCTGAGAAGCATAATTAATATTCTAGATTCAAGTGAAAAATTATTAGTCTTCGACGATTACAATGAAATCGATATCTCAGAAAGAGAGGGAATGGTATTTAAAATTGGTTTTAATAGTAATTCTGATATCATTGGAGACCAAACAAAAATACATCCACACATGGACATGATTGCAAAAGGGTTATTACTTCCTTTTGATAGAGTTATAGCAGATGAACTATTTCCTAGAGAAGTAGATAGTATTTTAAACGCATTGCATGGAAAACGTTCAGGTATTTTTTCTGTTAGTTTTGATGGTGCTGAAAATGCTTTAAAACATATTTATTCAAAAACCATGTATCCATCAAATAAGGTTTTGTCACCTGACACTTTGAAAATCATCAAAGACCAATTTCGTTATTGTGTTACAGTCAATAAAACAGTTACCATTGAAAAGATAGATATAAAGGAAGATACGCTATTATTAGAAAAAATAAATTGATTATCCATAAAAAAACAGAGAAGGTATTGAAAATCCTTTTCTGTTTTTCATTCATTGACATTAGAATAACAAATTATCAATTGTATTAATTAATTCTGTTATTTCTGGTTTAGTGATTTGTGCATCTGCACCAACAGATGTTCCTTTATGATATAGTTCATTCGATATTAATGATGAGAAAATGACTATAGGTAATTCCTTCGTATTTTCACTTTCTTTGAGCCTCTTGGTTAAATGATGACCATCCATTTTAGGCATTTCTATATCGGTAATTAACAAATTAACACTGTCTGTTATTTTGCTATTTTTATTAGAAGCCAACTCTTCAATACGAATCAATGCTTCTTCACCATTCTTAAAGAATGTTAAATTTTCATAACCAGCAGATTCAAGTGTGTCCTTTATAACTTGACGCAGCATAGCTGAATCTTCTGCGATATAAATATTTTTTCCTTTTCTTTCATTTTTTCTTTTATCCAAAAGACTTTTATCTTTTATAACCATGTTATTATTTGGACTAATTTCGTAAATTATTTTTTCGTAATCCAACATTAAAATAATTGTATTGTCTAATTTTACAATACCTGCTGTTGTTGTTTCTAATCCCATAGCAAGAGAAGAAGGTTCTTCTATTTGTTTCCAAGAAATTCTTTGAATTCTGTGAACATCATCAACTCGAAAAACGACTTTAGTATGATTCAATTCAGTTATAATAAATTTCGAATTTTCCTTAGAAACATGAGATGAAATTCCTAATGCTTTTGCTAAGTTAATCACAGGAATAATTTCCCCACGTACTTGAAGTATGCCTTCTACTGCTGGATTGCTTTCAGGAATACTTGTTACTTCAGAGGAATGGATAATTTCTTTCACTTTCATAACATTAATACTGAATAAGTTAACACCAACTTTAAATGTAATGATTTCTAATTCATTGGTCCCACTTTCCAAAAGAATGCCTTGTGTTTCTTTCATCATTAATAGCCCCCTTTAAAATTTTAATTTACTTTTTTAAATATATAATTTAATTCAAAAGGTGCTGTTAATCAGCACCTTTTGAATACACATAGATATATGTGCACATTTATTGTTAAACTAGCAATAAATTATCAATTGCATTAATTAATGTTTTAATTTCTGGTTTAGATACTTGCGCATTTGCACCTACGACGTCACCTTTATGGCGAAGTTCATTTGAAATCAACGAAGAGAATATAACAACAGGTAGTTGTTGTGTATTAGGGTTATCTTTGATTTGTTTTGTTAAATGATGACCATCCATTTTAGGCATTTCAATATCTGTAATTAATAAATGAACAACGTCTGTTATCTTATTCACTTTTGATATTGATTCTATATGGATTAATGCTTCCTCACCGTTTTTAAAGAATGTTAAATTGTTATATCCAGAAGCTCTCAAGGTGTCTTCAAGTAATTGACGTAACATTGCAGAATCTTCTGCGACATAAATTACTTTATCGCTTCTTTCTAAATTTTTATCGCTCGACGTTTCGATATCTTTTATACTCATATTGGTACTTGGACTAATATCGTATACTAATTTTTCATAATCTAGCATCAAAATAAGTTTCTCATCTAATTTTACAATTCCGGAAGTAGTATCTTCTAATCCCATTGAAAGAGAAGACGGTTCCTCAATTTGTTTCCAGGAGATTCTTTGGATTCTATGAACCTCATCGACTCTAAAAACGACTTTCATTTGATTTAATTCAGCAATAATAAATTTTGAGTCTTCTGGAGCAGTAGTAGATTGAATTCCTAATGCTTTTGCTAAATTAATTACGGGAATAATTTCTCCGCGAACTTGAAGAACACCCTCTACAGCTGGATGACTTTCTGGGATTGGTGTTACGTATGAAGGGTGAATAATCTCTCTCACTTTCATAACGTTGATACTGAACAAATTTTTCCCAACCGTATAAGTAACTATTTCTAGTTCATTCGTTCCGCTATCTAAAAGAATACCTTTTTTTTCTTCACTCACTTGTAAATACCCCTTTCAAAAATTAAAATTTTAAAATGTTCACATAGCCAAGCTATAATAAATAACGGTAATCGCAATGAAAATATTACTAATTATATAAAATGGATATTCTGAACTTTTTTTAATTCGTGTACTATATAATACATTTTATAAACTTTTGTAAAAAAATATGAAGAAAATAGGGGAGTTATAATGGATGCGATAAAGGACAACTATGTTTTTCGCTCTTATGATGAATTATTAAAGGATTATGTGAATGAGAAATTTGAGCTAGTTCATTATGAATTAGTTTTGGATTCTTTGTATATGTCTAAAGACAAAAATGATGAGTGGAAAGAAAAAAGAAAACATGCAATCAGACTATATGAAGAAACAAAAGAGAACGTAGATTTTTTTTCTTCCTTATTAGTCGCAGAAAGAGAAAGAAATATAGTTGATAAATAAAGAACCAATTCCAAAAGAATTGGTTCTTTATTTATTGTTTTTCAAGTATCTTTCCGGGTTCGTTTTGTGTATTGTTTTTATTAGTTTTAGGCTTTACAAATAAATCATTAATTTGTTTTTCCAACTCTTTGTCTTTAAATGAAACACCTTCACTTGTTCTTATGCTAGCTAATTTTTCAGAAACTTTGTTTCCAAAATAATAAGGAGCCATTTCTTTTAATTGTGGTTTCATTTCTTCAAAAGTTTTTCCGGAATTTTTATAATTGGCATCATAAATTTCTTTTAAATCTTTATCAGTAACCTTAATTCCATCATGTACAGCTTTGTCATAAGCCATTTGTTGACGAATTTGTTCTCTATCTAATTCAACTCCGTCCACTTTCCCGTATTTTTTCAAGGTTTTGTCAACCTCTGCATCTGATACTGGATACTTTTTCAAAATTAACTGTTTTTCTATAAATTGATTTATCTCCGTTAAAAACATTTGGTCAAAAGTGTTCTTTTTCACTTCTGCAACAGTAAGCTTTTTCCCATTTACTTCTACTAAAGTATCTTTATCATTTAATTTATAGTATGCATCAAGTTTAAAATCACCTTTTTTAGTAACTTCTTGTTCTTTATCAGGTGCGATTTGTTTTTCGTTAGAACAACCGACCATAACTACAGATACAAGACTAGTTGCCAATAAAGGTTTCCAATATTTCTGTAACATATTATCAACCCCTAATTTATAAAAAATTAATCTTACAAAGAAGTGAAAGACACTCCCTTACCTGTTAAGCGTTTTTTGAAATCTCTTCCTTCTTATACCATCTATTAGAGATATAGCAAGTAAGTCCTTCAAAATATTACTAGGCAGGGGAGAAGAAACATAAAGAGAATCATCAAAAAAAGCAAGGCTATGAATCACCTTGCTTTTGTATATTAAATAGTTATAAAAGTACAATTTTATTATTTATTTAGGTTTGGATAATATTGTTTTGTTAAAGGTAAAATTAGCACTTCTACACGTCTGTTTTTCGATTTTCCTTCTTTAGTGTCATTGGATGCTACTGGATGATATTCACTATAACCAATCGCACTAAATTTCTCAGGTTGCAGTTCAGTGTTTTCTAGCAAGACTTCCGTGAAATTCACCGCTCTTTGCGCACTTAAATCCCAGTTCGAGCTAAATTCGGAATTTGAAATAGGTTCATTATCTGTATGACCAGAAACCATGATTTCCCTTGGAGGTTTAGAAATTAAAAGCTTTGAGATTTCATGAGCTAATTGTATAGAATCTTTTTTGACATATGCTTTTCCAGAATCAAATAATGCATTATCTAAAATCGTTAACATTAATCCTCTTTCTGTTAAAGTTGTTTTTAAAGATAAGCTTAAATGATTTTTTGCTATGTATTGGTCCATTCTCTTTTTCAGTTGTCTCAATTCATTCATTTCTTGCGCTTTCAATTTTTTTTCTAATTCTTTCGTCGAATCAGGTTTTGCAGCAGGTTTTTCTTTTAAATTTTCAGGTTGTTTTGCGGCTTCTTGACTTAAGAATTCTTCTCTTCCTGTGCCTCCTTTAAATTCTTCATTAAAAGAAAGCATTAATTGTTTGAATTTCTGTGAATCAACAGAACTCATGGCAAATAAAACAATAAATAATGCTAATAAAAGAGTTAACACATCTGCATAAGGAACTAACCAAGATTCATCTACGTGTTCTTCATGTTTTTTATGTTTTTTATGTTTTCCCATTATTTCTTTTCTCCCGATTTATCTTTGTTAGATAATAATTTTCTCTCTGTTTCTGAAACTGCGCTTAAAATTCTGTTTTCCATAAGAAACGGAAAAGCACCAGCTTGTAATAAAAGAAGACATTGAAGAACAAGTTTTTTCTTTTCCATTTCCTCAGCAGATTTTTGTTTTAGTTTATTAGCGAAAGGATGCCATAAGACGTAACCTGTAAATATACCAAAAAGTGTTGCAATGAAAGCACCTGCGATTGCATGTCCTATCTTTTCAATATCAGATAAGTCTCCTAATGCAGCTACTAGACCGATAACTGCTCCTAATACCCCTAAAGTAGGAGCATAAGTTCCTGCTTGGGTGAAGAGTAGTGCGCCTTTAGCATGTCTTTCTTCCATTGTTTCTATTTCGTTTTCTAATAGTGCTTCGATTTCATGTGCAGTTACACCGTCAATAACAAACTTTAATCCTTTTCGAACAAATTCATCATCAATTTCTTTTAACTCCTTTTCTAGAGACAAAATTCCGTTTTTTCTACTTTCCGTTGTCCATCTCATAAACATCTCTAAAATTTGTTGGTAAGTTAATTGATTTTTCTTGTTCGTAAAAATAATCTTTAGTAATGTAGGAAACTTTTTTAAGTTTTTTCCAGGAAAAGCTATTGAAACAGAAGCTGTAGTCCCAACCAAAATTATCATTATTGCTGCCGGGTTTATTAGAGCTGATATTGATGCTCCTTTAAAAATCATCCCTCCTACAATAGCAATGATTCCTAAAATTATACCGACTATCGTGGTTAAATCCATAAAATTCCTCCTATCTTCGACCAAGTAAGGGTTCTAAATAAACCATCGGCACATTTTGAACTAAGATTATAATTTTTAATGAAGAGTTTTAGCACTTTTAATAAGAAGACCCAAACGTCAAGCACGAATCAGCGGGGGAGTAGGGTATTAAAAATATAATTTTTTAAGATTGAATTCAAAATATCATTAGAATTCATTCATGAATAAACCGATAAGTTAACAGAAAAACATGTAGGAGTCTTTCTTTCAAGAAAGGGGAGTATTTAGAAATGATAAAAAAAATAAAAGGTGAAATAATATCACCTTTTAAAATTGCTTCAAATAATTGTCGTATGGGAAATACTTAGCCATTTCTTTTGCTAGGGAATTGGCTTGTTCCATTTCATTCAAACTCTTGTATACTTCTAAAATAATTTCCATTGAACGAAAATGTGTTTCATTTAGTTTCATTGCCTTATGAGCAAATTTTAATGCATCCAATTCAAGACCAAGAGCTAAGTAAATCTCTGCAACCGTGAGCGTAACCATAAAATCATTTTCATTTTCAATTAAATATTTTGCATAATATTCCGCAGCCAATTCATATTTTAAATGAGAATAGAATAAATTACCTAATTCCCCCTTAACAATAGAGTTAAATATTTTTGAAAGGTCCAATCCTTTTGTTATAAATTCTTCGTTTTTAATTCTAATTGCTTCATCCATAAAGAGAATATATGTATTTTTAGACATATGAAAAGCGTCTTTTCTTTTTCCCGTATCCAAAAATCTAATTAATTTTTTCACGTCATCATTAGCATAATCAGATATAGAAGCGTCTCTTGTGAATAGATAATACTGTATCAAATATAGCTCTTCTTTTGGTTCTTCTTTTATCAATAACTCTTTTGCTATATCAAATTCTTGATTCGATAGGTGATAAAATACATCGAATTGAGTTATTAATTCTTCGGATAAGAAACTTTTTGTTTTAGGATATGTCTTTGCAAATAGATTTCCCAATCTTAACAAATATGATAATTCCAATTTAAGGCGCATATCCTGTTCATCATCACCAGGATATAATTCATTTATTACCATTTCTATATCAAATGCTGAGAAATTTATTTTATATAATTTCATTAAACTTGTTACAACTTTTAAATCATATTTATTAAAGGAAATTAACTGTAGCAGGGAAGCTGCTGCTTTTTTATAAAACCCACTTTTTAAGTATAAATCTACAAGTTTTTTCTGTGGTAAAATGTCTCCAACACCTTGCCTTGTAATGTAATTCTTTTTTGGATTTCCTTTTTTCAAACATAATTCATATAGATATCTCGCTTCTTCATCTCTACCCAATTTCTCTAGTATGTCAGCTTTTGAATAATAAATATCAGTGTAATCTGGGAATCTTTTTTGACCTTCGTTTAGCAATTCAAACATTTCATCAAATCTCTTTAATTCATATAGCGCCAGTACCATTTTCAATAAAGAATGAGACAACATTTCGTTATCTTTTTTATTATTTGTAGCAATTTTGTAATGGTATAGGGCATTATGATAATCTTCATTTCGCAAATATTCATTTGCCATGTTGAAATGCAAGAAACGATTGTTTGGATTGTTTTTTAATTCTTCTTTTAAAATCTTGAAATTTCTATCCTGCTTATCTTTATCAATCACAACATCTTCACGATAACCTATGTGATTTATCGCAATAGGAAGAGTACCAACTTCGTAATATGGAATATTATTATTATGAATCGAAGGTTGCTCATGTACCTTATTCATAAAATTTATATTTAATCCATTTTTAAAAAGTCGAATGGATTTATGAATTAAAGGAGCCTTGTTTTCTACTAATAAATTATGAATTTCGACCTCAAAACCTAATTGATTAGTAGTATTTAGTTTTTCTTTTAATTCATTGATATTAATTTTTTCAATAGATTCGTCTGCATCTAGCCATAAAACCCATTCTTTTGTGGCTTTTTCTAAAGAGAAATTTCTTGCTGCTGCAAAATCTTGAATCCATTCAAAATGATATATCTGTGCTCCAAAGTCCTTTGCAATATCTTCAGTTTTATCTGTTGAACCTGTATCAACAATGATGATTTCATCCACTAATTCTTTAACACTTTTTAGACAATTTGGCAGATGTTTTTCTTCATCTTTTACAATCATACATAGGGAAATAGTTGACATATATAATCCACTCCTTACAAATTTAGTATTTAATAGACAATCAATCTTCCCTTCAAAGAAAATACTTGTAAAATTCATAAAATTATAATAACATGTCGTTAGGAATTAATTTCCTGTATAAGGAAAACAAAACTATGTATTCAAAAAGGAGGAACTAATTGTGAAAAAGGTTGGATTGGCTATTATGAGTCTATCTTTAGCACTTGGAGCAGCGGCTTGCTCTAAGGAAGAAACAGTTAGTAAAGAAGAAACAGGAAAAAAGCCAGAGAAACAGGTAGAAGTCTCTAAAACTGAAACTTCAAAGACTGAAAATCCTAAAACAGAAGTTGAGAAAGAAATGAACCTCATAGAAGCAACTTCTGTAAACAAGAGAAACGTAGTTATATATGAAAACAACAAAGGGAAGGCAACATTTGTTGGTGAAACAATTACTACAGAAGGAAAAATTTTGGCAGCAATCCAATTAGATGGAGAGCTAAAAAATGCAACAATTCCTGATATTAATTTAAAATTTATAACTGATACTGGTAAAGATGTAGAATTGAGCAAGTCTAGCTTTTCAGGATATCGATTCGAGAAAGATTCAACGTTTTTAGTTTATGAATCAGGCAGTAGTGTAGATGGAACGAAAATAATGAGATTGGACTACAGCTTTAATAGAAATGAAAATAAATTTCCAGTGGATGTGAAAAGTTTAACTTTCAAAGAGTCTACAGGAACAACAAAAATCCCTGCTGTAAAAATGATTACCAATAACAATATTTCTAGTAATAGTAATAGTAATAGCAATAGTAATACTTCTAGTAGTAGCAATGCTTCCAACAATACTAATACTGTTGCTGATAATTTAAACATCAAGAAAGAAAATGATGATTATAAGCTGACGATTAATAGTATTAGTATCGACCCATCGACATCTAAAAAGTTAACAATTAACGGGAAAATCGAAAGCAAAAAGGACCTGACAATCGATAATGGTAAATACCACTATAAAAGACCTTTTGTTCATGAAGAAGGGAAATCTAATATTTCAGTGAAACAGTCTCAACTTTTTGCAGGTATACCGGTTGACTTCTCTATGACAGTAGATTCAAGTATTCCGTTTGGGAAGGACAATAGTTCTATTATTAACTTTGATTTTGATGGCATTCCTTTTAGTTTTGATGCAGCAAAGGGCAAGAAGTATTCTGCACCAATTCATTTAGATGAATTGCCAATTGTAGATGATAAAGACCGTCTGGAGGTTTTAGGTTTAGATGGATTTACTGCTGTGAGCGGAGAAAAATATTATAATGGAATCCAATCAGATAAAGGATTCTGGAATCATGGTGTGAGCGATAAGTATCAACGTGCTACTTTTGGATATACATTAGGTAAAGAATTTAAAACATTAAAGTTTAAAATAGGTGCAGGAGAGAAATTTAAAGGACAAGGCGGAACTTATGAAGTCTTTGTTTATGGGGACGACTTTGATACAAAAGGAGACGGAAACCCAACAGGAACTCCATTATTACATGAGCAAATTACAAGTGATTCACCAATGAAAGACGTTACGGTAGACGTAACCGGGGTTAAACACTTATATGTTTATTATCACTCAAATACGATAGAACATAAGGATTCATTGTTCACTACTACTGACACTGGAAAAGGAAAAGTACAATTAATAATGACTGATATGAAACTTCAATAAAAATTAAAAGAATCTTCGTTTATAAAACGAGGATTTTTTTGTTTTCGCAATACATAAATACATAGAGAAGCATTCTTTAAACCATTAATTACATAGCAGAAAATAGCAATTAAAATAAATGTATTTTAATTATCTTCATTTATAGAAAATTACCAGACCAAATCTTTAAATAATATATAAAACTAATTTCTATTGTTAGAAAATTCTTGTATTTAGAATTTACATAAATTCAGAAAATCTATTTTATTTAAAAACAAACATTTTCATTTTCAGTATTCCGCACTTGATTTTACGTAATTTTTACGGTATTATCAATTTAGAAACACAGAGACAGTGGTGGAAATGAGTTATGGCAACTAGAAAAGACGTACATATTAAAGGAACGAAAAAAGTAGAATTTAAGGCGGGTCTTGTCAAATCCATAATTCTATAATACTATGTGTTAGGAATTGTTTTCCTGTATAGGAAAGACGGAACTGTGTATCCAAAAAAAGGAGGAGCAAATTATGAAAAAGATTGGGATTGCTGTTATGAGTTTGTCTTTAGCACTTGGAGCTGGGTGTGCTAAGGAAGAAAAAGTTAGCAAAGAAGAAAAGGTAACAAATTCAGAGGAACAAGTAGAAGTCTCTAAAACTGGAAATTCTAAAAAAGAAGCTGAAAAAGAACCGAACATTGTAGAAGAAATTTCTGTAAACAAGAGAAACGAAGTTTTATTTGAAAACAGCAAAGGAAAGGCAACGCTTATTGGTGAAACAATTACTCCAGAAGGAACAATTGTGGCGGCAATCCAATTAGATGGAGAACTAAAAAATGCAACAATTCCTGATGTTAATTTAAAATTCGTAACAGATTCTGGAAAATCCGAAGAATTGAGCAAGGCTGACTTTTCAGGATATCGATTCGTGAAAGATTCGATGATTATAGTTTATGAATCACTGCGCAAAGTAGACGGAACGAAATTAATGAGAATGGACTACAGCTTTAAGAAAAATGAAAATAATAATAATCCAGTCGATGTGAAAAGTTTAACTTTCAAAGAACCTACAGGAACAACAAAAATTCCTGCTTTAAAAATGATTACTAATAATTCTGCTGATAAGTTAAACATCAAGGGAGAAAATGATGATTTTAAGCTGACAATCGATAATATTTATATTGACTCAACAAAATCAGAAGAGTTAAAAATTAGCGGGAAAATTGAAAGTAAAAAGGACATGACATTTGATGATGGCAAGCTCCACTATACGAGACCTTTTATTCATAAATACGGGACTCCTTCTATTTCAATGAAACAGTCTGAACTTTTTGCAGGTATACCGGTTGACTTCACTATGACATTAGAATCAAAAATTCCGTTTGCAAAAGATAATAGTTCTATTATTAACTTTGATTTTGATGGCATCCTATTTAGTTTTGATGCAGCAAAAGGCAAGAAGTATTCTGGACCAATTCATTTAGATGATTTACCAATCATAGATAATGAAAGCTATCTTGATGATTTAGGATTAGATGGATTTACTGCTGTGAATGGAGAAAAATATTATAATGGAATCCAATCAGATAGAACATTCTGGAATCACGGCATAGGAGATACTTCTGAACGTGCTACTTATGAATATTCATTAGGTAAGGAATTTAAAACATTAAAGTTTAAATTAGGTGCAGGAGAGAAATTCAAAGGACAAGGCGGAACTTATGAAGTCTTTATTTACGGTGATGACTTTAATTCAGAAGGAGATGGGAATCCAACAGGAACTCCATTACTACATGAACAAGTTACAAGTGATTCACCAATGAAAGACGTTACTGTAGATGTAAGCGGTGTAAGACATTTATATGTTTATTATCACTCAACTTCTATAGAAAAAGAACCAACGTTATTTACTTCTACTGAAACGGGAAAAGGGAAAGTACAAGTATTAATGACTGATATGAAACTCCAATAGAAATTAGAAGAATCTTCGTTTATAAAACGGAGATTCTTTTTTTGTTTCTGTAACATTTGTTTACATAGCTATTTTTTCTTTAAACTGCTAATCACTAATTGACACTCCCACCCCTAAAGGGGCAAGCTGACTAACGTCAGTGGGATTCTTGCTACCAAAGGCGAAGTCCATTTC